>NZ_WHJG01000023.1 GCF_011682175.1 Massilia frigida
TCGTCAACCCCTTCTTTGCTACCGCGTCTCTTTCGGGACGCTCCCAACTGCCTGCTAACTACTTGATTTCGTTAACCCTTTCAGCGGGGAGGCGAACTATAGCAAAGCCCTCCCCACGCTGGCAAGGACTCTTTTCACGCCGTCGCACGAACGGTACAGGTGCTGCGCTGTTCGCCCTCTTCCAGCGTGATCGCGACCGGCAGAAAACGGCCGATGATCTCCGCATTGGTGATGGCATGCTGCGAGATCACGTCCGCCGTAAAACTGCCGCCGCCAGCCAGCGCCATCGGCAGCATCATCTGGTCCGCCAGGTGCTCGCCCACCGCCGCCTGGGACGCGATATAGCGGCGCGCTTCGTGCATGGCGTCCTTGGCGACGGTCTCGGCCCTGACCATTTTTTCGCCAAAAGCGCAAAACACCTCGGTCGCATGCTCGTATTCCAGGGTAATGAGCAAGACATTCCCCGGCCCCTGCTCGCCCGGCAATCCACGCATGCGCAGCTGATCGCCGGTCCAGTTCATCCCCAGGCCGACGCATTCCAGTTCGCGCAGCGCAATCGACGCGGGCAACCCTGCCACAATCCCTTCGGCATATCCCTCAACGCGCGCACCGCGCTCCATCAACGTCAACTGCCGCAATTGTGGGCAGGGAGCGATGGTCGCTACGACGCAGCCGCCACCGGCCGGGTAAAACCCCGAGCGCAGCAACTCGATGTCGATATCGGCACCCATCTTGCGCAGCAAAGGAAGATAGGCGCGCTGCAGAAACTGCGCCGGCGGCGCCATCGGATTATGGGTGCCACCGCTGACGCGCACCGTCGACGGCCCGTCCGCATGCAGCAATGCCAGCATCACCGTTTGCAGCACCAGCGTGCAGCTGCCGGCCGAGCCGATCGCGAACTGGTAATCGCCACCCTTGATCGCCTTTGGCGCAAAAACCAGCGTCTGCGAACCCAGTTCCGCCCCGGTGACGGTAGCGCCGCTGATCTGCGTGGCCGCCTGCACCGCCACCAGATGCTGGCGCAGCAGTCCGGGCTTCTTGCGCCCGGCCCGGATATTCTTGATGCAAAACGCCTGCCCGGTAATCATGGACAAGGTCAGCGCACTGCGCAGGATTTGTCCGCCGCCTTCGCCGACGGCGCCATCTAATTCAATCATCTTTAACTCTTCTTCTTATATATAGTAAGCAGCAGCCGCATCAACCTTTGACGCACACCACCTGCTTGAGGATATGGACCACCTCCACCAGATCGCGCTGGGCGTGCATGACCGCGTCGATATCCTTGTACGCCATCGGAATCTCGTCAATCACATTTTCATCCTTGCGGCACTCCACGCCCTCGGTGGCCTTGATCTGGTCATCGAGCGTGTAACGGCGCTTCGCTTCGGTACGGCTCATGGTGCGTCCGGCACCGTGGCTGCAGCTGTTGAAGCTGTCCGGATTACCTTTTCCGCGCACGATGAAGCTCTTCGCTCCCATCGACCCCGGGATAATTCCCAGCTCACCCGGACGGGCCGACACGGCGCCTTTACGGGTAATCAGCACATCTTTACCGAAGTGATGCTCCTTCTGCACATAATTATGGTGGCAGTTCACCGCTTCCACGTGCGTCTCGAACGGCTTGGTGATCACGGTACGCACCGCCGTGATCAGGTTCTGCATCATCACATCGCGATTGGTGCGCGCAAATTTCTGCGCCCAGCTGACCGCCTGGATGTAGTCGTTATAGTGCTGCGTACCTTCCGCCAGGTAGGCCAGGTCCTGATCGGGCAGGTTGATGAAGTGCGTACGCATATCCTTCTTGGCCAGCTCGATGAAGTGGGTACCGATGGCATTACCCACGCCGCGCGAACCCGAATGCAGCATGAACCACACAAAACCTACCTCGTCCAGACACACCTCGACGAAGTGGTTACCGCTACCCAGGGTACCGAGGTGACGGTAGTTATTCGTGGTTTTCAGCTTCGGCGTTTTCAGGCAGATGGCGTCGAATTCCTCCTTCAACTGGCCCCAGGCGACATCCACAGCCGCTGGCGGCGTATTCCACGAACCCTCATCGCGGCCACGGAAGCCGCGCGTTTTCGGCGACATACCGTGCGGGATGGCGCGCTCGATAGCGCTACGCAGGGCGGACAGGTTATCCGGCAGGTCGTTCGCGGTCAGGGTGGTCTTGGCCGCCATCATTCCGCAACCGATATCCACGCCCACCGCCGCCGGAATCACCGCACCGAGCGTCGGGATCACGCTACCGATGGTCGAACCTTTACCCAGGTGGACATCCGGCATGACCGCGATATGCTTGTAAATGAAAGGCATCTTGGCGGTATTGGCCAGCTGCTTCTTGGCCACGTCCTCCACCGGGACGCCTTTGGTCCACATTTTGACATGGCGGCCATCTTCCACGTTCAGGACATCGTAATTTTCGTTTTTCATAATTTTTCTCAGTATAAAAGGTGATGACAAGGGTGATGAAATAATGAGCCAGGCACAAGGCCGACCGGAATCGAACCGGATTTTGCCGAAGCACGCTTCGACGCTCGTCCATGTAATTTCATCCGCATTCATCGAAACAAGGGGGGGCGACAACATCGCCCGGACATCTGCTCTACCAATTGAGCTACGGCCGCTCGCGCAACCGCCCGGACTCGAACCGGGAACGCAATGTAATCCGGACTGCATTCGCCCTGAAACCATTCCCGACAAGATTGGCAGGACACTTGTTGCCGGCATAACGCCAAAGCACAACATCGATGTAGTCCTTGCCCGCATTCGGGGTAAAACGATTGAGCACAATGCGACAAAAGATCCGATGCGAAGTAAATTTTGGAAGATGTATTCGCATCAAGCATTCGCACTGCACTCAAAACCTGTACAACAAATTCCCGACAAGGTTCGGCAGGACATCAGCTGCCGGCGCCAAGCCAAAAGCAGCTCCCTATGTAGTCCTGCCCGCATTCGGGGTAAAACGATTGAGCACAGTGCGACAAAGAGTCGATGCGAAATGGAACATGGGAAAATGTATTCGCATCTGCATTCGCGCTGCACTCAAAACCGGTACGTCAACTTTCCTTACTCCAGCGCGATCGATTCGATCTCGCCCACCCAGTGCCCGGCGCCCAGCTGGCCGGCCGAAAATGCAGCGATGATCTTGAATACGTCGTCCGAAAAACCACCCACATTCAATACATCGGCACGCTCCGCCGCCTGGCTGGTACTGTTCGGCGTGCAGTCGATGCACACCAGCCGCGCCGCCGGATTGCGCTCCTTGAACACCGCCCATTGCGCCATCGTTGCCGTGGCACCCGCACGCTGGTCGATCCACGATTCATTGTCGGACACATACACCACCAGGTCGGCCATCACCTTCTGCTTGTTCATCTGCGCCAGCGGAGCACTGCAATTGGTACCGCCACCGCCTATCGCCGCCAACTTCTGCGCATTGGTCATGACCGTATCGCGGGCATTCAGGTCGCACACCCGCACATAATTCTCGAATGGCAGCACCAGCGCATCCGGATTCTTGCGCAGCATGGCCGCCGCAATCAGTCCGGCCACATCGATACAGCGCACCGTCGAGGTGGCCGTACCACGGTAACCCGACACCGGCGACTGCATCGATCCCGACACATCCGGGCAAATCACCACCTTGCCTTCGACCTTGGGCACATTGGCGAGCGACAGCTCCAGCGCATCCTGCAGGGCGTCGCTGATGGCCCGCGGCACGTCGTTTGACGCGGCCATATACGCCGACATCAACTGATAAGGAAACACCCCCGCCCTGGCAATCGCCTCCGGATCGCGCAGCTTATCGGCGATCACTTCGATCATGCCGGGCAACGCATACACGCCATTGCGCCCGAACGTATTCAGATTCATGCGCACCATGTGCCAGCCGCCCTGGCGCGCAATCTGCGCCCACGCCTGCGCCGACAATGTCAGCGACGTCAGCATCTGAAACGGCACTTCCGGCACGGGCTGCGACTGGTCGGCCTTATATGCCTCGAACGCCTTGAGCGCATCCGGCAGCGCCTCCGCATTGAACGGTTTGCCGATCAACCAGGCGAAAAACGCTTCACGCCAGGCTTGCGATGGCTTCGGATGCACCATCTTCACCACATCGCCCAGCGAAGGCATATTCCCGATCGACGCCGACAGCAGCTCTTTTTCCGAAGCGCGGTTCAACCATTGCTGCACCAGCTTTTTCGGCCGCGTGCCCAGCGATTTACGGCCCGCCGCGCCGGAGCGGATGATCTGCACCACATTGCGCAGCATCTTGCCGTTATTGACGACCCGGCGGAACACTGGCGTCAGTTCCGGCGCGCCCTTGGCGGCCAGCACGGCCGTCAGCAGCGCCGGCATATCCTTCATATAACCACGTTCGCGGCAGTAAATCGCCGTTTGCGCGATGAATTTGGTATCGACGTTTTCGCACAGTTCCAGCACCGTTGCCAGCTGCGATTGCGCATTGACGTAGTACGTCGAATTCAAGCAACCGGTGGCCGCATACTGCGCCAGCTGGTGCCGCGGCGTCATGCTGTAAGCCGCTGCGCCTGCCGAATTAAGACCGTCGGCACGAGGGACAAAGATTCCCTTCAAGGTCTGGAACAACTGTGCGTTTGCCATTTTTACTTCCTCACTAATCTCGTTTGTATCTCCTCTATTGCAAATGCTGTGCCAGGTCCGCAGCCAGCTCAGCCAGAACAACGCAAGTCCTTGATTTAAAAAAGATTATCAATTTCTCAAGCAAGAACAGCAAGAAATGGACAAGCAGACAACCCCGTGATAAATTATCCGACCAGATAAAACTTTATACGGATATGAAACAGAAACGCATCGTAGTCATCGGTTTCGTCGGCACCCAGCTCGACAGCGGCAAAGGTCCGGCGCGCTGGGAGAAGTGGCGCCCCAGCATCGCCATCACCCAGCACGAGGAATACGCGGTCGATCGCTTCGAGATGCTCTTCAGCGGCAAATTCGGCCCGCTGGTCGACGCGGTCACGGCCGACATCGCCGCAGTCTCGCCGGAAACCACGGTCGTCCCGCACCACATTCCGATCAGCGACGCCTGGGATTTCGGCGAGGTCTACGGCGCCCTGTTCGACTTCGCCAAGACTTACCCTTTCGATCCGGATAACGAGGATTACTGGATCCACATCACCACCGGCACCCACGTCGTGCAGATCTGCATGTTCCTGATGACCGAAGCGCGCTTCTTCCCCGGCCGCCTGCTGCAAAGCTCGCCGCCACGGCGCCAGTCCAGCACGGAGCCGGGCAGCTACGCGCTGATCGACCTGGACCTCTCGCGCTACGACCAGATCGCCCAGCGCTTTTCGCGCGAGCAAGCCGAAGGCGTGGCTTTCCTCAAGTCCGGCATCGCCACCCGCAACGCCCGCTTCAACACCATGATCGACGAGATCGAGCGCGTTGCCATCAAGTCGCGCGCGCCCATGCTGCTGATGGGCCCGACCGGCGCCGGCAAGTCCTTCCTGGCACGGCGCGTCTACGAATTGAAGAAGACGCGCCACCAGCTCGACGGCAAATTCGTCGAGCTCAACTGCGCCACCCTGCACGGCGACGGCGCCGCCTCGACCCTGTTCGGCCACGTCAAAGGTTCCTTCACGGGCGCCGCCGCCGACCGCCCGGGCTTGCTGCGCAGCGCGCACAAGGGCTTGCTGTTCCTCGATGAAATCGGCGAACTGGGGCCGGATGAACAGGCGATGCTGCTCAAGGCCATCGAAGAAAAGCGCTTTCATCCGGTCGGCAGCGACAACGAAGTGCAGAGCGACTTCCAGCTCATCGCCGGCACCAACCGCGATCTCGCCAGCGATGTCGTGGCCGGGCGCTTCCGCGAAGACTTGTACGCCCGCATCAATTTATGGACCTACGCCCTGCCCGGCCTGGTCGACCGGCCCGAAGACATCGAGCCCAACCTGGTCTACCAGTTGAACCAGTTCAGCCAGGAGTACGGCCAAATGGTGCGCTTCAACAAGGAAGCGCGCGAACGCTACATGCGCTTCGCGATGTCGCCCGACGCCGTCTGGGCCGGCAACTTCCGCGACCTGTCGGCCTCGGTGACCAGGATGGCCACCTTGGCCGAGGCCGGCGGCATTTCGGAAAGCATCGTCAGCGCCGAAGTGGCGCGGCTGCAAAAACTGTGGCACCACTACACGCGCGCGCCAAGCGCGGCCGAGGTCGACCTGGTCGAACTGATGGGTGACGAGGCCGCCGCCGGCCTCGACCTGTTCGACGCCATCCAACTGGCCGCCGTGGTCAAGGTATGCCGCCAGTCCACCACCTTGTCCGATGCGGGGCGCAAGCTGTTTGCCGTCTCGCGCAGCGCCAAAAGCAAACCGAACGATGCCGACCGCCTGAAGAAATTCCTGGCGCGTTTTTCCCTGGAATGGGACCAGGTTTCCGGCAAATCGTAAACCGAGCGCTCTGTCGGTATTGTCTGGGAAACAACACCTATCACTAAAAATGGTTGTATTGGCGTCATTTCCTGATGTATTCTGCATACATATGCTTCATGCATATTTAGCGCAATGCTAAGGCGTTATCGGGAGAGTCTGTCGGTTACAAGCTGGTCTTGTATGCCGGCGGCGCCGAAGGAGCAACCGCCCCGGAATCTCTCAGGCCCAAGGACCGATAACCCATTTGAACTCTGAAGAGCCACCGGAATTCGTCATCCGGTGCACCGAAGGAGCAAACCGTCCACGCATCGCGCGTTGCCGGTGAATCTCTCAGGTCCAGCACAGAGGGGGTATCCGACGCGCACCAGCGCGCGGACTCTCCTATCGACGTTTCTGGAACCCGGACGACACATGAAAACCATTGCAGTAATTGGCGGCGGCATCACCGGCGTCAGGACCGCTTACGCCCTGGCGAAACGTGGCTTTGCCACGACGCTGCTCGAAAAACATCGCTGCGCGGCGATGGAAACCTGGTTCGCCAACGGCGGCCAGCTGCCGGCCTCCAACGCGGGCCTGGGGACGGATCGCTTCCGCATGGCCGGCACGGCCGAATGCAATGGCGTTATGCGCGACATCCGGGTCGGCCAGGGCACATCGCCCTGCGTCTTCTACAACACGGGCCACGGCCATCCGGGCTGGCCCCTGTCGGCCGTCAGCGCCGACATGATCGGCGACTTGATGCGCCGCTCCCTCGATTTCCCAACGCACTGACAAGGTGCGTTGACACCGGTGTCCGGCATGCCTGCATGCCTTGTTGTTGCAGTACCCACCCCGTTTGGACAGGCGGGGTTTTTGTATCAACCAATGTGAGGAGAACTCGATAATGCAAACAAAAATGCTCTCAACCCGCACCATGCTCGCCGCCCTGCTGTGCGGCGCCAGCCTGGCCCTGGCCGGCGCGCCGGCAATGGCCCAGTCGGATGGAATCAGCACCTTCAAAGCGGTGCCCAAGCGCGCCGCGGCGGCGGCGCAGGCCGCGGCCCAGCGCGACCTCGCCCAGTTTGTGTCACAGCAGATGCAGCTGCGCGGCACCAGCGGCACGCCAGTCGACTTCCCGCTTGAAATCAACGACATGCAGGATCTGAAGGACGCCAAGATCGGCTACGGCTTCCCGGTCTACACGATCGATCCGAACGAACTGCTGGCAGGGCGCGGCAGCATGAAGCAGATGGCCAAGGCCACTGGCCAGTGGCGCTTCGTGATTCTGCTGAACCAGCGCCCGATCGGCATGGCGACGGTGGAGCTCAATAACGGGAACTACGAAACGGTCGCCTATGGCGCCGCCGTACTGGCGAAGGATGTGGATGCATCGATGGGCTACTACGGCGATGCTGAGCGCAGCAATGTGCGCTTCGTGCGCATCTACCAGGCGCGCTCGGACCTGCTCGAAGTGGTTGGACGCGATGATGGCCGCACCCGCTACGCGCCATTGCATTCGGCACGCGAATCGCTGCTGATGCAGCAGCGTTCCGTCAAGGAAGGCAAAGCCAGCGAAGCGCTGATGGACGAGGCAGACATCCTGCAGCCGCTGCGCAGCGCGGTCAAGCAAACCATGGACGCCTCGAAGTAAGCCCGGCATCGGCTACACCATCCTTAGAACGAATCAGGAGATAACATGAACACAAATATCAAAAAGCTCGTCGTCGGTGCTTCGCTTTTACTGGCGCTGCCAGCGGCCATGGCGCAATGGCGCACGCTCGCCGTTCCGCTGACCACCCAGGAACACAGCCAGTGGTGCTGGTCCGCGTCGAGCAAGGCGGTGCTGAACTTCTACAAGAAGACACCGAGCCAGTGCCAGATCGTAAACTGGGCGTTCGGCTTGAACTACGCCTGCGGGAACACCTACTTCAACTGGAACAGCTACGCCAACCAGCCGAACAATATGTACGGCTCCAACGGCAGCGTGCAAAACATCCTGAAAGCGTGGGGCGTGGCAAACGGCGCGTACAGCGTGGCCTCGTCATGGAGCAGCGTGGTGGCCGACATCAATGCCAACCGCCCGTTCGTGATGCGCTACGGCTGGAGCAACGGCGGCGGCCACATCATGGTCGGACGCGGCTACGCGACCACCAATGGTGTGAACTACGTGTACATCATGGACCCGTGGCCGGGTGAAGGGCAGACCTACCGCACCTACAACTCCGCCGTATCGGCGTCGGACCACCGCTGGACGCATACCCAGCGCATGAGCATCAACGGACCGATCTAACCGGTCTGCATCGCAAAGCCGGGGACTGTCCCCGGCTTTGCATGTATTTATCCACACCAGCGCTTGACCCTCTCATTGCGTGACGGTTTACCATCTTGTAAATGGAGAAACCGGCATGCTACTAAAAATAGGACAACTGGCGCGGCGCAGCGGCTTGAGCGTACGCGCCCTGCGCCATTACGACGATATCGCCTTGCTTGCACCGTCGGTCCGCTCGGACAAGGGCTACCGCTTGTACGACGGCGCGGATGTCGCCCGGCTGTACCGCATCCAGGCGCTGCGCCGCCTCGACCTGCCGCTGACGCAGATCCAGGCCATGCTGGCCGATGGCGGCGCCAGCCTGCCGCAAGTGGTGGAGCAGCAGATCGCCTCCCTCGAACGCCAGATCGCCCAAGCGTCGGCCCTGCACGGCCACCTGCGCGACTTGCAATCGCAGCTCGCCGGGCACCATGAGCCGTCCATGGACAACTGGCTGGCCGCCCTCGAACGCATGGCCGCCAGCGAACGCTATTTCACCGACGCCGAACTGCACACACTGAAAACGCGGCGCCAGCAACGCACCGGCGACAACGCGCACCTGACCGCCACCCTGCGCGACTTGATGGAGCGCGGCCTGCAACCGGACAGCCCTGAGGCGGGCGCGCTTGCGCAAAGCTGGATCGCCGCCCTGCTCGACGACGTGGGCGGCGACGAGGCCATGCTGATGAAGCTCTACGCCATGAACTGGAACGAACCGACCCTGCATATGCTCAGTGGCGTCGACCGCGCCGCGATGCAGTTCATCTCGCACGCCATGGCGCACCGGCGCCTGGCCATCTACGCCGCCTACTGCAGCGAGGCCGAGATGGCCCTGCTGCGCCAGCACTACATCAAGCAAACCGACGCCTGGCCCATCCTCATCTGCGCCTTGCGCGACCACCTGGCCCAAGGCACGCCGCCGGCCAGCGCCGAGGTGCAAGCGCTGGCGCGCCAGTGGCAGGCACTATCGCTGTCCAAGGCGGCGGGAAATCCCGCACTCCAGGCCAAGCTGCGCCATGCCTTCGAGCGGGAGCCCGCATTGCGCATCGGCTCCGGCATCGACGCGCCGCTGATCGCTTACGTCCGCGAAGCCGCACAAAGTCTCTGAACTCACCAAGGAATCACCATGCCGGGCCATTTTTTTACCGGGAACTACGCTCCCATGGACACCGAACGCGACATCGCCGCGCTGCCGGTCCAGGGCGCGCTGCCGCCGCAACTGCGCGGTGCGCTGTACCGCGTCGGACCGAATCCCCGCTTCGCGCCGCGCGACGACCGCTATCACTGGTTCTCCGGCGACGGCATGGTGCACGCCTTCTTCATCGACGATGGCAAGGTGGCCTATGCCAACCGCTGGGCGCGCACGCCGAAATGGCAGCTCGAAGACGATGCCGGCCACGCCCTGTTCGGCACCTTTGGCAACCCGGCCACCAGCGACCCGTCGATGCACGGCAAAAACAGCGGCACCGCCAATACCAGCATGGTGTGGCACGGGGGGCGCCTGTTTGCGCTGGAAGAGTCGCACCAGCCGTTTGAAATCGATCCGCACACGCTGGCGTCAAAGGGGCACCAGGATTTCGGCGGCGCCGTGAACAAGCGCTTCACCGCGCATCCCAAGGCCGATCCGGCCACCGGCGAGCTGCATTTTTTTGCCTACCTGCCCGACAGCCCGGGTGAACCCAACATGCTGTACGGCGTCCTTGATGCGCGCTGCACGGTGACCACGCTCGATACCTTCCGTGCGCCCTACGCCAGCATGATGCACGACTTCATGCTGACCGAACGCCATGTATTGTTTCCGGTTACGCCGCTGACCATCAGCGTGGAACGCGCGATGAAAGGACTACCCCTGTTTGCGTGGGAAGCGGACAAGCGCAGCTATGTCGGCATCGGCGTGCGCGGGCAGCCGATGGACAAGTTGCGCTGGTTCGCGGGCGATGCCTGCCACGTGTTCCATGTGATGAACGCGTGGGACGACGGCGGCCGCATCGTGGCTTACGTGATGGAGTCGGCCACCGCGCCGGGCATGCTCAACGCCGATGGCAGCCGGGGCGACCAGGCCGCGATGGCGGCGCGCCTGTGCCGCTGGACGTTTGACCTGGAGGGCGATGGCGACGGCTTCGAGCGCACCATCCTCGACGATCTGGCGGCGGAATTCCCGCGCATCGACGAGCGCTTTATCGGGCGCCGCAACCGCGTCGGTTTTTACTGCTGCCACAGCGAGCAGCGGATCAGGAGCGGTTCGGAGAGCGTGCTGTACGACGCGCTGGCCTGCTTCGACTTTGCGTCGGGCACGCGCCAGCTATATACACTGCCGGCGGGCGACGTTATCTCCGAACCGGTCTTCGTCGCGCGTTCGGCGCAGTCGCCCGAAGGCGATGGCTGGCTGCTGGCGGTGGCGTGGCGCGCGCAGGAAGGCCGCAGCGACCTGCTGGTCATCGACGCCACGGACGTGGCGGCCGGCCCGGTCGCCACGGTTTGCCTGCCGCACCGGATACCGTTCGGCTTTCACGGCAACTGGCGCGCCAGGGACTGATTTACAGGCCGTCGAAGTTGGCCGTGCGCTTGGCCAGGAAGGCCTGCATGCCTTCCTTCTGCGCCGGCGTGCCGAACGCCGCGTGGAAGTAGCGGCGCTCGTAGCGCACGCCTTCGGTCAGCGTGGTCTCGAACGCGCGGTTGACGCTGTCCTTGATCGCCATCGCCACCGATACCGACATCGACGCGATCGTGGTGGCCGCAGCCAGCGCTTCTTCCATCACCTTGTCGGCCGCGACCACGCGCGATACCAAACCGGTGCGCTCCGCTTCGGCGGCATCGATCATGCGCGCCGTCAGCAGCATGTCCATGGCCTTGGCCTTGCCGATGGTGCGCGGCAGGCGCTGCGTGCCGCCAGCACCCGGGGTAACACCGACCTTGATTTCGGGCTGGCCGAATTTGGCGGTGTCCGCCGCGATCAGGAAGTCGCACATCATGGCCAGTTCGCAGCCGCCGCCCAGGCAGAAGCCCTGCACCACGCCGATGACGGGTTTGCGCACGTTGAGGATGTGTTCCCAGTTACGGCCGATGTAGTTGCCGCCGTAGGTGTCGCCGTAGTCGTAGTCGACCATCGCCGCGATGTCGGCGCCGGCCGCAAAGGCTTTTTCGCTGCCGGTCAGGATGATGCAGCCGATGCTGCTGTCGGCGTCGAACTTGTACAGCGCGTCGCCCAGTTCGTCCATCATGTTGTCGTTCAGGGCGTTGAGCGCCTTGGGACGGTTCAGGCGAATCACGGCTACTTTGCCGTGGGTCTCGATCAGCAGGTCTGCATAGTTCATGAAATCCTCTTTAGTAAAGCGTGGAGTAATGTGCGATTGTAGCGAATCCGCGGCTGCATCAGGGATTGGGCAGCAGCACCCAGAGCTGGCCGCGCTGCTTCATGCGGCCGGCATTTTCCATCGCCTCGTAGCCGAAGCCGAAGAAGAAGTCCGCGCGCACCGCGCCGCGAATGGCGCCGCCGGTATCCTGCCCCATCACCAGGCGCTGCATCGGCACGTCGCTACCCGATTCGGTAGTGGCCAGGTAAATCGGCGCGCCGAGCGGTAAATACGCCGGGTCGATCGCGACCGAACGCGCCGGCGTCAATGCCACGCCCAGCGCGCCCTTCGGTCCCACCGATGGATCGGGCAGGCGCTCTTCGCGGAAGAAAATGAAGCTCGGATTGGCGTTGAACAGTTCCTGGCGCCGCTCGGGGTGCGCTGCGATCCACGCCTTGATGCCCTGCGCGGTCGCTTCCGCCGATGTCAGTTCGCCCTGCTCGATCAGCCAGCGCCCGATCGCCTTGTATGGATGGCCGTTCTGGTCGGCGTAGGCCACGCGCACGGTCTCGCCGCTGTCGGCCAGCTTGACCCGGCCCGAACCCTGCACCTCCAGGAAGAACGCTTCGACCGGATCGTCCACCCACAGCAGTTCCTTGCCGGCCACGTTGGCGCGTTCAATATCGGCGCGGCTATCGTACGGGATCACCTTCTTGCCGACCAGCCGCCCGCGCAGGCGCTTGCCTTTGAGCTCCGGGTAGACGCTGGCCAGGTCGATCGTCAGCAGGTCGTCCGGCACCCGGTACAGGGGCGTCTGGAAGGCACCGCCGCGCTTGCGGGCGCCGCGCAGCAAGGGCTCGTAGTAGCCGGTGATCAGGCCCGTGTCGGCGCCGTCCTGCGCCCGCACCTGGTTCGGCACGAAGTAGGCTTCAAAATAGCTGCGGATGGCCGCGCCATCGTTTGCATCGACCGTGCGCGCGGCGACGCACGCGGTTTTCCATTCGGGTTTGCGCACCAGCACCCCGCACGACGTCATGAACGCCGGCCAGGCCTGGCGCAGGTCGTCGCGCTCCCAGCCGGGCAGCGCGCCGAAGGTCGATGGCGTCATCAGCGGGGCCGGTTCGGCCTTCGCAGGTGGGACCACCGGTGGCTCCACCGGCGGCGGTATCTGCATCACCGGCGGCGGCATGACGACCGGCGGCGCCACCGGCCTGGGTTCAGGCGTGGTGCATGCCGCGAGGGCCAGCGCGACGGCGCCGGCCGAAACGAGTAAACTGCTGCGTGTTGAAGACATGGGAGTCGATATGTGGGTATTAATGCTTGAAGCAGGCGTGGCGCTGTTCCTGCTGGTGTTTATCGTATGGTGGACGATGTATTCGGGACCGAAGGCGACCAATAACACTCAAGAGCTGAACGCGCCGGAAAAGAAAAAGGAACTACCCGACGACACCGCCCACTGATCACCGATATCAGTGCAGGGTGCGTGGCAGCGACAGCACGAACTCGGGAATCCTGGTCTCGAACTGATGGCCGTCTTCGGCCACGCAGAAGTATTCGCCGGTCATCGAGCCTTGCGGGGTGGCCAGCTGGGTGCCGCTGGTGTATTCGAACTGTTCGCCCGGCTGCAAGAGCGGCTGGTGGCCGACCACGCCCAGGCCGCGCACTTCGTCGACGTGGTTGTTCGCATCGGTGATGACCCAGTGCCGCGAGATCAGCTGCGCGCCGACGGTGCCGGTGTTTTTGATCGTGATCGAATAGGTGAACACGTAATTGGTTCGGCTCGGATCGGACTGCTCCGGCAGGTACTGGGTCCTGACAGTGACAGTAAATTCGTAAGCGGCCATCTGGATTTCCTTGATTGAGACTATAAAAGTTGCCCGAGTGGATTTTCAGGCACCGGTCCGACAAAGGCCCGGCGGGGCATCATACATTGCACCGCAAAATCGGCCGCGCTGCAAGGACGCTCCGTGGGACAGCGTAAAATAGCGCATCTTCATTAACCGCAAGCTCCTTGCCAGCCGCCATGACCACGTTCCGCATCGCTCCCAGCATCCTGTCCGCCGATTTCGCCCGTTTGGGTGAGGAAGTGCGCAATGTCGTCGCCTCGGGCGCCGACATCATCCACTTCGACGTCATGGACAACCATTATGTTCCCAACCTGACCATCGGCCCGCTGGTGTGCCAGGCGATCCGCCCGCACGTGCAAGTGCCGATCGACGTGCACCTGATGGTCAAGCCGGTCGACCGCCTGATCCCGGATTTTGCCAAGGCTGGCGCCAACATCATCACCTTTCACCCGGAAGCGTCCGAGCACATCGACCGCTCGCTCCAGCTGATCCGCGATAACGGCTGCAAGGCCGGCCTGGTGTTCAATCCCGGCACGCCGCTGCACTTCCTCGACCATGTGATGGACAAGATCGACATGATCCTGATCATGTCGGTCAACCCGGGCTTCGGCGGCCAGTCCTTCATTCCGGAAGCCCTGAAGAAAATCGCCATGGCGCGCCGCATGATCGACGAGTCGGGCCGCGACATCCTGCTCGAAGTCGACGGCGGCATCAAGATCGACAATATCGCCGCCGCCGCCGCCGCCGGTGCGGATACCTTCGTGGCCGGTTCGGCGATTTTCGGCCAGCCGGACTACAAGGCCGTGATCGACGCCATGCGCGTGGAGCTGGCCAAGGTCGGTCCACAGGGCCGCGCGTAAAGCGCCGCCATGCCGTATTTCGACCTTCGCCTCGGATTTGCGCCGTCGTTCCATCGGGGCGGCTCGATTCGGGTCGAGGGCGACGTTACCGGCGCTGCGACATTCGAAGCCCATCCCGCAGGACTTCTTCCGCGCTTGGTATTCACGCTGCCGGTGGACGCGCGCGCCATGGCGGCCATCCACGCCCGTTGTTCGGCCATGCTGGCAGGATGGGACGACCGGTGGAGCGAATCTGGCTGCGATGGCATGAGGATTGGCGGCACATTCGCTTCGCCCGGCGTTGAGCCGCGACATTTTTCGCTGTGGAGCCCCGATCATGGCAGTGCGGCGCACGCCATGCTCTGTGCTGTATTCGACTGCTTTCCTCCCGAGCGCTGCGGCGGAGTCGCCGAGGAACAGCTCGAGAGCATCCGCGGCTACCTCAACTTGCAGCCGCCCGTGACCTGGTACGACGAAGTTCCCCTGCGACTGCGCCTTGCGCCGTGGGCGCATCGAAACAACGCGAACGACATCGAAACGCACGTACGCGCCCTGTCCGATCACTGCGACTTGATCGTCGACTTATCGGGCTTCGAACGCCCTTCCCGGGGACTGGCGCAGATACTCCCGATGCATTTGCTTCTGAAGCGAAACCCTGCCGTGCGCTGGCGCGTACAAGGCAACGCTGGCGAAGCGCTGATTGAGTACGGAATTGCAGCGTCGGCGATCAGCGCCATCGAACGCGCGCCGATATCGGAGGAAGGACATCCTGTGGTGCTTGGCGGGTATGAGGTTTCATCGCCTGAATTGATCGCTCTTGCCCAAGACGGCGCACGGCTCGCGCTCGTGAGCGCCCTGCGGAGAGAATTTCCGATGACCGTTCTGGAAGGAGCCAAGGCTGCCGCTGAACTGATTGACATCTTGAATACATACCAGATCCAAGCCGACTGACTCCCCGGCATTCACCACCCCGGCTTCTGCTTCATACGTCAAACCAGAACACCATGCGGGAGCGGTATCCGCGCGCTTCAAGGTTTGCCATCATATCCATCGTTGACAGACACTCCAGCGACAAATCCGATTCAACGATGTTTTTATTCGCGAAGGCATTCCTGAACTCAGGTAACGTGAGCCAACTGCAGTACGCATGGTGGGGTGCAGAAATAAAATCATTCAAGAAGTTGAGCGGCTGGCTACTGCGCTCGAGAAGCGCCAATTCAGCCTCCGATCTGGGAATGGAGGGCATGGCCAGAGCAGCGTCGAGATCTCCGTCGTCGATCACAGCCAGGCCAAAGTGCCAATAAGCCATTGATGAAGCTGGCTCAGGAAATCCACGCGCCGGTATAAGGCAAGCGCGTCCATAGAGGCTGGTCATCGCTGCAAACAGTGCGGTCCGCCTCGGCCAATTGAAATATGCAATTCCTCGTGGGTGAACGAATTGCCCGGTGTCGCATGCCTCCACGACCAAATGAATATCTGCGCCCATCTCTGTCTCTGTTAAAGCCTGACACCTACGTTGTGGCCGGCTCGCCGACCGCGCGTGTCAGCCGGGTACGTTGTAAGAAGACACGATGTCAGATTCAGTTGCATCACCCCGAACTGACCGCGTCTATTCCATGTTCACCAATTCTTCCAAGCCAAACCATGCCTCGACCCGCGCCATCATGATCGTCCTCGCATCGCGCTGGCGCACCGCATGATCGGCAACGCGGGCCGCAACATTCTGCGCGCAGTCGAGGACGTGATCAACATCGACAACATCACCGCCGCCGGTCCGGATATCGTCGTGGCCGGTCCGGCTATTCCCGGCTTTCCGGCCAAATTTGCGGTTTCGCAACGTAACACAGGCCAACAGCACATGCCAATTGATCAATTGCCAGTTTCAGATCATACTCGCTGCCTGTATTTATAATCTTGCCTACTAGCACGAAAACTTGACGAAAGAATCACTTCAACATGAATAAGATCTCACTCTGCTGCATCCTGTCGCTGGCCTTCCTCAACACTGCCTCTGCGGCGGACGATATGACACCGAAATCCGACCCGAGCGAGTTCTGCTTTTTCGCCGGCGTCCCGCCAGCCGAGTTTCCATACAAGGTAATCAGGAAAGTCAAAGTGGCCAAGGGCACGTATGGCGGCGTCTCGGAGCTGGTCGGGGACCTGTCCCAACGCGCCAAAGATGTAGGTGGCGACGCCATCGTCAACTACGCCGGTTCGCAACGCTTTGGCGTGCTCCCATGGCGCCTGATCCGCCCTGTCGTTCGCGGCGAGGCGATCAAGTGGACCGGTGCGGCACCCGATTGCGAAAAAGCGGGCGGTTCGACACTCACGACCATCATCCGCACCAATAAGGCACCAGGCCAATCCGGCCAGGCAGACGCACCTGATGCGTCCGAAGCACCAGAGCCAGCGCCCGAGACAGCACCGGCCAAGTAAGCACTTCCCCTCGCTGCCTGATGATATGATCCAGGTGGCGCGGGGATGGTGGCAGCCGGGCTTCGCACGAACAGGCCGCCCACTCCCGGATCGACTGGTGCGCCGCGCCATCTCCGCCATCGCGGCGGCGCCCAGCCGGATGGGCACCATCTACCGACTTCATTCCATGTTGACCAACTCGACCAACTCCAGCCACGCCCCGATCCGCGCGGTGATCATCGATCTCGATGGCACCATGCTCGACACCCTGCCCGATTTCCACGTCGCCATCAACGCCATGCGCGGACAATTCGGTTACGCGCCAATCACGCAGCAACAGATCGCGCTGATGATCGGCAAAGGCTCCGAAAACCTGATCCGCACCGTGCTCGCGCTGGAGCACGACGCCGCCGGCGTCGAGCAGCGCTTCGATGAAGCCATGGCCCTGTACCAGCGGCACTACCTGGCCATCAACGGCGACCATAGCGTGATCTATGACGGCGTGATCGACGGCCTGGAAGCGATGAAAGCCGACCGCCTGCGCCTGGCCTGCGTAACCAACAAGCCGATCGCCTTTGCCACGCCGCTGCTGGCGCAAAAAGGCCTGGCGCCCTATTTCGAGATTGTGTACGGCGGCGACTCGCTGGCGCGCAAGAAGCCGGACCCCATGCCGCTGCTGCAAGTGTGCACCGATTTCGACCTGCCACCATCGCAGGTGGTGGCCATCGGCGACTCGTCCAACGACGCCGAGGCGGCACGCGCGGCCGGCTGCTTCGTGTTGACGGTACCGTATGGTTACAACCACGGGCGGGCTATACACGAAACCGATTCCGATGGTATAGTTACCTCACTTGTAGAAGCGGCAACCCTGATTCGTTCCCACAACCACAACGCATACTAACCTTTCACCACATATGTTTTTCATCAAAAAACACAATGTCACCCAAACCGGCTCGATTGAGGCCTGGCTTTGGCGACGCTGGCAATCCTGGGCTAAGTAACCCTGTAGTGATTGCTGTCGGCTGCCCCTGTGCGCCGTCAGGTTTTTTGAAACCCACCGCCCGCGGATGCGCCATGGCGGCATGGAGAAAAGCATGACCGAACTCGAATTCAAATCGCTGGCCAACGAAGGCTTCAACCGTATTCCATTGATCGCGGAAGCCTTCGCCGATCTCGAAACGCCCCTCACGCTCTACCTCAAGCTGGCCCAGACCCAGAACACCGGAAAGAACACCTTCCTGCTCGAATCCGTCGTCGGCGGCGAGCGTTTCGGGCGCTATTCCTTCATCGGCCTGCCCGCAACGACGGTGCTGCGCACCTTTGGCACGCGCACCGAGATCGTGAAGAACGGCAGCGTGATCGAAACCCACGATGGCAATCCGCTCGACTTCATCGAGCAGTACCAGGCGCGCTTCAAAGTGGCGCTGCGTCCCGGCCTGCCGCGCTTTTGCGGCGGCCTGGCTGGCTACTTCGGCTACGACACCGTGCGCCACATCGAGCGCAAGCTGGCCGACACCCAGCCGAAGGACGACCTGGGCCTGCCCGACATCCAGCTGATGGTGACCGAGGAACTGGCTGTCATCGACAACCTGTCGGGCAAGCTGTATCTGATCGTGTACGCCGACACCGCGCAGCCGGAAGCCTATTCCAAGGCGCGCCAGCGCCTGAAAGACCTGCGCATGATGCTGCGCCGTGGTGTCGACGCGCCGGTGACATCGAGCTCGGTGCGTACCGAAGCGGTGCGCGACTTCAGCAAGGAGGATTACCTCAAGGCCGTCGCCCGCGCCCACGAATACGTGATGGCCGGAGACCTGATGCAGGTGCAGATCGGCCAGCGCATCCGCAAGCCCTACGTGGACAATCCGCTGACCCTGTACCGCGCGCTGCGCTCCCTGAATCCGTCGCCGTACATGTACTTCTATAACTTTGGCGACATGCAGATCGTGGGCGCCTCGCCAGAGATTTTGGTGCGCAACGAGACCGCCTCCGACGGCACCAAAAAAGTCACCCTGCGTCCGATCGCCGGCACCCGCCCACGTGGCGCCACGCCGGAACGCGACGCCGAACTGTCGAAGGAACTGCTGGCCGACCCGAAAGAGATTGCCGAACACGTCATGCTGATCGACCTGGCGCGCAATGACCTGGGCCGCATCTCGGAAACCGGCAGCGTCAAGGTCACCGAACGCATGGTGGTCGAAAAATACTCGCATGTGCAGCACATCGTCTCCAACGTCGAAGGCACTTTGAAGGGCGGCATGTCCAACCTGGACGTGCTGCGCGCCACCTTCCCGGCCGGCACCCTGACCGGCGCGCCGAAAGTGCGCGCCATGGAAGTGATCGACGAACTCGAACCGACCAAGCGCGGCATCTACGGCGGCGCCTGCGGCTACCTGAGTTTTGGCGGCGAGATGGACGTGGCGATCGCGATCCGCACCGGCGTGATCAAGGACGGCATGCTGTACGTGCAGGCCGCCGCCGGCATCGTGGCCGATTCGATTCCCGAAATGGAATGGCAGGAAACCGAAAACAAGGCGCGCGCGGTCCTGCGCGCAGCCGAGCAAGTACAAGACGGCCTGGATGGGGAGCTCTGAGATGCTGCTGATGATCGATAACTACGACTCGTTCACCTACAACCTGGTGCAGTATTTCGGTGAGTTGGGCGAGAAAGTTGCTACCTTCCGCAACGACGAAATCACGATCGACGAGATCAGCGCGATGCAGCCGGACCGCATCTGCATCTCGCCCGGTCCCAAGACCCCGGCCGAAGCCGGGATCTCGGTCTCCATCCTGGAGCAGTTCAAGGGCAAGCTGCCGATCCTCGGCGTGTGCCTCGGCCACCAGGCCATCGGCGCCGCGTTCGGCGGCAAGGTCATTCGCGCCAAGCAGGTCATGCATGGCAAAACTTCACTGATCGCGCACACCGGCGTGGGCGTGTTCAAGAATCTTCCGAGTCCGTTTACGGTCATCCGCTACCACTCGCTGGCGATCGAGCGCGCGTCGCTCCCGGCCTGCCTGGAGGTGACGGCATGGACCGACGACGGCGAGATCATGGGCGTACGGCACAGGGAATTCGATATCGAGGGTGTGCAGTTTCACCCCGAATCGATCCTGTCCGAGCATGGCCATGCCTTGCTGAAGAATTTTCTCGAACGCTAAGCCCTCGTAACGCCCTGCCCAGATCAAGGAGCTGTCATGCCGATCACCCCACAAGAAGCACTGCTGCGCTGTATCGAACACCGCGAGATTTTTCACGACGAGATGCTGCACCTGTTCCGCCAGATCATGTCGGGCGAAATGTCGCCGACCATGATTGCCGCGCTCACGCTCGGCCTGCGCGTGAAGAAGGAAACCATCGGCGAAATCGCCGCTGCCGCGCAGGTGATGCGCGAGTTTTCGACCAAGGTGCCGATGGCCGACACCACCCACCTGCTCGACATCGTCGGCACTGGTGGCGATGGCGCCCACACTTTCAATATTTCGACCACGGCGATGTTCGTGGCAGCCGCCGCCGGCGCGCGCGTGGCCAAGCATGGCGGGCGCAGCGTATCGTCATCGTCCGGCAGCGCCGACGTGATCGAGTCGCTTGGCGCGAACATCAACCTCTCGCCGGAGCAGATCGCGCAATCAATCGCGCAGACCGGCATCGGCTTCATGTTCGCCCCCAACCACCACGCCGCCATGAAGCATGCGGCGCCGGTGCGGCGCGAGCTGGGCGTGCGCACCATCTTCAACATCCTGGGGCCCTTGACCAATCCGGCCGGCGCGCCGAATATCCTGATGGGCGTGTTCCACCAGGATCTGGTGGGCATCCAGGTGCGGGTGCTCCAGCGCCTGGGCGCGCAGCATGCGGTGGTGGTGTATGGCCGCGACAATATGGATGAAGTCTCGCTCGGCGCCGCCACCATGGTCGGTGAACTGGTCGACGGCGAAATTCGCGAGTACGAGATTCATCCGGAAGACTTCGGCCTGCCGATGATCGCCAGCCGCAACCTCAAGGTGGCGAACGCGGAAGAATCGAAAATCAAGATGATGGAAGCGCTCAACGGCGAGCCGGGAGCGGCCTTCGACATCGTGGCACTCAATGCCGGCACGGCGCTGTACGCGGCCGGCGTTGCCACCTCAATCGAGGATGGCCTGAAAAAGGCACGCGCCGCGATCGAATCGGGCGCCGCGCGCGCCAAGGTCGACCAGTTCGTACAAGTGACCCAGCTGCTTGGTGCCTGATCGTCGTCGTATCGACAGGCAGCCCCCTTTGCTTCACAACTTGAAACCGTCATTCCCTCGCCTGGCGCGGGAATGACGGCCAGGACTTCTCCACCATGTTCGGCATCCACGACCTCCCCCTGTTCATCCTTTCCGGCCTGCTGCTCAACATCATGCCCGGCCCCGACTCGCTCCTGATCATGACGCGCAGCGCCACGCAGGGCTGGCGCGCCGGCGTGGCCGCCACGCTCGGCATCGGCGCCGGCACCATGATCCATGTGCTGGCGGCGGCGCTTGGCCTGTCGGCCATTCTCGCCACCTCGGCGACCGCCTTCATGCTGGTCAAGTACATCGGCGCGGCGTACATCATCTACATGGCGATCGGCCTGCTGCGCAGCAAACGGACCGACCCGGCCGCCGCTGTGGCCACCGTGCCTCCGCTGCCGTATGCGAAAATCTTCGCGCAGGGTTTCCTGACGAATGTCCTGAACCCCAAGGTGGCGGTGTTCTTCCTCGCCTTCGTGCCGCAGTTTATCGCGCACGATGCCCCCAGCAAGGCGCTCGCCTTTGTCGTCCTTGGCTGCATTTTCAACCTGAACGGCATGCTGTGGTGTACCTCGCTCGCGCTGTTCACCGCGCAGGCCAGTGCCCGCATCAAGGTCAGCCCGGGCGTATCGCTGTGGCTTAACCGCGTGACCGGAGGCTTGTTCATCTGGCTCGGCATCAAGCTCGCGCTCTCCAAACAACACTGAAAGCACATCATGTCCGATATTCTCAATAAGATCCTGGCGGTCAAGGCTGACGAAGTCGCCGCCGCAAAAAAATACCGCGACCTGGCCAGCCTGCGCCGCCAGGTCGAAGCCGACGCCGAAGCGCGCCGCACCCTGCGCGGCTTTGAAGCGAGCCTGCGCAAGCACATCGCCGCCGGCCAGGCGGGCGTGATCGCCGAAGTGAAGAAAGCGTCGCCGTCGAAAGGCGTGCTGCGCGTGGATTTCCGTCCCGCGAACATCGCCGAGAGCTATGCGCGCCATGGCGCGGCATGCCTGTCGGTGCTGACCGACGTGCAGTTCTTCCAGGGCCACGTCGACTACCTGAAACAGGCGCGCGCCGCCTGCGACATTCCGGTGATCCGCAAGGACTTCATGATCGACATGTACCAGGTGTACGAAGCGCGCGCCATGGGCGCCGATGCGATCCTGCTGATCGTGTCGGCACTCGATCACGGCCTGATGGCCGAACTGGAGTCCTGCGCGCACGAACTGGGCATGGACGTGCTGGTCGAAGTGCACGATGGCGATGAATTGACGGCGGCACTCAAGCTCGATACGAAACTGGTCGGCATCAATAACCGCAACCTGCGCACCTTCGAAACGTCGCTGCAAACGACCATCGACCTGCTGCCGCGCATCCCGGCCGAAAAACTGGTGGTGACCGAATCGGGCATCATGGGGCCAAGCGACGTCAAGCGCATGCGCGACGCGAACGTGCATGCCTTCCTGGTCGGCGAAGCCTTCATGCGCGCGCCGGAACCGGGCGTGGAGTTGCAGCGCCTGTTCAGCTGACGCCCAGCCGCCACCATGCAAGCGCCCGGGCGGCAAGTCCGGGCCGTGCGTTCAGCTGACCAGCCCTTCCCGGTTGACGTCGGCCAGGCTTTGCTCCGACTCCTGTACCAGGTCGTCGAACGGGTCCATGCCCTTCTCCAGAATGAACTTGTATTCGGCCTCGCGCAGCGGAATCAGCCACTCGATCTCCATCTCGAATCCGTCGCCGATACTGACGATGTTGAACTCTTCGCTCTCGCCGGTCGCTTCGGCGATGAGCAAGGCCTTGGCGCCCCAGTTGGCTGGCGCCAGCGGTGATGGCCCCAGCAAACGCGGCAAGTGGCAGGACCGGCGCACGTTGTTGACCAGATGAACGGCAATGTCGGCGACATAGTTGAACACCTCGTCGCGCTCGGCGCCACCCATATCGTCCGGCAGGACCATGAAGTATTCCTTGCCCTCGCGTTCGCCATCGGGCTTGATGTGCGTCGCCAGGCCGACCGACGCAATGCGGAACGGCTGCATGGAATCCGTCGACGGGAAGGTGTACATTTCAAAGAACGATTGGTCCGCGCTTTTCCGGATCACGCGCCGGTATTCCGGCATGCCCCAATGCTGCATGTAGCGGCCCAGGACGATCGTTCGGTACACATCGAAAGCGAACGACTCGTCGCTTTCTCCATGCATGTCGCTTGCGGCCATGTCAACGCACCGCGCTTGGCCGCGCCGGTCCGGCGCCTTTTTTGCGCTCGTCGACCAGCGACAGTTTCACGTCCGGCACCCGGTCGCCCTGCAACTGCACGCTGAACGTCATCAGTTCATCGCGCCGGAAGGCATGCACCGCGACTGTGTCACCCACCTTGTAGCGCGACAGCAGTGCATCCAGATTGGACGGGTTGCCCGACACGCGCAAGCCCTCCACCGCCACCAGGATATCGCCCGCCGACAGGCCGGCCTGCTGGGCAGCGCCGTCTTCGTGCACCTGGGTCAGTTTGCAGTCGCCGCCATCGCGGCCGGTGCCCACGTCGAAGGCCGGTTTGGCGTTCTTGCGCGCGTCCTCGATCTTGACGCCGAACGGCGCATACAGCCTGGCCAGCGGCAGGTCGGCCGTGCCGCGCACGTATTTGTCGAACAGGGGCTTGAGTTTCAGGCCGCTGATCTCGTCGAACAGCGCTTCGACCTCGGCCTCGGTCACGCCGCGCCCCACGCTTGGATAAAAATCGCGGCCGTAGCGCTGCCACAGCGCCAGCATTACATCGTCGAGCGACTTCTTGCCCCCGGTTTTGGCGCGGATGGTCAGGTCGAAGGCCAGCGCGATCAGCGAGCCCTTGCCGTAGTAGCTGACGATGGCGTTGGGCGCGTTCTCGTCCTGGCGGTAGTATTTGCCCCAGGCGTCGAAACTGGAATCGGCCACGCTTTGCTTGGTGCGTCCGCTGCCGCGCAGCACGCCGCTGACGGCTTTGCCGAGCAGCTTGAGGTAAGCCGCTTCGCCGATGATGCCGCTGCGCACCAGCATCAGGTCATCGTAGTAGCTGGTGAAGCCCTCGAATAGCCAAAGCAGCGGCGTGTAGGTTTCGTTCTGCAGGTCGTACGGCGCAAACGCGGCCGGCTTGATGCGCTTGACGTTCCAGGTATGGAAATACTCGTGGCTGCACAAGCCCAGAAACTTGAGGTAGCCTTCGCCGATGTCGGCCGTGCGCGGTGCCGCGCTGCTCGGCAAATCGGCGCGCGCACAAATGAGCGCGGTCGATGCGCGGTGTTCCAGGCCGCCGTAACCGTCGCCCACGGCCAGCGTAAGAAAGACGTAGCGGTCCATCGGCGCGCGCCGGGTGCGCGGCTCGAAAAAGGCGATCTGGGTTTCGCAGATGGCTTTCAGGTCGGCCTGCAGGCGCGCCATGTCCAGGTTGGGCACGCGCCCCGAAACGACGATGTCGTGCGCGATGCCGTGCGCCTTGAAGGTGGCCAGCGCGAAGTCGCCCATTTCGACCGGATGGTCGATCAGTTCATCGTAGCCGCCGGCGACGTAGGTGCCGAAGCCGTAGCGCTTGGCGCCCAGTTCGGGCAGCGAGGTGGCCACGCGCCAGGTCTTGGCGGCGGCGTCGGGCGGACGCTGGATGTCGACTTCGTGCGCAGTTTGTTCCTGCCCCAGCACGCGCAGGTACACGCTGGTGCCGTTGAAGAAGCCGTGGGTCTGGTCCAGGTGCGCGGCGCGCACCGACAGGTCCCAGGCATAGACTTCGTACTGCACGGTCAGTGCGCCGGCCACCGGGACGGCCTGCCAGGAATGCTTGTCGAGCTTCGTCAGCGCGACCGGCTTGCCGTTCGATTCGGCGCGGATCTGGACGATATTGCGCGAAAATTCGCGGATCATGTAGCTGCCCGGTATCCACGCCGGAAGGGCGAACACCTGGCCATCCGGCGACGGCGCGGCCACGCTGACGGTCACGTCGAACAGGTGCGCGCCCAGGTCTTTGGGAACAATGGCGTACTTGATAGCCGCCGGCTTCTTGGATGTCGGTTTTTTCATGATCAGTGGGTAGTTCGTGGAGATGGACCAGCGCAGGCTGTCAACCTTACGCGAGTGTACTTGTTTTTAACAGGTCCGCGACGGTATCGATGTCCGAAAAAATGCCCGGATCGTCGACCGCGACAACACTCACCGGATGCGCTTTGAGGATGGCGCGTGCGCCCTGGTCGCCCCGCAGCGCCAGCAGCGCGTCGAGGTGGACGCGGCCAAAGCCGACCGGGTTGCCGCGCTGGCCGGCGTGCACCGGCACCGCGATCGGCGCACCCTGCTCCAGCGCGGCGCGCAGCGCCAGCATGGTGGAGGGACGTACATGGGGCATGTCGCCCAGCGCGATCAGCCACGATGGGGCCTCGGGCAGCGAATGGCGGATCGCGTGCACCAGCGAGGCGGCCATGCCGCTGTCGGCGTCCGGGCACACCGTGACGATGCAGCCGAGCGCGCGCAGGCAGTCGCCCACGCCGCCGTCGCCGGGCCGCACCACAGCGATCACTTTGTCGACAGAGGAGAGCAGAACACGGGCGCTGGCGGCGACCAGCAGCGCGCCGCCAGGCAAAGGCTGGAGCAGCTTGCTCGCTGCGCCAGTCGGATCGAAACGACGTCCCCTGCCGGCGGCCAGCAAAATGCCGACAGGGGTCATTCCAGCAAGCGCGGTCAAGCCGCCTTCAGGTCGAACGGCAGCTTGCGCAGCCGCTTGCCCGTCAGCGTGAACAGCGCATTGGCAAACGCCGGCGCCAGCGGCGGCAGGCCAGGTTCGCCCATGCCGGTCGGCGCATCGCTGGACGCCACCGTGTAGACGTCCACCTGCGGCATGTCGGTCATGCGCGCCACGGTGTAGTCGCTGAAGTTCTGCTGTTCGACCACGCCATCCTTGAGCGTAATCGCCGCACCCGGCAAGGTGGTCCCGAGCGCCATCAGCACCGCGCCCTGCACCTGCGCTTCGATCGTGAGCGGATTGACGACCTGGTTGCAGTGGATGCCGGCGGTGACTTTATGCAGCTTGGGTACGCCCTTCACGACGGACGCTTCGACCACATACGCGACCACCGAGCCGAACGACGCGTGCAGCGCCACGCCCCATGCGCGCCCCTTGGCCAGCTTGCGCTTGCCGTAGCCGGATTTCTCGACCGCCAGGTCGAGCGCGGCCAGGTGGCGCGTGTGCTTCTCGCCCATCAGCTTCTTGCGGTAGGCCACCGGGTCCATCTTCGCCACGTGCGCGGCTTCATCGACCAGGGTTTCCATCACAAAGGCGGTGTGGGTCGAGCCGACGGAACGCCACCACAGCACCGGCACGTTGGCCTTGGCGTTGTGGACGGTCAGCTTCATGGGCACCTCGTACGGCGCGCCCATGCCTTCGACCATGGTGGCATCGACGCCATTCTTGATCATGGCCGGCTCGAACGGCGTGCCGCTGATGATCGACTGGCCGACGATGGCGTGATCCCAGGCCAGGATATTGCCCTTGGCATCGAGGCCGATATCGGCGCGGTGCACGTGCGACGGACGGTAGTAGCCGCCCTTGATGTCGTCTTCGCGGCTCCAGATCACTTTCAACGGACCGCTCTTGCCGGCCGCCTTGTAGGCCTTGGCGACATTGACCGCTTCGACCAGGTAGTCCGAGGTCGGCACCGCGCGCCGGCCAAAGCCGCCGCCCGCCATCATGGTGTTGAGCGTGACCTGCCCGGTCTTCAGCCCCGCGGTGGCGGCGATGGCGGCCTGGTCGACCGTCTGCATCTGGGTACCGGCCCACACGGTGCAGCTGTCGGCCTTGAGGTCGATGACGCAGTTGAGCGGCTCCATCGGCGCGTGCGCCAGGTACGGGAACTCGTAGAAGGCCGAAATTTTCTTCGGCGCGCCCGCCAGCTTGCTCACGTCCGCCTGTCTGGCGACAGTACCGGCCTTTTTGGCCAGCGCCTTGAACTCGGCCATCTGCTTGCTGGTCGTGACCTTCTCGACCGCGCTGGTATCCCAGTCGATCAGCAGCGCCTCGCGGCCCTGCCTGGCCGGCCAGTAGCCGTCGGCGATCACCGCCACGCCGCGTCCACCGCGGTCAAGCGCGATTTCCAGTACCTCGATCACGCCCTTGATCGCGCGCGCCTTGGCGGCGTCCAGCTTGGCGACCCTGGCGCCGAACACCGGCGGGCGCGCCACCACGGCCACCTTCGCATCGGGCAGGGTGAAATCGATCCCGAACTGCTGCTTGCCGCTCGACTTGGCCAGCGCGTCGAGGCGCTTGACCGGTTTGCCGATGAAGCGGAAATCCTTGGCATCCTTGAGCACCACCGTGGCCGGCATCGGCTGCTTCATGGCCGCATCCGCGAGCGAACCGTAGCTGGCTTTGCGGCCGTCCGGATGCATTACAAAACCGCTGGCAGTGCTCAGCTGCGACGGATTGGCCTTCCACTGTTCGGCGGCGGCGGCGACCAGCATGGCGCGCGCCTTGGCGCCGATTTCGCGGTACTGCATGAACGAGTGCGCGATGGTGCCCGAGCCGCCCGTGATCTGCATGCCGAACGCCGGGTCCTTGAAGACGTCGCCGGCGCTCGCCAGTTCGCCGCGCATCTGCGTCCAGTCGGCGTCGAGCTCCTCGGCGATCAGCATCGGCAGCGCGGTGTGCACGCCCTGGCCGAATTCGAGCCGGTTGACCATCACCGTGATGCTGTTGTCCGGCGCGATGCGCAGGAACGCGTTGGGCGCGTACACCGGCTTGGCGGCGGCATCGGCCGCGCGCGCAAACTTGTTCGCACCCGGCATGAAGAAGCCCAGCACCAGGCCACTGGTGGCCACCGCGCCTGCTTTCATGAAACTGCGGCGCGACATGCCGCCTTCAAGCGGGCGTGTCAACGCCGCCTGGTTAATCCATTCTGTACGCATGCGGCTCTCCTCAGGCTAACGTGGTGGCCGCATCCTTGATGGCTGCGCGGATGCGTTGATAGGTACCGCAGCGGCAGATATTGCCGCTCATGGCGCCGTCGATGTCGGCGTCGGTCGGCTTCTTGTTGGTGCGCAGCAGGGCCGTGGCGCTCATCACCTGGCCGCTCTGGCAGTAGCCGCATTGCGGCACGTCGTGGCGCACCCACGCATCCTGTACGGCCTTGCCGACCGGGTCGGCCTCCATCGCTTCGATGGTGGTGATCTTTTGGCCGGCGGCGGCCGAAATCGGCGTGATGCAGGAGCGGATCGCGTCGCCGTTCAGGTGCACGGTGCAGGCGCCGCACAAGGCTGCGCCGCAACCGAATTTGGTGCCCGTCATGTTCAGGTTATCGCGCAACGCCCACAAGATGGGGGTGGCAGGATCGGCATCGACCTGCATCTCGCGGCCGTTGATATTCAAAGTAACCATCTGTAATTCCCTCTTGGTGGTGCTGCGCTTTGGACTGCTGTTTTATTCTGGTCTATTTTTTCGCGACGGCGGCGGGCACCGCCGCTGCCACCGCTGCCACCGGCTTGGCCGGCTTGCCCGGTGTGCCCAGGCTGGTGAATTTGGCTTCCAGGCCCTTGGTATCGATCGCGCCCGGAATGCGGCTGCCGTCGGCGAAAAAGATCGCCGGCGTGCCTTCGATGCGCAGCTTGCGACCGAGTTCGAAGACCTTCTCGTTCGGGCTGGCGCAGGTCGCGGCGGCCGCCGGCGCCGCCTTGTTGTCCAACATCCAGTCATCCCAGGCCTTGTTGCGGTCCGGCGCGCACCAGATGTTCTTGGACTTGACCGAGGAATCCTCGGACAGGATGTTGTACATGAAGGTGTACACCGTCACGTTGTCGATTTCCTTGAGCGTGGTCTGGCGGAAGCGCTTGCAGTAGCCGCAGTTCGGGTCCTCGAAGATGGCCATCATGCGCTTGCCGTCGCCCTTGACCAGCTTGAGCGCGTGTTCGAACGGCAGTTCGTTAAACTTGATCATGTTGATCTGTTCGACCCGTTCCTTGGTCAGGTTGCGCTGCGACTGCGTGTTGACCACCTGGCCGAAAATCAGGTACTTGCCGCGCTTGTCGGTGTAGATGATGTCGCCGTGCGCGCGGATTTCGTACAGGCCGCTGTAGGGTGTCTTCCTGATCGACTCGATTTTCACGTCCTTGCCCAGCTTGGGCTCGACGCGCTTGCGGATGGTTTCTTCCACGCTCGGCTTGGCGCTCACTGCGCCGGCGAACAAGCCCGTCAGGACGAGCAGCGCGATTTTTTTGTTTAACATGATGATCTCCGATTCATTAACAGCGCTACTTGCCCATGGCGTGCGACATCAGTCGACGCTTGAGAACAGGCAACTTATCCAGCAAGTTTAATCCCAAATTACGCGCGATGCGCACGGGCTCCAGATTGGTACCGAACAGGCGCGCCAGGCCGTCCGTGGCGACCTGCATCAGCAGGATGTCTTCCTTGCGCGCGCGGGCGTAGCGCGCCAGCACGCGCTCGTCGCCGATGGCGCGCTGCGGCTCGCGCGCGGCGATGGTCTTGAGCAGGCCGGCGACGTCGGCAAAGCCCAAGTTCATGCCGTGCCCGGCCAGCGGATGGACCACGTGGGCGGCGTCGCCCACCAGCGCCACGCGCGGCGCGACAATGGCGTGCGGGCGGATCAGCGCCAGCGGCAAGTCCTTGACCGCCTCCGGTTGCAGCGGCTTGAGTTCGCCCAGCTTGTCGCCGGCCAGCACGGCCAGGCGCACGGCCAGTTCGCCCAGGCTTTCATTCATCAGGGTGTCGGCCAGCGCATCGGGCGCGGACCAGACCAGCGAGACGCGCTTGCCGGGCAGCGGCAGCAGCGCCACGATGCCCTCTTCGCCGGTGAACCACTGGTGCGCCACGCCGTGGTGCGGCTTGTCGCAGGAAAAATTGGCCACCACCGCGCGCTGGTGGTAGGCGCGGTAATCGACCCCGATATCGCACTGGCCGCGCACCCACGACTGGCCGCCGTCGGCGCCCACCACCAGGGCGCTGGCGATGGCGCTGCCGTCGGCGAGGCGCACGCTGGCGCCGTCGGCCTCCAGCGCCAGGCTCACGGCGCGGCCCTGGACGATGGTGACGTTGGCGGCGAACCTGAGCGCGGCGTCCAGCGCCTGGTTCAGGTTGCGGTCTTCGACGATCCAGGCCAGCGCGCCGACATGGGCGCCGAAGGCATCGAACGCCAGGTCGCCCGGGCGCGCGCCATCGCCATTGACGGCCATGGTGTCGACCGCGGCCACCCGGTCCATGTCGAGCGCACCCCAGACCTTGAGCGAGGACAGCAGTCCGTGGGCTGTGTGGTTAAGCGCGTAGACGCGCACATCCCAGGCTGGTTCGCCGGCGGCGGCCGGGGTGATTGAAGCCGATGGCGGGACCAGCACGGTGACGCTGTGACCGGCCTGGGCGAAGCCGAGGGCGGCGGTCTTGGCGATGGCGCCGTTGCCAACGATACACACCGCGCTCTGATGGCGCGCGGAAGAAGAATTTGGACTAGTCATATAGGGCATTATAGCGGCTGGCAACAAGACAGTTTTCGCCCCGCTCAGAGGATTTGTCGAGAAAGTTGTCGGTCGGACTTGCAAAGCGCGGACCGGGTGTCTATAATCATGCCTCTTGGCCTGGTAGCTCAGTCGGTAGAGCAGAGGATTGAAAATCCTTGTGTCGGTGGTTCGATTCCGCCCCGGGCCACCAAGAATGCATTTTCGCCGCCTGTGGGTGGCGTTTTTGTTTGTTGAAGTTGCCCGCCAGCGGGCAAATGTTGCAGATGTAGATGTACTTGGCCTGGTAGCTCAGTCGGTAGAGCAGAGGATTGAAAATCCTTGTGTCGGTGGTTCGATTCCGCCCCGGGCCACCAAGATTCCAGAGCCTTGATTCGTCAAGGCTTTTTCGTTTCCGGCACAGTCCGGTGCACCATGTAGGTGATCCACCCTCTAACGAGGAATCACATGCTACTCCCCTCCCATCTGCGCCGCTCCCGGCATGGCATCTTCTATTTCCGCATCATTTTGCCCACCTCAATTGCTCGCGCTATCGGCCAAACCGAGGTGGTGCGATCTTTGGGCATAAGATGTCCGCGCCATGCTAGGATAACTGGCTACCAAATTTGGTCGCAAATTTCACCATTTTTGACCAAATTAGACCAGCTCATGACGATCGACCCCAAAAGCATCAACCCGAATGATGTTAAGAAATTAATCGTCGAAGGCCTACAAATTGGTGCCGATGGTTCGTTCAGCGCGACGCGCATTGAAACCAGTAGCGACCCCAGGGTCGCCGATCAGGAAATGAAAACCCTGTTGGCGATGGCGCAGGCCCGACGCGAGGCTGAACGTGCTGATGGTGTTTCTCCGGAGGCGCGGGCTAGACTCGAAGATGAAGCCCGAAAGCTCAAAGCCGAAATTTCGGAAATGCTGGCAAAACCAGATATGCCGACCCAACCTCTGCCGCCGCGCCCAGCGAAATTGCAAGAAGCATTCGACGGTTACATGCTCACGAAAAAAGGCATTGCGCCTTCGACAAAGAAATCCTACACCGAGAGCTTTGAATTGTTCGCGACCATGGTTGGCGGAAAGCAACGCATGGTGCATGAAATCGACGAAAGCGAATTTATGGAATTCGTGGAGGCATTGGCCCACGTGCCGTTGCATGCCAATAAGCGTGGGCATCAAATAAAAACGTCAAAGGAAATGCTAGCGTCGCCGCCTGCTGGAACCGGTCCAAATGGTGAACTCATCGAATTGGAAACGCTTGCTGCCGAGTCTGCAAACTCCATCCGAACCAATATTCTGGGGTTTATGGACATCGCTATCCGGTCTGGGCGCCGTTTAGGTGCCAACCCGATGGAAAGAACGTTGAGACACTCTGACGGAGAAGAGGAAGGTGGCGCTGAGGCATTCACAGAAACTGAATTGAAGACGATTTTCGATCCGGCATCGTTCGGAAGCGCCAAGCGGCCAACACAATTCTGGCCCGCTTTGTTGGCCCTCTATACAGGCGCGCGGCTCAACGAACTTGCTTGCTTGGGCTTGGATGACTTCATTGAAGAACAGGGGATTCCCTGCATCGCTATCCGGCATATACCTCGAAAAAAACCACTCTCTATTCAGAGCAAAAGGAAAGTGCCAGATGCGCGACGCACCAAAAACAAAGTATCAAGGCGCCTCGTTCCACTTCACCCCGATCTTTACGAAATTGGCATTCAGGACTACATCGATGACATGCGATCAATCGGCGCAACGCGATTTTTCCCGACGCTGCCTTTGGACTCGCGCGGAAAACGGGAGCGGAACTTATCTCGCGACGGCAACGACTACCTCAGGAAGATCGGAGTGCATATCCACCGAATGAAAGTCATGCACAGCTTTCGAGATACCGTCTGCGATATGCTCGGTGTGAGTGATATGGATGAGGTTCAAGCCGACCAATGGACCGGCCACAAAAACCAGAGCGTCAAGGGCAAACATTACCGCAGCACTGTGGCGATTAAATTACAGGCACAGTATGGGTTCAAAGCCCTTTATTATCCCTTCATTGATATCGAAAAAATTAAATACATCAAGGGATGCTGGAACACGTGGACAACGAAACACTTAGCCGCTTAACGTAACCATACTTTCTGCATCAAAAAACAGAGCTTTCCGTACACACTAGTATGAAGTGTAATTGCCCGGCAAGACCGGGCGATTTTATAACAAAGAAAACGAACACATGCCATTTTTAGACTGGGTAAACAAAAATCAAGCGAAAGAGACCACCCGCGAGGTGCCCTACCACTTGCTAAAACAGGAGTCCGTCCACGGGGACATCAGCGGCGCCAATGCTGACAACCTGCTAATCCAGGGCGACAACCTGCTCGCGCTGAAAGCCCTGATTCCGTTCTACGCGGGCAGGGTCAAGTGCATTTTCATAGATCCGCCCTACAACACCCAAAGCGCATTCGAGCACTACGACGACAAGCTTGAACATAGTCAATGGCTTTCGATGATGTATCCCCGGCTAGTATTGCTGCGGGAACTGCTGGCAGAGAATGGCTCTATTTGGTTGTCCATTGACGACCGTGAGGCGCATTACCTCAAAGTGCTGATGGATGAAGTCTTTGGTCGTCAGAATTTTTTGACTAGCTTCATCTGGAAAAAGAGCTACGGAGGCGGCGCGAAGGCCAAGTGGGTGGTGGGACTTCATGAGCATGTGCTTTGCTATACCAAGCGTCTTGAACTGTTCCCTGAGATGTGGCTCCCACCGGACCCAGAGGCAGCTAAAAAATATTACAAGTTCTCGGACGCAAAACACGCGACCAGAGGACCCTATCGACTTCAACCACTGGCCACAACGAGCATGGATGCCCGTCCGAATCTTCGCTATGCCATCATGCATCCAGACGGGCATGAAATCTGGCCCGATAAGCAATGGCAATGGTCGCAAGAACGAGTCGTGTCGGCGCAAGCCAATGGCGAAATTGTTATCGCAGAGAAGAAGGGGAAGTTCAGCGTTTCATACAAGCAGTATCTGCGCGATCCAGATGGAGACGAGCGGCGGCGTAAGCCCTATTCGATCATCGAGGGACACTACACTCAGCATGGAACATATGAAAGCATGGAACTGTTCGGTCTGGAGAATAAATTTTCCTTTCCCAAGCCAGAAGGGCTCATAAACACGATTCTTGAAGCCTGCACCGAAGCGGGCGACCTGATCCTCGACTCGTTCCTTGGTTCTGGCACCACTGCCGCAGTGGCCCACAAAATGAATCGCCGCTACATCGGCATCGAAATGGGCGACCATGCCCGCACCCACTGCCTACCCCGATTGCAGAAGGTCATTGAGGGTGAGCAAGGCGGTATCAGCACCAATGTGGAATGGCGGGGCGGTGGCGGGTTCCGCTTCTGCACCCTGGGCGATCCCACCTTTGACACCGATGGTCGCATTAGCGCGAAAGTGAAGTTCGCCTCGCTGGCTGCGTATGTCTGGCACTGTGAGAACGGAGAGCCCGGCCACCAGGTTTTCGACATGCCGCTACTGGGCATTCAAAACGGCGTTGCCTACTACCTGCTTTACAACGGCGCCTTAGGCGACCGGCACCCCGCAAGTGGCAACGTATTAACTCACGCCGTGCTGCAAGCCATCAACGAAATATTTCCGCACGCGGGGCCGAAAGTGGTTTATGGCGAAATGTCGCGCCTAGGTGCTTCGCGCCTCGCAGCCGAGGGCATCACCTTCAAACAAATACCCTATGACGTAAAAATGCGCTGACCAGCGAGAAGAATAAGAGCCATGCTGACACTCAAAACTTACCAACAAACTGCCCTTGGGACGCTCACCCAGTTTCTGACCGACACCCGCAGCAAGCCCGTAGCGGATGCCTATGCGACCATCCTTGCAGGGCAGAAACGCATTGGCGAGACCTATCAAGCCTTGTTCGGCGATGTCCCCTGCGTTTGCCTGCGCGTGCCAACTGGGGGCGGCAAAACCATCATGGCGGCGCACGCCGTTGCTATGGCTGGTAAGGCCGTGCTGGATAGCGATGCGCCGATTGCGCTGTGGCTCACGCCCTCAGACACCATCCGCACGCAGACCCTCGAAGCGCTGGCAAATGCGCGCCATCCCTATCGGCAAGCGCTGGCCCATTACTTTGGCGACCGCGTGCAGGTGTGCGACTTGGAGAGTCTGCAAACCGTGAGCCCGCATGATGTCGGCAAGGCTGCCATCGTGGTCGTGGCCACCATCCAATCCTTTAACGTGAGCGACACTGCAAAGCGCAACGTCTATTCGTTTTTCGAGGAACTGGCGCCGCACTTCGACAACCTGGCGCCGCATCTGACCGCAGGCCTGGAAAAAGTGTCCGAGACCGACTTGCTATCCCAGCCTTTTCTGACCGTCAAGGACTTGGGCCGGGTCAAGTATTCGGTGGCGAACTGGATGCACTTGCAAAGCCCCATCGTCATCGTGGACGAGGCACACAACAATCGCACCGACCGCTTTTTCAAATCCCTGGGGCGCGTTAATCCGAGCTGTGTCATCGAGATGACCGCGACCCCAGTGCCCGGGAACAATGTGCTATATCACGTCGCCGCCGCCGAGTTGAAGGCCGAGCAGATGATCAAGCTCCCCATTGTGCTGGTCGAACATCCGCAGGGCTGGCGCGAGTGTCTGCGCGATGCCGTGCTGACCCGCGACCGATTGGAGCTGGCCGCGCAGCGCGAACCGGATTACGTTCGGCCTATCGTGCTCGTGCAGGCCCAGCCCAAGGGCGGTGAGGCCGTGGTGGACGTGGTGCGGCAACACCTGATCGAGCAGGAACGTATCCCGGAAAATCAAATCGCGGTGGCCACCGGCACGCAGAAAGAGCTGGACGGCATCAACCTGTTTGATCCCGACACGACCATTCGCTATGTCATTACCGTTGAGGCGCTAAAAGAAGGTTGGGACTGCTCGTTTGCCTATGTGCTGGCAAGCCTGCAATCGGTCAACTCGTCCAAGGACGTGGAGCAGTTGCTGGGCCGCGTGCTGCGCATGCCGTATGCAAAAAACCGGACACAGGACTCGCTGAACCGTGCCTACGCTCACATCGTGGCCGACAACTTCGCACAGGCGGCGGCCACGCTCAAAGATCGCATGGTGCAGAACATGGGATTTGAGAGGTTAGAAACGGCCTCATTCATCATTCCTCAACAATCGCTGCCGCTGACCGGCGGCGAAGGCGGCACACCAGCCGTCGCCCGCGCGGGTGGTGCTGCCACGCCAGCGATGCCGGATTGCCACATCGACCTGCCGCAAGCACCGGACACGCAGAACTGGCCCGAGGAATTGAAGCAGGTTGTGCGGGTCATGCAGACCACGCAAGGTGCCACCGTCTTGCTCAATGGCGAAGTCAGTAGCGAGATACTGGCGCAGGCCGAGGCATTCATCAGTAATGCCATGCCTGCCAAGGCGCGGGAAAAGGTCAAGGAGCAGTTCGACGCCCACCGGGCGGTGCGCCAAGCCATGCGAGCCCCAGCACAGTTGGGGTTGGAGTTTGCCGCCATTCCCCAGCTTTGCCTGAACCTCGACGGCCACCTCGAAGTTGTGGAACGCGAAACGCTTTCCAGCCTGGGCGATTGGAGCTTGTTGGACCAGCAGGTGCAGCTCGCGGGATTCGGCATCACCGAGACCGTCAACTCGTTCGAGATTGATGTCAATGGCGCCAAAGTTACCTATAAGCATACCGATGCCCAGCAGCTTTTACTCAATGAAACCGTGAGCCACACCAGTCAGCAGGACTTGATTCGGTGGATGGACGTAGAAGTGCGCCAGAGCGACATCGGACAGGCGCAGATGCAGGCGTATCTGGTCAAGATGATTACCCACCTGATCGCCGAGCGCAGCTTTACGCTGACATCCCTTGTTCGCGCCCGCTTCCAGCTGGCGCAGGCGCTGGTTAAAGAAGTCAAGCGGCTACGCCAGATTGCCATGGCAAAAGGCTTTCAGGGCAGACTGATGGAAATGGCTGTTCCGAGAATCGAGGAGTTGGCGCATTACAGCTTCCACTACCATCCTGGCCAATATCCGGCGCGGCAAATGTATCAAGGCAGCTATGAGTTTTCAAAACACTTCTACCCCGTGATTCACGACCTGCGCGAAAAGACACAGGCCGGAGCGATTGCCGAAGAGTTCCGCTGCGCGCAGAGTATTGACGCTCACGCCAAGGTCAAGCAGTGGGTGCGCAACATCGAACGACAGGAAAAGTTTTCCTTCTGGCTGCCAACCGCCACGGACTATTTCTATCCCGACTTCGTGGCCGAGTTGACCGATGGCCGCGTGCTGGCTGTCGAATACAAGGGCGAACCCTACAAGACCAACGACGATTCGCGCGAAAAGCAGCAGGTGGGGCATCAGTGGGAACAATCAAGTGGTGGCCGCTGCCTATTCCTGTTCGCCGTCCAGCGCGACGGGCAGGGCCGGGATGTGTTCCAACAAATCGCCCACAAGCTTGCGTAAAGGCGGAACAAGCCCGGGTGGACCGTACTTAAACCATCTTGGTATAGGAACGGTCGCTTGGAACTACTTGGCTGCTGTTTTCACGAGTTATTGTGAAATAAAATTTAAGTGATACAGGGTGCCAAAACAGGCACAGACCAATTTCCTGAATTAAAATTGATGCATCCCGGCCCCAAGTTAGTCAGACGACTAGCAGAAGCGCTCCCCGAGAGATGGCAGAAACTCTCTGGACAAGCAGGACCGGACTAGATTTGGGTTGATCCCTACTCGATACAGCGTAGCCGAAAGGCGGGGAGATTTTTCCTTGGACGGGCTGTCGAAAATGAGCCTCAGCTGCCGCTGAGAGAGCCGCTAGCGGTCATTACCGCGAAACCGGCGTCCGAACGAGCTATGGCTTTGCTAGCCATGGCTTTCGTTCGGAGGTCCGAAGTGAACGCTCAATCTGTCAGTCATCCTCGCGCCGCGAAGCGCAATTCCAGCTTAAAAAAATCCCCAGACGTTGCTCCGGCTTCTGTGCCTTGGCACTTTAACGCCCGTGGTGTCGTCGAAACGCCTGATTTCGCTATGAACCACCCGGCAGCAGGAGGTGGAATCCGCCTGACAATCCAGGCCCATTGCCTGGGCGATCGTCAGTGGATTGCAGAACCCATTTGGGGCTGCCTATGCGGCCACCTGCCGCATGATGGCTTGCAGCCACACACTGGCTCCATCGTCTATCAAAGTCGCAGCGAGGCAGTCGAGCATGGGCTTGATACTGGCTTGGGGAAGATCCGCCAGCAACTCGGCGCGCTTGCCAAAACGCCGGAATGGCGTCAAAAGGTGCAAGCCGTGGAAACCTGGGCCACCGAAGCTATTGTCCAATCACGCGAGAACGATGAGACGCTGATCCTTCATGGAACCACGGTGATTGACTTGTGCTCTGGCGGCCTGGGTGGCTTTGGCCTGGGCTTGGCCAGCCTTGGTGCCGAGGTGGTGCTTGCCTGCGAAATCGACCCCGAAGCCCGCCGCGTCTATCAGAGAAACGTCAAACCGCGCGATATCCACCACGATCTGTGCACGCTGGATGGCACCAAACTCAAATGCGACATTTTGACCTTGGGCCTACTATGCCAGGCGTTTTCCACAGCCGGCAAGCACCAAGGGCTTGCCGATCCGGTGCGAAATGATGTCTATCGGCACTCCCTGCGTCTGGCGGGCGAAATCGACGCCAAGGTCGTGATCATCGAATGTGCCCGCCAGCTACTGACGCATGACGGGGGCGCTGATGCCGAGGTGGTGCTAAACACGCTCATGCGTGCGGGCTACCGAGTGCAGCACCGCACGCTGAACGCATCCGGTTTTGGCTTAGCGCAGAGCCGCGAACGCTCCTTCATCGTGGCAACCCGGCTAGGTTTACCGGTGGATGACATCATGGGCTACGTGTTCCCGACCGAGCAAGCCCCGACGGCCTGCGTTGAAGACATCTTGGAACACAACGTGCCGCATTCCATTGCTGACGACCAATTTGTGCTGCACCGCGTAGTCCCGACCGAACGGCAATCGTCGCTGATCGAGGTTGGACTACTCAAAACTGTCAAAACACAGAGGTTGCTGGACGCACAGGGCTACCGACTTTACAGCGCCAAGGGACTTGGGGCCGCATTGACTGCAACGGGCGGTGGCCGTGCTACCTGCACCGGAGTCTATCTCGTCAATGGAAAGGCACGCGGCTTGACACCTCGCGAGGCCAGCCGTATGCAAGGCATGCCGGAATGGGCATCGCATCACCAGACCACCAGCCACGCTCTGAAACATGCCGGCAATGCGGTCGCCGTGCCGGTTGCCCGTGAACTGGGCCGTCAGCTCGGGAACATTCTGAGCCGGCGGTCCTAAAAAACTCATCCTGATGAGTGCTTCCGCACTCACCACCCGGATTGCGTTTTTGAGGGCGACGCAGCTTGGAGTTAGCCATGCCCGTTTGATGGAGAAACAAATGTCAACTTCGTTAGAAGCTTCTATGAGAAACCTGCTAAAACAAATTCTTTGGTCGAGCATGGCCTATGAGGCCGGTTGTGAACCCACCAAACCGGAAAAGCGCAAAAACGGCCGCAGCAAAACCACCAAGCACACGCCGCAGGTCAAGCAGGTAGAGAAGGCGTTCGATGCAATCAAGCGCGGCGACCTTGCCGGGTTGGTCAAGGCGGTAGCGACAGCGGATCAAGCTAATTGGATTCGTCAGGGAAAAGCGTGGTGCCTTTTGGACGAAGCCGTCCGCTGCCAATCGCTGCCGCTTGTTGCCTGGCTTTTGAACAAAGGCGCCAACCCGAACACGCTTTTTCGTTATGACCATCTGCATAGCCACCTGCTCGATTCGGTTATTCCTGGCCTATATTTTTCGCCGCTCGCCGCCGCGTTACGTGGGGGGTTGGAAGACATCGTCGTGTTGCTACTCACTCATGGAGCTAGCCTGAGGCTACCCATCTGGTATGACGTATCGGCGGGGTTGGTAACTTGCGAGGACATGGCCGTTGAGGGCGGGCTGTGGCCACGTATCGAAGCCTTCCTCATCGCCCAAGATACAGCAGAGCCAGGGGTAACACCACCGAGCGCTAAGCGGATTTAAGGAGAATGCCATGAAGCACAGCAAGAAGACCCTCGCACTGCTAGCCCAATGCCCGACGTTCCGGAATTGGATTCTACAAAATTTGACGCGAAAGCAACTTGATGAAATTTGTCATGCCCCACGTGCGAGCCGGTTGTTTAGCAGCGCGCACCCGTTAAATGATGAAAAACTGGCGGCGACCGTCTTTCGCGCTTATCGCCAGGACGCCATAGGTTGCATCAAATACCAGTTTGAGAGCCTTGAACATTTCGGGGAAATGCGCGGGCACGGGCCGACCTGGAATGCCTTCTACCACCATGCCCTGATCACCGCCATCGCTCTGATGGTCGTGGAATGCCCCGAAGTCCTGACTCTGGCCCTCATGCCGATTCGGACAGGCGTCTGATACTAGATTCAAAACCATGGGTGGTGAGCGGCACCATCCATTTTTTTGCCCTACTTCCAGCCAGCGCCCTTGACTTTCGGGAGCGGCTTTGAGAGGCATATAGCGGACGGTAAGCAGCAAGCTATGTTCTTCACCCGTTTTCAACGGGTTCAGAACGCTTGGTCTGCCGACCACAGGAGACCAAAGCCATGACCCGCCCCCTAAAACCAAGCCGCGAACTGCGTCAACGATTCGACCTCTACCTCCATGAGCAGGAGGTAGAAAAAATCCGCGCCACCGCCGCAGCTGCCCGCCTGCCGATGTCCACGTTCTTGCGTCGCTTGGCATTGCGCCAGCGTATCGAGTCGCCGCCATCAGCTGGTAACTTGGCCCGATGGCAAGAATTGGCGCCTCTGGCGAGCAACCTCAATCAAATTGCGCACGCATGCAACGCGGGCTTGGCGCCGGAGGGAATCTACGCGGTCGTCGCCGAGTTGGCTGAGCAAGTGCGCCTTTTGCGGCTTGAACTACTGGTCCCCCCAGGGGAACGCTCATGATCGGCAAGATAGCTGCCAAAGGGCGAGGCTTTCGGGGTTTGTCGGCTTACCTCTTGGGCAGTGGCAGAGGGCGCATAGTGGCTGGGGTAATGGCAGGGCGCACACCGCGCGAGCTATCCAAGGAGTTCGGCGTCTTGCGGCGCCTCAACCCGAAGCTGACAAAGGCGGTCGCTCACCTCATGCTCAGTCCCGCGCCGACCGATCCGCCACTGACGGATGCGCAGTGGCTGACCATTGCCGAGCGCTACATCGAGGCTATGGGCTTTGGCAACGCCCCGTGGGTCGCAGTTGTCCATCAGGACACCGACCACCAGCACATGCACTTGATGGCGTGCCGCATTGGCTTCGATGGCAAGACTATTTCGGATGCTAACGACTTCCGCAAGTCCGAGGCTATCGTCCGCCGGATCGAGACCGAGTTCGGACTGGCCGCCGTGCCATCGGTAGATAGTTTCAAACCCAAGTCCCACGCCCGCGCCATCGCTCAAAAAAAAACAACACCACATCAAGGAGACCACACCATGACCGACAGCACCATACTGCCCAATCCTTTTGACCCATCCGATTCGCAGCACGCCACTTGGCCGCAACCCTTCGAACCGGGCCGCGATCAGGCAGAGCTGGCCATCATCAACACGTCGCCCAGCATTGTAATGCCCGGCGCGAGTATGGCCGCCCCGCTCACTATAAAACAGGCTCAAAACCTTCGCCGGGCCATCGTCGAGGACGATTACCCCCTGCGAATGCAGACCGTGTTGGGCGACGACCTGACTCGCGTTTTTCGACATGCCGACGGCGCTACGCTGTATTTCAAGCAATCTGGTCGCATTGCCGATCAAGGGAGAAAGCTGATCGTATTGGGCGGCATGGATGAAAAACTCGCCGCCCAGCGCGTTGTGGCATTGGGCTGCGAGCGCGGATGGCAAACCATCTCGTTCACCGGCAGCGGAAGCTTTGTCGAGCTGGCAATGCGCGAAGCGTTAAATCAGCGATTAATCGTCATTGCCGGCGATGCGCGGCAAGAGGCTATTTTGGCTAAGGTCATGGCCGAACGCCAGCAGGGCGCGAGTGCCATCGCCATGCCTACGGCGGACTATTCTGACAATGACGACATCATAAAGCTGCTTGATGAGCTGGATGTCTTACCAGGGCAACTTCTGCCGCAGCCATCCAAACCTACCTTGCCCATCGTGCACGTGGTTACACCACTCACAATACCAGCAAGTCCCGCCGTCCCCAAGCCGCCCCAGGTAGGCGTTCTCCCACGGTTTCTGAACCTACCGGAGCGGCTACAAGAGCGGCGTGAACAGAAACTATCGATCACGCCGCCAATCAAGCAACCGGGATGCCCCAAACCGTAAGCCTTAACAACACAACCCTCCAAATTCGAAACAGTAGGGGGCGTTCTGTACCGATCATTCGGGGCGTCAAGCCTCGCACTACGGAGAATAACGTGGCCACCACAAATAGAAAGTCCGCCAAGAAAGCAGCCGCACCCGCACCGCGGGACGCCTATATCAGTTTTAACAAGGACGAATGGAGTGCCTTAGAAAAACTCGGATTCCGCGAGCGCTGGGCCTACATGCAATTCAAATGGCTTGCCAATTTCAAGACCGGCATGGTGGGCAACTTCCGCAAGCAACGCCTGACCTTTCAGGACATCGCCAAACTCGTTACCGCGCCAGGCGTGCAAGGCAGGGGGATGGGCGACATTGACGACACTCAGGCTGCCGACTTCGTGCTTCGACTGGCAGCCGTCGGCTTGCTGGTGCGACACCCCAATCGAGACAATGGCGGCATTATGTTCGAGTTGCCGCTTTCGCCTATCGCGCGCCAGGCATCAGCACTCACAAACCAGGCCGTAGCGCCTGCTGTTCGGGGGGACGTTCCTGAACAGATTTTCCCGAATCCCCCCCGGCCAAAGAGCATCATTTCCCCGGACGACGACATCCCGCCATTTGACGAAAACCCAGCAGACATGGCGGTTGGCGATGCGTCCGACCTCTCTCTATCAGTAATGGCTTTAACAAAGTTAAAGAACAATACTGACGGCGCGCGTGCGGCTGACGCCGACGCAGCGCCGCCCAGCCGCGCCAACGGCGCGGCTGCCGCCTTGGAAAATCCGCACAAGCAGCCGCAGGCTGCCGCGCCGCTGATCGCGCGCGAAATCCATGCAGTCATTGCCGGGAATTGGACGTTTTCGCAAACCAATACGCCCGAGGCATGGTCCCTCTACACATCATGGGAGGACGCCGGCATAACCCTGGACGATTTGCACGCGGCAATGACCAGCCTCGAAGAAGATGCCAGCACGCCCGAGCTCACGCCAGTGAACCTAGCGCCCAAGCTCTGGTCAAAAGTAGTGGATGGCTGGGTTGAGCAATTAGCTGCCTGAACCCGCAAAGCGACCGGCGGCAGAGACACACAGATCGGGTTTTGCGATGGTATCCCGATAGCCAACCGACGTTGTAGTAGCACTGGCGCAACGCATCGAGAGAGAATCATGGACATCCGCCAGCAAATTACAGACGACATCATCAAAGCCATGGTGAGTGGAACTCCGCCCTGGCGTAAAAGCTGGTCATCGGGGTGCCTGCACCTAAATGCCAGCAGCGGGCAGATCTACAAAGGAATCAATCAGGTAGTGCTTGGCATGCAGGGCCAAGGCGATCCGCGCTGGTTGACATACAAACAGGCGGAATACATGGGCCTGCAAGTGCGCAAAGGCGAGCGCGGCACGCAAATCGTCAAGATGGTGGAAATCAACCGCAGACAGGCCGCCCAAGAAGCAGATGCTGGCGCCGACTTGCTGGCTGAGGACAGCACCAAGGCCTTGATCATGCGGGCCTATACCGTGTTCAACGCCAGCCAAATCGACGGCATGGCGCCCATGCCCGCGCGCGAATGCAATATCACTTGTGCCGATGCGGTAGAGCAAATCATCTTTGCGCTGCAACGCACCGGACTCAAAGTCAATTTTGGGCAAGGCTTCCAGCCCGCGTATTACCCGCGCACTGACGAGGTCCGCATTCCACCGGCCAGCGAGTTCAGCAGTTTGGAAGACTTCCACGCAACCCTTTTGCATGAGGCCGCAGGGCACTCGACCGGCCATCCAAAACGACTTGCGCGCCTGCACATGGACGCGCGGTTTGGCTCGTCGGAATACGCGCGTGAAGAATTACGAGCCGAACTGGTCAGCAGTATGATGCAGGGCGTCATCGGCTTGCCACCTGGCCCGACCATGATTGCCCAACATTCGGCCTATTTGGCGAGTTGGTTGCAGGCGCTAAAAAATGACAAGAACGAGATTTTTCGGGCCGCCGCTGATGCCCAGAAAATTTGCGACTATGTCGGTAAGCTGGCGGTCGAGGCCCAGCCTTTCACGGTCCAGGAGGCGACCGACGCCACACAGCGTGATGCCCTGATCGTAGCCGCAAAACGGTTCAACAATGTCGAGGTGGTGCACCAGCGTGCCCCGTATCGGGGGCCGAATTAAGAAGAAAAACGATTCCAAATGGCGGGGAATTTGGGTCAACTCTGTTGGCGCACCCAAGGCTTTGATTTCGCGGTAAGCGCGGCAAAGGAAAAACGGATAAAATCGGCGCCGGGGTGCACCAACTAGGTGGACCACCACATGGTTCGATTAGGAGTTCGGAGGTCGTTGATTTATAACGATTTTTTCGATTTGGTAGCCATTCCGCCCCGGGCCACCAAGAATAAATAGAACGCCACCTTCGGGTGGCGTTGTTGTTTGCGGCAAGCGCTAACCTCGTGTCTGGTTTACTTCCCGCCATCGGCGGATCACGCGAGCGGCAATGACCTTTTAGCGCCCTTCCGCCTTGTGCGGGTGGCACATTACTGAACAGAACTGGATTTCGCATGGACTCGAAACGGGAACGCTCTCTTTGCCAGGCTATCGAAACGGGCCTGATTGCGCAATACCGTATGCAGCCTGACATGACCGATGGACTATGCATCGTCGCTCTCGACAATGCGATCGTGGCCTTGAAGCAGAAATTCGGCTTCGCCAGGAACGAAACGGTCTTGAGCCGCCCAGCCATCGACGGCATCGTCGCGCACGTGGTCGAGCTTGGTGTCAAGCACATTGGCAATCAGGACGGGCTGACAATGAAGGACTATATTGCCGTTATCAACACGATCAGGAAATCGGTCATCCGCCATTCTGCCTGCGGCCCGCACGCCTACTTCAATTTTGTAAAAGACTACGTATAGGCAGCTGTCCGCGCTTGGCGGCCTCACCAGTTCCCTCCTGCTCAAGTAGACGGTCGAACTGCGCCATGAATGCCGGAGAGGATATGCTTCCTCTCCGGCGCTGGATTACTTGCGATAGACGCGAACGTAGTCAACCTGCATCCGGTTCGGGAAGGCGGTAGAGCCATCCGGGCTGCCAGGCCAGTTGCCGCCGACGGCCAGGTTAAACAGGAGGAAGTACGGCGCATGGAACTCCGACGTGCCGTTGATGCCGCCTGCGATATTGACTTCGTGGAACTTGCTACCGTCCACATACCAGCGGATCGCCGAGGCATCCCACTCCACGGCATAGACGTGGTACTGCGAGAAGTCCAGGTTGCCCGATGGGCCGCCATAATTGGCATACGCGTTGTTCTGATCCGACCAGTGGATGGTGCCATGCGTGACCGCTTCAGAATTGATGTGCTCCATGATGTCGATTTCACCACTTGCGGGCCAGCCCGCACTGGTGATGGAGTTACCCAGCATCCAGAAAGCCGGCCACGTGCCTTTGCCGGTCGGGATTTTCATGCGCGCTTCGATCCGGCCGTACTGCCAGCTTGCCTTGTTCTGGGTGGTAATCCGACCCGAGGTGTACTGCTTGCCCATATAGGCTTCCTTGCGCGCCTCGATGACCAGTTCGCCGCCGGTGACACGGATGTTCTCCGGACGTGCGGTGTAGTACTGCAGCTCGTTGTTGCCGCCGCCATCTCCGTTGACCTCGATGTTCCACTTCGCGGTGTCCAATGAGGTGCCGTTGAACTCGTCCGCCCAGGCCAAGGTCCAGCCGTCGGGTGGTGGCGTTGTGCCGCAACTTGCGCCGGCGATACTGATCCAGTTCAGGTTGAAGCCCGCGCTGCTGATGAACGTGCCCAGGTTGTACGTGCCGGCATTCACGTTAATCGTGCGCTGCACCGTGGTCCAGCTTTGCCAGCCGCCCGTTGCGGGAACCGCCGTGTTGCCCAGCGGGATCGTGCCTCCGTTAAGGTCGGCCGAAATCACTCCGCCTGCGGAAGGGGCCGCAACACGGTAGGCAATGGTATAGGCGCCGCTGGTCGGGAAGGTGACGTTGTTGTGTGCCAGCCATTCGCCGTTGGCAGTCCAGCCGACGTTATAACCGCCGCCGGTGTCGCTGGTCGCTTCAATATCGACGTTGTCGGTGCGGTATTGGTTCCCTGTATTGCCAGCAGTGGTGTCAAACGCGTTGGAATAATTTTCTGCCTGTAGCGTGCAGATGGCGGCGCTGGCATTGCCGATTGCGGACCTGGTGCCAGCCATGGTGCCTTTGGCACTCGCGGCATCGGGGCTCTCGTGCCCGGTGTTATCGCCACAACCGGCGATGGTGCCTGCAGTCAATAATGATGCCAGCAAGACGTTAATCGTCTTCATCTTCATGTTGAAAGTCTCCGTAGTTATAGTTGGGGTTTTACGTGCGGGCTACCACCACTTCCAGCCGAAGTCGTCATCAACAACGATGGCCATGGAAGCGTTTCCACAAATTGAGTATCCAGCACATTTGCCGTATTGTCAAAACCCGCACCCGCCTGAGGTCAGTTTTGGCCCGGTTCTGTCGGGTTTACGCCAAAGAGTTGCTTCGCGTCTTTAAGTGGTCCGCCCGGCGAATATTGCCGGGCGGATTGAGACATGCTCACCAGTGCCGTGGGCCAGGCCAGCGGGGAATGCAGCAGGATGCCTGCCCGATCCACTTTATTGTTTCAAGTCAGAATCACCATGGCTGTTGCAGCCGCCGGTCGTGTTTTTGTCCACTTCCATTTTATCGACGGTGAGGTGCCTGACGGCGGGGGCATGGGGCGCCGTCAATCAAGTGTTGTTTGGGCCGCCGGACATAGTCAACCCGGCTCGGCTCCATCGGGCAGCTATACTGCACCCGGCGGCCGTTTGCGGCCGCCGGTCCGCTCAAACGCTTTCCACCACCCGAGACCTCAATCACATGCGTACTTTTTCATACTGGCTATGCTTCGGGCTGGTCGTCCCTTCCTATACTGTCGGCCCCGTTTTAGCCTTGCTGCAACTGGCTGGAATGTCACCTCCTGGCGCGCAACTGTTTGGGCTACTCTCGCCGTTCGGCTCGCTCGTTCCCGGCGCACTTGGGTACTTCCTGCCGAGCATTCTGAGCTGGCTGCTGTTTCTCGTGATGCTTGCCCTTGTGGCGCGGCGCATCTGGCTTTGTTACGCCCGCGGAGAGCGCGTACCGCCGTCGTATGCCGGCCTGACTCAAGTGCTTGGCTATATTGGCACCGTGTCCTTCATTATTGCGGCCATTGTAATGGTGCTTGCCATCGTGTTGAAAGCCGGATCGGGCGTTCCCGCAGGGATGGCGCTGATACCCGCCATGTTCTGCATACCGTGGGCATTTTTTCTCACGGAGCTGTTCAGCTTTCGCAAGCGCGCTATGTAAGAACCAGAAAGAAGCAGAACGCCAGCCATGGGTTGGCGTTGTCACTGATCGCGCCCTCATCGCTCCGCGTCTCGGTACGATAAGGGCGAGGCGGCGACGATCAACCTCCCCGCTCGCAATCGGTATTAAACAGGCAGGTCGCCATCCTTGCGTCCCATGCCGGGCGCGATCTCCATTCCCATGCCAGCGCCTCCCATATCGCCGCCGCCCCCTGTATTGCCGGCCCTGCCAGCGTCGCCCTTGCCACGGCCACCGCTGCCCTGCGCGCGCGTCGGTCCTTGCAGCGGAATCATCACATCACCCGGTATCGGTGCCAGATCGAGGGCCGCACGAATAAAGCTGCGCAAGGAGATGTCCAGTTCGGCCGTGTGGATCGGACGGCCGGCCGCCAGATCGCCTGCCGCCTGTCCCGCCAGGCGGCAGTGCTCTTCCGTACCGAGCAGCAGAATATCGGCCAGCGCGGCTTCGACGGCGTCACGGATGCGGCGCGAACGCTCGGAACTCGATTTCCCATCTTGCGCACTGCGGTCGTCCGCGCCGGATGGCGCGCTGCCGCGCAAGTCGCGCAAATGCGTCGGATCGACCGTCAGTTGCCCGGTAAACGACCCGCCCAGGGTGCGATAAGCGGAAATGAGCGTTTTGAGCCGCTCGTTGATCTGGCGGTTCATGCGCTCGCGCCGTTGCTGAATCGTTTGCATCATGAGCATGCGAATGCCCACACCAAGCAAGGTGAAGATCGCCAAGCCGACGATGGTGCTCATCCCCCCTTGCCACGAACTGAAATCCATCATGCGCATCCTGGCCTCGACAGCTGTTTTCAATAAAAAGCAGTGTACCTGCCGGGCACAAAATGGCGCGGCGCAGTCGATTTGTGTGCCGGTGTGCGAGCACGCCACAGCGCGATGTGCAAAAGCGACGAACGCGCGGGAATAAGCCCTCTCCCTCTTTAATACTTTTGGTAGCTGTGATATCCTTAGGGAAATATTTCTTGGCGATAAATAACATCTCCGCCAAGCTCCTTATCCCCTGTCCAGATAGTCCGAAAGATTCACGATGACGCGTTTTTCCCTGAAGTTCACCCCCGCGTTCGCCATGGCTGCGGCCGCGCTTGCCCTGAGCGGCTGCGCCAGCATGCACTCCGGCACTACCCAGCAAGTCAAAGTATCCAGCAATCCTGCGGGCGCCACCGTCTACACCGCAGTGAAGACCACCGATAGCCAGGGCAACGAAAGCGTGACCAACAAGGTCCCCGTCGGCGTCACCCCGCTGACGGTCACCCTGTCGCGCAAGCACGGCGCCCTGTTTGTCGAAAAAGCCGGCTTCGCACCCACCGAAGTGGCGCTGACCACCAAGATGAACCCATGGATGTGGGGCAACATCCTCCTGACCAGCCCACTGAGCACCTCGATCGATACCTCGACCGGCGCCGCGCGCGAATACGATCCCGGCGAATACATGATCGACCTGCAACCGGTCGCCAGGTAAGCCACATGGGCGCCATGAGCACACTGGCCGCCCTTGCCCTGACCGGGCTGCAAGCCGGTGCATCCGCGCCCTCCTGCGGCTGCGCCCAGTTCGCTGTTGACGCCGGCCCTGCCGCGTCAAGCCCGGCGCTTCTCTCCGCCGACGCCCGCGTCCTGCGCAACTTCGCCCTGTTTTCCCACCGCCGCATTGGCGCCGATCTGATCCGCAAGCAGGGACCGTATCTGCAAACCCTCGCCGCCTATTTCCCGCACTGCGCCGATGGCGCGCTCAAACTCGCGTGGCTGCGCCAGACGCTGGCCAGCGCCAGCGATACGCGCCTGTTCGCCGAGCGCCTTGCGCAGCAATACGACAGCGGCCGCACCTGCGCCGTCCCCAAAGAATGAACCGGCTGCGCCGCGTCCTGGCCGGCGCCTGCCTGGGCGTGTGCGCCAGCCACCCAGCGCCGGCGGCCGGCGCTTCACTGGAAGACGATGCGCGCCAGGTCGCCGACCAACAGATCGCCAGTGACCCCGCCTGGCTGGCACTGTTGCACTACCGCGCACGCAGCGACGGCAGCAGGCGCAGCCAGGCCGATCGTCCGCAGTTTTTCCTGTCCCCCGAAGGCAAAAGCTCGCCCGCCGCCGAGCTGCTGGCCGCGGTGGCGGCGCTCCACGCGCCCGCCCAGCGCCAGGATTTCGCCTGCCGCTTCCCGGCGCGTTACGAATGGCTGCGCATGCGGCTGGGAGACGACGGTGCCGACGGCGCCATCGAACGATGCCCGCAGCTGTCGCAATGGCTGGCGGGCTTTGCGGGCCGGCGCATCAGCATCAACTTCGCCTCCGCTTATCTGGAAAACCCCTCGTCCACCTTCGGCCACACCTTCCTCAAGATTTACCAGCATTCCAACAGCGAACTGCTCAGTCCCACAATCAACTATGCAGCCCGCACCGAGGCGCGCGACAGTGCGCTGGCGTTCGTGTTCAAGGGCCTGTTCGGCGGCTTCCCCGGCGTGGCCGACGAGCTGCCCTTCTACCGCCGCCTGCGCACGTATACCGAGAGCGAAGGCCGCGACATTCACGAGTACGAACTCGCGCTCACGCCCGCCGAAGTGCGGCGCGTGCTCCTGCATACCTGGGAAATCAAGGACGGCGCCTTCGACTACGCCTTCCTGCACGAAAACTGCGCCTATCGCACGCTCACCCTGATCGACGTGGCGCGCCCGCATGCCGGTCTGCTCAAGCGTTTCGGCATGCTGACGGTGCCGGTCGACACCATCCGCGCCCTGCGCGCTGCCAGCATGCTCGGCGCGCACCGGGTATGGCCATCGGCCCCCAAGCGCGTGCGCGATTTTGAAACCCAGGTGACGGCGCAGGACGCCGCCGCCGCACACCGGATTGCGCTCGGCCAGGCCGGCATCGACCAGATCGTCGCGCTGCCATCGGCGCGCCGCGCTGGCGCGCTGCAACTGGCGTATGAATATGCGTCCGTCCTGATCGACCGCGACGAAGGCGAGCGCGCCACGCGCAAGGACATCCTCGGCGCGATCACCAGGGCGCGCCTTGAGCTCGACGATCCCGAGCCGCTCGCCAGCCGGGCCGAACCCGCAACGCCGGAAGACGGCCACGATGGCGGCCTGATGGCCATCGGGGCACGCCAGCGCGCGCGGCAGCGCAGCGTCAGCCTGGAGTACGCGGCATTCCAGCACACGCTGACCAATCCCCTGCCCGGCTACGAACCGCACGCCGAGATCACCGTGCTCAATCCGCAACTGCAAGTGCACGGCCAGCAGGCCCGCCTGCGGCGCATCGACTGGCTGGTGGCGCAGTCGGCGATTCCTTCCTCGACCCTGTTCCAGCCACGCGCCTGGCGCCTGCAACTGGCCACCCGTAGCGAGTCCTATCTTGAGCGCGATCACATGGCGACCAGCGTGGCCTACCATTCCGGCATGGCCTGGCGGCTGGGCGGCGACACGGTGTTCTCGCTGCTGCCCGGCGCGCGCGTGGAAGCCGGCGCCGGCCTGCCCCACCATGCCGGCGTGGCAGGCGCGCTGCACGCGGCAGCCACGCGCCAGGGGGCGCAATGGTCGGCCCAGCTGGAGCTGCAAGCCGAAAAATTCATCGCCGGCACCACCTTGCGGCGCCTCGGCGCCCGCGCCACTGGCGAGTTCAGGCTGTCGCGCAATCTGTCGCTTGCGCTCGGCGCCGGCCGGATCTGGGCACCGCGCCACGTGTCCGAACTGAACGTGAGCCTGAAGTGGCGCCAGCGCAGCCTAGCCAATCCGCTGGAGCGCGACTGAGCGCCGCTCTCAGGCCGGTGCCGCCTGCACGCTCAAGGGCGCAAAAATGGCCTGCAGGTCGTCCTGGGTGATCTGCAAGCCCTGGGTGTCGCCGCCGCTGAGCACCGCGCTGGCCAGCGCAGCCTTCTTTTGCTGCATCTCCTGGATTTTTTCCTCCAGCGTGGCCTTGGCGATGAGCTTGTAGACGAAGACCGGCTTGTCCTGGCCGATGCGCCAGGCGCGGTCGGTCGCCTGGTTCTCCACCGCCGGGTTCCACCAGGGATCGTAATGGATTACGGTGTCGGCCGCCGTCAGGTTCAGGCCCACGCCACCCGCCTTCAAGCTGATCAGGAAGACTGGCACCGCACCGCTCTGGAACGCCGCCACCTGGGCGCTGCGGTCCTTGGTGTCGCCCGTCAGCAAGGCATAGCCGATCTTGCGCGCACGCAGCTCGTCCTCGATCAGCGCCAGCATGCTGGTAAATTGTGAAAACACCAGGATCTTGCGGCCCTCGTCCAGCAACTCTTCCAGCATGACGGTCAGCTCCACCAGCTTGGCCGACTGCGCGCCGCTCTTGCGCCCGCCGGACAAGCTCACCAGGCGCGGATCGCAGCACACCTGGCGCAGCTTGAGCAAGGCTTCCAGGATGACGATCTGGCTGCGCGCCACGCCCTTGCTGGCAATCGCCGCGCGCACCTTCTTGTCCATCGCCAGGCGCACCGTCTCGTACAGGTCGCGCTGGGCGCCGTCCAGGGTGACTTCCCTCAGCATTTCCGTCTTGGCCGGCAATTCCTTGGCCACATGGTCCTTGGTGCGGCGCAGCAGGAATGGCTTGATGCGGCGCGTCAGGAAGGCGTTGCGCCCGGCATCGCCGTCGCGCTCCACGGGCTTGCGGAAGTCGCTGTTGAATTGCTTTTCGTCGCCCAGCAAGCCGGGCAGCAAGAAATGAAATTGCGACCACAGTTCGCCCAGGTGGTTTTGCAGCGGCGTACCGGTCAGGCAAAGACGATGGCGCGCGCGCAGCAGGGTGGCCGTCCCGGCGGCCTTGGAGCGGTGGTTCTTGATGTATTGCGATTCGTCCAGGATCAGCAAATGGAACTCCTGCTCCAGCAACGCCGCTTCGTCGCGCGCCAGCAGCGCATAGGTGGTCAGCACCAGGTCGTGGCTGCCCATCGCGCCGAAGCGCCCGGCGCGCTCGGCGCCATGCAGCAGCAGCACGCGCAAGGTCGGCGCGAAGCGCGCCGCTTCCTCCTGCCAGTTGCCCATCAGGCTGGTGGGCGCCACCACCAGGGCCGGGCGGTCCAGCCGCCCCGCTTCCTTTTCCAGCAGGATGTGGGACAAGGTCTGGATGGTCTTGCCCAGGCCCATGTCGTCGGCCAAAATGCCCGCCAGGCCGTATTCGCGCAGAAACTGCATCCATGCCAGGCCTTCTTGCTGGTAATTGCGCAGCGTCGCTTGCAGGCCGCGCGGCGGCGCCACCGCCTGCACGCCGCCAAATCCCGCCAGGCGCCGGCCGAGGGAGCGCAGCGTCTCGCCGCCCATCCAGCGCAGCCGGGCGCTGGCCTCGAGCTCGGCCAGGCGGGCCGCGTCCAGGCTGGGCAGGCGAATGGCATTGCCGATGCGTTCGAGGAAATACAGTTCGCCCAGGGTGGCCAGGATCGGCCGGATGCGGCTCCAGGGCAGGCCCACGCGGCCGCCGCCGGGCAGGCGCGCCATCAACACCTCGCTGTCGGCATGGGCCGCCAGCGCCTGTGCATCGAACTGCGCGGGCGCGCCGCGGATCAGTTGCAACAGGATCGGCAGCAGGGGGACGCGCTCGCCGTCGACCACGATCCCCAGTTCCAGCTCGAACCAGGCATTGCCTTCGCCGCCCTGCTCGACGGCGGCGTACCAGTCGTCGATCTGGCGCACGTCGAAGCGGAAGCTGGGCGCCAGGTCCAGCAGCCAGCCTTGCGCGCGCAGGGCCGGCAAGCCGCTGCGCCCGAAGGCGAGCCAGGCGTCGCTGCTGGCCAGTTCCAGGGCCCCGAAGAAATGCTCCAGCGCGGGCGCGCTGCTGCCCTGGAAGCCGTAGCCTTCCAGGGTGGCATGGGCGAGCGCTTCGGCGCGCCGGTCGCGCTCGATCCGCTCGCTGCCGCTGGCCGTGGTGCGCATCAGCACCTGGCTGGCATCGACCGAGGCGCGCTTGCCATCGTAGTCGAAGGCCAGCACCGCGTAATCGTGCCAAGCCGATTCACGGCCGCCGTGGATACTCTGTTCCATGCTGCCCAGCAAAAGATAGGGGGTCGGGTGGATATCGTCGCGCACCGTCAATCCCATGGCCGGCGGGAGCGGCATCAGGCGGTCCAGCTGCAAGGCTTGCATCTCGGCGGCGAGGCGGACCGCTTGCACCGCCTCGACCTGGGGCGCCTGCTTTACCATGTCCAGCAAGGTTGCGGCGGGCAGCGCGCGCAGCGCGGCCGGCATCTCGAGTTCGCCCAGCTGGCCGTCGTGGAGATACATCGGCGGATCGGTCGGGAGGATCGTGCCGATGGGGCCGCCTTCGGCTTCCCATACCAGGCGCATGACGCTGTTCTCGGGGCGCCAGGCGAGCGCGGCGGTGCGGCGCGCACCGCGTACCAGCGGCCGCATCTTGCCTTTGAGTTCCTTGCGCGAGCCGGCCTGCAGCAGCAGGCCCTCGTCCAGCAATTGAGAGAGCAACTGCGCGCCCAGCGCCTCGCGCGGCTGCGCCACCGTGCCGTAGCTGTCGCCATCGGGACGCAGGGCCAGGAACAGGCGCACCAGGGCCCGCTGGCGCGCGCCGGAAGCGTCGACCGCCAGCTCGTAGCAATGGCTGATCGCGGTGGCGCTGGTGTAGCCACCGCCGGGGCGCGGACGCGAGCGGCACACCACCAGCTCAAGCTCGCCCTGCTTGCCGGGAATGAATACGAAGACCAGCTGCGACGCCACCTTGTCCACCGCCGCCTCGCGCTGCGGCAAGCTGCTAGCCTGGACCAGACGGTCGAGCCAGGCCGAGCTGGCGTACGGAAGGGCGGCGCCGGAGGGGACCTGGACCGCCTGCTGTTCAAGGTAGGCATACAGCACGGCGACCACATGCTTGCAATTGTATTCCATGGGGCAAGTGCAATTGCCGTCGATCATCACCCCGCCATCGTCGCTCACATAGACCGTTTGCTCATACACGTAGCGGCCGCTGCCGCCGACCACACCCTCGATGTCCTCGCCGCTGACGTGGCAGGCATGCACTTTCCCGCGCCTGAAATAGTCGCTGCCGCGCTCGCAGGTTGCGTCGTCTATATTGTCATGAATGTCGGCCTGGTCGAAGTATGGGATCTGCATGTGGGATGTCGGTTAACGGAAAAGAGCCGCTATTATCGCCGCAAGCGGGCACTCCCTGCATCAGACCTGTGCAAGACGATTTGGTTCACGACGGGTGCGCCCGCGCTTTTTTTGAAGCGAAAAAAAAGCCACCCGAAGGTGGCCTTTCATCCGCAGCGGCACCAGCGCGCCGCGCCCGCTCCGGCCTTCCGGCCGGGCGCCCTGCCTCAGTTAAAAAGGAAATACAGCACCACCAGCACGACGGTTGGCACGCCCAGCATCCATCCAATGACATATTTACCCATGATCTTGCTCCCTTTAATGTTGTGTGATGTCGATGGGTCCAGAATGCCCTGAAAAACCGGTCTGGTCCGTACGCTACATCACGCAACAGCCGCACCGGCGCCAGGCCCCGCCGGCCGGTGTGCGCCATGCGCCACCCTTTGCCGGCCCCTGCCCCTGCGCCAACGCGTTCATTTCCGCGCCTCACACTGGCTCGCCCCGCTAAGATATATATAGCCACTGAAAAAATCGCCACCAGCGCGCCATCCCCATGCACATCCTTGAATACAGTAACTTTTGCCCGCCCCGCAACAAAGCCCACTACGACAAGGTGCGGCAAGCCATCGAACGCGACGATTTTCGTGCGGTCGATGTCAAGAAACTGGCCAACCTGACCCCCGCCAAGATCTATCGCGCCAAGCTCGACTACGCCGACCGCCTGCTGTTCTCCACCATCCGCTACCGCGGCGTAGTCTACGCGCTGCTGCTGGAAGTGATCGAACAGCACGACTACGCCAAGTCGCGCTTCATGCGCGGGGCCCGCATTGACGAGAACAGTATTCCCGCAGTCGACGCGGCCGAGGCCATCACGCAGGCGGCGCCCATCCCCTACCTGCATCCGCAACGGCGCCAGCTGCACTGGCTCGACAAGGTGATGTCGTTCGACGATGCGCAGCACGCCATCTACATGCAAAACGCGCCCCTGGTCATCGTCGGCAGCGCCGGCAGCGGCAAGACCGCGCTGACGCTCGAAAAAATGAAGCAGGCCCAGGGTGACGTCCTGTACGTGACCCACTCGGCCTACCTGGCGCAGTCCGCGCGCGATCTGTATTACGCCGATGGATTCGAACCGGCAGGCCAGGAAGCGACCTTCCTGTCCTACCGCGAATTTCTCGAATCGGTGCGGGTCCTGCCCGGCCGCGAGGCCACCTGGCGCGACTTTTCCGCCTGGTTCGCGCGCATGCGCCAGCAATGCAAGGGCATCGACGCCCATCAGGCATTCGAGGAAATCCGCGGCGTGCTGGCCGCCGATGCCGCCGCCGTGCTCACGCGCGAGCAATACCGCGCGCTAGGCACGCGCCAGTCGATCTTTGGCGCGGCCGAACGCGATACCGTCTACGATTTGTTCGAGCGCTACCGCGCGTGGCTAAAGCAGGCTCAACTGTTCGACCTGAACCTGGTGGCGCACGACTGGCGCGCCGAGGTGCAGGCGCGCTACGACTTCGTGGTGGTCGACGAGGTGCAGGACCTGACCGTGGCGCAACTGGCGCTGGTGCTCCGCGCGCTCAGGAAGCCGGGCCAGTTCCTGCTGTGCGGCGACGCGAACCAGATCGTGCACCCGAATTTTTTCTCCTGGAGCAAAGTCAAATCCCTGTTCTGGCGCGACCCCGAACTGGCCGAGCGCCAGCAGTTGCAGGTGTTGCGCGCTAATTTCAGGAACAGCACCCAGGTCACGCGGGTGGCCAACACGCTGCTGAAAATCAAGCACCGGCGCTTCGGCTCGATCGATCGCGAAAGCAATTTCCTGGTCGACGCCGTCAACCAGGAAGCGGGCGCGGTCAGCCTGCTGGCCGACAGCGATAGCGCGCGGCGCGAGCTGAACGCGCAAACGCGCCGCTCCACCCGCTGTGCGGTGCTGGTGCTGCGCGACGAGGACAAGGAGGAAGCGAAACAGCACTTCGACACGCCGCTGATCTTTTCGGTCCACGAAGCCAAGGGCCTTGAATACGACAGCATCGTGCTGTTCCGCTTCATCTCCGACCACCGCGCCAGGTTTGGCGAGATCGCCGACGGCATCAGCGCGGCCGACATCGCCGGCGACGATCTGCAGTACAGCCGTGCCCGGGACAAGTCCGACAAGTCGCTCGAAATCTACAAGTTCTATGTCAATGCCCTGTATGTGGCCTTGACCCGCGCCGTCCGCCATGTTTACCTGGTCGAATCGGACGCCGCGCATCCGCTGTTGCGCCTGCTCGATATGACGCAGACGGGCGCGGCGCCCAAGCATGATACGCCCGCGTCCAGCCTGGAAGACTGGCAAAAGGAAGCGCGCAAGCTGGCCTTGCAGGGCAAGCAGGAACAAGCCGACGCGATCGAGCGCCTGATCCTCAAGAGCACCCCGGTGCCCTGGCCGGTGTTCGACGAAGCCAGGTTGCGCGAGAGCCTGTCCAAGGTGTTCCGCGAGCACGCCGCCGGCAGCAAGCACAAGGGCCAGCTATACGAGTATGCCGCCTGTTTCGACGAATCGGTCCTGGCCGACGTGCTGGCGCGCTGCGCCGGCTACGGGCAGGCCTACCATTTCCGCAAGCTCGGCGCAACGCTCGGGCGGCGCCACTACATGCCCTATTTTTCGCGCAACATCAAGGATGTGCTGCGGCTGTGCGACAAGCATGGCGTCGAGCATCGCACGCCGATGAACCAGACGCCCCTGATGGCGGCGGCGGCCGGCAACCTGCCCCTCATCGAGGCCTTGCTGGCGCGCGGTGCCGACCTGTCCGCCACCGACCACCTGGGCCGCAACGCGCTGCACTGGGCCATGGCCACCGCCTTGCGCGACCATGCCTACGCCAGCGGTCCGTTCGGCGCTGTCTACCAGCTGGTGGCGCCACCCTGCATCGACGTCATGGCCGGTGAGCGCCTGGTGCGCATCGACCGCCGCCAATCCGAGTATCCGCTGTTTCAAACCATGTGGGTGCTGTTCAAGTCCTGCTTTGGCCGGGCCGATGCCGGCGAGCGCGGCAGCTTCGACGCCGGCATGCTGCTGGCGGCCTACGAAAAATGGCCATCCACGGTGCTGGCGCCGGAACGCGGCAAGCGCGCCTTTATCTCGGGCGTCCTGGCGCGCAACGAGGTCAGCCGCGACTATGCGTACAACCGGCGCCTGTTCAAACGCTTGTCGACCGGGCGCTACCAGTTCAATCCGGCACTGGCGCTGCGCCAGCCGGGCCAGGAAGGCGATGGCTGGCATGCCGCGTTTGCCCTGCTGAACCTGCCCCTGGTCAAGGAACTGGCCGATCCTGGCTACGCCGACTACATCGATTCGCTGCTCAAGCTTGCCGGAATGCCCCCTGCGGGCGAACCGCTGTGGCACACGGCCATCATGCGCCACAGCGGCCATGCGTCATGAGCGTGCCGGCGAGCCGATCAGCGCGCAACGGACTTCAGGCAGGCTTGCGCCTGGCCATCGGCGGCGGCCCTGGCCGCCGCATTGGCGGCGCCCGAGCTCGCGTCGACCACGTTCACGACACACGCCGTGTTCTTGCCGATCTGCGCCACCACCAGGACCGGGCGCCGCTTCGGGCGCTCCGGATCGCTTTGATCCATCACCGTCAGGCGCACGATCAATGCCACCGGAACCGTCTTTCCGCCGATCCTGGCAACCCGCCACTCGGCCTTTTTCCCTAGCGTGGAAAAGCCCTGGGTGACAACATCCCAGTAATCGAGCGCGACGATCCGCGCCTCCGGGCTCACGACATCAATCGAATTTCGCCCATCGTCGTCCAGGATACGCAGGCGGTAATCGCCCACGCCGGGGCATGTCAATGTGTAGGCGCCACTGGTTTTGTCATCGACCGATTTCTTGCATGCCTTGCCAGCGATGTCGGTGTACACGCTGCTCAGGTTCGTGCGCGCACACGCCCCGGCACTCAAGCCGGCTGCCAGCGCAGCCACGAGTGCCATCAAGCGAATGTTCATGAAGGTCCCTTCGTTGGAGTTTCAGATAGCGGGAGTCTACTCTCTCGCCACCCTGATCCCGGACACCCTCGGTTGCGCCACCATCGCCTGCCACGACCGCTTCGGCGTCAGCTGGCCTGGTTGTAAGCAAATACAGCAAGTTGTAAGCACGTGTAAAGGCCGTCAACTCAACGGTTGCGGGCGGCGTTTTCAGCTCAGTGACACGGCAAATGTGCACCGAACCTCAACCCAGAAAAAGGACTGACCATGAAAAAAGTAATCGCTACCCTGACCGTCGGATTGTTCGCCAGCGCCGCATTCGCGCAGTCCCCGACACCGGCTACGGCACCAGCAACACCGGTAGCGAAGGCTGAAGTAAAGGTTGAAACCAAAGCCGAAGTCAAAGCACCAGCACAGGATATCAAGACCGCCGTCGAAGCCGCCAAACCGGCTGCGCAGGCAAGCAAGTAAGCAAGACGCTTCATACAAACAAAATAAACCGTTTATACCAATTCCAAGGAAACCACATCATGAAAAAAACTATCGCTACCCTGATCACCGGCCTGTTCGCTACCGCTGCTTTCGCTCAAGCTCCCGCTCCTGCCGCCCCAGCTGCCCCGGCCGCGAAAACCGAAGCGCACGTCGTTAAGACCGAATCCAAGGAAACCAAGGTCGTCAAGACCGACACCAAGGATGCGCACGTGGTCAAGACCGACACCAAGGAAACCACGGTCACTCCCGGTGCCAAGGAAGAAGTCACCACCACCACCAAGACCGAAGTAAAAACCCACAAGAAGTCCGCCAAGGCCCACGCCAAGGCAGCGAAAGTAGCCATGCCAGCGGAAAAAACCGCCAGCACCCCAGCGCCAGCAGCAGCGCCGGTCGCCACGCCAGCCGCAGCCCCGGCCCCGGCAGCCAAGTAATCTCGCGCCGCTCCCCGCTGCGGCGGGGATGGTCTTGAGCGCCTTCGCGTCAAGTACAACGCCAACCCATGCAGGTTGGCGTTGCTGTTTCCGGCGCCGATGTTCCCGGCCGGCCGGCGGCACCGTGGCGTAAATTGACTGTATTTTGTCATTTACGCCAAAACTACCTCCTCGTAAGATAGCCCTGCTACCCGCTGGCCTCGACGTTTGCGCCGGCGTCGCGCGACTATTTGATGGCCTGACAGGAGTTTCAACCATGACTGGATTCACCCGCCTCGTGCTCATTGCACTTGCCTCCCTCGCCTTGACGGGTCCATCGATCGCCCAGGAGGGCGCGCCTGTCGTGGCGCCGGCCGTGGCCAGCGTCCGGCCCGGCGAAAAAATCGACACCTACGCGCCGCGCTTCGGGCGCACTCGCCCCGTCATCGCAGTCGTTGGCGAAAACAGCGGCACGGTGATGTCCGACTTCGTGCTCCCCTATGGCGTGCTGGCCCGATCCGGCGTCGCCGAGGTGGTCAGCGTGGCCACCCACGCCGGGCCGCTGCACCTGCCTCCGTTGAAAATCAATCCGGACAATACCGTCGCCCAGTTCGACCAGCGCTATCCCGACGGTGCCGATTATGTCGTCGTTCCCGCCATGGCAAAGAACGATGACCCGGCCCTGCTGGCCTGGGTCGGCGCCCAGGCGGCAAAAGGCGCGACCATGGTCAGCATCTGCAATGGTTCGATCGTGCTGGCCAGGGCCGGCCTGACGCGCGGCCACCGCGCGACCGGCCACTGGAGCACCCACCAGGCGCGCGTGGCCAGCTATCCGGACACCGTCTGGGTGAAAAACGCGCGCTACGTCGCCGATGGGAAAATCGTCTCGAGTGCCGGCATCAGCGCGGCGATTCCAGCCTCCCTGGCCCTGGTCGAAGCCATTGGCGGCACCGAACGCGCGCAGGTCCTGGCCACGCAGCTCGGCGTTGGCGACTGGAGCAGCGCGCACGATAGCGACGCGTTTCGCATCACCTTCGGCGACCGCGTGACGGCCGTCACCTCGTATTTTCTGCGTCCCAGCCAGGATATCGGCATTCCCGTGGCCCCCGGCGTGGACGAACTGGCGCTCTCGCTCAGCGCCGACGCCTACACCGCCACCCTGCGCGCGCGCGTCCATGCGCTGGCGCAGTCCGACGCGCCGCTCAGGACCCGCAACGGCTTGATGCTGGTTCCCGACATGGTCGCCGGCCAGGGCAGGCAGCTCGACTGGGTACTGCCCGAATTCGACGCCACCCCGTCCGTCCGGGTGCTCGACAAGGCGCTCGACGACATCACTGCCCGCTACGGCGTGGCCGCCGCCCGTTTCGTCGTGCTGGAAGCGGAGTATCCACGCCAGGCGCGATAATGCGTTTTCGGCATTGGCTTACATAAGGAAACCGCATGCCTGGTTCGACAACGCGGCGCATCGTCTTTCTCGCTTACGAAGACATGAACTTGCTCGACCTGGCCGGTCCGCTGCAAGCCTTCGCCACCGCCAACCGGCTTGGCCAGGCCGCCGGCGCGGCGCTGCCGTATGACACCGTCGTCGCTTCCGTCGGCGGCGGCAGCGTCATGTCCAGCGCCGGGCTGGCGGTCGACACGCGGGCCCTGGCCACGCTGGACGGAACAGATATCGATACGCTGATCGTCGCGGGCGGCTGCAAGGGCGAGGAATTCACCGTCTGCCCCGACCTGGTGGCCTGGATCGCCCGCCACGCGGCCGGCGCGCGGCGCGTGTGCTCGGTATGCAGCGGCGCTTTCGTGCTGGCCGCCACCGGCCAATTGGACGGGCGCCGCGTGGCGACCCACTGGGCCTGGGCCGAGCGCCTCCAGCAGCGCCACCCGCACGTGCGGGTCGATGCGGATGCCCTGTTCATCCAGGATGGCGCGCTCTGGACCTCGGCCGGCGTCACCGCCGGCATCGACATGAGCCTGGCGCTGATCGAAGCGGACCACGGCCACCAGATCGCCATCCAGACCGCGCGCCAGCTGGTGATGTTCATCAAGCGCGCCGGCGGACAATCGCAATTCAGCGTGCCGCTGGCCACGCAAGCGCGCGACGACGGCAATTTCGCCAGCTTGCATTCCTGGATCGCCAGCCACATCGACCAAGACCTCGGCGTGGCCCGGCTCGCGGCGATGGCGAACATGTCGCTGCGCACCTTCGTGCGCGTCTACACTGCGACGGTGGGCCGCACGCCGGCCAAGACCGTCGAGGCGATCCGCATGGAAGCGGCTTGCCGGGCACTGGAATCGAGCACCCTGCCCCTGAAAGCCATTTGCCTCAAGATTGGCTACGCCGAAGAACAAACGCTGCGCCGGGTTTTTCTCCGCAATTTCGGCGTCAACCCGCTGCAGTACCGCGCCCGCTTTTCGGAACGCGCGGGACCTGTCCGCGCGCCCTGAGCGGCAGCCGGATGCCCGTTACCACATCAGGTCATCGGGAATCTGGAACGCCGCGTACGGATCGTCCGCATCGACTTCGGTACTGGTTTTATTCACGCGCACCACGATCGAGGCATCGCGCTCGGCGATTTTATCGGCAATCACGCGCGGCACCAGTTCGGTCGAATCGCCCTGGCGAATGATCACCAGGCGACCGGCCACCAGGTGCGCCTGGACCGCGGCCGATACGTAGAAACGCTCGATCTTGTTGTTGTGCGTGAAGTTGTACGCGATATCGCCATTGCCCTTGCTCTGGCGATTCTTCTGCACCATCTGGGTGATCTGCGCGCCGATCGCTTTTTCGTTGGCCGCCGCATCGCGCTGGGCATTGAGTTCGCGCGCCCGCTCGGCGTTCTTGCGCTGGGTTTCGAGGGCGGCCAGGCGCGCTTCGTCGACGCTCTCGGTACCGGTGCGGCGCTCGACCTTCTTCTGCTTGTTCTTGTCCTGGTTGGCCTGTTTGACCTTGTTTTTGTCGACCAGGCCGGCTTTCAAAAACTGCTCTTGTAACGAGGCCATATGCACTACTCCGTAAATGAGGTTCGCCGGACCGGGCGATGGCGCCGGCCGCTGGAAAAGCGATAGCATAGCAAACATGCCGGCCCCGATGCCCGGGAATTGGCGCAATCGACCTGTCCGGCGGCCGCTGTTAGAATCGCCGCCATGACCATCCTCGTTCCCCACACCGTCCCGCCACACGGCGCCATCCGCAGCCGGCTGCGCTGGCTGGCCGCCAGCCTGCTCCTGGCCGCACTGCCTGCGAGCGCCCAGCCGCGCACCGTGCTCATCGGCTTGATCAACGCGTACCGCGCCGCGCCGCACGCCTGCCAGGGCCGCAGCATGGGGCCGGTCGCGCCGCTGGCGCCCCATCCGGCCCTGTCCAACGTGCAGATCGGGACGGGGACCCTGCTGGCCCCGGCCCTCGCGCGCGCCGGCTATCCGGTGGCGCAAGCCGACGCGATCTTTGTGGCGGGTGTGTCCGATCCCGTGCGCGTCATGGCCAGCATCGAACGCAGCTATTGCAAGACGCTGCTGAGCACGCAATTTTCCGAGATCGGCGCCAGGCGCACCGGCGACAGCTGGCTGATCGTGTTGGCCCAGCCGGCCCCGCCCTCGGCCGCCTCGCGCCTGCCGCCGCCGCGCGAAGCCGGACAGCGCATCCTGGACGCGGTCAACCAGGCCCGCGCCAGCGCCCGCAACTGCGGCGCGCAGCCGTTCGAGGCCGCGCCGCCGCTGGCCTGGAACGAGGAACTGGCAAGCGCGGCGCTGGGCCACAGCGGCAACATGGCCAGGCAACGCTATTTGAGCCACGCGGGCAAGGATGGCCGCATGGTGGGCGAACGCGCGCTCGAGGCCGGCTACCGCTGGCGCCGCATCGGCGAAAACATCGCGGTCGGGCAAGAATCGGCCGCGGACGCAGTCGCCGGATGGCTCACCAGCCCCGGCCATTGCGCCAATCTGATGGATGCGCAATTTACCGACATGGGCGCCGGCTACGCCGTCAACCACGCGGGCGACAGCCCGCGCGTCTACTGGACCCAGGTGCTGGCGGCGCCCGCCGAGCCGATGCCGGAAGCATCGGGCGACGCGGCCAGGTAGGCCGGCGCCGCGCCGCGCGCCGCTGCGCTGTCACCAGCGCGCCGGGCGGCCCTGGTCGCCGAAGCGATAATCGCATACGCCTTGCGGAAAAATCCGCTCCAGCCATTCCTTGTCGCGCGCGCTGAAGCGGGCGGCCTCCGGATAAGTGCCATCCCTGAGCGCCGCCGCCACCGGTTTCAGCTTGCACTTGAAGATATCGCCCTTGACCGCGTCGCCGGCCACCATGCGCGGACTGGCGTACACGGGAAAGGCGGCGCTGCAGGCGCCTTTCGGCTGCTGGTTCAGGATGCCGTCCCAGACCGATGCGCCGGCCGCGATCACGGCGCCGCTGGCATCAAAACAGGCGTCCGCAAATTGGGCGGGCGCGCTGCCCGTGCTCAGGTAGCGGTCCAGCACCCCCAGCGCATCGATGACGTGCGCCGGCTGGTCCGCCGCGGGCGTGGTAAACCAGATCACCTGCTTGTTTGCCGCCGCGCGGTTGGCGTCCAGCAGGCGCGCGCGCACCGAAAAAGCCTGGCGCGCGTTGTGCATATTGAGCACCGGTTCCAGGTAGGGCCGCACATCGATCATCGGAATGCCCAGCCGCTGCCCGGTGAACACATGCCCGGATGTGTAGGCCGCGTGCATTGCCGACAGCTCGCCCGCGCGCCGGGGCGCGGGCAGGCCGGCCGGGTCGCGGCAGGTGGCGCTGCGCTGCATGTTGCGCGCGTCGAACGGGTCGGCGGCGCTATCCCACATGACGAACTGCGAGGGCGCTTTCCAGCTGCCGACGCAGGCATTGATGCGCAAGAATTCATCCTTGCCGATCCGCCCCGCCAGCAGCGCGCCAAGCCCGTACTGCAGGCCGACGTTGTCGATCGAATTGGGCGCAAAGCCTTGGCTGTCGGTGCCGTAGATATGGGCCAGGTCGTTCCAGTGCGTCCATTTGACCTTGGCGAAGACATCCGGCGGATACCCGTAATTCTGGGCCACCAGCTCGTAGCGCGGGTCTTTATAGACCGGATTGACCACGGTCGGCACCGCGCCCTGCCAGCCGTTGATGCACTCGGTCGATCCCGGCTTGTCGTTGATGGGATTGACCACCGTATCGCTGGCATTGCTGCCCTCGATCAGCGCGCGCCGGCTCCAGGTCTTCCACGCCGAGGCGGGATCGAGCGCCACCTCGTCGCTGAAATACTGCTCCAGCAGCGGGCAGTCGGCCACCGGAATCGTTTGCGTGACCATGTCCGGATACGATTGCACCGGAATGCCGGCGTCCAGCAATCCCGGCCGGTTTTGCGCAAACAGATACTGCTGCACCGCCCCGCCCGAGCCGCCGATGCCGATCGTGAAGGCCGGCTGGCCGACCGCCTCGATGAAGCGTTCCTTGGTCATCATGGCCGTTTCTTCCGCCAGGCGCATGTTGTAGTGCACGCCCGCCTCATTTCCGGACGAATTGGCCACCGCATACCCCTGCGCCAGTACCCGGGAAATGATCTGGCGCTCGATGCCGCGCATGCCGCTGCTGAACCAGATCGCCGTGCCCTGCTGATGGCCGATGCCCACGCCGCCGCGCAGCCAGTACACCAGCTTGCGGTTCCAGGCCGTGGTATCGAACTGCGGCGCCGCATCGGCGCGCCCGGCAAATGGCGCCAGCATGGCGATGGTGTACGCGAAGCGGTTGATGGTGCCGGCTTCGACCCGCACCACGAACGGTACGCTGGCGCCGTTGAGGGTGATCGTTTTCAGGTCGGCCGGCGGCTTGGCGTAGCCGGTGGCGGCGTCGAACGGCTTGAAGCTCTCGCCGGTGTGGTAAAAGTAGTGGATCTGCGGCTTGATGGCGCAGTACCGGCTGTACCCGAGCACGCGTGTGCCGGGCGCACCGACGCCCGGCGCATCGACGCCCGGCGCATCGAACACCGGATGGCCGATGCCGTCCTGGTTATCCACCAGCGGCTGGCCCAGGCCCGATTCCTGGGTGCGGCACACGAAAGGCTGCTGCTGCGGACCGGTAAACATCGGGCCCGTCACCGGGTAGTTGGTCAGCACCAGCGAATCGGATACCGCCCGCCCGCTGTCATTCACGTACGTCACCTCGAGCACATTGTCGCCGTCCGCCAGGCCGGACACCACGCCTTCCACGCGCGTGCCGGCGGCCGTCAGGGGGGGATCGATGCGCTGGCCGTTGAGCCGGAAGAGCAGCTTGCCATGCGCGTCGCCGGCCACCGCGACAGCGATGCGGGCGTCGCCGCCCGACACATACTGGGGCGCGCTGGAGAGCACCGTCAGGCGCAAGCGGGTGTCCGGCGCATGCGCGGCGCCCCCGCATCCCGTCAGTCCGATTGCCGCGAGCGCACAGGCGGCGGCCCTTGTCCAATGATTCATGGCGTCTGCTCCTTGGGTGGTTGTCCGGTACCAAAGCCTTGTTCATCTTGCTCTGCGACTCTCTCCAAGCATTGACTAAAATCAATGTCGTAAGGCATCAGTTTAGCCTTTTACAGCGCTAAAACAACACCTTTGCATGATGCGTTTGAGCACCGTCGCGAAACCTTCATGCAGCGTGGATGCAATAGTCCCTAGCGGGATTGCACATCCGGCGCGCGCGCATGGCCGCGCAAACAGCTGGGGGCGCTTCGGGCCGGTCCGCCACGCTGCGGATTTTGTTTGCATGGGGCATTACTCATAGTAGACTGATTCATCAACGCAAGCTGGGGAAACCGAAGCATGCCTGCCCATGTCCGCACCGCCGTTCACCCATCGACGCGCCTGGCCCACCCCGGCGGCGCCGCCCTTGTCCTGTCCAAGCTGTTCCGTTTGCCTCCCCGTTCACCACGCCGCGACTGACCATCAAAGGAAGCACTATGTCCGAACTCTCCGCATTTTTTCAGAACGTCAAACTCCCGGTGATCTCCGAAGTGGCCCATTCCCTCATCAAGACGCTCGATGATGAAGATGCCTCGGCCAAGTTGATCAGTTCCATCATCGCGCGCGATCCGGCGCTCACCGCCAAGCTGATGCGCCTGGCCAACAGCGCCCGTTTCGGCGTCTCGCGCGGCGTCAATTCGCTCGACGACGCCATCGCCATGACCGGCATGTCGCACGTGCGCACCCTGGCGCTGGCGGCCTGCTTCGCCGAAACCTTCCCCGACTTGCCGGGCCTGGACAGCGATGAATTCTGGAAAAGCAGCATGGCGTGCGCCGGCTATGCCAAGTGGCTCTCGGGCAGCCTTGGCAGCGATGGCCAGGATGCCTGGCTGGCGGGGATGATGGTGCGCCTGGGCGAACTGCTGATCTACCAGGCCGAACCGACCGCATTCGCGGAAATCGAACAGCAGCCGCACCTGCCCGGCGCGCGCTGGGAGCGCGAACAGCGTTTGCTGGGTTTTTGCGAAGGTGAAATCACGGCCGAGCTGGGGCGGCGCTGGAACTTCCCCGAGACCATCGTGCGCGCGCTGGCATGCTCGTCGGACCCGCTGGAGGCCCATCCGTTCAGCAAGCTCGGCGGCATCATCCACCTGGCCAGCCTGCTGGCCGATACCCCCAGCGACGACCCGGAGATTCTCGACACGCTGCCGCAGGACCTCGTCACGGCCCTGCAACTGAACCGCGAATGGATGAAAGCCAAGTTCCCATCGCACGATTCGTTCTCGGCGGCGCCGTAGGCAGCGCCGCGTCCTTGACTAATCGCCGGCCAGCGCCAGCCCGCCCATGGCCGGGTCGCTGACCGAATCCTTGCCCGTTTCCACGCGCCCGGCAAAGCGCCGCACGTAGCCGGGCAGTTCCGTCACGCGCACGCTGAAGTCGTACCAGTTGCCGCAGTCGCACAGCGGCCAGGCTTGCTCCGACAGCGCACCGGCCGCCACCGTGACGCTCCAGGCCGGCGCGTCGAGATAGGCGTTGGCCTTGAGTACGAAGGTGGCCGCCACGCTGCCATTGTTGCGCAATTTGGCCGACACGCCGCCGTTGGCAATGTCGTAGCACACCTGGATTTCCGGCTGCGGCCCCTGGCGCGAGGCGCTGCCGCTGAAGTGGCGGTGAAAGCCGTTCGGGCCCAGCACCCACAGGTCATACCTGCCCTGCTGGTCGCCCAGCGCCCACACCCCGTTCAAGTCCTTGTTCGCTTCCACCGTGTAGCGCCGTGGCGGCGTCTGTAACTGGTTCTGGTCGTACACATGGAATACCGCCGCCGCCGCTCCCGTGTTGGAAAACAGCAGCTCGACGTCCACCGTGTCCGGATGCACGCGCGCACTCACGTGCAGCTCGTACGGCAAGGCGCGCGATGGCCGCGTGCCGCTCGCCTGGGACGGCAGTTCCGGCAAGGGCGGCAAGTCCGGGGTGGTGGTGGCGCCCAGCGCGCGCGCGCGCGCGGCCAGCGCCTTGGTGTCCGGCAAGGCGCCGGAAAAGGCCGCGCCGTCCGGATCCTTGAAGTTGAATGCACTCATCAGGTCGCCGCAAACGGCCCGGCGCCACGGGGTGATGCTCGGTTCCATCACCCCGAAGCGCGTTTCGATGAAGCGGATCACGGAAGTGTGGTCAAACACTTGTGAGTTGACCCAGCCACCCTTGCTCCACGGCGAAATCACATACATCGGCACGCGCGGACCCAGGCCGTAGGGGCGGTGCATGAGCGCGGGCGCTTCCATCGTTTCGGTGGTGGCGAACTCGTGGTATTCGCCCACGGTGCTGACGGTGGAAGCGCCAGCGAGCACGGCTTGCCTCGCATCGCTGTGCCATTGCACGTACGATGGCGCGGCAGGCGGCGGCACGTGATCGAAAAAGCCATCGTTTTCGTCGAACATCAGGAACAGCACGGTCTTGCTCCAGACCTCGGTGTTCGAGGTCAGCGCGTCCAGCACGGCCGCCGTGTACTCGGCGCCCTGCGCCGGGCTCGATGGCCCGGGATGCTCCGAGCCTTCGGCGGTGGCGACGATGAACGAGACTTGCGGCAGCTTGTCGGCCTGCACGTCGAGTTTCAGCTGGTCGAGGTCGCGCGTGCTCATGCCCCGTTCGCGCAACTGCGGATCGGAGCCGGGCACATTGGCAAAGGCATCGCGGAAGCGCCTGAAGCCGGCCAGCGGGTTGTCGGTGAAGTTGTCGGCCATGTTCTGGTACACCTGCCAGCGTATGCCGGCCGCCTGCAGCCGCTCCGGATAAGTGATCCAGGCGTAGCCGCCGCTGGGATCGTGCTCGACGCTGTCGTAGCTGTTGCCGATCACGGGGCCGTTACCCTGCTTGAGCGGGTCATTGGCGCCGCTCCAGGCAAACACGCGGTTCGGATTGGTGCCGCCCTGGAACGCGCTGTGATAGGCGTCGCAAATCGTAAACGCGTTGGCCAGCGCGAACTGGAAAGGAATATCGGCTTCCTTGTAGTACCCCATCGAATGGTTTTGCTTGTGCGCCGGCCAGTTGGCCAGGATGCCGTGGTTCCACGCGTACTGCGCGTTCGGCCAGCTGTGCGGCGTGCCGGCCACCCGCATCGCATTGAAGCTTTGCTGGGTATTTAAGTGGAAGGGCGCGATCACGCGCGGCGCCGCCGCCACGCTGTCGTTGAGCTGGTACCAGACCCGGTGCTTGCCCATCGCGGCCGATGCCGGCAGCGGGATCGGGAAACGGTCGCCGAAACCGCGCACCCCTTTCAGGGTGCCGAAATAATGGTCGAAGGAACGGTTTTCCTGCATCAGGATGACGATGTGCTCGACATCCCTGATGGTGCCGGTGCGGTTGTTGGCCGCGACCGCGAGGGCCCTGCCTATCGCGGGCGGAAACATGGAGAGCGCCGCGGCGCTGCCGCCAATGCGGGCGGCCTTGCGCAAGAACGCGCGTCTGCTGTTGGGTGTGATCGTCATGGTCGGTAAAGCCTATCGGGTGGCGCGGGGGAAAACCGCGCTCATGGGGCGCAGCGCATGCTGGCGGACTTGGCGCTGCAGGCGCGCGAAGGGTCGGCGGCGCCAGGCGCGGGCGCGGGATTGTGCGCCACCGGCGTGGACGGGGCCGGGTCGTCGTTGCCGCAGGCGACAAGGCTGGCGCCCATCAGCGCGGCAAACAGGATGCGCGCAGCCAGCGGCATCGAACGGGGTCTTGGCGTGTAGTACAACATGAGCATGTCTTTCCTGGAAAATCATCTGGATCACAATCTATCGGACAAGCATAAAAGATAATATTGCCCTAATGTTACGACAAAGTGACTTCCGGGTGACTGCGCAATGACACATTATTTCCAGATATCCATTTTGGGCGCGCGCCGGCCTGTTGCTTTTCAGGCGGACCGCAGCGATTTCCGCCGCCACCGGCATCCAGTAATTGACTCTCCAATTTCTATAAAGTAATCTTTTTCATCGATATGTCATTTCCGGCCTGACAGCGGCGCCGATGCCGCTTTGCCGTCAAGCCGCCGGCGGCTGGCCGCGCTCACCCGCGCAAGGCACACCGGCAAGCCCGCAGCGATGCCGGCGCAATCGCTTTCTGTCGCCAGCCAGCCCCGGTGGCTTTCCAACAGCATCACGGAGCGCGGCGCCGATGCCGGGCTCGCAGAATGCACGTAAAGGATGTTGCCATGAGTATTCCCTTTCTTGAATCGATGAGCATCGCCAGGAAGCTCGCCACCCTGATCATCAGCAGCATCGTCGGCATCGCGGTGCTGACCGCCCTGTTCCTGGTATCCGAGAGGCGCCTCATCCTGGAGGAACGTGAAAACAATGTGCGCCAGGCTGTCGAAACCGCGCACGGGGTCGTCGCCTACTATCACGGCCTGGCCGAAAAAGGCGGCATGACCCAGGCCGAGGCGCAGAAAAACGCCCTGGCCGCCATCAAGGTGCTGCGCTACAGCAAGACCGAATACTTCTGGGTCCAGGACCAGACGCCCGTGGTGCTGATGCATCCGATCAAGCCGGCGCTCGACAACACCAACGTCAGCGCCAACACGGACCCGACCGGCAAACACCTCTTCGTCGAATTCGCCGACATCGTCAAGGCCAGCGGCGCCGGCTTCTCGTTCTACATGTGGCCCAAGCCGGGCAGCGACGATCCGGTCCAGAAAGTGTCCTACGTCAAGGGCTTCGCGCCCTGGGGCTGGATCGTCGGCTCGGGCGTGTACATCGATACCGTCGACACCGCCATCCGCGCGCGCCTGCTCACCTTTTCGCTGGGCGCACTGGCGCTGGCCGGGCTGCTGCTCGCGCTCGGCCTGGTGATCGGGCGCGGCCTGCTGCGCCAGCTCGGCGGCGAGCCTGGCTATGCGGCCGGCATCGCGCGCAGCATCGCCGAAGGCGATCTGAGCATTAATATCGACCTCAAGCACGACGATACCAGCAGCCTGCTGCACGGCATCCGCACCATGCGCGACGACCTGGCCAAGATTGTCATGCAGGTGCGCATGGGCACCGATACCATCGCCACCGCGTCGAGCCAGATCGCGTCCGGCAACCTCGACCTGTCCTCGCGCACCGAGCAGCAAGCCAGTTCGCTGGAAGAAACCGCAGCCTCGATGGAAGAGCTGACCGGCACCGTCAAGCAAAACTCGGACAATGCGCGCCAGGCCAACCAGCTGGCCGCCACCGCCTCCGAGGTGGCCATGAAGGGCGGCGTGGTGGTGGCCCAGGTGGTCGACACCATGGCCTCGATCAACGACTCGTCGCGCAAAATCGTCGACATCATCAGCGTCATCGATGGCATCGCCTTCCAGACCAATATCCTGGCGCTGAACGCGGCGGTGGAAGCGGCGCGCGCCGGCGAACAGGGCCGCGGTTTTGCCGTGGTCGCCTCGGAAGTGCGCAACCTGGCCCAGCGCAGCGCCGCGGCCGCCAAGGAAATCAAGGCGCTGATCGGCGACTCGGTCGAGAAGGTATCGGTCGGCAACAAGCTGGTGGCCGACGCCGGCGGCACCATGGACAATGTGGTGGCCAGCGTGCGCCGCGTGACCGACATCATGGCCGAGATTTCAGCCGCCAGCCACGAGCAGAGCGCCGGCATCGCCCAGGTTAACCAGGCCATCGCCCAGATGGATGCGGCGACCCAGCAGAATGCCGCGCTGGTCGAGCAAGCCGCCGCCGCCGCCGGGAGCATGCAGGACCAGGCCGCGCGCCTGTCGCAGGTGGTCGGCGTGTTCCGCCTGGACGGCATGGGCGGCAGCGGCGCCCCGGGACGCGCGCCACGCCAGGGACGGCTGAGCTGAAGCGCCACGCCGGGCGCCTGTCAATACAGCGCGCCCGCGCTCCGGGTGGCCTGACGGCATGGGGACGACACGCCTTTTAAACGGCACCCCCGTCCCCATGTGGGTAAGACTGCGCTGCCCAAGCAGAGGCCGCGCCGCCCCCCCTACCGTCCCAAGGCACAGATAATGATTCCCTTTTCCGTACTCGACCTGTCCCCGATCACCCAAGGCAGCAACGCGCGCGTCTCGTTCCAGAACACGCTCGACCTGGCGCAGCATGCCGAACGCTGGGGCTTTAACCGCTACTGGCTGGCCGAACACCACGGCATGCCGGGCATCGCCAGCGCCGCCACCGCCGTGCTGCTCGGTTATGTGGCTGGCGGCACCACCACCATCCGGGTCGGCGCCGGCGGCGTCATGCTGCCGAACCACTCGCCGCTGGTCATCGCCGAGCAGTTCGGCACGCTCGAGTCGCTGTATCCCGGCCGCATCGACCTGGGCCTGGGGCGCGCTCCCGGCTCGGACCAGGCCACCGCGCGCGCCATGCGCCGCAACCTGCAATCGGACGCCGACGAATTTCCGCAAGACGTGGCCGAGCTGATGGATTACTTTGCCGAGACCGCGCGCCGCCCGGTCATGGCCGTGCCCGGCGCGGGCCTGAAGGTGCCGGTCTGGATCCTCGGGTCGAGCCTGTTCGGCGCCCAGCTGGCCGCCCACCTGGGCTTGCCGTACGCCTTCGCCTCGCACTTCGCCCCGGCCCAGATGATGCAGGCGGTGGACTTGTACCGCGCCCAGTTCCGCCCGTCGGCCCAGCTCGACAAGCCCTACGTGATGCTCGGCTTTAACGTGTTCGCCGCCGATACCGACGACCAGGCCGCGCTGCTGGCCACCTCGATGCAGCAAGCGTTCGTGAACCTGCGCAGCGGCCGCCCGGGACGCCTGCAGCCGCCGCTGTCCGGCTACCTCGACGCCCTGGGCCCGCAGGAACGCGCCATGCTCGACCAGGTTCTGTCGTGCTCGGCCATCGGCGCGCCGGACACGGTCGCGCGCCAGCTGCGCCAGTTCATCGAGCGCACCGGCGCCGACGAGCTGATGATCACCTCGCAAGTGTTCGACCACCAGGCTCGCCTGCATTCCTACGAGATCGTCGGCCAGATCCATGCCGCCGCGCACGCGATGGCCTGAAATCGCCTATATTCTCCACCCTTTTCCCATCCACGCCTCATACAGGAGCATAGACCCATGAACAGCAAAACCTCGCCAGCCCCCATGGTCGACCTCGGCATTGCCGACGCCGACCGCAAGCAGATCGTCGAAGGCCTGTCGCGCCTGCTCGCCGACAGCTACACCCTGTACCTGAAGACCCACCAGTACCACTGGAACGTCACCGGTCCCATGTTCCAGACCCTGCACACCATGTTCATGACCCTGTACAACGAGCAGTGGCTGGCGGTCGACCTGATCGCCGAGCGCATCCGCGCGCTGGGTGAGCTGGCGCCCGGTTCCTACCAGCAGTTCGCCGCCCTGACCACGATCAAGCCGACCAGCGGCACACCCAACGCCAAGGACATGATCCGCGACCTGATGGAAGGCCAGGCCAGCGTGGTGCGCACCGCGCGCGCCCTGTTCAGCGTGGCCGAGCAAGCCAACGACCAGCCTACCTGCGACCTGCTGACCCAGCGCATGCAAACGCACGAAAAATACGCTTGGATGCTGCGCAGCCTGCTGGAAGACTGATCGCCCGGCGCCGGCCGTGACCACGTGCCCGGCCGGCGCCCGCCTGTTGCAACACATCGCATCAAGCGCACGCGCCGTCCCGATGCTGCATCGCAGCATGCTAGTATTGAGCAATCAATCACTTTCCCCGGGCCGGCAGATGAAACGTGTGATTTTCAACCAGAAGGGTGGCGTCGGCAAGTCGACGATCGCGGTCAACCTGGCGGCCATCGCGGCCCAGCAGGGCAAGAAAACCCTGCTGATCGACATCGATCCGCAATGCAACGCCAGCCGCTACCTGCTCGGCGCGGCCATGAACGAGGTGACGCCGACCATGGGCGCCTACTTCGAGCAAATGCTCAACTTCATCGTCTTTCCCAAACCGGCCAGCGAGTTCGTGCACCCCACGCCGTTCGAGAACCTCTCGCTCATGGTGTCGCACCCGGAGCTGGGCGACCTGCAAGCCAAGCTCGAATCGCGCCACAAGATCTACAAGCTGCGCGACACCCTGACCGAGCTGGCCAGGGACTTCGACGAGATTTTCGTCGACACCCCGCCCGCCTACAACTTCTTCACCCAGTCGGCGCTGATCGCCGCCGAGCGCTGCCTGATTCCTTTCGACTGCGACGATTTTTCGCGCCAGGCGCTGTACACCCTGGTGGCCAACGTGGCCGAGATCAAGGCCGACCACAACCCCGCGCTCGAGATCGAAGGCATCATCGTCAACCAGTTCCAGGCGCGCGCCCGGCTGCCGCAGCGCCTGGTGGACGAACTGAGCGCGGAAGGCTTGCCGGTGCTCGGCAACAAGCTGTCGAGTTCGATCCGCATCCGCGAATCGCACGACCGCAACCTGCCCATGATCCACCTCGACCCGCGCCACAAGCTGAGCCAGGAAATGCTGGCCCTGTACCACGAACTGCAAGCCGCATGAAAAGCTGCTGGACGACGCCGCAACGACATCTGTGCCACACTGCCAGGATTGCTTCTTTCCCAACACTGGAGTCCACATGAATGTATTGATGGTATTGACCTCGCACGATCAACTGGGCGACACCGGTCACAAGACCGGCTTCTGGCTCGAAGAATTCGCGGCGCCGTACTACGTGCTCAAGGACAAGGGCGTCAGCGTCGTGCTGGCCTCGCCGGCCGGCGGCCAGCCGCCGCTCGACCCCAAGAGCGATGAGCCCGATGCGCAAACCGACGCCACGCGCCGCTTCAAGCAAGACCCGGCGGCGCAAGCGGCCCTGGCCGCCACGCTCAAGCTGGCCGATATCAAGGCCGCCGAATTCGACGCCGTGTTCTATCCGGGCGGCCATGGTCCCCTGTGGGACCTGGCCGAAGACAAGCAGTCGATCAGCCTGATCGAAACCATGATCGCCGCCGGCAAGCCGGTCGCCGCCGTCTGCCATGCCCCCGGCGTGCTGCGCCATGTCAAGGGTCCGGATGGCAAGCCGCTGGTCGCCGGCAAGCGCGTCACCGGTTTCACCAACACCGAAGAAGAAGCGGTCGGCCTGACCAAGGTGGTGCCGTTCCTGGTGGAAGACATGCTCAAGGAACACGGCGGCATCTACTCCAAAGGCCCGGACTGGGCCTCGTACGTGCTGACCGACGGCTTGCTGGTCACCGGCCAGAATCCGGCCTCGTCGGAAGCGGGCGCCGAAGCCCTGCTCAAGCTGCTGTAAAGTCCCCCCTGCCGCGTGGCGCGCACCAGTTTCGCGCCACGGCGGCACACATCTTTGATCAAGCGCAAACACGCGCCGCCGAAACGCCCGCGCGTCACATGACGGCGAACCTCGCCCGGGGCGCAAGGTCAAACTCCCATTATCCACACGGGAGAACACCATGATGATGTATCGATCCATGTTTCCTGGCGATGTCTTTGGCGAGATGGACCGCCTTCAGCGCGACATCGAGCAAGCCTTCGACCTGGGACCCAGCATCCGCGGCCTTGGCCGTGGCGGCTTCCCCGCGCTCAACGTCGGCAGCACGCCGCACAGCGTGGAGATGGTCGCGTTTGTCCCCGGGCTCGACCCGGCCTCGATCGAGGTGCAGCTCGAACAAGGGGTACTGACCATCGCCGGCGAGCGTGCCGACGACTTGTCGAGCGCGCAGCAGCACGCCACGGTACACATCAACGAGCGCTTCGCGGGCCGCTTCAAGCGGGTTGTCAGCCTGCCTGAGGACATCGACCCCGAATCGGTGGCGGCACACTACCGCGACGGCGTCCTGCACGTCAGCGTGGCGCGCCGCGAGGCAAGCCAGCCGCGCCGCATTTCAGTGCACTGACCGGGAGGGCAGCATGACAACCAAGGAAAACGAACACGGCGGCACGGCGGGAGCTGGCGGCCAGGCAGGCAATCCGGCACCCATGGGCAATCCGGCCGATGCAGGGATCGCCGGCAGTACGGGCGGCATCGGCAATGCCGGCGCTGGCAGCAGCGCCACTAGTGGCGCCGGCAGCGAGGCAGGCGGCGAAGCGATAAGCGGATCGGGCGCAGGCGGCGGTGCGGCCGGTGGTTCTGCCAGCACTGGCAGCGGCCAGGGCAGTGCGGCGATGGCAGACGGAACCCGGAGCGGTCAAGGCGCTGCGGCCATGGAAGATGGCAACGCTAGCGCCCAGGGCACTGCGGAAGCGGGCGCCGGCGCGCTGACCCAATCCCGCTCCACAGACCAGACCGGCGGCACCGCCCTCGCCCGCAGCGGCGTCCTGATACCGCCGGTGGATGTGATCGAAGACGCCAACGGCATCACGCTGCTGGCCGACATACCAGGCGTCTCCCGGGACCAGCTCGACCTGCGCCTCGAAACGAACAGCCTCACCATCAATGGCACCGTGTCGCTCGACGTGCCGCCGGAAATGGAATCGCGCTACGCCGAGGTCAAGCACCAGCACTACCAGCGCAGCTTCGCGCTGTCCAGGGAGCTCGACGGCGAGCAGGCGAGCGCGGAGCTGAACCATGGCGTGCTCAAGATCCGCATCCCCAAGGCCGCGCACGCCCAGCCGCGCAGGGTTCAGATCAACGTCGCCTAGCGCGTCGCCTAGCGCGTCGCCTAGCGCGTCGCCTAGCGCCTCGCCTAGCGCCAGCGCACGGGCGCAGGCCAGCAATGCATGCTGGCCTGGCTACCCCGGATCGGATCCGGTCCGGGCGGCGTGCGTGCGTTCCGTTCAGTGACGTATCCCCTCATCGCGCGGCATGCAATGCACGCCACTGTACGTACGCGCCCCATCCATGTATTATCCGGCGCGGTACCCGCCCATGGGCGGGACGACTGGTCAAAACAACTATAACGAAAGAGAACTCATGAAAATCAAGATGCTCGTCATCGCAAGCGCCTTGCTTGCCAACGCCGCGATTGCCGGTGATGCCGACTTCACGCTGGTCAACAAGACCGGCTATCCGATCCGCGCGGTCCACATCGCGCCAGCCAAAAGCAAAACCTGGGGCAACGACCGTTTGGGCGAGGGAATCCTGTCACCCAACAAAGCGCGCCTGATCAAATTTTCAAGCAGGGCGCACTGCCTGCAAAGCCTGAGCATCACCTTCGACGACGATGGTTCGGAAGTCGAGTGGGATGAATTCGATTTGTGCGAGCTGAACAAGATCACGCTCAAATACAACCGCAAGACCGGCGACGTGTCGGCTGACGAAGAGTAAGCTTTTCCCCACGCCCTACCAGCGGCCCCTGTCGACGACGGGGTTCGCGGGCAGCCCCTGTCGACGACGGGGTTCGCGGGCGCCCCGGCCGCACCCTGTGCGGCCGGTCCCCTACGGGTGGCCGACCACCGACGCGCTGGCCATCAACTCGTCGACCAGCGCCAGCGAATTCTTGCCGGACATGGCATGCGGGTTCAGCCCCGGCAAATCGGAAAAACGCAGCAGGGTCGATGGATTGATGCGCGCCAGGTTCGCCTTGCCCATGGTCCAGCCGGCATAGCGGCGCTCATTGATTTCTTCGTAGTGCAGCAGCACCACATCGGTGTGGCGCGGATCGCGCACGATTTTCGCGTACAGCGCGTTGATCGCCTCGCGCCCGCCTTCGAGCACTTGCATGTACACCTGCTCGCTGTGGCACAGGATGCCCGTGATGCCCTGGGCGGGATTGTGCGCGTGCGACTGGCACATGATGTCGTGGATCGTATCGGGCTGCGGCGCGGCGATGGCGCGGCTGGCGTACAGGAGACGGACGAGCATGGTGTGATTCTCCGAAAGGTCAGCGTTTAATCAGGGACAAAAACTCGCGCCGCAGCGCCGGATCTTTCAAGAACGAGCCGTGCATGACGCTGTTGATCATTTTCGCATCCATATCCTTCACGCCGCGCCACTGCATGCAAAAATGGTCCGCTTCCATCACCACGGCCAGGCCATCCGGCTGCATCTTTTCCTGCAACAGGTCGGCCAGCTGCACCACCGCTTCTTCCTGGATTTGCGGACGGCTCATGATCCAGTTGGCAATGCGCGCATATTTCGACAGCCCGATCAGGGCCGAATGCTCGTTCGGCATCACGCCGATCCAGACCTTGCCGATCACCGGGCACAGATGGTGCGAACAGGCGCTGCGCACCGTGATCGGGCCGATGATCATCAGCTCGTTCAAATGCGAGGCATTCGGAAATTCGGTCACCGGCGGCATCGGCACATAGCGCCCGCCGAACACTTCGTTAATGAACATCTTGGCCACGCGGCGCCCGGTATCCTGGGTATTGTGGTCGCTGACGGTATCGATCACCAGGCTTTCGAGCACGCCTTGCAGCTTGGCGCTGACTTCATCGAGCAGCTCGTCGAGTTCGCCCGGCTCGATGAAACGCGCGATATTGTCGTTGGCGTGGAAGCGCGTCTTGCTGGCGACCAGGCGCTCGCGGATGCGCTCCGACACCGTCACGGTGCTCGGTTGGTATTCGGTAGTCAATCCGTTCGACATGCTCAGTTCCTGTGAAAGATGATAAAAAGTGCGGTCCGGCTCACGCCAGTCCATCCGGCAGCGGCAAGCCCTCGGCCCGCGCCAGCCGTTCCAGTGCGTTTTCCAGCAGGGTGCGCGCCTGTGCCGCCGCCTGGCCCAACTCCTGGTGCAAGGCGGCATCGCCCGGATTGCGCGATCCGCACTGCGCGCTGTAGCGCTCGAAGCTGCCGATCATCATCAGGATATCGGCCAGATGGCGCGGACACTCGCACATCACGCTATTGCTGGCCGCCGCCAGGGCCGCGAGCGCCTGGTCGTCCAGGCGGCGCGCCGCCAGCGCTTCGCCGCAACGCGGCGAAGCGCCCCTGGCCGCTGCCGCAAGATGCGCGCGCCGCGCCGGAAAGGCCACCTGGCACAGCAATGCCACCTCGGCCATGTCGGACGGCGCGCGCGCCACCAGGCAGCCCAGGGCGCGCAAATGGCGGATCGTGGCGCTGGCGCAAAAACGGTACAGTACCACCACCGCCGGCGTGCCGCACGCCAGGCGCACGGCGGCCACCTGCGGCAAGGCCGAATCGTCCAGCTCGGACAATTCGATCAGCAGCACATCGGCGGCCACGCCGCGCAAGGCGCTAGCCGCCTCATCGAGGCTGGCGCAGGACTGGCGCACCTCGAGCGCGAGCCGCTCGCGGCCACCGGCGGCCAGCTGGCGCGCCAGTCCGGCACCCACCACCGCCACCCGGATCGGGCCGCTGGCCCCGGTGTCGGGTACCAAGGGCTCGGCCAGATGCTGGAGCTGGTCGAGCGGCAGGCGCGCCATGGCGCCGATCGGATGGCCCTGGTCGACCAATTGCTTGATCAGGCTCAGCCTGCGCACCTGGGCGCTCGAATACAAACGCTGCCCGCGCGCCGAGCGTTGCGGCTCGGACACGCCATAGCGGCGCTCCCACACCCGCAAGGTTTCGACGGGCAAGCCCGCCAGGCGCGCGGCCACCCCGCTGCGGTAAGCGCCAGTCTCGTCGGATCGCACCGTATCGTGCTCGGTGGAAGGTGTATTCATGGCGTCATTCTTCCTGTTGAACCGCTTATGAACCGTGAAAAAGCAATTATACCGCTTCAAATCATGGACAGCAGGAAGTGCCCCAAAAAGCCCTGGCGGCAAGAAAAAGTGGTGGCGGCGCAGCCATCTGACGTATATTTACTCCGTTGCACTCCGGAATAACCTAACCATTGAGGACGACCCCGATGAAAAACATGTTGATGACCTGCGCCCTGCTGGCGTTCACCAGTGCCGCCTTCGCCGCGCCCGAAGCAGCGGCGCCGGCGCCCAAGTCGGCCCAGCAAAACAAGATGGTGACCTGCAACGCCGACGCCAGCGGCAAGAAAGGCGACGAGCGCAAGACCTTCATGAAGGAATGCCTGAGCGCCAAACCAGCGGCCCCGGCCGCCACGCCCCAGCAAAACAAGATGAAGACCTGCAACGCCGAAGCCACCGGCAAAAAAGGCGACGAGCGCAAAGCCTTCATGAAAACCTGCCTGAGCGCCCCGAAATAAGTCTCTGCGCCCGGTGCCAGGCCTGGCACCGCGACGACACTCCCGTCCGCCTGGCTGCCAGCGCCGCCGGATCAAAATAATTTTCCACAAGACTGCACTTTTTTTCGGCACGGCTGTCCAATACGATTGGCGGATGCGCGGCGCGCTCTGCCCCCTCTGCCGCAGGGAGGCCGTGTGACGATGCTAGCTGCCTTACCCGACTCCATCCCCGAGGTCACGATCGACGCCTTGCTGGAGCATATCGTCCTGATCGACCAGCGCGGCACCATCTTGTCGGCCAACAAGGCATGGCGCGACTTTGCCCAGGCCAACGGCGGCGATCCGGCCCTTGTCTGCGAAGGCATCAATTACCTCGACGTGTGCGACCGCGCCGCCTCGGACGGCTGCGGCGACGCCGCCCCGGTCGGCCTGCTGCTGCGCGACACCCTGGCCGGGCGGCGCCGCAGCGCCACCTTCGACTATCCCTGCGACGCGCCCGGCCAGCAGCGCTGGTTCTCGCTCAAAATCACCGCGCTCGACCATGCCGGGGCGCCGGCCGTGGTGCTGGTGCATGACAACATCACCGAACTGAAAATCTGCGAACAACAGATCCAGTTCCAGGCCAGCCTGCTGGCCTCGGTCGAGCAAGCCGTCATCGCCACCGACCTGGCCGGCTCCATCCTGTACTGGAACCCTTTCGCCGAAAAGCTCTACGGCTGGCCGGCCGCCGACGCGCTGGGACGCAACATCGTCGAGCTGGTCCCGGCCGAAAACTGCACCGAGCGGGCCGCCCAGATCATGGCACGGCTGCAAGCCGGCGGCAGCTGGTCGGGCGAATTCCTGGTGCGCCACCGCAACGGCCGCACCTTCCCCATGCACGTGACCGATTCGCCGATCCGCGACGGGCAGGGCCGCCTGATCGGCATCATCGGCATTTCCACCGACATCAGCGAATGGAAAAAGACCGAGCGTGCGCTGAACCTGTCGGCCATGGTGTACGAGGCGATCGGCGAAGCGATCATGATCACCGAGCCCAACGGCCGCATCGTGGCCGTCAATCCCGCCTTTATCCGCCTGAGCGGCTACACCGAACAGGAATTGATCGGCCGGCCGGCCAGCATGCTGCTGGCCGGCGCGCTGGGCCAGGTCCACAACGGCGACATGCTGCAGCGCCTGGAAAAGGCGGGCCATGCGCAGGGCAAGGTGTGGGCGCGCCACAAGAACGGCGACGAATGCGCCGAATGGCTGCGCGTGGACACCATTTACGACGAGCGTGGCCAGGTCAAGTTCCGCGTGAACATGTTTTCCGGCATCACCGACCAGAAACTGGCCGAAGACACCATCTGGCGCCAGGCCAACTTCGATTTCCTGACCGGCTTGCCCAACCGCAGCATGTTCCATGACCGCCTCGAACACGAACTGCGCAAATCGCGCCGCTCCGGCCTGCCGCTGGCGCTGATGTTCATCGACATCGACCACTTCAAGGAAGTCAACGATACCCTCGGCCACGATAGCGGCGACAAGCTGCTGCGCGAAGTGGCCGCGCGCCTGTCGGCCTGCATCCGCCAGGCCGACACCGTGGCGCGCCTGGGCGGCGACGAATTCACCGTCATCCTCGGCGAGCTCGACGACCTCGACAGCGTCGAGCGGGTGGCCCACGCCATGCTGGCCGCGCTGGCCGAACCGTTCGCCATCAAGGCCGAAACCGTGTACCTGTCCGGCAGCATCGGCATCACCCTGTTCCCGCACGACGCCACCGACGTCGACACCCTGCTCAAGAATGCCGACCAGGCCATGTACGCGGCCAAGAACCGCGGGCGCAACCAGTTCGGCTACTTCATGCAATCGATGCAGCGTGCCGCGCAGAAAAAGATGCGCACCCTGAACGACCTGCGCGCCGCGCTCGCGCAGGACCAGCTGCGCGTGCTGTACCAGCCCATCGTCGACCTCGCCAGCGGACGCATCCGCAAGGCCGAAGCCCTGCTGCGCTGGCAGCATCCGCAGCGCGGCCCGGTCAGCCCGGCCGAATTCATTCCGCTGGCCGAGGAATCGGGCCTGATCGTCGGCATCGGCGACTGGGTATTCCAGCAAGCCTTCCACCAGGCCATGCGCTGGCGCGGCAGCATCGATCCCGACTTCCAGATCAGCGTCAACATGTCGCCGGCCCAGTTCCGGCGCCACTCGCCCGGCGCCAGCCACGCCAGCCATCCGCCGCACGTGCGCGCCCATCCGGTGCTGGGGCGCTACGTCGGCACCGAAATCGTGGTCGAAATCACCGAAGGCATGCTCATGGAATCGACCTGCAGCATCCGCGAACAGCTGCTCTCGTTCCGCGAAAGCGGCATCCAGATGTCGATCGACGACTTCGGCACCGGCTATTCCTCCCTCTCCTACCTGAAAAAATTCCACATCGATTACCTCAAGATCGACCAATCCTTCGTCCTCAAGATGGTGGCCGGCTCGGACGACCTGGCCTTGTGCGAAGCCATCGTCGTCATGGGCCACAAGCTCGGCATCAAAGTCATTGCCGAAGGCGTCGAAACGCAGGAACAGCGCGACCTGCTGACCGCCGCCGGCTGCGATTTCGGCCAGGGCTATCTGTTTTCCCGGCCGCTGAGCGCGCCCCAGTTCGACCTTTTGCTGCGCGGGCACGATCGCGGCGCCTGAGGCGCACCAACATGGATGCGCCGCCGTGGTGCACGGCCCCTGGGCGGTGGCGCGCGGGCGGCCGCATTTCCCCATGAAATCAAGCGCTTGGCCGCTCGCACCAAAATGGAACGATTATTGCTTTCTTTAAGGGCAGTAGCACTTTCATGCACCTTTATCGGGAATCGTCCAATGAACGGAACCAACCACGCCGCCGACGCGCTTTTCATCTTGCTCGGCGCCATCATGATCCTGGCGATGCACGCCGGCTTCGCCTTCCTGGAACTGGGAACGGTCAGGAAAAAAAACCAGGTCAACGCCCTGGTCAAGATCCTGGCCGACTTCGCCGTCTCCACGATTGCCTATTTTTTCATCGGCTACGGCATTTCCTACGGCGTCGATTTTTTCGCCAGCGCCGAGGTGCTCGCGGCGCGCAACGGCTACGAGCTGGTCAAATTCTTCTTCCTGCTCACCTTCGCCGCCGCGATTCCCGCCATCATTTCGGGCGGCATTGCCGAGCGCGCCAAGTTCCATCCCCAGCTGATCGCCACCGCCTTGCTGGTCGGCTTCATCTACCCGCTGTTCGAGGGCATCGCCTGGAACCAGCGCTTCGGCATCCAGGCCGCGCTCAAGGCCGCCTTCGGCGCCGAGTTCCACGACTTCGCCGGTTCGGTCGTGGTGCACGCCGTGGGCGGCTGGATCGCCCTGCCCGCCGTGCTGCTGCTCGGTGCGCGGCGCGGGCGCTACGGGCGCAACGGCGCCATCGCCGCCCATCCGCCCTCCTCGATTCCCTTTCTCGCGCTGGGCGCCTGGATTTTGGCGGTGGGCTGGTTCGGCTTTAACGTCATGAGCGCGCAAACGCTCGACAAGATGAACGGCCTGGTCGCCGTCAACTCGCTCATGGCCATGGTCGGCGGCACCCTGGCCGCGCTGCTGCTCGGCAAGAACGATCCCGGCTTCACCTACAACGGCCCGCTGGCCGGACTGGTGGCCGTGTGCGCCGGTTCCGACCTGATGCACCCGCTCGGCGCGCTCGCCACCGGCGCCATCGCCGGGGCGATTTTCGTGGCCATGTTCACCCTCACCCAAAACCGCTGGAAAATTGACGACGTGCTCGGCGTGTGGCCGCTGCACGGCCTGTGCGGCACCTGGGGCGGCATTGCGGCCGGCGTGTTCGGCCTGAAAAGCCTGGGCGGCCTCGGTGGCGTATCATTCGCCTCGCAACTGGCGGGCACCGTGCTCGGCGTGGCCATCGCGCTGGCCGGCGGCTACCTCGTGTACGGCGTGCTGAAAAGGACCATGGGCTTGCGGCTCGATCCGGAACAGGAATTCCAGGGCGCCGATTTGTCGATCCACCACATTTCATCGACCCCGGAGCGTGAATCGAACTGGTAGCGCGCACATGGGGGAGAACCTTGCAACATTAGCCATTGCAAACTAAAATCAGGCGAGCATGCACACCCCCTCCCTCACGCCTTACCCGGATCCAGCAATCAATGAAGAAACCCTCTGCGCCGCAAGAATCGAACTCGCCTGAGCCGCGCCTGTACCGTGTGGTGGCCACCCGGATTCAAGAACTCATTCGCGACGAGAGTATCAAGGCTGGCGAGCGCCTGCCGGCCGAGCGCGACCTGGCCGCCAAGCTGAGCGTGAGCCGGGCCTCGCTGCGCGAAGCGCTGATCGTGCTCGAACTGAGCGGCATCGTGGAAGTGCGCGGCGGCTCCGGCGTGTACGTGAGCGAGCAGGCCACGGCGCAGGCCGATGTGCCCGAAGTGGGGCCTGGGCCGTTCGAGGTGCTGGCCGCGCGCCGCATGATCGAGTCTGAAGTCGCGGCGCTGGCGGCCAAGATGGCCACCGATTCGGCGATTGACGCGATTTTGACGGCGGTGCTGGAGATGGAGCACCACCATGAGGACCGGGCCAGCAACGAGCAGGCCGACCGCAACTTCCATCTGGCGATTGCACGCGCCACGGGGAACACGGCGCTGGTGGGCGTGGTCGATTATCTGTGGAACCAGCGCGGCAGTTTGTGGCACAAGCTCAAGGAGCATTTCCAGACCGAGGATTTGCGCGTGACCACCTTGACCGATCACCGCAAGATTTTGGAGGCGATTGCCTCGCATGACGTGGCTGGCGCGCGCCAAGCCATGCGCGCGCACCTGGAACGGGTAACGCGGACGTTTTCGCGGGGGTGAACCGCAGAGGCGTTGCTCGCCACTCAGTACTCCGAGAGTACCACCACATCTTTTTCTTGCCACCCCACCACGTCGTTCCAGCGCCAAGGCGGCACTTGGCGGGAACCCAAGTTCGCAAATCAGTCTGCGGCTGCGGAACGGAATTGGGTTCCCGCCAAGGGGGCCGCCAAGGCCGGGAACGACGTTGTGGTGGCGGGAACGAGGAGTCATTTGGCAAGTCCACCTTGATTAATTGGTCAGGCCAAACTAGAATTGGCCTAACCATAAAAGCAATTCAATCAGGAGACTCGCCGTGCCAACACCATCCCGGTTCGCGCAACCCAAGCTGCTGCTTTCCTCCATCGCGATCGCGGTGCTGACCCTGCTGAACCAGGCCTGCGCCCAGCAGGCCGACGCCGCCATGGCGCGGGTCGACGTCACCGGCTCCTCCATCAAGCGCCTGGCCAGTGAAAACGCCCTGCCGCTGACCACCATCAAGGCCGAGGAACTGGCCAGCCGCGGCCTGACCACGATGTCCGAGGTGGCCACCTCGCTCACCGCCGGCGCCACCAACGAACCGGTCGGCGGCGGTGGCGGCGGCACCATGATCAATATGCGCGGCCTGAACACCAACCGCACCCTGGTCCTGCTCAACGGCCGCCGCCTGGCCAACGAAGCCATCGGCGACAGCGCGATCAACGTCGACGTCATCCCGATGAGCGCCATCGAACGGGTCGAAGTGCTGCGCGACGGCGCCTCGGCCATCTACGGCACCGACGCCATCGCAGGCGTGGTCAACTTCATCACCAAGCGCGCGATCTCCGGCACCAGCATCAGCGCCAGTGTCGTGGCACCCGAGCGCAGCGGCGGCGGCGGCCAGCGGCGCTTGAGCCTGACCACCGGCACCGGCGACCTGGCCAAGGATGGCTGGAACATCTACGCCGCCTTCGACACCCAGAAACGCAGCGCCCTGATGCAGCGCGACCGCCCCAACATCAGCGATCCGGACGACATCGCCCGCCTGGGCGGCACCGCCTTCACCAGCAACACCTCCGGCTCTTCGTCCTCGCCGGCCAACTACACCGTCTACGCCAACGGCAAGCCGGCCAGCGTCACCGGCAACCCCTACTTTGGCGCCGGCTGCGTCGCCCCCTATCCGGGCCAGTACACCGTGCCCTCGGCCAAGCCAAGCGGCGCCGGCAGCAAGACCTGCGTGCTCGACCCGAACCTGTACCCGCAACTGCTGGCCGAGAACAAGCAAACCACGTTTCTTACCAAGGACAGCCTGCGCCACGGCGACGGCAACATGCTCACGGTCGAGCTGCTCAGTTCCGAGTCCTACATCGACGCCTTGAATCCGCGCCAGCCCTTCGGCGCCCAGACCGACTACGACAAGCTCAATCCCGGCCTGCGCAAGCCCTTGATGATCACCAAGAAGAGGCAATGGTATCCGGGCGGCGCCGGCGGCGTGCCCGCCGTGGCCGGCCTGAACGGCGCCGACCTGGCCCTGACCTGGAGCCTGGACGAACTCGGCCCGGCCATCACCGACGACCGCCAGAACAGCCACCGCCTGGTACTCACCGAAGAAGGCCAGTTCAAGGGCTGGGACTACAAGGCGGGCTTCAACTACGCCTACAGCAAGCGCAGCGTCAGCTTCCTGAGCGGCTATGCGCGCACGCCCGAACTGTACAAAGGCGTGGCCGACGGCGTGCTCAACCCGTTCGGCCAGCAGGACCAGGCCGGCAAAGCCTATTTGGACAGCATCTCCGCCGACGGCCTGGTCAACCGCCGCGCCGAAGTCCACTACTACGGCCCCGACCTGACCATGAACCGCGAGCTGATGCCGCTGGCCGGCGGCGCGCTGGCGCTGGCGGTCGGCGCCGACCTGCACCGCGAAACCTACCGCGACGCTTCCGGCGACATCGGCGACGCGGTGGTCTACAAGGTTTCCGGCACGCCCAACCGCTACCCGCATGGCGCGCGCACCGTGCTGGGCACCTACCTGGAACTCGACGCCCCCTTCACCAAGCAGCTCAATGTGAACCTGGCCGTGCGCGCCGACCGCTTCAGCGACTTCGGCACCACCGTCAACCCCAAGGCCAGCGTGCGCTACGAACCATCCAAGGCCCTGATGCTGCGCGCCACCGCCAGCACTGGTTTCCGTGCCCCGACCCTGCCCGAGCTGTACGGCACCCCGCAAACGCGCGCGCCCTCGACGTCCAAGTTGGATGATCCGGTGCTGTGCCCGAGCGCCACGCCCGGCATCAGCGGCACCGGCACCCTCACCACCGATCCCAAGTACGCGGGCCTGAACCTGGACGCGGCCAAGGTCTGCGGCAGCACCCTGACCGTGCTGACCGGCGCCAATCCCGGCCTCGAACCGGAAAAATCCAAGACCTTCACTGCCGGCATCGTGATCGAACCGGTCAAGAACCTGGTCGCCTCGCTCGACTTCTGGAACGTCGACATGAAAGGCACGATCGCGCAGATTTCCGAAGACACGATCTTCGGCGACGTCAACAAATACAACAGGCTATTCGTGCGCAATGCCGACGGCACCCTGGCCTACATCACCAAGACGCGCCTGAACATGGGCGGCCTGCGCACGCGCGGCATCGACGCCAGCCTGAACTCCACCCTGCCGACCGCCACCATGGGGCGCTTCGGCCTGTCCTTCGACGGCACCTACGTCAATAAGTACGAAGGCCAGAACGAAGAAGGCGGCGACTGGATCGACAGCGTCGGCCAGCCCGGCGCACTCTCGACCGGCGCCACCTCGGCCAACACCTACGTCTTCAAGTGGAAGCACAACCTGCGCCTGTCGTGGAGCAATGGCGGCTTCGGCACCCAGCTGACCCAGTCCTACACCTCGAGCTACATCGACACCAACGCCCTGCCGAGCCAGAAGCCGGGCCAACCGTTTTATAATGAAATCGAGCCGTACATCCTGTACAACCTGACTGCCAACTACGCGTGGAACAAGCAGCTCAAGTTCACGTTTGGCGTGAACAACCTGCTTGATGTCGACCCGCCGCTGTCGAACCAGCGTCTCAGCTCGCGCGTGGTGTTCGCGCAAAACATCGCCAAGCCGATCGGCCGCGCCTACAACGTGCGCGTCAACTACGCCTTCTGATGGTGAAGCCCTTTTCCACGCTGATGGCCGCCGCCTGCATCGGCCTCGCGGCCGGCGCCCCGGCGCAGGCGGCCGACGAGGCGGCCCGGCCGGCGCGCATCATCCTCGTCGGCGACTCGACCATGGCGACCCGGTCCGGCTACGGCGACGCCCTGTGCCAGCGCCTGCGTGCGGACGTCGCCTGCATCAACCTCGCGCGCGGCGGGCGCAGCTCCGGCAGCTTTCGCGCCGAGGGGCGCTGGGACGAAGTGCAAGCGCTGCTGCGCGATGGCGCGGCCTACAGCGCCAGCTACGTGCTGATCCAGTTCGGCCACAACGACCAGCCAGGCAAGCCCGGGCGCTCGACCGACCTCGTCACCCAGTTCCCGCAAAACATGGCGCGCTACGTCAGCGAAGCGCGCGCGCTGGGCGGCGTACCGGTGCTGGTCACGCCGCTGACGCGGCGCAGCTTCAAGGGCCGCTACCTGCGCGACGACCTGGGCCCCTGGGCATCGGAAGTACGGCGCGTGGCGCGCGAAAGCGGCGCCATCCTGATCGACCTGAACAAGATCAGCGCCGACGCCGTGCAAGCGATGGGATCGGCGCAAGCCGACACCCTGGCCCAAGCGCCGCCGGCCGCCACGAATGCGGCGCAGGTGGTAGCGGCGCCAGGCGCGGCCGTCGAACCGCAAGGGACCCCAAAAATCAGCTTCGACCGCACCCACGTCGGCGCCAAAGGCGCGGCCCTGTTTTCCGGCATGGTCGCGAGCGAGCTGCAACGCCAAATCCCCGCCCTGCGCCCCGCCTTCGCCCCCGAGCCCTGAGCCATGTCCATGCCAAAACACAGTTCAACATTCCTACAACCGGGGTCTGACCTCCAATTAGAAATGTTTCGAATCCGAGGTCAGACCCCGGTTGGGCACCGGTTGGTCAACTGCCTTGCATACCGCCTTTCCCCCTGAATCCTGAGCCATGTCCAAGCGCCTGACCTCCTCTCTGCTCCTCGCCCTGTTGCTGCCCGCTGACATTCTGGCTGACACAAAGGTAAAATCTCCTACAACCGGGGTCCGACCTCTGATTAGCAATGTTTCGAATCAGAGGTCAGACCCCGGTTTGCCGTTATCGGTCTCCAGGGTGCTTCATCTCGACGCGGGACCGGCCGCGGTGCGAGCGCTGTTGTCGCAGGTGCCGCCCGCCGCCGACTATTTTGTCGAGGCCCGCATCCGCGCCTTGCCCGGCCCGCCCGGCCAGTTGTACTTGCTGGGCCGTCATGTCGACGCCAACAACTGGGTCGGCGCCGGCCTGCACATGGCCGACGCCAGCCCGACCGTCCAGGCCGATATCGTGCGCCAGCACGACGGCAAACTCGGCCGCCTGAAACAGGTCAGGCGCGCCATCGTCAGCCAGGGCCGCTTCCTCACCGTCCGCTTCGACATGGTTGGCGAGGCGCTCAGCGTCTACCTCAACGGCGAAAAACTCACCACCGCCACCGTGCCCGGTTCGGCCATCCCCGGCGCGGTCGGCATCTACAGCAGCGGCAAAGGCTTCGAGCTCGACGACATCCGCGTGGGCGACCCAGCCCATAAACCAATGCGCATCGCCCCCGCCGTCGGCGCCAGCAGCTTCAAGGCGCAGGCTGGCGATCCGCCATCGACGCTGCCCATCAGCGCCTTTGCCGGCGACGGCCTTACGCCGGCGCGCTTCACGGTCCGCTCCAGCAACCCGGCCGTGGCCAGCGCCACCGTGCGCGGCAACGCCATCGTGGTCACGCCCAAAAAAACCGGCAGTTCCAGCATCGTACTCGCCAGCGTGACCGACCCGAGCGTGCAAAGCATCATCGACGCCAGCATCGCGCCGGCCTTCGCGCCGCCCGCCGCGTACAAAACCGGCCTGGCCGGCGCCCTCTCGCCCCGCGCGCGCGCCGACGCGGTCCCGCCCGACACCCTGCTGCGCCTGCGCTTCGACCAGCCACCCCGCCCCGGCAGCACCGGCTCGGTGCGCATCTACCGCCAGTCCGATGACAAGCTGGTCGACATCATCCGCCCCGGCGATGAAGTCGCGGCCATCGGCTACCCCGGCCAGGACCAGCAGCGCTACATCCGCCGCAACCCGATCGGCATCGACGGCAACAGCGCCACCATCCGCCCGCACGCCCACCGCCTCGCCTACGGCAGCGCCTACTACGTGATTGTCGAGCCGGGCGTGTTCGCCGGCGCAAGCATCAACGGCGCTCCGTTCACCGGCATCGGCAAGGCCGCCGGCTGGACCTTCCGCACCCGCGCCGCCGCTCCTGCCGGCCCCGTTCTCAGCGTGGACGATGATGGCCCGGCCGATTTCCGCACCGTGCAGGGCGCCCTCGACCACGCAATGCAGCACGCCGGCCAGGCCACGCCGGTCACGATCGCCGTCAAGAACGGCCGCTACGACGAGATGCTGTTCATCCGAGGCAAGGACAACCTGACCATCAAGGGCGAAAGCCGCGATGGCGTCGTCATCCATAATGGCAACAACGATGGCTACAACCCCGGCTCGGGCGCAAGCCAAAGCCCGCAGTCGCCCTCGTTCACGGGAGGCCGCGCGCTGCTGATGGCCGAAACGTCGGACCTGCTCACGCTCGACACGCTCACCCTCAAGAACACCACCCTGCGCTCCGACAAGATCGCCGGGCAGGCGGAGACCGTCTACTTCAACAACGATCGCGGCCGCCTGATTGCGCGCAACGCCAGTTTTTTCAGCGAGCAGGATACGATCCAGGTCAAAGGCTATTCCTGGTTCTACCGCACCCTGATCGAAGGCAACGTCGACTTCATCTGGGGCGCCAACCGCGCAGCCCTGTTCGAGGAAAGCGAACTGCGCTCGGTCGGCGACAGCGCCAATCCGTCCAGCGGCGGCTACGTGGTGCAAGCGCGTACGGTGAGCGCACCGGACCCCGGCTTCGTGTTCTTCAACAGCGCGTTGACCCACGGCCCCGGTCCCGGCCCGCTGGCCAACAAGGTCCCGCCCGGCGCCACTTACCTGGCGCGCAGCCCGGGCACGGCGGCCACCTGGGATAACGTGGCCTACATCAATTGCAAGATGGCCGAGCACATCGCTCCAGCCGGCTGGGCCGGCAAGGGCGTGCAGCGCGAGCCTGCGCCCAACCCGGCCGGCGCGAGTGCAAGCAGCGGCTGGCGCGAGTTCGGCAGCACCGGCCTGGACGGCAAGCCGCTCGACCTGTCGCAGCGCGCCGGCGGCTACCTCTTGAGCGCGCAGGAAGCGGCGCGCCTGTCCAGCCGCGCGGCGGTGTTTGCCGGCTTCGGCGGCGGCCGTGGATGGAACCCGGAACCGGGCCAGGCGGCGCCCTGAGCGGTGTTCGTGATACGCTAGCGGACTGTTTGACCCGCACCGCCTTCGCCCCCGTCGGCGGCGCCCATATTGCCCAGAAATCGACCCATGCAAAAAATTAATTCAAAAGCCCAGCTCAACTGGATCCTGCTGCGCGGCGCGATCGCCTTTGCCCTCGGCGCCGGCGTGGTCATCACGCGCGGCATGGATGCCAGCGCCTGGCTGGTCGTCACCGCCGTGCCGGCCGCGCTGACCGCCTTCAACGTCTGGCGCTGGCGCCGTTCGCGCATGGCGGCCAACGACCCGGCGTTTTAAGCGTCAGCGGCTGACCCGGAAATAATCGACATCGGCATGCCCCTGCGTGCCGCCCGCGCTGAACAAGCCCATCTGCGCGCCAACCCAGCGTCCCATGCTGGCCTTGAACGGCTGGCCGGCCCCGATGAACTTGCTGTTGTCGAGGCTGTATGAGAACGATGCCACGCCGTCCGCCATCGTCATGCGCAGGTAAGCCGTGCTGGCGTCAATCGGCACCACCAGCTGATCGTTCTCGGTACACGCGTGTTCGTTGCCTTCGCACACACCCAGCACCAGCTGCGAGCCGGTGCCGGCGCGGCGCAGCCCCAGCCATGCATACTTCATCCCCAGCAGCACCAGCCCGGCACGCTCGCCCTCCCGCGTGGCCGACAGTTCGATGCGGGTGTCGACCGTGAACGCCGGCGCCGGCAGCTTCTGCGTCAGCACCGATGCCATCTCGCGCAGATTGGTGCCCGGCTGCGCTTGCAGGCGCAACTGGCCCGGCCGGGCCGCCAGCGAATACCACGCCGGCTTGCCATTCGCGCTCCACTGCCATTGCAGCCCCAGCGCCGCGCTGGAAAACTCGTCGCCCGTGGGCGGTACCCGCACCGCGCCCGATGCCAGCGGCTTGGCGTGGCGCGCGAACGGCTGGCCCACGCCGCTGGCATCGACCTCCTCGCCAATCAGCGGCCAGCCATCCTTCCAGCGCAGCGGCTGCAGGTGCACCAGGCGGCCGTAGGCGCGCCGGTCCTGGAAGTGGAAGAACCAGTCGCTGCCATCCTGCGCCGTCACCCAGGCGCCCTGGTGCGGGCCGTTGGTGCTGGACTTGCCCTGCGTCATGACGATCTTGTCTTCGTACGGCCCGGTGATGCTGCGCGAACGGAACACCGACTGCCAGCCTTCCTCGACCCCGCCGGCCGGCGCGAACACATAATAATAGCCATCCTTTTTGTAGAACTTCGGCCCTTCCAGCGTCTTGTAATTCGGCAGCTTGTTGCCGTCGATGACGATCTGGCCGCCGCCATCGAGCAGGCTGCGCCCGTCCGGGGCCATGCTACGCAAGGTCAGCACGTTGTTGAAACCGGCCCGGCTCTTGGCCCAGCCGTGCAGCAGGTAAGCCTTGCCGTCGTCGTCCCACAGCGGGGTCGGATCGATCAGGCCCTTGCCGCCGGCCAGCAGGTGCGGCGCGCTCCACGGCCCCTGGAAGTTGGTGGCGGTGATGACGTAGATGCCGAAGTCCGGATCGGGATAGAAAATCCAGAATTTGCCGTCATGAAAACGCAGGCATGGTGCCCACACGCCCTTGCCCGGCTGCGGCGTGGCGAACACGTTCTCCGGCACCAGCCTGGGCAGCGCGTGGCCGACCAGTTCCCAGTTGACCATGTCGCTCGATTGCAGCAGCGGCAGGCCAGGCGTGTTGCTGAAGCTCGACGAGGTCATGTAGTAGGTGTCGCCGACGCGGATCGCGTCCGGGTCGGAATAGTCAGCGTGCAGGATCGGGTTCTGGTACTGGCCGTTGCCCAGGTCCGCCGTCCACGGCGGTTGCGGCGTGCCGGGCGCGCCCTGGCAGGCGGCCAGCGCCAGCGGCAGGATCAGTGGCAAGACCCGCAGCGCGGGATGAGTTGTCGTCATGGTTGTTGTCTCGTTGTTGTTGGAATAGGGAGTTGGGTCGTCAGGAAGCCGGCCATGGCATCGGCCGTGGGCGTGATCCACGGGTCGAACAGCCAGAAGGAGTGCGGCGAATCGGGCAGCATCACCACCTGGGCGGCGACGCCGGCGGCGTGCAGCTTGTCGACCATGTCGTCGCGCCCGACCGAAAAGCGCGCCTGGCCGCTGCCGATGAACAGCATGGGCGGCGTGTCACGGTTGACGTAAGAGGTGGGCGACGCTTCGCGCCACAGTGCGGCTGCGTCGGCGTAGCTGGCGCCGAACCAGAAGCCGGCCGCCGATGGTTTTTTCTTAGGATCGTCTTCGTTCGCGCGCGCGGCCGGCGAGGTGAAATCGGACAGGCCGTCGATGTTGATGACCGCCTGCGCGGCGCTCGATACGATGCTGGCGGCGCCATCGGCATCGAACTTGTCCGCGCCATTGGTCACGCCCACGAGGCTGGCGATCTGCCCGCCGGCCGAGCCGCCGGCCACCGCGATGCGCTGCGGGTCGATGCCGTGGGCCGCGCTGTTGGCGCGCAGCCAGCGCAGGGCGGCCTTGACGTCGTGGATGGCGGCAGGGTAGCGCGCTTCGTCGGCCAGGCGGTAGTCGATCACGGCGGCGGCGATGCCGCGCGCGGCCAGGCGTGCCGCCAGCGGCGCCATGTTGCCGCGCTCGCCGGAACGCCAGCCGCCGCCGTGGACCAGCACCACGGCGGGCACCGGTCCTTTGTCGCGCGCCGTTTGCGCGGGCAGGACCAGGTCCAGTTGCAGCAGGTGTGCGCCACGGCGCACATAGCCCATGGCGCTGATGGTGACGATCTCGGCGTTGACGCAGGTGTCGGCGATCTGAATGAAGGGGTAGGCCTTCACCAGCTTGGCGTAGGTTGTCACGGCGTTGTACGGTACGGCGGCCGTTGCAGCGACAGCCTCCTCGGCCACCATCGTCTTATCCGTCATTCCCGCGCCAAGGCGGCACTCGGCGCGGGAATGAGGGTCTTGAGTGTAGAGGAAGGAATCGTTGGCGTTGACGGCTTCAGGCACCGACATTGACGCGCAATTCGTTACCATATCAGCGCACCCCACCAGCAGCACCCCGGCAAATACACCTACCAAGCATCGAACAGCATTCCCCATCGCCGACCTTCCCAGATCATCCACGTGTCGATAAAGTATGCCATGGGGCGACGCAAGTGGCTAGTCCGCCTTGCGCATTTGGCCTGACCAAACTAGAATGGCCTGACCAAATAGCGCTTAAAAAATCATCACTGATAACAGGGGACAATGTGAATACAGCACTTAAACTGTTTGCCGCCATCGCCGCGGTGGCCGTCATGGGCAGCCCGGCCCACGCCGAAGGCCCGTACCGCAATCCGGACAACAAGAACCAGAGCGATCCGGGCGAAGGCAGCTATCCGGTCCCATATAAAAAGCCCGTGGTGGCCGAGATCACCGCCGCCCTGCACCGCATCCGCGGCTTCATGGAAACGGCCACCCCGACCCGCGTGGTCGACAAGAAAACCGGCGCGCCCATCCTTGACTTCCAAAAGCCGAACGCCAACGCCATCACCGAAGCGAGCCATTCGGACATGGGCATCATGGTCTACGAAATGGGCGTGGTCCACGCCGGCATGGTCAAGGCCCGGGAAGCGACCGGCGACAAGCGCTTCACCGACCTGACCGCGCGCCACTTCAACTTCTTCGCCGACAAACTGCCCTACTTCCGTGCCCAGGAAAATCAATTCAAGCTCGAACGCGCCAACAGCTTTTCGCGCTTCCTCGACCCGCGCGCGCTCGACGACGCCGGCTCCATGTGCGCCGCCATGATGCGCGCGCGCGCCCTGAAGATCGGCCCGGACCTGTCGAACATCATCGCCACCTGCAGCGACTGGGTGGTCAACAAGCAGTTCCGCCTGGCGGACGGCACCATGGCGCGCGAGCGCCCGCAAGCGGTCTCGCTGTGGGCCGACGACCTGTACATGTCGGTCCCGGCCCTGGCCGAGCTGGGCCGCATGACCGGCAAGCGCGCCCACTTCGACGACGCCGTCAAGAACGTCATGCAAATGACCGGCTACCTGTTCAACAAGCAGCAAAACCTGTACACCCACGGCTGGAACGCCAACCACCCCGACGCGCCGAACTTTTTCTGGGCGCGTGCCAACGGCTGGGCGGTGATGAGCATGTCCGACCTGCTCGACGTGCTGCCGAAAGACCATCCCGGCTATCCGCAGGTGCTGGCCCAGTTGCGCACGACCTTGAAAAGCATCGGCGAGCGCCAGTCCGGCAGCGGCCTGTGGCACCAGATGCTCGACCGTAACGATTCCTACCTCGAAACCTCGGCCAGCGCGATGTTCGTCTACGTGTTCGCGCATGCCATCAACCAGGGCTGGATCAGCCCGACAACCTACGGCTCCATCGCCCAGGCCGGCTGGGCCGGCTTGTCGACCCGCATCAACGACAAGGGCCAGGTCGAAGGCACCTGCGTCGGCACCACCTTCGCCAGCGACCAGGTGTATTACTACAATCGTCCGACCAGCCCGTTCGCCCTGCACGGCTACGGCCCGACCCTGCTGGCCGGCGCCGAGATGATCAAGCTGATCAATAATCCGAACGTCGACGTCCAGTACAAGGTGCGCACCTATCACTACATGTCCAAGGGTGCCGGCCAGACCAACTATCGCGAACATCACTGAGAGCGCCATGTCCCCATCATTCGCCATCCTTACCCTGGCCGCCGCGGCGGCTTCCCCGCTGGTCCAGGCCGGCCCCGCGGCCACCATCACGGTCAGCCATGAGCTCGACATCGAACGGCCGTCGGAAACCATCGTCCTGCCGTGGAGCGAGATCAACCGCGCCCTGCCCGGCGCGCTGATCCAGCGCATCGCCGTCAAGGATGCGGCCGGCCGCGTCCTGCCTTACCAGGTGACCAATGTCGCGCCGCTGGCCAAGGACCCGAAAAACACCGGCATCGCTTACGGCGAACTGATTTTCCAGCACAGCTTTGCAGCCGGCGAAAAGCGCGCCATCTTCACGGTCGAAAAAATCGACACGGTGGCGCCGCCGTTTCCGGTGAAAGCCTTGGCCCGCTTCGTGCCGGAGCGGCTGGACGATTTCGCCTGGGAAAACGACAAGCTGGCACACCGCACCTACGGCCCGGCCCTGGGCGCGCCGGCCCCGGCCGGCAGCGGCAAGGAAGTGCTGGTCACAAGCGGGCTCGACCTGTGGTTCAAGCGGGTGCCGTATCCAGTCGTCGAGCGCTGGTACAACAAGGGCCACGACCATTATCACAAGGATGAAGGCGAAGGCATGGACATGTACAACGTCGGCAAGACGCGCGGCGCCGGCGGGACCGGGGTGTGGGATGGCACCGTACTGTTCACCAGCAAGAACTTCACCGGCTGGAAAGTGCTGGCCAACGGTCCGGTGCGCGCCGTTTTCGAGCTCAGCTATGACAGCTGGGATGCGGGCGGCAGCGCCGTATCCGAGGTCAAGCGCTTCACGGTCGACGCCGGCCACTACCTGGACCGCATCGACAGCACGTTCACCTTCGCCGGCAAGCCGGGCATCGACATCGCCGTGGGCTTGAACAAGACCCCGACCGACAAGGGCCAGACCCCGCAAATTGCCGTCAGCAACAAGGCGCCCGGCATCCTGATGCAATGGGTCGGCCAGGCCAGCAATGGCGCCATGGGCAGCGCCGTTATCCTGCCGTCGGCCAGCGGCTTTACCGAAGACCCGCTTAACCATCTGGTGGTGGCGCCGGTCGCCTCGGGCAAGCCCTTGCGCTACTACGCGGGCGCGGCGTGGAGCCGTTCCGGCGAGATCCTCACGGGTCAGGACTGGGAACGCTACCTGGTCGCGGCGGCGGCGCGCGCGGGTAATCCGGTCACCGTAAACGTGGCCGCAACCCCATAAAAACCACAATCTACTGCAACTGCATCAAGAGCGGCCCGGCCGGCGGCCCTGGCGACTTCACCCTGTCGTCGATCACCAACGCCAATGCGCGCGGCAATAACCGCTCGGTGACGGAAGAAGACAATGGCCTGTTCCTGATGGGCGAGTTCACGAGCGAGCTGGGCGGTATTCCGCTGCGCGGCAACCTGGGCGTGCGCTATGTCGAAACGCAGCAAAGTTCGACCGGCTACCAGGCCGTCGGCAATGGCACCGCCGTCACGGTCGACAACGACTACCATGACGTGCTGCCGTCGTTCAACATCGCCGCCAGCATCACCAAGAACGTCATCCTGCGCGCCGCAGCCGCCAAGGTGATGTCGCGCCCGCAGCTGGCCAACCTGACCCTGGGCGGCAGCGTGGCCACCACCGGCACCTTGTCGATCACCAGCGGCAATCCGATGCTCAAGCCGTTCCGCGCCAATGCCTTCGACACCAGCTTCGAGTGGTACTTCGACAAGATCGCCTTCATCGGCCTGGGTCTGTTCCAGAAGAACATCGCCACCTACATCCAGAGCATCCGCAACGACGTGAAGTTCAAGGATACCGGCTTGCCGCTGGCGCTGCTGCCGACCAATTTCACGGGCGAGGAAGTGTTCCAGTTCAGCGCGCCGATCAATACCGAAGGCGGCAAGCTGCGCGGGCTGGAACTGAACTACCAGCAACCGTTCACCTTCCTGCCGGGCTGGGGCCGCAACTTTGGCAGCTTGCTGAACTACACCTATGTGAAATCGAAAATGGATTACGCGGTTTCGCCGGCCAGCAACCAGACCGTCACCGACGACTTGCTCAATCTGTCGCCGAAATCGTGGAACGCCACCCTGTATTACGACGACGGCAAGTTCAGCGCACGCGTCTCGACCTCGCAGCGGTCGGGATTCGTCACGCGCGTGCCGGGCCAGAACAACAACGATGTCGAAGGCAAGAACAAGACCTTCAACGTCGATGTGTCGGTATCGTACAAGGTCAACGAGAAGCTGGAGCTGACCCTGGAAGGCGTGAACCTCACCAACGAGGAAAACGACCAGTTCGCCAGCCGCGCGCGCAACAGCGTGGTGGTCAACAACGTGACCGGACGCGAAGTGCTGGCCGGGCTGCGTTACAAGTTCTGATCGGGCATGGCGGCGGGCATCACTTCACCGACAGGATGAACTGATACCCGTCATGCTCTTCCACGAACGCCACTTGCGCCTGGCGTGAATACAGGACCACCTCGCACATGCGCCCGGCCACCTCGGCCAGCGCTGCGCGCAAGTCGGTTTCCAGTCCATCGAATTCCGAGCAGCCGAAGGCGTGGCAAGTCTTGCCGGCGCCCTTCTTGCGCATCAGCGCCAGCAACTGGTCGGGATCGGACAAGGGCGGATCGAGTTCCTGCCTGCGGTCGTACCGCAAGTAGCCAGCATCATGCAGCAGTTCGTCGAGCAGCTGGGCGCGGCGTTTCGGTTTTTCCCATAAATAGACAAAGCGCGCCTTGCGCGACGGTTCAACGAACAGATCGATTATTTCACGCAACACGAGGTGATTGTTTTCCATGCCGGACAGTATATTGGCATTGCCTCGCCGACCTAAAAAACCATGCGCCAAGCGCGCTGCAAAACCAGGTCAAGCCTGGCAAACCGGGGTCAAATGCGGTGCTCCGCCGAAGGGCCGGCGCCCCCCATGAGAAGTCCGCCGTCGACTTCGACCAAGCTCACCGCGTGAACCAGGGCGACACCTTGTTCGCCCGGCGGCGGGCATCTCGGCGGCCAGCCTGAGCACCCGGATCAACGGCTTCGGCATGGGCCACGGCAGGCCGGCCGACACGTCATCCGGTAGGACCATGACGAAGCCCCCCCCGGCCGCGCCCTCCTGTCGCACCATCTCCGCGCGCGCATGATGCGGCCATTGCCCTCGTTCCCGCGGCACGCAAGCCCTCCTCGACCGGCGCAACGCGCAGTTGCACAACGCTGAATTATCAATATCAAAACAATGACTATTTAGCAAAGAGTTGTGTTATAATTAACTCTTCCGCACCCCTTGCATCGCAAGATGCCGGGAGTGCGGGCCCGCGCATGTCCCACACACCACAAGGAAACGAATGAGCAAACAATTTGGCAAGACCCTGTTTACCCTCGTCATGACCAGCGCTATCGCCTCGCTTGCAGCCACTTGCGCTGCGCAGGCGGCTGACAACAAGATCGTCACCGTTCCGCCGGAACAGCGCGCCATCGTCCCCAAGATGAACATGCCGGAACAAGCGATGAGCCGCGCACAGGCGGACCGCAACGGCGCCAAGGCCGCGCAGCCGCTCAAGGATGCCGCCGGTAACATTCACTATATCGTGACCTTCGCCGATGGCGCATCGCAACCGTACCTGAACCAGACTGCGCCCGATCCCCGCTTTGAATCGTCGCATGATCCGAAAGTCCTCCAGTTGCTGCGCGAGACCGAACAGGTTCACCAAATCAAGGCAACCCATCTGTATAGCCGGACGATTCAGGGCTTCGCCGCATTTCTGACGCCTCAACAGGTGCAGCAACTGAGCCGCGACAGCCGCATCAAGGCGGTCAGCCCCAACGTCCAGGTCGATACCAGTGCCGGCGGGGTCTGGGACGACGTAGCGGTCGGCAGCGCAACCTTGCCATGGGGCATACAGGCAGTCGGCGGCGGGAAGGCTGCCACTGCGGACGACAGCGTGGCCATCTATATCGTCGACACCGGCATCGACGTTCATCCCGACCTGAATGTCCACAACCGCTGGGCGACGAACAACGAATGCATCACCGGCAAATACAAGCACGGAACGTTCGTCGCAGGCGTTGCCGCAGCCATCAATAACAACTTCGGCGTCACCGGCGTCGACGCCGGCGTCAGCCTGGTTTCGTTGGCCTACGGCGACAGCACCTGCTCCCCCGGAAGTCAAAGCGCCGCCAACATCATCGCGGCCATGGAAGAAGTCAAGCGCCAGATTCAAGGCAGGCGCAGGATCGGCGTCGTCAACTTCTCCACGAATATCCCGATGATCGACACCATCATCGGCGTTAAAGAGAGTATCCGTGCGCTGATCACACCGAACCCGGCCACAGGCTATCCCGGTGCGTTTTTCGTCCAATCGGCCGGCAACCAGTTTCTGGATGCATGCAGTTACAGTTTTAACGACAAACTGCCCGCCGACGGCGCGATGGTCATCGGCGCGATCGACAACAATGGCCAGCCGGTGCAGCCGCTCAATGGCGGCATGGCGATGAACGCCCCCAAGCCCTCCGTCACCAGCATTTTCGGGCCCGAGCCCGGATCGAACTTCGGGTCCTGCGTTGATGCATGGGCGCCAGGCAAGAACATCAAGTCCACCTGGATGACCGGCAACACGGCGACCTATGCCCAAGGCGACGGCACCTCCTTCGCGGCGCCGCACGTGGCCGGCATGGCGGCTTATCTGATCAGGACCAATCCGGCCCTGGTGACGCCAAGCCAGGTAGAAACGGCGGTGCGCGCGCGTCTGGTGAGCGGCGGCGCCACGAGTGGCGGGGTGGCGGTGCGTACCGTCAGTCTGAGCGGCCAAGGCTACGCGGTGCGCCCGACCGTCGAATTCAAGATCGGCACCCTCCCGTCCAGTCCGGCGCCTGGGGTGGCTGGCATGTCGCCGCAAGCACCGATCTACAGTGACGCTAATTTTCCCCTCGCTTTCGACTCGGTCGGCGCCCAGAACTGCGCCATCAAGGGATATGTCAATGGCAGCCTGTGGTATCACGCACCGAGCGTCGGGGTGCGCTACAACTGGGGTGGGCCGGTCCGCCTCAATCCCGGCTTATACCGCTGGGAAGCGACCTGCACGGGTGCCAACGGCATGACCGGCACCGCGCTCGCGTCAGCGCAGATCGCCCCGATGCCGCCAAGCCCGAGCGCCAACTTCATCGTCGATGGCGCCGCCCTGCGTAGCGGCGAAGTGCGTACGATTCCAACCGCGCAAGCATTTACACTGGCGTTTAACAGCACCAATACGACCTACTGCAGCCTGGGGGCGCGCCGCAGGCAAGAGTTTCAGGATCGGCAATACGGCTGGTACAACGTCGCGCGCATGGCGCCCTCGTTTAACTGGGGTAATGTTCGCCTCGATCCGGGCAGCTATGAGTGGAAAATTACCTGCTTGAATGAAAACTACCAGGGCCGTCTACCGGTCGTGGCAGTGTTCCAGATGAACGTTTCCCGTTAAGGTCCCCCAGGCCGCCTGAACCGGCGGCCAGCGCCAGCCGCAGGCCGTCGCGGGCTCGGGCTGCTTGCTTTAGCGCCTCCAGCGCAAAGGCAAGCCGCCCTGGCTGATGCGCCCGCGCTCCGTTGTGAAGCGCCAGTGGCGTCCACCCGCCTGTCCAGGCACCGCGGCGCCCTGCTCCCACACGATACGCGCGCGGCCTTCCAGCTCCAGCACGGCGCCCGTCTCGTCATGGATGAACAACAGTGCCGCGCGTGGGTCGAGCAGCAAGTTGCCCAGGGTATTGAAGAACCGGTTGCCACCGAAATCGGGCACGATCAAGGTGTCGCCTTCCATCCGCACGAAACCCATCGGCCCGCCACGGTGCGAGATGTCGACCCCGTGCGCGCCGCCGCTGGTGGCAATGAAGAAGGTCTCGGCGCGCGCGATCATGGCGCGCTCATCCAGCCCGTCGAACTCGCGCACCACCGCCGGCACAGCCGCTACCGCATGCACGTCGCGCAGCACGATGTGCTGCGGGCAGTTGCCGAAACTCTCGCGCACCTCGATCAGCAACTCGCCCGCGCCCACGCTGCGCACCATGCCATTGGCGCGGTTGCGCCGGCGCGTGGCGAAGTCGAGCCCCAGCAGCCCGAGCGCCTGCCCGGCCTGCATGCCGCTGTCGTCCACGGCAATGCGCAGGGTGGCCGGATCGGGACTGTCGATAAACCCCGGCTTGCCACTTAGCACGCGGGCGCGCGGACGGCCATCGGCGTCAACGGTTCCCGCCAGCACGAACGGCAGCGCCGCGAAAAAGTCGCGGTGCTGGTCCGGCATGAAGGCGCGGATGCCGTTCCCCGAACTGCTCACGCCAGCGAGCGCCTGCGCCCTGAGCTCGCCTTCGTGGAATGGCGTGTTCATGCGGCGGCCGGCAAAGGCGAGGCGGGCAGCGCCACAAACCCCGGCAAGGCTTCAATTCGCGCCAGCCAGGCGCGCAGCGCGGGATACGGCGCCAGCGAAATGCCGCCTTCCGGCGCGTGCGCCACGTAGCTGTAGCAGGCCAGGTCGGCCAGCGTGGCATGCCCGGCCGCCAGGAAGCTGTGCGCTGTCAAATGCTGGTCCATGAAGGCCAGCAGGCGCTGCGCCACGGCGCTGGTCTGGACCAGGTCGGCCGGGACATTCCACAGCGCGTTGGCGCGCGCCTTGGCCGGGCCGAAGGCCAGCTCGCCGGCCGCGATCGACAGCCAGCGCTGCACGGCGGCCGCGCCGGCAGGATCCTCGGGCAGCCAGTCGCTCCCGGGCGCATAACGTTTGGCCAGGTAGACCAGGATCGCATTGCTGTCGTTGATGACCAGCTCGCCATCTTGCAGCACCGGGATCTGTCCGAGCGGATTGAGCGCGCGGAAGGCAGCGCTGTCGCGCACCTCGGCTGGCGCCGGCACGAAGCGGAACGGCAGGTCGAGCATGCGCAGCAGCAGCTCGACGCGGTGGACATGGCCCGACACCGTCAGGCCGTGGAGGATCAGGGAAGTGGCTTGCATGGCATCTCGATTCAAAAAGTGGAAGAGGAAATGTATGCTATCCCTTGCACGCTTTAATGAGAATAGTGGTAAATTGAAAATGATTATTTCAATTGGTGGAAGAATGCATGGACCGTTTTGATGAGTTGCAGATTTTCGTGGCGATCCTCGACGCCGGTAGCCTGAGCGGCGCGGCACGGCGCCTGCGCCGCTCGGCCCCGGCCGTCACGCGCGCCCTGGCCGCGCTGGAGGAGCGGGTCGGCACGCGCCTGGTCGAGCGCACCACGCGCCGCCTGGCCGCCACCGAAGCGGGCTTGCGCCTGGCCGAAATGGCGCGCCGCGTGCTGGCCGACTACGACGATGCCGTGCGCGAGGATGACAACGCGCCCCTGCGCGGCCGCCTGCGCATCACCGTGCCGAATGTGTTCGGGCGCCGCCACGTGGCCCCGGCCATGATCGACTTCCTCGACCTGCATCCGGCCCTGCAGGTCGAGCTGGTGTTCAACGACCGCAACCTGGACATGATCGAGCACGGCCTGGACCTGGCGGTGCGCATCGGTCCCCTGCCCGATACCGGCATGATGGCGCGTCAGGTGGGCCAGGTGCGGCGCATGCTGGTGGCCAGCCCGGCCTACCTGGCGCGGCGCGGCACGCCGTCCAGCCCACGCGAACTGGACGCCCACGACATCATCTTTTCCGAGCAGCGCGCGGGCACCGAATGGCGGTTTCTGGAGGATGGGCGCGAATTCGCGGTACGGTTGGCGCCGCGCCTGATCGTCAACGAAATCGACACCATGCTGCTGGCGGTGCTGGCCGGGCGCGGCATCGGCCGTCCGCTCTCTTACCAGGTGGCCGAGCAGCTTGCCGCCGGCACTCTGGTGCGCCTGTTGCCGGCCTACGAACCGGCGCCGCTGCCGGTGCAGCTGCTGGTGCCGAGCGCGCGCCACATGGCGCCGCGTTTGCGCGCCTGCATCGAATTCCTCGTCCCGCGCCTGACCGCCTTGCCGGTGCTCCAGCCGAGCGCCTGCGCCAAAAACGCTTGACGCCGCGCCAGACCTTGGGCATGATTCAAACCTACTAGTTGGTAGGTGCGTGGAGGCAAGGTGGAAAAACGATTTGCGACATTGTCGGCCTCGGCCGAGCGGGTGGTCGACGCGGCCCAGCGGCTGATCCAGCAGTACGGCTATAACGGCTTTTCGTACGATGACATCGCGCGCGAAATCGACATCAAGAAGCCCAGCATCCATCACCATTTCCGCACCAAGGCCGATCTGGTGCACACCATCGTGCAGCGCTATGGCGACCGTTTCGCCACCCTGCTGCGCGCCATCGACGAGACCGGCGAGGACGCGCCCGCGCGCCTGGCCCGCTACGGCGAGCTGTTCGCGGCCACCTACCAGCAAGACCGGCGCCTGTGCGTGTGCGGCATCCTGGGCGCGGAAGCGGCGGCCATGTCGCCCGAGCTGGCGCTCGAAGTGCGCGCGTTTTTCCAGCTCAACCTGGATTGGCTGGCCAACACCATCCTTGAGGGCGAACGCGCCGGCCTGCTGCGCGTGCGCGGCGGCGCCGATGCGCAAGCCTACGGGCTGCTCAGCGCGCTGGAAGGGGCGATGATGGTCGGGCGCGGCTTCGGCAGCGACGCCAGCCCGGCCCTGGCGGGCACCACTTATGTATCGAACATGCTGGTCTGATCCGGCATCCCGGTTGCCGGCATTGGCCGGCATTTTTTTGGCAACAATAACCTACCAACTAGTTGGTATAGAAAGGCATCATATGAACACCACCTTTGCAGGACAAACCCTTCTCGCCGTCGGCGGCAACAGCGGCATGGGGCTGGCCTCGGCCCGCCTGGTGCTGCGCGGCGGCGGCGCGGTAGTGCTGCTCGGGCGCGACGCGGCCAAGAATGCGCGCGCCGCCGACGAGCTCGACGCCCCCGGCCGCGTGCACACCCTGGCCGGCGACATCGGCAACGCGGCCGACCTGGCGCGCCTGCGCCAGCAACTGGCCGCCGACCATCCGCACATCAACCTGATCCTGAACGCGGCCGGCATCTTTTTCCCCAAGCCGTTCCTGGAGCACGGCGCGTCCGACTACGACCAGTACCAGGCGATCAACCGCGGCATCTTCTTCCTGACCCAGTCGGTGGTGGCCACCATGGTGGCGCGCGGTGCGCCCGGGGCGATCGTCAATATCGGCTCGATGTGGGCGCGCCAGGCGGTTGCCGCCACGCCGTCGTCGGCCTATTCGATGGCCAAGGCCGGCATCCATGCGCTGACCCAGCACCTGGCGCTGGAACTGGCGCAGCACAAGATCCGCGTCAACGCCGTCTCGCCGGCCGTGGTCGACACGCCGGTGTACGAAGGCTTCATTCCCAAGGACCAGGTGGCGGCCGCGCTGGCGGGCTTTAACGGCTTTCACCCGATCGGACGCATCGGCACGGCCCAGGATATCGCGCACACAGTGGCCTTCCTGCTGTCGAACGACGCAGCCTGGGTCACGGGCGCGGTGTGGGATGTGGATGGCGGCGTGATGGCGGGACGCAACTGACGCCAAGCAGCGGCGAATCGTGCCACGCTTGCCAAGGTGGCATCGATCCGGGATGATGGGAGCATGAAAAAACATATCCCCTCCTCCTTCTTGCGCCTGTGCTTCGCAGCCGCGCTGATCGCCTCCGGCACCGCCTGCGGCGGACCGTCCAACACGTCCGCGACGGCATCGGCCGCATCGGCCGCGCCCGCCAAGCCGGCGCCGGCCGCTGCCAGCGATACGGCCAGTTCGCTCGGCGCGCGCATCACGGCCGAGATTGGCGACGCCGCCTGCGACAACGCCAGCCAGTGCCGTACCTTGCCGGTCGGCAGCAAGGCCTGCGGCGGACCGGCCGGTTTCCTGCCATGGTCGACCAAGCGCAGCAACGGTGAACTGCTGGCGCGGCTGGCGGCCGAACAGGCGGCCGCCGAAAAGAAAGTGAACGAGAAAAGCGGCATGATGTCGACCTGCTCGGTCGAACAGGACCCGGGCGCGACCTGCAACGCCGGACGCTGCGTGCTGCAAGCGCGCGGCCTGGGCGGGGTCGACGCGCGCTGACCGATAGCGCCGCTGCAACAGCGGCGCTCCATAAAAAAAGGCTGCGGGCAAGAATGCCGCAGCCTTTTTTCACAGGCGCGCCGGGCGGCGCGCCTGCTCGTGCCAAGCTTACTTCGCCAGTGGCGCGGCGCGACGCGGAGCGTCGAACTGTGGCAGCGGATCGTCGGTATTGACTTCAACCATCGTCATGCCCTGGGTAGCGCCTGCCACCACATAACGCAGTGCGCCCAGGTGACGCTGGTTGGCCGCCAGGCCCGACCAGCTCATGCTGACCGTGCCGGTGCCGCCGACATACGAATACGCCGGTACCAGTGCCTTGAAGTTGCCGTTGGTGGCGCCTGCTGGCAAGACCCACGACGACAGCTTGTACTCGGCTTCGCCGCCGGCTGGCTCGTAACCGATCACGCACACCTTGTAGGCGCCCGCTGCTGGCGAAACCAGTTGCACGCGCTCGTTCGAGCCGCCGTTGCCGCTCGAGGTGATGGCGCCGTTCGGGCCAACCACGATCAGGTCCAGGTCGGATGCTGCGCCGCCGCTGGTGTCGTCGTTGAACAGCGAGAAGCGCGCTGCCATGGTCGATGCTGGCACGTTGACCGTGTGCACGTTCACGCCAGGACCACCGCCGGCCAGGCAAGCTGCCTGGTAGATATCGGCGTCGGTGCCGGCTTCGCCGATGGTGCGCGTTTCCACGACCGCAGGCAGCAGGCCCGATTTGACCGCCGTCATGGCGCCGGTGAAGCCGGTACCGATGGTGATCAGCTTGCTGCCGGTGGCAAATTCGCTCGACACCGACGCCGCTGCCGCCAGGGCCGAACCGCGCACCGTCAGCGGGCTGCGCACGTTGGTCACGCCGTCAGACCAGACCAGGCTGCCGTAGGTCCAGGTATCGACCGGCGCATCGATGCGGGTGACCTTGACCTTGAAGCTGGCTTTCTGGCCGGCGCCGATGGTCAGCGTCGGCGGTTGCACCTCGACCTTGTAGCCAGGCAGGCTGGCCGTGGCGTTGTAGGTCGCGGCGGTGGTGCCGACGTTGGTCACGGTACGGCTCAGGGTCAGGCTGCCCAGCACGTTACTGGCGGTCAGCGACGCCAGGTTCAGGTTGTACGGCTGGATGGTGCCGATCGCCTGGCAGGTCGCGGCGCTGTACACGCCGGCATTCAGGCCGCACAGGAAGCGTGCGTAGTCGATCTCGCTGGCATCGTACACCAGGCCCGGATTGGCGGCGCCGTTCGGCGTCACGTGGCCGGCGCCCTGGCCCCATGGCAAGGTGCCGGTGGCTTTGGCGGTGGTATCCCATTTCACGCCCGCGGTCACGCCGTCCGGCTGGGTGCTGCCGGCGCTGGTCATCAGCGCCGATTTGATTGCCGCTGGCGACCAGGTCGGGTGCAGTTGCTTGAGCAGCGCGGCCAGGCCGGCCACGTGCGGGCTGGCCATCGAGGTACCCGAGTAGAAGGCCCAGTCGGACATGGTCGACGGATTGCCGGCGGCAATCGCATCGCGCTGCGCGCGGGTCAGGTCGGCGGTGACGCCGGCCAGCACGTCGCTGCCCGGTGCGGTGACGTCCGGTTTCAGGATGTTGGCGTTGGCCACGTTCGGTCCGCGCGAGGAGCTGCCGCTCATCACCGGTGCCGCCACGTTCGGATTGACCACGCCTTTCAGGTCGCCCAGCGAAGCGATGGCACTGGTCGGATTGGCGGCGATGTAGCTTTTCAGCGTGGTGCCTTCAGCGACCGGCAGGTGCACGGTCGACAGTGCATGCGACTGGTTGAGGATGGCGTTGTTGGTCACGACGACGTTGGCGATGATCGCACCGACGGCGCCGGCATCCTTGGCGTTCTGGCTCTTGTTGACCAGCACGTTGGCGCCGCGGTCGCACACCAGGATCTTGCCGGCCACCTTGGCCGGGTCGATCAGCGGCTGCTCGCCATCGGCCGCGCCGAAGCACTGCAGCAGTTTCGGCAGGGCCGGATCGACACCGGCCAGGCCGGCGTCGCGCGCCAGGATCAGCGGTGCCGAGCCGGTCGAGGCATTGCTCGACGAACCGGTCAGCTTGGTGCCGTTACCCAGGGTGGCGGTACCGACGAACAGGCGGTTGTGGGAAGAGTTACCGACCGTGGTCAGCCATGGGCTGATGTGCGATACCGGGGCGGGCGTGGCCACGCCAGGGCCGGAATTGCCGCCCGAGGCTGCCACGAACACGCCCGCGCTGGCCGCGCCGAGGAAGGCCACTTCGGTCGCTTCGTTGAAAGCGCCGCCGCCGGCGTTCGGGCCGATCGAGAAGTTGATCACGTTCACGCCGTCTTTGACGGCTTGCTCGATCGCGGCCACGCTGTTGGCGGTGGCGCAACCGTTCTTGCCGGAGGCGGCGTCGGTCCAGCACACCTTGTACGAGGCGATGCGGGCGCGTGGCGCGATGCCGCTGGCAAGACCCAGGGTCAAGGCGCCATTGACGATCGGGGTGTTGGCATTGCCGCCGGCGGTGGTCGAGGTGTGGGTACCGTGGCCGCCATGGCCTTCGGCGCCGGCGACCGAGTCGCGCGGGGAGCTAAATTCGGTCCAGTGCAGGGCCTGGGTAGGCGACTTGAAGTAGCGCGCGCCGATCAGCTTGTTGTTGCAGTTGGTCAGGGCGAAGCCTTCGCCGGTGTCGCAGCTGCCTTTCCAGGTCGACGGCGGCGCGCCGTAGGCCAGGGTGGTGCCCGAGTGGCTCGGCACGCCGTTGGCGTCGACCTTGTCGGCGAACGAGGCATTTTCCGGCCACACGCCGCTGTCGACGATGCCGATGACGATGTTCTCGCCCGCGGCAACCTTGCCGCCAACCTGTTCCCACAGGCCGCCGGCTTTATCCAGGCCGAGGAAGGTCGGGGTGTAGTTGGTGTCCATCTGCATGATGGAGTCGGCCGTGATGTTGGCCACGCCCGCATCTTTTTTCAGCGCGCGCACTTCGGCGTCGGTCAGCATGGCCGAAAAGCCGTTGAAGACGACGTTGAACTTGTGGGTGACCTGGGCCGCGTTGACGCCGCTGAGGACTTTCGATTTCTTGGTTTCGAGGTAGCTGATGTAGTTCTGCACATCGCTCGCGTCGACGTCCAGGCGCTGGCCTTCGGCCGGCTTGGTGGCGGCCAGGCCGGCCACCTGGCCGGTGTAGGTGGCGACCGGCTTGTCGACCAGTTGCACGATGTAGGAACGGCGTACTTCGTCAGCGGAGGTGGTGGTGGCGAGGCCAGCCAGCATCAGCATGACGGCAAGGGAAACAGGGCGGAGTGTCATATTGGAATTCCTTGCGTGCTTAGAGGGTAACCGGGGTCGATGGGGTGCTGCCAGCCTTGCGGCGGCGCGTCAGGCTGATGGCGCCGATGCCCAGGCCCACCAGCAGGAACGATCCCGGTTCCGGCACGGCGTTGAAGCTGATATCGTCCAGCGCGAACTGGGCCTGGCCGTTGGCCGGATTGGCCAGCGAGTTGTAGCAGCCGCCATTGCCGTCGAACAGGCAGGCATTGACCGTCAGGCTGGTCAGCACTTCATTGCGGAATTTCTGGTCGATCAGGGCCGAACCGAAGGTGAAGCTGCCGCCGCCGTTCTGGCCGGGGAATTCCGAGGTGCTCGACACCACGGTGCCGTCGGCACGGATGCCGGAAAATTGCAGCAAGCCATAGTTGCCGTCAGGGATGCTAACCGGTGGCAGGAACGCCAGGCTCAGGCCACCGATCTGGAACTGGTGGCCGGAACGCGTGAATTTCACGCCGCCATCGTTGATAACTGCAAGGAAATTGCCGCTGGCGCCAGCCGGGCAACCGATCGAGAAGCAGGTATCCGGATCGTTGCTGTTGGCGATGGCGGCGAACGGGCCGGTCAGGCTCAGCTCATCGGCAATCGGACTACCGAGAATCAACATGTTGTAGCCGCCCTCGCTGACCGATTCGCCGTTGACCAGGGCGTTCGGCTGGACCGATTCGAAGGTGATAGGACTGGCCATGGCCGGCAGCGCGCTCATCAGGGCGGCTACGGCTGCGATCGTGTGGAGTGCGCGGGTGGCGCGCCGTGGGGTACCCAGCGGGGTGACTGTGCGATTCATCTCTTGCCTTATGTTTGAATTATTTCGATCAATGGGCGTACAGGTCGAGGTGCCTGCTTGCTACTTTTCTTAAAAGTGCAAAAGACTATAGCAAAGGAAATAATTGTTGTAGCAATAATCTCAACGTAAATAATTCATATTTTTAATCATTTCACCAAAGCTTGTTTCGTTTCCTCTATGAAAAGATGCCAAAATGGTCCGTGACAATTTCACCACATTTGCCAACATTGTTTGTGTTAGCTGTACTTGACTCTTTTTCCGTTTGCGCGCGTAATTGCGTGCGCGCGGCGCCAAGGGTGTGTATCATGGGTATTCGTTATAAGCGTAAGGATCGATCATGAACCCACGCCGCTCCTTTCTGAAGAGTTCGGTTGTACTGGCATCGGCACTGAGTCTTCCCGCCATGGCCCGCACCGCCAAGGCTGTACCAGGCGAACGCACCTTGCGCCTGTATAACACCCACACGGGTGAAAGCCTGCGCAGCGTGTTCTGGGCCGAGGGCCAGTTCCTGCCCGAATCGCTCACCGACATCAACAAACTGTTGCGCGACCACCGCAACAACACGGTGGCCCACATCGACCCGCAACTGCTGGTGCTGCTCAACCGGGTCAGCACCCAGCTCGGGCGCGACCCGGTCCTGCACGTCATTTCCGGCTACCGCTCGCCCGAAACCAACCAGATGCTGGCCGAAGCCAGCGATGGCGTGGCGCGCCACAGCATGCACCTCGAAGGCAAGGCCATCGACATCCGCATGCCGGGCCAGAGCCTGGCGCATGTGCACAAGGCGGCGCTCAACGCGCGCGGCGGCGGCGTCGGCTACTACCCCGATTCGCAATTCGTCCACCTCGATACCGGCCGCCTGCGCCGCTGGTAAGTCACTGAAGGGCGCGCGCCGCAGCGCCGGCGCCGCCGCCCCGACTTAATTCCTTGCCATCGCTTTCGCGCCGCCTGCTTGCCATCCTTGCCATGGCGTGACAGCCTGCGCGTGAGTGCGTGCGCGCCCGCTCGCTCCCGCTCCCATCGACAGGCCTTGCCGCACGCTGCCGGCCGGGCTGGCGCGCTGACCTTTCCAGGCCGGCGCCGGAACCTATTGCGCAAGGCGGCGTCTAACCAGTTCAGTCACCCATCTGCACGCAGCGCATGAACGATCACCTGGTCCAGTTTTACGAGGACGACGTCTTTCTCATCAAGGGCCTGGCCGACTACATCGGCGACGCCCTCGAACGCGGCGACCAAGGCATCGCCATCGCCACCAGTGGCCATCTCGACATGCTGCACGAAAGCCTGTTCGCGCGCGGGCTGGTCGACGCGCAGGGCCACAACCCCGGCGGCAGCTACCTGGCCTTGCACGCCGACCACATGCTGCCCATGTTCATGGACAATGGCATGCCCGACGAGCGCCGCTTCCGCACCGCCATCGGCGACGTCATCCGCAAGGCCAGCGAGCAGCACCGCGGGCGCGTGTGCGTGTTCGGCGAAATGGTGGCGATCCTGTGCGCCACCTCGCACTGCTCGCTCAATGCCGTCGGCAAGCACGACGCCGCCCTCCGCGTCGAGCGCTTCTTCAACAACCTGCAGCGCCAGTTCGATTTCGAGCTGCTGTGCGCCTATCCGCTGAACGCCTTTCCGGCCGTCGCCGACGCGCCCATGTTCAACCAAGTGTGCACCCTGCACAGCCACGTGCTGCCGGCCGAGAGCTACGATCCGGCGGCCAGTGTGCACATGCTGCAGCGCACGATCGCCTCCTTGCAGCAGCAAGCCTATTCGCTCTCGACCGAAGTGCGCGACCGCCAGCTGGTCGAGCAAGCCCTGCGCGAAGTCAATATCGACCGCCTGACCGGCCTGCCCAACCGCAATGTGTTCCAGGACCGGCTGGAAATGGACATCAAAAAAGCCCACCGCAGCGGCCTGCCCCTGGCCCTGCTGTTCATCGACCTCGACCATTTCAAGGAAATCAACGACACGCTCGGCCATCAGGTCGGCGACATGCTGCTCAAGCAGGTCGGCCAGCGCCTGCAAACCTATGTGCGCGAGAGCGATACCGTGGCACGCCTGGGCGGCGACGAATTCACCATCACACTGAGCGAACTGAACAATGTCGACACGGTCACCGACGTGGCCCAGAAAATCCGCAACGACCTGGCCAAGCCCTTCCTGCTCGGAAACGAACTGGCGTATATCTCGGCCAGCATCGGCATCACCCTGTATCCGCGCGACGCGCAGAGCGCGGGCGAGCTGCTGCGCAACGCCGACCAGGCCATGTACCAGTCCAAGGACAACGGCCGCAACCGCTTCACCTACTTCACGCCCAGCATGCAAGAGGCGGCGCAGGCGCGCATGGCGATCAGCAACGAGCTGCGCCGGGCCATCGCCGAAGACCAGCTGGCGGTCCATTTCCAGCCCATCATCGACATGCACGACGGCCGCATCCGCAAGGCCGAAGCGCTGGTGCGCTGGCAGCATCCGGCGCGCGGGGCGGTCAGCCCGGTCGACTTCATCCCCATCGCCGAGCACACCGGGCAGATCGTCACGATCGGCAACTGGGTATTTCGCAAGGCGCTGGAGCACGCGCGCCGCTGGCGCAGCGTCGACCAGCAGCTGACGGTGAACGTCAACGTGTCTCCGGCCCAGTTCTATCACACCAATGGCGACAATTGCCGCCACTGGCTGACCGACAATGCCATCGACCTCACCGGCGGCACCGGCCCGCCCGCCGTGGGACTGGAAATCACCGAAGGCTTGCTGCTGGCCTCCAACAGTGCGGTGACGAGGCTGTTGCTGGCCTTCCAGCAGGCCGGCATCAAGATTTCGCTCGACGATTTCGGCACCGGCTATTCCTCGCTGTCCTATCTGCGCAAGTTCAACCTCGACTTCCTCAAGATCGACCAGTCCTTCGTCTACAACCTGGAGCACGACGCGGCCAACGTGGCGCTGTGCGAGGCCATCATCGTCATGGCGCACAAGCTGGGGCTGAAAGTCATCGCCGAGGGCGTGGAAACCGAACAGCAATACGAGATCTTGCGCCGCGCCGGCTGCGATTACGGCCAGGGTTTCCTGTTCGGCGTACCGCTGCCGGCGGACGAGTTCGAGGCGCTGCTGTACGGACGGCTGCCGCCGAGCGCCTGAGCAGCCCTCATTCGCGGAAATAACATGACCGTCAGCAATATTTTCAGCTTGCTCGTACAATTGCCGGATGCGCCCTTGCGCCAACCACGCGCAAGCACGCCACGCCATGGACCACCCTCTCCGCCCCGTCAAGACCATCGCCATTCTCGCCGCGACCCAGATCCTATCCTGGGGCACCCTGTACTACGCCTTCGCCGTCGTGGCCCACGACATTGCGCGCGAGCTGGGCTTGCCGGCGTCCGCCGTGTTCGGCGCGTTTTCCTGGTGCCTGCTGGTGGCCGGCCTCACCGCCACCCCGGCCGGCATGCTGATCGACCGCCACGGCGGACGCCTGGTCATGGCCGGCGGCTCGCTGCTGTGCGGGCTCGGCTTCATCCTGCTGAGCCAGGCGCGGGGCCCCAGCGCCTACTACCTGGCCTGGACCGTGCTCGGCGCGGCCATGCCGGCCGTGCTGTACGAGGCCGCCTTCGCCACCCTCAACCGCCTGTTCGGCATCGGCGCGCGCAAGGCGATCTCGACCATCACCCTGTTCGGCGGCTTCGCCAGCACCGTGTTCTGGCCCCTGACGGTGCACCTGAACGGCAGCGCCGGCTGGCGCAGCACCTACCTGGCCTACGGCCTGCTCCAGTTGCTGCTGTGCCTGCCGCTGCATTTGTTGCTGGGCACGCCAAGCAAGGCAGCCGAGGTGCGCAAACCCGCCGCCACGGGCACCGATTTCAGCTTGGCCCAGGCGCTGCGCCATCCCGCCTTCTGGAAGCTCGCCTTTGCCTTCTCGGCCAACAGTTTCATTTTCTCGGCGCTGTCGGCGCACCTGATTCCCATCCTGCAATCCTACGGCCACCCCTTGTCCAGCGTGGTGTGGATGGCCGCGCTGATCGGGCCGATGCAGGTCGCCGGCCGGATCGGCGAAATGCGCCTGGCCCGCCACGCACGCCCGCAAGCGAGCGGCACTTTTTGCTTCGCGCTCTTGCCCGGCGCCTTGCTCGCCGTGCTGTTCTGGGGCCAGCACCAGGCGGCGGTGGCGCTGTTCTGCGTGCTCTACGGCCTGTCCAACGGCATCCTGACCATCGTGCGCGGCACCTTGCCGCAGATCCTGTTCGGCGCGCGCAACTATGGCGCCATTTCCGGCGCCCTGGCCGGGCCGGCGCTGCTGTCGCGTGCCGCCGGCCCCATCGCCATCGCGACCCTGCTTCAGTTCCAAGCCTCGCCGGCCATGCTGTTTTCGCTGCTGCTGGGCTGCTCGCTGGCCTCGCTCCTGTTCTATCAGTTAGCCGTGCGCAGCGGCACCCCTGCTACCGCCACTGCCCGCTGAACGGCGTGCGATGGCGCACAGACCACCGCCGGCACGGCCCGTATTGTCAATCGCTCAAGACACTGCGGAGGATGACATGCCCACACCCCACCTGCGGACCGTCCTGGCCGCGCTTGCCATGCTCCTGCTGTCCGCCTGCGGCGGCTCGGATGGCGGCAAGCGCCCGGCCGGCAACGGCGCCCTGAGCGTCAACCTGGCCAACCTGCCTGCCGGGCTGCCGGCGGCGGTGCGCATCAGCGGCCCGGCATCCTACGCAAAAACCATCGGCAGCGGCCAGACCTTGTCGGGCCTGGCCCCCGGCAGCTACACCGTCAGCGCCAACAGCATCCTGAGCGGCAACATGACCTGGAGCGCCGCCGTCCCGGTCCAGAGCGCCACCGTGGCCGATGGCGCCACCGCCGTGGTCAACGTCAGCTACAGCAGCAGCACCCTGGCGCTGGCCGTACGCGAAGTGGCCAGCGTGAGCGGCGCCGTGTTCCTTACCGCGCCAGCCGGCGACGCGCGCCAGTTCATCGTCGAGCGCAGCGGTCGCATCCTGGTGATGCAGGATGGCGCACTGCTGGGCACGCCCTTCCTCGACATCCGCAACCGGGTCGCCGTCACCGGCGAAGGCGGCCTGCTGTCGATGGCCTTCCATCCCCAGTACGCCAGCAACGGCTGGTTCTTCATCTATTACACCGACGCCGGCAACGACATCGTGATCGAACGGCACAGCGTGTCCGCCGCCAACCGCAACCTGGCCGAACCATCGGCGGTGCTGGAAATCATCCGCATCCCCCACCCCGGCGCCACCAACCATTACGGCGGCCTGGTCAGCTTCGGCCCGGACGGCTTCCTGTACCTGGGCACGGGCGACGGCGGCGGCGCGGGCGACCCCAACGGCAATGCGCAAAACCTCACTCTCCTGCTCGGCAAAATGCTGCGCCTGGACGTCGCCAATGCGCGCGGCGCGCAGCCGTACGTCATTCCAGCGACCAACCCTTTCGCCGGCCAGTCCGGGCGCCGCGCCGAGATCTGGGCGTCCGGCCTGCGCAATCCATGGCGCTATGCCTTCGACGCCGAGCGCCTGTACATCGCCGACGTCGGCCAGTCCAGGCGCGAGGAAGTCGATATCGCCGCCGTATCCCAGGGCGGCCTGAACTATGGATGGAACATCATGGAAGCGTCGCTCTGCTACAACGCGGCCATCTGCAACAAATCCGGGCTGACCATGCCCGCCTTCGAGTACGATCACGGCAGCGTCAACGGTTGCTCGATCACGGGCGGCTATGTGTACCGGGGCAAGGCGATTGCCGAACTGGCGGGGCGCTACTTTTATTCCGATTATTGCGGCGGCTACCTCAAGAGCTTCCTGTATAAGGACCACAGCGTCACCGAACAGACCAGTTGGACCATCCCCGACATCGACGGCGTGCAATCGTTCGGCCAGGATGGCAATGGCGAGCTGTACCTGATCGCTGCGAGCGGCAAGGTTTACCGGATCGTGCGCGCGGGCACGCCGTAAGACAGCGCGGTAGCCGGCGCGCCAGGCGACGCGCTAGGCGACGCGCCAGGCGATGCGCCAGGCGATGCGCTAGCTGACGCGCTCGCCGGCGCGGTAACAAATCGACCGGGCGGGGCATGACGCGCTAAAATCGGCGTTTGCCCCGTCCATTACGAACCGGTACCCCTATGGCCCGCCTGATCCTCGATTTTCCGGAAGAGCAGTATTACTACACGACCCCGCTGACCGTGCGCGTGACCGACATCAACGGCGCCAACCACCTCGGCAACGACTCGATGATTTCGATGATTTCCGAGGCGCGGGCACGCTTCCTGTACGAATTCGGCGTCGCTGAAACCGAGCGCGACGGCACCGGCATCATCGTCACCGACCTCGCCACCACCTACCGCGCCGAAGCGCACGCGCGCGACCAGCTGCTGTTCGAGGTCGGCGTGATGGATTTCAACAAATACGGCGGCGACCTGATCTTCCGCGTGACCCGTCCGCGCGACAAGAAACAGATCGCCATGGCCAAGTCCGGTTTTGTCTTCTTCAACTACAAGACCACGCAAGTGGTGACGATGCCGGACGACTTCCGCGCCAAATTCCCGCGCGTGAACTGGATCGATTAAAAAATAGTTGGAACTTTTTCGTCCGCGGGCGGCAATACAGGGACGAGACCACCATGACGATGCCGCCCACACCTTCCGACACCGACCTGCTGCACCAGTTGCGCAATGGCGCGGGCGCGGCATTCCACACCCTGTACCAGCGCCACCAGGCGCCCTTGTACCGCTTCGCCCTGCTGCGCACCGGCTCGGGCGACACGGCGGCCGACATCGTCCAGGAAGTGTTCATGGGTTTACTGACCGGCAGCTTGCGCTACGATCCGCTGCGCGGGCTGCTGCTGCACTTCCTGTTCGGCGTGGCGCGCAAGCTGATCCTCAAGCACGAACAGCCGCGCCTGCGCCTGGCCAGCCTGCCCGATGCCGGCGACGATGACGACAGCGCGTTCGAGGCCGGCAGCGACGAAGGCGAACCGCTGGCACGCCTGCTCGACAACGAACTGGCCGAACAGGTGCGGCGCGCACTGAGCCTGCTGCCGCCGCACTACCGCGACGCCGTCATCCTCTACGAGCTGCACGACATGTCCTACCTGGAGATTGCCGCCATCTGCCAGATCGATATCGGCACCGTGCGCTCGCGCCTCTCGCGCGGGCGCGCCGCGCTGGCCAAACGGCTGGCGGCGCACCGTCCCGCCGCCCTGCATGACTGATTGCCGAAAGAGCGCCATGAACCACGATCTCCCTGACCCCGACCTGGCCGCCCCGCTGGCCGCCTTGCGCAGCGCCAGCGCCGCTTGCAGCACGCCCGCGCGAGTGGAACACGCCCTGATGGCCGCCTTTGCCGCGCAGTTTGCGCGCAAGCGCTGGTACCAGCGGCTGTCGCCGGCGCAATGGGGCCTGGCGGGCAGCCTGGGCGGCGCCACGGCGGCGCTGCTGGCCGTGCTGGTCCTGCGCGTCCCGCTGCCCGGCGGCGCCGGCCAGGCGCCGCTGGCGCACCCTGACGACGGCCTGGCCTTCATCGCCCTCGTATCGCAGGAACGGATCGAACAGGAACCGAACCCGCGCATGCTCGAAACCAGCCTGCCGCGTACCGAACTGGCGGCGCTCGGGGTGCCGGTCAGCCCGGACACGGCGGGCGACTCGGTGCGTGCCGAAATGCTGGTGGGCGCCGACGGCGTGCCGCTGGCCCTGCGCCTGAGTTCACAGTAATCCCATTCAACCTCGAAGGAACCATCATGCACACGACCCGACTCCTGTTCGCCGTCCTGATCGGCAGCGCGCTGCTGCCCGCGGCGCAAGCCGCCGTGGCCACGCCCCCCGATCCCTTGCGCTTTATCGGACCGCTGATGCCGATGCACGGCAAGGCCGTCAAGAACGCGCCGTACAGCGCCGAAGCGGTATTTGAGCAGTTGCAGCGCCTGGCCGATGGCAACGAGATCAGCCGCACCAGCATTTCCATGAATTACCGCGACAGCGCCGGCCGCACGCGCCAGGAAATCCGCGACGCCAGCGGCGAGGTGCGCACCATCACCCTGTACGAGCCGGCCGACGGCGTCACCTACATCCTCAACCCGCACCAGAAAACGGCGACCAGGGTGGCCGACCCGAGCGCCACGGCGCGCGCCGCGGCCCGGGCCCGGTTAGCCCAATTGCGCGCCGAAGGCAAGCCGCCCGAACGCCGCCTTGAGGCCACCGACGAAGTGATCGTCAAAGGCGTCGAACGGGCCGGCGGCGACGAGCGCAAGCAGTTCCAGGAAAAGGTGCGCATCCAGATCGCCGACAGCATGGCCGGCTCGCGCCTCGGCCCGGCCATGGCGGGCGCCTTCGGCGATGTGCGCTGGGCGGCCAAGGCCAGCACGCGCGACCTGGGCAGCAAGGAGATCGACGGCGTCAAGGCTGACGGCAAGCTGCGCACCTACGAGATTCCCGCCGGCGAAGTCGGCAACCGCAACGCCATCGTGGTGTCGCACGAAAGCTGGTATGCGCCGGACCTGAAGGTGACCATGTACAGCAAGCACAGCGACCCGCGCAGTGGCGAGCGGACTTACCGCCTGACCAATCTCAAGCGCGATGAACCGGCGCCGGCGCTGTTTGCCGTGCCGGCCGATTACACGGTCCGGGATGTGCTGGCCGAGCGCGCCAAGGCGGCCGCCAGCCGCTGAGCCGCTACGCTGGCGCCGCCTCACGTCGATGCCGTTCAATACCAGGTCGACGTCCGCCAGGAAATCGGCGCGGTCATCGTGGGTGCGCAACTGCCCGGCCATGCTGCGCGCAAACGGGGAATCCGCCGGGCTGAGCTGGGACCAGGCCGTGGCGACCTGTTCACGCAGGCCGGCCAGCTGGCGCGGGCGCAGCACCGGGCCGGGCCGATGATCCGCCGCGCCTGACGCGCGGCAAGTGCGCAGGACGCTTAGCGCGCCGCCAGCGTCTGCTTGAACCAGTCGTCGAGCATCTGTTTCTCGTAGCGCAGCAGCTCGTTGTTGCCGTACTGGTTCATGCGGTTCAGATACTGCATATTGCTCAGTTTTTCCTCACCCGACTTGATCACCTTGCCGCCTTCGGCAAGGCTGTAACGGAAGTGGATATGTGGCCAGTCGGCGCCGCCGTTCATCACGCGCAAATCCTGGCCGCCGCGAAAATTCGGCTTGACCTGGCCGGCCAGGTCGAGGTCGAGCACCTCCACCTTGAGTTCCTGCCCGGGCGGCAGGCTGGCCGCCAGCTTGGCGAAATGGTCCGTCAACTGCTTGAGGACGCGCTCGCGTTCCCACGGTGCGAACGGCACATCGGTAAAGCGGTCCGGCTCGGCATACGAGACCGATGCCGCGGCTGTGGCGGCACTGGCCGGCAGGGCCATCAGCGCCGCCAGCGCGCCTGCTTGCAACACCTTCGTCAATACGGTATTCATGTTGATCCTTTCGATGCGCAACGCGCTTCTTCACCATGAAATATACGCGCTTTTGTCAACGCCGTCGGCGCATGAATTGTCGCCCTTTGTATCGAAATGTTAGCGGCCTCACTGTGCCTTTTCCGCGTTCAATCCAGAATCGGCAAAAAAGGAGATCACCGTGCCCGAAGGACCATCGCTCGTCATCCTGCGCGAAGAAACGACGCGTTTCGTCGGCAAGGAAATTGCCCGTGCCAGCGGCAACACCAAGACCGTCGACCTGGCCAGCCTGGAGGGGCAAAAAATCGTCTCGCTGCGCAGCTGGGGCAAGCACTTCATCATCGAATTGCCGCACACGGTGCTGCGCATTCACTTCATGCTGTTCGGCAGCTACCGCATCGATGAACGCAAGGACAAGCCGCCACGCATGGCGCTGGAATTTACGGATGGCAGCGAACTGAATTTCTACGCCTGCTCGGTCAAGCACATCGAGCCCGACCTCGACGCCATCTACGACTGGGACGCCGACATCATGTCGCCCACCTGGGACGCGGCCAAGGCGCGCAAGAAGCTGCGCGCCGCGCCCGGCATGCTGGCCTGCGACGCCCTGCTCGACCAGGCCATCTTCGCCGGCGTGGGCAACATCATCAAGAATGAAGTGCTGTTCCGCATCCGCCTGCATCCACTCTCGACCATCGGCGCGCTGCCGGCGCCCAAGCTGCGCGCCCTGGTGGAGCAGGCGCGTCAATACAGCTTCGATTTCCTTGAATGGAAAAAGCAGTTCGTGCTCAAGCAGCACTGGCTGGCACACCGCAAGAGCACCTGTCCGCGCTGCGGCATTGCGTTTTCAAAAGGACATCTGGGGATGACAAAACGGCGCGCGTTTTACTGCGAGAAATGCCAAAAACGCTACGGCTGATGGCGCGCTTGCAACAGCGCTGAACCAATCGTCGCGCATGCGGGCAGGGTTTTGTATTGCATGTTGTTAATAGGGTGCAGTCGGTCTACAATCGAACGGTCCCCCTGCGTCTCCGGCAGCTTGTTGGCTATCGATACGCTTGCCTTGCAACATAACGGTATCGGAACTTGTTCATGTCCTTTCTGTCCTCCGCCACGCCCAAACTCGCTCCATGGAAAGTTTTGCTGGTCGACGATGAGCCGGACATTCACGACATCACCAAGCTGACCCTGAGCCGCTTCCGCCTCGACGGGCGCGCCCTGACCTTCTTGCACGCCTACACCGGCGCCGAAGCGAAGCAAGTGCTGGCGCGCGAGAGCGATATCGCGCTGGTGTTTCTCGACGTGGTGATGGAACACGACGACAGCGGCCTGGAAGTGGCGCGCTGGATGCGCGAAGACCTGGGCAACCAGTTCACCCGCATCGTGCTGCGCACCGGCCAGCCGGGACAGGCGCCGGAAGAGCGCGTGATCGTCAATTACGACATCAACGATTACAAGGAAAAGACCGAGCTCGACCGCACCAAACTGTTCACCACCACCTTCGCCGCCCTGCGCGCCTACCGCGACATCATGAAGGTCGAGGAAGCGCGCCTGGTGCAAGCCAATTACCGCGAAGGCTTGGAGCGGGTGATCGCGGCGTCCTCGCACATTTTCCAGCAGCGCAATCTGAAAGACTTTGCCAGCGGCTTGCTGCAGCAAGTCGTGGCTCTGCTGCGGCTGGAAAAAAGCATGCTGCTGCGCCTGTCCGGCGCCAGCGTCATCACCGGCGAAAGCGAATACGAAATCCTGGCCCAGATCGGCGATATCGGCGAGACCATGCTCGGCCCGGAACTGATGGCCCAGCTCGACGATGCGCACAGCAACCGCATTTCGCGTTTGCATGGCGACACCTATGTCGGCTACTTCCCCAACAACAGCGGCAAGGCATCCTTGCTGGTGCTCAAGGGGGTGGAGGAAATCGCCGACATCGATGCGCAACTGCTCGAAGTGTTTTGTTCGGGTGTGGCGATTGCTTTCGATAATATCTTGCTCACGCAAGAGATCACCGATACCCAGGCCGAGCTGATCATGCGCCTGGGCGACGTGGTGGAGTCGCGCTCGAACGAGGCCGGCAACCACGTGCGCCGCATGTCGCAGGTGTGCCATATGCTGGCGCAGGCGTCCGGCATGCCGGAAGATGAAACGGCGGTGCTGATGCATGCGGCGCCGATGCACGACATCGGCAAGATCGCCACGCCGGACGCGGTGCTGCTCAAGCCCGGCAAGCTCACGCCCGAGGAATGGGAAATCATGAAGCAGCACCCGACCGTGGGGCTGTCGATCCTGGACGGGTCGTCGCGGCCGATCTTGAAGGCGGCGGCCGTGATCGCGCATCAGCATCACGAAAAATTCGATGGCAGCGGGTATCCGCAGGGCTTGATGGGGCCGGATATTCATATTTATGCGCGCATCGTGGCGGTGGCCGACGTGTTCGATGCGCTCAGCCACAAGCGCTGCTACAAGGAAGCCTGGCCGCTGGAGGAGGTGGTGGCGCACTTGCGCGAAATCTCCGGCCAGCACCTCGATCCGGTGTTCGTGGAGCTGCTGATTGCCAATATCGATGCGGCGGTCGATATCAACCGGCGCTGGCCGGATTAAATTATGATGGCACCGAAATCACTTCACTTTCGTTAGTTTAAGGTTAAAGAATTGTCGAACTCGGCGAGGTCGGCAATCATGATGAAAGTCGACTAATAGAGTCGTCTGATATTCTGGCCCTATGACGTTTCCGGTGAAACTTGACATCGGCTATGCTGTGAGGTTCTACCGTCCCGGAGTGCGGTCAAGGGCGGCGCGCGCTGCGCGCGTGCCGGCGTAGCGCACCCTTGACGGCATGCAGGGCGCATACGCTGGTCCATGGCCGCCGACGCGGCAGGCCGTGGCGGC
>NZ_WHJG01000240.1 GCF_011682175.1 Massilia frigida
AGATTAACCATGATTCCGCCACCATAACCGACCAGAATTCGTCCAGCATCACGAAAATGCGATGGAAAGTCGCGCTCCCGTGATGCCGGCCAGTTCAGAAAAATCGTTTTGCAATTGGCTCATTAGAGGCTCTTGCAAAACTGGCGTAACGCATGGGAACGGCTTGGCATCGCAAGCATAAAGGAGGGTGTGGGCGCACCCATTTCTGGCATGATGCAGTTTCTCAAGACTTCACCAAAACGCCCACACA
>NZ_WHJG01000241.1 GCF_011682175.1 Massilia frigida
AGCGTGCAGTGCCAGCGTCGGCTTCCCCAATCCTGCGCCAGCGTAGCCAGTCGCTGCCTGCTATGCTGGCCGAATTGCCTACTGCTTGTGATCGCGGCACGAAATGCAACGCACAAGGCTACAAGACATCACGTTATACACAACTCCGAACTCCCTGTCGCCATGACGAGAAAACCCGTTAACATTCAAGGAGTTACAGCCGCCACTTGTAAACTGTAGCGAAATGGCGTTTACTCTTGCCTTTTGGACG
>NZ_WHJG01000242.1 GCF_011682175.1 Massilia frigida
TGTGAGAGAGCGGCACAGCGGCACGGCTGTCGTGCATCGAGGCGGAACACAGCAAAGCGGCGATCGGTACGCCGCAGTCGGCAGTGTCGATATGTAGCTTATAACCGTTCCAACTGGTCTTGTAGCCCATCTCGTTATACACAACTCAGGCGCCTTCCTCCCGTAGTGCCTGCAATGTTTGAGCTGCGGTCATTACTTGGTCCAATCCTCGCCAGATGGTCTTGACGCCGGGCTCGCCATCGCTTTTGCG
>NZ_WHJG01000243.1 GCF_011682175.1 Massilia frigida
CTAAAATTCTTCCCGTTATCCGCCTCGGTGTTGTAAGCCGGAACCCCAGAAAATTCTGTCACCGCAACTTCAACCTGCAAGTGTCTTGATGCGCTCTGCAAGGCGCCCGAATGCTTCAGTCACATATGAGCCAATTGCAAAACGATTTTTCTGAACTGGCCGGCATCACGGGAGCGCGACTTTCCATCGCATTTTCGTGATGCTGGACGAATTCTGGTCGGTTATGGTGGCGGAATCATGGTTAATCTCA
>NZ_WHJG01000244.1 GCF_011682175.1 Massilia frigida
GCCGCCACGGCCTGCCGCGTCGGCGGCCATGGACCAGCGTATGCGCCCTGCATGCCGTCAAGGGTGCGCTACGCCGGCACGCGCGCAGCGCGCGCCGCCCTTGACCGCACTCCGGGACGGTAGAACCCATCTCGTTATACACAACTCAGGCGCCTTCCTCCCGTAGTGCCTGCAATGTTTGAGCTGCGGTCATTACTTGGTCCAATCCTCGCCAGATGGTCTTGACGCCGGGCTCGCCATCGCTTTTGC
>NZ_WHJG01000245.1 GCF_011682175.1 Massilia frigida
GTCTGTCGACGATTCGATTAAAACTTTACTTCTTCCAGATTGTTAAAGAACGAAACAGCTTTTAATCTCTGAAAGATCAAACCTAAACCCAGGCGCCGATTGCGCTGACTTACGTTTGTACTTTCAAAGTTAAGTAGAGTGGTGGAGGATGACGGGATCGAACCGACGACCCCCTGCTTGCAAAGCAGGTGCTCTCCCAGCTGAGCTAATCCCCCGGTCTTGTGTGGCTTTTACTCTAAAAATCAT
>NZ_WHJG01000246.1 GCF_011682175.1 Massilia frigida
AGCGTGCAGTGCCAGCGTCGGCTTCCCCAATCCTGCGCCAGCGTAGCCAGTCGCTGCCTGCTATGCTGGCCGAATTGCCTACTGCTTGTGATCGCGGCACGAAATGCAACGCACAAGGCTACAAGACCAGTTGGAACGGTTATAAGCTACATATCGACACTGCCGACTGCGGCGTACCGATCGCCGCTTTGCTGTGTTCCGCCTCGATGCACGACAGCCGTGCCGCTGTGCCGCTCTCTCACA
>NZ_WHJG01000247.1 GCF_011682175.1 Massilia frigida
CTCAGCTGGGAGAGCACCTGCTTTGCAAGCAGGGGGTCGTCGGTTCGATCCCGTCATCCTCCACCACTCTACTTAACTTTGAAAGTGCAAACGTAAGCAACACCATTGGGTGAGATGTTTAGGTTTGATCTTTCAGAGATTAAAAGCTGTTTCGTTCTTTAACAATCTGGAAGAAGTAAAGTTTTAATCGAATCGTCGACAGACGGTTCGATGGGTAGTGATTGTATGTATCAAAACAAAGCA
>NZ_WHJG01000248.1 GCF_011682175.1 Massilia frigida
TCCTTGTCTTCATGGGACAAGCCGGTGAGATTGAGACGGGGAGGTTTTGGTGGCATGCCCAAATCATGCGCGATAACAGCACAGTTTACAACTGTTTATTGCGGCCTGTACTCCGGCTGAACAGTTAGTGCGCCAGCAAAGCTGGCAAGAAGTAGTTGGTGAAAGTCCAATACGGAGAAGAAATGGCGAATTACTCTGGCCCCGAGTCATGCGTTGCACACCGCGAGGTGTGGGGCGAAGCG
>NZ_WHJG01000249.1 GCF_011682175.1 Massilia frigida
ACAGAATAAGTTCTTTAACAATTAACAGTCGATAAGTGTGGGCGTTTGATGAAGGTGCCAACAGAGCGCAAGCGATGTTGAATACTTAAATTATCAAATGTTCACGAAAAAAGAAACACGGCGCATCGAAAGATGAGCTTGTCAGTATTTTGAGTGAGCGATCTGTCCGCAAGGACATTAAACAGAGATTGAACTGAAGAGTTTGATCCTGGCTCAGATTGAACGCTGGCGGC
>NZ_WHJG01000024.1 GCF_011682175.1 Massilia frigida
CGCATCGCCGGCCAGCAAGGCCGAGAAAATACGCTGTTCCGTGTCCTCACCACTCGTCAGATGCATGAAGGTGGCGAGCCAGCGGTTCCGGTCATGAACCGGTAACTCGCGCTGCGGTGCCAGCAAGGCCGTCATCCGGCCAAGCACGTCAAGCGGGAAGCGCTGCGCCACGCGCTCCCAGACGTCGCCGCGCGCGCCGATGCGGGCGATGGCAGCGCGTGCCGCTTCGCTGTGCGTACTGAATACATCCGCCGGCAGGAGCGCCGCATCGCCGGCCAGCAAGGCCGAGAAAATACGCTGTTCCGTGTCCTCACCACTCGTCAGATGCATGAAGGTGGCGAGCCAGCGGTTCCGGTCATGAACCGGTAACTCGCGCTGCGGTGCCAGCAAGCCCGTCATCTGGTCGAGTACATCGAGCGGGAAGCGCTGCGCCAAGCCCTCCCAGATGTCGCGGCGGGTGCCGACGCGGGCGATGGCAGCGCGTGCCGCTTCGCTGTGCGTACGGAATATATCCGCCGACAGAAGCGCTGGATCGCCGGCCAGCAAGGCGGAGAGTATGCGCTGTTCCGTGTCCTCACCCTTCGTCAGGTGTATGAAGTTGGCGAGCCAGCGGTTCCGGTCACGCGTCGGTTGCTCTTGCTGAGGTGCCAGCAATGCCGTCATCCGGTCAAGTACCTCGAACGGGGAGCGCTGCGCAACGCGCTCCCAGACGTCGCCGTGCGCGCCGACCCTGGCGATGGCGGAGCGTGCCGCGTCGCTGTGCGTACTGAATATGTCCACCGGCAGGTGCGCCATGTCGCCGGCCAGCAAGGCCGAGAAAATACGCTGTTCCGTGTCATCGCCACTCGTCAGGTGCATGAAGTTGGCGAGCCAACGGTTCCGGTCATGAATCGGCAGCTCGCGCTGCGGTGCCAGCAAGGCCGTCATACTATGAAGTACATCGAGCGGGAAACGCTGCGCCACGCGCTCCCAGACGTCGCCGCGCGCGCCGATACGGGCGATGGCGTCGCGTGCGGCTTCGCTGTGCGTACTGAGCAGGTCTGCTGGCAGATTCGCCGCATCGCCAGCCAGCAGTGCCGAGAAAATGCGCTGTCTGGCGTCCGCACAGGTGTTCATGCCGATTGCGTCGGCGTAGCTGGCGGCGTCGAACGGCATCGCCGTCAGGTGCATGAAGCTGGCAAGCCAGCGCTCCGGCCCGCAGACCGCCAGCTCGCGCAAGATGTCACCGGCCTGCGGCGCCAGCAAAGCCGTCATCCGGTGAAGGATATCGGGCGCGAAGCGTTGCGTTATCCGCTCCCAGACTTCGCGGCGTGCGCCGATGCGGGCAATGGCGTCCCGCGCGGCTTCGCCGTGTGTGACAAAGGCATCCGGCGGGAGGCTTTCCGCGTCCGCAGCCAGCAAGGCCGAAAAAATGCGCGCTTGCGCCGCTGCGCCGACGGCATGCGTCATCGCAGCCGTGTAGCGGTCCGCGTCGAACGGCATGGCCACGAGGTACATCATGCTGGCGAACCAGCAGTCCCGCTCGGCCAGCGCGGCGCCGCCGAGGCGATGCAGGATGGCGGGCGCCTGCGGCGCCATCAGCGCGGTCATCTCATCGAGCAGCGCCATGGGAAAGCGCTGGGCCACGCGCTTCCAGGCGTCCGTATTGGCCCCGATATGCGCAATCGCCGCGCGCGTGGGTTCGCCGGGCAGGTCCGGCAGCGCGGATGCATCGGCATCGAACAGCGCGCGCAGCACGCATGCCGTCGCGGCGCGCGCTTCGACGGCTGCGGGATCGAAGGCCGTGCCCTGGCGCAGATCGTCCCACGCCGCGCGCAGAAAGTCCGCCGGGCTGACGCTGCCGGCCGCATGGGCGGCGATTTCCTGCCTGCGGATGCCGGATAGTTGCTCGCCTTGCGCGCTGGCCAGGCATGCGTCGATCCGCTGCCACAGCTTGACCACGAGTGCGCTCGGGGCGCGCAGCGCGGCGTGGTAGCGCGCGGCGTCGAACGGCACGGCGCTCAGGTGCATCACCCCGGCCAGCCAGGCGCTGCGTGCTTGTGCGGACGGGAGCGCCGCCACGCGGGCTTCTGGAATGGACAATGCCTGCGGCGCCAGGAGCATGGTCAGCTCGTCGAGCAGCGCCAGGGGAAAGCGCTGCGCGACGCGCTGCCAGAGGTCGTGGCGCGCGCCGATCCCGCGCATCGCGTCCGCCAGTGCGCCGGCATGGGCTGCGCGCAGGGCCGTCCACGCGGGTGGCAGGTCGTCCGGATTGGCTTGCGTGAGCATGCGAACGAACTGTTTGACCTTCACGTCTGCGGCGGCGGCGGGCGCCAGCGCCTCGAACATGGCGTCTGCCCAGCCATCGCGCCCGTGACCTGCGGCCGCCGATCCGGCCAGTGCCGCCATGTCGTCCAGCATGGACAGTGGAAAATGCGCGGCGATACGCTGCCATAAGGCCTGGTCCGCGCCCTGGCGCAGCATGACCGCGCGCAGTGCCGGGGCGCGGTGCGCCACCAGCTCGTCCCAGTCGGCGCAGATGGACGCCGCGTCGGTCACCGACAGCGCCTGTGCGAAGCGCGCCTGCGCATCGTCGGCGGGGTGGCCACGCCCGGCACTATCGATGCCGATCGCCCGCAGCAGTGCCGGGGTGTGCGCGCTGGCGCCAGGTTCGAGCGCGGCGGCGGCAGCGCGCAGTGCCGGCGTGGCCGCGCCCGATGCCGCGCCCAGCACCTGCGCCAGCACCAGTTCCCACAGCGTGCGCACTTGGTGACGACGCGCCCCGGCGTCGCCCGGAAGTGCGGCGCCGATCGCGTCCACCAGTGCCAGCCAGGCTTCGGCCTCGTGCGCCAGCAGCGGCAGGAGGCGGCGCAGCTGTTCCCCATCGAACTGCTGCGCCAGGCGCTTGACGGCACTCGGGGCGGCCGCTGCGCGGCGCAGGATGGCCGGCAAGGCCAGGGCCTCGTTGGCCAGCAGGCGCTCAAGCAGTGCGCCCGGGGTGTCGCCACGCCCGTCCATTGCGCCGCTGCGCAGGAAGCGCTCGAATAGCGCGCCATCGCTGCCCGCCGCGCCCGTGTCGGCGGCGACGCCAGGGTTGGCGCGCAAGGCTTCACCGAGCGCGCCGCGCAGCAGCTCGCGCAGGCGTTCGCCCAGTTCCGCGTCGAGCAGGTGCGCGGGGACGTCGCCCAGATCGATGTCGAGCCGCTCGATGCGGTGCAGGCGGCCGTCATCCATTTCGTCGAGCACCGCTTCCAGCTCCGGCAGCATGCGCCCCTTCACCAGTTCCAGCAGGCGCTCGTGCGGCACCGGCTGGGGGCGCGGCGCATCGCTTTCGAATGTCAGCTCGACATGCAGTTCTCCGATGCGGTGGAGGGCGCTCATCGGCTCATACCCAGTGACTGGCGGCGTCACGCTGCTGGCGCAGCAGGAACCTGGTCAGGTAAGCGGAGGCCTTGTCGAGGGCATTGTCGGCGTCCGCCGCGTCGTGGCCGGCCAACGCAGCATGCCGCAGCTTGTCGAGCCAGATGCGAAAATGCGTTTCAAAATCGTCCATCTGCACGTAGCCCAGCCAGTAGAAGGTGGGCAGGATGTGGGCCGGCAGGTTCAGGCTGACGGTTTCCTGCGCCAGCTTCTGGAATTCCGGGTCGTGAAAGCGCGCGGTCCAGTTGGGGAACACGACACTGACGCGGAACGGGTAAAAGTCGTCGCCGGCGGCGCAGGGCTCCGTGTTGCCGGTGCGGCGCGGGCGCAGCAGGGTGTGTTCGATCAGGTGAAAGCCTTCGCAACGCATGTTCAGCGTGCGCAGGGTCTCGCTCAAGTTTTTCAGTTCGCCGGCATCCTCGCCGGATGCGAGCTCGCCCAAAGGCCAGTACTCCAACGGCGCGTTCCTGACCTTGAAACGGACCACGTCGCGTCCCTCCGGGGTGCGGTCGATATCCAGCCGGCCGGGCGCGAAGGCCTTGCGCATCAGGGTCGCGGCGATCCTCATGGTGGCGCCGGGCCGCGCCGCGCGCAGGTGCCTGAACACGCCGGACAGCGCTCCCTGCGCCAGGTGCTCGTCGGGCACGATGCGCAGGCCGGCGCGCCGCATCGGCTCGCACAGCGAGCGGCAGCAGTCATGTTCGTGCAGTCCAAGCAAGATGGCGATCTTGCGCTGGGCGCCGCTGACGTTGTCGCTGTCCCAGGCTGGCAGGTCGTAGCGAAAGCCGGCGGCGCGCTGGCGCAGCAGCACCACGATGCGGGTGAGGAAGGCCAGTTTGTTATCGAGCAGCCAGGCTTGCATCGCCTGGCGCACCGGGAAGTACACATTGAATTTGCGTAGCGCCTGCTGCGTGTAGGACTCGCCGTACATCGCCAGCATGACGTCGATCACGCGCTCGCGCCGGTCTTCGAAGGGATCGAGGCGGCGCCGGATCGCATCGAGTTCCTGCGCCATCTGGTCAGGCTCGCGCGTGTACAGCGGCTCGATATCGGGCAGCATGGCGTTGTTCAGCGCTTGCGAAAAATACGATTGGGCCAGGTCCGTATCGATCGAAAACACGCTGGCGATGCCGGCCAGGTTTTGCAGGTAGTTCGCCATCACCTGCTCGAAGACATACAGGTAGGCCTTGAGCTGGCGCGCGTGGGCGTGGGCTTCGGGCGGGGCGCTGGCCGGCACGCCGTAGGCATTGATGCCGTAGATCGCCGGGAACTGGTGCTGGATCGAGTAGTACGGCGCCAGCGGCTGGCCGGCGCCGGCCGCAACCTCGCCCAGGTGCTCCAGCGAGGCGTGGCGCTGGCGCAGCGCGCGCGCTTCGAACTGCAGTTTGTTCAAATTGATCCTGGCGCTCGAGATCAGTGCGTTCAGGGCGTCGCTGTCACTCTCGGCGGCGCTGTCGGTGGCCATTGTCTGGCCCATGAAATGGACGTGCAGCAGGCGCTTTTGCTGTGCGTTGCCGGGGAAGCACAGGCGCGGTATCAGCCCGCCCGCGCCACCGGGACTGGCCGGCCGGCCGTCGGCGGTGCACAAGCTAAGCGCATGGACCTGGCGCACGCCATCGATGCCGCGTATCAGTCCGATCAGGCGTGGCAGCGAAATGGCGGCGTCGGGCTCGACCTGGAGGCTCTCGGTGATGTGGCCGTGCGTCGTGAACGGACCGGAAAACAGCTGGTCGGGCGGCATGCCGTCGGCCGCCGCATGCTCGTAGCTGTTCAATTGCAGGCCCGAGATGACGTGGTGGGCGCACCGGAAAAAAATGTCGGCGTAGATCGCGGCCGGATCGCGCCGGCTGTGCACTTCGATATCGCCTTTCAAGTAGAAATCCTCGGTCTCGAGTGCGGTGATGCGCCCGATGTCCTGGCACAGCGCGCGCTCGGTGCCGGCCTCGGCGCGGATGCGGCGCGCCACCCCGGCCGCCTGCGCCTGCGCCTGCGCCGGCTCCGTGCGCACGCCGGTGGCGGGATCGCCCAGCTTGAATGCGATGTCGATCAAGCCATCGCCGGCCTCGCTTACCCACACATCCTCGATGCCGGGAATGCGGTCGTACAGCAGGCGGCGCCAGTCGCCGGCGGTGATCGGCTCGCTCGGGAAAATCGCTTGCGGCAGGTGCAGCGCGTGCCGTTCCAGGTCGATCGCGCCATCGCGCCCGGCCAGGTAATCCTCGTGCCGGAAGGCGGAGCGGTAAGCCAGTTCGGTGAGCGCGTAGCTGAGCTGGTCGAGCATGGTCACGCCCGGATCGTGGGCGTTGTAATCGGTCCAGCGCTGCCCGCACAGCGCTTGCAGCAAGGTCGTGCCGGTGCGCTGGAGGGCCTCGAAATCGAGGCCGTCGGGATCTGGCCCGCGACTCGGAATGCTCAGCGCTGCGCTCATGCCTCGCCCATGCCGGCCACCTGCTCTTCCAGCGCGTCCATCAGCAGGTGCACCCGGTGGTAGGGCAGCAGGCGCAGGGCGCCGACGATCAGTTGCAGGTCGGGCAGGCTGACGCTGTAGGCCTGGGCGGCATCCTCGCCGGCGCCAGCGCCGGCATTGGCCTGGCGGTTCAGGCGTCCGATCAGGTCGAACACGGTCTTGAACGGCAGCTCGGCCAGCGCCTCGATCACCAGCGTGCCCTGGTCGGCGCGCAGCGACAGCGTGAGCGCGCTCACGGCTGGCCGCCGCGTGCCGACTTCGGCCAGCCGGCCTTCATCGCCGGGTCGAACCAGAGCTGGGTCAGGTAGACCCGGACCGCGGTGCGCTCGGCCGCCGTGGTGGCGTCGGCGTCGTAGGCGCAGCCGACCCGGATTTGCAGCCGGTAGGGCGAGGTGGCGGCCTTGCCGGCCCCGCTCCAGCGCAGTTCGAGGCGGCTGCATTTGCTGCCGTAGTGGGCCTGGTGATAGGTGATCTCGTTCTTGCCGCCCTGGAAGGCGGACAGCGCAAAGGCGTGCAGCAGCGCGTACTTGCCGGAATCGGGCTTGCCGGCGCCGGCCATCACCTCGAACGCCTGGCAGCCGGTGAGGTCGGAGGTGATGTCGTGCCAGTCGCCGTCGGCCGGCACGCTGGCGCAGGCGCGTCCGAGGCGGCCGTCGGCCACGATCCGCCCTTGCAGGTCGAGCTCGAACTGGCTGGTGGCCGCGCGCGGGGTTCCGGGCAGGGCGGCGAAGCGGACTTCGGCGCCGGCCGGGCTGAGCGCCATCGCCTTGCGGTAGCCGGGCGCGCCGTCCGGGCCGTCCGCCGTTTGCGGGCCGCCGGTGCCGAACACCAGGCTGCCGCCGCCCTTGTCCATGCGCACCGACCAGATCGCGCTCTTGTCGGCGATGTCATGGTAAAAGCTCATCAATCGGCCCTGGCCGATCTGGCCGACCTTGAGCCCGTCGTGGGCATTCTTGTCGAATTGCTGGTCGACGATGTTGAGCATCGATTCGATCAGGGCGCCAAACGCGTCCTGGGCTGGCATCGCGCCTTTCTGGAACAGCCGCTTGAGTGTTTCCCGGCTATGAAGCGCCATTGCTATCCTTTGGTGAAATAATGAAGGTGGAACCGATGTCGAGCGTGTTCAGGTCGGCCGCGCGGGCGGCGTCGCTGCTGCTGGCCATGCCGATCAGGTGGCTGTGCAGCGGCACCGCCACGCTCCACGGATACTGCGGCGTGAGCGCGGCCGCGGCGGCACCGGCGGCATCGACCCCGCTCGCCGTGTCCGACAGCACGAAGCGTGCGGCGCCGGTGGGCGCCACGCGCAGCATCGAGCAGCCGCTGACGTCGGCAATGTAGTCGAGGCCGATGATGAACGATTCGACGTCGTGCATGCGCACGCGCCAGCCGAAATGGGTTTGCGGTCCCGGCGCGCGCCATGGCGACAGGAAAGCGGAAATATCCTGGTTCAGGCGCGTGATGTAGTGGCCGCCGGCCAGCCCTTCCTTGAGGCGGATGCCGCAGCGCACCTGGATTTGCTCGTACACCGGCGGCTTGACCGCGATCGTGGCCGCCGGCGGCGCCACGCTGCGGATGAAGCGCGCGATGTCGTCGACCAGCTTGCCGTTCAGATGGGGCATGGCGTCGAGCGGCGCGCCGTCCGCCACATGCGGCAGCGCGACGATCAGCAGGTGGCCGGGGCGCACCCAGTCGCGCGCCGAGACGCCCTCGGTGACCATATTCGGGAAGCACTTGACCTTGTAGACGTCGGGAAATTGCTGCAGGATCAGCGCTTCGTAGTCGGCCGGCGTCACCGCGCGCCCCTTGTGGCGCAGGCGCTCGGCGATCCGGGTATGCATCTGGGTGCGGCTTTCCGGCAGCGCCCCGCCGGAGGAGGCGGCCACCTGGGTGATCTTGCCCAGGCCGGCAATGACGGTGCGGCTGCGTTCGATGCTGGCGGGCGGCAGGATCATGCTCTCCAGGGGCCCCGCGACGGCGCTCTGGCGCCGGATTTGCAGGGCGTGGGCGTACACCGTGTAGACGCTGCAGAAGTGCTCCAGCGCGGCCGACGCGCCCACCCGCAGCCAGTACAGGCCGGCCGGCATGACGGTATTGTCGAGGCTGATGTCGGGCGGCATCGACAGCGTGACCACGCCCGAGGTCATGAAGGCGCTGGTGCCGTCGGCGATGATATTGCGGCGCGCCAGCGGTTTCCAGCGGTTGCCGCTCAGGTAAGACCAGTTCGGCTCGCCCGGGTGGCCGGGCGCCGAATCGTCGCGCAGGTGGAAGAACAAGGTCAGCGCGGCCTCGAAGCCGCTGGCGGCCAGGCCGATATGCAGGTTGCCCAGGTACTCGCAGTCGGGAATCAGGGTGGCGCCGGTCTCGGTGGCGGCGCCGATCGCTTCCCAGCCGTGCGGGTGCAGGTGGATCAGCAGGTTGTTGGCCAGCGCCTTGGGCTGCGCGCGCTGGTGCAGGTCGATATGGGCGATGGCGCGGTAATTGAGCGCGATGGTGTTGACCAGCGGGGTGTAGGGCAGGTCGGGCACGCCGGCCTGGAAGTGGCGGCTCTTGTCGCGCAGGTTGCGCGTCATGGCGTAGCTGAGTGCGTACGGATACTCGCGGTGGCCGAAGGCGAAGCGCGGCGCGGCCAGGGTGAACTTGAAGAAACCGTTGCGCGCCGTGGCGCTGTAGCTGGTTTCGGGCACGGCCGGCGCGGCGACCGGCTTGACGCGCGCGATCACGCTGTCGCACGGCAAAGTGACGTGGCGCAGCACGCGCTTGCTGGCGCTGCCGTAGTTGGTGCGAAACAGGGGCAGCCAGGGCGCTTCGGTGTCGTCCGGGCCCCAGACGCCGTCGGCCAGGGCCTCGACCCGGGCGACATACTGGTCGCTGTCCTGGGCGCCCGGATAATCGTGGTAGTACTCCAGGAACCCGCCACTGTCGGGCGGCAAGTCGCCCCATTCGAGGTCGATGTCGGCGCTGGTGAGGGTCTTGACGGCCGCTTCGTCGCTGCCGACGATCAGGTAGGAGCCGACCGTGGGCAGGGCGCCGAAGGGCTGGAACGGCAGGGCCGGGCTGAGCATGCCGATGTGGTTGTGCAGCAAGAGCTGGCGGCAGCCGCACACGTGCACCGTTATCGTGGCGGCGGCCAGGTGCAGCGCGCGCAGCAGGCCGAAGGGGTAGACGTAGCTGTCCGGATTGAGGCGCAGGCGCAGCATCGGCACGGCGACCTGGTAATCCTCGCCGTGCAGCGCGGGCGCGTACGGTACCACCGGCGGGGCGTCCAGGCCCAGCTCGAAGTCGATGCGCAGCGTGGGCGGCGTCGCCGCGCCGTCCTGCGCGTCGCCCTCCCAGCAGGGATAGTAGGCCGGCACCGGCAGCCATCCGGCCGGGCCGCTCAGCTCGATCAAGAACAGGCCGCGCAGGATGCGGGCGCGCACATCCTCCTGGTCGATGCGCTCATCGCTGTCGGGGCCGTTCGGGCGCTTGTCGTGCAGCACCCTTTCCAGCGCGCCCAGGCGCTTGCCCAGGGTATCGTCGTCGAAGCGCAAGCCCAGGCTGACCCGGCGTATGCCTTCGCGCATCAGCAGCACCGTGCTGGCCAGGGCCAGCCCGAAGCGCGCATCCTGCACGCCGCGCTTGTCGCCCGGGTTCTTGGGCGCGCCCATCAGCGGCACGGCCGACAGCGGCGCCGGATCGGTGACGACCAGCTTGTCCGGCACGTCGAGCTGGCGGCACCAGATGTTGCTGGGCCAGGCGGCGTGGGGCGGCGCTTCGCCTTTCTGGTCCATGTCGGTTTCGGGGGCGATATCGGGGTCGCGGTGGCAGTACAGGGTGCTCAGCGAGCGCACCCGGGCGTCGCCTACCAGCAGGGCGCGCTCGGTCTGGTACACCAGCTGGGCGCCGGCGCCGCCGGGGCGCGCGAAAAACTCGGCGCCGGCCGGCACCTCCACGTACTGGCCGGGGGCGCACGGTGCCACCACCAGGCAGGCATGGTCGGGCACGGCCGGCAGCGGCTTCATGCGTAGCACGCGCTCGTAATAGAAGTCGAGGTGGGCGCCGGTGAAGCGGTTCAGGCGCCGGTGCAGGCGCTCGGCCATCTTGATGAAAGCGATCAGGAGCGCCACGCCGGGGTCGTGCTCGCCGCTCACCAGCGAGTCGGGCAACAGGCGCGCCGCTTCCTGCTGCACCATCTCGATCGCCTTCACAAAGGCGAAATAGCTGGCGCGCATGCTGGCCCGGCTCAGATGGCCGGCGGGCGCGCCATGCCAGTGCGGCCCCAGGCCCAGTCCGGGGGCCGGCAGGAAAGCGGCAAACCCGCTGCCATCCTCGCACAGGGTGGCGGTCACGCTCGCCAGCAGGGCGTGCAGCTTGCGTCCGGCGTTGCCGGGACTGGTTTCCAGCGCACGCGTCCAGCGGTCGAGAAAATCGGTGGCCAGGGCCGTCATCGGCAGCGTTTCGACGCGCCATTGCGTGATATCGGCGGCGCCGTCCCACCACTGCTCGAAGGCGCTTTGCAGGCGCGCCAGCCTGGTCGAGAGGATGCGCGCGATGACGATGGTTTCGTCGGCCGAAAAATAGGCTTCCCAGTTGCCGTTGACGCTGTTATCGAGCTGGTAGAACTTGACCAGGGCAGCGTACTCGCTGGCCATGGCGAGCAGGTCGGGAAAAGACATTTCGGCCAGCGAAAAATAGCCGTCCTGCAGTGCCGGCAGCAGGCGCTCGGCCTGGCTGGTGCCATCGCGCACGAACAGGCGCGGGGGATCGGCGTCAAAGGGTGGCATTGGTGCCTTCGACGAAGTAGAACGGATAGACCATATTGCTGCGCGTATTGGTCAGGCGCACCGTATAGACCAGGTGGATGTCGAGCCGGCCCTGTTCGATGCCGGCGTCGCTGACCACGATCCGGTCGAGCGTGATGCGCGGCTCGAAAAACAGGATGGCGTGCGCGATCATGCCCTTGATTTCGGTCAGGGTGTTGTAGCTGATGCTGTCGAACACATGCAGCTTGATGCCGCAGCCGAAGGTGGGGCGCATGACCCGCTCGCCCGGCGCGGTCGAGAGCAGGATGTGCAGGCTCTGGCGGATATCGTCGTCGCCCGAGACCATGGCCGCCTGGCCGCCGGCGCTGTACGGCCCCCCCGCTTTGGAGAACGCCGGCGGAAAGGCCCAGCCGCGTCCAAGGAAGGATTGGTCGATGCTCATGGCTGCCTTATCCGCCGATCATGACAGTGAGGCAGCCGAGCACGATGGTGCCGCCATGCTGGCACGGGTCGCCCACGCGCGCGGCCGCCTTGCCGCCGATGAACACAGTCATCGAGCCCTTGGAGATTTCATCCGGCGGGCCGACACAGGTGCATTTGTCGCCCACCACGGAGGCCACCAGTTTGCCGATCAGGACGCTGGGAATGCCGGGGCCGATCACCGGGCCGCCCACGTGCGGAATCGGGGACGGCACGGCGGGCGTCTGCATCGGGCACACATGCATATCAGTCTGGCGGGCGGCGGGCGGCATGGCGGCGTCCTTTCGGGAACGGTGGTCGGGGGCGGCGGATCGGGTCTCGGGCACGCGGTCAGTTGATGTTCACGGTCGCTCCCTTGATGGTGGTCTGGCCGCTGGCCGAAAATTCGGCGCTGGAGGCGCCTTTCGCCACCAGCGCCATGCCGGCCTTGATGGTGATATTCTGGCCATCGCCGGTCAGGTCCTTGGTGGCCTTGAGGGCCATGTCGCTGCCGGCCGTGAGCGTGACCTTGGCCTTGGCGGTGAGCACGATGTCGGAGGCGCTGTCGAGCAGGATGCCTTGTTCGCTGAGCGACACCTTGTTGCCGTTCTGGTCGGTGGCGACGATGGATTTGGCGTCGTCGCTCATGACCACCGTGTTGCCGGCGGGCGTGAGCAGGGTGATGACCTTTTTCTCGTCGTCGAACTCGACCTTGAGCAAGCCCTTGGTGACGATCGCCTTGGTATAGTTTTCGGCGCTCAGCGCGTAGGGCGGGGCGCGCATGCTGCTGTACAGGCTGGCGATGACGACCGGGTTGGACGGGTCGTTGTTGAGATAGGCGACGATCACCTCGTCGCCGATCTCGGGAATGAAGAAGGCGCCCACCTTGTCCGAGCCATAGGCGCTGGCCAGGCGCGCCCAGACGCCGCCGGCGTCGTCCTTGAGCACCGGCAAGGTGACCTGGATGCGGTTTTCGCCGGCCGGGTCTTCATCGAGCTTGGCGACCTTGCCGATGTGCAGGCCGGTCACGCCGGGCATCAGGCCGGAGGCGGCCTCGCCGGGGCCGCCGTGGCGTGCGCCGCCCCACTCGGGGTCGAGGCCGAAGTCGACATCGGTGACCCAGTTGCCGTCGGCGATGTGATGCTCGACCGAACTGACGAATACCTTGCCGCTGAAGCGCGTGCCCACGCCCTTGAGGTCGATCAGGGTGCCGGGCAAGGCCAGTGCGCTGCCCTGGAAAGCCATGCTGCCGCGCACCCGCGCCAGCGCGGCCTTGACCTGGCGCGCCTTGGTCCAGGCCGTCAGCGCCGCCGTTTCCAGCGGCACCGGGGTTTGCAGGCGCAGCGTGGCGCCGCCGCCCACCTTGCCCAGGGTGGCCGCGTCCAGGTTGCCTTGCAAGCCCAGGCTCTCGGGCGAAGCGTCCTGGCTGGCAATGGCCTGGGTGGCCGGGTCCCAGCTGACCCCGGTCACCTGGGTGTACTGGGTGCGGGCATCGATCTCGGCCTCGAAGCGCATGATGTCGGTGCCGTAGGTCAGGCTCAGCACGGCCGTGGCGCTGGTGTCGGGCGCCTTCACCGTAAGGCTCTTGTCGCCGGTGATGACCAGCAGGCCGTTCGCTTCGGCGCGCGCCAGCAGGAAGTCCCAGTCGCTGCTGTAGTACTGCACCAGCCCGTGATACTTGGTGGTGGTGGCGGTGACGTCAACCCCGGTGTAGCCTTTCAGCAATGCCTCGATGGCGTCGCTGTCGGTGCTGTCGACGTGGTTCTTGTTGTTGCGGCTCAAGGTCAGTGCGAAGGCCGCGTGGCGGCATTCGATGCACACGCGCACCCGGTTGCCGGCGTCGATGCGGATCCCGTGCTTGATGACGATGCCGGAAAAAATCGGCGAGGTCTTGTTGCCGTAGCCGGCTTCGATGTCGATGCGCGCTCCCGGCACCAGTTGCTTGGCGTCGCTGACGGCGAAGGTCTTGGCCGCCATGTCGCCGTCGGCCACGTAGACGCGCGCCTGCGCCAGCTTGTTGACGCTGCGCGACACTTCCACCGCGATCACGCGCATGCTGTCGGGCAGCACCGCGCCGTCGCTCTTGACGACCAGCTTGAACACGCCCTTGCTGGCCAGGGCGGGCGAGGGCGGACCACCAGCGGGCGCGGCATCGGGCAGGGAATCGGGCGGGGGACACATCGGCGCGGCCTTGTCCTTCAGTTAATCGGAGGAAAGCGCAGCAGCATGCCGGGCGTCAGGGAGCGAAAGCCGACCAGGCCGTTGACGCGGGCGATTTCCATGTAATAGCCGGGATCGTCGTAGATGCGCTCGCACAGGAGGGGCAGGGTGTCGCCGGCGCGCACGGCCACCAGGTGCGACAGGTCGGGCGAACTCCTGGTCGCGCTTTGTTCGATTTTCTTGGGGCTGGCCATGGCCAGCACGCCCAGCGTGACCTTGGCGCGCAGCGGCTGTCCGCTGGGCTTGAACAGGGTGTAGTCGATGTCCATCGACTCGACCACGCCGACGAAATTCATGTCGCCCCAGACAAAGCGCAGCACGTTCGGCTCGTGGATGTCGCCCTGGTAATCGTAGACCAGGGTGCGCAGGGCGGTGAGCATCTCGGTGACGCTGGGGGCGGCACTGGCGGCCAGGCTGCCGCTGCTCATCATCGCGCTGACGTCCGCATTGACCAGCGACACCACCCCGGTGCCGTCGAGGATCAGTTGGGGCAAGGTCAGCTTTTCCGGATTGACCGCGCTGAACTTGGGCGTGGCGCCCGGCTGGCCCAGGGTCGGGCACTGGTTGTACTGCACGCTGAGGCGATGCTGGTAGCTGGCCGGATTGATTTGCACCTCGAAGAAGGGGCCGGCGATGTCGGTGCCATCCGCATCGCACGGCGAAATCTTGAGCAGGTTTTTCGAGCCGAGGCTGATGCCGCCCATCTAGCGCTCCTGCATCTGGTTGATGGCGTCGCGCAGCAGGCGGGTGCGCTGGGCCACGGTCTTGTCGTCGGCGCCGAGTTGCGGGCCGCCCGGCACGCAGGTATCTTTCTTGACGGGCGCCGCTTCCTGCGCGCGCGCGGCGCCGGCACCGGACGCGCCCTGCACCACGTTCGACTTGATATTCAACTGGGCGATTTCAATAGGCATGGTCAGGTCAGTCGGTTGGAATAGTTATAGCTGAGGGTAATGTTCTCGATCGCGACTTCGTTTTTTTCCGAGCCGAAGGCCTCGACTTCCCATTTGATCGGATAGGCGTTGGCGAAACTCCAGGAGCGGATCGGCAAGCCGTCGGCATTCATCAGGCACACCACGATCGGCTGGGCCAGGATGGGGGTGACGAAATCGGCTTCGAACACCGAACGGCACCATAGCACCAGGGGCGAAGTCATCGGCGCGATGCCGCGCTTGAGCTGCAGGCTGCGCGACTTGTAGTGGGTCGGCAGGGTATGCACGTAGCGGTTTTCGCCGCCCTCGATCACGGTTTCCGTCTCCAGTTCCGCGGAAATGCCCGACACCTCCTTGAAGGAAGTGTCGACCAGACCCAGGGTCGCCCCGAACATGACCTTGAAGTAGAAGGCGGACGGCTGGTAGCCGTCCGACGTCAGCGGCGATAGCGGATTGAGCATGCGCGGGTTCCGCTTAGGCGTTCGCGATGGTCAAGCCCTCGTGCACGATCTCGATCGTCTCGATCGATGCCTCGTTGCCCTCGGCCTTGAGATCGGTGCCGGTGATCTTGGTCGGCCAGGCGTTGGCCAGGGTCCAGACCATGGTCGGGGCGCCGGTCTCGTCGAGCAGGCTGATGGTCACCGGCACGCGCTTGACGGTGTTCATCTTGATCTGGTTGAACCATTCCCAGAACTTGTTGTCCGACTTGAACACCCCTTTTTTCATGGTCACGTTGCCGACCTTTTTCAGGCCGGGCATCTTGATCACCGAAAACTCGGGACTGTCGCCGTGGCGGTACTTGATTTCCTCGGACTGGATATCGAGCCCGCTGACTTCCTGGAACGACATGACCTGGGAATCCCATTTCACCTGGAAATAGAATTTAGGGAGCGGCCATACCGCTGTTGATTGTTTTGAGCCATCATCTGCCATCGCGAACCTCTTTGGTAAGTCACATCAGGAAAGAACTGCCCTTGTTGCGTCAGGATTTTTGCATCTGTTGCTGGAAGGTGATCTCGATGAATTCGGCCGGCCGGCTGACCGCCACCAAAATGGTGACGCGCAGGATGCCTTCGAGGATATCCTCGGCGGTCATGGTTTCGTTCAGGCCGACCGCGACACTGAAGGCATCGTCCGGGCTGGCGCCGGCCAGGCCGCCGCGCTTCCAGATGCCGGTCAGGAAGTTGCGCGCCATGCTCTTGATGGTGACCCAGGTGTTGGCCACGTTCGGCTCGAACACATAGGCCTTGCTGGCCAGACGCAGCGACTCTTCCAGCATGATCATGGTGCGCCGCACGTTGATGTAGCGCCAGTCCAGGCTATTGCCGTCGAGGGTGCGCGCGCCCCATACCAGGGTGCCTTCGCCGATGAAGGTGCGGATCGCATTGATCGATTTGCCGGTGGTGCTGACGTTCAGGTCTTCCTGGTCGTCGTGGGTGATGTTCACCGAGGGCGAGGTCACCGCCGCCAGGCTGACGTTGGCCGGCGCCTTCCAGACCCCGCGCGTATTGTCGACCATGGTGTACAGGCCGGCCATCGCGGCGCTCGGCGGCAGCAGGTTGAGCTTGCGCTGCACGGCCAGCAAGATGCGCGAGTACAGCGGGCTGATCGCCACCAGGGTGTTGTGCACGGTGGCAATCTGGTGCAGCCGGTCGGCGCCGTCCTCGACTGTTTTCCAGTCCTTCACGATGGCGTCCAGGGTCTTGCCCACCTGGTTGGCCTTGATCCGCGCCGCCGGGCTCTTGCTGGTGTCGGCGTACAGCACGCTGGCCAGGTCGTTGCTGAGCAGGTCCTTGAGCTTGAGGCGGTTTTCCGCATCGAAATAAGTGAAATCGAGGTCCTTGGCGGCCACGATGGTGGTGTTTACCCATGGATAGTAGGCGGCGCCGAAGGCCAGGAAACTGGTGCCTACGCCTTCGCGGAACTCGTTGACGGGACCGTCGTTCAATTCCTTGTCGCCGTCGTACACATCGAGGATGGCGAAACGGCTCTTCATCTTGTAGCCGCAATGCATCAGCATCTGGGCTTGCAGGGAGTAGCAGTCATTTTTGGCCAGCAGCACGGCTTCCGGAATGACCAGCATGGTCGGCTCCTGCTCCTTGAGCAAGACATTGATGCCGGCCTGCAAGGCATCGCTATCGGGCATGGCGCTGTAGTCGCCCACCGAGACGATATGGCAGGCGCCGCCGCCGTTCTGGAAGAACAGTTTCATGCTGTGGTACAGCAGGTGCTTGCCGCCGGTCTTGGCCAGCTTGTAAGGTGCAAGCGGGCGCGCTTTTTCCGCTTTCAGTTTCAGCGCGTAGGCGGGGACTGCGACGAGGGCGGCGGCGTCGGCCGCGGCCTGGGCATCCTTGGCGGCCTGGTCCGCTTCCTTGTAGGTTTTTTCCTTGACCACTTTCTCCGCGTCGGTGGCTTTGTCGAACTCGGCCTTGGCAAGGTCCGCCTTCTTGCGCAGATCCGCTGCCTTGTTGGCGGCATTCTCGGCGGCAGTGACGAGGTCGGACGCATCGCCGGGCTGTGCCGGGGCGGCGCCGGACTTGGCGCTATCGCTGGCGGCCGCCTCAGCCTTTACAGCCTTGTCCTCGGCCGCAGCGGACGCGGCTATCTTCTCGGCGTTATCGGCATCGCCCTCTAGCGCGGCCTTGGCCGCGACCGCCTCTTCCCTGGCCTTGGTCGCCAGCTTGGGCAAGTCGGGTTGCACGGGGCTTTTGTCACCGGCGGCGCCGGATTTGGCACTGTTGACGGCGGCCTCCTCAGCCTTTGCCGCTTTGTCCGCAGCTTGTACGGACTTGGTTTTTTTATCGTCATCATCGGGGGCGGCGGCCGACGCGGCCTTGGCCGTTTCCGCATCTGCCTTGGCGGCGTTCGCTTTCTCGCGCAATTCAGGATTTTCGACGCCGGCCGCAGGGGCCGTGCCAAGGCCAGGGGCAGGGGCGGCGCCGTCCGCCGGCAGCGCGGCGGCCGAAAAGTCGGCGTCGTCCTGGAGCTTGGTTATACCGAAGGTAAACACCGGCGCTGGCGGCCCGCCGAAGTGGGCTTCGAATTCGGCCATCGAACTGATCCGCATGGCCTTGTTGGTCAGGGAGGAACCCTTGTAATCGGCAAACTGCGTATGGCCGACGAAGGCGGGCACCGCGGTCGCGACCTCGACCACGGAGTTGGGGAAAGCGTTCTTTTCAACGATGTAGACCCCGGGAGTTTTATATTGCGCCATCTTGCGTCCTTTCTGGTGGGTAATCAGGGGATGTAGATTTCCGACACTAATACTGGTACGGCACTTCCTTCTGTAATTTCCCGCCCGATGGCTGCCACACTGGCATTCGGCAGTCGCTTGATGAGAATTCTTATGCCCAGCTCGCCCTGGTCGCGCAGCTGAAGGCGCTGTTGCGGGGTCTTGCGCATCTCGATGGCCTGTTCGCTGGCAAAGGTCAGGGCCGAGCGGTTGCCGGGCAGCGGCGTGCGCCCGCGCGCGCTGAAGCGCAGTTTGCCGTCGAGGTCGACGATGACCGGATCAGGGGCATCCAGCTCGCTCAAGAAATGGTATGTCCAGACGCTGGCGCGGGCGCCGAAGCGCACCAGCCAGACTGGCGCGGCGGCCTGCGCCAGCGCGGCCGCCACGTCCGCCAGGGCCAGCACCATGAAAAACGCCGGCCTGGCCGGCGCGCCTGGCGCCGCCAGCGCCGCAGCCTTGTCCGGCACGCGCGCACGGCGCCAGGCCGCCGGCCCGGCCAATTGCTCCGGGTGCAGGCGCCAGCGCCCCGGGCCCTCGGCCTGGGCCCTGGCGCTGTGGAAAAACAGGCAGGCGTCGGGCGCGGGCGCATCGAGTCCGGTAAACAGGGAAAAGTGGGGATCGGTCGAGAGCACGCCAAATTCGAGTTCGGCCGCGTGCTCGTGCCCGCCCTGCAGATCGGCGCGGGCCGCGTCCTGGGCGACCAGCGCCAGGCCGTGGGCGGACGGGCGCGTGAGGATGCCGAAGCGGTCGAGCAGGGCGGCGCATTGCGCCGTCGGCACGAAACGGAAATTGCCGCTTGCCCCAGCGGGGAAATACGCATGCTCGGCGCATAATTCCAGGAGGAGGGAATAGGCGCCGCGCATGGCTTAGTGGCTCGCGCTGGTGATCGGTTCGGCCACTGTGCCGACCTGGTGTGTGATGGGGTCGCCGCCCACCGTAATCATGCGCACCTTGTACATGACGGATGGCAGGTAGCGCCCGCTCAGCATGGTCCAGAGATTGCTCAGCTCATGGGTCTTGAGGTTCTCGATATCGAGCAGCAGCCGTTCGATGCGCTCATCGAGATCGGGCGTCACCTGGTGGTCGAACACCGGCGTGCGCTGGAAGAAGGTGATCGCGCTGGAAATGAAGCGCAGCGCCTCGGGATAGTTTTTATCGCTGAAATTGGCGGCCACCACCACGTACAGATTGAGGAACAGCGGCCGGCTGTAGACCGGTGTGCGGCCGGCGCCGGCGCTGGGCGCGAATGCCTGCTGGGGCAGCGTGTCTTTCTCGATATTGGTCAGGCAGATCACCACCTTGTTGGCGATGTGCGGGGCGATGGCGCCATTCTGGCCGATGATATTCGAGACCACCACGATATCGTCGGTGAGCTTGTGGCTACGGCGCAAAAACTGGTTCAGCTGCTGCGCGAGGTGATCGATGGCGGCCTCAATCATCGGCATGCTCCGCGCCTGGAAAGCTTGGGCAAGACGATCGACAGGCTCATTCGAGATATCCCTTTTGTTGTAATTTCGGAAGACTTTATCATAAGACACTCTGTTGTTTTTTTTATTTTTGCGATGTCGCAATTGTCACATCAACGTGGTAATTTATGAGATTGGGAGGGCTATTCGGTGCTCGATATCGCTGGCGGAAACTGTGCCGTCACGACGCGGCGCGCAGGCGAGCGCGGCCGTAACGGCGGGCTCCGCGCCGTTTTCGTGGTTCTGTTCATGCGAGGTGAACGATGAGTTCTGGCGCGCCTTACGACGCGATACAAAGCGGTCCCGGATCGCAGCGAGAACGGCAGGCGCGCGACAGCGCGACGCCGGATCGCGCGGCCGGCATGGGTGTCGCGCAGTTGGTCGATGGACGGGCGCAATCGGCCGCGCACATGCGCTTGCAGGATCTCGCTGACAATCGGTCACAGGCGCGCCAGGGCAAGGCCGTCGGCAGCCTGATACAACATAGTGCGCGCGTACGACAGCTGCATGCGCTGGCCGCCATGGCGCAGCAAGCACCTGCGCAGCGTCAAGCCAGGGCGAACAATTCCGGCCTGCCCGATCAGCTCAAGGCCGGCGTGGAAAGCTTGTCCGGGGTGAGCATGGACCACGTCAAGGTCCACTACAACTCGGCGCAGCCGGCGCAGTTGAATGCGCATGCGTTCGCGCAGGGCAGCGATATCCACGTGGCGCCGGGCCAGGAACGCCATTTGCCGCACGAAGCCTGGCACGTCGTGCAGCAGGCCCAGGGCCGGGTCGGGCCGACGCTGCAGATGAAGGCGGGCGTGGCCGTGAACGACGATGCTGGCCTGGAGCGCGAGGCCGATGTGATGGGAGCGCGGGCTGCCGCGAGCAGTGCATCGCCAGGGCAATACGAAACCGCCACGGCGGCTGGCGGGGGCGCCGGGCTGGTTCAGCGCTATGTGCTCGAGATCGCGGACTACGAGGGTGCGGCGCTCGATACCGATCAAGCCGGCCTGGTGGCCATCAAGGCTTATCTGGAGCGGCTCATCGTTGCCCGCGATTCGGTGCGGATTGCCGGCTTGATGGATCAGCTGCATCAGCACGACCCCGGGCGCGTGGCGGCCGTCGATCAGCACCGGCAGGTGTACGTGGCGGGCTTGATGACGCCCCTGGGGCAGGACGACGATGCGCTGCGGCTGGGCATTCCCGTCGCGCCGAACGCCGCCCATCCCATTCCGCGAGCGATCCACCGGTTCTGGTCGGGCGGGCCGTTGACCGATTCCGCCCTGGCAACCTTGCTGGAATCTGCCGCCAAGACGCACAACACGCCGTGGACCCACACGCTGTGGCATTCGGATGCGTTTGAGGCGGGAATCAGGAAGCCGGAGCCGTCGGCATGGAAGTTCATGGGCGCCGAGCGCGACGCGTACGATGCGGACCAGGCCAAGATCCTTAAAAGGAATCGGCAACGGCAGCGGTTGCGGGACGCCGGCTACCAGACCCGGGCGATCGAGGAATTGGTGGCCAATGGGAATGCGACTTCCGGCGTGACTGCGCAAGAGCTCGGTACGGCATCGCGCATCGCGGCCAATTCGGTCAAGCAGGGCGGGCACGATGCCTGGAATGATTTGAAGTATTTCTCCGATATCGCCCGGCTGATGTATCTGCACGCGGGCGGCGGGCACCACATGGATGTCGATATTGGCTTGGGCGACATGGACATGGAGCGGCAATATACGCACAGCGACGCGGCCGGCGAAGTGCCGCTGATGGGCACGCTGGCGCGCGACATGAGCCTGGGCGGAGGCGGGCAGGAAGTCGCCCCGCGGCTGGAACATGCCAAGGCGTATCGCGACAATCCGTATTCCGGCGGCGTATCGGAAGATGAGTATGCGCAGGACGTCGCCGCGCTGGGCGAGCGCGCCCAGGCTGGCGCCGGCATGTACAACGCCTTGATCGCGACGCGGGCCGGGACCGGCAACGTGCGCGCCGCGGTCGACCGGATCATGCGCAGCATGCGCGTCGCCGGTCCCGGCTTATCGACCGGCATGGTGGCCAACCGGGAGTTGCTGGGCGGTGACAGGGCGAGTGACGGGCACGCGGACAGGCTGCAGGCTGGCTATGCGCAGTCGGTGCCTCCCTATCTGTTGAGGCTGCAACACCTGACCGACGACAGCGATCTCTGATCCGCCTGCCGGCCACGCCGCTTACTGGATGACGCTGAGACGGTGGCGCTTGCCGCCCTTGAAGGTAAACAGCGTCAGGCGGCCATCTTTCACGTCGCCCCGGGCATCGAAGGCGATCACGCCGGTCACGCCCTTGTACTGGCCCTTGGCCAGCGCCGGCAGATACACGGACGGATCGGTGGAGCCGGCCTGCTGCATGGCGGCCACCATGGCGTGCATGGCGTCGTAGGCATACGGCGCGTAGGTCATCACGTCGATGCCGTAGCGGCGCCGGTAGGCTGCGCGGAAATCATCCATGCCTTTCTGCTGTTGCGCGTCCACCCCGCCCGCTTCCGCGCAGATGACCTGGCCATCGGCCATGCCCTCGCCGGCGAGCCTGGCCAGCGAATCGGAACACATGCCGTCGCCGCCCATGAAGCGCAGCGGCATGCCCAGCTGCTTCATCTGGCGCAGCATCGGCCCGGCCACGGCATCCATGCCGCCGAAGAAAATCAGGTCCGGCTTGGTGGCCTTGATGGCGGTCAGGATGGCGCCGAAATCGGTGGCTTTGTCGGTGGTGTACTGTTGCGCGACAATGCGCGCGCCCTGGCCGGCGGTCTTGATGTTCTTGATGAATTCGTCGGTCAGGCCCTTGCCGTAGGCGGTGCGGTCGTCGATCACGGCAATCTGCCTGGCCTTGCCGGTCTGGACCGCGTACCTGGCCAGCGCCGCGCCCAGTTGCTCGTCGTTGGCGACGTTGCGAAACGCCGTCTTGTAGCCCTGGCGCGTGTACTTGGGGTTGCTGGCGGACGGCGAAATTTGCGGAATGCCCGCGTCGTGATAGATTTTCGAGGCCGGGATCGTGGTGCCCGAGGTTTCGTGGCCAATCACGCCGCGCACCTTGGCGTCGACCAGCTTTTGCGCCACGATGGTGCCTTGCTTGGGGTCGCCGGCGTCGTCCTCGGCGAGCATCTCGACGCGGTAGCGCTTGCCGCCGATCAGCACGCCCTTGGCATTGAGCTCATCGACCGCCATGCGCGCGCCGTTTTCATTATCCTTGCCGAGGTGGGCGATGGCGCCCGAGGTGGCCGCCACGTGCCCGATGCGGATCACGTCCTGCGCCTGCGCCACGCCGCCCGACAAGCTGGCCAGCACGGCCGCCCGCAGCACCCATCCAGAATTGAACCGCATAGCTTCCTTTTTTCGTTGACGCGGCCGGTACGCCGCAATGCGGCCAGCATACCATGCAGGGATTGTGCGCGCGCCTGCGGCTTTGCAGCGCAGGCGGGCCGCATCGGCCGTCTCAGTTGCCCGCGCCGGTGAGCTCGATGCCGCGGCTGCGCAAGCGGTACAGCACGGCCAGCCCGGCCATGGTCAACACCGCGGCGATCAGGGTCAGCAGCTCGCTGCCGCCGCGCGTCATGACGGCGGCCGCGTTCGAGGCCATGGTCGCGGCGGTCATGCCGTGGTCATAGGTGGCGCCGATGACGAATTCGCGGTCGTTGATGGCGTTGGTCAGGTGCAGGCCGTGGCCGCTGCGGTGCACGGTCATCTTCTTGTCGCGCCACACGAAGGACATGCGCTCAGTGCCGACCAGCACCGTGCCGACCACGTGGCCGGCGTTGTTGATATCGGTGGCGAAGCTGTTGTAGTTGCCAATCAGCGCACCCAGGTCGACCATGCGCTTGCCATCGTGCACAAAGGCGCGCCAGCGGCGGTCTTTGGTTTCCGACGCGCCGACCACGACGCCATCGTCGTTGATCGCCATGGCCGAGCTTTGGCGGCCACCCAGGGTACCCAGGTCGACCATGCCGCGCTCGGGCGTGTACAGGAAGGCGTGACGGTAGCCATCCGCGTTGGCGGCGGTGCCGGCCACCTGCCTGTGCTTGTTGATGCCACTGGCGTAGCTGATCTTGCCGCCCAGGGTGCCGAGATCCTGCAGTTGGGCGCCGCCGTCGTTGATGAAGGCATGCCAGTCGCCGTTCGGCATGTCGGCAAAGCCGACGCTGATGCCTTCCTGGTTGATGCCCATGCCGTAGCTGCTGGGGCCGCCGAGGGTGCCCATCACGCGCATGCCGCTGCTGCGATGGAACAGGAAGGCATTCCAGCTGCCATCCTTGTTGCGGACCGAACCGATGATCTCGCCGCGGTCGTTGATCCCGCGCGCATCGCTGTGCATGCCGCCGCGCGCGCCGAGGTCGGTGATCTTGCCTTTTTCGAACAGGACGCCGCGCGTGTGGCCGTCGCCGTCTTCCAGCACGGCGGCCACCTGGCCGGCGGCGTTCATGTCGTAGGCGATGGTCGACTCGCCGGGCGGCACGGCGATGCCGAGCGATTGGGGACGGGCACTGGCCTCGCCTCCCAGCAGGAACAGAACGGCGAGGCAGGCAGGCAGGGCAGGGCGCATGCGGAATTCCTTTCGATGATGGGCGTCAGTGTGGCATCCGTTGCAAAACGAATATCGGTAAATATACGCCAACATTGCGATCTTGAGGAATTTGTTTTGCTATGTCATGGCAAATCGATTGCGCAGGCGATGTGGGAAGAAAAAAACCGCGCAGGGCGGGTTGCTGGCGTCGATGGCAGGACAGGCTGGCTGTCAGATGTATTTTTCGATGACGCGGATCATGGCGGGCACCAGCTGGGCCAGGAAAACGAGGCTGGCAACCCAGATGATGATCGACGGTTTCGCCTCGGCTATTTTGGCGTGGACATCGGCGATGTCCGCTTTGGTCGCGCCATTGGCCTTGATCACCGCAACATCGATTTTGATGGCGGCCACATCGGCTTCCAGCTTTGTTATGCGGGCTTCCATGCCCCATGATCACGCAGTTCGTCGCTCATGTCCATACTGTTCCTTGATGAAGTTAAGGTTTTTGCCTGAGGATGACAGTCCGTTGCAAGTCAGACTTGCCGGGAGCCGGATGAACCGCCGCCATGCGATGTGAACAACTCCGTTCCACACGTTGCACAGTCCGCCGGTTCGACGATGCGTTGGTAAAAGTGGTTCCTACGGGGCGGCTTGTTGGTAGCTGGCAGTGCGGATGTCAGATGAGCTTCTCTATGAGGCGTACAACGACCGGCACCACCTGGGCCAGGAACATGAGGCCGGCTAACCAGATGATCATTGCGATTTCGCCTCGGCTACCGTACTGCGTATTTCAGTACCCAAATCGGCGATGTCCGATTTCGTTGCGCCATTGGCCTTGACCACCGCAACATCGATCTTGATGGCGGCAACATCGGCTTCCAGTGCTGTAATGCGGACTTCCATGCCACCATGATCACGTTGTTCGCCGCTCATGTCCATCGTGTTCCTCGAAGGTGTTATGGTTTTTTGCCCGTGGATGAGAGCCCATTTCCAGGACCGGCGTCACGGGAGCCGGATGATCAGCCGCCATTCGATTAGCGTGCGTCCGCTCAATGCCAGGCGGCCCTGCGGGATCGACGTTGGGTTGGTAAAGGTGGCTGGTACGGGGTCCGTACTGCTGATCACAGTAAGACCGCGTCCATCGACATTAGTTCTGTTCTTGCGGCGCAATGAAGCATGGTGTCGCCAGCCTGGCTGTCGAGCGTCAATGACCTTGTGCGCGTCAGCATCAGGTTCAAGGTCAATGTGACATGGATAAAACACCGCCACGGGCGGGTTATCGAGCGCCAACGATGAGCGCGTGTCAGATGTACTTTTCGATGAGATGTACCGCTGCGGGTACCAGCTGAGCCAGGAAAACGAGGCCTGCAACCCACAGGATAATTGCCGACTTCGCTTCGGAAACAGCGCTGCGTATTTCCGAACGTACCTGCGCGATCTCGGAATGCATCTCGGCCCGCACCGCCGCGAACTCGGAACGCATCTCCGCGCGCACTCTGGCGAATTCGGCATGCATCTCGGCCCGCACCTCGGTGAACCCGGAACGCATTTCGGCCCGCACTTCGGCAATATCCGATGTCGTTGCGCCATTGGCCTTGATCACCGCAACATCGATCTTAATGGCGGTGACGTCGGCTTCCAGTCTGGCTACGCGCGCTTCCATGTCACCATGATCGCGCAGATCCTCGTTCATGTCCATTGTGTTCCTTCATGATGTAAAGGATTTCGCCCGGTGATGACAAGCGCATGCATGGACACGGCACGTGGGGGAATAGACAATTGCCACGCTGAAGGCAGGCGCATATTCAGCCAAGGCCGGCTTTGCCGGCGGCGCATTGCGAAACGTGCTCGCACAGCGCCAGTTCCGCTTGTGACAGCAAGACCTCGTCCATTGAAGTTGGTTCAGTTGGCGGGACGCCTGCAAGCAGGGGGCACCCCTCAATCGCTAGTCTGCCGGCCAGCAATAAGCAGGCACGCGCACCGTTCATGTAGGTATGGGATGTGCGCTGCGTGCAGTGAAAGTAATTGGACAGTGCTGGCGCAGCATTGTTCCCCGGACCCGGCCAGCTTTGCGCGGCGTGCTTCCCGAACACACGGAAGACGCCTGCCGTGCATGGCGTCTTGGGCCTGGCCGTCCGGTTCCACGTCACGGATGGATGTGCAAAAACCGGCTTAAGGCGGGGCGTTGGCCGACACGGACGGGCGTGTCAGATGTACTTGTCGATGAGACGTACCGCTGCGGGTATCAACTGAGCCATGAAAACGAGGCCTGCAACCCACATGATAATTGACGACTTCGCTTCGGACACAGCGCTGCGTATTTCCGAACGTACCCCGGCGATCTCGGCCCGCATCTCGGCCCGTATTCCGGCGAACCCGGAACGCATCTCCGTCTGCAGCTCGGCACGCAATTCGGCGACATCCGATTTGGTCGCGCCATTGGCTTTGATCACCGCGACATCGATCTTGATGGCGGTGATGTCAGTTTCCAGTCTGGCTACGCGCTCTTCCATGTCGCCATGATCGCGCAGTTCATCGTTCATGTCCATCGTGTGCCCTCGTGATGTCAAGGATGGCGCCCGGGGATTGCAAGCGCTTGCGTGGACATGCTGCCCAAGGAGAAAAACAACTGAACTGCCACGCCATGCGATAAGGGCAGGCAGATATTGAGCCGGGGCCAGTCCTGACGGCGACGTGTTGCACGACGTGCCCGGACCGGGCCGGTTCCGCGTGTGATGGTAAGACCTCGTCCATTGAAGCTGGTTCTGTCGAGAGGGCGCCAGCATGCACGTTGTCATCTCTCAATCGCGTTGCCCGCCAGCCAGTCAAAAGCAGGCGCGCGCGTCATTCGCGGTGGTATGGGATGCGCGCTGTGTGGCGCAAAATGAAAGCAATTGGGATGTGTAAAAAACCGCCCGAGACAGGCTCGTGACCAGCGACGATGGACGTATCAGATGGTCTTCTCGATCAGGCGTACCGCTGCGGGTATCAACTGAGCCAGGAAAACGAGGCTTGCAACCCACATGATAATTGACGACTTCGCTTCGGACACGGCGCTGCGTATTTCCGAACGTACCCCCGCGATCTCGGAGCGAATCTCGGCCCGCACTTCGGCGATATCCGATTTCGTCGCGCCATTGGCCTTGATCACCGCAACATCGATCTTGATGGCGGTGATGTCAGCTTCCAGTCTGGCTACGCGGGCTTCCATGTCACCATGATCGCGCAATTCATTGTTCATGTCCATCGTGTTCCCTCATGAGGTCAAGGATGTCACCCGGTAATCACAAGCGCCCGCATGGACAGGACACCCGGCGTGATGGGCAAGCGCCACCCCATGCGATGAAGGCAGGCGCTTATGCAGCCGGGGCCGACCCTGCCGGCGCCGCGTTGCAAAACGTGCTCGCACAGCGCCGGTACTGCTTGTCACAGTAAGACCTCGTCTATCGTGTTTGGTTCGCCGCATGGGCGTCGTCACGCGTGCGGCGCCGCGCTGGCTGGCAGCCACCCGGCCAGCGATGAGCAGGCGCTTGCACTGTTCATCGTGGTACCGCTTGGCCTTGCGCGGATGCGCTGGGAAAGCAATCGTCCTGATTGCCTTGAGTTGGCGCAGGCCTCAGAACGCGTAGCGCGCCGTCAACTGGACCGAGCGTGGCGCGCCCGGCAGGTTCAGGTTGCCGTTGCTGCCGTGTCCGGCGACGATGTACTGGCGGTCGGCCAGGTTCATCGCGTTCAGCTGGATGTCGACCTTGCCCTGGCGGTAGTAGGCCATCGCATCGATGGTCGCATAGCCCGGCAGCGTCACGGTATTGCCCGGATTGGCGAAGCGCTTGCCGACGGCATTGGCGCCACCGCCCACGCCAAACCCGTTGCCGAGCGACTTGGTCAGCCACACGTTGGCGCTGTGAACGGGCGTCAGGGTAGGGCGCTTGCCCTGCACCGGCTGTCCGGCATCGACGGCGACCGACGACACCGAGCGCGCATCCAGATACGCGTAGCCCGACCACAGCTGCCAGCCATCGCCCAGCTTGCCGGCGAAGGTCAGCTCGATGCCATCGCTGCGCTGCGTGCCGATCGGAATCAGGCGGTTGGTGGCCGGGTCGGTGGCCTTGATGTTGGTGCGCTCCAGACGGAACAGCGACACCGAGGCGCTCGCATTGCCGTCGAACAGGTCGAACTTGGCGCCGACTTCCTTGTTGGTGGTTTCCTCCGGCGCGATCTGGGCATTGTTCGCAGCCAGCGCAAATGATTCGCCCGACGGCTGGAACGACTTGCTGAACGAGGCGAAGTACGATTGCGTCTCGCCCGGCTGATACACCAGGCCGGCGCGCGGACTCCAGGCACGGTCGACGCGGGCCAGGTTCGACTGGCCGGCACGGCGTTCGCGCGTTTCCTGTTCAAAGCGGTCGAAGCGCACGCCGGCCAGCGCCTTCCATTGGGCCGACAAGGCCGCCATATCCTGCACGTAGGCGCTGGCCACCGTCATCACGCCCAGGTTGTCGGTCGAGGGGGCGGCGCTGACGGTGAACGGCAGCACCGGCGCAACCGGATTGAACAGCTTGACCTTGGCGATATTGTTTTGCGAGCGGAACAGCTGGTCTTTTTCCTGCTTGCCGACTTCCACGCCGTACAGCAACTGATGGCGCATGCCGGCCAGCGTGGCGATCTGTTTCAGCTCGGTCTGGTTGAAATAGCCGCTCTCGTCGCGCAGCACATTGCTGCGGTTCAGCGACGCCGTCAGCGCCTTTTCATCGACCGCGCCGGCCAGCGTGTTGTTGCGGTCGAGCGTGTAGTTGTAGTGGCGGAAGGTATTGCGCAGCGACCAGGCATCGTTGAAACGGTGATCCATGGTGAAGCCGAAGGCCTTCACCTCCGCTTCGGAGTAATCGTTGTCCTTCGCGTTGGCCGCGCCGTAGTAGGTGCCGGCAGGCACATCGACCGGCTTGCCGCGATACGCGGGCACGCCGAAATCGGTCACCCGCTTGTCGTTCAGGTATTCGGCCTGCAGCAGCACCTTGGTGGCGTCGCTGATCTTGAGCGAGACCGATGGCGCGAACGCTTCGCGGTCGAGGAACTGCTGGTCGCGGTAGCTGTCGGCGCGTTCGATGGCGCCGGTCACGCGCAGCGCCACCGGGCTGGCGCTGTCAGCGCGGGCGACGTCGATTTCGGCGCGGCGCTGGTTCCAGCTGCCGACCTGCAAACTCACTTCGTTCTTGTTGATGCCGGGTTTCTTGCTGATGCGGTTGATCAGCCCCCCGGACGAACCGCGTCCGTACAGCACCGAGGCCGGCCCCTTGATGATCTCGACCTGCTCGGTGTTCGACAGGTCGCGGAAGTACAAGGCATCGTCGCGCATGCCGTCGACAAACTGGTCGGCGATGGCGGTAAAGCCGCGGATGGTCACCTGGTCGCGCTGGCCGTCGCCGTGCGACAGGCCGATGCCCGGCACCGCCTTGAGCACGTCCTGCAGCGAGCGCGCGCCCTGGTCGCGCAGCACGGAGAGCGGCACCACGTTGACGGTTTGTGGAATATCGCGCAGCGGCGCGTCGATCTTGGTCGCGCTGGTGGAGGTGGGCGGGTTGTAGCCGGCATCCTGGTCGCGCGTGGCGGTGACGGTGATTTCCTTGAGCGCGGTCTGCGCCAAGGCGGAACTGGACAGCTGGGGAAGTGCGAGCGCGATGATGACGGCCAGCCGGGTCTTTTGCATTGCCATGGTACGTCCTTGTTTTTACGTTGCTTAATAATTACTACGAATGATAATGATTCCTATTACTATTATTGCTGAGCAACGTCAATATGGCAAATTTATGTGAGACGCATGGTTTTTCGTCAGAACAAGGTCTGCTGCAAACTGGTGAGGCTGGCGAAATCGTCGCCCAGGAAGGGCAGGATGGCGTCGGCGATCGGCTGCAGCTGGCGCGTGACGTAATGGTCGTAATCGATGCGCGAGCGTTGCGTTTCCAGCGGTTCGGGGCCGGCCAGCGTCATCACGTACTGGATCCAGCCGCCTTTCTGATACTGGAGCGGACGGCCGTGCAGGCGATTGAAGTCGTCGGCAAGGCGCGCGGCGCGCACCGGCGGCGGCGTGCTGCCCTGGTAGTCCGCCAGCGGGCGGCGGATGCGCTTGCGGTACACCAGCAAGTCGTCGAAGTCGCCGCGCAAGGTGCTGTTGACGTACTCGCGCACATAGTCGCGGTAGCTTTCGCGCCTGAAGATGCGCAGGTACAGCGCTTGCTGGAATTGCTGCGCCAGCGGCGTCCAGTCGCTGCGCACCGTTTCCAGGCCCTTGAATATCATCTCTTCGGCGCCGTCGCTGTTGCCGACCAGTCCCGCATAGCGCTTCTTGCTGCCTTCTTCCGAATTGCGGATGGTCGGCATCAGGAAGCGCCGGTAGTGGGTTTCATACTGGAGTTCGAGCGCGCTGCCGAGGCCGAACTCCTGCTCCAGGTGCGCGCTCCACCACGCGTTGACGTGGACCACCAGCGCGCGCCCGATCTCGCCCGCCTGCGCGTCGTCGTGCGCGTGCTTGAGCCAGACGAAGGTCGAATCGGTGTCGCCGTAGATCACCTGGTAGCCGCGTTCCTCGATCAGCTCGCGCGTGCGGTGCATGATCTCTTGCCCGCGCAGCGTGATCGAGGATGCCAGGCGCGGATCGAAGAAGCGGCAGCCATCCGACCCGAGTACGCCGTAGAAGGCGTTCATGATGATCTTGAGCGCCTGCGACAGCGGCTGGTTGCGTTCGCGCTTGGCCGCCTCGCGCCCCTGCGCGATCTGGCTGACGATGGCCGGCAGGCAGTGCTTCTCGCGCGCAAAGCGCGCACCGCGGAAGCCCGGCACGGTGGCGCCGCTGTCGTCGCGCAAGCCTTCGACCAGGCCGACCGGATCGATCAGGAAGGTGCGGATAATCGAGGGATACAGGCTTTTGTAGTCGAGCACCAGCACCGAGTCGTACAGGCCGGAACGCGAATCCATGACGTAGCCGCCCGGGCTGTTTTCGCCGGCGATATCGCCCAGGTTGGGCGCCACGTAGCCCTGGCGGTGCATGCGCGGCAGGTACAGGTGCTCGAAGGCGGCCACCGAACCGCCGCTGCGGTCCACCGCCAGCCCGGTCACGCTGGCCCGTTCGAGCAGGAAGGGCAGCAGCTCGGTCTTGTCGAAAATGCGCGTGACCAGTTCGCAGTCCTTGAGGTTGTAGTGTGCCAGTGCCGGCTTGTCTTGGTTGAAGCGGCGTTCGATTTCGGCCATGCGCTGGTAGGGATTGTCGATCGCCTTGCCAACGCCGAGCAGGGTGCGCGCCACGTTTTCGAGGCTGAACGAGGAAAAACGCCAGGTCGCCGATTTGAGCGCGTCGATGCCGTCGATGATCAGGCGCCCGGCCGCGCCGGCGAAGAAGTGCTGCTGCTTGCCGTGTTCGCGCCATTCCATCGGGCTGCCGTCGCGCCCCAGGCGCAAGGGCACCTGGCAGCGCTGCGCATGCTGTTGCAGCACGCGCAGGTCGAACTGCACCACGTTCCAGCCGATGATGGCGTCCGGATCGTGCGTTTCAAGCCAGGCATTGAGGCATGCCAGCATGTGCGCGTGGCTGTCGCAGTAGTCGAGGGCGAAGTCGCGTGGCACATCGTTGCCGTTCGGCGGTCCCAGCATGTAGACCTGGCGCTGGCCGCAGCCTTCGAGCGCGATCGAATACAGCTCGCCGCGCGAGGTCGTTTCGATGTCGAGCGAGACCAGTTTCAGGCGCGGGCGGTAGCCCGGCCCCGCTTTCAGGGGGCTGTCGGGCGCATCGTGGAACAGCACCGGCGCGGTGATGAAGCGCTCCATCAGGTAACGCTCGGGCGGGCGGATATCGGCTTCGTAGACATCGATGCCGAACTCGCGCAGGCGCTTGGCCTGCCTGGTCAGCTGGCGGTACTGCTGGCAGTACAGGCCGAACACCGGGCGCTGGCTGAAGTCGCGCAGGTCGAGCGAGCGCAGTTCGCAGCCGCGTTCGCCCTGCAGCAGCGCGGCGACCTGGGTGCGCCACTGTTCCGGAATGAAGGCGACCGAGAGTTGCTTGGACAGGCGGATGCGGCGCGGCCCGGCATCGGTGGCAAGCCAGAAGTCGACCTCGGTGCCGGCGGGGGTGTCGCGCCAGTGTCGGGTCAGGAGAAACCCCTGCTGCGGTGAATTCACAATGCTACCTTGAAAGCGCTTGCCGGATGGCGCGCATATTCTAAGCCATCCCGGGTGCCGGCGGTAAGGGGAGGGCGCGGCGCCGATAAAATCGCGGCCGGCGCCGATCCGCATTATCATGCCTGCGTACCGACCACCTTTCACAGCTTATGTCCGACCACGCGATGACCCCGACCTTCCCGGCCCTGCCCATGCGCCTGCTGCTGGCTGCCGCGCCGCTGCTGCTGGCCGCCTGCGGCACGCTCAACGCCGCCGCGCAGGCCGAGCAGGGCGCCGGCGCCGAGCTCGGGCGGGTATGGGATCGCTGGGTCGACTCCGGCGGCGACATCGCTGCCGCCGTTACGTGGGAACGCAAGGTGCGCGCCGGCGTCAGCGTGGCCGAGATCGAGGATGCCTTCGCCAGCGTCGCCGCCGAAGACAATGTGAAGATGGTCGGCACCCTGCCGCTGTCGACGGAATTGCAGGCGCGCTCCGGCAGGCCGGAGAGGTTCCTGAAAGTCTATTCCTACTGCGACCCGGAGACGGCGCGCGCGATGGTCGATTTCAGCCCGCCCATGGCGGCCTTCCTGCCCTGCCGCATCACGGTGCTGGAAAAGGAGGATGGCTTGTGGCTCTACACCATGAACATGGATATGCTGACCAAAATGGGCCGCACGCTGCCGCCCGAACTCAAACCGCGCGTGACGCGCATGCGCGACGCCATGTGGAAGATGCTGGAGCGCGGTTCACGCGGCGAATTCTAGTGTTGTTTTCCGCATTGCAACATCGAAATCGCTTGTGCGACAGGTGCGGATTTGGTTATATGCGTATATCGGCATAGATAAGACGCATACCAGCATGGATCCGGAACTCGACAGTGAACAGATGAGCGAAGTGTTCGAAGAAGTGTCGAACTATTTTTCGCTGCTGTCCGAGCCGACCCGGCTCAAGATCCTGCACGCGCTGTGCCATGGCGAGCGCTCGGTGGGCGCCATCGTCGGCGAGATCGGCGCCACCCAGGCCAATGTGTCGCGCCAGTTGAACATGCTGTACCGGGCCCGCATCCTGGGACGGCGCAAGGAGGGGGCGCAAGTGTATTACCGCATCGAAGACCAGAATACGATCGCGCTGTGCCGCACGGTGTGCTCCCAGATGGCGGAAAAGGTCAAGAACAGCCGCCGCATGGGGCAGGGCGCGATCCAGGGCTTCATGGGAGCGGACGCCTGACACGGTGGCGCACGCGCAGGTGGCGTGGAGCATATGCGCGCATGGTTATATGCGTATGTGCTCATATAAGTAAGCGATTGTACGGGCGGGTCGGAAGTTCCGATGCCGTTTTCAACAAGGCAAGCGAGAGGCAGCGGCAATGACGACTCCGATACGCAAAAGCGGCCGTGTGCAGGCCGCCCCCGAGCATTTCCTCGACGGCGGCCTGGTCGACGAGATCAACCGCGCCGGCATGGATAGCGCGCGGCGCGGCTTCCTGCGCCGCAGTTTCCTGGCGGCCGCCGGTGCCGCCGGCGCCGCCATGGCGGCGGGATCCGCGCTGGCCCAGGATGGCGCGGGCGATCCCAACATCCTGATCCTGCCCGAGCATTCGCGTACCCTGGGCAAGCCGGTCGTGACCAATCCCTACGGCCAGCCCTCGCAGTACGAGGCCAATCTCCAGCGGCGCGAATCGCCCGGGCTGACCCGGGTGGCGGCGGCCTCGGTCTCGTTCACGCCGCTGCAAGGGCTGTTTGGCATCATCACCCCGTCCGGGCTGCATTTCGAGCGCCATCACCAGGGCTGGCACGATATCGACCCGACCAAACACCGGTTCATGATCAACGGCCTGGTGAAAACCCCCAAGGTCTACAGCATGGATGACTTGATGCGCATGCCGTCGGTGTCGCGCATGCATTTCATCGAGTGCGGCGCCAACACGGCGATGGAGTGGGGCAATGTGGCGGTGCCCTCGGTCCAGTACTCGCACGGCATGCTCAGCTGCAGCGAATTTACCGGCGTGCCGCTGCCGGTCCTGCTGGACGATTGCGGCTACGACAAGCGGCGCGCCAAAGTCGTGCTGGCGGAAGGGGCCGACGGCTCGTCGATGACCCGCACGATCGGGCTCGACCGCGCGCTCGACGACGTCATCGTGGCCTGGGCCATGAATGGCGAAATGCTGCGCCCGGAACACGGTTATCCCTTGCGCCTGGTGGTGCCCGGCGTGCAGGGCGTGTCGTGGGTGAAATGGCTGCGCCGCATCGAGGTGGGCGACCAGCCGTATGCCACCAAGGACGAGGCGCTGCACTACATCGATGCGCTGCCGGACGGCACCTTCCGCCAGTACACTTCGATCCAGGAATGCAAATCGGTGATCACCACGCCGTCGGCCGGCCAGCGCTTGCTCGATACCGGGTATTACAACATCACCGGGCTGGCCTGGTCCGGGCGGGGCAAGGTCAAGCGGGTCGACGTGTCGGTCGACGGCGGGCGCAACTGGCGCACGGCGCGCCTGGAAACGCCGCTGCTGTCGAAATGCCTGACCCGCTTCAATATCGATTGGAACTGGGATGGCGCGCCCGCCGTGCTGCAATCGCGCGCCATCGACGAAACCGGCTATGTGCAGCCGAAAATCAATGAATTGCGTGCCGTGCGCGGCACCCGGTCCATTTATCACAACAATGCAATCCAGTCCTGGCAGGTTGCGCAATCGGGCGAGGTGTCGAATGTCCAGGTCTATTAACGCCGCGCTCGCGCTGGCCATTGCCGTGCTGGCCTGCGGCGCCGGTGCCGCTCCCCCGGCCATGCCCGGCCGCCCGGCCACGGCGCAGGAAGTGGCGGCCTGGGATATCGATGTGCGCCCCGATTTCACAGGCTTGCCCAAGGGTTCCGGCAGCGTGCTGGCCGGCCAGGCCGTCTGGGAAGGCAAGTGCGCCTCCTGTCACGGCACCTTCGGCGAGTCGAACGAGGTATTCACGCCGCTGATCGGCGGCACCACCGCCGCCGACGCGGCCAGCGGCCGGGTAGCCTCGCTCGTGAGCGGCCGCCAGCCCCAGAAAACCACGCTGATGAAGCTCGCCACCGTGTCGACCCTGTGGGATTACATCAACCGCGCCATGCCCTGGACCGCGCCCAAGTCGCTCACCACCGACGAGGTGTACGCGGTCACCGCCTACATGCTGAACATGGGCGAGGTGGTACCGGACGACTTTGTGCTGTCGGACCGGACCATGGCGCAAGCCCAGCAGCGCATGCCGAACCGCAAGGGCATGGTCAGCAAGCACGGCTTATGGGACATCAAGGGCAAGCCCGACGTCAAGAGCGTCGCGTGCATGACACATTGCCCGGTCGAGGCCACGGTGCGCTCGTCGCTGCCGGACGGGGCGCGCAATGCGCACGGCAACCTGGCGCAGCAGACCCGTGGTTTTGGCGCCACCCGTGGCGTCGATACAACGCAGGCGGGACCAACGGCGCGCCTCGCGGCCGTCGCGCCAGCCGTCGCCACGGCGCCCGCAAGCGGACCCGGTAAAGCGACCCTGGCGCTGCTCCAGCAGCACGCCTGCATGGCCTGCCACGCGCTCGATACCAAGGTCGTCGGCCCCAGTTTCAAGGCGGTGCGCGAGAAGTACCAGGGCGACAGTGCGGCCGCCGCCCGGCTGGCGGACAAGATCAGGCAGGGCAGCGCCGGGACCTGGGGCCCGATCCCGATGCCGGCGCAGGGGCAGGGGCAGGTCACGGATGCCGATCTTGCCGCGATGCTAGCCTGGATCCTGGCAACACCCTGATCAACGAACATGGCCAGCGGCGACCCGGATCGGGTAGTCTTGGTGTGAAGCAGTCATATACATTGGAGAAGATGATGAATCAAGATCGACGCAAGCTCATGCGCATTACCGCGGTGCTGGGCGCGGCATTCGCCGCCGGGCTGCTCAAGCCGTCCGACGTGTTCGCTGCCGAATGGAGCCAGAAGGTGTTCGATGCCAAAAGCCTGGAAGCGGCCCTGAAGGAACTCGGCGGCGACAAATTCACCGTCAGCGCCGACGTCACGATCACCGGGCCGGACATTGCCGAAAACGGCGCCGTGGTGCCGGTCTCGGTGGCCAGCAAGGCGCCCAATACGGATTTCATGGCCATCCTGGTCGAAAAGAACCCCAGCAGCATGTCGGCCAGCTTCAACATCCCGCCCGGCACGGAAGCGGCCGTCACCACGCGCGTGAAGATGGGCGGCACCTCCAATGTGCACGCCCTGGCGCGCGCCGACGGCAAATGGCTGCTCGCCTCCAAGGAAATCAAAGTGACGCTCGGCGGCTGCGGCGGCTGACTTGTTTCCCTCATCTTCTCCCCACATCAACAAAGGAAACGATCATGGCTGATCCAATGCGCATTCGCGCCAGCGCCACCGGCGAGCTGGTGGAAGTCAAAATCCTCATGCGGCACGATATGGAAACTGGCCAGCGCAAGGACGCGGCCGGCAAAGTCGTCCCCGCCCATTTCATCAAGACCCTGGTGGCCAAGGTCGGGGAGAAGGTGGTGTTCGACGCCAACTTCGGCCCCTCGGTGTCCAAGGACCCCTACCTGTCGTTCAAGTTCAAGGGCGCGGCCAAGGGCGACAAAGTGAGCGTGACCTGGGTCGACACGGCGGGCGATACGCGCACCGACGAAGGCACGATCACCTGACCGGACGCCTTACCGGACGCCGTACCGGACGCCTGAAGCAAATGCGGCGCAGACCGCCCATGACAACAACAAGGAGACGACCATGATCAACCAGCGCACATTGGTGCTCGCTGCGGGACTGCTGGCCACGACCGGCACGGCGCTCGCGCAGACCTCGGCCACCGACGAGATTGCGAAGTACCGCCAGATGCTGGCCGACGGCAATCCCGCCGAGCTGTGGGAAATGCGCGGCGAAGAGCTGTGGAAAACCAAGACCGGCCCGAACAAGGTATCGCTGGAGCAATGCGACTTCGGCAAGGGGCCGGGCGTGTTGAAAGGTGCCTACACCGAACTGCCGCGCTACTTCAAGGACGTCAACAAGGTCATGGACCTGGAACAGCGCCTGGTGCACTGCCGGGTCACCCTGCAAGGCTTGAGCCCGGCCGAGGCCGTCAAGACGCCGTTCGGCGCGGCCGGCAAGAAATCCGACATCGAAGCGCTGGTATCCTACATTACCTCCGAGTCGCGCGGCATGAAGATGGCGGTCTCGACCGCGCACCCGATGGCGCTGCGCGCTTACGAAACCGGCCGGCAATTGTTTTTCTACCGGGGCGGCTCGCACGATTTTGCCTGCGCCACTTGCCATTCGGTCGACGGGCAGCGCATCCGCCTGCAGGAATTGCCGAACATCCTCAACACGCTCAACGCCCAGGCCGCCTACACCACCTGGCCGGCCTACCGCGTCTCGCAGGGGGAAGTGCGGACCATGCAGCACCGCCTGACCGACTGCTTCCGCCAGCAGCGCTTTCCGGAACCGCTATACGCGTCCGACGTGCTGACGGCGGTGACGATGTTCCTGGCAAAAAACGCGAACGGCGGCGTGTACGCCGGACCGGCCTTGAAACGATAGGGGAGACGAGATGACACCAATCGCACGCATGATTTGCGCCAGCCTGGGCGCCGCCAGCATTGCCGGCTGCGCCACCGTGGCCGCCGATACCGATTACCGCCAGGCTGCGCTCGACATGATCCGCCAGGATTTCCGTTCGGCCGGGCCGGCCACGGTGGAGCGGGTCGCCGTCAGGGACGAGGCGCAGCAACTGTGCAGCCAGTATCCCAAGGAGCGCCCGCCCGAGGTGGCGGCGCGCATCGAGGCGGCCCAACTGGCGGCGGTCAAGCCGCCGGCCGATGGCAAGTACATAGGCAACTGGCAGGAAGGCGAAAAGATCGCGCAAAACGGGCGCGGCATGCAGTCGTCGGACGCGCTGGGCGCGGTCAACGGCGGCAATTGCTATGCCTGCCACCAGATCAGCAAGAAGGAAATTTCGTTCGGCAATATCGGCCCATCCCTGTACCAGTACGGCAAACTGCGCGGCAACAGCGACGCCATCCTGACATACACCTGGAACAAGCTGTATAACGCGCAAGCCTACAGCGCATGCTCGAACATGCCGCGCTTCGGCCACAACGGCGTGCTGACCGAAGCCCAGCTCAAGGACGTGATGGCGCTGCTGCTCGATCCCAAGTCGCCTGTCAACGAGTAGCCGCCCCAACCGAGGAGCCAGCATGGGAATGAACCGGCGCGAATTTGCGCAACTGATGGGCATCGCCGCCGCCGGCGGCATGCTGCTGGGCGCGAAAGGGGCGCTGGGAGCGCCTGCCCCGGGCCACTTGTACGACCTGGCGCGCTTCGGCAACGTGCATTTCCTGCACTTTACGGATTGCCATGCGCAGCTCAATCCGGTGTACTTCCGCGAGCCGAGCGTCAATCTCGGCATCGGCCAGGCGGCCGGCAAGATGCCGCACCTGGTCGGCGAAGCGCTGCTGAAACAGGTGAACATCAAGCCCAACACGGCGCAGGCGCACGCGTTCACCGCGCTCAACTTCGAGCAAGCCGCGCGCACCTACGGCAAGGTGGGCGGCTTCGCCCATCTGGCCACCCTGGTCAGGCAAATGCGCGCCAGCCGTCCCGGCGCGCTGCTGCTCGACGGCGGCGACACCTGGCAAGGCTCGGCCACGGCCTTGTGGACGCGCGGCCAGGACATGGTCGATTGCGGCCTGCTGCTGGGCGTGGACGTGATGACCGCGCATTGGGAAATGACCCTGGGCGAGAAGCGGGTGCGGGAAATCGTCGGCACGGATTTCAAGGGCAAGGTCGATTTCGTGGCGCAGAATGTCAACACCACCGATTTCGGCGATCCGGTGTTCGCTCCATACGTGATCAAGGAAATGAACGGCGTGCCGGTGGCCATCATCGGCCAGGCGTTTCCCTACACGCCGATCGCCAATCCGCGCTACCTGACACCCGACTGGAGCTTCGGCATCCAGGAAGAAAACATGCAGAAGATGGTGGACGAGGCGCGTGCCAAGGGCGCCAAGGTGGTCGTGGTGCTGTCGCACAACGGCATGGACGTGGACCTGAAAATGGCTTCGCGCGTGCGCGGCATCGACGCCATCCTGGGCGGCCACACCCACGACGGCGTGCCCGAACCGGTGATCGTGGCCAACGGCGGCGGCAAGACCCTGGTGACCAACGCCGGCAGCAACGGCAAGTTCCTGGGCGTGCTCGATTTCGACGTGCGCGGCGGCCAGGTGCGCAATTTCCAGTACCGCCTGCTGCCCGTGTTCTCCAACTTCCTCCCGCCCGACAAGGACATGGCCGCGCTCATCGGGAAGATCCGCGCGCCCTACGAAGCGAAGCTGAACGAAAAACTGGCGCGCACCGAAGGCACCCTCTACCGGCGCGGCAACTTCAACGGCACCTTCGACCAGTTGATCATCGACGCGCTGATGGAGGTGAAGGGCGCCGACATCGCGTTTTCGCCGGGCTTTCGCTGGGGCACGTCGCTGTTGCCCGACAGCCCGATCCGGATGGAACACTTGATGGACCAGACCGCCACAACCTACTCGTACAGCACCCTGAACGAGATGAGCGGGAGCACCATCAAGACCATCCTCGAAGACGTGGCCGACAACCTGTTCAATCCCGACCCCTACTACCAGCAGGGCGGCGACATGGTGCGGGTGGGCGGCATGACGTATGCCATCGACCCCGGCGCCGCGATGGGCGCGCGCATCAGCGACATGCGCCTGCACGGCAAGCCGCTCGAGGCCGGCAAGGCGTACAAGGTGGCCGGCTGGGCGCCGGTGGCCGAGGGCGCCAGCGGCGAGCCGGTGTGGGACGTGGTGGCGCAGTGGCTGCGGCAGCAGAAAACCGTCAGCCCGCGCAAGCTCAACACGCCGCGCCTGATCGGCATGCAGGGCAATCCGGGCTTGATGGGATGAGCCAGCGCGGCACGCTGATGCGCCTGCGGGCGGCCGCCGCCTGGCTGCGGCGCAGCGCGGCCGTGCTGGCGGCGCTGGCGCTGCTGGGGACCGATACCATGGCCGCCGGCGCCCAGGCCCTGGATGCGCCGCGCGCGCTGGCTGCCGAGGCGGCGCAGGCGGCGCAGCGCGGCCAGCCGCTGCTGCTGCTGTTTTCGCTGCCCGGCTGCGGCTACTGCGACGTGGTGCGCCGCAATTACCTGCTGCCGCTCACGCGCGACGGCGATGAACAGGCGCGCCCGGTGGTGCGCGAAGTCGGCCTGGCCGGCACGGCGCCGTTCACGGGATTTAATGCGCAAGCGAGCAGCGGCGCCGCGCTGGCCGCCCATTACCAGGTGCGCATCGCGCCGACCGTGCTGCTGCTCGACGCCCGCGGCGCACTGCTGGCGCCACCGCTGGTCGGCGGCGACGTTTCCGGGATGTACGGCGCTTACCTCGACGCGGCGCTGGCGCAGGCCCAGCGCAAGATCGCCAGCCAATAGCCATATCGAGAAAGGACCTGCCATGAACTTCGCTACATCGACCATCGCCTGCCTGTGCGCGGCCTTGCTGGCGCACGCCGCCCCGGCTGCGGCGGCCACGCCGGTGCTGGTGCCAATCAAGGTGTCGCCGCACGTGTATTACTTCCACGGCGACTCGGGCATGGCCGATGCCGCCAACCAGGGATTCATGTCGAATGCGGGCTTCGTGGTCACGCGCGATGGCGTGCTGGTGTTCGATGCGCTCGGTACGCCGGCGCTCGGCGAAGCCATGATCAAGGCGATCCGCAAGGTGACGCCGCAGCCGGTGCGGCGCGTGATCGTCAGCCACTATCACGCCGACCATTTCTATGGATTGCAGGCGTTCAAGGCGCGCGGCGCGCAGATCTGGGCCCACGAACAGGGCCGCAGCTATCTGTCCTCGGACATGGCGGCGACCCGGCTGGCCCAGCGCAAGCAGGCGCTGGCGCCGTGGGTGAACGACGCCACCCGGCTGACCGGCGCCGACCGCTGGCTCAGTTTTGCCGGCGGCAAGAGCATCGCCTTCGAGATGGGCGGCATGCGCTTCCGGATCATCGACATGAGCGGCGCCCACGCGCCGGACGATATCATGCTGGCGGTCGACGACGACAAGGTGCTGTTCGCGGGCGACCTGTTTTTCGGCGGCCGCATTCCTTTCGTGGGCGAGGCCGACAGTCGCGTCTGGCTCGACGCGCTCGAGCGCATGCTGGCGCTGGCGCCGCAGGCCGCCATCCCCGGCCACGGCGAACTGTCGCGCGCGCCCGCCACCGATATCGCGCTGACCCGCGATTACCTGACCTTCCTGCGCCGCGTGATGGGAGAGGCGGTGGCCGAGCTGACCCCGTTCGACGAGGCATACGGTAAGATTGACTGGAGCGCGTTCGACAAATACCCGGCATTTGCGCAAGCCAACCGGCTCAACGCCTACGGCACCTATCTGTTGATGGAAAGGGAAAGCCTGCAGCAACAGCCGCATCCCGGCGCGCCCCCACCTTGATCGTTTTTACAGGAGTTTCTATGCAAATGTTACGCACCATGGCAGCCGTGATGATGGTTGCCGCCGTCGCCAGCACACCGGCCAGCGCCTTCGCGCGCGAAGAAAAAGTGGTCTATCACGTGACCGACAGCAGCAATGCGATGGGCGTGCTCGGCAACGTGCGCAATCACCTCAATGCCAGCCCGAAAGCGAAGATCGTGATCGTCACGCACGGCCCCGGCATCGATTTCCTGCTGGAAGACGCCAAGGACAAGAACGGCAATCCCTACGACGCGGTGGTGCAGGAACTGTCGAACCGCAACGTCAAGTTCAGGGTCTGCAACAACACCCTGGAAGGGCGCAAGATCGACCGCAAGCGCGTGCTGCCCGAAGCAACCATCGTCCCTTCGGGCGTGGCCGAAGTAGCGCGCTTGCAAACGCAAGAAGAGTTCGCCTACATCAAGCCCTGAAGCGGAGCCGCAGGCGTGGCTCCGGCCGCGCTGCGCTAGATCCGGCCCAGCAAGCGGCGCAGCGCGCCGTGCGCCATTGCCACCTCGGGCGAGTCGTGCAGCAACACCAGGTATTTGGTCCGGAACGGCGCTCCTGCCGGCGTGCCGGGCCCCACCAGTTCCTCGATCGCCGCGCGCCATCCGGCGGCGGCTTGCCTGGTCAGCTTGCCGGGTTCGTCCAGCGCCTCGTCCAGCGCGGCCATCAAGGCCGACATCGGCTGCAGCCAGGCGAAGTGGGGGTGATGGGTAATCAGTTGCAGATGCTCCAGGGCACTGCCGAGCGCGCCGAAGTACACCGTTTCCACGTCGATCAATGCCTTGTGCAAGGTGCGCAGGGCGCGCGGCAGCGCCTCCAGGCTGGCGCGCAGGGCGCCGTTGTCATGCTGTTCGTTCATCGTATTTCCGTGTTCCGCACTCATTGATTACAAACTCAGGATGCCGCGCCGTAGTGCGATCGTGGTGGCATGGGTGCGGTCCTTCGCCCCCAGCTTGGACAGCACGGCGCTGACATGCGCCTTGACCGTTTCTTCCTTGATCGCCAGGCGCAGGCCCACTTCGCGGTTGGAATTGCCGTCGGCGACCAGGCGCAGCACTTCCAGTTCGCGTCCCGACAAGTTGTCGCTGCCAAAATAAGCCGCCATCTCGGCCGCCACCTCGGCCGGAATATAGCGGTGGCCCGCATGCACCCGGTGGATAGCATCGGCCAGGTTGAGCCGGATCGCGCATTTGAGCAGGTAGCCGGCGGCACCGGCGCTTAGCGCGCGGGCGATGCGGGCGTCACCCTTGTAGGTGGTCAGCACCAGCACGCGCGCATGGCGGTCGAGCGCGCGCATGGCCAGCATGGCGTCGTACCCGCCCAGCACCGGCATCTGCAAGTCCATCAAGGTCACGTCCGGACGCAGGGAGATGAAGCGCTCGAGCGCTTGCTCGCCGTCGGCAGCCTGGCCGACGATCTCGATGCCGCTGTCGCCGGCCAGCAGCGCTGCGATGCCTTCGCGCAGCAGGCTGTGATCGTCGGCGATCAATACGCGGATGGGAAGGGCGGCGGGAGTCAAGATTAAACTTTCTTTAAGAAAATACTTCCGATGATGCCATGCGGGCCCGCCCGCCGCTTGGATCAGTTTGCTGCGTCAGCTTGCTGCGTCAGCTTGCTGCGTCAGCTTGCTGCGTCAGCTTGCTGCGAAGATATTGCCGCATCGCCACAATCCCGTATCACGCTGGCATTTTTCGCAACATGGAGTAAGTATGAAGGCATTTCCACGCTGGCAGCGGGCGCTGGCGCTGCTGCTGGCACTGGCCGCCGTACTGCCGGCCACGGCCGCCGTTGCCGCCGCGCGGCCCAGCGAGCCCCTGCCGCACGTCAAGCCGGGGCCGGCCCCGGCCCCGGCGATCACCCTGCATCACACCAGCTGGAGCGCGCGCGACGGTGCCCCGACCATCATTTTCGCCATGGCGCAGTCGCCCGACGGCTGGCTGTGGCTGGGCGCCAGTACCGGGCTGTTCCGTTTCGACGGGGTCAGGTTCGAGCGCTACGTGCCGCGCAGCGGCAGCCTGGCCTCGCCGGGCATCTCGTCGCTGCTGGCCCTGCCATCGGGCGAGGTGTGGATCGGTTACCGCAGCGGCGGTGTCGGCCTGCTCAAGAATGGCGTGCTGCGCCATTACGGCAGCGCCGAGGGGATGCCGCCGGCGTCGCCGCACGCGATCCGGCGCGACGCCCAGGGCCGCATCTGGGTGGGCAGCAAAGCCGGCCTGTTCCGGCTGAACGGCGCGCGCTGGGACAAGATGCCCGGCTTCGAGCAACTGGCCAACCAGCCGCATGCAATGATGACGGACAGCCATGGCCGCTTTTGGGTCGGCAACGTCGACACCGCCTTCGTGCTCGAACCGGGCGCCTCCGCATTTCGGCGCCTGCCGAATCTCCTCGACCTGAGCGGCAACCTGATCGAATCGCCCGACGGCACCATCTGGAGCAATGGCGGGCGCAACGACAGCCTGGACATCGTCGACCGGCGGCCGCTGGGGACGGCGCGCTTTCGCCGCGTCGGCGGGGAGTATTCCTCGCACATGCTGTACGACGCCGAAGGCGAGCGCTGGCTGCTGCGGCGCGAAGGCGTGGAGCGCAGCTTCAGCGTCGACGGCCGCACGCTCACCGAGCGCCTCACGCCGCAGCAGGGCTTGAGCGGCTACATCGTGTTCACCGCGCTGGAAGACCGCGAAGGCAATATCTGGGTCGCCAGCAACAGCGGCCTGGACCGCTTCCGCCGCACCAAGCTCGACGCCGCCGCCTTGCCGCTGTACTACGGCGGCGAAGCGCGCGCGCTGGTCGCCGCCGACCAGGGCGCCGTCTGGACCGATGGCTTCTATGTGCCCGGCGCGCGCTCGGTGCCGGTTCCCGCGGCCGAGATGCCCTCGAACGGCATCGCCGAGCTGACCTGCCTGTACCGCGACAACGACGGCATCATTTGGGCGGGCGGCCACCGCGGCGTCTCTTACCTTGACGGCAGCACCTTCAGCAAGCTGGCCGGCCCACCCGACACCGAGGGCCGCCCGGTGCACGCGGTCGCCAAGGAAGCCGACGGCACCATGTGGATCTCGTTCAACGGCGGCGGGGTCTACGAACGGCGCGACGGCGCATGGCGCAAGGTGGTGCCGTACGCCGACTATGCATCGCGCGGCGCGATGAGCGTCACCGCCATGGCCGATGGCCAGTTGTGGCTGGGCTACATCGGCAACCGCATCGCGCTGCGCGAGCAAGGCAAGTTCCGCCTGCTCGGCGCCGCCGAGGGCTTGCAGGTGGGCGTGGTGTTCCAGGTGTACCGGCACGCGGGCCAGACCTGGATCGGTGGCGACAGCGGGGCGGCGTACTTCGATGGCAAGCGCTTCCATCCGCTGCTGGGCGTGAATGACGAAAAATTCATGGGCGTCTCCGGCATCGTGGCGTCCGCCAGCGGCCAGTTGTGGCTCAATGGCAGCGAAGGCATCAGCGTGATCGAAGCCGCCGAGCTCAAGCGCGCTGTGGCCGAGCCCGGCTATCGGGTGCGCTTCGTGCGCTACAACCAGGAAGATGGCTTGACCGGTACCGCGCCGCAAATGGTGCCGGTGCCGTCGGCGGTGGCGGCCAGCGATGGCCGCCTGTGGTTCACCACCGCCAACAGCGTGGTCTCGGTCGACCCGGCCCGGCTGCGCCGCAACCAGCTGGCCCCGCACGTGGAAATGCGCAGCGTCACGGTCGAAGGCCACGACTATGCGGCGCGCGACGGCTTGCGCCTGCCGCCCGGCACGCAGCGTTTGCAGCTCGATTACACGGCCCTGAGCCTGTCGATGCCGGAACGGGTGGCATTCCGCTTCCGCCTGGAAGGGCAGGATGCCGGCTGGACCGATGCCGGCACCCGCCGCAGCGCCTTCTTTACCGGCATGGGACCGGGCCAGTACCGCTTCCAGGTGCAGGCCTCGAACGAAGATGGGGTCTGGAGCGGGACCGGCGCCATCTTCCAGTTCAGCATCGCGCCGACCATGACCCAGACGGTCTGGTTCCGCGCCGCCTGCGTGCTGCTCGCGCTGGCGCTGCTGTGGGCGCTGTACCGCTGGCGCATGCGCCAGCTGGCGGCGCGTATCCAGGGCCGGCTGCAAGTGCAGGTGGACGAGCGCGAGCGCATCGCGCGCGAGCTGCACGATACCTTGCTGCAAGGCGTGCAGGCACTGATCCTGCGCTTCCACATGGCCGCGACCAGGGTTGAGGCGCAGGAACCGGTCCGGCAACTGATGGACAGCGCGCTCGACCAGGCCGAGCTGATGCTGCAGGAAGGGCGCGACCAGGTGCAGGACTTGCGCGCGCATGACCATTTCCAGGCGGGCATGGCCAGCATGCTGGAACGCGAAGGCCAGCGCATGGCCGGGGAGCGCGGGGTGCGCTTTGCGCTGCGCGAGGAGGGCCGCGTGCGCGCGCTGCCGCCGCTGGTGGCGCACGAGGTGTACCGGATCGCCAACGAGGCGATCCTCAATGCCTTCCAGCACGCCAAGGCCAGCAAGATCGAGGTGGAACTGCTGTACGAGCGCAAGGAATTGACGGTTGTGGTGCGCGACAATGGCTGCGGCTTGCCGGCCGACGTGCTGCGCGACGGCGGCTTGCCGGGCCACTGGGGCTTGCCCGGCATCAGCGAGCGCGCCGAGCGCCTGGGCGCGAAGGTGCGCTGGACGTCGGCGCCGGGGCAGGGCAGCGAGATGCGCCTGCGGCTGCCCGGCACGCTCCTGATGTAAGGCGCTTAGTCGCCCTGGCGCGCCTGCGCCGCCAGGTGTTCGCCGATGAACCAGCTGTGCAGTTCATTGCTGCGCACCACCTGGCTGACGATCAGGTCGCTGCTGCCGTCGTCGCCCGCGTCGGCGCTGGCGCGGGCCAGCGGGCGCGCTTCGATCAGGATGGTTTCATGCGCGTCGAGCAGGCGCGCATCTGCGCATGGGGCCGCTCGCCGCTGCGGATTTATTCAATTGCAGTTCGATGTAGGCCGCTGACTGGCCCGCCAGGTTGGGATAGAGCGCGGCCGATGCCGTGTTGCCGCTGGCGCCGTGGCAGGCGGCGCAGCGTTGCAGCAGGGCTGGCGATGGCGCGCCGGCTGCGGCGACGCTGGCCAGCATCAGTCCCAGCGCGGCGGCGAGGGCGCGGGCAGCCGGCCGGCGACGGGGAAGGGAGGTCTGCATGATGGTTCCTTTTCGCCCGCGCGAGGCGCCATGGGTAGCGCCCGAGTATATGGCCGGCGCTGGAAGCGGTTCTTATACTTTGGTATAGTGCATTTCATTCCACCCGCACGGAAACATTGAATGCATATCGAAAAATTTGGGATGGGTGTATTTTATCTCCATGACTTTCTCAGCCCGCAAGAATGCGCGCGGCATATCGCCGAGAGCGAAGCGATCGGCTACACGGCGGCCGGCCTGACCACCAGCGAGGGTGACCGGATCAACCGCGATTACCGCACCAACGACCGCATCATCTATGACAATGCGGCGCTGGCCGACCAGCTGTACCAGCGCGCCGCACCGGAGTTGCCGCCGGCGCAGCGCGACTGGACACTGAGCGGTTTCAACGGGCGCTTCCGCTTCTACCGCTATCAGGGCGAGCAGTTTTTCAGCGCGCACAAGGATGGCAGTTTTGCCCGCAGCCCGTCGGAGGAAAGCTTTCTCACTTTTCTGATCTACCTGAATGACGATTTCACCGGCGGCCATACCGATTTTGCGTGGGAAAGCATCAAGCCCAAGGCCGGTTCCGCGCTGGTGTTTCCTCATCGCCAGATGCATCAGGGGTCGGCGGTGCAAGGCGGTACCAAGTATGTCTTGCGTACCGACGTCATGTATCACGCCCCGGCCGGCTACCTGCCGGAGCAGGATCAAGCCTGCTAAGCTGCGGCTCCCTTTCACACCATATGAAATAACGATGTCCATCAAACTGAACCAGGAAACCGAGGAGCGCCTGCTATCCTCCCTGCAACGCTATTGCATGAAGAATTTGGATGAGGAGGTGGGCGTGCTCAAGGCGCGCCTGCTGCTCGATTTCTGCCTGCGCGAAATCGGCCCGTCGATCTACAACCAGGCGGTCCAGGATGCGCAGGCGGTGATGCAGGAGAAAATCGCCGAGGTCGATACCAACTGCTACGAGACCGAATTTGCCTACTGGCAGAAAAAATAGCGGCTCGCCGCTACCCGCTCAGGCCCGGCGGTCGAAGATTGTTTGCATTGTTGCCGTCAAGGCTAGCATATCGTGGGCCTTGTTGAGCACCAGAGCGCCCGGCGCCACGCCGGGATGGATCTGCCCGGTGGCGAACACCACCGCCAGGCCCGGCACGATGTCGCGCGCATTTGCGCTAATACATTCCGCGGCAAGCCTGGCAGGCCGCGGCCGGCGATCATGACGTCGAAGCGCGTGAGGTCGAAGCCCGTTAGCGCCATCGCTGCCGAGCACCTCGGGTTGGCCGATCAGGTCGAGATACGTCTTGATGGCCGGCGGCCAGCCGTCGATCGGTCCTGCGGCGTGGCGGCCCAGCCGGGCGCGCCTGTAGCCGTTCCCGGAACCGAAAATATTACCTTTTGCAATGATTCTTGACCACGAACACGGTCGTGTTTGTGGTACGGAACATGGCGGCGGCGCGAACGCGCCCCGGCACGGTGGAATGGCCTTGCGCGCCGCTGTCAGGGCATGCGGTCGATCAGGTCCTTGATCGTGCCCGGGTTGACCGGCTTGACGAAATAATGGTCGAAGCCGGCGCCCAGCGAACGCTGCTTGTCGTAGGCCTGGCCGTAACCGGTCAGGGCGATCAGCACCGCGCCCGAGGTATCCGGCAGGCGCCGCAGGTTTTCCGCCAGTACATTGCCGTTCATGCCGGGCAGACCGATGTCGAGCACGCATACCTGGGGGCGCAGCTCGCGCGCCAGTTTCAGGGCCGCGTACGGATCGGTGGCGATGGTCACCGCGTAGCCGGACAGTTGAAGATAGGTGCCGAGCGTATCGGCGGCGTCGGCGTTGTCGTCGACGATCAGTATGCGTGGGCGTTCGGTTGCCGACGGGGTCGGACTTGTGGCAATGGTTTGTGGCTGCACTGTGTACACCTTTTGGTCTTCGGTTCGGTCACGAATCGGTCAGGCAGGGCGTGCTGGTCGCGACGCCATGCGCAGTTCCGTTAGTTGATGTGTCATTGGCGAACTCGCGGCGCGGGGGCTTGGCTTGCAAGCTCAGCCGGCGAGGAACCTCAACAATGTTCATATGTTACGCTTTTTTACAAAATTGTTGCGTTCGCTTGCGCAGCGCCGTCGCGCGCGCCGCCAGCCACACTTGCGGGCGTAGCGCGGTAAAATGGCGGGCGCGCGGAACTCCCTTGCGCCACTGCTTCCACTGCCGGAAAACCACGCCGATGCGCCTGACCCTCAACCCAGCCACGCTGAAATTCCGACTGACGGTGGTGGTCATCGGCCTGGTGCTGCTTGCCACCAGCGTGCTGACCTTCGTTTCCCTGTATCTTGCCGAGCGCCAGATGCGCGACGTGATCGGTTCCCAGCAAGTGGCGCTGCTCTCGAGCGCGGCCGCGTACATCGACGCCGACCTCGAATCGCGCCAATCCCTGCTCAAGACCCTGCGCGAGGAGCTCGGGCGCAGCGGCGGGCGGCCGCCGGGCGGGCTGCAAGCCTTCCTGGAAGCGCACACGACCCTGCGCGACGAGTTTTTCAACGTGCTGGTGCTCGACCATACCGGCACCATGCGGGCCAATATGAACGACCGGCGCACCAACGACACCATCAACTTTGGCAAGCGCGCCTACTTCACCGAGACCGTGGCGGCGCGCGAAGGCGTCATCTCCAAGCCCTTCAAGAGCGTCCTGTCGGGCAAGCCGGTGATCCTGATCACCGAACCGCTGTATGACGACGAGGGCAAGCTGATCTTCATCCTGGGCGGCGGCATCGACCTCCAGCGGCCGCGTTTTTTCGGCCAGCTCGAAGCGCTCGGATCGGGCGCGACCGGCTATCTGTTCATGCTCACCAGCGACGGCACCATCATCCACCATCCCAAGAAAGAGCGCATCTTGCAGCGCGTGCAAGAAGAAGCCGGCGGCGCCGTGGCCTCGACCATGGCGGCGCTGGGCGGCTTCGAGGGCTGGGTCGAAGGGCCGACCAAGCGCGGCGTGCGCGCCCTGATCACCTACAAGCGCTTGCGCAAGACCGACTGGATCCTGGGCGCCGTGTACCCGGTCGAGGAAGCGTTCACGCCCCTGATCCGCATGCGCCCGACCGCGCTGCTGGCCTCGGTGGCAGTGGCGGCGCTGGCCGGACTGGCCGGCTGGCTGGCCATCTTGCGCCTGCTGCGTCCCTTGGGCGGACTGCGCCGCCACGTGGCCGGCATTGTCGACGGCAGCGCCGATATCGAGGTGTTCAATGTACGCCGGCCCGACGAGTTCGGCGAACTCAGCCGAGCGTTCTACACGCTTTCGCAGCAACGCCGCCAGGCCGAGCTGAACCTGGAAGCCCAGGCCCGCACCGATATTCTCACCGGCATTGACAATCGCCGCATGTTCGAGGAAACCTTTGCTGCCGCCCTGGGACGGGCGGCGCGCAGCAACACCGCCATCGCGCTGGCCTACCTCGACATCGACCATTTCAAGGCGATCAACGATACCTACGGGCACAAGGCGGGGGATGAAGTCCTGGTCGAATTCGCCCGCCGCCTGCGCACGGCGGTGCGCTCGACCGACAGCGTGGCGCGCCTGGCCGGCGACGAATTCGTGGCCATCTTCGAGGGCTTGCGCGACGATATCGAACCGACAATCCTGGCTGAAAAGATCCTCGACATGGCGCGCACCCCCTTCCTGGCGGCCGGCGCCAGCTTGCAGGTGAGCACCAGCGTCGGCATCGCCATCGGGCGCGGCGGTGCGGCTGGTGCCGACGAGTATCTCGCGCTGGCGGACGAGGCGCTGTACGCGGCCAAGCAGGCCGGCCGCAACCGCTACGTCATGTGCCGTCTCGGCGCGGCGCCGAAAGGCGCGCCGCAGGCGACATCGCCGCTGCCGGCCACGGATAATGCTTGATTGCAGGTAACTCCGGCGTTAAGCTCTGGCTATCGGACCACCTCTTCAAGGAATTTACATGAGCACAGAATGCGACGGTTGCCCGGCATGCGCGCCCTTGCGCGCCAGGCTGGCTGAAAAAGAACAGGCAATCCTGGACCTGACCGAGTCGCTCACGCGCCACGACATCCTGACCGGCGCGCTGAACCGGCGCGCGCTGACCGAGCTGGTGGCCGAAGAATTGCAGCGCTCCTCGCGCACCGGCCAGCCGTTTTGTTTCGCCATGATCGGCATCGATCACATGAAGGAAGTCAACCACAAGTTCGGGCACGACATCGGCGACGCCGTGTTGCAGGGCATCACGCGCTCGGCCACCGAGTTGCTGCGTACGCTGGACCGCTTCGGCCGCATCGAAAGCGATCAGTTCGGCGTGATCTTGCCGGCCACCTGGCTGCACCAGGGCGTGCTGGCGATGAACCGCCTCACCGCCAAGGTGGCCGCTTTCGGCTGGGATACGCTCACGCCCGGCACCACGGTGACCTTTTCAGCCGGCCTGACCACCAATGCGCCGGCCGAAACGGCCGAGATGATGATCCAGCGCGCCGAAAAAGCCATGGCCGAAGCCAAGCAGGAAGGGCGTAACCGGACCGTGCAAATCGAGCAGGAATTGCCCGCCGGGTTGTTTGCCGCGATGGACGATATGTAATTACTCCGGCTTGCGCAGGCGCGCCAGCTTGCTCTCCAGCGAGGCGGACGACACGGCGCCGAGGTGTGAATCGGCAAGCCGGCCGCTGGCATCAAAAAACAGGGTGGTCGGCAGCGCGCTTGACCCCACCTCGCGTCCCATGCCCGAACTGGCATCGAGCACCACATTGACCAGCGTCGGTGCGCTGCCGTTTACGTACGCCCGCACGGTGTGCGCATCTTCGCCCTGGTTGACGAACACAAACACCACATTGCGCTCACGCTGCTGCGCGGCGGCCAGCAGTGGCATTTCGGCCCGGCAAGGCGGGCACCAGCTGGCCCACAGGTTGACCACCACCGGCCGCCCTTGCGCCAACGCCGCCAGCGTGACCGGCACGCCGGTGGGCGTGACCAGCGTCATCGCCGGCAAGCTCTTGCGTTCGCTTAGCTTGAGCAGCAGCGGCGCCCCCGACGTGAACCAGGCCAGCGCCCCCGCCAGCATGCCGGCCGCCAGCGGATTGCGCAGGCGCGGGTTGCGCAGCATGCGCCAGCTGCCGTAGGCCAGGCCGGCCAGCAGCACCGCCCACGGCGTGAAGCCGCCATCGCGGATATCGATGATCGACAGCGGCGCCGCGCGGTACTGCGTGAACCAGGTGGCCACGAACACGATCCGTCCCGCCACCAGCCCGGCCAGCAGCATGTCGAGCAGCACTTTTCCGGTCCTGACCTTCTGATGGCGCCCAACCCAGTTGCCAAGACCGCATGCTATAAGTAGCGATATCAGCAGCAGCAGGTGGGCGCTCTGGAAGCTGAATGGCCCCAGGCTGGCCGTCATGCTGGTGTATTTTTCATAGAGCGGGTCCGGATAGTTGAATGTCGGTATTATCGGGCACGGACAACAGTCCTGGAGGAAGCATGAAAACACGACCCATCCAGGCGCTGCGCGCGCTGGCGGCCCTGTTGCTGCTGGCGGCCACCCTGTCCGGCTGCGCCGGCCTGCCCGCGCTCGACAGCCGCGCGGCCAGCCAGTATATCGCCGCCACTGGCGACACGCGCCTGGGCGCGGCCATGGCGCCGCTGGGCGCCATGCATCCGGGCATGTCGGGCCTGCACTCGCTGGCCAACGGGCACGACGCCTTCGCCGCGCGCGCCATGCTGGCCGGCGCCGCCGAGCGCACCCTCGACGTCCAATACTATATCTGGCGCAACGATACCACTGGCATCCTGATGCTCAACGCGCTGCGCGCGGCGGCAGCGCGCGGCGTGCGCGTGCGCCTGCTGCTCGATGATAACAACACCAAGGGCCTCGACCCGATGCTGGCCGCGCTCGACGCCGATCCGCATATCGAGGTGCGCCTGTTCAATCCCTTCGCCATGCGCGAACACCGCGCGCTCGGCTTGCTGGGCGCGTTTTCGCGCCTGAACCGGCGCATGCACAACAAGTCCTTCACCGCCGACAACGCGGCGACCATCATCGGCGGGCGCAATATCGGCGATGAATACTTCGGGGTGGAGGGCGGCATGCTGTTCGTCGACCTGGACGTGCTGGCGGTCGGCCCGGTGGTCGACGCCGTCTCGCGCGACTTCGACCGTTACTGGAACAGCCGTTCGGCCTATCCGGTCAGCCTGCTGGTGGGGCCGGCGGCGGGTGGCGCGCAGCGGCTGGCGGCGCAAGGGGACGAGGCGCGCGATTACCTGGCGGCGGTGCGCGCATCGCCGTTCGCGGCGCAGCTGGCCGGGCGCAGCCTGCCGTTCGAGTGGGCCCGCACCACGCTGGTGAGCGACCATCCGGACAAGGTGCTGGGCACGGAAGCGCCGGAAACCCGGGTGGCTTACCAGTTGCGCCGCCTGCTGGGCGAACCGGCCAGCACGGTGGAACTGGTATCGGCGTATTTCGTGCCTGGCAAAACCTGGGCTGCCAATTTCGTGGCGATGGCCGCGCGCGGGGTGGAGGTGCGCATCCTGACCAATTCGCTCGAAGCGACCGACGTGGCGGCCGTCCACGCGGGCTACGCCAAATGGCGCAAGCCTTTGCTGGAAGCGGGTGTGACGCTGTATGAGCTGCACCGTGGCGTCGACGGCGGGCCCGATGCGGCGAAAAAGGGCAAGCTTGGCAGCTCCCGATCGAGCCTGCACGCGAAGACGTTTTCGGTGGACGGCAAGCGCGTGTTTATCGGCTCGTTCAATTTCGATCCGCGCTCGGCCGACCTGAATACCGAAATGGGCTTCGTCATCGAAAGCCCGGCGATGGCTGCGCGCATGGCGCGCGTGCTGCGCGAACAGGTGCCGGCGCGCGCCTACCGGGTGCGCCTGGCGCCTGGCGGTGCGTTGTACTGGACCGAGCGCGTGGGGGATAAGGAAATCCGCCACGACACCGAGCCCGGTACCGGCTTCTGGCAGCGCGCGGCGGTCGGCATCCTGTCGACGCTGCCGATCGACTGGCTGCTGTAATCAGCCGGCCGTGCCGTGCGCCGCCTGCAGGCGCTCGGCGAAGCGCTGGGCCGGCACGAAGCCGATGATGCGCCCTTGCGGCACTTCCTTGCCCTTGGCATCGAACAGGATGATGCCCGGTGGCCCGAACAGGCTGAATTTTTTCATCAGCGCGCGGTCGTCCGCATTGTTGGCCGTCACATCCACCTGGATCAGGCGCATTTTCTTCATCGATGCGGCCACCGCGCCGTCCGGGAAGGTCATGCGTTCCATCTCCTTGCAGGCCACGCACCAGTCGGCGTAAAAGTCGAGCAGCACCGGCGTGCTGGTATCGGCCAGCGCGCGTTCCAGTTCGGCCACGGTGCGGATGCGGGTGAACTGCGGACCGCTCTCGGCATGCGCGAGCGCCGTGCCGCCGGCGCCGCCGCCGCGCAAATGCGCCAGCGGTTGCAGCACATCGCGTCCCGAGCTGGCCGCGCCGGCCAGCTCGAACAGGCCGCCGACCAGCATCAGCACGCCCAGCGCCTTGCCGGCATATGCACCAGCCCCGCTGTGCGGCGGCAGGGCCTGGCCCACGTGCAGGAACAGCGCGCCCAGGATCGCAAAGCCGCCCCACAGCGCCATCATCACCGGCACCGGGAACACCGGCGACACCATCCAGATGGCGACCGCGATGAGCAGCATGCCGAACACCTTTTTCACGCCATTCATCCAGGCGCCGGCGCGCGGCAGCAGGCTGCCGGCCGACAGGCCGGTGAGCAGCAGCGGCACGCTCATCCCGAGCGCCATCGAAAACAGGGCCCAGCCGCCGATCCAGGCGTTGCCGGTCTGGCTGATGTAGAGCAGCGCGCCGGCCAGCGGACCGGCCACGCACGGACCGACGATCAGTGCCGACAGCGCGCCCATGATGAACACGCCCACGAAGCGTCCGCCGCGCACCGCGCCGCCGGTACTGGAGAGGCGCGTTTGCAGTGCGCTTGGCAGTTGCAGCTGGTAGACGTCGAACATCGACAGCGCCAGGCCGACCAGCAGCGCGCCGAAGGTCAGCAGCACCCACGGTTTTTGCAGCGCGCCGGCCAGGCCTTCGCCCGCCAGCCCGGCACCGACGCCCAGCGCCGTGTAGACCAGCGCCATGCCGAGACAATAGGCGCAAGCGAGCAGCAGGCCGCGCCCGCGCGAGACCGAGCCTTCGCCGACGATGATCGACGACAGGATCGGCACCATCGGCAGCACGCACGGCGTGAACGACAGCAGCAGGCCGAATAGAAGGAAAGCGCTGCCGATGCGCCACAGGCTACCGCTTTGCAGGGTGCGCTGGGCGAGGGTGGTGTCGTCTTCGGGTGCGGCGGCGCTGGCCGCTGTATTGCCCGATGCGCTGGCCGCCGGTGGCGCAGCTGCGGCCGGGGGCGGGGCCTCCGTCCGCGCTGCCAGCACGCCGGGTTTGGCCGGATCGACCAGATAGGTCTTGGTGACCGGCGCGTAGCACAGGCCCGCGTCGGCGCAGCCCTGGTAGGCGACGTTCAGGGTGAACGGCTTGCCCGGCGCCGGCGACAGTGCCACGTCGAGCTGGCCCTGGTAGGTTTCCATCTCCTTGTTGAAGTTCTCGTCGAACTTGCGGATGCCGGCCGGCAGTGCCGGTGCGGGGATGGCTGGGTCGCCGGCGGCGCCGGTGAAGGCCAGCCGGTCGCGGTACAGGTGGTAGCCGGGCGCGATGGTCCAGCGCAGGGCTATCGCCCCGCCGTCACGCACCTCGGTGCGCAGCACGAAGGCTTGTTCGGGGTCGAGGAAGTCGTCGGCCGCGGCGGCCTTGCCCGCCCAGCCGGCAAAGGCGAGCATGGCCAGCAGCGAGAGCAGCCATCTCAGGAAGGGTGCGGATGTCATGGTGGTTCTCCAGTAGTTAGTTCGGTAGTTGGCTCAGGCATCCTTGCGGAAGCACTGGCCTTGCTGGTCGATGGCGAGATAGGCCATGCCGGAGTTGTCGAGGAAGGCCAGTCCGTCCTCCTGCATCAGCATGGCGATGGTGGAACAGCTGCCGGCGGCAATGGCCAGGGGCCCGAGCACGCTGACCGAGCGCCAGTGCGACACCGGCATGCCGCTGCGCGGGTCGAGCACATGGCAGTAACGGCGTGCGCCGATGTCGATGAAACGTTCGTAGTCGCCACTGGTGGCCAGCGCACCGCTGGCAATCGGGATCGCGCCAGCCAGGCGTTCGGTGTCGCGCGGGTCTTGCACGCCGATCGACCAGGGGGCGCCGCTGGGCTGCGGCCCGATGATGCGCAGGTCTCCCCCCAGGTTGACGTAGCCGTAACGCACGCCGTTTGCCGCCAGCAGCGCCGCCGCGCGGTCGGCCGCGTATTCCTTGCCGAAGCCGCCGAAGTCGATTTCCATCCCCGCTTTGGCCAGGCGGATGGCGCCATGCTCGCGCTCGACGTGCTGCCAGCCGACCAGCGGCAGCAACGCGTCGAGCGCCGCCTGCGCCGGCAGCTCGGGGCGGCGGAAGTCCCAGGCACGCCGCAGCACGCCCGAGGTGATGTCGAACAGGCCGCCGCTGGTGGTGTGCAGCACGCAGGCGTAGTCCAGCAGGGCATTGGTCTCGTCGTCGCAGGCCACCGGGTCGCGTCCGGCGGCATTGTTGATGCGGGCCACAATGCCGCTGGTGCGGTAGCGCGAATAGGTGTGCTCGATGCGCAGCACCTCGTCGATGGCCAGCTGCGCCAGGCGAGCGCCATCGACGCCCGGCGCGAGCGCCAGGCGCAGCTCGCAGCGGCTGGCCATGGCCTCGAAGGGGAATGCCTGCACGTCCATTACCACTGCCGCGTGAGGCCCAGCTGGATGCTGTGGGCGCGCAACGGCTCCAGTCCCGGGCTGCCTTTGTCGAACAGGCGCCAACTGCCGCGCTGCTGATAGGCTTCCAGCTTGACGTCGACGATCCAGTCGCGGCCGAGCTGCTTGGCGACCTTGATCCCCAAGGTCACGGCGCCGAAACCCGACAGGCGCTGGTCGGCCGACGAGTAGCCATCGGGGTTGCTGGCATAACCGGGCCGGAATGGCTCGCCCAGCACGCCGTCGTACACCGGATCGAAGTAAAAGCGCGCCGCGCGCTGCGAATACAGGCGCGCCGACGGGGTGACGATCCAGCCCTGGCCGACCGGCTGTACGTACTCGCCGCCGAAGGTATGGGCGCGGATGCCGTAGTTATCGGTGTAATAGCGGTAGTTGACGCGGCTGGTGCCGCCGGTGGCGGCGTGGTGATGGTTCCAGCGTCCCATCAGCGTGCTCTGGTTGCGCTGGCGCGGGCGGTTGTCGAACGCCTTGTACGGGTCCGAAAAATAGCCGTGGCCACGGTTGTGGGTCACGGTCAGCTGCGCCAGGTCGTTCGGTCCCATGACCTGCGTGACGCCGGCGAGGAAGTTCACGGTCTGGCGCGATTCGTCGCGCACGATGAAGTTCACCGGATTGATCGAATCGTCCGAGCCGCCCATGCCGAGCGACCAGGTGGTGTTCTTGTCGTCGCTTGACATGGTGCCGGTCACCGACAGGGCGCGCGAGTCGTAGTCATGCTCGGTCGAGTAGGCCGCGCCGACGGTCAGGCTGCCGCGCGAAAAATAGCGCGTGACGGCGGCATCGCCGGCCTTGCGGTCGTCGCTCATGCGCGAGGCGCCCGAGACGGCCGTGTGGTAGCGCGGCGACGCGCCGGAGACATCGTCGGCCGTCAGCGAACCGGCCACCGACCAGACGCCGGCCACCGGAGCGACCACGGAAATCGATGGCGCGCGCACGCGGATGCGGTCCATGCCGGACTGGTTCTCTTCGTAACTGAGCAGCTTGACGCTGATGGAGCCGTGCTCCGGCGGCGTTTCGGCGTGCACCAGGCCAGGCAGCATCAGCGCCGCCGCCAGGAGGGCGTGGCCAAGGGCCGCGGGTTGTGCGGGGGGCAGTGGGGTGGTCATGTGCTTGTTCATTCCTCTTAGTTGCAACCGCAGCCGCCGCCGCCGACACCGCTACCGCCGGACGCCGCCTCGCGGCTCGTGTAAATATGTTCGTTGAAGCGCGTTTCGAGGCCGTCGCCTTCCATCAGCATTTCCGGCTTGGCCAGCGTGCCCTTTTCCCAGGCTTGCACCGGCGTGATGGCCGAGCAGCCGGTGGCGCCGGCGGCCAGCGCCGCCAGCGCGCCGAGGCGGCACAACATTACGCTCATCGTCTTCATTTTTTCGCTCCCAGTGCAGCCTTGATCTTGGTTTCCAGCTGGTCGCGGTCGGCGGCCTTGAAGCCGCTATGCTCGAACAGCACCTTGCCGTCCGCGCCAATGAGCACGCTGCTCGGCATGCCCTTGACGCCGTAGCTGCGCGGCGTGGCGCCGGCCGGATCGAAGCCGATCGCGAACCTGGCCGGGGTGGTGGCCAGGAAGCCGCGCGCGTCGTCCACCTTGGCGTCGACGTTGACGCCGACGATCTGCAGGCCTTGCGCGCCGTACTTGGCCTGCATCTCGTTCATCCACGGGAACGATTGGCGGCACGGGCCGCACCACGATGCCCAGAAGTCGAGGTAGACCACCTTGCCGGCGTATTTTTCGAGCTTGACCGCGCCATCCGGCCCCGCGAGGTCGAACGCCGGTGCGGGCTTGCCCGCATCCAGCGCACTTGCCGGCACCGCCAGCAGCGCCAGGACGAGGGACGCGGCCAGCGCGCGTGTATTGCGTTTGAAGTTGTTCATGCCAATTCCTAAAGTGATCGGTCAGGGCTGCGCCGGATTGCGCCGGCGCCAGAAGAGGACGGCTGCCGCCATCAGTGCCAGCAGGGCCAGCATCGGGTCGCTGCCGTCGCGTACGGACGAACAGCCACCGCCGCCCTGGTTTTGTGCCGGCGGCGCATTGGCCGCAGTAGCCGCAGCCTGGCCGGCCAGCGCGATGGTCCAGCTGCCGCCGCCATCTGCCTGGAGCACGACGCTGCCGTTGCTGGCGCCGGCGGCGGCCGGGGTGTAGCCGATCACCATGTCGCACGATGCACCCGGTTGCAGCGCAAACGGCAAGGCCGGGCAGCCGCTGGCACCAAGCACGCGCGCGAATGGCCCGCTGAAGTTCGCTGCCGACAGGTTGATGGCCGCGCTGCCCGCATTACTGAGCGTGAAGCGTTTGGATGCCGCGCTGGCGCCGAAGTCGAATGATTGCGGCGCCAGCGTGAGCGCCGGCGCGGCGGCGATAGCGGTGCCGGTACCGGTGAGCGGCAGAGAAAACTGCGTGCCGCCGTCGGTGAGCAGCAGCAGGGTGGCGCTGCGCGCGCCCGGTGCGCCCGGCTTGAAGCTGGTCTCGATGGTGCAGCTGGCGGCGGGGCTGACGCTGCCGTTGACGGCGCACGAGCCGCCCAGGACGAAATCGGCGCCGTTGGTGCCATCGGCCACCAGGGTGGCGATCTTGAGCGCGGCGGTGCCGGGATTGCTCAATACCGTCGTGTGCGGCGCGGCGCTTTTGCCGACCTGGATTTGGCCGAAACCGATCGGGCCCGCGTCCGACAGGGTTGGCTTGGCGACGGCGGCGCTGGTGCCGGCGCCGCTGACGCCCACCTGCACGCTGCCGCCGTTGAAGCTGGCCACCAGCGTGGCCGTGACCGCGCCTTCGGCCGTGGGCGTGAACAGCAGCGGCACGCCGCAGCTGGCGCCAGGTGCCAGCGCCGCGCCGCAGTGGTTGCCCGGCGCCAGGCTGATGGCGGCGGACCCGTTGACGGCGAGCGAGGCGAATGTCACGGCCACGTTGCCGGTATTGGTCAGCGCGATGGTTTGCGTCGCGCCGGCCGCGCCGATGGCCTGGCTGCCGAAAGCGAGCACGCTTGGCGTGGCGCTTGCCGCCGCTGCCGCGCTGGCGCCGCTGCCGGCCAGGCCGATGGTGACGTTGCCGTTGGCGGCGTTCGACGCCAGGTTCAGGCTGGCCGCGAAGGCGCCAGTAGCTGTGGGCTGGGCGCGCACCGTCAAGGCGCAGGTGGCGCCGCTGGCGAGCGGCTTGCTGATCGCGCAGTCGCCGCCCAGCGTGAAGATGGCGCTGTTGGCGCCCGTCAGCGTGATGGCGCTGAAGGTGAGGGCGGTCTGGCCGCTGTTACTGACGGTGACGCTCTGTGGCGCGGACGCCACGTTGGTCACCAGCGCGCCGAAATTGAGGCTGGCGGCCGACACGCCGATGGTGGCCTGGGGCGATGCATTTCCGGTGCCGCTCAGGGCCACGCTGCTGCTGCCGCCGGTGCCGTTGTGGGCCACTGCCAGGCTGGCGTTGCGCACGCCGGCCACGCTTGGCTTGAAGCTGACCAGCACCGTGCAATCGGCGCCGGCGGCGAGCGCGCCGCCAGGGGCGCAGGTGCCGCCGGCGATGCTGAAATCGGCGGCGGCCGCGCCGGTCACGCCGATGGTGTCGATGTTCAGGGTGCCTGAGCCGGTGTTGGCCAGGGTGGCGCTCAGGGCGCTGCTGGCCTGTCCGAGCGCGGTGCCGCTGAAGGCCAGGCTGGCGGGGTTCAGGCTGGCCGCCGGCGCCGCGACGACGCCCGGATTGCCAATGAAGGCCGCCAGGTCGGCCAGGTCGACTGCGGTGAATTTACCGGCGTAGATATTACCCATGCCGCCCTTGTTGGCGGCAATCGCGGCGCTGATGGCGGCCGGATTATCGGCCGCGTTCAGGATCTTGCTGACGTTCGCCGCCGGTGAGGCGGTGTGGCAGCGGGCGCAGGCTGCGCCGCCGCTCGGGGGGCCGTTCAGGTACAGGCTTTTTCCGTGCAGGGCATCGGCCGCGTGGGCCTGGCCCATCGCCAGCAGCGCGCACAGCCCGGCGCCGAGGCCGGATTGGTTCAGTCGAAATCCCGTCATTGCTACTCCTGGTTGATGTATTGATTAATAGGTGCTGAAACTGCAAAAACTCAGTGCGAAACCGTTACACAGCGCGTGGACCAGGGCGCACAGCCGCCAGTCGCGCCAGCGGCGATAAACCAGTCCGAAGGCGAGGCCCGGCAACAACACCGCCGTCACCGCCTGCCAGCCCGAGGCCACATGCAGCAGGCTGAATGCGAGCGCCGGCACGCCCAGGACCAGCGCCGCGTGCAAGCGCCGCCGCATCAGCCATTCCTGCAGGCCGGCCCGCACGATCCATTCCTCCAGCAAGGGGGCGAGCAGCAACAGGCGCAACAGGCTGGCCGCCGAGTGATCGAGCAATTGGGGGCCGCACAGGGCGGGGAGGGCGAACAACATGCGGTCCTTGGTCGTCTTGTTGCTCGGTCAATACGCGCCCGCAGCCAAAAGGTTCAATGCTTTTTCAAAATATTTTGTAAAAATAGCCACGTGTAGAATCGTTGCCTGGGTCGGAACACCACATTTTTTCTCGGCAGCATGAACCTTTTCGATGTGAGCAAGTATTCACCGCATAATTGGAGAAAATCGCAGGATGCTTAGACAATGGAGAGCGCGTTTCGGGGGCGCGCCGGCGGCGCCGGCCGGCAGCGCCGAAACGGAGTTGATTGCCCTGATCGCGGGCGGGGACCGGGACGCCTTCCAGGCCCTGTACCGCATCTACTTCGGGCGGCTGGCGCGTTTCCTGGACCGGATGGTGCGCAACGCCGCCCTGATCGAGGAGATCGTCAACGACACCATGCTGGTGGTGTGGCAGAAGGCGCATACCTTCGACCATAGCTGCAAGGTGTCGACCTGGGTGTTCGCCATCGCTTACCGGCAGGGGCTCAAGGCGGTCAACCAGCGCGACGAGCCGGTGGAATCGAATTTTGAGCTGGAAGCGGGCGACGCGCGCCAGGAACCGGAGCACGCCATCGCGCGCCAGCAGTTGCAGCAGGGGGTGGGCGAGGCGCTCAAGGCGCTGTCGCTCGAACAGCGGGTGGTCGTTACATTGACTTATTACCACGACATGGGCTACCAGGAAATCGCCGAGACGATGGGTTGCCCGGTCAATACCGTGAAGACGCGGATGTTTCATGCGCGGCAGCGCCTCAAGGTGCTGCTGTCCGCACATCAGGAAGAACTCTTATGAACCTGAACCAAGAACCGACCAGCGCAGCGCACCAGGCGATGCGCGATTTGCTGCCGTGGTTCGTCAACGGCACCCTGGACCAAGCCGCGGCGGCCCAGGTCAGTGCGCACCTGCCGCACTGCGCCGAGTGCGCGGGCGAGGTCGAATGGCAGCGCCGCTTGCGCGCCGCCGCACCGGCCGAACCGTCCGGCCTCGATCCGGAACGGGCACTGGCGCGCCTGATGCCGCGCCTCGGCCTCCAGCAACGCGCGGCGCCGCCTTTTGCGGCGGGCCTGCGCGCCTGGCTTGGCGGCGGCTGGATGCCGTGGGCGCTGGCGGGACAGGGCGCGCTGATTGCGGTGCTGGCCGTGCGGCTGGCCATGCCTGGCGCCGAAGGCGGCGCTTACCAGGCGCTGAGTAATGGCGAGACGGCGCCGGCCGCTGCGATGGTGGTGATGTTCCATCCCGACGCCAGTCTGCGCGAGGTGCAGCGTATCCTGCAGGCCAGCGGCGCGCGCGTGGTCGACGGGCCGACTGTGACCGGCGCCTTCGTGCTGGGCGCGCCGCCGGAACGCCAGGCCGGCGCGCTGGCTGCGCTGCGGGCCGAACCGGCGGTGCAACTGGCCGAAGCGCTCACGCCGAGGAGCGCGCCGTGATGCGCTATCTGCTGGCGGCGGCGCTGCTGCTCATGTCGCTGGCCTGCCGCGCCGGCGGGCAGGAGGAGCCGGCGGCGGAGGCAAGCGCGCCGCGCCAGATCCTGGTGATGCTGCATTTGCCGGCGCCGCACTTCCGGCCCGACGCCTCGTACGGCGCCAACTACCGTGACGACGCCGGACGCCTGGCACGGCGCCGCGTTGCCGAGGCGCTGGCGCGCGAACATGGCCTGACCATCCTCGAAGGCTGGGCCATGCCGGCCCTGAACGTGGACTGCTACCGCATGGCCGAACCGCCCGGCGCCGAGCCGGGCAAGATCGTCGAGGTGCTCTCGCGCGACGCCCGGGTCGACTGGGCGCAAGCGATCAATACCTTTTCGGCCCAGGCCAGCGACCCGCTGTACCCGGTGCAGCCGGCCGCGCGGCAATGGCAGCTGGGCGAAGTGCGCAAGGCCGCCACCGGGCGCAAGGTGCTGGTGGCAGTGATCGACAGCGGCGTCGAAGCCGACCACCCGGACCTGGCCGGGCAGCTCGCCTTCCAGGAAAACTTCGTCGATGGCCAGCCGTATGCGGCCGAAACGCACGGCACCGGCGTGGCGGGGGTGATCGCGGCGCTGGCCGGCAACGGGGTTGGGATCGAAGGCGTGGCGCCGGACGCGCGCCTGATGGCGCTGCGCGCGTGCTGGCAGGTGGCAGGCGGCGCCACCCGCTGCAACAGCTTCACCCTGGCCAAGGCCCTCAACTTCGCGCTGATGCACGGGGCCCAGGTGATCAACCTGAGTTTGTCCGGCCCGGCCGACCGCCTGCTGCGCGAACTGATCGACGTGGCGTGCGCGCGCGGCGTGCGGGTGGTGGGGGCGGTCGATGCGGCCAGCGCCGATGGCGGTTTTCCGGCCTCGCACCCGGGCGTGTTCGCGGTGGCGGCCGACAGCCGCCGCCAACTGACGGCACAGGTGCTGATGGCGCCCGGACGCGACATCCCGACGGCGGCGCCGGGCGCGCGCTGGGGCATGGTGTCGGGGTCGTCCTATTCAGCGGCGCATATCTCTGGCATGATGGCCGTGCTGAGCGAGCTGCGTCCCGGGCTCACCTTGCCGCAGGTGCGATCGAGCATCGTGCTGCAGCCGGGCGGTATCAACCTTTGCGCCACCGTCACCCGCCTCACAGGAAAATGTACATGCGTTTGCGTCGAGGTCACGCCGCCCAAGATCGCCCGCCAGCCCTGAACCACGCCGCCGCGCGCGGGGGTGTCGTTGCGTAGATGGCCGCTGGCGCTGGCACTGGCGTGCTGCGGGGCCGGCAGCGACGCGCGCGCCCAGGCCAGCGGCAGCCTGTCGCTGGTCTCCGACTATTATTACCGCGGCGTCGGCTACAGCAGGGGCGACCCGGTGGCCCAGTTCAACCTGTCGTTCGACACCCGCAGCGGCTGGTATGCGGGCGCGTTCGCCTCCCTGCTCAAGATGAACAACACCCCGCGCGGGCTGTACGCGATCGGCTATGCCGGTTACGCGCGGCGGATGGCGGCGGGCGGCTCGTGGGAAGCGGGTGCCTCGAACCATACCTTCACCACCATGTCGGCCCTGAACTACCACGAAGTGTATGTGGGGCTGGGCAGCGACCGGCTCAGCGGCAGGGTGTCGTATTCGCCCGCCTACATGGGCACGGCGATGCACACTGTGTACAGCGAAGTCAATGGCGGCCTGGCCCTGAGCGACGACGTGGGCCTGTTCGCGCGCATCGGCTATCTGCGCGCGGTGTCGGCGGTGCCGCGCTACACCTCGGGCACCCGGCTCGATGGCCGCATCGGCATCGGCATGAGCGTCGATGCGTGGAAATTGCAGGCCGCGTGGGATGCCCTGCATGCGCAGCAGGGTGCGTACGCCCCGTCGCGAGAGGGGATCGCTTCGCGCAATGGGCTGGTGCTGACCGTCAGCCGCGCGTTCTAGGCGGACTGTGCTTTGGACAAAAGAAAAAGGGCCCGGGGATTTCTCCCCGGACCCTTCGTCCTGACGAATTTCTGGTGCGGCTGGCAGGAATTGAACCCACGACCCCTTGGTTCGTAGCCAAGTACTCTATCCAGCTGAGCTACAGCCGCAGAAGCAAAGATTATAGCAGCGTATTTTTGAAATGCCAAATCTTCCTGAGAAGATTTTTACTGATTGCCGAATAAAACACTGCGACACAAAGAAAAAGGGCCTGTAAATTTCTTCACAGGCCCTTCGTCATCACGAATTTTGGTGCGGCTGGCAGGAATTGAACCCACGACCCCTTGGTTCGTAGCCAAGTACTCTATCCAGCTGAGCTACAGCCGCTTAAGCAAATATTATAGCAGCCTATTTTGACTTTGCCAAATCTTCCCAAGCATATGGCGCAGAAAAGCCGAATAAAGAAATGGCACCGTAAAGAAAAAGGGCCTGTGAATTTCTTCACAGGCCCTCGATCTTGACGAATTTTGGTGCGGCTGGCAGGAATTGAACCCACGACCCCTTGGTTCGTAGCCAAGTACTCTATCCAGCTGAGCTACAGCCGCGTAAGCAAATATTATAGCAGCTTCACCTTGTTTCCGGAACCCTTGATTTGCTGGCTCGTTTCTTTCCGGTGCTTCTACCACGCTTCGGATCGCTTGCTTTCCGAAGAAGCGCTATTGTAGGGGCGCCCGCGCCGTTTGTCCAGAGGGGAAACATAAGGAGGAGGACAGCAAGTAATTGTCATCCGCGGCCGGGCATCTGTTAGATTACTCCTATTGCTGCGTGGAACGCCCGAATGAAGCTTCGATTCACCACCCGCCCGAACCCGATGCTGCCCCGTCTGGCCCTGGCCGGGCTGCTGGCGCTGGCGTGCATGGGCGCGGCGCAGGCGGCACCGGTGCGCAGCCTGCGCTTCGAACACATCGGACTCGAACAGGGGCTGTCGCAGGAATCGGTGCACAGCATCCTGCAGGACCGCCAGGGCTTCATGTGGTTCGGCACCCAGGCTGGCCTGAACCGCTATGACGGCTACCGCATGACCGTCTTCAAGAACGACCCGGCCGATGCCGGCAGCATCGCCGACAATTACGTCTCCGCCGCGTTCGAGGACGAGCAGGGCCGCCTGTGGTTCGGCACCAAGGGGGGCCTGATCCGGTACGAACGCGGCCCGCAAAAATTCGTCCGTTACGCCAGCGCCGGCAATGCGTCGGACGGCTTGAACAACCGCGTGGTGTCGGCCATCGTTGGCGACGGGCGCGGCGGCCTGTGGCTGGCCACCGGCGAAGGGCTCAAGCACTTCGACCCGGCCAGCGGCCGTTTCGCCACCACGCGCCACGATCCGGCCGACCCGGCCAGCCTGAGCGACGACCGGGTCAACACCCTGGCGCGCGATACCGATGGCAGCCTGTGGGTCGGCACCGCCTCCGGCCTGGACCGTCTCGCGCCCGGTGCGCGGCGTTTCGAGCGCTTTACCCTCGGCGCGCCGCAGGAAGCCGCGCGCAACCAGGTGCTGTCGCTCTCGCTCGGACCGAACCGCACTTTATGGATCGGCACCGGCGCCGGCCTGCATGCGTGGCAGCTGGGCGGGGCAGCGCCGGCGCGGCGCCAGATCGGCATGGACGACGGCGTCGGCGCGGTGCGCGTGCTGTCGCTGTACCACGATGCCAAGGGCGGCCTGTGGGTGGGAACCGAACTCGATGGCTTGCTGTGGCGCGACCCCGCCAGCGACAGGTTTGTCAGCTACCGCCACCTGGCGCTCGACCGCCATTCGCTGTCGGATAACCGGATCGCGGCCACTTTCCTCGACCGCAGTGGCACGCTGTGGGTCGGCAGTTGGTTCGGTGGCGTGAACCGGGTCGACATTGCCAGCGGCGGCTTTAACCGGCTCGCGCATATTCCGGAGGACGCCAGCAGCCTCAGTTCAAACAAGATCCGTGTCGTCGCGGCCGATGGCAAGGACACCCTGTGGCTGGGCACCACCGGCGGCGGCGTCAACCGGCTGGACGTGGCCAGCGCCACGGTCACGCGCCTGGTTCCCGGCGAACTGGTGACCGCGCTGGCGGTGGCGCCCGAACGCGTGTGGGTCGGCACGCCCACCGGGCTGTCGTGGATTGACAAGCAAAGCGGCCGTTCGACGCCGCTGCCGATCGGCAGCGACGCCGCCACTTCCTATATCCAGCGCCTGATGATCGACCGCGCCGGCATGCTGTGGGTGCTCACGCGCGGCGGGGTGCTGCGCTACGATCCGGCCAGCGGCAAGCGCAGCGCCTGGCGCCACGATCCGGACAATCCGTACAGCCTGGGCGAGAACCACGGCTTCGCGATGCTGGAAGACCGCCAGGGCTTCATCTGGATCGGCACCGACAACGGCCTCGAACGGCTGGACCAGGCCACCGGCCGCTTCACCCATTACCGCTACGACCCGGCCAATCCGGCCAGCCTGCGCCACAGCCGCATCTATTATCTGTTCGAGTCGCGCAAGGGCCAGCTCTGGGTCGGCACCGCGGGCGGCCTGCACCGGGTCGAAACCGGCGCGGACGGGCAGGTGCGTTTTCGCTTCTTCGCGCTCAACGGCGCGGCCGCTTCCGATCCGATCGGGGCCATCCTGGAAGACGACGCGGGCATGCTGTGGGTCAGCAGCACCGCCGGCATGGTGCGCCTCGACCCGTCCAACGGGCAGGTCAAGCGCTACACCTCGCGCGATGGCCTGACCGACGGCTCCTACTTTGTCGGCTCGGCCGCGCGCCTGGGCGACGGCAGCCTGCACTTCGGCGGCATCAATGGCCTGACCTCGTTCCGTCCCGAGGCGATCCGCGAAAACCCGTACCCGCCGGCGGTGGTGATCACCGACTTCCTGATCTTCAACCGCCCGCTGCGCGCCGGCCAGAAGCTCGATGGGGTTATCTTCGATGGCGCCATCGAAGATGCGAAATCGATCACGCTGTCGTACCGCGACAGCGTGCTGTCGCTCGAATTCGCCGCCCTGCATTTTGCCGACCCCCAGCGCAACCGCTACCTGTACCAGCTCGAAGGCTTCGACCAGGGCTGGGTCAGCACCGATGCCGGCAAGCGCTTCGCCACCTATACCAACCTCGATCCGGGGCATTACGTGTTCCGGGTCCGGGCCGGCAACAAGGATGGCGTGTGGGGCGAGGCGCCGACCGCGCTGGCGATCACCATCACGCCGCCGGCCTGGAAAACATGGTGGTTCCGCACGCTGCTGGCGGTGCTGGGGCTTGGCCTGGGCTATGCGCTGATGCGGGTACGGGTGCGCGCGCTGGTGCAGCAAAAATCCCTGCTCGAACGCCAGGTCGGCACGCGCACCGCCGAATTGCTGCTGCAGAAGGATTCGGTGGAGCGCCAGAAGGCCGAAGTCGAGCAGGCGCACCGCAACATCGCGCTCCTGAGCGCCATCGGACGCAAGCTGACCGCCAAACTGGATAGCGAATCGATCATGCTGATGCTGTATGCGCACGTCAATGAGCTGATGGATGCGAGCGTGTTCGGCATCGGCCTGTACCGGCCTGACCGCGCCACGATCGATTACCCGTTCGCGATCGAGGGCGGCAAGCGCTATGCGCCGTACTCGCGCAGCATGGACGATCCCAACCAGCTCGCGGTCTGGTGCATCGTCAACGAGCGCGATGTGTTCATCAATAACCTGGACAAGGAGTACGGCAACTATATCTCCGACCTCTCGCTTACCTCCAGCGAAGACAATCTGGGAACGCTCGAAGACGGCTCGCTGCCGACGCCACCGCGCTCGCTGCTGTACGTGCCGATTGCGGTCAACGGCCGCATGCTGGGAGTGGTGTCGGTGCACAGCTACGTCGAGAATGCCTACGAGCGCATTCACCTCGACATGCTGCGCACGCTCGCCTCCTACGTCGGGGTGGCCTTCGATAACGCCGACGCCTATCGCCAGTTGCAGGACGCGCAAACGCAGCTGGTGTCGCAGGAAAAACTGGCGGCACTCGGCTCGCTGGTGGCCGGCGTGGCGCATGAACTGAACACTCCGATCGGCAACAGCCTGCTGATGGCCAGCACGCTGCAGGAAAAGACCAGCGACATCGCGCAAAAGTTCGACGGCGCCACCATCCGCCGCTCGGAACTGAAGGTCTTCATCGATGCCTCGCAGGAGGCGTCGGCGCTGATCATGCGCAGCCTGTTCAACGCGGCCGAGCTGCTCAACAGCTTCAAGCAGGTGGCGGTGGACCAGGCCAGCGCGCAGCGCCGCCGCTTTCACCTGGAGCAGGCCACACACGAAATCGTCGCCACCATGATGAACCAGGTGCGCAAGGCCGGCCACACGCTCGAACTGGAGGTGGAAGCGGACATCGAGATGGACAGCTATCCGGGACCGTTCGGGCAGGTGATGATCAACCTGATTAATAACGCGATGCTGCATGCCTTCGAGGGCCGCAGCGGCGGGGCAATGACGGTCACCGCCACCCGGCAGGGCACGGAGCGGGTGCTGGTGACCTTCCATGACAATGGGGTGGGCATCCCGGTCGAACACCAGGCGCGCATCTTCGATCCGTTTTTCACGACCAAGATGGGGCAGGGCGGCTCGGGACTGGGCTTGAATATCACCTACAACATCGTCACCTCGCTGCTGGAAGGGAGCATCCGCGTCGAGAGCAGCGCCGAGCGCGGCACCACCTTCTTCATCGACCTGCCGCTGCGCGTGGCGCCGCTGGCGGCATAGAATACGACACGCACGACGTTAACAGGGAGATGCATGACCATCATCACGACGATTGAAGACCTGCGGGTTCTGGCGCGCAAGCGCGTGCCGCGCATGTTCTACGACTATGCCGACGCCGGTTCGTGGACCGAATCGACCTACCGCGCCAACAGCGACGATTTTGCGAAGATCAAATTCCGCCAGCGGGTGGCGGTCAATCTGGTCGACCGCACCACGCGCAGCACGATGGTGGGGCAGGAAGTGGCGATGCCGGTGGCCCTGGCGCCGACCGGCCTGACCGGCATGCAGCATGCCGACGGCGAAATCCTGGCAGCGCGCGCCGCCGAACGGTTCGGCGTGCCGTTCACGCTGTCGACCATGAGCATCTGTTCGATCGAGGATGTGGCGGCGCACACCACCAAGCCGTTCTGGTTCCAGCTGTACGTGATGAAGGACCGCGAATTCATCAACCGCCTGATCGACCGCGCCAAGGCGGCGCGCTGTTCGGCGCTGGTGCTCACGCTCGACTTGCAGGTGCTGGGCCAGCGCCACAAGGATATCCGCAACGGCATGACGGCCCCGCCCAAAATGACGCTGGCGAACATCGTCAACCTGATGACCAAGCCGCGCTGGGTCATGGGCATCCTGCGCACGCCGCGGCGCGGCTTCGGCAATATCGTCGGCCATGCCAGCGATGTATCGGACATGTCGTCGCTGTCGGCCTGGACCTCGCAGCAGTTCGATCCGGCGCTGTCGTGGGCCGATGTGGAGTGGATCAAGCGGCGCTGGGGCGGAAAGCTGATCATCAAGGGCATCATGGATGCCGAGGATGCGCGCCTGGCGGCCGACAGTGGCGCCGATGCGCTGATCGTGTCCAACCACGGCGGACGCCAGCTCGATGGCGCGCAGTCGAGCATCGGCGCGCTGCCGGCCATCGTGGAGGCGGTGGGCAAGCGCATCGAGGTGCACATGGATGGCGGTGTGCGCTCGGGGCAGGATGTGATCCGGGCGCTGGCGCTCGGCGCCAAGGGCGTGTATATCGGGCGGCCGTTCCTGTACGGCCTGGGAGCGCTGGGCGAGCAGGGCGTGAGCAAGTGCCTGGAGATCATCCGCAACGAGCTTGATCTGACGATGGCGTTTTGCGGCCTGCGCGACGTCAACGACGTCGACCGGAACATCCTGTTGCCAGGGACGTTCTGAGGCCCTGCCGCCGCGCGCGCGATGTGCGTCAGACGCGGTCAGACCACGTTCAGCGGCCGGCCGGCCTCGAACGCCTCCACGTTATCGATCAGCATATCGGCCAGGGTTTGCATCGCCCCCGCGCTGGCCCAGGCCACGTGCGGCGTCAGGATGAAATTCGGCAGGCGCAGGGCCAGCAGCGGGTTGTCCGGCGCCGGCGGCTCCTGGCTCAACACGTCGAAGCCGGCGCCACCGAGCACGCCGCCGGTCAGCGCGCGGGCCAGCGCCGCTTCGTCCACCAGGCCGCCGCGCGCCGTGTTGATCAGAAGGGCGCCGGGCTTCATTTGGGCCAGCTGCTGCGCGCCGATCATATTGGCCGTCTGCGCGGTCAAAGGCAGGTGCAGGCTGACCACATCGCTGGTGCGCAGCAGTTCATCGAGCGTGAGCACCTCGACCCCGGGGTCGTCCACTGTCGAGCGTGACACCACGGCGATGCGCATGCCGAAGGCGCGCCCGATGGCCGCCACCTTCTTTCCCAGCGCGCCGTAACCGACGATGCCGAGGCGGCTGCCCGCCAGGTCGGCAATCGGATGACTGTGCAGGCAAAACTGGCTCGACCTCTGCCAGTGCCCGGCATCGACGTCGGCGCCGTACGCTTTCAGGTTGCGGCGCAAGGCGAGAATGAGGCTGAAGCAGTGCTCCGGCACCGCCACCAGCGAGTAATCGCGGATGTTCGAGACGATGATGCCGCGCTCGCGGCAGGCATCGAGATCGACATTGTTGGTGCCGGTGGCGGAAATGGCCACCATTTTCAGCTCCGGCAGCTGCGCGATGTCGGCCGCGCGCAGCGCCACCTTGTTGGTGATGGCGATGGTGGCGCCGCGCAGGCGCTCGACCACCTCGCCGGCGCCGCTGGCGGCGTGTTCGCGCCATTCATGTCCGAACGCCGGGCGGCGCACATTGGCCTTGAGACTGGCGCGGTCCAGGAAAACGATGGTATGCATGTCAGAGCCTTTGCAGTTGCAGTTGTGGATAGGTGAGGAACAGGTCGGCCACCCATTCCACGAATACGCGCACCTTGGCCGACAGGTGGCGGTTTTGAGGGTACACCACGTTGATCGGCAGCGGGGTGCTGGTCCAGTCGGCGAGGACGATTTCCAGCGTGCCGGCGGCGACCATCGATTCGGCCATGAAGCTCGACATCTGCACCAGTCCCAGTCCCTGCATGCCGGCCCGCATATACGCGGTCGAATCGTTCACGGCCAGGCAGGCTGGCGCGGCGATGTTGATCACTTCGTCGCCGCGCGCAAAGTCCCAATCGTAGGTCTTGCCGGTCTTGGTGGAGAAATAGTTGATGCAGCGGTGGCTGGCCAGGTCGTTCGGATGCGTGGGCCGCCCATGCTGGTCCAGGTAGGCGGGCGTGGCGCAGGTGACGAAATGCAGGACCCCGACGCGGCGCGCGATCAGGGCCGAATCGGGCAGGTTGCCGCCGCGGATGGCGCAATCGACGCCTTCTTCGATCAGGTCGACCGGACGGTCGCTGCATCCGAGGTCGAGGCGGATGTCCGGGTAGCGATGGAAAAAGTCGGACAGCGAGGGAATCAGGAGGTCGTTGGCGATGCCGCTCGATACATCGACCCGCAGCCGTCCGCTCGGATTGGCGCGGTTGCGCGAGAGCGATTCCTCCGCTTCGCGCACGTCCGACAGGATGCGCAGGCAGCGCTCGTAATAGGCGGCGCCGTCGGCGGTCACGCTTACATGGCGGGTGGTGCGGTGCAGCAACTTGACTGCGAGCGCCAGTTCCAGTGCCTGCACCAGGGTCGAGACGGTGGCCTTGGGCAGCTGCATGTTCTCGGCCGCGCGCGTGAAGCCCCCAGCGTCGACCACCTGCACAAACACTTCCATCGCTTGCAATTTATTCATATTCCTCCGTATTGTTCAGAATCCTGAACAATCAATTCGCTGTTGCCCTCTTTATCAGATTGTAGAACAAGTTTAAAGTGGCCGTACTGCATCAAAGGATGTCAGGACAACGGGAAGGAAAGGGGAACTTTTTATGCGTTATCAAAAAGCAATCATGTTGGTCGCGACACTCGCGATGGCGATGCTGACGCTGACGGGTACCGCCCTGACCGACCAGTTTCCGCAAGCGGCGAGCGCCGAAAGCGTCGGTTTTGACGCACTTGCACACGACCTGTTCGGCAGCACGCTGGTGGCCAGGTCCGATGACGAGCCGGGAGTGGCGGAATGAATCGCGTGGACGCGCCGGCGCAGCTGAAAATCCGCGACCTGGAGGTTGCGGGGGCCGAAGGCCCGCTGGCTGCGCGTCTGTATGCGGGCGGCGACGCCGGCGCCAAGAAGGATGGCTTGATCGTGTTCTTCCACAGCGGCGGTTTTGTCGGCGGCGACCTCGATGAGGCGGACGAATTCCTGCGCCACCTGGCCAGCTGCTCGACCCAAAACCTGGTGCTGGCATCGTGCTATACCCTGGCGACCGAGCGCCCGTTTCCCGCCGCCGCCGAAGATGCGCACGCGGTGCTGGTGTGGGCCAAGAAGCACAAGGCCAAGCTGGGATGGAGCGGCAAGCGCCTGCTGGTATCGGGCATCGAAGCGGGCGCCAACCTGGCCGCCGTGTGCACGCTGATCGCGCGCGACCGGGGCGGCCCGGCGCTGCACGGCCAGATCCTGATCATGCCGATGCTCGACCCGGGCTTGTCGACCTGCTCGATGCGCGAAATTCCGCAGGACCCCAGCCAGGCCAGCGTGGCCGACAGCTGCGCCGCGAGCTACCGCGGCTACCTGCCGAATGCCGCCGACCGCACGCACCCGTATGCGTCGCCGCTGCAATCGAGCCGGCTCAAGAACCTGCCGCCGGCCCTGATCCTGTCGGCCGAAGACGATCCCCTGCGCGACGAGGCGGAACAATATGGCGCCAAGCTGGCCACCTGCGGCGTCACCACCACGGTCAAGCGGATGGCGCCGGCGCCGCTGCAAGACCCGGCCGCGCGCAACGACTGTGCCTGCAAGGCCGTTGCGCTGCATGAAATCGGCAATTTTTTACATGGCCTGGATGCCCCGCCCAGCCCACCCTGATACGACGCGTTACCCGTAACACCACCACCAGTTACCCCCGTGCAGCTGCGCTGAGAGATCCTCGGCGCAGCGTACGGACCCTTTTCGCCTTTTCGCAACACCGCAGGGCGCTGTAGCCTCGCTTACCGCCTGATTCATTAAATATTTTCATCAATAAGAGGAACAACATGAAAACCACTAATCGATTAATGACCTTCGCCCGGCCGCTCGCCGCCGCGATGGCACTGGCGGGGCTGGCGGCATTGTCGCTGGCGGGTTGCGACGACGCGAACAGCAAGGCCCAGCCGGCAGCACCGGCCGGGCCGCCGATCACCGCCGCCACCGTGATCGAGCGCTCGGTCAACGAGACCCAGGAGTTTTCGGGCCGCCTGGAAGCGGTCGACCGGGTCGACATCCGGGCGCGCGCGAATGGCTTCATCACCTCGGTGAACTTCAAGCCGGGCAGCGTCGTCAAGAAGGGCGATGTGCTGTTCGTGATCGACCCGCGTCCGTACCAGGCGGAAGCAAACCGCGCCGAAGCGGCGGTCAGCTCGGCCCGCGCGCGCGCCGACCTGGCCAAGCTGGAACTGGCCCGCGCCGAGCGCCTGCTGGGCGACAAGGCGATCGCGCAGCGCGAGTTCGACGAAAAGGCCTCGGGCCTGAAGGAACTCGACGCCAACGTGCGCGCGGCGCAGGCCTCGCTCGAAGCGGCGCGCCTGAACCTGAGCTACACCAATGTGCACGCGCCGATCGGCGGGCGCGTCTCGAAAGCCGAAGTCACCCTTGGTAACCTGGTCGATGGCGCCGTGATCCTGACCTCGGTCGTGTCGAGCAATCCGATCTACGCCACCTTCGACGGCGACGAAGATACCTACCTGCGCGTCGGCCGCGTGGCCCAGAAGGGCGCGACGGTGCCGGTCAATATCGGGCTGGCCAACGAAAGCGGCTTTCCGCACGAAGGCAAGCTCGAATTCGTCGACAACCGCCTCGATTCGGCCACCGGCAGCGTGCGCATGCGCGCCATGTTCGACAACACCGACAACACGCTCGTCCCGGGCCTGTTCGCACGCGTCCAGTTGAGCGGCAGCGACAGCACGCAAGCGAAGGCAATCCTGATCAGCGACCGCGCCATCGGCACCGACCAGAATCGCAAATTCGTCTACGTGATCGGCGCCGACAGCAAGGCCGAATACCGCGCCGTGACGCTCGGCCCGTCCATCGACGGCCTGCGCGTGGTACGCAGCGGCGTCAAGCCGGGCGAGAAGATCGTCGTCAACGGCTTGCAGCGCGTGCAGCCTGGCGCGCCGGTGACGGCCCAGATCGTGGCGATGGACCAGGACAGCAAGGCGCCGCAAGCAAAAACGGACGACACCAAGACAGCCGAACCGAAGCCCGCCGACACCAAGGCCGAGATCAAGGTCGCCGACGCATCGGCTAAAACCAAGGAATAATTCACATGAACTTTTCACGATTCTTTATCGACCGGCCGATTTTCGCGGCCGTCCTGTCGATCATCATATTCGTGGCCGGCCTGCTGTCGATCTTCAAGCTGCCGATCTCCGAATACCCTGACGTGGTGCCGCCATCGGTGGTGGTGCGTGCCCAGTACCCAGGCGCGAACCCGAAAGTGATCGCCGAAACCGTCGCCGCCCCGCTGGAAGAGCAGATCAACGGCGTCGAAAACATGCTGTACATGTCGTCGCAGAACACCTCCGACGGTTCGCTGACCCTGACGGTGACGTTCAAGGTCGGCACCAACGTCGAACAGGCCGAGTCGCAGGTGCAAAACCGCATCCAGCGCGCCTTGCCACGCCTGCCCGAGGAAGTGCGCCAGATCGGCGTGACCGCCGTGAAAAGCTCGCCCAACCTGACCATGGTGGTCCACCTGGTCTCGCCAACGGGCCGCTACGACGACGTCTACCTGCGTAACTACGCGGTGCTGAACGTGAAGGACCAGCTGGCCCGTATCCAGGGCATGGGTGAAACCCAGCTGTTCGGCGCGGGCGACTACGCCATGCGCATCTGGCTCGATCCGCAAAAGGTCGCCGCGCGCGGCATGACCGCGTCCGACGTCGTCGCCGCGGTACGCGAGCAGAACGTGCAGGTTGCCGCCGGCGTGATCGGCGCGTCGCCCTCGAAAGGTTCCGAGTTCCAGCTGACCGTCAACACCCAGGGCCGACTGACCAGCGTCGAGGAATTCGGCGACATCATCGTGCGCACCGGCTCCGACGGCGCCATTACCCACCTGCGCGACGTGGCCCGCATCGAACTGGGCTCGAACTCGTACGCCCTGCGTTCGCTGCTGAACAACAAGTCGGCTGCGGCCATCGCGATTTTCGAGGCGCCGGGCGCCAACGCGCTGCAACTGTCGGCCGATGTTCGCGCCAAGATGGCGGAACTGAAGAAGGACTTCCCGGATGGCGTCGACTTCAGCGTCGTGTACGACCCGACCCAGTTCGTGCGCGAGTCGATCAAGGCGGTCATTCACACCCTGCTCGAAGCGGTGGCCCTGGTGGTGCTGGTGGTGATCATCTTCCTGCAAACCTGGCGCGCATCGATTATTCCGCTGCTGGCCGTGCCGGTATCGATCATCGGTACCTTTGCCGTGATGCTGGGCTTCGGCTTTTCGATCAACACGCTGTCGCTGTTCGGCCTGGTGCTGGCGATCGGTATCGTGGTCGATGACGCGATCGTGGTGGTGGAAAACGTCGAACGCAACATCCAGGATGGCTTGAGCCCGCGCGACGCCACGGTGCAGGCCATGAAAGAGGTGAGCGGTCCGATCATCGCCATCGCGCTGGTGCTGTGCGCGGTGTTCGTGCCGATCGCCTTCGTGGCCGGCCTGTCGGGCCAGTTCTATCGCCAGTTCGCGCTGACGATCGCCATTTCGACCGTGATTTCGGCATTCAGCTCGCTGACCCTGTCGCCGGCCCTGGCCGCCGCCTTGCTCAAACCGCACCATGCGCCGAAAGATCGCCTGACCCGCGGGATGGACAAACTGTTCGGCGGTTTCTTCGCCTGGTTCAACCGCTTCTTCGGCCGCGCATCGACCCGCTACGAAGGTGGCGTGAACATTGTCCTCAAGCGTAAAGGCATCTCGCTGGTGGTGTACGCCGTGCTGGCCGTGGCCGCCGTGTTCATGTTCAAGGTAGTGCCGAGCGGCTTCGTACCGGCCCAGGACAAGCAGTATCTGGTCGGCTTCGCCCAGTTGCCCGACGCCGCCTCGCTGGACCGCACCGATACCGTGATCCGCAAGATGTCGGACATCGCCGCCAGTGTGCCTGGCGTGGAATCGTCAATCGCCTTCCCTGGCCTGTCGATCAACGGTTTTACCAATGCGCCGAATTCGGGCATCGTGTTCTTCTCCCTCAAGCCGTTCGACCAGCGCACCGGCAAGGGCGAATCGGGTCCGGAAATCGCGCAGGAAGTGAACAAGCGCCTCGGCGCCATCCAGGATGCATTCATCATGGTGTTCCCGCCACCGCCGGTCAACGGCCTGGGAACCATCGGCGGCTTCAAGATGATGCTGGAAGACCGCGGCAACGTGGGCTACGACGAGTTGTACAAGGCCAGCCAGGCGATGCAGATGAAAGCGTGGCAGAACCCGCAGCTGGCCGGCGTGTTCTCCAGCTTCCAGATCAACGTGCCGCAGCTGTTCGCGGACGTCGACCGGGTCAAGGCCAAGCAGCTCGGCGTGCCGCTTGCCACCATCTACCAGACCTTGCAGATCAATCTGGGCTCGCTGTACGTGAACGACTTTAACCAGTTTGGCCGTACCTACCAGGTGCGTGTGCAGGCCGATGCGCCGTTCCGCTCGCAGCCCGACCAGATCGCCCAGCTCAAGGTGCGTAACGACAAGGGCGAAATGATCCCGCTGTCGTCGCTGATGCGCGTCAAGGACACCTATGGTCCGGACCGCGTGCAGCGCTACAACGCTTACGTCTCGGCCGACATGAACGGTGGCCCGGCTCCCGGCATTTCGTCCGGCCAGGCCCAGGCCGCGCTGGAAAAGATCGCCGCCGAAGTGCTGCCGAAGGGTGTCGCGTTCGAGTGGACCGAGCTGACCTACCAGGAGATCTTGTCCGGTAATACGATGGTGCTGGTGTTCCCGCTGTGCGTACTGCTGGTGTTCCTGGTGCTCGCCGCGCAGTACGAAAGCTGGACCCTGCCGCTTGCCGTGATCCTGATCGTGCCGATGTCGATCCTGTGCGCGCTCATTGGCGTCAAGCTCACCGGTGGCGACAACAACATCTTTACCCAGATCGCGCTGTTCGTGCTGGTCGGGCTGGCGTCGAAGAATGCGATCCTGATCGTCGAATTCGCCCGCGAACTCGAAGACCATGGCCGCACCATCGTCGAAGCCGCGCTGGAAGCTTGCCGCCTGCGTCTGCGTCCGATCCTGATGACGTCGATCGCGTTCATCATGGGTGTGGTGCCACTGGTGTTCTCGAGCGGCGCCGGCGCCGAAATGCGCCATGCGATGGGCGTGGCGGTGTTCGGCGGCATGCTGGGCGTGACCTTCTTCGGTCTGTTCCTCACGCCGGTGTTCTACGTGCTGCTGCGTACCTTCGCCAAGAAGATGGAAAAGAAATCAAGCGTGGCAGTGCCTGCGCATCTGGAAGGAGCAGTGTAATGACTGATATGACGAGAACCATCACCAGGCGCGTCGCGCCCTTGCTGGCGGCGCTGCTGCTGGTGGCCTGTTCCAGCGTGCCGGAACTGAAAGCGCCGGCGCTCGACATGCCGTCGAGCTTCAAGGAATCGTCCGAGCCGCTGCAGGCGGCCGACGGCACCCGCTGGAAGGTGGCGCAGCCGGCCGAAGGGCAGGCGCGCGGCGAGTGGTGGCTGGCGTTTAACGACGCCAACCTGACCGCCTTGATCAAGGAAGCCACCGACGCCAACGCCAGCCTGGCGGTGGCTGCGGCGCGCGTGAAGCAGGCCAGGGCGCTGGCCGGCCTCGCCGAGGCGGACCGTTCGCCGCAGCTGGGGGCGGGCATGGGCGCGCAGCGCAGCCGCACGTCGGGCGTGTCGCGCGGCCTGGCCGACGATGCGCCGGCCGTACCCGGCAATGTGTACCAGGCCAGGCTGAGCGCAAGCTACGAGCTCGATCTGTTCGGCCGCGTGGCCGCCAGTGTCAGCGCATCGCGAGCCGATGCGCAAGCTTCCGAGGCGACCTACAAGTCGGTCTTGCTGGCCTTGCAGGCCGACGTGGCGCAGACTTACTTCAAGCTGCGCGAAACGGACGCCGAACTGGCGACCCTGGCGCGCACCGTGGACCTGCGTGCGCAAAGCGTGAAGGTGAACCAGAGCCGCTACGACAATGGCGACATCGGCGAATTCGACCTGGCCCGCGCCAGGACCGAACTGTCGACGGTGAAGGCCGAGGCGATCGGCTTGCAGCGTCAGCGCGTGCAGTATGAACACGCACTGGCGGTGCTGCTGGGGAAACCGGCGGCCATGTTCAGCGCCGACGTCAACCCGTTGCTGGAATCGGCGCTGCTGCCGGCCATTCCGGCCGGGCTGCCATCGTCACTGCTTGAGCGCCGTCCCGACATCACCGCCGCCCAGCGCGCGATGATTGCCGCGAACGCCCGCATCGGCGTGGCCAAGACGGCGATGTATCCGTCCCTGAGCCTGACCGGCGGCCTGGGTACCGAGTCCGGCAGCGGCGGCAATCTGTTCAGCTGGAGCGCGCGTTCATGGGTGCTGGGCGCGCTGCTGTCGATGCCGATCATCGACGGTGGCCGCAACAAGGCCAATATCGCGCGCAGCGAAGCGGTGCTGGAGGAGTCGGTTGCAACGTACCGCCAGAACGTGCTGGTGGCCTTTGCCGAAGTCGAAGACAACCTGGCCGGCCTGCGCATCCTGGCAGGCCAGACCGAGCAGATCGACGCGGCGGTGGTGTCGGCGCGCCGTTCGGCCGACCTGGCGCAGAAGCTGTACCAGGCGGGCCGTTCGAGCTATCTCGACCTGCTCGACGCCCAGCGCAACCTGGCTGCGGTCGAACGCAACGCGGTCAAGCTGCGCGGCGACCGCGCCACGACCACCGTGGCGCTGATCCGCTCCCTGGGCGGCGGCTGGCAGTAATGATCCGGTAATCATCAGGTAAGATTCCCACCATCGCAATTGGCGCGGCTTTCATGCCGCGCCAATTGCGTATTCACAGGGCAGGCCATACAATGGCCGCACATGCGCGCCACCTTACCAGACGAGCAGCTGATGCTGCGCTACCGCGATGGCGACCTGCTCGCCTTCGAGGAACTCTATCGCCGTCACTCTGCGGGCCTGTACCGCTTCGTCGCCTGGCGTTCGCCGCGCGCGGACTGGGTCGACGAGATCGTGCAGGACAGCTGGATCAACCTGCATCATGCCCGCAGCCGCTACCAGCCGGAGGCCGCGTTCCGCACCTATCTTTACCAGATCGCCCGCAATCGCCTGCTCGACCTGCTACGCCAGCAGCAACCGGTGCTGGCGGCGGAACTGGGTAGCGGCACGGATGGCCGCGACGTATTTGACTCGCTGGCCGATGCGGCGCAGGATGTGGTTTCGCCCGACGTCGCGCTCGAACACAAGCAGCAGCAAGACAGCCTGCACCTGGCACTGGCCAGTTTGCCGAGCGAGCAGAAAGAGGCGCTGGTATTGCAGCAGTTTTGCGGCATGAGCCTCGAAGACATCGCCGCCCTGGTGGCAGCGCCGGTGGAAACGGTCAAGAGCCGGTTGCGCTACGCCATGCGGAAACTGCGCGAAGGGAGACTGAGTGAACAACGATGACATGAGCGACGAGGAGTTCGACGCCTTCCTGCGCGGGGAAGACGATCTGTCGCGCCGTCTGCACGGGGTGACCCAGCCGGCATCGAGCGCGCAGCTCGATGCCGCGATCCTGGGGTATGTGAAGGCGGGGCTGGCGCAAGAGGCGCGGCCGGCGGCGGCCAACGACGCCACCGGCGGCGATGCATCGCCACGCCTGGCGCCGGGCCTGGGCCGGCGCTGGCGCATCCCGGCCGGGATTGCGGCGGGCGTGCTCGCCGGCGTGCTGGGACACCAGCTGTACCAGGGAGGCGTACGGATGGAAGGCGAGATGACCGCAGCCCAGGTGGTGCGGCACGAACCGCCCGCAGCGATGGCGCCGGAGCCGGCGCCAGTGGTGGTCGCCGAGGCGGCGCCCGCGGCGGCTCCACCGCCACCGCCAGTGATGGCGCAAGCGCCTTCGGCGCCGCCACGGGCGCCAGTGACGGTTGCCGCCGCGCCGGCCCTTTCCAAGCCCACCGCGCCGCCGCCTGTCGTGGACGAAGGCAAGGCAAGCGCCGCTGCCGAGCCGAAACAGCAAATGCAGGATAACTATGCGTCTGCGCCAGCATTGGCGCGCGTGCGGGGAGAAAAAGACATTGCGGCGGACCTGCCGGCAATGAAAGCGGCGGCTGCTCCACCGTCGGAACGCGTGGCCGTCGACGCGAAGCGCAGCGCCGAGACGACGACCCAGCGGTTCTCCAACCATGCAGCGGCGCCGGGCCTGGCGGTGCGCAAGGAAAACGAGGCGTTCGGGCGGCGCGCGGACCAGGAAGCGGCACATGCCAAGCGCGCGCGCGACTGGCTGTCGGTGATCGACGCGATGCTCAAGGCGGACTTGAAAAGCGACGCGCTGGCCGAGTGGACCAAGTTCCGCGTCGCCTATCCCGACTATCCGGTGCCGGACGAGATGCTGGCCCGGATCGCGGCAGTCAAGCGCTGATGCTCTTCACGGCTTGACTTCGAACTCTCCCACAAACACCGTTTCGCTGCGCTCTTTCAGGCGCAGCGTGATGGACTGCTCTTTCTGGCGCGGCGTGCCGAACGCCGTAAACAGCTTCACCTGCAAGGTCGTGGCGCCCGCCACCAGCTGCTGGCGGTTGCCGTAATAATTTGCTTCGATCCGGTATTTGCCGGGCGCGGCGCGGCGCAGCGAAAACTCTTCCGGTCCGTAGCCGCCCATGAAATCGTTCGACATGCGCGCGCCCTGGCTCGACAAGCGGTGCTGGTAGCTCGATTTTTCGCCGTTCGGCGCCGTCACCCACAAGTCCATATCGCTGTTGTCGGCGTCCCAGGTCAGCACCACGCGCAAGTCGAGCGGCAGGCTGGCGCGCAGGCGCGGATCGATGCGGCGCACGTCCAGCGGCTTGGCCGACGCCGCCACAATGGCGTTGATTTCAGCCAGGACGATCGTCTCGATATCCGGAAAGCGGCCGTCCCAAGGGCGCTCGACGACCTCGTACAGCGTGTCGATGGCTTCCTGCGTGCGGCCGGTGGCCGCCAGCGCCAGGCCCAGGTCGCGCCAGGACTGCGGTTCTTCACCGGCCAGGCGCTGCACCTTCTCGAATACCGGCACCGCCAGCTGCGGCGCATTGGCCTGCAGCAGGCGATAGCCGAGAATGCGCAGCACCGCGCGGTTTTCCAGGTCCATTTCGGCCAGGTTGGACAGCACCCGCAGCGCCAGGTCGCGCTGGCCTTTTTCCAGCAGGATGTCGGCGGCGTCAAGGTAAAAGGCGCTGCTGTCGGCGTAGTCCGGCTTCTGGTCCAGATAAATGGCGTACACGCTGCCGGCATCGGCGTCGCGCATGCGCTGGATGTAGGGCGCGTTGGGCACCCATTTTTTCAGCCCCATGCCAATCGCTGGCGTCTTTTGTCCGCTCATCGTTTCGTGCTGCCGCACCAGCATCCCGGGTTTGAAATTGCTTCTTTCATCCACGGCCGACGAGAACCTGTTGAAGCTGGCCGGCGTATCCGCCACCATTTTCGCTGAAGGCGCTGGTGCCGGCGCCACCATAACCGGCCGCGAATATTCCTGGGTGAGCGCTGGCGCGACCTTCACCGGCACGCGCGGGAACGTGCTGTTCCACCAGGCCGTACGGTTCTGGAAATTCCTCACTACCTCGTCAAGGTGCTTCACGCGCGCCGCGCCGCGACCGGCATTGAGCAGCTCCTTGCGTTTGCGCCAGGCGTCAAGATCGTCCGCCGGTGGTTCGATCTCGTAGCGCACATAGTCGTCAAGCGTCTCCAGCACGATCAGCGAGGTATCCCGGGTCGGGATGCCGAAGCGGCGTCCGATGCGGGCAATTTCGGCGCGATGCAGGTCGGCGTCCGCTTCGAGCGCGTGCAGGCGCATTGCCGCCCACGTCAGTGCGGCCAGGGGATGCTGCGGCGCGCCGGCATCCACCTGCAATTTGATGGTGTCGGTCTTTGCGCCGTTCGCCAGCGTCACGGACAAGGTGGTGTCGGGTGCCAGCAGGCGTCCCGCGATGCGCAGCATGCCGCCTTCGACCGTTCCCGTGCCGGCTTGGATATCGGTCGCGCCGGTCGCCTCCACGTGTTCGACGCGCATCGGTGCGAACATCAGCGCACCGATGCCGTCCGCTGCGCCTTCCCCGATCCTGATGAACTGGCCATGATGACGTTCAGCCAGCGCCGCGAGGCGGCCGCTATCGGCCGACAATGACGAGGTCATGGCAAACAGCGACTGGTGCGGCGCCAGCACGGGCGCCCTGGCCGGTCCATAGTTGGACAGGCCATCGCTCATGAGCAGGTACTGGTCGACATCCGCTTGCGGCTTCCAGTCATTGAGTGCGCTGGCCCCATCGTAGCGGGTGCTTTCCAGTGCGCGCCGCAGTGCGCTCCAGTTGCCGCCGCGGATATCGAACACTTGCTGCGCTTCCGGGCGGTCGCGCAAGCGCGTCAGGCGCACCTGCACCTGGCCAAGCGCACGGAAGTACTGATCGAGGGTGGCCAGTTCGGCGTTGATGTCGCGTTTTTCGGCCGATCCGGAGCTATCCCACAGCAGGCCGATGATGCGCGGTGGCGTACGCCGTTCCAGCACTTGCGCCACCGGGATCTCGGCCAGGAACCACCTTTCACCGAGGCGCTTCTCGGTGTAGACGCGCGTTTTGCTGCCGGCGGCGGTCCGGATGACGATATTTCCGCTGGCTGCGAAGTCCTGGCGCCGCATGTGTGCCTGCCAGGCGCCCGCAGTCGGCTCAAACTGCAAGCCGGGTTCCAGTCCGTCCACCACCGGGGCCGTGGCGGCGCCGTTCACACGGACGGTCAGGTCCATGTCGCGCACTTTTCCATATTCGAGCGGCAGCCGCCAGGTCGCCAGGCCGCCGTGCTGGGACAAGGCTTCGCCGTAGCTCAGTTCCACCGTGCGTGTACTGCGCCCCATGATCGGATACACGCGCAGCTTGAAGTTGTTCCCCTCGGTGACTTCGAGCAGGGCCGGGTCGACCCCGCGCCGGACGATTGCCTCGAATACGGCGCGGCCACGCTCTTTTTCGACCGGAACCGCAGGGCGCATCTTGCCGCCGATGTCGAGGGCGAAGGCATTGATCTGCTGGCCCGCGAGCAGGGGGAATTGCAGATTGCCTTCGAGCTGGCGCGGGTTCGGGTTGTAGAACACCATGCGCACGGTGGTCTGGGCCATATTGCCGCTGATGACGGCACTGACGGTCAACTGGCGCAGCTCGATCGGCTGGGCCGCTGCTTCGGTTGGCATCAGGCGTACCGGCCGTGGTTCGGACATGGTGCGCGATGCATGGGTGAGGGGGCAAGCGAGGCACAGCAGCGCCGCGGCTAAAAATCGGTTCAACATGGGAGGCTCCGGTTGGCCGGTCGTACCGGCATTGCCTGTGAAACGGAGCATCGGGTGAAAAGGGGTTAGAACGGAAGCAAAGCGCGCTGTTTTTTGTCGAAATATTGTTTCTTTATGGCATTGAAAAAGAATATTCGCAAACGTGCGGACGAAAAAAAAGACAGGCAAGCTGTCTTTTTCTTCTCACTACCGGTGAAACTTACTTCATTGCTGCGTCTTTTTTGGCTTCAGCATTGTCGACAGCTTTGTCGGCTTTGGCTTCTGCTTTGGCTTTTTTCGCTTTCGAATGCGCTTTTGCCTTCGATTTGGTGGCGTCAGCGTTGGCTACAGCGACGTCGGACTTGGCTTCAGCGTGCGCTTTTTCTACTTTTGCATCAGCTTTGGCATCGGCTTTGGCTTCTTTTGCGTCGGCTTTGGCGACCGCTTTCATTTCTTTCGCTTCTGCTTTGACCGCTGGTGCGGCGGGAGCGGCGGGAGCCTGGGCGAAAACCGAGGTAGCGAACAGACCGGCGATCAACGATGCGATAACTTTTTTCATGGTGTTTCCTCAGTGTGGTTATATGGTGGAGCAATTCTTGGGTGCTACAGAGTCACTAACGCGGCCGCTTGCGCATCAGTTGACGCGATTTACAACTACTTACATTCAGCTCCGTTAGCTGGCGAACAGTCGTGCGGCCTGCCTGGCTCTAGACTCGGCAAAAAAACCACCAAGCGGAGGTCGCCGTCATGGCGGAGGCACTGAAGGTCTATCGGTCCAAGCGCAATTTCTCGATCACGTCTGAACCGGCCGACGGCGGCGAACCTGCGGCCGGCGCGCTGACCTTCGTGATCCAGAAGCACTGGGCCAGCCGCCTGCACTACGACTTCAGGCTGGAACTGGACGGCACCATGAAAAGCTGGGCCGTGCCCAAGGGGCCGAGCTACGACACCAGGGACAAGCGGATGGCGGTGCACGTCGAGGATCATCCGATCTCGTACGCCAGCTTCGAGGGCACGATCCCGGAAAAGCAGTACGGTGCCGGCAAGGTGATCATCTGGGACAAAGGGACCTGGCAGCCGCTCGACGATGCGCGCAAGGGCTACGAGAGCGGGAACCTCAAGTTCGAGATGCACGGCCATAAAATGCACGGAAAATGGGTGCTGGTGCGGATGAAGGGCAAGGGCGAAAAGCAGGAGCCCTGGCTGCTGATCAAGGAAAAGGACGATTTCACCAGGCCCGCCGCCGAGTTTTCGGTCGTCGACGAGATGCCCGACAGCGTCGGCAAGCTGCCGATGCCGGGCTTAAAAGCCGTGAAAGCGAAGGCAAAGGCGGCGCCCAAGGCCGGCGGCCGTGGCATGCCCGAGGGCGCGCTCAAGGCGGCCCTGCCCGCATCGCTGTCGCCGCAACTGGCGACCCTGGTCGACCAGCCGCCCCCTGATCCGGCCGACTGGATCTTCGAGGTCAAGTTCGACGGCTATCGCTTGCTGGCCCGGGTCGACGGCAAACAGGTGCAGCTGTTTACCCGCAATGGCCACGACTGGACCCACAAGCTCGAACCGCTGCACAAGGAACTGGTCAAACTCAAGCTGCCGGACGGCTGGTACGACGGCGAAATCGTGGTCCATGACGAGAACGGACGGCCCGATTTCGGCCAGTTGCAGCTGGCCTTCGATGGCGCGAACACCGCCGATATCGTGTACTTCCTGTTCGATGCGCCGTACTTCAAGGGCTACGACCTGCGCGACGTGCCGCTCGAAGCGCGCCGCGCGCTGCTCGGTGCCGCGCTGGAAAAGACGGCGTCCGGGGCGGTGCGGTTCTCAAGCGAATTCGGCACCGATCCCGGGGAACTGGTCGTTGCCGCCTGCAAGCTGGGACTGGAAGGGGTGATCGGCAAGCGGCGCGACTCGCGCTATGTCACGCGCCGCTCGCCCGACTGGATCAAGCTCAAATGCGGCCAGCGCCAGGAATTCGTCATCGGCGGCTATACCGATCCGCAAGGCGCGCGCGCCGGCATCGGCGCGCTGCTGCTGGGGACCCACGACAAGGATGGTGTGCTGCAGTACGCCGGCAATGTCGGCAGCGGATTTACCCAGGCCGTGCTGCGCGACCTGAAAGACAAATTAAGCGCCCTCGATACCGGCGAGAGCCCGTTTCCACCCAAGGCGGTCGCGGGCCGCAAGCACCATTGGGTCAAGCCCACGCTGGTCGCGGAGGTCAGCTTTGCCGAGTGGACCAGCGCGGGGGCAATCCGCCATGCCGTATTCCAGGGCCTGCGCAGCGACAAGCCAGCCAAAGGAATTCGGCGCGAAGTGGCCAGACATGTGGAGGATGTGATGCAGACGCAAACGACGACAACGGCGGCCAAGACCAAGGCCAGGGCCGCAAGCAGGAAGACGGAACCGGTGGCGCCGGAAGGCAAGCTGCCGGCCACGCTCAAGGTCACCCACGGCGAGCGCGTGATCGACGCGCAAAGCGGCACCACCAAGATCGACCTGATTCGCTATTACGCGCTGGTCGGCACGCTGATGATGGAGCATCTCAAGGGCAGGCCGGTGTCGCTGGTGCGTGCCCCGTCCGGCGTGGGCGGCGAGCTGTTTTTCCAGAAGCATGCGGAGGTGGGCAAGCTGCCCGGCGTGAAGCAGATGGACCCGGCGCTCGACCCCGAGCATCCGCCGATGCTGGAAGTGGGCGGCGTGGGCGGCATTTTGTCGGCGGCGCAGTGGAACGTGGTGGAGTTCCACACCCAGAACGCCATCGGGAAAAGCTACGAGGCGCCCAACCGCATGGTGTTCGACCTCGACCCGGGCGAGGGCGTCGATTGGGGCGCCATCCAGGAAGCGGCGCAGCTCATGCACGCGTTCCTGGACGAACTGGGCCTGCCGTGTTTTCTGAAGACCAGCGGCGGCAAGGGCTTGCACGTGGTGGTGCCGCTCAAGGGCAGCCTCGATTGGGATACGGTGAAGGACTTTTCGCAGGAAGTGGTGCGCCATCTGGCGGCCACGCTGCCGGACCGTTTTGCGTTCAAGAGCGGGCCGAAAAACCGGGTCGGCAAGATCTTCATCGATTACCTGCGCAACGGGCGTGGCGCCACCACCGCGTGCGCGTGGTCGGCGCGGGTGCGGCCGGGGCTGGGGATTTCGGTGCCGGTCGGGTGGGATGAACTGGCCGGACTCAAGTCTGGCGACCAGTGGACCGTGCATAACGCGCACGCGCGGCTGGACCACGGCAACGCACCGTGGGCCGGCTACGCGAAGGCCGCCAAAACGCTGGCGGCCGCCATGAAGAAGCTGGGCTTCAAGAAGGAGTGACGTAGCGCGCGGGCCGCCGGGCCCACGCGCTTCACGCTTATTTGATGTTGAGCGCGTCCCGCACGCCGGCGCCGTAGGCAGTGTCGGCCTTGTCGAAGTGCGCCAGCTGGCGTTGCAGGATCTCGTCGTCGACCTGGCTCAGAGGCCCGGCCAGGTTGGCGCACAGGTTCAGCTTTTCCTGCGGCGTGAGGAGGCGGAACAGGTTGCCGGCCTGGGTGTAGTCGTCTTCCATGCCACGCCCATCGAAGCGGCCGGCGCCGCCGCGCAGCCCCAGTTCCGGTTCGCCGTGGCCCATGCCGCGCGGGGCGCTGCCCACCGCGTTGACGGTGGCGTAGTTCTGCGCGGCGCCGCCGTTGTGCACCGCCATCGTGCCGTCGCGCTGCTGGTTGTGCATCGGGCAGCGTGGCGCGTTCACCGGCAAGTGCTGGTGGTTGGTGCCGACCCGGTACAACTGGGCGTCGTGGTAGGCGAACAGGCGGCCTTGCAGCATCTTGTCCGGCGAGTAGCCCATGCCCGGCACCGCGTTGGCGGGCGAAAATGCCACTTGTTCGACTTCGGCGTGGTAATTGTCGGGATTGCGATTGAGCTCGAAGATGCCGACCGGCTGGAGCGGGAAGTCGCGGTGCGGCCAGACCTTGGTCAGGTCGAACGGGTTCCAGCCGGTGCGCGCTTCCCAGTCGTCCAGTTGCTGCTCGGTCGCTACCTGGAGGCGTACTTCCCACTGCGGGAAGTCGCCGCGTTCGATGGCGCCGAACAGGTCGCGCTGGGCGTAGTCCGGATCTTCGCCGGCGATGCGCGCGGCATCGGCTGCGGACAGGTTCTTGATGCCCTGGCGCGTCTTGAAGTGCCATTTGACGTAGACACGTTCGCCGGCGGCGTTGATCAGGCTATAGGTATGGCTGCCGAAACCGTCCATGTGGCGGTAGCCGTCCGGGGTGCCACGGTCGGAAAACAGCATCGTCACCTGGTGCAGGCTTTCCGGGGCCTTGCTCCAGAAGTCGAACATCATCGTCGGCGACTTGAGATTGCTGCGCGGGCAGCGCTTTTGGGTGTGGATGAAGTCGGGGAACTTGATCGGGTCCTTGATGAAGAACATCGGCGTGTTATTGCCGACCAGGTCCCAGTTGCCTTCTTCCGTGTAGAAGCGCAGGGCGAAACCGCGCGGATCGCGTTCGGTGTCGGCGCTGCCGCGCTCACCGCCAACGGTGGAGAAGCGGGCGAATGTCGCGGTTTGCTTGCCGATGTCGCTGAACAGTTTCGCTTTGGTGAGGTGGCCGATGTCATGCGTGACAGTGAAGGTACCGTAGGCGCCAGAACCTTTGGCGTGCACCACGCGCTCCGGAATGCGCTCGCGGTTGAAGTGCTGGAGCTTTTCGATGAGGTGGAAGTCCTGTAGCAGCAAGGGGCCGCGTGGACCGGCGCTGATGGAGTTCTGGTTGTCGGCGACCGGGATGCCGGAAGCGGTGGTGATCTGTTGGTCTTGGCTCATGCTTGCAACTCCTCAGTGGTGATTCGATGCGAGGAGTGTAGTTGAGTCAGCTATTTAGACAAAGGTAATTAATATTATAGATCTAATAGATTTTTACAATGATCTCGTACTGCAGCTTCGGGGGCAAAGCGAAGACGCATCGGCGGTACGCTTCACCCGGGATTGGGCGATGCAGGATACCAGAGCCTTGAAACACGCGAAGAGAATCTCGACACCAAGGTGACCTGGTACGTCGCCATGAAGCGGTCCAAGCGCACGCCGCTGCCTCCCAACAGGCTCGGTCGAATGACGGAAAAGCCGGAGCACTTGAAGGCAGCGTGCGAGCCAAGGTTGAGTATCCGTTTCATGACGTGAAGGACCTCTTTCGTCATCGGAAAGGGCGTTACGGCGGCTCGGCGAATAACACAGCTCAATTGTTCACTTTTTGCGGCTTTGCGGACCCGTCATGCTCGCAGGCCGACAATGTAGGGTCTCGGAAACGGGCGCTACGTCGTGACGATGAAACGGCGACGAAAAGCCGATAAGACAGAAGCATTGGCTGGCTCAACGGCTTGAACATGAGCGATACGGCCAATCGGAAACGCGGCCCTAAAAATGTCGCGCGGCTGGCAGAATCTTCAATTGATCAGCGCTTCCCCAAGTGCTCATTGCCGGGTAAACGATCTCCCGGTATGCGAGGTGCATGATTGGGCAAGCGCCTTCCCGGAAATAAACGCGCATTTTGCTGCCAAATTATTGTTTATGCACGCATCCGGCGCTCTGCCTTTACCTAAGCTCGGCTGGCTAACTCCATTTTTGCGTACAGCTTCTCCCATTCGGAGATCGATTGGCGCAATCCAGAAACGGTACTGTCCGCAGTCGACATGCTGATCCATGGATCGGTTCCGTACTGCTGGGTAGCGAGCCAGTCGCTCCAGTCGTACTCCAGCGTCAATTGCAGCAGATCCCCGCTGCCTACATCCCCGCAAATCAACGGCTCTTCCGAGACGATAAACAGCCCGAGTGCCAGTGCTATCGTCCCACCCATACGCTGTCGCAATAATGTGCAAAGTTCGTCCGTCATGAGATCCTTTATCGGTTTTCCTCTGGCCTCAGCCACGCGGCGGGTCAGATTGGTACGCGGATCAGCGACATTGCCTTGTCCATCAATTTCATCGATCGACTTTTCCAGCATCCCATCGGACATGAATAAGCGGACAAAAGGATAAATTTTCTGAATCATACAAAGGCTCCAGCGGGCGCTCCACGAAGATGTTGTCCGAGGCGCGGCCCCGCCCATCCATGCTGATATCCACGCTCTCCCGCTTCAAGACGCCCGTGAACGTCAGGCTCGTGAACTGGCTGCCCTGGTCTGTGTTGAAGATATCGGGCGTGCCATGATCGACCAACGCCTCCACCAGGCAGTCCACGCAAAATGACGCATCCATGCTGTTGCTGATGCGCCAGGCCAGCACGCGCCTGGAGTACCAATCTATTCTTTCTCGACGACGATGCCGCGACCATATCCGCCATGCGCGCGCGCGAGCAGCATGCACACCATAAAGCCTTTTTCGCCTTTTGCCATGGTCTCGACCACGTTGCGCTGATCGGCGTAGTCCTCCGTGGCGCGCAATTGTTCCGCCGTTTTGCCGGATTTTTTGATCTGTTCGGCCAGGCGTTCCTTGTCGACGCCCAGCTTGGGGCACTTTGCGGCGGCATAGTCGGCCGACGCCATCGCGCCCGCAACCTGGGCTTGAATGGCTTCTTGCTCGGTAACGTCGGCGAGTGCCGCGCCGGCGCTCAGTGCGAGCAGGGCGGAAGCCGCCAATGTGGCAAATTTCATGGTGATGTCCTGTTAAACGTTGGCAGCTACACTGCGAAGCGACGAACATTATCACATGAGTATCGCCCGTATCGGGGGCTCAAGCATCCTCATTCTTGCGAATGCCGCGCACGTTCAGGGCCAACAGGCCGGCGTTGAGCGCGATGAGGGCATAGGCGGCTTCGCCCCAGCCCCAGGCGATCCACATCAGGTTACCGGCGATGAGCATCCAGAATGCGACGATGCGTTTCCCCGGTTTTTTAGACCCCATCCACCATGCGGCGGCAAGGCTGATCGCCATCGCCGGCCACTCAAGTAAAGTAAAGATCTCTTCCATGCGTCTCCTGCCAGCTCACGCGGCCTTGCGCCGTGCCGGCGCCGCCTTGGCCGGCGCCGCCCTCGGTTTGGCGGCCGGCTTCGCGGCCGTTTTTGCGGCGCTCTTGGCTGCCGTCTTGGTCGCGGTGGTTTTCGATGCCGACTTGCGCGGCTTGGCTGGCGGCGTTTCCTCGTCGTCGGCATCGTCCTCGTCGTCGTTGGCCGCCTTGCCCTTGCCGGGCTTCTTTCCCAGGCTTTGCTGAAGCAGCGCCACCAGGTCGATGACGTTGCCTTTGCCGGCCGGCGCATTTTCCTTCTCCGGCATGGTGATGCTCTTGGTCTGTCTGGCCTTGACCTTCTTTTCGACCAGCGCCAGGATGTCCTCGCGGTAGGTGTCGTGGTACTGCTCCGGCTCCCAGTCCTCGCTCATGCCTTCGACGAGTGCCATCGCCATCTTCAATTCCTTGTCCGTGATGGCGGCAGTCTTCGATTTGGCGGTCGGGATCTTGAGTTCATCGGTGGGACGAATCTCGTCGCTGTAGCGCAGCGTGTTGAGCACGATCGTGTCGCCCTCGCACACCAGCGCCGCCAAGTGCTGCTTGACGCGGATGATCACCGTGGCGATGCCGATCTTGCCGACCTTGCGCAAGGTTTCGCGCAGCAGCGCATACACCTTGTCGCCGCCCTTGCCGGGCGCCAGATAGTAGGGCTGCTCGTAGTACAGCAGCGGTACCGTGCCGGCGTCGACGAATGCCAGGATGTCGATGGTGCCGGTCGCCTCGGGGTTCGCGCGGCGCAGGTCTTCCTCGGACAGCACCACGTATTCGCCGTCGCCGTACTCGTAGCCCTTGACGATATCGTCCCAGGCGACTTCCTTGTTGTTGCCCTTGTTATAGCGCTTGAAGCCGACCGGCGAGAAGTCGCGGCGGTCGAGCATGGTCAGGTCGAGCGCGTTGTCGCGCACCGCCGGATACATCTCGACCGGAATATGCACCAGCCCGAAGCTGATGGCGCCTTTCCATAGACTGCGTCCCATATGCCGGTCCTTTCCCTAGCTGCCTACGCTGCCTGTGACCGGCAACACGATGCCGGTGATATAGCTCGAACACACCGCCGAGGCAAGGAACACATACGCCGGCGACAGCTCCTCCGGCTGCGCCGGACGGTGCATGTCGGTGTCCTGCCCAAATTTGGCGATCTTCCCGGGCGGCTGGTCGGCCGGATTAAGCGGCGTCCATACCGGCCCCGGCGCAACCGCATTCACGCGGATGCCCTGTTCCAGCAGATTGGATGCCAGCGACATCGTGAACGCGTGGATCGCGCCCTTGGTGGCCGAGTAATCGAGCAGCTTGCCCGAACCCTGCAAGCCGGTGACCGAGCCGGTATTGATGATGGCCGCGCCGCGCTTCAGATGGGGCAGGGCGGCTTTGGCCATGTGGAAGTAGCCGTATATATTCGTGCGCATGGTTTCGTCGAAGCGCTCTTCGGTCAGGTCCAGCAGCGACGCCGCATGTTCCTGGAAGGCCGCGTTATTGACCAGCACATCGAGGCGCCCGAATTGCGCGACGACCTTGTCGACGGCCTCCTTGCAGAATGCCATGTCCTTGACATCGCCCGCCACCATGACGCAGCGCCGGCCTTCGGCCTCGATGCAGCGCTTGGTTTCTTCCGCGTCTTCATGCTCGTTCAGGTAAAAAATGGCCACGTCGGCGCCTTCGCGCGCGAACAGCACGGCCACTGCGCGTCCGATGCCCGAGTCGCCGCCGGTGATGATGGCGGTTTGCCCTAGTAGCTTGCCGCTGCCCTTGTAGCCTTCGGCCATGAAGCGCGGTTTGAGTTCCATCGACGCTTCGATGCCCGGCTTGACCAGGTGCTGCGACGGCAGCGGCGGCGCCGGCTGCACCGGACCGCCGGTCTGCACCGCTTCCTTGCTTTCTTCCTTGCTGGCCGAGGCGTCTTTCTGATCCTGCCTGCCCTGGATCGCGCGCTGCTTGTCGGCGACCGCCTCGACTTGTGAATTCAGTCCGTTCTGATCCGTATTTGCCATGGTGCTTGCTCCCTTCAAACAGGCAGTATCCGACCGGGGCGCAGGGCTGACGGTGCGCCCGCGCACACTGCGCACGCGTTGATGTTTGCCGCTTTGGTGCTTTATGGCAAACTGTGAGGCGGGCAGACGCAAGGTATGTTGCCACTGCGTATTTATCCCGCATGATTTCGTGCTCAAGGAGACCCGATGGCGCAGCAGATTGGACTTTTTCTGAATCCGGTAGGACAGCGTCGAGTCGATTTCCAGGGCATGTACGCCGACATGTTCGCGCGCCTGTTCATCGCCGACGGCACCGAGCAGGCCACGCTCCTGCTGGGGCAGGAGCGGGTCGACCTGCTCATCATCGATCTCGAACGGTTCGACAGCAGCTTCGATCTTGACGCGATCGCCGAACTGATCGCGCGCCGCGCCGGTGCGCCGGTGCTGCTGCTATGCCCCTTCATCAGCGCCGGCTGGCTGCCCGCGCTGATGAAAGCCGGTCCGCTGGCCTACGCCATCGCGCCGCTCGACGATACCGACCTGCGCGTCGCGATCACGGCGCAACTGGACACGCCCACCACCTCCGGCACGCCCGCCGACGACCTGCGCGCGCTGCTGGCGCTGCGCACCCGCATGCAGCAGGCGCTGCTTGATGTGGACGACATCACCAACGTGGCCGAGCAGATTTGCGTGGCGCTGTGCGATGTTCCCGGCGCCGTGCACGCCTCGCTGTTTCGCATGGACGTACCGGGCGACCTGCAGCTTGAAGCGCAGTATTCGCCCACCGGCCTGAATCTGGCGCGCGTGCTTCACCGCAGCGACAGGCTGCTGCAATCGCCGCTGCGGCATGCCTTTCCGGGCCTGGTCGCCGCGTGCAGCAACGAGATGGCCCTGCTCGACGCGCCGGCCAAGGCGGGCGAGCCGGAACTGGCACTGTCCCTGGTCGACAAGGGCGTCGAGATGGTCATCGGGCTGCCGCTGGGGGCTGCGCCGGGGAGCGCGCTGGCCGGGTCGCTGTGCCTGATGTTCGGGCGCGCGCGCCAGTTCAGCTGCGCGGAACTCGATTCGTTCATGGCGCTTGCGCAGCTGGCCGGTTTCGGCCTGCGCATGGCCGCGATGAGCCGCGAGAACGAAGCCTTGCTGGGGCGCGTGACGCATTTGGCTACGGTCGATGCGCTGACCGGGGTGGCCAACCGGCGCCACGGCGAGCACCTGCTCGAACTCGAAATCAAGCGCGCCCGCCGCTACAAGGTGCCGGTGGCGCTGATCGGTTTCGACATCGACCGCTTCAAGGCCATCAACGACCAGTTCGGCCATCCGGTGGGCGACGCCGCGCTGCGCACGGTGGCGGAAGTGACCCAGTCGGTGCTGCGTGCCAGCGATGTGCTGATACGCTCGGGTGGCGAAGAGTTTTTGATCATCGTGCCGCATACCAGTGCGATCGACGCGCTCAAGATCGCTGAAAAGATCCGCGTGGCGGTGGCGCAGACCGATATCGCGGGCTGCGACCGACTCACCATTTCGCTCGGCGTGGGCCAACTGGCGGACCAGGAAAGCGCCGATGCGCTGATGCAGCGGGTCGACGCGGCGCTGGGCCGCGCCAAGCGCGCGGGACGCAACTGCGTGGAGCTGGCGATGTCGTAAGCTCCGTCGCCTTCCCGTCGCTCCCGCAGCCACCGTCGCTCCCGGAGCAACGAACGCGCGCGCGCGACGGAGGGTATAATCCGCCATCACCGGCGCAAAGGATAGACAGATCAAGTGGGCATGCTGCATTGGTTAAGAAACTACCAGCGCGTGTCGCTGCCCGGTGATATCAGCGCCGGCATCGTCGTCGCCCTCATGATGATCCCGCAGGGGATGGCGTACGCCCTGGTGGCCGGCCTGCCGCCCGTGGCCGGCATCTACGCCAGCATTCTCCCTCCCATTCTGTACGCTCTGTTCGGATCGAGCATGACCCAGTCGGTCGGCCCGATGGCGATCATTTCGCTCATGACGGCGGCCGCCCTGGCGCCGCTCGCCGCACCCGGCTCCGGCCTGTATATCGTGCTCGCCGCCCAACTGGCACTCGCTTCCGGCGCGGTGCTGCTGCTGTGCGGCCTGCTGCGGCTCGGCTACGTGGCCAATTTTTTCTCGCGTCCGGTCATGAGCGGCTTCACCATCGGCGCCGCCATCGTGATCGCCTTTGGCCAGTTGAAGGTGCTGGCCGGAGGCGCGCTGCCGCTGGTGCACGTGCCGAGCGCCATGCTGGGCGGCGGGGCGATTGCCTTGCTGCTGCTTGCAAAATACTACCTCGCTGCGCTGCTGCGCCGCGCCGGCTTGCCGGCCAGCGCGGCCGATATCGGCGCGCGCCTCGCTCCCATGCTGGTGGTGCTCGGCGCCACGCTGCTGTCGGCCGTCATGGACTTGCCGGCGCTGGGCGTGCAATGCACCGGCGAAGTCGCCTCCGGCCTGCCTGGCCTGAACCTGGCCACCTCCGGCGCCCACTGGCGCGCGCTGCTGCAACCGGCCCTGCTGATCGGCTTCATGATCTTTTTGCTGGGGATGTCGGCCGCCCAAACGCTCGCCCTCAAGCGCCAGGAAAAACTGCAAAGTAATATGGAGCTGATCGGCCTGGGCGTGGCCAACATCGGCAGCGCGCTCACCGGCGGCTTGCCGGTCACCGGCAGCCTGTCGCGTTCAGGGGTGAATTTCGCCGCCGGCGCCAACACGCCGCTGGCGAGCATCATCACCGGCGTGCTGCTGGCACTGGCGCTGGTCGCGCCGACCGGCTGGCTGGCGCTGCTGCCGCTGCCCGCGCTGGCGGCCACCATCATCGTCGCGGTACTGGGCATGCTGGAACTGGACACCCTGCGTACCGCGTGGCGCTACGATCGCGGCGACGCGCTGGCCCTGCTGGCGACGGCGGGCGGGGTGATCGCGCTGGGTGTGGACTATGGCGTCGTTCTGGGCGTGCTGCTTTCGCTCGGCACCCTGATCTGGCGCGCCAGCCGCCCGCATATCGCGGTTCTGGGGCGGATCGCCGGCACCGAGCATTTCCGCAATATCGAACGCTATCCCGCCTGCACCGTGCCCGACGTGCTGATGCTGCGCATCGACGCCAATCTCTTTTTCGGCAATGTGGAAGCGGTCAACGCGCGCATCGAGGAAGAACTGGCGCTGCATCCCGCCACCCGCCACCTGGTGCTGGTGATGACGGCGGTCAGCTCGATCGATACCTCGGCCCTGTTCGGCCTGGGCGAACTGAATCTGGCGCTGCGCCAGCGTGGCATCGGCCTGCATCTGGCCGAAGTCAAGGGGCCGGTGATGGACCGCCTGAAAGCGAGCGACTTGATTGGCGCGATGAATGGCAGGATTTTCCTGAGCGCGGCGATGGCGTCGGACGCACTGGCGCTCAAATGAAGGCGCACTTCGACCGGCACGGCTACGCACTGGTGCCCGCCGTGCTGTCGGCGGCCGACTGCGCGCAGCTGGGCGAACTAATTCAGCCGGCCACCGCGGCGTCGGGCGGCACGCGCTGCCTGCTGTCGCAGCCGTGGTGCGCTGCGCTGGCCGCGCGCCTGCGCGCCGATCCCGCGCTGGGTGCCTGCCTGGCCCCCGATGCGCTGGCGGTGCAGTGCACCTACTTTGAAAAATCGGCGGGCCGCAACTGGCTGGTGCCGATGCACCAGGACCTGAGCATTCCGGTGGCGGCGCGGGTCGACGCACCCGCCTTGCGCGGCTGGTCGCTCAAGGAAGGCGCCATGTTCGTACAGGCGCCGCCGGCGCTGCTGGAAGAACTGGTGGCCGTGCGCCTGCACCTGGACCCGTGCGGCCCCGATGACGGCCCGCTGGTCGTGGTGCCGGGGTCGCACCGCGCGGGCGTGATCGCACCGGCCGGCGTGGCGGCCGCGCGCGCTGTCACCCCGGCCGTGGCCTGCATCGCCGGTATCGGTGGGGCGCTGGTGATGCGCCCGCTGCTGCTGCATGCGTCGTCCAAGGCGCTCGGGCAGAGCCGGCGCCGGGTGCTGCACTTCGTCTTCGGCCCACGTACCCTGCCGTACGGACTGAATTGGAACGTCGCCGTGCAAGCCGGCTAGTGACCCGGCGGCGCGCCTTGTGTACTATGCCGGTATCAGAAAAACCAGATCCGGAGACCGACGTTGGACGACTTCATCGAGATTTACGACAATGCCTTGAGCAGCGAACAGTGCGCGGCAATCATGGCGCGCTTCGACGCCAGTGGCAAGGTCGCGCGCGGCAAGACCGGCAACGGCGTCGACACGGCCAGGAAGGACAGCTACGACCTGACCATCTCCGCGCACGAGGAATGGCAGGACGTGGCGGGCATCATGTTACAGGCGGTGCGCGAGCATCTGTGCGCCTACATGAACAAGTACCGCATGATGCTGATCGGCGCACTGTCGCCGCAGGTGATCCATCCGGAGACCGGCGAACCGGTGGTGCTGTCGCCGGAGAATTTCGACGAGTGCGGCACCGCCCACATCGATGAGCTGATGCGCATGATGTACCGCGCCGGCCAGATCAACGTGCAAAAATACGTGCGTGCCAGCGGCGGCTACCATCACTGGCATTCCGAGATCTATCCGCAGAACGCCAGCTGCGAGAGCCTGCACCGCGCATTGCTGTTCCAGTTCTACCTGAACGACGTGGAAGAGGGTGGCGAGACGGAGTTTTACTACCAGAAGCGCAAGATCGACGCGCGCCAGGGGCGCCTGATCATCGCGCCGGCCGGCTTCACCCATTCGCACAAGGGCCACGTGGCGCGCAGCGGCGACAAATACATTGCCACCTCATGGATCCTGTTCCAGCGCGCCGAGGTCCTGTACGGCGCACCCGCCTGATCGCATCCCCCGTCTTCCACTTCCACCAGCTATGGTCAAATCATGAACCAATTCTTGCGCTACCTGATCGCCCAGGCCTACAACAATGCCTGGGCCAATCACCGCCTGCTGCGCGCCTGCGCCGAACTGTCGCAGGCGCAGTTTGAACTGGCCACGCGCACCAGCTTTTTTCCGTCGATCAAAATGACGCTTAATCACAACCTGACGGTCGATTGGTTTTATATCGACGCCATCGAACGCGCGGCGCGCGGCGACGAGCCCCATCCCGATTACTGCGAGGCTTTCTTCGAGCCGGAAGAACCGTTTGCCACCTGCGCCGCATTGTGGGCCGCGCAAAGACTGTGCGACCAGCGCCTGATCGCCTATTGCCTCCAGCTCGACGAGGCCACCCTCGCGCGCGACGTCGGCATCCTGCGCGACGACGGGCTCAAACTCGACACGCCCGCGCGCCTGCTGGCGCACCTGTTCCAGCACCAGATCCACCACCGTGGCCAGGTTCACGCCATGCTCGCCGGGACCGGCGTCGAGCCGCCGCAGCTCGATGAATTCTTCAGCCGTGGCGAGAGCGAAGACCGGGCGCCGGACTTCGCGGAACTGGGCTTCACCGAGGCCGATGTCTGGGGTACTTGAGCATCCGTGACAAGCAGCGATGACCCGTGGTAAATTTTAATTGTAACTAAAAGTAAGTATTCTGGCGCAAGCCCCGCAACTTCACAGGCACCCCACATGCATCGAACCAGGCGTCGGCCTTTGCACGCCGTTTTCACCCTTGCCGCGCTGGCCGGAACGCCGGCCTGCGCGCTCGAGACTCAGGCGAGCGGGCGGATCGGCTTCGGCGCCAGCTTCCGCACCGAGGAGTCGGCGCCGCACTTGCTGGCTCCGTACAACGCGTCGGCGGTGGGCCTGTCCGGGGTCGCCAGCGGGGGCCAGAACAGCGACGATGCCAACCTGAACTTCCGGCGCGGCGATGCCGTCTCGCGCGCGCTCAAGGGCTATCTCGACCTGACGGCGCGCGAGGGCGGATTCAGTGCGCTGCTGCGGCTCAAGGCCTGGCACGATTTCGCCCTGAGCGGCCATCCGCGCGCCTGGGGCAACAGCATCAACGGCTACACCGCCGGGCAGCCGCTCGACGATGCCGGCGGCGCGCGCCTGTCGCGCTTTTCGGGCGTGGCGCTGGGCGACGTTTTTGTCCAGCACAGCGTGCAGGCCGATGGCGTGCGCGTGCTCGGGCGTCTTGGACAGCAGTCGCTCGCGTGGGGTGAACGCAGCGGTTTTCCCGGTGGCCTCTCCGCGATCAACGCGGTCGACTTCCCGGCCCGGCGCCGCCCCGACGCCGTGCCGCAGGAAGCCCTGGTGCCGGCGCCCATGCTGTTCGCGCGCGCCGAGGCGGACAACGGTGTCGGGGTCGAAGGCTTTTACCAGACCCGCTTCCGGCCATCGGCGGTGGACCTGTGCGGTACCTTCTGGGCTAGTACCGACTACGTTGCGCAAGGCTGCGACCATGCCCTCGCCGGGCCGATGCCGATTAGCGACCGGGCGCGCCTGGCGCGCGGCGCGTTCGTCAAGCGCATGGACGATCCGGCCCCTGCCGACGATGGCCAGTACGGCGCCGCCTTGACCTGGAAGTCGGTGCCGCTGGCCCTTGACGTGGGCCTGTACCATGCGCGCTATACCAACCGCAGCCCGCTGCCGGGCGCGCGCAAGGCGCAGCGGACCGGCGCCGGCTTGATCGCGGGCGACCCGGATGGCAAGAACATGCGCTACTTCACCGAGTACGTGGGCGGCATCGCCATGACGTCGCTGACGCTCGCGCACCGGCGCGCGCACGGCAGCCTGTTCGGGGAGCTGACCTACCGCCCCAAGCAGCCGATCCAGCTACCGCCCGGGGATGCCTTGCCGGCCTTTGTCAATCCCGCTGTGGTCACCTTGCTGCGCAAGGACGTCGACGCGCTCGCGCCAGGCGCGCTGTATCACGCCTACGACCGCTATCGCACCTACCAGTTGCAGGCCGGCGTGCAGCAGGACTGGCCGCTGCTGGCCGGGATTGCCTTCAGTACGCTGGGCGAAGTGGTGCTCAAGCGCGTGGCCGGACTGCCCGATCGGTCGGTGCGCCGCTACGGCCGCGCCGACCAGTATGGCAATGGCCCCGTCAACGGCGCCTGCCCGGTCACCAGCAGCGACGCCGCCCGCCAGTGCAGCGCCGACGGCTATGTGAACCCAAGCGCCCATGCCTACCGGGTGCGGGTGGATGCGCGCATGGCGCAGGTGGTGAAAGGGCTGAACCTGCACGCATGGGCGCAGCTGCAGCATGAAGTGAAGGGATGGTCGTACGATTTTCTTCTCAACGAGGGCCGCCGCACCATGAACGTGGGCCTGCGCATGGAATTGTTCAAGCGCTACGTGGCCGAGGTGGCGTACCTGCCGGTGTGGGGTGGCGTCTACAACACCCAGGTCGACCGCGATGTGGTGTCGGTGTCGATGGCCGTCAAGTTCTGATTACACGCCGCACGCACCAATCCGGTGCGTATGCGCCGTGGCGGTGCGCCTGATCACCGCTCGCGGGCGCGCCGCACCGCGAGCGTGCCCCGCGCGCTGGCACGCATCCTGCTCTTTCGACAGGTATGCGAGATTGCCACCAGACCGATTCTACCCACACTGCATGGCAGGCCAGCCTGCGGCTGCGCTTTGCCGGCGACGCCGGCACCACGCGCCTGATGGAGCGTGTCCACAGCGGGCCGCTGCGCGTGCAAAAACCGCTGTATCCGGAAGGCCCGCGCATTTGCCACGCCATCATCGTGCATCCGCCCGGCGGCGTGGTTGGGGGCGACCGGCTGTCGGTCGGCATCGGCGCGGGTGCCGCGACCCATGCTTTTCTCACCTCGCCCGGCGCCGCCAAATGGTATCGCGCCAACGGCAAGGTCTCGCGCCAGGAGGTGCTGATCGACGCCGGCGCCGCTGCGGCGGTCGAATGGATGCCGCAGGAAGCGATTTTCTTCAACGGCGCCCACGTGGCGCTGGAACAGCGGGTCGAGCTGGCGGCCGACGCCAGCTACATCGGCTGCGACATCCTGTGTTTCGGCCGGCGCGCCTCGGGCGAGACCTTCGACAGCGGCACCATCAGCCAGCACACGCAGATCCGCCGTGGCGGCAAGCTGCTGTGGTGGGAGCAGGGCGCGCTGCACGGCGGCAGCGCGGCCATGCACAGCCCCCTGGGCCTGAACGGCGCCAGCGTCTGCGCCACCCTGGTCGGCGTGGGCAAGCCGGCCGGCGGCGCGCTGATCGACGCCATGCGCGCGCTCGATCCGGCGCTAGCCATCACGCAAATCAAATCGGTGTTCGTGGCGCGCTACCTGGGCAACGACAGCGAAAGCGCGCGCCGCGCCATCTTCAGCGTGTGGCAGTTATTGCGCCCGCACCTGCTCGGGTGCGCCGCGCCGCTGCCGCGCATCTGGAATACCTAGACAAGAGAGCACGATCCATGGACCTGACCCCGCGCGAAAAAGACAAGCTGCTGATCTTCACCGCCGCCTTGCTGGCCGAACGGCGCATGGCGCGCGGCCTCAAACTCAATTACCCGGAAGCGGTGGCCCTGATCAGCGCGGCCATCATGGAGGGCGCGCGCGACGGCAAGACCGTGGCGCAGCTGATGTCCGAGGGCGCCGCCATCCTGACCCGCGCCGACGTCATGGAGGGCATCGCCGAGATGATCCCGGATATCCAGGTCGAGGCGACTTTCCCGGACGGCAGCAAGCTCGTGACCGTCCACAACCCCATTCCCTGAGGGCCGACATGAGCATGATACCCGGCGAATACCTGCTGGCCGATGGCGACATTGAAATCAACGCCGGCCGCGCCACCCGCACCGTGGTGGTGGCAAACAGCGGCGACCGGCCGATCCAGGTCGGCTCGCACTTCCACTTTTTCGAGGTCAATACCGCGCTGCGGCTCGCGCGCAGCGCGGCGATCGGCATGCGCCTCAATATCGCCTCCGGTACCGCCGTGCGTTTCGAGCCCGGCCAGCAGCGCACCGTGGAACTGGTGGCACTGGGCGGCGCGCGCATGGTATTCGGCTTCAACGGCCTGGTGATGGGCGAACTGCCGCCGCACGGAGGCAACTAGCATGCCCTCGATCAGCCGCCGCGCCTACGCCGACATGTTCGGCCCCACCACGGGCGACCGCATCCGCCTTGCCGACACCGACCTGTTCATCGAGATCGAACGCGATTACGCCATGTATGGAGAGGAGGTCAAGTTTGGCGGCGGTAAAACCATCCGCGATGGCATGGGCCAGTCGCAGCGGCTGCACGCCGGCGTGATGGATACCGTCATCACCAACGCCGTCATCGTCGACCACTGGGGCATCGTCAAGGCCGATATCGGCCTGAAAAACGGCCTGATCGCCGCTATCGGCAAGGCCGGCAACCCGGATGTGCAGCCCGGCGTGACCATGGCCATTGGCGGCGCCACTGAAATCATCGCCGGCGAAGGCATGATCGTCACCGCCGGCGGGGTCGACACGCACATTCACTTCATCTGCCCGCAGCAGATCGAAGAAGCCTTGATGAGCGGGATCACCACCATGATCGGCGGCGGCACGGGGCCGGCGACTGGCACCGCGGCCACCACCTGCACGCCCGGTCCGTGGCACTTGCATGCGATGCTGGGGGCCGCCGACGCCTTTCCGATGAACCTGGGCTTCATGGGCAAGGGCAACGTGAGCCTGCCAGGACCGCTGGAAGAACAGGTGCTGGCCGGCGCCATCGGCCTGAAACTGCACGAAGACTGGGGCAGCACCCCGGCCGCCATCGACAATTGCCTGGCGGTGGCCGAGCGCATGGATGTGCAGGTGGCGCTGCATTCCGATACGCTCAATGAAGGCGGCTTCCTGGAAACCACGCTGGCCGCCTTCAAGGACCGCACCATCCACACCTTCCATACCGAAGGCGCGGGCGGCGGCCATGCGCCGGACATCATCGCCGCCGTCGGGCAGGACAACGTGCTGCCGTCGTCGACCAATCCGACCCGCCCATTCACCGTCAACACGCTCGACGAGCACCTCGACATGCTGATGGTATGCCACCACCTCGACCCGGCCATTGCGGAAGACGTGGCGTTCGCCGAGTCGCGCATCCGGCGCGAGACGATAGCCGCCGAGGATATCCTGCACGACCTGGGCGCGATTTCGATGATGTCATCCGACTCGCAGGCCATGGGCCGGGTGGGCGAGGTGATCATGCGCACCTGGCAGACCGCCCACAAGATGAAGCTGCAGCGCGGGGCGCTCGCACCGGATTCGGCGCGCAGCGACAATTTCCGCGTCAAGCGCTACATCGCCAAGTACACCATCAACCCGGCCATCACGCACGGCGTGTCGCACGCGGTCGGCTCGCTGGAAGCGGGCAAGATCGCCGACATCGTGCTGTGGAAGCCGGCCTTCTTCGGCGTCAAGCCCTCGCTGATCCTCAAGGGCGGCATGATCGCGGCGGCCCAGATGGGCGACCCGAATGCCTCGATTCCCACGCCGCAGCCGGTGCACTACCGCATGATGTTCGGCGCCTTTGGCGGCGGCCTGAAAAAATCGTTCACCTTCGTCTCCCAGGCCGCCTACGACGCCGGCATCGGCGCGCAACTCGGGTTGACCAAAACGCTTATTCCCGTACACGGCATGCGCCACCTGCGCAAACGCGACATGATCCACAACGGCGCCACGCCGCACATGGAAGTCGATCCTGAAACCTATGAAGTGCGCGCCGACGGCCAGTTGCTGGTCTGCGAGGCGGCGGCCGTGCTGCCGATGGCGCAGCGCTATTTCCTGTTCTGAGAGGCTTTACGATGATGACATTGCACACCAAGCTGGCGCACGCCGGGCGCGTCGACGATGAACTGGTGCTGGCCTACGACCAGCGCGAAAAGTGCCGCCTGCGCGCGCGCCTCGCATCCGGCGAGGAAGTGGCACTGTTCATGGTGCGCGGCACGGTGCTGCGCGACGGCGAACTGCTGACCGGCGCCGAACAGCGCGTGGTGCGCGTGGTCGCCGCCAGCGAGCCGACCTACGTGGTCCATTGCGACACGCCCCTGATCATGGCGCGCTGCGCTTTCCATCTGGGGAACCGGCATACGCAGGCGCAGATCGGCGACGGCTTCCTGCGCATCCGGGTCGACCCGGTGCTCAGGGAGATGGCCGAGGGCCTGGGCGCGCGCGTGGTGCAGGAGAACGCGCCGTTCGAGCCGGAGGCGGGCGCGTATGCGGGGGGAGGGCACAGCCACGGCCATGAGGGCCATCTGCTGGCGCCGGTCCCGCTGCGCCAGAAGATACACCGGCCCAGCGATCCGGCGCCGGCATGAACGCCGGCGCGCTGCTGCACCTGCTGCAGTTTGCCAGCCCGGCGCTGCCGATTGGCGGCTACAGCTATTCGCAAGGCCTGGAAGCGGCGCTGGAGGCGGGCCTGGTCACGGACGCCGACAGCGCCCGCGCATGGATCGCGCGCCACCTCGACGAGGTCGTCGCGCAGTGGGATGCGCCCCTGTTCTGGCGCCTGCTCAAGGCCTTCGAGGCGCATGACGACGCCTCGGTGGCGCTGTGGAGCGAGCGCTTCCTGGCCTCGCGCGACAGCGCGGAGTTCCGCGCCGAAACCGTCCAGATGGGCTATTCGCTCACGCGCCTGATCGCTGAGTTGGGGGTGGCCGAAGTGGCGGCGCTCGGCCCGGAGGTGGCGCTGCCGACTGCCTTTGCCTGCGCGGTCGACGCGCTCGGCATCCCGCACGAGGAAGCGCTGCTGGCGATGCTGTTTTCGTGGGTTGAAAACCAGGTGCTGGTGTGCGTCAAGTCGGTTCCGCTGGGACAGGTGGCCGGCCAGCGCATGCTGCTGTCGCTGCGCCCGCACATCGAACAGGCGGCGCGGCGCGCGCAAACGCTGGGCGACGACGCCATGTCGAACTGGTCGCCCGGCCTGTCCATGCTGTCGATGCGGCACGAAGCGCAGCACGGCAGATTGTACCGATCATGATTTTCAAGGAAGAGAGAGACGGCATGACATCAAATCCCCTGCGGGTCGGCATTGGCGGCCCGGTTGGTTCCGGCAAGACGGCACTGTGCGAAATGCTTTGCAAAAGCATGCGCGACCAGTTCGACATGGCGGTCATCACCAACGACATCTACACCCGCGAAGACATGGAGATCCTGCTGCGCGCCGGCGCGCTGCCGGCCGAGCGCCTGATGGGCGTGGAAACCGGCGGCTGTCCGCACACCGCGATCCGCGAGGACGCCTCGATCAACCTGGAAGCCATCGCGCGCATGCAGGCCGATTTTCCCGACCTGGACCTGATCCTGATCGAGTCGGGCGGCGACAACCTGGCGGCCACCTTCAGCCCCGAACTGTCGGACCTGACCCTGTACGTGATCGACGTGGCCGGCGGCGAAAAGATACCGCGCAAGGGCGGGCCGGGCATCACCCGTTCGGATCTGCTGATCATCAACAAGACCGACCTGGCGCCACACGTGGGAGCCAATCTCGACATCATGGCGCAGGATGCGAAACGCCAGCGTGGCGAGCGTCCCTTCATTTTCACCAACCTGCGCAGCGGCGAAGGCGTGGAGGCGGTGGTGGCTTTTATCCGCGAACAAGGCTTGCTCGATGCCTGACCGGATCCGGGCGGTGCGGCCGCTTGCGCCAGGTTGACTATTCGATTATTATTGAATTATCGAATCAATAGAATACCTCTCATGGATACCAAGCAGGCCTTGTCTGCACTGAGCGCCGTGGCGCAGGAATCGCGCCTGGCGGTGTTTCGCCTGCTGGTGCGGGCGGGGCCAGCTGGCGTGGCTGCCAGCCATATCGCCACGCAACTGGGCATCGCGCCATCGTCGCTGTCGTTCCATCTCAAGGAACTGACGCATGCGGCGCTGGTCACGGCGCGCCAGGACGGGCGTTTTGTGATCTATGCGGCCGATTTTTCGACGATGAACGCGCTGATCGGTTTTCTGACCGAGAACTGCTGCGGCGGCGCGCCGTGCACTCCTCCGACCCTTCCCGAGACACCTCAATGACCATCACCATTTACCACAACGCGCGCTGCAGCAACTCGCGCCGCGCGCTTGAACTGATCCTTGCCAGCGGCGCCGAGCCGCATGTCGTCGACTACCTCGCCGAACCGCCCACGCGCGCCGTGCTGGCGGAGCTGATCGCACGCGCGGGACTTGGCGTGCGCGACGCCATGCGCAGCAAGGAACAGGAATACGCCGACCTTGGCCTGGCCGATCCGGCCGTTGGCGACGACGTCCTGCTCGACGCCATGGTGGCCCATCCGACCCTGATCAACCGCCCGTTCGTGGTCACGCCGCTGGGCGTGCGCCTGTGCCGTCCCGGCGACCTGGTACTCGACATCCTGCCGCGCAAGGAAGCCTGAATGGACATGACCCTACCCAACCTGAGCGAAGCGCAGTTCGACCTGCCTACCCAGGACAAGCTGGCGGCGCCGGTGCGCTTCGACCATCCGCCGCGCATCCTGCTGCTGTACGGCTCCCTGCGCGAGCGCTCGTTCAGCCGCTTCCTCACCGAAGAAGCGGCGCGCATCCTGGCGCACCTGGGCGCCGAGGTGCGCATTTTCGATCCGCACGGCCTGCCCGTGACCGACAGCGAAGCGGCCACCCATCCCAAGGTGGCCGAATTGCGCGCCTTGTCGCTCTGGTCGGAAGGGCAGGTATGGTGCAGCCCGGAGCGGCATGGCGCGATCACCTCCGTGATGAAAAACCAGATCGACTGGATTCCGCTCGAAGTGGGCTCCACCCGGCCGACCCAGGGCCGCACGCTGGCGGTGATGCAGGTGTCGGGCGGCTCGCAGTCGTTCAATACCGTCAACACCCTGCGCCTGCTGGGCCGCTGGATGCGCATGGTGACCATTCCGAACCAGTCGTCGGTGCCGAAGGCGTACGAGCAGTTCGACGAGGCCGGGCGCATGAAGCCGTCGCCGTTTTACGACCGCGTGGTCGATGTGATGGAAGAGCTGTTCAAGTTCACGCTGCTGGTGCGCGAGCGCAGCGATTATCTGGTCGACCGCTACAGCGAGCGGCGCGACGCCGCCCAGCGCCAGGCGTAAAAGCGGCGCGCCGCCTAGCGCCAGCAATACGGCCAGAAGGTGAGCGCGCCGATCAGCACCGCCCCGACGGCGGCGATCAGCACGCCGCCGGCCGCGATGTCCTTGGCATGCTTGACGGCGATCGCATAGCCCGGCGAGACCACGTCGCACACATACTCGACCGCCGTGTTGATGGTTTCGGCCACCCACACGGCCACCATCGCCACCACCAGCCAGCGCCAGTCGGACGCGCTGACCTTGAAATAGAACGCCAGCCCGGCCACGGTCACGCTCGCGATCAGGTGCAGCCACGCGTTGTGCTGGGTCTTGAGCATGAACACGATGCCCGCGATGGCGTAGCCGAAGCTTTTGGAGCGCGCCGCCAGCGAAAATGGCTGCGGCGTGCCGACGTTTTTAGTCTCGTTCATGGTTGGTCCGTAGGGTTGATCAAGCGCCAGGCCTGGGCCTGGCCCGGCCGCCGTGCAGCCACGGTCAGCCATGATGTTAATCCGATGACGCCACCGATAACAGCGGCGAGCAGCACGCAGCAAGCCATTATCCGCCTCCTTGCGCGCGCACGTGCAGGCTGGTGCGCCCGCCCAGGGTCAGGTTGAAGCGTGCAGCGCCGCTGGCGTCGGCCGTCATCGCGATGTCGTTGGCAAGGTAGTGCGCGTTCGGCCGCAGGCCGCTCAGGCCGATGGCGTGGACGCCGTCGGCGTACAGCACGGCGCGCAGGCCATCGCCATCGGCGTGGGCGCTGGCGACCAGGATGCCGGGGTAGGCCAGGCTGTCCAACTGGGGTCGCGCGAGCGCCGGCGGCGCCTGGATCAGCTGGCGGAAGCCGTCGCGGGTGCCGGCGCGCGCCATCAGTTCCACGCCATGCGCCCAGACCGACGCCTTGCGGCGGTGGATCACGCCATCCTTGAGCACACTCGGACATTCCGTTTCCAGCGCCGCCATGCAGGCGCGGTAGACCGTGCTGTCGCCCAGTTCCGCCGCCGCCAGCGCGGTGGCGCTGTAGGCGCTGGCGCGCGAGAAGCCGTAATTGCCGGTATCGATAGGCCAGAAGGCGCGGCGGCGCAACGCGCCGTTGCGGCCGAACAGCTGGCGGCGCAGCAGCAGCCACTGGCGCCGTGCCAGGTCGGGCGCGATCGTGTTGAGGAAAAAGCAGGGCATCGCCAGCGGCATCACGCCGCCGATGGCTGGCAGGGCCAGGCCGGTGCGGGCCGATTTGCAGGGCACGTAGCGCCCGAAACCGTCGAGGAATTCGGCTTCCAGATGGTGGCGGAAGTCGCGCGCGCGGCCGGCCCAGCGCTGCTCGCGGTGCTGGGCGTCGAACGCCATGATCGCGCTGGCGCCGATGGTATTGCACAGCGGGTAGACCCAATTCGGTTCGCACGCGATCAGGTAAAACGGCGAGGCCGTGTATTCATGTTCAAGGCGCCGCAGCAGCGAGCCGGCATCATGCACGTAGCGCTTGCCGGACGGGTGGGTGAGGGTAAAACGGCCCGCTTCGGAAAAGTCGCGCCGTCCCGTGCTGGCACTGAACAGCGCCATTTGCAGCGCGACGAAGCCGGTGTACATGATGTTTTCGCGCGCCACCGGGTCGGGATCGGCTTGCAGGTTGCCCCACAGGTTTTCCAGGCCCCAGTACGACCAGACCTGGTGCTGCGCCTGTTTATCGAGCAGCGCGATCTGGGCCGCGTGCATGTAGCCGCGAAAGGCGGGCGTGAAACGCGCCTGGGTCAGCGCCACGCCGTATGCCAAAAAGTTCAGTTGATAGCGGGTGGCGGCGGTTTGAAACTGGTCGATTTTCTCGAAGCCGTTGAACTGGTCGAGCGGCTGCAGGGCGCGGTCGAGCGCAAAGCGCAGGCGCTGGAGGTGGTCGAGCGACATCTCGGGTGCGTCGGCGGCGTCGCCGGCGGCGTTGAAGATCACGGCCAACTGGCCGCACTGGCTGGCCAGGTAGGCATTGTCGATCCGCCGTTGACGGCGCGCCAGCGCGAACCAGGCGCTCATGGCGATGGCAGTGGCGCCCAGCGCCAGCGCCAGGCCGGCGTAGACCATCTCGATGGTGGACGAGCGCAGGGCGCCGTGGCGCATGGTGGCGGCGCCGATGGCCAGTCCCAGCCAGGCCAGGGGCGGCGCCAGGATGTTGCCGGTACCGAACCAGACCAGCAGCGACACGCCGAATGCGGCCATGCCAGCCAGGGCAGCCAGCAGGTGGCCGATGCCATCTCGGGTGCAGATGTCGGCATGGGCCAGGAATCCGCCGCCGGGAAAAATCAATCCCATGCCGAAGATGCGCAGGCTGTCCTGGTGCGCCAGGAACAGCAATGCCGTTCCGGCGCCAAGCAGGGCCAGGTAGGCCACGAACAAACGGATGACGCGTGCCTGCGTGACGGGGCCGAACAGGCGCGTGTACGGTGGCAGCGGAACGATGTCGGTGTGGGGGTGCATGCCTGCCAGCCAGTCGGATAAAGCGGATATTTTACTTGAAATGCAATACGGAAATATTTAATTGGTATCAATTTCAGCCCGAATTCATTCCTCCTCGCAGGGCCAGGATGTGGCCTGCATGCCGGTGCCTGCAATAAACAACGCTTTATGACAAGCAATGCGCACCGGATTACTCATTAGCATGCCTTTATTCTTCCGACAGGAAATAAAATGTATTTACTCCGGATATTTTAATTTACAATGAGCAATTATTTGCAACGGTGCTGCTTAGAACTGTTGCACCGTTCAGATTGTCAGCCGGAGTTGAGTAATGAATTTTCAAGAAGGCCCTTTCGCAGGGGGGCTGGAGACGTTTATCCGGACCCCGTCGATCACGATCCGCTCCGGCGTACCGGTCGGCTTGCCCGCCTCGCAATACTGGCGTGAACGGCTCAAGCTGCATGCGCGCGCGCTCCTGAACCGCCGCGTCACGGGCCAATGGCTGCGCGTGCTCAACGCCCATCCGGCGTTTTCCGACCTGGTGCGTGACACCCCCAAGCTGCTTTACAAGATTTATCGCCCGTACATGAGCAATGTGCTGTGCGCCGAAGCGCGCTTGCGCGTGCTGGCGGCCCATTACGGCTTCGTGTTCAGCCGCGGGCTGGGGCCGATGATCGTCGCCGCCGCGCGCGCCGGCGTGCCGCTTGGCGCGGTCGAGGGCAAGACCGGCACCATCTACGAACTGCAGTTGCGCGCCGTGTCCACCATGGAACGCGAAGGCGAGCTGGTGCTGCAACTGTGCGACGCCGGCACCCCGGTGTTTTCGCTGGCGTTCACGTTCGCGGAAGAAGAGGGCGAGACGATTGTCTGTATCGGCTGCATCCAGGGGCCGAAAGGCGGCGATGGGCTGGAAGCGATCCGCAACGCCACGCGCGAGTTGCATGGCGTGCGGCCCAAGCATTTGCTGGTGACCCTGGTGCGCCAGCTGGGCCACGCCTTCGGCTGCGGCCGCGTGCGGCTGGTTGGGAATGCCAACCGCGTGGTGCACGGGGCGATCCGGCGTGGCAAGGTGCTGGCCGATTACGACCAGATGTGGAACGAGCTCGGCGCCGAACCCCGGCCCGACGGCGATTTCGGGCTGGCCTGCGAGCCGGTGCGGGAACCCGACATGGAACAGATCCAGTCGAAAAAGCGTTCGGAAGCGCGCAAGCGCCATGCCGTCGTGATGGCGCTGGCCGATGCGCTGGTGGCCAGCATGGTCAAGCGGGTTGCCGGCTGACCTCCATTCCATTGCCGATCAGCAAAATTGCCCAACCGGGCTCAGACCCCGGTTGGGCAATTTTGCTTTATGGGGCGTCCGCTCAGTGCCGGGCCGGTGCCGCCGGGCAGCCGGCCCAGCTGGTGCCGGCGGGAATGTGTTCCCCCTTCATCACCAGGGTCAGGGGCCCCAGGCGGGCATTGTCGCCGACCTTGGCGCTGTAGAGCACGGAACTGCGCGGTCCCATCGTTACCTTGCTGCCAATCTCCACGTGGTCGATTTTCATTACCCGGTCTTCAAACAAATGGGTCTGGGGACAGGCGAATGCGTTGAGCTCGCTGTAATCGCCGATCGATACGCAGTCGAACTCGGTAATGTCGGTCGTGTCCAGGTACACGCCACGCCCTATCTTGCATCCCAATAAGCTGAACGCCACCGGCAACCACGGCGTGCCGCGCAGATAGCGCATGAAATTGGGCACGGCAATGCCTTCGTACAGATTGGTCACGCCTTCCGACAGCCATACGAACGGGGTCCACATCGGCGCGGAACGCTTGCGGTAGTGGCCCAGCAGCAGCCATTTGAGCGTGAGTACGAACAAATAATTGCCGATGCCGTACCCCAGCCCGGCCAGCGCCAGGTCGGCGATGACGTCGCTCCACTGGCCGGCGGCCGCTTCCGGCATGACGTCGAGCACGACGGTGTAGCCGACCGCAATCACCAGTGCATGCGGGGCGACGATGCGGAACGTTTCCACCAGCGTGCGTCCGATGCGGCGCAGCGCCGATGGCCGGTAGGTCAGCCATTCGGGATAGCCGCTTACCTGTTCGCGCGCCGGCAGGTGGATTGCCGGCGATCCGAGCCAGGTGTCGCCGCTTTTCATGCGTTCGTTCTCGGGTGCATGGGTATGCACGCCGACCAGTACCCGTTCCGGCAGGATCGTGCCATCCGGAATGTAGCTGCCATTGCCGACGAAGCTGCGGTGCGAGATGACCGTCGCTTGCATGGTCATCCAGCCGCCATCGATATGTTCGTCGCCCAGCATGACGGCATCGGCGATGAAGGTTTCGTCGCCCAGGGTCAGCATGTCGGGCACTACGCCGAGCGCGGTCGAAATCTCGGCATCGCGCCCGACCTTGGCCCCCAGCAGCCGGTACCAGAAGGGCGCGAACACGGTGGCGTAAATGCCGTGCAGCACGTTCAGGCTGGATTCCTGGATATGGCTGACCAGCCATTTGGCACAGTAAATATTGCTATGGACCGCAGAGCGCCCCGGTTGCAGGCGCGGCAGTCCGCCCCAGCGGATCGCGGCCGACACCAGCGCCGTCAGCACGATCAGCACGGCACTGGCGGGAAACGCCAGCAGGAAGTAGCGCACCAGCTGGGTCGTGACCTGCTTGCCTTGCAGCCAGGGCATGACTTCCATTTCATCGAGCCAGTCGATCAGCACGAAGCTCGGGAAGACCGGCATGAAGAACACGGTGGTGACCAGCAAGATGCCGAGCACGAAGAACACGGCTTCGCCGGCCAGGCGCGCGCGGCTGACCGGCGGCCGTGGCGGCAGGCTGGACACGAAGGGGCCCTGGTCGCGCGCGGGCGAGCCGCCCCATACGCGCGCTTCCGGCACCCGGCTGCCATCGGCCATGGCGGCCTGGCCTTCGAGGTGGCCGAGCGCGCCAATGGCGGTGTTGCCTTCCATGACGGCGTAGGAGGCCACGGACGCGTTTTTGCCCAGCGAAATGGCGCCCAGCAGCAGGCGGCCGCGGTCGACCCGGGCGTTTTCGAGGTTGACGGCGTTGCCGATGCTCACGCCATCGCCGATGTCGAGCAAGTCCGGCGCGCGCAGGGTCATGGAACCGACCAGCACCTCGTTGCCGACGCGCGCGCCGAGTGCCCGCAGCCACCACACGTATAGCGATGAGCCGCTCAGCAGGTACACCGGCGCCGATTCGACCAGCCGGTCGGCCAGCCACCAGCGGTAATAGGTCCAGCCCCACAGGGGATAGGAACCGGCCTTCAGGCGGCCTGCGATGAGCCACTTGCCGGCGATGGCGATGACAAATTCCATCAGCGTGGCGAACAGGAACACGCCGATCGAGGCGGTCACGGCCAGCGCCACCGAGTCGCCCGCTTCGCCTGTGAAGAAGTGATAGGTAAAGAAAGGCGCCAGCCACTGCGCCATGCGCAGGGTGACCATGGGTGGAATGGCGAGCGCCTGGCCGGCCGCGCAGATCCAGCGCCGGGTGGCCGAGGGGGCCGTCCAGTCTTGTTCGGCGGCGCCGGCGGCGGGCGCGTCGGCCAGGGCGATGGCGATCTTGCCGAGCTGGCGTTGCTGGTAAATATCGCGCACGGTGACGTGGGCGAAGGCGGGATCGGTGCGCAAGGCCGAGGCCAGGCGCGCGGCCAGTAGCGAGTGGCCGCCCAGGTCGGCAAAAAAGTCGGCCTCGCGCCGGATCGGCTGGCCCGGGAACAGGGTGGCCAGCGCCTTGAACAGCGCGGCTTCGGCTACCGTTTCGGGCTGGTCCGAGCCATCGGCGGCGCCGCTGGGCGCGGCCAGCGGCATGGCCTTGAGCGCCTTGCGGTCGATCTTGCCCGACGTTAAGCGCGGCATCAGCGGCAGCGCTTCGTAGCGGCTCGGGACCATGTAGGCCGGCAAGTGTTCCGACAGCGCGCGGCGCAGGGTGGCGCCGGAAATCGCGCCGTCGCTGGCGCCGCTGGCCGCGACCAGATAGGCGACCAGCTGGTCGATGCCATCGTCCTTGCGCAGCAGCACCGCGACCGTGCCCACGCCGGCCTGCTGGGCCAGCACGGCTTCGATTTCGCCCAGTTCCACCCGGAAGCCACGAATTTTCACCTGGTCGTCGGTGCGGCCCAGGCATTGCACTTCGCCATCGGCATCGATGCGTGCCAGGTCGCCGGTGCGGTACAGGCGCGCGTCGTGCGGCCCGCTGGTCCAGGGATTGGCGAGGAATTTCTCGTCCGTCAAGTCGGGCCGACCCAGGTAGCCGGCCGCCAGGCCCGGGCCGGTGATGCACAGCTCGCCCGTAGTGCCGCGCGGCTGCAAGGCCAGCAGCGGGCCTTCGGTGCCGATCACCAGCAAGCCGTAATTGGGCAGCGGCGTGCCGATGGTGATTGCGCGCCCCGGTTCCAGGCGCGCCAGGCTGCACGAGACGGTGGCCTCGGTCGGCCCATAGGTGTTGAAGATCTGGCGGCCCGGGCTGGCCCAGCGCTCGACCACGGATTCGGGGCACATTTCGCCGCCGAGGTTAATCAGGCGCAAGGTCTGCACCTCTTCGCTGAACAGGGCCAGCAGGGTCGGCACCGCGTGCAGCACGCTGACCCGGTTCGCCGCCAGCATGCGCGGCAAGGTTTCCGGATCGCCCGCGATGTCCTTGGGGCCGATCCAGAGCGTGGCGCCGACCAGGTAGGAAATCCAGATTTCCTCGAACGACATGTCGAACGCCACCGAAAAGCCCTGGTACACGCGGTCGTCGGCGCGCACGCCCAGCACCGCGTTTTCACTGCGCAAGAAGTGACAGATGCTGCGCTGGGAAATCAGGATGCCTTTCGGCTTGCCGGTCGAGCCGGAGGTATAGATGACGTAGGCGGGCTGGTCGGGCGACACTGCGCCGCGCCGCTGCACGCTTTCGCCCGGCGCCAGCGGGGAGAGCAAGGTTTCCGCGCACCAGGCGGGGGTGGCGCCGCAGGCCAGCTGGGCGGCGAACGCCGCGCTGGTGACCACGCCGATGGCGCTGGCGTCGTCCACGCACACTTGCAGGCGCTCGACGGGGGTATCCTGGTCGACCGGCAGCCAGGCGGCGCCGGCCTTGGCGATGGTGGCTTGCGCCACGAGCAGTTCGATGCCGCGCATCATCCACAGCCCGACAATATGGCCGGGACGCACGCCCAGGCCGATCAGGCGCGAGGCGCCGATATCGGCCAGCTGGTCCAGTTCGGCGTAAGTGAGGCTGCGTTCCTGATAGATCAGCGCGACCTGGGCCGGGGTGCGGCGCGCACTCGCTTCGAGCAGGTCGGCAAGGATTTCGTGTTTGAGCAGGGAGGGTTCCGCAAGCCCGTACAGAATGTCGGGATGGGCGGCGACAGCTGCGCCGGAAAGCAAAGTTGATTCAAGCATTTATACCACGTGGTTGGACGGCGCGGGGGACCTCGGCGCCACGCGTCAAGATATAACATTTCCATTCGGACGTGTTGCTGCACGGTTCTTAAATCAGGGAAAATTAAGTGTGTAACCCGGAAGTGCCAGTGCACACGCGGGGTTAATTGCTGTATGTGAATTATTCAGCGCGCCGGCGCAGCGCCGCGCGGGCGCGCCGCACTCCCAGCGCCAGGTTCAGCAACAGCCAGGCGGCCGACAGGCACATCGCGCCGGCAGCCGGCCGCGCCAGGAGGTCCGGCCACCAGCAGGCCGCCACCAGCAGGGCCAGCGCCGCCGCGTGCAGCCAGAACTGGCGCTGCGCTTGCCGGTCGGCGACCAGTGCCTTGATGGGCGGCACGCGCTGGCCGTCGGCGGCGCGCTCCTGCATGTCGCCCCAGAGCAGGAAGGGCACGATCTTGTACAGCATGCCATTGATGGTCGAGTACAGGAAGCCGACCAGTGCCAGCACGCCCAGCGCGAGGCTGCGGCCTTCGCCCGCCAGCTGGGCTGGCGCTGCCCACAGCGCCGCGCAGGCCAGCATGCAGGCCATCGCCAGGCGCCAGAACAGGGTCATGGCGTCGGCCTGCGGACGTTTGCGGCGCGCCAGCAGGCGCAGCGTGGCCAGCGCGAACAGCGCGTAGGCTCCCAGCAGCAGCGCGCCGGCCAGCGTGTCGATCCAGGGCAGGCGCGCGCGCAGCGCCGTGGCGCTCACGGTCCATGTCACCAGCAGCAGGAAGATGGTCACGCCCAGCACGCGCGGCAGTGGCGCGTCGTACAGGGGCGTCACCTGGAACATCGGCACCACCTGGAACGATACCCCGACCAGCAGCATGCCGGCCCAGCCGAACACGCCCCACAGCGCGTGCACGTCGGTGGCCAGCATCAGCGGCAGCGGCGCGGGCGCCGCCGGCCAGGCGAAGGCGCCCGCCAGCAGGGCGCCCAGGCAAACCGTGATGACCAGGCTGCCCAGGGCCAGCCTGACGGTGGCCGTCATCGGCAGCGCGCCCGGTGGCGGCATCTGCCACAAGGCCAGCGTGAGTGCGCCGATCAGCCACGCGAAGCCGGGCAGCAGCAGGACCAGCGCCAGCTGGAACAGCCATGGCCGGGTGAACAGGAAGGCGGCCGCCAGCGCCACGATGCCGGCGGCGAGCAGCGCGTGCACGCCGGGCGCGAGCAGACGCGCGCGCGGCAGCGTGACGCCGGCCACCACGGGCAGGATCTGGATCAGCGCCCCGGCCATGGTCATGCCCAGCGCGCCGAGGGTCAGCAGGTGGGTCAGCGCCAAGGTGGACGGCGACCAGCGCGAGGCCAGCGCCGGCGCACCCTGCCACAGCAGCAGCGCGCCGGCCAGCAGCGCGAAGATGGGCGTGGCGAGGAAGTAGCGCAGCACCGCGCCGAGCGGCGGCGACTGTTCGAGCGAGTGGGTGCGCTGCATGGGTCAGGCGTCCGGCTCCGGCGCGCGGCGCCAGATCCGCACTTGGTACAGGAAGTCGGGCAGCACGGTGGTGTTGTAGCCATAGCCGTTGTGCGCCAGGATGCGGTACAGCGGGCGCGGTTCGCGCTCGATCAGCATGCACAGGTGGTCGCCATCCGGCAGGCTGTCGAGCGCTTCGAGCACGCGTTCCATCGGCTCGGGCGGCTCCAGGCCGCGTACGTCGAGCTGGTGCAGGATGGGCGTGGCGGCGTTCATGCGGCGCTGGCCAGTTCGTCCATCGCGCCGAACGCCTGCATGGCCTCCACCAGCCTGTGGCAGCTGGCCGCGAGCACGCGTTCGATCATCGGATAGAGCACGCCTTCTTCTTTTTCGCTGTGCTGGTACAGCACGATGCCCAAGGTGTCGGCGTGAATCAGGAAGGCTTCGGTATCGCGCTCGGCCAGCGCGTTGGCCAGGCGCTGCACCACGCCGCGAATGCGCAGGTGCTCGCTGCGCATCGCCGCGGTGGGCGCGCTGGTCGTGCCGACGGCGTTTTCGAAGGCCGGGAAAACGATGCGCTCCTCGATCAGCAGATGCCGTTCGAGCGCGTGGCGGAAGGTGGCCAGGGCGCGGCCAGCCTCGCGCCACAGGCCCACGCGCACGGCATGGCGCGCGTTGGCGAACAGCGCGTCGCAACGCACATGGTCGGCTTCGAGATAGCTGCCGATAGTGTCCATCGTTTCCTCCTGCTGTTTGTGGAATGGCGCCATTGTCGCCGTATCGCATGCCGGAAATCCTTGATGCACGTCAAAGATTTCTGGAGTGCCGTCGGGCTACAGTGCAGTCCCCACCTTACGACGAATGAACATGATGTCAAATTCTTCCGACGGCGCCACGCCGTTCGAACTGGTGTGCCCGGCCGGCAGCCTGCCGGCCCTCAAGGCGGCCGTGGACAACGGCGCCGATTGCGTCTACCTCGGCTTTCGCGACGCTACCAACGCGCGCAATTTCGCGGGCCTGAACTTCGACGAGGCCGCGATCGAACAGGGCATCGCCTACAGCCATGCGCGCGGGCGCAAGGTCCTGCTGGCGCTGAACACCTATCCGCAGCCGGCCGCCGGCGCGCTGTGGCGGCGCGCCATCGACCGCGCCGCTGGCGCCGGCATCGATGCCGTGATCCTGGCCGACCCGGGCCTGATGCGCTACGCCGCCGAGCGCTATCCGGCGCTGCGGCTGCACCTGTCGGTGCAGGGCTCGGCCACCAACTACGAGGCCATCAACTTCTTCCACCGCCATTTCGGCATCGCGCGCGCGGTGCTGCCACGGGTGCTGTCGGTGGCCCAGGTGGAGCAGGTGGTGCGCAATACCCCGGTCGAGATCGAGGTGTTCGGCTTCGGCAGCCTGTGCGTGATGGTCGAAGGGCGCTGCGCGCTGTCGTCCTATGCCACTGGCGAATCGCCCAACACCCACGGCGTGTGCTCGCCGGCCAAGGCGGTGCGCTGGCAGCAGACCCCGGCCGGGCTGGAGGCGCGCCTGAACGAGGTGCTGATCGACCGCTATGCCGATGGCGAACAGGCCAACTATCCGACCCTGTGCAAGGGCCGCTTCGACGTCGCCGGCGAACAGTTTTACGCGATGGAAGAACCGGCCAGCCTGAATACCCTGGAATTGCTGCCCCGGCTGATCGAGCTGGGCGTGAGCGCGATCAAGATCGAAGGGCGCCAGCGCAGTCCGGCCTACGTGGCCCAGGTAACGCGCGTGTGGCGCGAGGCGATCGACCAGTACCGCGCCAATCCCAAGCGTTTTTCGGCCAGGCAGGCCTGGATGGCCGATCTGAACAAGGTGGCAGAGGGGCAGCAGCATACGCTGGGCGCCTACCACCGCTCATGGAAATAAGGGAGGCACGATGATGAAACTGGCACTCGGACCGGTGTTGTACTACTGGCCGCGCGATACGATGATGGCGTTCTACGAGTCGGTGGCGGCCAGCCCGGTCGATATCGTCTACCTGGGCGAAACGGTGTGCTCGCGCCGCCACGAACTGCGCATTCCCGACTGGCTGGCGCTGGCCGCCATGCTGGCCGACGCCGGCAAGGAGGTGGTGCTGTCGACCCAGGCCCTGCTCGAATCGGGCAGCGACCTGGCCACCCTGCGCAAGCTGACCTCGAACGGCCGCTTCGCGGTCGAAGCGAACGATATCGGCGCCGTGCACTGCCTCGAGGGCGAACTGCCGTTCGTGGCCGGCCCGCATCTGAACCTGTACAACGAAGACAGCGTGGCCATCATGGCGCAGCTGGGCGCACGGCGCTGGGTCATGCCGCTCGAAATGGGACGCGCGGCGCTGGCGGTGATGCAGCAAAGCCGCCCGGCGCGACTCGAAACCGAGGTGTTCGCGTATGGGCGCATGCCGCTGGCGTTTTCGGCGCGCTGCTTCACGGCGCGCCACCGCAACCTGGGCAAGGACGACTGCCAGTTCAGCTGCATGGCGCATCCGGACGGCCTGGAGCTGCGCACGCGCGACGCCGACACCTTTTTGATCCTCAATGGCACCCAGATCCAGTCGCACCTGGTGTACAACCTGCTCGGCGAGATGGCCGACATGCAGGCGATGGGCGTCGATGTGATGCGCATCAGTCCCCAGGCGCAGCATACCGATGCCGTGGTCGCGCTGTTCGACCAGGCGCGCCAGGGCCGGATCGACACAGCGCAAGCGTTGGCCGGCCTGGCGTCGCTGATGCCGGCGCCGCCCTGCGACGGCTACTGGCATGGCAAGCCGGGAATGGCGTTCGACAAGCGGGAGGCGGCATGAAAGCGCACGTGTATCCGATCCTGCCCAAGCCGCTTGCCCGGGCGCTGGGCCACCTGCCGCGTTTTCCCGGCTCGCTGCTGTTCGCCGCCGCCTTGACCCGCGTGCTCGGGCCACAGCTGCCGGGCGACGTGCGCGCCGCGCTGGAAGGGCGCTCGATCAGTATCGGCGTCACCGACGCCGGCGTGCGCTTCGACGTGAGCTGGCGCGGATCGCGCTTCGTGGCCCTGTCGGGGGCCGATAAACCGGACCTGTCGATCGGCGCCAGCGCGCGCGACTTCCTGCTGCTGGCGCAGCGGCGCGAAGATCCGGACACCTTGTTTTTTGCCCGCCGTCTGAGCATGGAAGGCGATACCGAACTGGGGCTGCTGGTGAAGAACACGCTCGATGCGATCGATGTCGCGCTGTTCGACCCGGAGCGCCTGCTGCCGGCGCGCTGGAGGCGTGCTTCGGCCAACTGAAGGAGAATGATGATGGATGCCGACCGGGCGGCGCTGCCGCTGGTGTATTCGTGTTCCGGGTGTTCGAGCGCGGCGCAGATGGCCAACCATCTGGCGCTTGCGCTCGACCGCAGCGGGGCGGCCGAAATGTCGTGCATTGCCGGCGTGGGCGGGGGCGTGGCGCCGCTGGTCAAGCTGGCGCGTTCGGGGCGGCCGGTGCTGGCCATCGACGGCTGTCCGCTCGCGTGCGCGCGCCAGTGCCTGGCGCAGCATGGCGTGGTGCCGGACCAGCATGTGATGCCCAATGAATTCGGGGTGCGCAAGCGGATGCATGCGGATTTCGACAAGGCGCAGGCCGATGAACTGGCGGCGCAGTTGCGCAGTGATGTTGATGCACTACGAAAAACCACGGTCGTTCCCGCGTAGCGTCCGGTTTCAAGGAAACTCCTCGAATGTCCTGGAACTGTGCAAAGGCAGAGGCCGGTTTCCGATAGCGCTAAGTTAGAGCGCCTGACAAAACCCTGCCGTTGCCGTGAAAGCAACAACCGCGTACACTGAGCCGTTCCGGATGTTCGCTATCGTTAAGGGTTGTCCGATGCCGGCCGCCGTCACAGACTCAAACTGATGCACGCAAGCGTCTCCGGCCGGCGTTGGGCAAGCCGCGAAGGAGGAAACCGCGGGATGTGTCGTTGTCGTCAAG
>NZ_WHJG01000250.1 GCF_011682175.1 Massilia frigida
GGGTGGTACCGATTTACTATGGTCATCAGGCATAACTTGTACAGCTTGGTGCTCCCTATTGGGCAGCACTAGCTTGAATCTGGAAGAAGTATCGTTTTATATGTCTTACTTTGGGTAGTGATCGTGCGTATCGCACAAAACACAACGCGCATTTCTTATCTCTGCACCTGCTAAGGTTATAGGGACAAGCCGTACGGGCAATTAGTATCAGTTAGCTTAATGCATTACTGCA
>NZ_WHJG01000251.1 GCF_011682175.1 Massilia frigida
TCAAAACGCCCACACCATGAATGCTACCCGACCTGCTCTGATCATGCAACGCTGGAACGCGGTTCAATATGACGTGCTGCCGGAACTGTGCGCAGAACTGGGCGTCGTGACGCCGAAACTTGAGCGCGTGATCTACGTTCTGGAGTGGGCGCGTATCGAGGAGTTCGCTGACGATTCCTGGGACGGCATCGGCCGACCGCCACATGTTCGGGCTTGGCTGGCGAATG
>NZ_WHJG01000252.1 GCF_011682175.1 Massilia frigida
GTTTCTTGAACGGCTCGAGTCGGCTTCGGCGGGCCCACGATATCCAACGCTCCAGCGCCGCCTGCGCCGCTTCCGCGCTGTTGGCGGCCACGGCGTGCTGATAGGTGTCCCGCAATGCTTCTTTCAGCCGCCACGCCCTTGCGGTCTTGAGCCGGGAACGCTGCAAGAGATACATCGTGTCGCGCTGGCGCGCCGTCCAGCTGTGCGCGTCGCGGCGCATGCCCCA
>NZ_WHJG01000253.1 GCF_011682175.1 Massilia frigida
CGAAAAGGTGGGGGGGGGCGCCCATTTCTGGCATGATTTAGTTTCTAACGCTTAATCAAAACGCCCACACCATGAATGCTACCCGACCTGCTCTGATCATGCAACGCTGGAACGCGGTTCAATATGATGTGCTGCCAATTTTGCGTGAGGAGGTTGGCGTCGTGACGCCGAAACTTGAGCGCGTGATCTACGTTCTGGAGTGGGCGCGTATCGAGG
>NZ_WHJG01000254.1 GCF_011682175.1 Massilia frigida
GGGCGCCCATTTCTGGCATGATTTAGTTTCTAACGCTTAATCAAAACGCCCACACCATGAATGCTACCCGACCCGCTCTGATCATGCAACGCTGGAACGCGGTTCAATATGATGTGCTGCCAATTTTGCGTGAGGAGGTTGGCGTCGTGACGCCGAAACTTGAGCGCGTGATCTACGTTCTGGAGTGGGCGCGTATCGAGG
>NZ_WHJG01000255.1 GCF_011682175.1 Massilia frigida
CGAACATCGCCAGATGCATGATCGCGTCGTTGCTGTCGAACTTACCCGACGGCAAACGTTCCATGTCGAGATCGGTCTTGATCTCGGAGTGAAATTGTTCATGGGTGCCGTGGCGGCGATACAGCCGGATGATTTCCTCGGGTGCTGCATCCAAGCTGGTCCACCAGCCTTCGATCTCAACCTCCGGCTCGATCAGGTGCT
>NZ_WHJG01000025.1 GCF_011682175.1 Massilia frigida
TGCGCAGCTTGCCGCTGGCGACGACGGTGGACGAGGTGGAGGCGCTGTTGCCGTGGAATTTGCATAGCCATGATTTAGCCAGCGAAACGGTTCCCTGAACAGCCTGGGGTTCATGGGGCACTTACGATCCAGACGCGATCATGCTCAACAGCATCGACGGCAACCATGAAAACGACCTCTATGTTGCCGGCGACGACGGAAAAATCTTTCATTACAACGGCGCGGCCTGGTCCTCGATAGAGACAGGTATTGATGTACATCTCAACTGGATTCGTGTGTATGGCGATGCGGTGTGGGCCTGTGGCTATAACGGTGCCCTACTGACGGGAAACGCACGCTCGGGTTTTCGCGATGTAAGCAATGTGGACGATAACCTGACATTTCATTCGCTGGCACGGTTTCAAGACAACATATTTTTAGCGACCTTCAACGACGGGATCTTCGTTTACGATGGTCAGAGCATTCGCGCAGTCAATTCCGGACTTAACCCACCAGTGCAATCGCATCGTCTGGACTGCCGCAACCAAGTTCTCTGGTCGTTCGGCGTCAAGGATATCAGCTGGTTCGATGGGAAGCGCTGGGTAAGGGTTGACCATCCTGACAACCCCGCGCTGTAAATGTATCGTCGTTGCGGACAGCCAGGATGGTCGGTCGATGTCTTGAATCGGCACCAGTGTGGAATGTGCGCCGTCACCTTCCACACTGCCGATCTATCTCGCAGGAAAAGTCTTCAAGGTAGCGCGCACAACAATCCTGGCACTTCCGCCCTGACTGCGCTGACCCGAATCCATCCGCATCCCTGCGGCTTGCCTCACCTGCGCTTAGCGGCTGGCATAGCAGGCAAGCTCAGCGCTGGTGTAAGTGCGGCTGCCGCCATCGTCGGTGCGGACATTGACCGAGAACTGCGATCCCCATGGGAACTGCGTGCCGGTAAACGACCACAGCACCTGGCCGTTGGCGTCGGTCTTGCGGGCGTAGCTGCCCATCAAGCCGCCTTGTGCATTGGTGATCGTCAACGCAGTGCCCATCTGTGCCAGCGGGGTGCGCAGCGAGCCATCGCTATAGGCCGTCGTGCGGATCCACAAACCCACCCTGTTGGTCAGGCTGGCGCCGCATTGCGCCTGAAAGCTGGTGGCTTTTCCCCAGGCCCAGTGCGACACGTCCAGCCTGCGCGAGCCGGCCACCTTGCCGTTCAACAAAGGCTCCACCGCCGCGCTGGACAGCAAGGCATTACGCGTTTCCTGTACCGTGGCCGTCGGGTGCAGCACGCGATACAGTCCGAGCGCGCCGGCCACGTGAGGAGACGCCATCGAGGTACCGTTCTTCCAGCTGTAAGCGCTGTCCGAATTGATCACGGTGGAATAAATGCCCGTTCCCGGCGCAGCGATGTCCACCGACGTGACGCCGAAATTGGACGTCGATGACAAGGTACCGTCTTGCTTCAGATTGCCCACCGCGATGACGTTCTCCACGTCCAGGTTAGCCGGCCACATGAATTTCGCGTCCGTGTTGGCGCCACTATTGCCGGCCGCGGCGGCCACCATGATATTGGCGTCGCGCGCAGCCTGGAAGTATTCGATGCCATTATTGTTGACGGAATCGGACATGCCTCCCAGCGACAGGTTCACTGCCACCACGTTCATGCCGCGCTTGGTCTTCAGGTCCACCAGATAGCTGAGCGCTTCCAGCACCGCGCTGGAGGGGCAGCTGCCGCCAGAGCTGCATACTTTGACGGGAAGGATCTTGACCCCGCCATCGCCGCAGATGCCCGCCACGCCCAGGCTGTTGTTGTGGCGCGCGGCGATGGTGCCGGCCACGTGGGTGCCGTGCGAGTGGTCATCCTCCGTGTTATTGCTGTGGCTATAGAAATTCCAGCCCCGCACGTCGTCAATGAATCCGTTGCCATCGTTATCGATCCCATCGCCGGCTTTTTCGCCGCCATTGGTAAACATATTGTCCTTCAAGTCTTCGTGCGTGCTGCGTACACCGGTATCGAGCACCGCCACGTACACCGGCTGGGTCGTCTTGCATGCATAGCCTTGCTGCCAGAGCGCGGCCGCGCCGGTGCCAAACGGATTGGCGGGGGTGGTGGTGGCGCCGTGCACGCCCCACAGGTTGTTGAATGCCGCATCGTTGGACGGTGCGGTGTCCTGCAACTCCAGCATCCAGTCCGGCTGGACATCTTCCACCAGGGGGTTGCGGCGCAGCTGCGCGATCGCCGATGGCACGCTCCACAAACGGTTCAGATTGACCAGTTGGTAGCGATCCATGCCGCGCGTCCGGGCGCGATCCGTGGCGCCAGCCACGCTGTCATTCGTGACGCTGGCGAGGCCGCGGTCGTGACGCCCGCCGCGCAAGCGTTGATGGCTGGTCGGCATGATGGCGCGCATTGCCTGCTCCTTGTCGGCTTCGGTAGCGTCGCTGCGGAACTTGACGATCAGACGCGTGCGGTCAAAGCGCTGCAATCCTTCCATGGTGCGCAGCTCGTCAATGGATAAGGCGTGGGCGGCGGGCGCGGCCGGGGCAGCCTGCGCGGCCGACGCCAGAGCGGCGGCCACGGCGATAACGGATGCGGTACAGGCAAGGTAAAAACGGGGATGGCGATGCATATCAGTCTCCTGCGCCACATGGGCACGTTGTTCAATCGATTTTTTCGATCATTTTTTTGATGGGTAATGGCAAAGCGGCGCATCAAGATCGTTGACGCGTGGATCTGGGTGAAATGCGGCAGTGTTCTCCGAGCCTCATTTCATGAGCAACTGGCCGCGCGAGTGGCGGCCGCCCGCAGCATGTTCATGACGCGCTGGGTTCCCAGATGCCAAAGTATGAAAGGAAAATGTGGATGAATTGTGGATTCTTCGTTAACGTTTTCCAAGGATGCACGTTAGCAAGGCGACATCACAACAACAGCACACATACGCGCTCCAAGGCTTGCGCCGGGCGTCCACGCCGACGGCGGCAAGCCAGTGACCAGGCTTCGGTTCCTGCCCTTGCGCAATCTCGAAAAATGCCGCACCGTAACTGGAAGCGAGGGTACAATCCCTGCACAATCGTGTTCGATGAGGGCTAACGGACGCGATGCATGACTGCCTGGCCAGGCGTCCCGGCGCACGGCATTCCCGACTCTTCCCACAAGAAGCGCAATCGACCGTCCTGGCATTGCTTCAACGGTTCAACCTTTAGCGTTCTATGTTGTTCTCCCTCCACGTCACACGCCACCTTGTTGTTTTCGCCACATTCATGTTGATGTGCTTTCCGGCCGGGGCCACGAGCAGCGTTGATTTGGCCAGCCTGAAGCAGTCCGGCGATCTGTCTGGTGAAATACTCGGTCTCCGGTTTCTGCTGGACCCACGACAGACCCTGACGGTTGACGAACTGAGAAAACTGCCGGATCAGCAGTTTTCGGTGTTGCGCAAGCGCGATGTCAATCAGCGCTTCCAGCGTGGCGACTACTGGCTCAAGACATCGGTCCATAACGCTTCCAACGCGAGCATCACGTGGGTGCTACGCCATCCCATGCCGATCACCGACTACGTCGACTACTGGGTTTTTACCAATGGCGCGCTGATAACCCACGCTACAGGGGGCGACCGGACCCTGGTGCCGGATCGGCAGATTCCACATCGCATCGCGAGCGTTCGCCACACGTCGGAAGCGGGACAAGTATCGGAGCTCTACATCCGTTTGCGGAACAAACAGCTGTCACCGATGCATTTGGTCTTTGCGCTATCGGATGAAGTAACGTTTTTACGAAAAATGGCAAACGATCAGCTATTGATGGGAGTCCTTTACGGAATTCCCTGCGCCCTGGTCGTGTATGCGCTCTGTGCATGGCTCATCAACGGCAGCCGTGGCAGCGTGATCTACGCCGGCTATGTGCTCGCGATTATGGGTTCGTGGATGGGAATAAATGGACAATTGGCCGAATACGTCTTTGTCGGCCGGCCGGACATCGCGAACTTCATGCTGGTCGTATTTTTCTTACTGGCGACAATTGCCAACTGTATGTTCGTGCGGGAGTTCCTCCAGACCAGGCAGTTCATGCCGCGTTTTGACAAGTATTTTGTCGGCGTCATTCTTCTTGCCATCGCAGGCATCGTCTTGCGAACACTCGGCCTTCAGGTGGCCGTGATCCAGGTGACGATCGCCTTGTTATTTACGCATGCGATTGCCCCCGTGGTGGCGATCCTCGCCCTCAGAGGCCGGGCGGTTTTTGCGCGCTGGTATCTGGTAGCGCAGCTGGTGTATAACGCGGCCCTGATCATCGGCATTGCCGGGATTCGGTTGGCGGAACTGAGTTATGAAAATTATTTCTTCTACTGCCAGCTGGCGTTTATCGCGGAACTGGTGCTCCTCGGCGTGGCGCAGCAGGACCGGGTGCGCATTCTGCAACGCAAAAAATCGGCGTTTGAGCAAAAGTACAACACAGCGCTGGAGCTCAATAACGCCGAGTTAGCCAAACAACTTGAACAACGAACTTGCCAACTACGGGAAGCGCAACAGCGCACTGAATTTCTGGCTGCCGTGAAAACGACAACCGGCCGCATTGCGAATGGCGAATTCAGTGTCCGCCTGTCGCCGGGGGAGTCGCCAGAGCTGGCTGAGCTTGCCAGTAATGTCAACCTGATGGCCGAGTCGCTGTCCAGCCTGGAAGGAGCCCGCAAACGATGGATTGCCGATATCAGCCACGAATTGCGCATCCCCCTCTTTTCCTTGCTATGCGAAACCGAGGCTTTGCTGGATGGAGTAAGAACGATCAACAAGCGCGCCATCGCTTCCATCCATGAAGAAGTGATGCGATTATCCCGGCTGGTGTCGGACTTGCACGAAGTGGCCTTGAGCTATCTGCGTCCCCTGCCATGTACGTTCACCAGCTGGCAGCTTGACGCGCTCTTGACGAAAAAAACCCGCGAGTACGTGCGCTACGCACAGGAAAAAGGTCTGCGTTTTAGCCTGGACATGCCTCCCGCTGTCTTGTCCGTAAAATGGGATAAGGGACGCTTCGAGCAGCTATTGGATAACCTGGTTCAAAACAGCATCAGCTATACGGATGCGCCGGGAGAGGTGGCGTTGTCGGTCAAGGCAGGGCTGCAGCGGGTGTACATCACCCTCCAGGACACCCTGCCCGGAATCGCGCCGGCCGATGCCAGGCACCTGTTCGAGCCACTGTACAGGGCCGATATCGCACGCAGCCGCCGCGCCGGTGGAAGCGGACTCGGACTGTCGATCTGCCAGGCCATCGTCCATGCCCATCGTGGGAACATTACTGCCGAGCCGTCGCCGATGGGCGGCCTGGCAATCCGCATTGACCTGCCTCCTTCAAGCGACAAGACATGAATCCCGCAGCGCACGAAATAGTCATTGTTGACGATGAGGTAAAGCCGGCGCAGGTATTGGCCGAGTATCTGCAACGGGAGGGCTTTCGTACTGCGCATATCCTGGACGGGAATAGCGCGGTGGCGTACATCAGGCAATCCGCACCAAGCGTCGTGATTTTAGATGTCATGCTGCCCGGGCTCGACGGGATCGAGGTGTGCCGGGCCGTGAGAATGTTTTCGATGGTGCCGATTATCATGCTGACCGCGCGCGTCGACGAAGCCGACCGGATCCAAGGGCTCGATATCGGTGCCGATGACTACCTGTGCAAGCCGGTCAGTCCACGCGAGGTAGTCGCTCGCGTGCGTGCCCAGGTGCGCCGGGCCGCCGCGCCGATGGGCAGGGACCAGCACACCTTCGGGTTTGTGGTGGAGGAAGCGGCGCAACGCATCTGGTGGCAGCGCAAGGCGTTACCGCTTTCCCAAGTCGAGTACCGCATATTCAAGACCCTGCTGGCCCAACCCGGGAGGATTTTTGAACGCGAAGCCCTGCTCAATGCAAAGGATGACCTTGGGCGCGCGGTCAATGACCGCTCCGTCGACAGTCATATAAAAAACATCCGCAAGAAAATCAAACCCTACACCGGCGACACCGACTACATTTTCTCCGTCTACGGCGTGGGTTATCGTTTCGGGGATTTCTGAACGCTGTCCGAGCAGCAGCTTGGCCAGTTGCCCTGGCACGGATGCGGCGCCTGGCATCGGGCGCGCATTGCGGCAGCGTGTCCTGGCACCGCCTTACACCGTCACAGTCCGGTTGCGCCCGGCGTCCTTGGCCGCGTAGAGCGCACGGTCGGCCCGTTCGATCATGTCGTCGATCGGCTCACCGTCGATGTAGCGTGTCAGGCCGGTCGAGAAAGCAATCCGCAGATCCGGGACATGGTCGCTGGCCGATGCCATCGCCAGCGCCGCGCGCAGCCGCTCAACGGCCCTGTTCGGCTCACCCGGCGGGTTGGTTTCCGGTAGCAATATCAGGAATTCCTCGCCGCCCCAGCGTGCAACCAGGTCGGCGCTGCGCAGCTGGACGCGCGCCAGGTGCGCGAATGTCATCAGGGCTTCGTCACCGACCCGGTGGCCATGGGTATCGTTCACATTTTTGAAATGGTCGATATCGGCCAGCGCCACCGCAAAGCCAGGTCCGCCGCGTGAGCGCCGGGTGATGTGCTCCCCCAGCAGGGCGATCATGTGGCGCCGGTTGGCCAGCCCGGTGAGTTCATCGTGGGTGGCCGCGATCTGGATGCGCGCCAGCGCCTGGGCCAGCTCGTCTTTCTGGCTGCGCAGACGTTTGCGCATCTTCGATACCAGCATCGACAGCAGGGAGATGGCGGTGAGGGACGTTGCCATCATGGCGAAATACATGATCTCCAGCGGGCCTTGGTAGACCTGCGGGTCGGTGTGCACTTTCCACGCCATGACAAGCGCCATCACGGCAAGGGTATACAGTAAAACCAGGCGAACCCGGCGCATGCTCATGTCGAACATGCCATACACGGTGACCACGGCCATGAAAATGATGGTGGCGGAATGAACCGGGCCGCACACCGTATAGGCGAGCGCGATCATGGATTGCGCCACCAGCGCCTGCGGGAAAGCCAGCTTGGGCTCGCTGAAACGCAGATTGAGGCCGCTGCGGATGATGGCGTAAAAGACCGGGCCGGCCAGTGCCAGCAGCAATGCCAGCACACCGATGCGCTCGATGGGAAACACGCCATAGAGTACGCCAAAGGCCAGTAAAGCAAGGCAGACCGAATACAGGGCCGTGGTGGTCAACACCATCGTGATCGCCCGCCGCTGGTCGCGGTCGTCGGTCAGCACAAGGCTGGCAAAGCGTTGCATCCGGCTTGGAACTGCGCTAGCGTCACGTTCGTTTTTGGCAGCCATTGCACTCTTCATCGGATCTGTGTAGTTTCGTGACGATCATTACCCAGATCAATTATCCACGAACTGTCGCAGGCGAGCCGTTCGGTTAGGGCAGCCATCACAGCGGTCCCGTGCGCGCCATCGTATTGCCTGTTTGAAATATCCTTGCTCGTTGGACAGACCTGATCCGATTCCCGACTTTGTCTGTCAATCCCAACAATTCCTACCGATCTGCCACACAGCTCATCAAAATCACCCCTTCACGGCAATTTTTAGCATGAAATTGTTGACTTCGATGTATCGTATTGACACTGACTCATGTCAACAATGCATGTCATCCGAGATCGAAAAAAATGAAAAATACAGGTGCGCTGGTGTTGTCGTTATTCGCTTGCCTTGACTGCGCCGGTCTGGCTCAGGCTGCGGAGATCAGTTGGAAGGTCGAGAATCGATTTCCGGTGTTTAGCGACGTGAAGGACTTCCAGGTGCTGGAACAGGCGTTCGCAACGGGTTCCGCCGCCGAATTTCTGTCCAGAAATTACTCGGCGGCGGATTTACGCAAGTTGCTGCCTATCGAGCGGACGGCATGGGATGCAAAGTCGGGCAAGTACCAGGCGGATATCCTGTTCAAGCAGGAGCACGCGGTGCGCTTTTCCCTCGTCGGCAATCATGTTCAAGGCGAATGCAGCTGGCAGGTCGACGCCAAAACCTACTTGGCCCCTTGTAGCGGAACCACCTCGACCATCACCGAAAACAAGCCGTTCTCGGTACAGGTTCTGCAAAACGGTGTCCGCCTCGCGGCCCTCGAAGAACGGTCAGGCATTCAATCGAAACTCATCATCGCTATCGGCGATTCGTTCGCCTCCGGGGAAGGCAATCCAGATCACCCTACCGTATTGCGGAATCCGGAAAATCTCCATGACGACTGGTTCGATAAGAAAGCTGATTCCGTCGTCAGCCAAAACGCCGCGTGGTGGGACAAAACGTGCCACCGCTCCTTGCTGTCGTGGCAGGCGCTGTATGCCATGCGGCAGGCATTTTCGGAATCGCATAGGGTGGTTCGCTTTGCCTCCTTCGCCTGCAGCGGCGCCGAAGTCTACGATGGATTCCTCAAACCCCAAATCGATCCGCCCGGCATGGTCGAGGGCCAGCAGGCAGGCCAGTCCCAGCAGCGGGCCATCATGGAGCTCTTATGCCGGGATGGCAGCATCACCGAACAGACGACGGCGGGAAGTCCACCCATCAGCGGGCCCAGGAAAAAGCAGTGGCTGTTCGGCGCGTATGGCCTCGCAAGCTGCGCCTCCGCGCCCTTGCAGGCCGACGAGATACTGGTGTCATTCGGCGGTAACGATTTGGGATTTTCCGGCGTTGTAAAGTGGGGCTTGGGCGTACCGAACGTTCACAATCACCGGGGTGGACTGCTCTCCCCGTTTCGTACATGGGGCTTGCGGCTGGTGAACAAATTTATCAATCCCATTGCTCCCGACAAGGCGGCGGCTTCATTGATGCACATGCCCCGGCTTTACAAGGACCTGGAAAACGCCCTGGTTCCGGTGAAAAGCCCTTCCAGCCGCACGATCGCCTTGATTTACCCCGATCCCCTGCCAGTCAGGGATTATGGTGGATGTCGAAAAAGGACCCGCGACGGCAACCATCCACTCGCCCTGAAAATCAATACCTTCGGGTCCGATTTCAAGTTCGGACTTCCCGAGGCTGCGGCCACGAAAATTCGCACCGATTTTATCGATCCCTTGCGCACCGTGCAAATCGCGCTTGTTCCGACCGTCGGCAACGGCTGGTCCGCCATTGACGCCAACGATGGATTCTTAATCTCCGGGAACAGTCCTCGCACAATTTGCGGAAATCCTCCAAGCTGTACAAAAGGGAGTTGTGATTCGGCAAACAGATTAACGTGGGCAAGCACAACCAGGAATTTTTCAGACTTGCCGCGGCTTGATTCCTTGGTCGATTTCAAGCCCTACGATCCGGCGCGCATACGCGGACTCAGGTCGGCCAGCGATGCGCTGCTTACACAGTCAGTCCACACCAAACACCATGGGGTGGAGGACGACTGGATGTCCGGTATAGCGCATCCCACGGCGGCCGTACATGCAAGCATTGCCGACCGCCTGTTTGAACGCACCCCGGTTGCGCCAGCGAACGTTGCCGGGCGCTAAACAGCGCACGGTGACAGTCACCCGACGCGGCGCCGCGACCGGGCTACGACCGCGAGCGGCGCCGCGCACTGAGAGCGAGCACGCCCAAGCCCAGCGCCAGCATGCCATACGTGGCCGGTTCGGGGACCGGGCTCATGCTCAGGATGGTGTCTTCGGTCCAGCGCAAGGTATACGATGCCGAGCCGCCTGGCCAGTACGAGTGCTCCTTCACTTCAACGCCGCTGATCGCACTGCCGCCCGCGACACCCTCGCCCCACGGATCGGTGCTCCAGGACGTATGAAAATTGAGGGCGCCGCCAGGGGTATAGGAGAAGTCGAACAGCCCGCACATGAACACTTCGGCGCCGCACCAGCCGACATATTGCTGGCTGTTGAGGACAAAGGACGTGACCTCGCTGCGCTCAATAAGCCCGTTACCGTTGAGATCGTCGCTGTCGAAATAGCCGTAGATGCTGGCGTTGGGAAGGAACTGCCCTGCTTCTGCGTGGTAGAAACCGGTATAGGTGAAGTCACGGGACGTCGACGCCGCGTGAGCGCTGCTCGCCAACACGGCAGCGGCAATAAGTAGCAAGGGTTTGAGCATGGTAGCCTCCTGAGAAAAAGTGACAGCTTAGCAAAGTGGCGTTTCCAAACTGTCGTGCGGATGCAGCATTGAGAACGTTAATGATCCACGGCGCGATATCAGAGCACTGCTATCGTATGCACGCGCAAGCCGGCAAGCCTGCCCGCCGGGTTGCGCGTGCGACATCGTTATTTATTCAATTCATCAGGAGTAATGGGAGGCCTCGCTGCGCGGAGAATGGCAATCAATTCGGCAAAGTGTGCTTTTACATAAGCGCCGCTCTCGGCTTTCAGCTCGGCCGAGGGAGAGACCGGAGTGAGCAGCTCAAGCGTCTCGTCGCTGACCGGCAGTCCGGCCAAGCTGACGACCGAGGCGGCCGAGTGCGCCCAATTGGTGCCCTCGGCGAAACCGCGGCCGATTTCCTTCCCGGCCAGATCATGGATCACTGCGCCGCCTTCGGTATATTGAAGTCCGGTCCCGAAAAATCCTGTCTGTCCTGACGCGATCAAGGGCTTGAGCGTGAACTCGATCAGATGCGCCGGCAGCGGCAATGCCGGCTGCTCGAACTTGAAACGATAGCCGGCGGGATACCACGTGTTCGTCGGCGGGTAGATGTCAGGGTTAGGCGATGTCGTGTTATTCACCCAGTCTGTCACGGTCATCGTGCCGGTGATATCGGTGGTGACACTGCGCGGGTCGATGTACTTGCCGGTCACTATCGCGGACATCGCCTCAGGCGGGGTGGGCCCAGTCTGCCAGTAATATGCCTTGTTGCTCCAGTCGTGCAGCGCAGCGAACGTCATCTGCACCTCTTCCGGCATGTTATGTTCCAGATTGGCGTTGAACTGCAACTCGAACCAGTCCCAACCACCCGGCTTTGGCGTGGCGAGATTGCTTTCAGCACGCACAACCGCATCCAGCGCAGCGCCGTCCGGCATGAATCCGGCTGTCCACTGGTGGTCGTACCACATGCTGCCCCCCTTGAGCACGATGCGCTTGCCGGCGATCGTGATCACATTCTCGACCCCGTCTTGCAAGGTGAGCAGCGGGGCCGAATAATACAGTGTGCCGAGTCCGTCGACGCTGGGCGAGCAGCCGCCATCGCCCTGAAAAAAATAATCCTTCCGTTTATCGAGCGTGAGATCGATCTCGAACTCGACTTGCGGTAGTTTACCCCTGTCCCAGCCACGGGCTTGCAGATGCACGGGAAACAGATCGCCGCTGGCGCTGAGTCCCTCGATGACATTGCGCCCGAGTCGGTATGCGTACGGGGCCGCCTGCACGTCAATCAGCCCTGTGGTACCGGCGACGACGACGGTGTCGGCACGATATTGCTGGCCCGTCTGCGGGTCGCAGATCGCGAGATGCATTTCAAGCGACTGGTTTTCAATGTCGCTCAAGCCAAGTTCTGCAGCCAGCGGCGGCGGCAGCAGCGCATACTGCCAGAACATCAGCTCGACACTATAGTGTTTGCCGGATTCATCGGTAAAATTGCCAACGAAAAAATGCCATCCAAGCTGGTTCCTCAATTGAGGCAAGTCGATACCAGGGAAATCGAAGCACGGATTCGATGGGATGGTCTCGTAGCCCGTGTTCGATTCCGGGCCAAGAAACAGGCAACTTGTATAAAACTCGCGTGGGCTCATCGCCTTGGCGTGCTCCCAGTGCTTGCGCAGGAGCGCATACCGTTGCGCGCGTTCAGGCACAAACGACAACTGGTTTTCCTCAAGTTGGCGCAGCCGATGCAGGAAGCGCGCAGCATAGGCACTTTCGCTGTTTTTTTCGCTGTTGATGCGTTCGAGAATCCCGGGAGGAATTTTCGCGGCATCATATTCTTTCATCCAAAGGGCTTGGGCAATACCCTGCAGGGTCAGTGGATTCATCATTGTCTTTCGCTTAAGATGGAACCTATCAACAGAGGAACGACGAACGACCGTGACAAACCAGCATTGCAGGTCCTACCTTTGGCTATCGCTAAGACGTTCGGACGCGGGTTAAACAGTGGCAATGGTGTTTTTAACCATAGTTTCATATTGACAGTGTTTCCACAACAGATATCGCTCTCTCCTCCTCACTCTTCGTCCCGTCCCCACGTGCCATGCGGCCGCGATGCCAAGGCTGCTCGCTTCAGCGAACGGCGTGATGCCGACCACGATCGAGGGGTCATACGCAAGCGTGCGGTCATCGCCTGGACACCGCTTACAATATTGTATTAACCACCACGGCGCGCGCGCCCCGATCCCATGGCCCACATTCATCCAACCGGCTGGCAAGAGATGTCCGTCACCGGCACCGCCGTGCGCGAGATCGAGACGCTGGGCTATCTTGAGACGCGGCTGGCCGATGCGCCCTACCGCATCTATCATGGCGTGCACTGGACCAACGTCGAGAATGGCTTTTCGGTGTTTGGCGAGATCGATTTCATCCTCGTCGCGCCCAGCGGACGCGTGCTGCTGATCGAGCAGAAATCGGGCTTGCTGAACGAAACGGCCGATGGCCTGGTCAAGCATTACGAGGGCAAGCCGCGCAAGGTCGCCAACCACATCATGCGTTCCATCAAGGGCCTCACGGAACGCTTCGGCAGCGAGCTGTCCATCGATTACCTGCTGTACTGCCCCGACTACATCGTGCGCAACCCGCACTTGGCGGGCATCGACCCGCGCCACATCATCGACGCCACCAATAAAGACCGCCTGGCCCGGGTGATCCTCGACATCCTGCCCATCACGGACCCCAAGCCCGGCGAGCAGTTCGAGAAGGTGACGCGCTTTCTCGGCAACATGCTCAGCTTGCGGCCCGATCCCAGCGCCATGATCGGCAATGCCGCCGCCATGGTCACGCGCCTGTCCGGCGGCCTGGCCACCTGGGCGCGGCGGCTGGAATTCACCCCGTTCCGCCTGCGCGTGATCGGCACCGCCGGCAGCGGCAAGACCCAGCTGGCCCTGGCCGAATACGCCGCCGCCATCGAGGCCGGCCTGTCGCCCCTGTACGTGTGCTACAACCGGCCCCTTGCCGACCACATCGAACACCTGGTTCCCGCGGGCGGGCGGGTCGCGACCTTCCACATGCTCAGCGACGCCTTCCTGCGCGCCCAGGGCCACATCCCCGACTACGCCGCGCCCGGCGTGTGGGACGAGATCGAAGCGCGCATGGCCGGCGCCGCGCTGCCGGACACCTGGAAATACGACGTGCTGGTCGTCGACGAAGGCCAGGACTTTTCCATCGCCTGGCGCGACATCCTGCTGCGCATGCTCAAGGACGATGGCCGCGCCATCTGGCTGGAAGACCCCAACCAGAACCTGTACGGCCGCCCCACGGTGCCGCTGCCGGGCTGGGTCAAGCTGCATTCCGCTACCAACTTCCGCAGCCCGCGCCAGATCGTCGACATGCTGGCCTCGCTCGGCGCGCTGCACCCGCAGGTCGAGGCGGGCAGCCCGTTCAAGGGCGCCGACATCGAGGAACTGATGTATCCCGAGGGCGACACCGAGGCCATGCTGGCCCAGACCCGGCGCGCGGTCACGCTGTGCCTGGGCGCCGGCTTCGCCCGGCACGATATCGCCATCGCATCGTTTCGCGGACGCGAAAAGTCGGCCATCCTCCGGCTCGACAAGCTCAGCGAGGCCCACACGCTCAAGTCGTTCACCGGCGAATACGACCTGTTCGGCAACCCCGTGTACCGGGACGGCGGCTTGCTGGCCGAATCGGTGTACCGCTTCAAGGGCCAGTCGGCGCCCGCGGTGATTTTTACCGAGATCGATTTCGCCCAGATCGACGAACTGGTGCTGCGCAAGCTCTTCGTCGGCATGACCAGGGCCAGGCTCAAGCTGGTGCTGGTGCTCAGCGAGCGCGCCGGACAGCAGTTGCTGGACCGGATCTGATGCCTGACAGCCACCGTATGACTGGATGAGAACCGAGATGGAAACATACTGGTACAAGGCGTGCCCCCGTTGCGACGGCCAGGGACGCCTGGTGATCCGCAAGCGCACCGATGGCGCAGGCCTGTTTTTTCATAACATTGCACCTGCTTACCCGTGGAAACTTCCGGCAGAGACCGACGCGCAGCGCCTTGTGCGCCGTAGCGATCGCGGCCATGCTGGTATCGACCAGCGGATGTTTCACGGCCTTTACGCCCAAGCGCGATTTTTGCACGCGCGACCCGAAGGACACGTCCGTGCCCTTATGTAAACCAACAGCGCCGCAATAACACCGCGCCGCCCTACATCGGCTTGAACAGATGCACGAAAGCACGGCTGACCGGCAGCTCGCGCGCGTGACCCCGCACGCGTAAGAACAGGCGCCCGCTCTCGTCGCGCCGGGTGCCGTCCAAAAACGCCAGGTTGACCAGGGTGGAGCGGTGCACCTGCCAGAACCGCTCCGGATCGAGCTGCGCCGCCAGCTCGGTGAGCGAGGTGCGGATCAGGTGTTCGCCCGCCCTGGTCGCCACCACCGTGTATTTGTCGTCGGCGTGGAAGAACAGCACATCCTCCACCGCGACCTGGTACGTCAGCTCCCCTTGCGCGGCGCGGATATAACGCAGGCGCGGCTGCGGCGGTGCGGCCAGCAGGCGGGCCAGCGCGCGCGACAGGCGGGCATCGTCCTGCGCTGGCGCGCAGGCGGCCCTGATGCGCTCCAGCGTGCGCGCCAGGCGTTCCGTTTTCACGGGTTTCAGGATGTAATCGAGCGCCGCATGCTCGAACGCCTCCACCGCATGGCTGTCGTATGCGGTCACGAAGACGACCTTGGTCGCCCCTTCGATGCCCTGCGCCACCTCCAGCCCGGTCAATCCCGGCATCTGGATGTCCAGAAAGGCCAGCTCCGGCTGCAGCGTGGCAATGCCCTGCGCCGCCTCGACGCCGTTATTGGCAAGTTGCACGATCTCCAGTTCCGGCCACAGCATGGCCAGCTGCTGTTGCAGGTAGAGCGCCAGGTGCGGCTCGTCGTCGGCGATCAGGGCGCGCATGGGGAACGGGAAATGGAAGAGGAAGTCATCGCGCCATTGTAGTGGCGTCTGGCGCGCCACCGCCAGTGCAGTGCGACGAATCGACGCCGGCTGCGACGGGCAGCCGCCCATTCGTCGCCGCGCTTGTCGATTCGTCGTCCCGCTTGTCGATCCGTCACACGGGGGAGGCAAGGGCCGGCGCGCCCTGCCATCCTGCGGCCATCTCAACCAACACAGGCATTCCATGTTCATTCAACGCACGCTGGCCGCTTCCCTCTGCCTGTTCCCGATCGTGGCTGCCGCAGCGCCCGCCCTGGCGCCGATCGAGCCGCAGATGGTCACCATCAAGGCCGGCCAATTCATGATGGGCAGCGTGCGCGCGCCCAATACGCAGCCGGTGCACAGCGTGACGCTCAAGGCATTCAGGATCGGCAAATACGAAGTCACCGCAGCCGAATTCCAGCGCTTTGCCGAGGCGACCAAGTACAAGGCGCCGCGCATGTGTACGCAAATGGCATCGAAGCGCTGGTTCGCCAGCGTTCCCAACGAGTTCGTCGACGCCGCCACCCTGCAGTCGCTCAGCAAGTTCGAACCGGCCACCTGCATCGGCTGGAACGGCGCCGACGCCTACGTGAAGTGGCTGGCCAGGGAAACCGGCAAAAAATACCGCCTGCCGAGCGAAGCGGAATGGGAATACGCCAGCCAGGCCGGTGGCAGCGGGCGCTACTTTTTCGGCAACGATGAAACCCAGGCTTGCCGCTACGCCAACGTGGCCGACCGCTCCGCCGAGGCGGTGGTGCGGCGCGACTTCGATGGCCTGGAAGCGCGCGAGCACACCGGCGTCATGCCCTGCGACGACAAGGCGGGCTACGCCAGCATCGTCGGCATGTACGAGCCGAACGCCTTCGGCCTGCACGACACGCTCGGCAATATCGCCGAATTCGTCCAGGACTGCGAACACGAGACCTACGCCGGCGCCCCCGCCGACGGCAGCGCCTGGGTCGAGGCCCAGTGCGAGGCGCGCACCATGCGCGGCGGCAGCTGGCACCGGCGCGCCTATCACGCAAGCCACCGTGGCGCCATGCCGGTCGATTTCATCGGCGCGCTGGAAGGCTTCCGGGTGGCGGAAGATAGCGTGGCGCCAGCGGCCGCCGAGACCAAACCGGGCGCCTTCGACCTGGAACTGGCGCAGGCGCAGCAGGCCGAACGCGCGCGCCGCGCCGCGCTGGCCGAGATCCCGCGTCCAAAAAGATAAGCCAGCGAAACTGCTACACTATTTCCCCATGGACATTAGCCCCACATTGAAGCAAGCCTTGCGCAGTTTTTTGATCTTGAAAAAGCGGCGCGAGGAACCCTTGTGGGCGCGCCTGCTGGCCGGCACCGTGCTGGCGCTGGCGGTGGCGCTGGTGCTGATGCTCGCCTCGGTCTTCCTGATGGCGACGGCAGAGTGGCGCTGGTGGACCAGTTCGCTCACCAACAACCTCCTGCTCGGCATCTGCGCCGCCGCCGCCATGCTGCTGCTGCTGCGCGCGTGCGAATGGCTGCTGCCCGATGCGTGGCTGGACGCCCTGTCCGCCGCGCACGACTGGCGCCCGGTCGCCTTGACCAGCGCGATCCTGTTCGCCGGCACCGCCCTTGGCGTGCGCGCCGGCTACGCGCTGCTGGGGCAGCTGTACGCCTTCGACATGTGGAAAAAACTGTCGGGCGCGCCCATGGTGCAGCTCAAGTTCGCCATTTTCGCGCTCGTGATCCTGGCGGCCAACTGGGTCTGGTGCTTGTTCCGGGCCAAGGAAAAAGCCCTGGCGCAGCAAGCCGCCGAATCGCAGTTGCGCATGCTGCAGGCGCAGATCGAGCCGCACTTCCTGTTCAACACCCTCGCCAACGTCCAGAGCCTGATCGCCACCGACGCCCCGCGTGCCCAGCTGATGCTCGAATCGTTCACCGATTACCTGCGCGCCAGTCTCGGACAGATGCGCGCCAGCGACAGCACCCTGGGGGCGGAACTGGACACCGCCCATAACTATCTGCTGCTGATGCAGATCCGCATGGGCAGCCGCCTGAGCTTTTCCATAGAGGCGGACCAGACCGTGCGGCAAGCCCTGCTGCCGCCCCTGCTCTTGCAGCCGCTGGTCGAAAATGCCGTGCACCACGGCATCGGCCCCAAGCTGGAAGGCGGCCATGTCCGCCTCGGCGCCATGGTGCGCGATGGTGTGCTGGCCATCGTGGTCGACGACGATGGCGTCGGCATCGACCACGCGCGCCGCAGCACCCGCGCCGGTAACGGCGTAGCGCTGATCAATATCCGCACGCGCCTGGAAACCCGCTTCGGCGCGCGCGCCACGCTGCTCACCGAGCCATTGGCGCAGGGAACGCGGGCAGCGATGACCTTGCCGTTCCTGCCGGCGGCCCAGGAAACCCCGAAGGGCGCGCGTCCGCGTTCCTGAGCAGCACCATCGCCGCCCACGACCGACAGCGCCCCCGGCACCTCCTTTTGTGTCGAATTGTTTCCAGCCCCCCTTTGGACACCTTGACCGTGATTTCAGGCGGATTCTCTACATCGTCCGGAAACAGGGACGCGGTGTAATGCGTCCTCGCCGTCGCGGCTCGCCATCCTGGCGTGCCACGGCGACGGCACCCTCACTGGAGAGCATCAATGAACGCAATGGGCATTCACAGCGCTAAATCGCTGGCATACGCTGCGGCAGGCATCGTGTTGATGGCGGGAGCGGGCTTGCTGTCGTCGCCGGCAAGCGCACAAAAATTCGGTCCCAACGGCATCGCCCGCACGGAAACCGTACGCCACGCGTTTGACAGCGACAGGGAAGCGATCCAGGTGCGCGTCGATTTCGCGCCGGGCGCCGCGTTCCCGAAACACACCCACCCCGGCGTTGAAATCGCCTACGTCCTCAGCGGAACGGTCGAGTATGAAATGCATGGCGAGACCATCCGGCTCCAGGCCGGCGAGTCCCTGTACATTCCAGCCGGTGCCGCGCATTCGGCAAAGAATGTCGCAGACGGCGTCAGCGCGGAACTGGCAAGCTATCTGGTGGACAAGAACAAACCCATCGTCATGCTCGACAAGTGACATTCTTCCAAGGAACCGACATGAACCGATATTCCCTGGCCGCGCTCGCCATTGCCGCCACGCTCGGCGTGGCGACGCTATCGATGCCAGCCGGCAGCCGTGCTGCCACCTCCGGCCCCTACGCCAGCAACTTGCCAGTCCAGGCCGCCATGCCGGGTTTCGATGGCGCGACCACCTGGCTCAACAGTGCACCGCTGACGCCGGCGCAACTGCGCGGCAAGGTGGTGCTGGTCGATTTCTGGACCTATTCCTGCATCAATTGCATCCGCACCGTGCCGTACGTGCGCGCCTGGGCCGGCAAGTACCGTGACATGGGCCTGGCCGTGGTCGGGGTGCATACCCCCGAGTTCAAGTTCGAAGAAGACCTGGCCAACGTGAGCGCCGCCGTCGCCCGTTTCCGGATCGATTTCCCGGTTGCGGTCGACAGCGGCCAGCGGATCTAGCAAGCCTGGGGCAACCGCGCCTGGCCCGCCTGGTATCTGGTCGATGCGAATGGCAAGATCCGCTACCGCCAGTTGGGGGAAGGCGGATACGACAAGCTGGAGCGGGCGATCCAGTCGCTGCTGGCCGAGGCGCGCGGTGGCCCGGTCGATACCGCGCTGGTCGCTCCCCCCATGCAGGCCGAGCAGCTCGCGCCCGACCTGCGCCAGCTCGATTCGAGCGAAACCTATGTCGGATACAGCCGGGCCACCAACTTCCGCTCGCCTGAACGGGTCCGCTCCGGCGCGCCGCAGGAGTACTCGGTGGGGGCACTCGCCCTGAACCAGTGGGGACTGTCCGGACGCTGGACCGTGAATGCGGAATCGGCCGTGGCCGGACAAGCGGGAAGCGGCATCGCCCACCGCTTCAGCGCACGCGACCTGCACCTGGTGATGGGAGCCGGCCAGGCCGGGCGCCAGGTACGCATCCAGGTCAGCGTCGATGGCCACGCGCCGGGCGCGGACCACGGGGCCGACATCGATGCCGATGGCAATGGCCTGGTCACGGCCACCCGCCTCTACCAATTGATCCGGCAGTCCGGCACCGTACGAGCGCGGCGCGTCGAGATCCGTTTCCTCGACAGCGGGGCCGACGTGTATGCGTTTACCTTTGGCTGACGGCGCCGCGCCAGCGCCCTTCCCCGGTCATGGCGCGTCCAGCGCACGCAGCACCAGCCGCGCTTCCAGGCCGCCTCCGGGGCGGTTGTGCAAGGTCAGCGTGCCCCCGAGCGTGAGCGCCAGCTGGCGCGCGATGGCAAGCCCCAGGCCGGTGCCGCCGGTGTCGCGGTTGCGCGAACTTTCGATCCGGTAAAACGGCGCGAACACCGCCTCCAGCGCCGCTTCCGGAATGCCCGGGCCCCGGTCCAGGACCCGGATCGTGATAACCGCTCCGGCGGAGCGCTCCATCACGATCTCTGTCTGACCTGCATACTTGAGGCCATTGTCGACCAGGTTCGTCACGACGCGCCGCAAGGCGCCCGGGCGCGTGACGACCGGCTCGCCGGGCTGGCTGCTGAACCCGACGTCGGCACCGCTGTCGCGGTAGTCGAGCGTGATGGCGTCGAGCAGGTCGTCGGGGTCGATCGCACGCGCCGGCTCCAGCAGGCCATGCATGGCGCGCGCATAGCCGATTCCTTGCCGCGCCAGGTCTTCGAGCTGCTGCAGATCCTCGATGAGGCGCTGCTGCTGCGGGGATTCATCCATGAGGTCGACGCGCAGGCGCATGCGCGTGATCGGCGTCTGCAAATCGTGCGATATCGCCGCCAGGATGCGCAGCCGTTCGTCCACGTAGGCGGCGATGCGCCGCTGCATGGCGTTGAAGGCACGCGCGGCGCGCACCACTTCCGACGGTCCTTGTTCAGGCATCCGCACTGCGCGCAGGTCCGGCCCGAGGGCGTCGGCGGCCTCGGCAAGGTTGCGCAAGGGTTTGATGGCCAGGCGCACCGCCAGCCAGCAGGCGAGCGCCACCAGGGCCAACTGTCCCGCCAGCATGTAGGGTAGCCGGGCCGACAGGGGCAGGCCGCGCCGCGGCCGGAAATCGATGGTCAGCGGCTGCCCGTCCGACAGCCGCAAATGCACCTGGAATCGTTCGGGTCCGCCGTCGACCGCATGCGCGCTAAAGGCGTAGCCGGGCGCCAGCGCGCGCGTGACCGATGCCATCAAGCGGGTCGAGTGCGGTGCGCTAACCGGTGGCCCGACGCTGCCGGTAGCGGACGAAAAACGGTAGCCGCCACGTGCAAGGCGCGGCAGCCAAGCTGCCCGCTCCGCGTGAGGCAAGCGGTCGATCAGGGCAACGGCGGTACGCACGTCGGCCTCGATGTAATCGATCATCGCCCCCATGTTGACGTCGTTGCGTTCTTCAATCGTCAGCTGGGCGGCAAGGAACTGGGCCGCGGCCAGTCCCGCCAGCAAAATGAACGACAGGCGCGCAAACAGGCTGGCCGGCGCCAGCCTGCGCAACAGGGCGATGACGCCGCTCACATCGCGCCCGCCAGCGGCGTGACCGGACATGACAGCACATACCCTTCGCTGCGCAGCGTCTTGATGTAGCGCGGCTCGCGCGGATCGTCGCGCAGGCGCTGGCGCAGGCGGCTGACCAGGATATCGATGGAGCGGTCGAAGGCCTGCGCATCGTGGCCATGGGTCAGCTCCAGCAACTGATCGCGTGTCAGCACCCGTTGCGGATGGTCGAGGAAGACCCGCAGCAGCCGGTATTCGGCGCTGCTCAGGGCGACCTCGACATCGTCATCGGCAAGCAGATGGCGTGCCACGACGTCGAGCCGCCACGCCCCGAAGCCGATCAGGCGCGCCGACTCGGTCACCTGCATGTTGGGAGGAAGCATGCGCGTGCGGCGCAATACTGCCCTGATGCGCGCCAGCAGCTCGCGCGCCGCGAACGGCTTGGCCATGTAATCGTCGGCGCCCAGCTCGAGACCGACAACGCGGTCGGTTTCATCGTCGCGCGCGGTGAGCATCAGGATCGGAATGGCGCGGTGCTTTCCCGACCGGACTTCGCGGCACAGGACCAGCCCGTCGTCACCGGGAAGCATGATGTCGAGAACGATGAGGTCCGGCGTCGAGCGTTGCAGCGCGGCCCGCATCGCGCGGCCGTCGGCCACCGCCGTACAGCACAGGCCCTGTTTTTCGAGATACGTACTGAGCAACTCACGAATGTCGCGGTCGTCGTCCACGATCAGGACATGGTCGATCTCTCCCACGGTGTTCCTTTTTTACAGTGACGGCCGCCGGCCGGGGCCGCCATAGTGCACTCAACGGCCTTTTTTGTACACGCCTTCGGCCAGCGAGGATGCGTCATCGACCACCACCAGCCCGCCTTTGTCCGCCTTCAATTCCAGGGAGGAAAACGCGGTCATGGCCGAGATCGGATTGGTCAGGCGAAAACCCGCGATGCGGGCCTGGGCCCGCTCGGGCGTCACCGCCAGCCATTGCCACGCTTCCTGGCTCTTACTGCGGCGCAGGCCGGTACGGGCCCAGACTTCCCCGGCCGGCATCGTCACCGTCGCCTCGCCGTTCTTGGGGTTGGTGTCGGCCACGGCGCTTTTGCCCGACTTCGCTTCAAATTTGACTTCGATGTTCTTCAACAAAATATCGGCCGTGCTGGCCACCGCCACCCAGCTGCCGGCCGCGGGTTCTTTCTTTGCCTTGAACTCGCTGTCGGTCTCCAGGCGGAACACCATCGGACTCTTGACCGGCGTGAGCACGATGTGGTCGTTCTTGATTTCCCAGATACCTTCGGTGCCATCGTCTTGCGAGCCATAGATGAGCATGAACTGGAATTTGCCGTTCTTGCCCAGCCAGAGCTCCGAACCGACTTCCCTCACCCCTTGCAAAAAGTAATTCCCGGGCAGGTCGTTGATGTCGGGCGGCGCGGCGAACGAGGTCAGGCTGGCCGTGGCCAGGGCGAGAGCGGGCAGGAGTCGGAGTGTGCGCATGGCAATGTTTTCATTTCGATTATAAGTAGACTATTTTACGCCAACGCCCCGTAGCCGCGCCCCGGACCTCAGGGCTTGTCGTGCCGGTCGCTCTCGACCTTGCGCAGTTCGGCGGCACGATCCTTTTCCTGGTCCGCTTTGGCGAAGTCCTCGTTGAGCGGCAGTTCCACTTCCAGGCGGCGCACCTGCGCCAGCCTGAGCACGCCGCGCGCCAGGCCGGTGCCGAGCACATGTCCGCCGAAGCTCAGGTCGTCCGAAATGAAATGCCAGTGGTAGCCCGGCACGCTGATGCCCTTGCTCAGGGCCGGGCTGCGGATGCCGACCAGGGTGCCCGCCACGGCATCGCGGGTAAACACGCTCTGCGACGTCGACACCTCGGCCAGGGGCTGGTACGGCCGGCTCTGGGCGGGAATGGCGCGCGTCGAGATGCCGCTGAACTGGCCCTTGATCTCGATCGCATAAAACATGTTCTTGTTGCCGAGCTGCTGGTCGGCCAGCGCTTCGATCGCCGCCAGGCTGGTGCTCGGTCCGAGCGCCACAGTGAGGGTCGGCACGAACGGCAGCACGTACGCGAGCGGGGTGCGGTCCGATGGCGCCGCCACGCGCACCGAGCCATCGGCGCGCACGTGATAAAACTTGCCATCGTGGACCACCATTTCGCCATCGAGGCGATTATAGGTGCCGATCCCGAAGTTCCCCTTGGCGCCCAGCTGCGCGACGGTCAGCTCGCCCTCGTACACGCCGGCCAGCAGCGCATCGATGGTCGAATACACGTACAGGGCCGGTTCCTGCGCGGCGCTGCCCAGGCTGGCCAGGCCCAGCACGAGGCCGGCCAGGCAGCGGCGATACGAACGTCCAAGTTGCATGGCGATCTCCTTTTTCAGAGTCACAGGAAGCCCGAGCGGCGCTCCGTGCCCGTATTATGCCTGCCCGTGCATGGACGCAAGCAGCGGCATCAGCCGCCATGCCGGCGCAGGTAGCGCCGCAACGCTTCGCTCGGTGTCCTGAGCGCGGCGGCGCAGCGGCCGGCATCGCCGCCGTGCGCCGCCAGCGCCGCCGCGATCTCGGCCGGCGCGATCTGGCCAATCTGGCGGATGGCGGGATGCTCCTCGATCAGCTTGTACATTGATGGCCGCGACACCCCCAGCGCCAGTGCCGCGTTGCGGATCAGCCAGCCGTTGGATTCCAGCGCGTCCAGCACCGCTTGTCCACTCAGCTTGCCCAGCCTGACGCGCGCCGGCCGCCCCGCCACGCCCGGCACCAGCGCCTCGAAGGCCAGCGGCTGGCCCGCCTGCGCGGCGCTGAGGGCGCGCTGCACCACGCTGCCGAGCTGGCGCACATTGCCGGGCCAGTCGTAGTTGCACAGCTGGCTGATGAACGCCAGCGGCAATGCGGGCGCGCTGCCGGTGCGCCCGCTCCAGGCTTGCATGAAGTGCAGCACCAGCACGCCGATATCGCAGCGCCGCTCGCGCAGGGGCGGCAGGCGCACCACCAGCGCTTCGAGGCGGCGCAGCAAGGACTGGTTGAAGCTGCCATCGTGCAGATCGTGGTCGCTGGCGACGACCAGGCGGACCCGGGCCGGCTCGTTGGCGCGCATACCGGCGGGCCGGTACTGGCCAGTCTTGAGCACGCGCAGCAGCAGCGCCTGTACCGCCTGCGGCGCCGTGCCTATCTTGTCGAGAAACAGGGTGCCGTCATCGACCCGGGCCAAGGCGCCCGTGCCGGCGCCGAACAGCTCGGGCGCCGCCTGCGCTTCGGCCACGGTTGCCATGTTGACCGTCACCATCGGGCTGCGGCAGCGCGCGCTGGCGTGATGGATCGCTTGCGCGGCGAGCTCCTTGCCGCTGCCGGCTTCGCCCAGCAGCAGCACCGGCAGGTCGGTCGCGGCCACCTGCCGGATCAGCTCACGCAGGCGGATCGCGGCGCTGCCGACCCCGTGCACGCCGGCAATCGCGCTGTCCTGGGGCAGGCGGTCCATCCAGTGCACGCACAGCAGCACCACGCCACCCAGGCCGATGACCAGGCCCGCATCGACCTGTTCGGCGGTGCAGCGGGTACCCGCGCCGGCCAGCATGGCGCCGTTCAGTTCCACCCGCATGCGGCTTTTCGGCAGCAGCAGGCTCACGCCATGGTCGCGATGGCGCCGCAGCCGCAGTGCATCGCGCGCAATGCGGCGCTGCCCGAGCGGCTGCGCACCGCCCGCGAGGCCGCCGAACAGCGGCGCGAAGCGATTGAGCTCGATGTCGCCGCTGCCCGGCGCGGCGATGCACTGCTCGCCGATCCGCTGCGGCTGCGGGTGCCACAGGATGGTCAGCGCCAGCCGCTGCGCGGCGCGGCCCGCCAGCGCGCAGACCGGCGAGGCCAGGGTGTTTTCAGCGTCGATCAGGGAAAGGCTCACGGGCGCTAGTCCGGCATGAAGAGGCGGTAGCCGACGCCGGTTTCGGTCAGCAGGTAGCGCGGCTGCGCCGGATCGTCTTCGAGCTTGTGGCGCAGGTGGCCCATGTAGATGCGCAGGTAGTGGCCATCCTCGCCGTGCGACGGCCCCCACACCTCGCGCAGCAGCTGCGGATTGGTGACCACGCGCCCGGCATTGGCCACGATCACCGACAGCAGGCGGAACTCGGTCGGGGTCAGGTGCACGTGCTGGCCACCCCTGGTGATGTGGCGCGCTTTCAGGTCCACGCTCACGGAACCGAAGCGCACCAGCGCGGCGGGCGCGGCGCCCGGCTGGCGCTGGCGGCGCAAGGTGGCGCGCACGCGCGCCTGCAACTCGCCCACGCCGAACGGCTTGGTCAGGTAATCGTCGGCGCCGGCGTCGAGCGCGCGGATCTTGTCGGCCTCGCCCACCCGTGCCGACAGCACGATCACCGGCACCCCCGACCACTTGCGCAGGTCGGTAATGAAGGCGATGCCGTCGCCGTCGGGCAGGCCCAGGTCCAGCACCACCAGGTCGGGCGTGCGCGTGCCGGCGTCGATCAGGCCGCGCTGCATGGTGGCCGCCTCGAACACCACCCAGCCCTCGTCTTCGAGCGCGGCGCGCACGAAGCGGCGGATCTGCGGCTCATCTTCGACCAGCAGGGCGGTGGGGGCGGAATCAGTCATCGGGCGGGGCAAAGGTTTCAGGTTTCGGGTTCAGGGCCGGGCGGCGGCGTCCCGAGCGGCAGGTTGACGACCAGCGAGGCGCCGCCGGCGGACGACACGCCAGCCTCGATTTTACCGCCATGCGCCTCGATGATCGCGCGGCAGATGGCCAGCCCCAGGCCCACGCCCGGTTGCGCCGATTCGCGCTCGCCGCGCGCGAACTTCTCGAACAGGGTCTCGGCCCGTCCGGCGGGGAAGCCCGGGCCGTCGTCGTCGACGCGCAATTGCAGCCATATGCCATGGACTGCGCCGGACACCACGATGGTCGAACCGGGCGGCGTGTACTTGGCGGCGTTCTCCAGCAGGTTGTACAACACCCGCTCGATCAGTACCGCGTCGAAGCGCACCAGCGGCAGGCCGGGCGCGAGCGCGGTGCGCACCACATGTGCGCGCAGCGGCGTGGCGCAGGCGCGCAGGGCGCTGCCGACCACTTCTTCGAGCGGGTGCCACTGCATGTTGAAGGTGATCTGCCCGCTCTGGATGCGCGCCATTTCCAGCAGGTTCGCCACCAGGGCGCTCATGCGCAGCGCTTCGTCATGCAGGATGGCGGCCATGTCGCGCTGCGGCGCGGCCAGTGCCGGACTGGAAGCGGCCAGCGATTCCGACAGTCCCACCAGCAAGGTCAAGGGCGTGCGCAGGTCGTGCGACAGGGCCGCCAGCAGCGAATTGCGCAGGCGTTCGGACTCCATGTTCACCAGCGCATCCTGCGCCACCTCGATGTAGTGCACCCGTTCGAGCGCGATGGCGGCCAGCGCTGCGAAGGTGTCGAGCTGGGTGCGTTGTTCGGGAATGAGCATCCAGCGCTGTTGTTCCGGTTCGATGGCCAGCACGCCGCGCGTGCGCATCGGGGCCACCAGCGGCAGGTAGAACAAGGCACTGGCCGGCAGGGTGCCGCTGCCCAGGCCCGCGCTTTGCGCATGGTCGAAGGCCCATTGGGCGATGCCGATGTCGGCCTTGGCGCCGGGCGGCGCTTGCAGGCGGCCTTCGGCATCCGGCACCAGCAGGGTGGCACCGGCGCGGAAGGTGCGGGCGATGGCATCGCGCGTGGCGTCCACGATCTGCCCGGTCTGGAGCGCGCCGGACAGCTCGCGCGCGAATTCGTACAGCGCGCGCGAACGGTGCTCGCGGTGCGCCGCCACGCGCGCCTGGAACCGCAAGCCGGCCGTCAGGTGGCCGGTGATCAGGCCGACCGCCAGCATGACGCCGAAGGTAATCAGGTATTCCAGGTCGGAGACGGCAAAGTCGAAGCGCGGGGTGACGAAGAAAAAATCGAAGCAGGCCACGCAGAGGCAGGTGCACAGCACCGACGGCCCGCGCCCGAAGCGCACCGCCACCAGCACCACCACCAGCAGGAGCAGCATGGCGATGTTGGCCAGGTCGACGTAGCCGACCAGCGGCGAAAGCAGCAGCGCGGCGGCCAGGCTGGCCGCGCCCGACCAGGCATACGCGGCGGCGCGCCGTTTGCCGCTGTCGAACGCCAGGATGACGGTGTTCGTTTCCGGCGCCGCCTCGGCCGCACGCGGCTTGCCGCCGCCGACTTCGATCAGGTCGATATCGGGCGCGAGGCTGGCGATGCGGTCGCGGTGCGCGTGCCGCCAGGGCCAGGACCGGTGCGCGCGCGCCAGCAGCAGCTTGGACATATTGTGTTCGCGCGCGTAGCCGACGATGGCCTCGGCGATGTCGCGTCCCGCCAGCACCGCCGTGTGCGCGCCCAGTTCCTGCGCCAGGCGCAGTGTTTTCAGGGTCAGTTCGCGCCGGGGCGCCGGATTGCGCTGCAGGGCCGGCGTTTCCACGTACACGGCATGCCAGTCGGCGCCCAGCTGGCCGGCCAGGCGCGCAGTGCTGCGCACCACGTGCTCGGCATCGGCACGCGGCCCCACGCAGGCCAGCAGCGCGCCGCCGGTCTTCCAGACCGTACCGATCGATTGTTCGATGCGGTAGGCACGCACGTCGTCTTCGACCCGGTCGGCGGTACGGCGCAGGGCCAGCTCGCGCAGGGCGATCAGGTTCCCTTTGCGGAAAAAATTTTTCGAAGCGCGTTCGGCCTGTTCCGGCCGATATACCTTGCCGCTGCGCAGGCGCGCCAGCAATTCGTCGGCCGGCAGGTCGACCAGGACCACTTCGTCGGCGCCGTCGAACACGGTGTCGGGCACCGTTTCGGCCACGCGCACGCCGGTAATCCCGCCCACCACGTCGTTCAGGCTGTCCAGGTGCTGGACATTGACGGTGGTGAACACGTCGATGCCGGCCGCCAGCAGCTCTTCCACATCCTGCCAGCGCTTGGGGTGGCGCGAGCCGGGCGCGTTGGCGTGGGCCAGCTCGTCGACCAGGATCAGGGACGGCGCGGCGGCCAGCGCGGCATCGAGGTCGAATTCGCGCAGCGCCTTGCCGCGGTGGGCGAGCGTGGCCGGGCCGAGCTGGTCCAGGCCATCGAGCAGGGCGGCGGTGTCGGCGCGGCCGTGGGTTTCGAGCACGCCGACCAGCACCGCCACGCCGTCGGCGCGCAGCTTGCGGGCGGCGACCAGCATGGCGCAGGTTTTACCGACGCCGGCCGAGGCGCCGAAATAGATGCGCAGCTTGCCGCGCGCGGCCTTGCGCTCCCCGCTCTGGACCTGGGCCAGCAGGGCGTCGGGGTCGGCGCGTTGGGTTTCAGTGGGGGACATGGCGGCCTTTGTTACTCATGGCCCCGAGTATACGCCCTGTCCAGCGCGAGATTGAGCGCCAGCACATTGACCCGCGCTTCGCCGAACACGCCCAGCACCGGCATGATGGCCAGTTCCCCGATCAGGGCCTCGACCCGCTCGCGCGGCAGCGTGCGTGCGCGCGCCACCCTGCCCGCCTGGTAGCGCGCCGCCGCCAGGCTGATTTCCGGATCGAGCCCGCTGGCCGATGCGCTGACCAGGTCCACCGGTACCGGCGCCGTATTGCCCGGATCGGCCGTGCGCAGCGCCGCCACCCTGCCCTGCACCGCCGCCATCAGCGCCGGGTTGAGCGGCCCCAGGTTCGACCCGGCACTGGCGATCGCATGGTTGGCCATCGGTGCGGTCGCCGATGGACGTCCCCAGAAGTAGCCGGGCGAGGCGAACGATTGCCCGATCAGGCGCGAGCCGACCGTCCGTCCGCCCTGCGTCACCAGGCTGCCGCGCACCTGGTCGGGAAAGGCGGCGTAGCCGATGCCGGTCACCGCCAGCGGATACAGCCCGCCCACGACCAGGGTCAGCGCGCCGAACAGCATGATGGCGGGGCGAAAAGTGGTTTTCATGAAGATGTCCTTTCTAGACCAGGTGAAGCGCCGACAGCAGCATGTCGATCAGCTTGATGCCGATGAACGGCAGCACGATGCCGCCCCCACCGTACAGGAGGATATTGCGGCGCAGCAGGGCCGCCGCGCCGATGGCCCGGTAGCGCACGCCCTTGAGCGCGAGCGGAATCAGGACCACGATGATGAGGGCATTGAAAATCACGGCCGACAGGATGGCCGAATCGGGGCTGGCCAGGTGCATCACGTCCAGGCTTTTCAGCTGCGGATACGTGCCCACGAAGGCCGCCGGAATGATCGCAAAATACTTGGCGATGTCGTTCGCGATCGAGAACGTGGTGAGCGAACCGCGCGTCATCAGCATCTGTTTGCCGATTTGGACGATGTCGAGCAGCTTGGTCGGATTCGAATCCAGGTCGACCATGTTGCCGGCCTCCTTGGCGGCCTGGGTGCCCGAGTTCATGGCCACCGCCACGTCGGCCTGGGCCAGCGCCGGCGCGTCGTTGGTGCCGTCGCCGGTCATCGCCACCAGCCGGCCTTCGGCCTGGTAGCTGCGAATCAGATTGAGCTTGTCCTCCGGCGTGGCCTCGGCCAGGAAATCGTCCACGCCCGCTTCGGCGGCAATGGCGGCGGCGGTCAGCTTGTTGTCGCCGGTGATCATCACGGTCTTGATGCCCATGCGGCGCAGCTCGGCGAAGCGCTCGCGGATGCCGCCCTTGACGATATCCTTCAACTCCACCACGCCCATCACGCGGCCATCGTCGGCCACCACCACCAGCGGCGTGCTGCCACGGCGCGCCACCTCGTCGGCCATGCGCGCCATCTCGGGCGGATACACCAGGCCGAGCGCCTCCACATGCTTTTTCACCGACTCGGCCGCGCCCTTGCGCAGCTGGCGCGCGCCGGCATCGATGCCGCTCATGCGCGTGTTGGCGCTAAATGGAATGAACCTGGCCTGCAGGCTGGCCATGTCGCGTTCGCGGATATTGAAGCGCTGCTTGGCCAGCACCACGATCGAGCGCCCTTCCGGGGTTTCGTCGGCCAGCGAGGCCAGTTGCGCCACGTCCGCCAGTTCCTGCTCGCTCACGCCCGGCGCGGGAAAGAAGGCCGCAGCCTGGCGGTTGCCCAGCGTGATGGTGCCGGTTTTATCGAGCAGCAGCACGTCGACGTCGCCGGCCGCTTCCACCGCGCGGCCCGAGGTGGCGATCACGTTGGCGCCCATCATGCGGCTCATGCCGGCCACGCCGACCGACGACAGCAGCGCACCGATGGTGGTCGGGATCAGGCACACCAGCAGCGCGACCAGCACCGTGACGCTGACCGGTTTGCCGGCGCCGGCGGCGGCCACGCCGAACAGCGAAAACGGCAGCAGGGTCACGGTGACGACCAAAAACACGATACTCAAGGCCACCAGCAGGATGGTGAGGGCGATTTCGTTGGGCGTCTTCTGGCGCCTGGCGCCTTCGACCATCGAGATCATGCGGTCGAGGAAAGTCTCGCCCGGGTTGGCCGTCACCCGCACCACCAGCCAGTCCGACAGCACGCGGGTGCCGCCGGTGACGGCCGAAAAGTCGCCGCCCGACTCGCGGATGACCGGCGCCGATTCCCCCGTGATGGCGCTTTCGTCGACCGAGGCCACGCCTTCGATGACCTCACCGTCGATCGGGATCACGTCGCCCGCTTCGACCAGGATGGTATTGCCCTTGCGCAGATCGGCGCCGGCCACCGGCAGCCAGGTGGTGCCGTATCTGGGCGTGGCCAGCTGCTTGGCGCTGACGGATTTCTTCAGACCGCGCAACGACGCGGCCTGCGCCTTGCTGCGCCGTTCGGCCAGCGCTTCGGCGAAGTTCGCGAACAGCACGGTGAACCACAGCCAGATGGCAATCGCCAGGATGAAACCGCTGCCGGTATCGCCCTTGCCGGCGACGGCCTGGAAGTACATCAAGGTGGTGAGGATGCTGCCGACGTAGACGACGAACATGACGGGACTGCGCAATTGCGTGCGCGGTCCCAGCTTCAGCACGGCGTCGACGATGGCGGGACCGATCAGCGCCATATCGAACAGCGTGAGCGTAGTGCGGGTGGTGGCTGCCGGTGGCAGCGGGAGTGCTTGCGACATCATAGGCTCCGCATGAAGTTAGTTGGTATAGAGCTGCAAATGCTCGGCAACGGGGCCGAGCGCCAGCGCCGGGACGTAATTGAGCACGCCGACCAGCATGACCACGCCCACCAGCAGGCCGACGAAGACCGGGCCGTGCGTGGGCATGGTGCCGGCATTGGCTTGCAGGCGCGGCTTGGCGGCCAGCGCGCCGGCCATCGCCAGCACCGGCACGATCACGGCAAAGCGCCCGAACCACATGGCGATGGCCAGCATGGTGTTATAGAACGGCGTATTGGCCGACAAGCCCGCGAAGGCGCTGCCGTTGTTGTTGGCCGCCGAACTGAAGGCGTACAGGATCTCCGAGAAGCCGTGCGCGCCGGGATTGGCGATGCCGGCCCGGCCCGCGTCCAGCATCACCGCCAGCGCGGTCCCGCCCAGCACCAGCAGCGGCGTGACCAGGATGGCGATCGCGCTCATTTTCATTTCATGGGCCTGGATTTTCTTGCCCAGGTATTCCGGCGTGCGGCCGATCATCAGGCCGGCGATGAACACCGCCATGATGGCGAAGACCAGCATCCCGTACAGGCCCGAGCCGACCCCGCCGAACACCACTTCGCCCAGTTGCATGAGCAGCATCGGCACCATGCCGCCAATGGGCGTGAACGAATCGTGCATGGCGTTGACGGCGCCGCAGGAGGCGGCCGTGGTCACGGCGGCGAACATGGACGAGGCGGCGATGCCGAAGCGCACTTCCTTGCCTTCCATATTGCCACCGGCCTGCAAGCTGCCCGCGCCCTGGTCGACGCCCAGCGCCGCCAGTTGCGGGTGCACGGCCTGTTCCGCGCTCATAAGCAGCACGGTGGCCGCCACGAAGATCAGGCTCATGGCGGCCAGCACGGCCCAGCCCTGGCGCGGGTCGCCGACCATGCGCCCGAAGGTAAAGCACAGCGCGGCCGGAATGAGGAAAATCGCCAGCATCTGGGCAAAGTTCGACAGGGCGGTCGGGTTCTCGTACGGATGGGCGGAATTGGCGTTGAAGAAGCCGCCGCCGTTGGTGCCGATCAGCTTGATCGCTTCCTGCGAGGCGACCGGACCCATGGCGATGCTCTGGGTGGTAGCCACGCTTGCTTGCGTTTCCGGCTGGCCGTCCGGGCCGGCGCCGGCGACCGTGTAGGCGACCGGCTCGATCAGCTGCACTTGCTGGTAGCTGTTGAAGTTCTGGACCACGCCCTGCCCCATCAGGAACACGGCCAACAGCAGCGATAGCGGCAGCAGCACGTACAGCGTCGAGCGGGTGAGGTCGGCCCAGAAGTTGCCGATCGATGCCGCCGAGCGCGAAGCGAAGCCGCGCATCAGGGCGAACGCGACGGCCATGCCGGTGGCGGCGGAAAAGAAGTTCTGGCCCGCCAGCGCCACCATCTGGGTCAGGTAGCTCATGGTCTGTTCGCCGCCGTAGCCTTGCCAGTTGGTGTTGGCGACAAAGCTGACGGCGGTATTGAACGAGGAATCGGGGCTGACATTGGCCAGCGCCTGCGGATTGAGCGGCAGGAAGGCCTGCAGGCGCTGCACGCCATACACGAACAGGGCGCCCAGGCCGTTAAACACCAGCAGCGCGCTCGCATACGATTGCCAGCCCATGCCGGCGCCGGGCGACACGCCGGCGGCGCGGTACAGCAGCCGCTCGAGCGGCGCCAGCCAGCCGAAGCCGGGTACGGCGCCGCCCGCGGCGACCCTGGCCAGCAGGCGTCCCAGCGGCCAGGCCAGCGCCAGCAGCACGGCCAGAAAGGCGCCCAGCAGCGCCATCGATTGCGTGGTCATCACAGGTCCTCCGCATTGAGCAACGCGTGCAGCAGGTAGAGCAGCAGGCCGGCGGCGACCAGCCCGCCTATATAAACAATGTCCATTACTTCTTGTCCCCCAATGTGGCGCAGCCGGCCGCGAAAGCGCAGCTCAAGCCGAAAAAGAGCAGGAGCGCTCCGATGAAAATCAGGTCCATATCAGCCTCGAACGACGTGGTTTTGTGATTGATGAGCGTATCGGCAAGCGTCTAAAAATGGTGTAAAGAGTTGCCGCGCAGGTGTAAACAAAGCGTAAAAGCGGGTATTAAAAGGTCTTGCTGACGGTCAGCAGCAGCGCACGCTTGCCGAGGAATTTGCCGTTCGCCGGCGAGGCGTAGGCGGCTTTGCCGGCATCGGTGCCGATCGCGGCCAGCGCCACGTTCGCCACGCCGAACTCCCTGGTGATGCCGATCTTGTAGTCGGTGTAGCTGGCGGCGCTATGGTGAGCCACGCGCTGGCGCCCGGCGTGCAGGTTGAGCACGAAGCCCTTGCCCAGACCGGGATTGGCGGCCAGCTCGAGGTAGCCGCTGCGCTTGCTGTCCAGGTAGCCGAACAGGTTGCCGAGCGCGTGCGAATACTTGATCAGCGCGGCGCCGTACGCGAGCTGGCCGTGGGCCTCGGTGGTGTTGGCGTTGGCGAAGCCGGCTACGTGGCCGAGTTTGTTGGATGGATAGACGTAGGTGAGCATGCCGGCGTCGTAAGCGATGCCGGGCGCCAGTTCGCCGCGCTTGCCGCCGTAGATGTCGAGTTCGACCTTGCCGTCGCCGCCGGCGTCGCGGATCCAGGTGATGGTCGAGGCCCAGGCGCCGGCGTACCAGCCGGATGGCGTAGGCGCCAGGTCGGCACCGCCTTGCAGCGCGGGCTGGAGGCGGGTTTGCGACATGCCGCGATAGCGATAGTCGCTGGCGAGGGCCGTGTTCAGACTGAACCCGGTGGCGGCGGATGCTGTCTGCGCAGAGACAGACAGCAGGGCTGCGAGAATGGCGATCTTCATGGTGCTTCTTTCTTTGCTGTGTGGGAAATGGAGACAGGGCACATCGTATCGGCGCGGGCATAAAAAATTTCTAAAGAGTTAGCGCGCTGCCGTAAAGGAAATGTAAAAATGCATGCATCGAAGAAGCCAAGGAGTAGCGGTGGGAAAGCATGAGACGGCGATGATTCGTAGCGCGTCGATGGAGGATCTGGATACGCGGGCAGCGATCGAAGAAGCGAGCTTTGCCGGCGACCGGGTCAGCCGGCGCAGTTTCCGGCATCTTCTGTCGCAAGGAAATTCGGTGACGCTGGTCGACGCGGCGGCGGGCGAGATACGCGGCTACCTGACCTTGCTTTTTCGCGCGAATACGGCGCGGGCGCGGGTGTACACGATTGCCACGGCGGCGGCGTGGAAGGGTTGCGGCGTGGCGGCGGCACTGGTGCGGGCAGCGGAACAGGCGGCGCTGGGGCGCGGGTGCACGGCGCTCTATCTGGAGGTGCGCAAGGATAACGTGGCGTCGATCGGGCTGTTTACCACGCGCGGATATCGGGTGTTCGGGCAATACGAGGAGTATTACGAGGATGGGATGGCGGCGTGGCGGTTGGAGAAGATATTAACGGGAAGCGCTCCGGCGCCGGATCGTCGCCTGGCGACTTTCCCAGCTAAAAACATATCCTAAAGCAACATCCTCAAGTATGCTGCCGGCACGGGAACCCGTTCATTTTTTGAGGATGTCATGGCGGCACAGTTGGACACATTGATCTGCAAGGGATGCGGCGCAAGCCTGACTTACGCGGCGGGGCTGCAAGCCTTGCAATGCGAGTACTGCGACGCCGTCACGGAAATCGCGCGCGTTGCGCCGGTGGCCGCCACGACGGCGCAATTGCTCATTCCGATGACGATCGAAGACAACGCGCTCGCCTACGCGGTGCTGCATCACCTGGCGGCGAACGATGAGATACCCGACGACATGGTCGAGCGCGCCGAGCTGTCCGTAAACCGCTTCTACCTGCCCTGCTTTGCCTTCGATGGCTCGTACAATGCCACGTGGACCGCCTCGTTCGGCTACAACCGGACCGATACCTATACCGACCATGTGAAGCGCACCGTGGATGGCAAATCGGAGCGGGTTCCGGTCACCAAGACACGCGCCGTGGTCGACTGGCGGCCGGTCAGCGGCCAGGACGCCGGCAACTTCGTCCTGCTCGGCTATGGCGGCAGCGGCGTGGCGCCGAACGCCTTGCTGTTGCTTGAGCGCTTGCGCAACCTGCAAACGGCGACGCCTTTCGACGTCGGCTTTATCAGTGGCGTGGATACCCATCCGTACACGCTGGCCGCAAAAGAAGCATATGCGCTGCACACCGAGGCGCGGGTCGGCAAGCTGGTCGAGACGAGCGTCAAGCACCACGCGCAGGGCAACGTGCAGCGCGACTGGCACTGGAACGCCAGCACCCGCTGGGACGCATCGCCAATGTATGTGCCGATGGGCCATGTCGTGATCGCCTACGGCGGCAAACAATACAATGTCTGGGCCGACGGTACCAACGCGGCCAATCTGGTGAGCGACGCGCTGCCAGCCAATCGGGCAAAAGGGAAGTACATATCGCGCGGCATGTGGCTGCCCATTGTTGCACTGCTGGCGCTGATGTTCACCGGCTTGGCATCGGCCAGCTTTTTTTATGAAATGAAGCTGGAGCGCCTGGCGGCGGTCGGCGCCGTATGGATTCTGTCGGCCTGGCGCGACGCTCGCTACCTCAGGCGGTCGCAGCAGGTGCGCCAGTCGGCATTGGCAAAGCGCGCGCAGCGCTATGCCCAGCCGGCGGCCACGCCCGCCCCGCCTCTCCCAAGTAGCGGCCCGGACTTGTTATCACTGGCGATGTCCCTGCTGTCGGCGATCATCGTTTGCGTGTTGCTGTACAAGCTAGTGACGGACCCCGCGGCGCCGCCGGCGGCGCTCGCGGCTGGCGCAGCACCGGCCGCAGCCGCGATCGCCCCTGTCAGCGCGCCCGTGAAGCCAGTACGCTTGCTGTCCCCGATCATGGTCGCGGCCAATGCCCAGGACTGGGCGACGGTGCGCACCCTGACGGCAAAAACCACATCGCCGGCACCGGTCTCGAAGGCCGACAAGGCCGCATCGGCAGCAGCCCTTGCGCGTGGCGCCAAAGCCTTGCTCAACAAGGATAATGGCGCCGCCATCACGGCGTTCGAGGCTGCGCTCGAGGCCAATAGCGCCAACATGGATGCGCGCAGCAAGCTCGGCGCCGCCTTGATCGGCGCGGGCGACCATGAGCGTGCGCGCAGGGTGCTCGGCGAACTGGTGGCCGCTGCGCCCGGCCACGCCGATGGCTGGAGAAACCTGGCCGAAGCCGCCGCGCTGAGCGGGATGCGTGGCGAGGCCGACGCCAGCCTGCGTATGCTGCTGCACTTGAGCAAAGACCGCAAGCGCACCACGGAGGCGCTGAAAAAGCGCGCCGCCTCGGGCGAGCCGGACCAGTTCAGCGAGGCAGTGGCAAGGGTCGTCAAGCCCGGCGCCAAAAAATCCCGCGGGTAATCCGCCGGCACGGCACCCAGCCGCGGCCGGCGCGCAGGCCGGTTCGGCTGAACCTGCCGCACCCGGCGCCGGTGCCAAGGGTCAGGCGCTCAAGCGGCAGCGTCAGCCCAGCGACAAATCATCGAGAATCGGGCAATCCGGCCGCTCGTCCCCGTGGCACGCTGTCGCCAGCTTTTCCAGGGTCCGCTTCATGGCCTGCATATCCCCGATCTTGCGGTCGAGCTCGGCGATATGCTGTTTCGCCATCGCGCGCACATCCTTGCTGGCGCGGTGCTTGTCTTGCCACAAGGCCAGCAGGGTCTTGATCTGCTCCAGCGAAAAACCCAGCTCGCGGCTGCGGTGGATGAACTGCAGCACCTGTACATCCTGCGGCCCGTACACCCGGTAGCCGGCATCGGTACGCTGCGCCTCGCCGATCAGCCCGATCGATTCGTAATGCCGGATCATCTTCGCCGACACCCCCGACGCCTTGGACGTCTCGCCGATATTCATCATCGTCATCCTTTTCCTCCCGCCACCCAGCGCTTGAGCAGCAGCGCATTGCTCACCACCGACACGCTGGAAAACGCCATCGCCGCGCCCGCGATCATGGGATTGAGCAGGCCGAAGGCCGCCAGCGGCACCCCGATCACATTGAATACAAACGCCCAGAACAGATTCTGGCGGATCTTGCCGTACGTGCGGCGCGAGATATCGATGGCGTCGACCAGCAAGCGCGGATCGCCCCGCATCAAGGTCACGCCGGCCGTATGCATCGCCACGTCGGTGCCGCCGCCCATGGCCACGCCGATATCGGCCGCCGCCAGGGCCGGCGCATCGTTGATGCCGTCGCCCACCATCGCCACCCGCTCACCCTTGGCGCGCAGGGCCGCGATGATCGCTGCCTTGCCCTCGGGCAGCACCTGCGCGTGCACTTCGTCGATGCCGAGCTGGCCCGCGATGTGGTGCGCGCTGCCCGGGTTGTCGCCGCTGAGCATCACCGTGCGGATGCCGGCCGCGTGCAGGCGATCGATCGCTTCCCGGCTTTCCGGCTTGAGCGCGTCGCCAAAGGCGAGCATGCCGAGCAGGCGCGGGCTGGTCCCGGCTTCGGCCAGCCACGACACGGTGTCGCCGGCATCTTCGCACGCCTGCCCTTGCGCGGCCAGCGCGGCGATGTCGATCCCGTGCTGGCGCATCAATGCCGCATTGCCCAGCAACAGCTCGCGGCCATCGACCGTGGCGCGCACGCCCAGCCCGGCCAGGGCGCGCGTACCGGTGGCTGGCGCCGGCGTGATGCCTGCCGCCCGCGCCGCATCCCCGACCGCGCGCGCCAGCGGATGCTCGCTGCCGCGCTGCACGGCGGCCGCCAGCGCCAGCAAGGCTTGCTCATCACCCTGCGCCGCCACGGTCGCGGTCAGGCGCGGCTTGCCGGCGGTCAGGGTGCCGGTCTTGTCGAAGGCCACCACGGTGACGCCATGCAAGAGTTCCAGCGCCTCGGCATCCTTGATCAGAATGCCGTATTTGGCGGCAACCCCGGTCCCGGCCATGATCGCCGTCGGCGTGGCCAGGCCCAGCGCGCAGGGGCAGGCAATGACCAGCACCGCCACCGCGTTGAGCAGCGCGGCGCTCCAGTCGCCGTTGGCCAGCCACCAGCCCAAAAACGTGACCAGTGCGATGACCACGATGGCCGGCACGAACACGGCGCTGACCTTGTCCACCAGGCGCTGGATCGGTGCCTTGGCCGCCTGCGCGTCCTCGACCGCACGGATGATGCGCGCCAGTACGGTTTCGGTGCCGATGGCAGTGGCGCGAGCCACCAGCACGCCTTCACCATTGACCGCGCCGCCGATGATGCGCGTCCCCACGCCCTTGCTGACGGGCAGGCTTTCGCCGGTCAGCATCGATTCGTCGGCGTGGCTGGCGCCTTCGATGACGTCGCCATCCATCGGAATGCGCTCGCCGGGGCGGATCACCACCTCGTCGCCAACCTTGAGCCGGGCGATCGGCATGTCGCTCTCCACGCCGTTGCGGCGCACGCGCGCCGTTTCCGGGCGCAGGGACTGCAAGGCGCGGATCGCTTCGGTGGTCTGGCGCTTGGCCCGCGTTTCCAGCCATTTGCCGAGGCGCACCAACGTGATCACCACGGCGGCGGCCTCGAAATACAGGTGCGCCCCATGGTGCTGCGGCTGGCCGAGCCACTGGTACAGGCTCAGGCCGTACGCGGCCGAGGTGCCGAGCGCGACCAGCAAATCCATGTTCCCGCTTCTGGCCAGCAATGCTTTCCAGGCGGAACGGTAAAAGCGCGCGCCGATCCAGAACTGCACCGGGGTGGCCAGCAGCCATTGCACCCAGGCCGGCAGCATCGAGTCGATGCCGGCCGTCGCCAGCAGCATGGGCGCGACCAAGGGGATGGCCAGGGCGGCGGCAATCGCGATTTCCACCGGCTCGGACAAGGCGCGTGACGGCGCTGGCGCCGCCACGGCAGGCATGCTGGCCGTGTAGCCGGCGCGCTCGACCGCCGCAATCAGCTGGGCGGCATCGAGCGGCTGCGCAGTCCCCGTGACCAGCACTTTCTCGGTGGCCAGGTTGACGGTGGCGCCCTGCACCCCCGGTACCGCGCGCAGCGCTGTTTCGACCCGTCCGGCACACGAGGCGCACGTCATGCCGCCCACTTCCAGCGACGTTTCAACCGCGCCCTGCTGGTCCCGCATTGTCGTGGTAGTCATTTCTTGCTCCTTTGCAACTGCATGCCACCATGTTAGGGCTTCCCATTATAGTAAGGTCAAGCGAAAATACCGCTTGACCTTACCACGGTGGGAACGTCGACAATGGCATCTGTTACATCCACCAACAGGAGTTTCGCCATGATCAAGCTGAGTATCCCCGACATGAGCTGCGGCCATTGCGCAGGCGTCATTACCAAGACCGTCAACGAGCTCGACCAGGATGCCGTGATCGCGTTCGACATGCCGGCGCGCACCATCCTGCTGAACACGACAGCGGCGCAGGAGCGCATCGTCGCCAGCCTGGCCAACGCCGGCTACCCGGCGACCGTGGCAGCTTAAGCACCGGTGCGGCCCCGATTTTCCATGTGCTAGACTTTACCCATGACGTCCTTCCGAACATTGCTGGTCTGGCTGTTGCTGCTCGCGCTACCCTTGCAGGGCTTCGCTGCGGCATCGTCGGCGCTGTGTGAGGCGGCCAGGACAGCGGTCGCCAGCCAAGTCGCCGCCAGCATGGACGAAGGCCATTGCCACCAGCCGGACAGCCCCGCCAAATGCAGTAACTGTGCATTCTGCTGCGTGGGCATGGCCATCGCCCCGGCCTTTGCCGCGCTGGCCGATGCGAGAGCGCCCGCATCCGAAGCGATTGCCTACGCCGCCATGCACGTGACGGCGCATATCCCGGGCGGCCTGGAACGTCCTCCTCATTCCCCGATCGCCTGAATGCCCTTGGTCCGTCCGCGGACCAGCGTCTTTTAACCAACACGATTGAGGTTGTCATGAATTCCCTTCGCCCGATATGGCCGCTGCTGCTTGCCGCCGCCGCGCCGGCGCTGGCGCAAGCGCCCGCCGCACCACCCGCCTACGACTCGGCCTTTGCCGGGTACCGCGCCTACCAGGAACCGCAAGCGGCATCCTGGAAGCACACGAACGACCAGCTGCGCAAGGCGCCCGGCCACATGGGCCGCGACATGAGCGCCATGAAGAAGCCGGACCTGGCAACGGACGACGATCCGCATGCGGGCCACGATATGAGCGCCATGAAAAAGAACGTGCCGCCCGCCGAGGCCAAGCCGGACCACGGCCACCAGCACAAGGAATGACGATGCGACGACTATCCACCCCACTGCGCCGCATCGCCCTGGCGGCCATCTGCGCCGGCGCCGCCGGCTGCGCATCGTTCTCACCCGACGGCGGCTACGCCGGCGTACGCCAGCTCGCGCAGCAGCGCAGCGGCGCCGCCATTCCCGCCAGCGCGCCGGGCGCCGGCAGCGTCGAACACCAGCTCGCCGCGCTGCTGGCCAAGCCTTTGTCGGCCGACGATGCGGTGACCGTCGCCCTGCTCAATAACCGCAGCCTGCAGGCCGGCTACGCGGAACTGGGCATCGCCGAAGCGGACCTGGTGCAGGCCGGCCGCATCGCCAACCCGGTACTCAGCTTCGGCCGCTTGACAAGCCACGACGGCGTCGAGATCGAGCGCAAGCTGATGCTGCCCGTGATCGGGCTGTTGACGATGCCGGTCACCACGCGCCTCGAACGGCGCCGCTACGAACAGGCGCAATTGCGCGCGGCCGGCGACGTGCTGCGCACTGCGGACGCCACCCGGCGCGCCTGGTACGGCGCGGTCGCGGCCCAGCAAAGCGCCGAGTACATGGAGCAGGTGAAAAACGCGGCCGAAGCGAGCGCCGAACTGGCGCGCCGCATGGCGCTGGCCGGCAACTGGAGCAAACTGCAGCACGCGCGCGAACAGGCGTTCTACGCCGATTCGGTGGCCCAGCTGGCCCGCGCGCGCCAGACGCGTACGCTCGAACGGGAAAAGCTCACGCGCCTGCTTGGCCTGTCGAGCGCGGGCGCCTTCACCCTGCCCCAATGCCTGCCCGACCTGCCGGCGGCACCGCGCGAGGTGGTCGATGCCGAAACGCAGGCCATGAACAACCGGCTCGACCTGCTGATGGCGCAAAAGGAACTGGCCGGACTGGCCTCGTCGCTTCACCTCACGCGCGCCACCCGCTTCGTCAACCTGCTCGACCTGAGTTACCTGCGCAACACCGGCGAGACCGGCGAGCGTGCCACCGGCTACGAAATCGAACTGCAGATTCCCCTGTTCGACTGGGGCGGCACCAAAGTGGCCAAGGCCGAAACGATGTACATGCAGGCCGTGCACCGCGCCGCCGGCCTGGCTGTCGACGCCCGCGCGCAGGTGCGCGAAAGCTATGGCGCCTACCGCACCGCCTACGACCTGGCGCGCCACTACCGCGACGAAGTGGTGCCGCTCAAAAAGCGCATCACCGACGAACAGCTGCTGCGCTACAACGGGATGCTGATCAGCGTCTTCGAACTGCTGGCCGACGCGCGCGAGCAGGTTGTCAGCGTCAACGCCGCCATCGAAGCGCAGCGCGACTACTGGCTCGCCGACGCCGCCCTGCAAGCCGCGCTGACCGGCGCCGGCGACAGCGCCGCAGCCGCAACCCCGGCGCCACGCACCGGCAGCGCCGCGCCAGCCCAACACTGAAAGGACACGCAACATGGTCTCACGTAGAAATTTCTTCACTGGCGCGGGCGCGGTTGCCGTCAGCACGGCGCTGGTCTCGCGCGCCGGCGCCGCCTCGCTGCCGGAAGCGGTCATCATGGACAAGGCCGCGACCCAGCCGCCCTTGAACCCGCCCAACGGCCGCCCGTACAACCCGGTGGTCACCCTCAACGGCTGGACTTTGCCATGGCGGATGAAGGACGGCGTCAAGGAATTCCACCTGGTGGCCGAACCGGTGGTGCGCGAAATCGCCCCTGGCATGAAAGCCAACCTGTGGGGTTACAACGGCCAATCGCCCGGACCGACCATCGAAGTGGTGGAAGGCGACCGGGTACGCATCTTCGTCACAAATAGACTGCCCGAGCACACCAGCGTGCACTGGCACGGCCAGCGCCTGCCCAACGGCATGGATGGCGTGACCGGCCTGACCCAGCCCGGCATCAACCCGGGCAAGACCTTCGTCTACGAATTCGTGGCCAAGCGGCCGGGCACCTTCATGTACCACCCGCACGCCGACGAAATGACGCAGATGGCGATGGGGATGATGGGTTTCTGGATCACCCACCCCAAGGACCACAACGTCATGCGGGTCGACCGCGACTTCTGCTTTTTGCTCAACGCGTACGACATCGACCCGGGCAGCTACACGCCCAAGGTCAACACGATGCTCGACTTTAACCTGTGGACCTTCAACAGCCGCGCGTTTCCAGGCATCGACCCGATGGTAATCGCGCACAACGACAAGGTGCGCATCCGGGTCGGCAACCTGACCATGACCAACCACCCGATCCACATGCACGGCCACGAATTCGTGGTCACCGGCACCGATGGCGGCTGGACCCCGCCGGCGGCGCGCTGGCCGGAAGTGACCACCGATATCGCGGTCGGCCAGATGCGCGCGATCGAATTCGTCGCGACCGAACCGGGCGACTGGGCCTTCCACTGCCACAAATCGCACCACACCATGAACGCCATGGGCCACGACGTGCCGACCCTGATCGGGGTCGACCAGCGCGAGGTGCTCGGCAAGATCAACAAGCTGGTACCGGGCTACATGGTCATGGGCGACAAGGGCATGGCCGACATGGGCGAAATGGAAATGCCGCTGCCGGACAACACGCTGCCGATGATGACCGGGAGCGGCCCGTTCGGCGGCATCGGCATGGGCGGCATGTTCACCACGATGAAGGTGCGCAAAGGGTTGGCGAAGGGCGACTACAAGGACCCGGGCTGGTACAAGCATCCGCCCGGCACGCTGGCCTACGAATGGAAGGAAGGCGGCCTTGCCAGGCCGGAGCCGGTGCGCGCGCCGAACGCCGACAGGATGGCGGCAAAACCGGGCGAGAAAGTGCTGCAAGTGACCAAACCAGGCAAAAATCATGCACACTGACGCTTTTTTCAACGACTGAGAGAAGCCGATGCGCCAATTCGTTCTGCTTGCCGTCCTCGGACTGGCATCGCTGCATGCCCGGGCGGCGACGCCCAGCGAGACGCTGGCGGCCTTCCACGCCGCCCTGCACGCGGGCGACCAGGCGCGCGCGATGGCGCTCCTGAGCCCCGACGCGGTGATTTACGAAGCCGGCCACGTGGAGCGCTCGCGCAGCGAATATGCGGACCATCACCTGGCGGACGACATTGCGTTCGCCAGGGCCACCACGCGCAGGGTGCTGCGGCACAAGGAGCGTATCGAAGGCAACATCGCCATCATCCTGGACGAGACCGAGAGCCGCGGCACCTTCAAGAACAAGACTATCAATGCCTTGGGCACCGAGACGGCGCTGCTGGAGAAAAAGGGCGACGGCTGGCTGGTACTGCATTTCCACTGGTCGTCGCGCAAGGCCAAATAGGTCAGTCGCGAAAGCGCGTTTCGGGCATGCCCTGCACGCCCGGGCGCACCAGCACCAGCGTGCCGGCCGTTTGGTCATCCGGCGCCTTGCCGGCCGCAATCGACGTGACCAGCAAGGTATCCATCGCGGCGCCTCCAAAAGCGCACATCGACGGTTTGAGCATCGGCAGCTCGATGGTGCGGTCGAGCGTGCCCTCGGGCGTGAAGCGCAGCAGGCAGCCGCCATCGTTCCCGCAAATCCAGTAGCAGCCATCCACGTCGACCGCCGCGCCGTCCGGACGCCCGCGATGGGCGTTCATGTCGACGAACACGCGCTGGCTGTGCGGCGTGCCGCTGTCGGTGTCGTAGTCGAAGGCCCAGATTCTCTGGCGCGAGCCGTGCGAATCGGACAGGTACATGGTGCGCCCGTCCGGCGAAAAACCGAGGCCGTTCTGCACGATCAGGTTCGATACCACCGGCGCCGAGATGCCCTCTGCGCGGGTGTAGCGGTACAGATGGCCCTCGGAGCGCGCTTCGGCCATGTCGAGGCACATGATGCCGCTCCAGAAGCGCCCCTGGCGGTCGCAGCGCCCGTCGTTGAAGCGCATGCCCGGCGCCAGTTCGGGCGGCGCGGCCAGGAAGGCCGCCTTGGCCAGGTAGCCCTCGCCCAGCGTGACGGCGAACACGCCGCTTTCCATGCCGGCGATGAGAACACCGCTTTCGGCCAGCGCGAGGCAGGCCACCATCTCGGCCGACTCCCAGCTGCGCACCGCGCCGGACGCCGCGTCCAGGCGCCAGATGCGCCGGGCGGGAATGTCGACCCAGTACCAGGCGCCCTCGCGCGCGTTCCACAGCGGACTTTCGCCCACCGCGCAGATGACGTCCGTGATCCTTTCGACGCTGGCTTGCTTGCTCATGTTGCCCTTACAGATCGGTGATTTCGCGGTAGCGCGGCACCAGTGATTTCATCATCATCCATGCGGCCAGGTAGGCCAGCGCGCAGATCGAGAACATGATCATGTAGCCGGTGCTGATCTGGCCCAAGCCGCCATAATAATCGAACAGCCAGCCACCGAGCTTGGTGAGCAGCACGCCGCCCATGCCGCCGGCCATGCCGCCGATACCCACTACCGAACCGACGCTATGTTTCGGGAACATGTCGGAAACGGTGGTGAAGATGTTCGCCGACCAGGCCTGGTGGGCCGAGGCGCCGATGCCGATCAGGACCACCGGTACCCAGAAGCTGATGTAGCCGAACGGTTGCGCCAGCAGCACCACCAGCGGAATGAAGGCGATGCACAGCATGGCTTTCATGCGTCCATCGTAGGGATTGTCGCCGCGGTTGATGAAGTAGGTAGGGAACCAGCCGCCGCCGATACTGCCGACCATGGTCATGCTGTACAGGACCGCCAGCGGCACGATGATGTCGGTACCTTTCAAGCCATAGGTCGCGGACAGGTACTTCGGCAGCCAGAAAAGGAAGAACCACCACACGCCGTCGGTCATGAATTTACCGAGCGCGAAGGCCCAGGTCTGGCGGTAGCCGAGCAGCTTGAACCAGGATGTCTTCGGCCGGGCGGCGCCGGCCGCCGGCTCGGGCACTACCGCGCAATCGCTGTTGATGTAGTCCAGTTCCGCCTTGCCCATGCGCGCCTGGTTGGCCGGGGTATCGTAGAACACCATCCACAAGGCCATCCAGAAAAAACCAATGGCGCCGATGATGATGAACGCCATCTGCCAGCCCCACGCGGCGGCGATCAGCGGCACGGTGATGGGCGCCAGGATGGCGCCGACGTTGGCGCCGGAGTTGAAGATGCCGGTGGCGAAAGACCGCTCCTTCTTGGGGAAGTATTCGGCGGTCGCCTTGATGGCGGCGGGGAAGTTGCCCGCTTCGCCCAGCGCCAGCACCGCGCGCGACATCATGAAGCCGGCGATCGACACCGGCACCACCGTCATGCCAAGGCTGGCCAGGATGCCGTTGAGGCCTTCGCCCACGCCAATCGCAAACGCGTGCATGATCGCGCCGAGCGACCAGATGGTAATGGCCAGCACAAAGGCGCGCTTGGTCCCGAGCTTGTCGATCACGCGGCCGGCGAACAGCATCGAGAACGCGTACACAAACTGGAAGGCCGCCGTGATGTTGGCGTAATCGGTATTGGACCAGCCGAATTCCTTCGACAGGTCGGTGGCGAGCAGACTGAGGACCTGGCGGTCCAGATAATTGATGGTGGTGGCGAAAAACAGGAGGGCGCAAATCGTCCACCGGTACTTGCCTATGACTTGCTGGTTCATCGGTCGCTTCTTTATGGTTGTTTTTAGAGACAGCGCCGCCGGAAGGTGTCTCCACACCCGTTTCCCCGGCGGCGCGACCAGCTGTTACTGCGGGAGCTGCATGCCTCCGTCGACAAGGCGGGCCAGGCCCAGGGGATTATGGTCGGCGAGTGCGTCCGGAAGCAAGTCCGCCGGCACATTCTGGTAGCACACCGGACGCAGGAAGCGGTCGATGGCGGACGCGCCAACCGAAGTGCTGCGGCTGTCGGAGGTGGCCGGGAACGGGCCGCCGTGGACCATCGCATGCGCCACTTCGACGCCGGTCGGGTAGCCGTTGAACAGGATGCGGCCCGCTTTGCGTTCCAGCACCGGCAGCAGCGCGGCGGCGTGCGCGCGGTCGGCTGCCAGGGCGTGCACGGTGGCGGTCAACTGGCCTTCGAGGTGTTCGGCGACCTGCTGCATCTGCTGCGCATCGCGGCAGCGTACCAGCAAGGCGCACGGTCCGAAGATCTCGGATTCCAGCGCAGGCGTGGACAGATAGGTGGCCGCGTCGCACACGTACAGCGAGGCTTGCGCCGCGCAGCCGGCGCCGTCCGGCTTGCCCTTGGCGACCAGGGTCACGCCGCCGATGCCGGAGAGCTGTTCCACGCCGCCCAGGTAAGCCTGGTGGATGCCGGGGGTGAGCATGGTGCCGGCGCCCTTGGCTTGCAGCGCGCTTGCAGCCGCTTCGACGAACTGGTCGAAATGCTCGCCCTGCAGGCCCATGACCAGGCCCGGGTTGGTGCAGAACTGGCCCACGCCCAGGGTCAGCGAATCGACGAAGCCTTGCGCCACGGCGGCGCGCTCGTTCGATAAGGCGGCCGGCAGCAGGAACACCGGATTGATGCTGCTCATTTCGGCGTACACGGGAATCGGTTCGGCACGCAGGGCGGCGGTGCGCATCAGCGCCAGGCCGCCCTGGCGCGAGCCGGTGAAGCCAACCGCCTTGATGGCCGGATGGTCCACCAGGCGCTGGCCGATCTGGCGGCCTTCGCCGAACAGCATCGAGAACACGCCTTCGGGAAGCTGGCAGCCGGCCACCGCCTGTTGAATGACCTTGCCGACCAGTTCCGAGGTGCCGGGGTGGGCGCCGTGCGCCTTGACCACGACCGGGCAGCCGGCGGCCAGCGCCGACGCGGTGTCGCCGCCGCCGACCGAGAACGCCAGCGGGAAGTTACTGGCGCCGAACACGGCGACTGGTCCCAAAGGGATCTTGCGCAGGCGCAGATCGGGACGTGGCGGCACGCGCTGCGGCAGGGCCGAATCGATGGTGGCGTCGATGAAGTAACCGTCGCGCGCGACCTTGGCGAACAGGCGCAGTTGATTGACCGTGCGGCCACGTTCCCCTTCCAGGCGCGCTGCCGGCAGGCCGGTTTCGAGCGCGGCGCGTTCGATCAGCGTGGCGCCGAGTTTGAGGATGCCTTCGGCGATGGTCTCCAGGAAGACCGCGCGCTGTTCCGGGGTGGTGTTGCGGTAGGCGTCGAAGGCGCTTTGCGCCAGGGCGCAGGCGGCGTCGACGTCGGCGTCGGTGGCCAGGCCGAAGTCCGGCCCCATCGAGTCGTTGCGGGACGGATCGATCGCGCGCACCACGCCGGCCGTGCCGCGCACGGTGCGTTGGCCGATGACCATTTCTCCATTGATTTGCATTTGCTGTTCCTGATTCGGGATTATTGGGCGCCCTGGGCGGTGATCAGCTTCTCCAGCATCGCGTCTTCTTCAGCCGTCATGTCGGTCAGCGGAGCGCGTACGGGACCAGCCGAATGGCCGACCAGGCGCGCGCCGGCCTTGACGATGCTCACTGCGTAGCCGGCCTTGCGGTTGCGGATTTCGAGGTAAGGCAGGAAGAACTGGTCCAACAGGCGGCTGGTGGTCGCGTGGTCGTCGGCGGCAATCGCGTGGTAGAAGTCCATCGCCATTTTCGGCATGAAGTTAAATACCGCCGACGAGTACACCGGGGTACCCAGTGCCTTGTAGGCGGCGGCGTAAACTTCCGCAGTCGGCAGGCCGCCCAGGTAGCTGAAGCGGTCGCCCATGCGGCGCCAGATTTGCACCATCAGTTCGATGTCGCCGATGCCGTCCTTGAAGCCGATCAGGTTAGGGCAGCGTGCGGCCAGCTTTTCGAGCGAGTCGGCGGTCAGGCGGCACTGGCCGCGGTTGTAGACGACGACGCCGAATTTGACCGATGCGCACACCGCTTCGACGTGGGCGATCAGGCCATCCTGGCTCGCTTCGGTCAGGTAGTGCGGCAGCAGCAGGATGCCGTGGGCACCCAAGCGCTCGGCTTCCTGGGCCAGGGTGATCGCGGTACGGGTCGGGCCGCCGGCGCCGGCCAGGATCGGCACTTTGCCACGGCAGGTATCGACCGCGGTGCGGATCACGTCCGAGTATTCGCTTGGGGTCAGGGAAAAGAACTCACCGGTGCCGCCGGCCGCGAACAGGGCGCTGGCGCCGTACGGAGCGAGCCATTCGAGGCGCTCGGTGTAGGTGCGTGCGTTGAAATTGCCCTGGTCGTCGAAGTCGGTCAGTGGAAACGACAGCAGGCCGGACGACAGGATGTGTTTGAGTTCTTGCGGATTCATGAGGGCTCCAGGGATAGGCGGGTTGCTTGGCGTTAGTGATACGTCATCGTACAACTAGTCTTTGACATAAGCAAGCACAACGTTCAGGCGGTTTGGGCGCGGGTCACGGCGCTGTGGGTGGAGTTCGGGAAGGTGCGAAACAGGGAAGGCGAAACGGGAGGGAAACGAGAACAGCGCGAGCGCCGGGAAGCGCGGCGCTCGGGTATGCGTGGCCGGTCGATGGGGCGGGCCGTCAGGCGCCGTTCGACTCCAGTTGCTGCTGCGCCTGGCGCAGGCGTTCGCGGCTGTTGCTCAGGTGGGTACGCATGGCGGCGCGCGCCGCTTCCGGGTCCTTGCGCAGGATCGCGTTGAAGATATCTTCGTGCTCGCGGTTGACCCGTTCCAGGTAGGCGACTGGATCGTCATGCCCCAGTTGCGGCGTGTTGACGCGCGCGCGCGGGATGATGGTGGTGCCCAGCTGGCTGAGAATGTCGACGAAATAACGGTTGCCGGTGGCTTGCGCGATCAGCAGGTGGAATTGCACATCGGCGTCAACGGCGGGGCTGCCGCGCGCTACGCTGCGCTGCATGGCACCGAGCACCTTGGCCAGTTCGGCCACCTGCGCTTCGCTGCGGCGTGCCGCTGCCAGCCAGGCCGCTTCGGCCTCCATGCTGATGCGCAGCTCCAGCATCGCCAGTACATCCAGGACCGTGACGATGCTCTCGGCATTGATCGCCAGGCCGGCGTTGCTGCGCTCGATGACGAAGGTGCCGATGCCGTGCCGGGTCTGCGCCCAGCCGGCCGCCTGCAAGTGTGAAATGGCTTCGCGCACCACGGTGCGGCTCACGCCATGCTGTTCCATGATGGCCGATTCGGTCGGCAGCTTGTCGCCGGGCTTGAGCACGCCCTGCTGGATGCTGCCCGTGATGTGCTCGACCACGCCCTGGGCGAGGGTGCGGTGTTTCTTGCGGGGTGGTGGGAGCGCTTGGGCAGAGAAGGTCGATGTCATGGATATATTATACAACCCCATTAGTTGTACGACATCTTATGATTTAACGGGGTGTATACTTAGGTGACATATGACTTACCCACAGAAATGAGATGGTATGAATTGCCGTGACAATTGCGGCGCCTGCTGCACTGCCCCATCGATCACCAGTCCGATCCCCGGCATGCCGGAAGGGAAACCCGCAGGTGTGCGATGCGTGCAGCTGGGCGACGACAATCGATGTTGCCTCTTTGGCAAACCGGAACGGCCCGCGTTCTGCGGCGGCTTGCAGCCATCCGAGGAAATGTGCGGTCCCAGCCGCGAATATGCCATCCACTGGCTCAATGCGCTCGAGCGCGCCACTGCACCTGTGTAGGCCACCCGATGTCGGCAGACATCGTCAACAACAGGCATCTGCCCTGGCGAAAACGCCATGCCAGCCACGTCAAGGTGGGCCAACAGAATCATCTGTGCAGCGTTCGCCACCCCTTACAAAGAAGAGTTAGCTTTTAAGCATTGTTGCGCTTATGCTGCAAGGGCGGCGCTCGCCGCCCCTCTCCCTTTATTGAAAGGATGTCTCCATGTCTGTCCGATCCATGTCACGCCTGCCTGCGCTCGCACTGTTCGTCGCTTGCGCCACCTCGCCACTGGCCGCACAAGCCCAACTGACGCATGCCAGTGCAACGGTAACGATATCGCAATGGCAGTTCGAGCTAGTCGACCTCGATCTGTCCGACAACATCGCGCCGGCGATCAATTTCACCGAAAAGGTCGAAGGGACCAGCAAATACGCACTCAACCATCGCCTGCAAACAGTCGACACGCTGTCGGGCCCCGGCTATACGCATGCAAGCGGCATCGTCGGCCTCGCCACCACCCTGGCCACGTTCGACCATTTGAGCGCGACGACGCATGGACGCGGCGGCGCCGATAACCATCACTATTTCAGCAGCCACGCCATGTATGAAATGAATTTCGATCTCACGCCCATGACCGGCATCCGTTTCTCCGCCGTGACGACTTACGACCTTACCCCAGGAGAAGATCCGGACTTCTTCAAGCTCACCCGAGGCGTAATGGAAGGCCACATGGATGACGAACCTGGCGGTAATTACGAACACATCTTCACCGATGATGCGTATGTCGAGGAGGGCAGCCACATCGGCACCTTGTCCGGCTACATGACAACTGGCGCCACGTCACTGCAGGGCCGGCTCAACCTGCACGCCATCAGCTACGTCCTGCTCGATACCTCTCCCGTCCCGGAACCGGGGACGTATGCCATGCTGCTGGCCGGTGTCGGCGTGCTCGGTGCGGCGCGCCGGCGCGCCCGCCAGCGGCTTGGGTGACGGCACGCTTGCACCGGCCGGATCGCCATGCCGGCGCGACGCGGCACGTGTCTAGTAAAGCCTATGAAACTATAGCGTGATTCAGGGAATCGTTTGACCCTCCGATTTTTCGAATGCAATACTCAATTCAATCGATTCGCCCATCCCTGCAAGGCTGCATCGCTTGCCACAGCTGGCGGGTCACCACTGTGTTGCATATAAGCGCAAGCGGGCTCGCCAAGCCGCGCGCACATAATCCAAATGGAAATCAGGAGACAAGATGCTATTCCCAACGACACGGACTCTGATGAGTCTGGCGGTCGCCAGCGCGTTCGGCTGTGCGCTCCTGCCCGGCCAAGCGCAAACTGCCGGCAGCGCCGCCGACAATACCGCCCCCGCCAATAACGACCCGGATCAAATCCAGGAAGTCAAAGTCACCGCCACCCGCCACTCCACCTCGCTGCTGCGCACCCCGCTGGCGGTCACGGCCCTGAGCCAGGACCCGCTCACGCGCAAGGGCGCCCAGAGCCTCAGGGACCTGGCCGGCGACATCCCCAACGTCGTCATCGAAAACACCGGCCTCGATTCGGCCGTGCAGATCACCATCCGTGGTATCACCTCGACCAACTTCACCGAAACGGGCGACCCGGCCGTCGGCTTTCACGTCGACGGCCTGTACTCGCCGCGTCCACAAGGCGCGCAGGCGCCAATGTTCGACATCGGCCAGCGGAAGTGCTGCGCGGCCCGCAAGGCACGCTGTTCGGCCGCAATTCGACCGGCGGCGACGTCAACCTCATCTCGGCCAAGCCTGACTTCAGCGGCAACTACGGCAAGGCCAACATCGAGCTTGGCAACTACAACAGGAAGCAGGCCAGCATCGTCCAGAATGTCGCCGTCAACGACATGCTGGCCCTGCGCGCCACATACATGTTAGTGCGGCGCGACGGCGACGCCAACCGGATGCGCGACCTGAGCGAAGCGAACGCGCCCGCTTACGGCTGGATCCCGGATGGCATCCACCACGTCGACCAGCGCTTCAACAACAAGGTCGGCAAGAAGGACTACTACACCAACCAGGACCAGTGGGCCGTGCGCGTGGGCGTGAATTACTGATCCGTTTTACCGGGGTTGCTTGGGCCGGTGTACCGTGGACAATCCTGCGGTGTACCGGCTCTTTTTTTGTCGCCGGTGGCTGGCGGACCACGCGCGATTACCAGCCGGTCAAGTCACGTAGCTGGGGAAGCAGTTCGCGCGCCATCGCGCCGTGCTGCGCTTTGGTGGGATGGGCATCGGTCGCGTCGCCCGGATAGTGGGCGGATGCCACGGCGTGCACGCGTGCGCTGCCGACGCGCCGGATGGTGTCGGCGATATAGCTGGTCAGGGCGGCCTTGCGCTCGCCATTGAGAATCGCACCTTCGGTCAGCACCACCAGCGCATGCGGATGATTACGCAGCAGCGTGCGCAGCAAGCCAACGTAGGCATTGACATAGGCATCGCGCTCCGGAATGCCGGTGCTGAAATCGTTGGTGCCAATCGCGACGACAATCAGGCCGGGCCAGTAAGCGGCATGGTTCCAGCGCACCCGTTGCTCTTCGTTGGCGATGGCCAGCTCGTAGAAATCGGGAAGATTGTCCTCATCGGTGCGGCCGTTCCAGCTGCGCAGCAACCCGCGCCCGCCATGGCAGACCAGCTGAACCTGCGCACCGAGCGCCTGCGCGGCCAGCATGCCGTACGACGCGCGCGGGTTCCACCACGACGGCTTCTTCACCTCGCCGGCAACCCGGTCGATGGCTTCGCCGCAGGAGACCGAGTCGCCGAGAACGAGCATTTTGCGCTGCGGGAGCACCGGTGCGGTGCGCAGCGTGCCGTCGGCCACGAACCGGGCCAGCGTGACGACGCCGTGCCAGCTTTCGGTACGGTGCATGATGTCGACGCGGTGCAGGCCCGCCTGGCGCTCGTCCACCAGCTTGATGGTTCGCGCCGTCGCCGACAACTTGATGATGCGTGGCGCGCCACCGTCGACGATAACTTCGAGAATGCTGCGCTCACCACTGGCCAAGGCATCGACCGACAAGGCTTTGCCCTCGAACGACAGCGACAGCTGCACGCCGGGATAGGAGAAGCGCAGGCTGCCATCGGCCAGGGCAACGGTCCTGCCCATGCGCGCGATGCGCGGGTCGTCCGCGCGCACCACTGGTTCGGCCCGGACGCCAGCATGGGCCAGCAGCAGCGCCAGCGCCAGTGCGGTGCGATTCATGGCGCCCTACTTCATCAATGTTTGCACGTCGGGCAGCATGACGTCGGCCCAGATGACGTAGCCCTTTTGCGTGAGGTGAAGATGATCGCCCATGATGTCGGTGCCAATGCTGCCATCAGGGCGCACGAACGACGCCCCATAATCACGGAAAACCACGTGGCGGCCATCGCCCAAGGTCGCGACCATCTTGTTGAGCGTGACGACATTCTGGCGCCGCTCGCTCGCCGCCAGTTCGCCGGTCGGCAGCACGGCATTGAGCAGGATGCGCGCGTCCGGGTACTGCTTGCGCAAGGCCGCGACCACCGCCTGGATGCCGGAAAAAATCTGCTCCGGCTTCTCGCCGCACAGACCCAGATTGTTCACGCCGATGAGCAGCACAATCGCCTTGGGCCGGAGTTTCGCCATGCGCTTGTCCTGCAAGCGCCACAACACGTTGCCGGTATTGTCGCCGCCGATGCCGAAATTGCCCGCCTTGTAGCCGCCGAAATTCGCTTCCCGGATCGCGCGCGGCCAGCCTTCGGTAATCGAATCGCCGATGAACATCAGGTCCACATCGCCTTTGTCGGCCAGGGCCAGCTGGTCTTCATGCATGCGCTGCCAGCGCCCGATCGACATCCACGGGTATTGCTGGGTACGCGGCTTGATATTGAGGGCGCAGGTTTGCACGCCGGCCGCCATATCGAGTGGCTCGGCATGCGCGACGTGGGCAGCCAGCGTACCGGCCAGCAGGATGGATAGAATACGCAGGTTCATGTTCGGTCACTTTGCTTTCAGGTGCAGCATCGCCACGCTGTGCGACGCGATGTTAAGGTCGAGGGATTGGCCGGTGTCGCCCGTCTTGCCGCTCCAGGCATCGGTCCAGCGGTAGGCCGTCTTGCCGGTATCGAGTTCGCGCTTGCTCAGGTCATCCCCGATCTTGTGCTTTTTCCAGTCCAACTTGTAGTTGACGGCGCCGGCGCCGCGATTGAGGATCATCAGTGCCCGGCCGTTATCGGCCAGCGGCTTGGCCCACAGCTCCAGCGTCCCTTCGGACATGAACTTCCATGCCTGCACGCCCAGCTTGTCCTGGTTGATCGCGATAACATCCTTGTTGGTGAGGATCTTGCGGGTCGATTCCGGCATCGAACGCAGGTCGTTGCCCGAGATGAGGGGCGACGCCATCATGGCCCAGATCGAGAAGTGGGCGCGGTCTTCGTCCTCGGTCATGCCCATGCCGACTTCCATCATGTCCATGTCGTTCCAGTGCCCGGGACCGGCGTGCTTGCGCAGGCCGGCCTGCTTGTCGAGGATGCGCAGCACGCCGAAGGCGGACCACGAGCCGTGATTGATCTCGCAATCCCAGCACGGATAAATGTCGCCGGTGGTGCGCCACGAATGGCCGATGTCGGCGCCCCACTCCCACGGCTTGTTGTCGCCCCACTCGCACATGCTGAGCAACATGGGCCGGCCGGCGCTGCGGATCGCGTCGCGCATGGTGGTGTAGGCGGCGGCCGCGTTCAGGCCCTTGGTATCGCACCAGTCGTACTTGACGTAATCGATGCCCCAGGCGGCGTAGGTGATCGCATCCTGGTATTCGTGACCGCGGCTGCCCGGGCGCCCGCCGCAGGTGGTGGCGCCGGCGTCCGAATAGATGCCCAGCTTGAGGCCTTTCGCATGCACGTAGTCAGCCAGCGCCTTCATCCCGGACGGAAAGCGCTCGGGATCGGGCTGGACGTTCCCGTTCTTGTCACGCTTGCCGTGCCAGCAGTCGTCGATGTTGACGTATTCGTAGCCGGCGTCCTGCATGCCGATCCTGAGCATGGCGTCGGCCGTTTCGCGGATCAGCTTTTCATCGATATTGCAGGCGAATTTGTTCCAGCTGTTCCAGCCCATTTGCGGCGTGGCCGCGAGGTTTTCGAACTTCTGTGCGGAGGCGTTCGCGCCCAGCAGCAGGGCCGCCGGGATCAGCAGCGTCGTCACGATTTTCATGGATCTTCCTGTCGAAGAGTTCACCTCTGGAGCGAGCGCAGTTTTCCCGCATGGTCCTTGATCAGCGCCAGCGAACTGGCATCGGAGTCGAACACCGAGTACAGGCCCTGCTCTTCCTGCGGCGGATCGCCCATGAAGTCATTGCCCTGCTTCCACCAGTAGTCGGCGTTGGCGGCACGCCCGGCGCCGCCCCAGGCCCAGAAGTTCCAGCCCGCGATCGGATCGCCACTGGCGGCGCGGCGCTGGATCAGGTTGAAAATCTCGCCATAGAAGCGGTCGCGGATTTTGGTGCCGGCCTTGATGTCGAACGAGGCGCCGTCACGATCCAGCCCGAACTCTTCCAGCACGATTGGCTTGCCGATCGTTTTTGCCATGTCGATGTGCACATTCAGGTAATCGCGGCTCTTGGCAATTGCCCCGTCCCAGCTCTCGACTGGCTTCTTGGAGTCGAACCAGCCCCAGTTTTTCGGCCACAGGTGATAAGTAAGGTAATCGATGTGTTTCGACGAATGCGAGGCCATGAACAATTTGGCATCCTGCGCCGACCCGGCCAGGCCTTCGCTGCCACTGCTCACCAGGTGGTTCCTGTCCAGTTCATGGATGTACTGCGCGGTCTCGGCGATCCATTTGGTGTAGATCGCTTTCTCCTTGTCGCTTGCCTTGCCGTTGCCCGGGCGTGGTTCGTTCGCCAGTTGCCACGACATGATCGCCGGATCGTCGCGGTACGCCTTGCCGTTGATGCTGTTGACCCGCCCGACGATCTTCCTGATGGTGCCGCGATACTCCTTCTGCGCGTCCTTGTTGGCGTAGAAGCGCGCCGTCTTGGCCATGTAGTCGTCGTAGTCCTTGGTCACGTTCGGGTCGATCGCCGGAGTACCTTCAAACCAGTTCAGGTACTGCGTCATCCCGCCCGACCACTGCCAGAAGTTGTTCAGGTAAAGCACGACCGTCATGTCGCGCTTGCCCAGTTCATCGACCAGGAAGTCGAGGCCCGCCAGCAGGTCCTCGTCGTACTTGCCCGGACCATTGGTAGTGGCGGGCCGCACCGCGCTGGTCATCGCGGTTTTTTCGGAGACCGCCAGTACACGCACATTGTTGATCCCAAGCGCCTTCATGGTATCGAGTTCCTTGAGCAGGCGCGCACGCTCGCCCACGCCCGACGGCGAGCCCAGATAGCCGCCGTACCAGAAATTGGCGCCGGCGATGTAATACGATTTGCCCTTGCGCGCGAAATGCGTATTTTTCACCGTCACGAATTCGCTCTTGCCCGCCGCGCTCACCGGTGCCGCCGCCGACGCCGCGCCGCTCACCAGACCCGCCATTGCCAATGCCGCACCCAACTGGTTCATCTTGATCATCGCGTTTTACCTTTTCCCGGTTGAAGGGACGGCTTTGCCATGCAGGTCCAGCTTGCGCGCCGGGAGGTCGACCGTGATGCTGCTTTCGCCAGTGCCGCCGGCATCCTGCGCCAGCAACAATGTGTACTTCCCTTTGGCGATGCGCCAGGTCTTGGACGGGCCATGGAGGACAGCCAGCATGCGCGGCTCCACCGTGAGCGTCACCTCGCGCGTCTCGCCGGGCTGCAGGTCGACCTTGTCCCAGCCGGCCAGGCGCTTGGGCGCTTCCCAGCGCGCGCCAAGCGGGGAGACGTACAGCTGCGCCACATCCTTGCCGGCCACCTTGCCCGTATTGCTTACCTTGAAGCGCACCTGCAGCTGCCCGTCCTTGTACCCGCCCGCCAGGGCTGAATATTCAAACCGGGTGTACGACAAGCCATGCCCGAACGGGAACAGCGGCTTGTGTTTTTTGAGGTCGAACCACTTGTATCCCACCGCCGCGCCTTCGTGATAGTCGACCTTGAACTGCATCTGCGGCTTGGCAGGATCGCCATCGAGCACGGGGCGCGGCAACTGGCTGAGGGACGCCGGGAAAGTGGCCGGCAAGTGCCCGGATGGATTGACATCGCCAAACAGCACGCGCGCGATCGCTTCTCCTCCGCGCGTGCCCGGGTACCACGCTTGCAGCACGGCCGCCGTCTTGCCCAGCCACGGCATCAGCACCGGACCGCTGGTCTCCAACACGACCACGGTGCGCGGATTGGCGGCGGCAACGGCCGCAATCAGCTCATCCTGCTTGTCGGGCAGCGCCAGGTCAAGCGCGTCGTTGGCTTCGCCGATCCAGTGGGTGCCGAACACGATCACCGCGTCGGCGCTCGCGGCCAGCTGCGCTGCCCTTGCAGGATCGGCGCCACTGTCGAAAACGACCTTGGCGCCGGGCGCCAGCGCGGCGATTTCCTTCACCGGCGCGGAAGGGTGGTACACCACCGGACCGGGCCAACTGGCCGGCAGCAAACCCTTGACCGCGCTGCCGCCGATCGGATACACCTGCGACGAACCGCCGCCGGACAGCACGCCCTGGTCGGCATAGCCGCCGATGACTGCAATCGTTTTCACGTCCTTGCGCAAAGGGAGCACCTGGCCGTCGTTCTTGAGCAGGACCATGCTCTCTTCGGCATCTGTGCGGCTGATCAGGCCATGCGCGGCAAAGTCGATGGCGCCGTCCGGCTTGACCGGATGGTCCACCACGCCCTTGTCGAACATCGCGTACAAAATACGGTAGACCATATTATCGAAGCGCGACTGCGCCACGGATCCGGTCTTGACCGCTTCTTCCAGCGCGCCCGCAAAGTAGGGCGACTTGTCGAATTCGGAGCCGGACTGCTGGTCCAGCCCATTGTTGGCCGATGCCACGGTGCTGTGCACCGCGCCCCAGTCGGACATCACATAGCCCTTGAAGCCCCAGTCCTGCTTGAGCACTTCGTTGAGCAGCCACGCGTTCTCGCATGCATAGGGACCGTTGACGCGGTTGTAGGCGCACATCACAGAACCGGGGTCGCCCTGTTCGATCACCAGCTGCATGGCCAGCAGGTCGCTGGTGCGCGCCGCCACATCGCCGATGCGCGCGTCAAGTTCGTTGCGGCCGGTTTCCTGGTTGTTCAGCGCATAGTGCTTGACGGTCGAGATCAGGTGGTTGGACTGGATGCCCTTGACCGCCTGCCCCACCATGATCCCGGACAGCAGCGGGTCTTCGCCGGCATATTCGAAATTGCGGCCGTTGCGCGGATCGCGCATCAGGTTCACGCCGCCGGCCAGCATCACGTTAAAGCCCGAGGCGCGCGCCTCGGCACCGATCATCGCGCCGCCCTGGTAGGCCAGCTTGGGGTTCCAGGTGGCCGCCGTGGCAAGGCCAGATGGCAGCGAGGTGCGCTCGCGCGGATTGGCGCTGGCCTGCGAGGCCACGCCAAGGCCGGCGTCAGTCTCGAACAGCTCCGGCAGGCCAAGGCGTGCCACGCCGGGAATGTAGCCGGCCGACGACGGCAGGGCGGCCGCGATCTTGATGGTTTTCTTGGGTGCGAAGTCCGACCCGAAGTAGCCGTACACCCATTGCAGCTTTTCTTCCTGCGTCATCTCCTTGAGCACCAGCGTGGCGCGCTGGCCGGCGGAGAGGGCGCGGTTCATCCAGGGCATGGGCGCCTCGGCCGCGCCGGCAATGAGCGGCAGGGCGGCCGCGATGGCGACGGCGAGGGTGTGTTTGATCAGGGTGGTCGTGCGGGTGGTCATCGTGCCTGTCTCCTCTTTGTATTTACCCGCTCGGCGCCCGGAAAGGTCGCCGGCCGGTTTATATGGATGAGGTGAGTGTGCATGCGGACGGTCGGCCGGTCAAACAGAAGGTGGCGCTTTCGATCATGTTTAGCCATGATCACTAAACACGCGGGCGGCCGCTGGCAGGGCGCTAGCCCGGGGCGGCGCGCTTGAGCGGCTTCGCAACAGTCTGCGCTGCCCTGTTTAGTAAAACCCGGCTAAACTGTTTGCAAACCGGACCAATCGTTTGACCATGGGCTCATCGATATGCAAGACTCTCAGCATGAAAAGGCATCTGCCACTGGAGAAGCTTGTGATCCATCCGACAGCGCGTCCGCGCCCCCCGCTGGTCCCGTTCCGATGAGCGCCGCCAGCCCATCGAACGTCACCATCCGCGACATCGCCAAGTTTGCCGGCGTCTCGGCGGGGACGATTTCGCGCGCGCTCAAGAACGAGCCGGGACTGACCGAAACCACGCGCCAGATGGTGCTGTCGGCCGCCCATGAACTGGGCTACGATTTTGCCAACCTGCGGCGCAAGCGCATGCGGCGCCTGACCTTTTTGCTGCACCGCCAGCACAACACGGCCGCCAGCAGTCCGTTTTATTCGCCGGTGCTGCACGGGGCCGAGGAAGCCTGCCGCAAGCAGGGCATCGTCCTCTCGTTCATGGCGGTCGGTCCGGCCGATGGCGTGACCGAGCAGTTGCGCATGCATGCGCCGGACGCGATCGTGTGCGCCGGCTTTTTCGAACCCGAGCTGCTGGGCGCCCTGCGCGCGAGCGGCAAGCCGCTGGTCCTGATCGACATGAAGCTGCGCGGTTACAGCTCGGTCAACCCCGACAATTTCATGGGCGGCTACCTGGCCACCAAACACCTGATCGGCCTCGGACGCACGCGCATCGGCATGATCTCGGGTTCCCTCGGCCACTACAGCGTGCGTGAACGAAACAAGGGCTACCGCCAGGCCCTGTTCGAGTCGGGCATGCTGGCCGACCCGCGCCTGGAAGCGAGCCTGCCGGAAGGCGTCGACCTCGAAACCGGGGCCTGCGAAGCGATGCAGTCGCTGCTGGCCCTGCCCAATCCACCGGACGCGGTGTTCTGCTACAACGACAGCGCCGCCCTGGTGGCGATGCGCTGCTGCCTGGCGGCCGGCCTGACGGTGCCGCACGACGTATCGATCGTCGGCTTTGACGACATCTCCAGCGCTGTGCTCGGGCACCGGCCCCTGACCACCCTGCGCATCGACAAAAAAGCGCTCGGCGCGATGGGCGTCGAGCTGCTGCTGCGCGACCAGCAGGAAGAACCTGTCGAACAAGTCGCCCCGGTGGAACTGATTGTGCGCGCCAGCACCGTGTGCGACGACTTCGTGCCGCACAAATAGAGCGAGCTTCCTTCACCGACTGACCAAGCTGTGTGCACGCGTGGTCTCCCGGCCCGCGTCCGTACGCTATTAACACCCTTTTTTGACAACGAGACTTGACGATGGCCCCCGATTTTCATTCGCGCGACACCCTGCTTGACCACATTCGCCACACCAAACGCTTTTACGATCCGCGCTGCGTCGATCCGAGCGGCGGCTTCTATCACTTCTACAAGGACGACGGCACCGTCTACGACGCGCACACGCGCCATCTGGTAAGCAGCACACGCTTCATCTTCAATTACGCGATGGCGTACCGCGAGTTTGGCGATCCGGCCGACGAGATGCGTCTTTTACACGGGCTGGACTTCCTGCGCGCCGCGCACCGCAATCCGCTCACCGGCGGCTATTGCTGGCAACTGCACTGGGCCGATGGCAAGGCCGAGGTCACGGATGCGACTAATCATTGCTACGGCCTGGCCTTCGTGTTGCTGGCATATTCGCACGCGCTGATGGCCGGCGTGGAAGAGGCGCGCCTGCATATCGAAGAAACCTTCGCCCTGATGGAGCGCCGCTTCTGGGAGCCGCAGCACGGCCTGTACGCCGACGAAGCGAGCGCCGACTGGTCGCAACTGTCGGCCTACCGCGGCCAGAACGCCAATATGCACGCCTGCGAAGCCTTGCTCAGCGCTTTTGAAGCGACCGGCGAGAACGCCTACCTGCGCCGCGCCGAAACGCTGGCCTACAACGTCACCATGCGCCAGGCCGCGTTGTGCGACAACACCGTGTGGGAGCACTATCACGTCGACTGGTCGGTCGACCATGACTACAACCGTCACGACAGCACCAATATCTTCCGCCCCTGGGGCTTCCAGCCCGGCCACCTGACCGAGTGGAGCAAGCTGCTGCTGATCCTGGAGCGCCACAAGGCCCACCTGCTGGACGGAGCCCACTGGCTGCTGCCGCGCGCCTCCGCCCTGTTCCTGCAGGCGATGGACAGGGCCTGGGATGCGCAGCACGGCGGCATCTTCTACGGCTTCGCGCCGGACGGCAGCATTTGCGACGGCCACAAATACTTCTGGGTGCAGGCCGAAAGCCTGGCCGCGGCCGCGCTGCTGGGCGCGCGCACGGGCGAGGCGGTGTACTGGGACTGGTACCAGCGCATCTGGGAATACAGCTGGACGCACTTCGTCGACCACCAGCATGGCGCCTGGTACCGCATTCTCAGCCCGGCCAACGCCAAGCTGACCGACCAGAAAAGCCCGGCCGGCAAGGTCGACTATCACACCATGGGCGCCTGCTACGAAGTGCTCAATGTACTGAAGGACTGACATGAACGCTCCGATCTTTCCCGCGTTCGTGGCCGCCGGCGAAGCGCTGACCGACATGATCGCCGATCCCGGCCAGCAGCGCTGGAGCAGCCAGGTGGGCGGCTCGACCTGGAACGTGGCGCGCGCCATGGCGCGCCTGGGCGTGCCGAGCGCCTTCGCCGGCGCTGTCAGCTGCGACGTGTTCGGCGACCAGTTGTGGGACGCCAGCGTGGCGGCCGGGCTGGATGTGCGCTTCGTGCAGCGCGAGGCGCGCTCGCCGCTGCTGGCGATCGTCTACCGGACCGACCCGCCCAGCTATTTTTTCGTGGGCGACGACAGCGCCGACCTGCACTTCGACGCGGCGCGCCTGCCGGACGGCTGGCGCGCGCACTGCAAGTGGGCGCACTTCGGCGGCATCAGCCTGGCGCGCGAGCCGCTCGCCGGCAAGCTGGTGGCGCTGGCAGCGTCCCTCAAGGCCGATGGCGCCAAGATCAGCTACGACCCTAACTTCCGCGCGCTGATGGACCAGCGCTACGACGCCACCTTGCAGCGCATGACGGCGCTGGCCGATGTGATCAAGGTGTCCGATGAGGACCTGGCCGGGCTGTTTCGCAGCACCGACCTGGAGAATGCGTTTGCCACCCTGCGCGGCTGGAACCCGGGCGCCACTTACCTGTACACGCGCGGCGCGCAAGGCGCTTCGCTGCACATCGGCGACGAAGCATGGGATGCTGCCCCACCGCGTATTACCGTCGTCGACAGCGTCGGCGCGGGCGACGCCAGCATTGCGGCGCTGGCCTGGAGCTTCATGCACGAACCGCAGCGCGCGCCGCTCGATCACCTGCGTTTCGCGGTGGCCGCCGGCGCGGCAGCCTGCCTGTCGGCGGGCGCGGCGCCGCCAGCACTGCAAACGGTCGAAGGTTTGTTGCAGCACTAAAGAGCGCCGCCGCCGGCCGCGTTACAATGCATGACCGGTTCCCGAGAAAGCACCGCCCATGCCCGTCAACTACGCCAAGAGGCTCACCGCGCCAAGCCGCTCCAGCGACGCCAATGCGCACCTGGGCTACATGCTGGCGTTCGTGGCCGGCTCCATCAATGCCGGCGGCTTCCTGGCGGTGCACCGCTACACATCGCACATGACCGGCGTGGTCTCGGCCATGGCCGACGACCTGGTGCTGGGCGCGCACGCGCTGGTCCTGGGCGGACTGGGAGCGCTGCTCTCGTTCATGGCCGGCGCGGCCTGCACCGCCATCATGGTCAATTACGGCCGGCGCCGCGCGCTCCACGGCGAATATGCGCTGCCCCTGATGCTCGAAGCGGTCCTGCTGCTTTGCTTTGGCCTGCTCGGCATGCGCCTGGCCGATATCGACGGCCGGTTCGCATCGGTGACGGTACTGCTGCTCAGTTTTATCATGGGACTGCAAAATGCCCTCATCACCAAACTGTCGCGCGCCGAAATCCGTACCACGCACATCACCGGCATCGTCACCGACATCGGCATTGAACTGGGCAAGATGATGTACCTGAACCGCCCGGCGCCCAGCCAGGCCGGACTGGCGCCGGTGGCGGGCGACCGCAAACGCCTGACGGTGCTGTCCATGCTGGCCGCCTGCTTTTTTTTCGGCGGCGTGGCCGGCGCCTTCGGTTTCAGCCGCCTCGGCTACGTGGCCACGGTGCCGCTGGCGCTGGCGCTGATGACCCTGGCCATGCTGCCGCTGCTGGACGACGTTAAAAATATTGCAACAAAAAAACAGTAGTCCATCCCCGTCACGAAAAACAGCCCCGCATGTGCGGCTGATCAGAAGCCGGGGGCGTGCTCGTGGTAAGCTTCGACCCCGCACCGTGCCGTCATCCGGTCCGACTTCCCCGTTAACAATACAAACTGCTTCATGGACATAACTTTCGCTCTTGCGCTTAAAGCCATCATCATGGGTCTGGTGGAAGGCTTCACCGAATTCCTTCCCATTTCCTCGACCGGCCACCTGATCCTCGCGGGTAGCCTGCTCGACTTCACCGACGAGAAAGCGAAAGTGTTCGAGATCGTCATCCAGGCCGGCGCCATCATGGCGGTGTGCTGGGAATACCGCGCGCGCATCGCATCGGTGATGAGCGGGCTGACATCCGACCCGAAGGCGCAAAAGTTCATGCTCAACCTGATCGTCGCCTTCCTGCCGCTGGCGCTGCTCGGCCTCGCGCTGGGCAAGATGATCAAATCGGCCCTGTTCAAGCCCGTGCCGGTGGCGCTGGCCTTCATCATCGGCGGCATCATCATCTTGTGGGTGGAGCGCCGCAACAAGCTCAATCCTCCCGTGGTGCGGGTCGAGACGGTGGACGACATGACCGTGCTCGACGCCTTCAAGGTCGGCTGCGCCCAGGCCATGGCGCTCATTCCCGGCACCAGCCGCTCGGGTGCAACCATCATCGGCGCGATGATGTTCGGCCTGCCGCGCAAGGCCGCCACCGAATTCTCGTTCTTCCTCGCGATCCCGACCCTGCTGCTGGCCACCGCCTATTCGCTGGTCAAGGAACGCGCGCTGCTGTCGTCAAGCGACCTGCCGCTGTTCGGCATCGGCTCGATCGCAGCGTTCATCTCGGCCTTCCTGTGCGTGCGCTGGCTGCTGCGCTACATCAGCAGCCATGACTTCACCGTGTTCGCCTGGTACCGCATCGTGTTCGGCATCGTGGTGCTGGCAAGCTCGCACTACGGATGGGTCGTTTGGGCGGAATAATGGACCCCAGTATGGACCCCGGTCTCTCAGCACGCGCGCTCGACCAGCTGCAAACGGTCTTCGGCTATCCGGCTTTTCGCGGGCAGCAGAAGGAAATCGTCGAACACGTCGCCAGCGGCGGCGATGCGCTGGTGCTCATGCCCACCGGCGGCGGCAAGTCGCTGTGCTACCAGATTCCGGCGCTGCTGCGCGACGGCGTCGGCGTGGTGGTGTCGCCCCTGATCGCGCTGATGCAGGACCAGGTCGACGCGCTGGCCGAAGTCGGCGTGCGCGCCGCGTTCCTCAATTCGACGCAGACGTACGAAGAATCGATGCGCATCGAACGGCTGGTGCGCACCGGCGAAATCGACCTGGTGTACGTGGCGCCCGAACGCCTGATGACGCAGCGCTGCCTGGACCTGTTCCAGGCATCGAAGATCGCGCTGTTCGCCATCGACGAGGCGCACTGCGTGTCGCAGTGGGGGCATGACTTCCGCCCCGAGTACATCAAGCTGTCGATCCTGCACGAGCAATTTCCGGACGTGCCGCGCATTGCGCTGACCGCCACCGCCGACCAGCAGACCCGCGCCGAAATCGCGCTGCGCCTGCAACTGGGCGATGCGCGCCAGTTCGTGTCCTCGTTCGACCGCCCCAACATCCGCTACCAGATCGTTGAAAAGGCCAATGGGCGCAAGCAGCTGCTCGACTTCATCACCACCGAGCATGGCAGTGATGCCGGCATCGTGTACTGCCTGTCGCGCAAGAAGGTCGAGGAAACCGCCGACTTCCTGAACGAGAACGGCATCCGCGCCCTGCCCTACCACGCCGGCATGGACTACCCCAAGCGCAGCGCCAACCAGGCCCGCTTCCTGCGCGAAGAAAGCATCGTGATGGTCGCCACCATCGCCTTCGGCATGGGTATCGACAAGCCGGACGTGCGCTTCGTGTGCCACCTGGATCTGCCGAAAAGCATCGAGGGCTACTACCAGGAGACCGGACGCGCGGGCCGCGACGGCATGCCGGCCAGCGCCTGGATGGCGTATGGCTTGCAGGACGTGGTGCTACAGCGGCGCATGATCGACGAGTCGGAAGCCGACGAAACCTTCAAGCGCGTGCTGTCGATGAAACTCGACGCCATGCTGGGCCTGTGCGAGACGCTCAACTGCCGGCGCGTGCGCCTGCTCGAATACTTCGGCGAACAATCCACCCCGTGCGGCAATTGCGATACCTGCCTGATTCCGCCGGTGTCCTTCGACGGCACGGTGCCGGTGCAAAAGCTGCTGTCGGCGATTTACCGGGTCGACCAGCGCTTTGCGGCCGGCCATGTGATCGACGTGCTGCGCGGGGTCGAGACGGACCGCATCAAGCAGTGGCACCACGATTCGCTATCGGTCTACGGCATCGGCGGCGAACGCACCGAAGCGGAGTGGCGCGCCATTTTGCGCCAGGCCATCGCGCTCGGCCTGATCACGGTCGACCATGAAGTTTACAGTTCGCTCAAGCTGACCGACGCCGCGCGCCCGGTGCTCAAGGGCGGCCAGAAGGTGCAGCTGCGCCAGTACCAGAAACCGGTCAAGCAGAAGCGAGCGCCGTCCGCCTCGTCCAAGGGGCATGTGGAGATGGACCTGTCCAAATCCGAACAGGCGATTTTCGAGAAGCTGCGCTGGTGGCGCGTCGAAACCGCGCGTGCGCACAATGTGCCGGCCTACGTGATCTTTGTCGATGCCACCCTGCGCGAAATCGCCAAGGCCAAGCCAACATCGTTGCAGGAACTGCGCGGCGTGACCGGCGTGGGCGAGAAGAAGCTGGTTTCGTACGGCGACGAGATCGTCGCCATCATCATGGAAATGAGCTAGGCCACGGCCTGGCGGTAGCGTCCCGGCGGTACCCCCACCGCCTTGCTGAAACGATGGCTGAAGTGGCTCAGGTCCGCGTAGCCGCAGGCGGCGGCAATCTGCTGCAAGGGCAGCTTGCCGGCCTTGAGCAGGGCGCGCGCGCGTTCGATGCGGCGCTGCGCCACCCAGCCTGAGGGCGGCATCCCGAACGAGACGCGGAACATGCGCGCCAGATGAAACTCCGACATGCACGCCAGTTGCGCCAGTTCGCCCAGGGTGATCGGCTGCGCCAGGTGCTGCTCGATATAGTCGGCCAGGCGGCGCCTGACCAGCGGCGCCAGGCCGCCGCGCAGGCGCAGGTCGCGCCGCACGATGGCCTGCGAGCGAAGCAGTTCGCTCAGCGCTTCGTGCGTGATCTCGTTGGCGCGCAGGAGCTGGCCCGTACCGTCCCAGGGCTGCCTCACCAGTGCCTCGCACAGCTGCACGATGCGGGGGTTTTCAAAGTAAGTGCGATCGGCCAGGGTCAGCTCGCGCGGTTCGCGGTCCAGTTCCGCCACGGCGCGCCGCGTGAAATGCTCGGGCATGAAGTAGACATGCAGCATGTGCACATGGCCGCGCACCACCCATTGCGACTCGTGCCAGTCGGGCATGGAGCAGAGCTGCTGCGGTGCCCCGTAACGCCCCGGCACGCCGGCGCGCTCGGTACGGTAGCCGCCGCCCAGGTAGCACGACAGGGTGTGGTGGCCCGGCTGCACATAGCTGGTGAGCTCCTCCACGGTTTCGCGTTTCCAGATCGCCGCCGCCATGCCGTCGCCCAGCCACGCGAAGCGTTCCAGCGTGGCATTGGTGCCGCTCATGGTGTTGAAGACGGCGTGCGAAATGAGCGGTGGGCGTGAGTGCATGCTGAAAAGTCTAGCATGGCATGCCCGCCGCTGCCGGCGGCCGGCCCAAAGTGCGCAAGATCAGACAAGTCGCATCAGGCATGCCGGTTCAACATGGGGCCATGAATATCTTCCTCTACTTTCTCACCGTCGCGATCTGGGGTACCACCTGGATCGCCATTACCTTTCAACTTGGCGTGGTGCCAGCGCCGGTATCGATCGCCTACCGCTTCTGGATCGCCAGCGCGGTACTGATGCTGTTCTTGATCGCCACCCGCAAGCCCATCTGGCCGCCGCGCAGCGCCTGGCGCTATCTGCTGGCCCAGGGTTTCGCCCTGTTCTGCTGTAACTTCCTGTGCTTGTATTACGCCAGCCAATGGGTGCCGAGCGGCCTGGTAGCGGTGGTGTTTTCGACCGCGCCGATCTGGAATGCGATCAATGGCCGCGTCTTCATGGGGCGCCCGATCCGGCGCCAGGTGGTGGGCGGCGCACTGCTCGGCCTGTGCGGTATCGCCCTGCTGTTCCTGCCGCAGATGCGCGGACACTGGAACGACAGCGGCATGCTGTTCGGCCTGGGCCTGGCGCTGCTGGGCACCGTGTGCTTCTCGACCGGGAACCTGCTGTCCTCGCGCATGCAGGCGCTCGGCCTGACGCCCTGGCTGACCAATACCTGGGCCATGCTGATCGGCGCCACCATCCTCGGTGGCGGCGCGTGGCTGCTGAAGATGCCCTTCGCGGTCGAACCAACCATGCGCTACGCCGCCTCGCTGCTGTACCTTGCCATTCCCGGCTCGGTGGTCGGGTTTACCGCCTACCTGCTGCTGGTGGGACGCATCGGCCCTGACCGCGCGGCCTATTCGACGGTGCTGTTCCCGGTGGTGGCGCTGAGCGTGTCCACCGTCCTTGAGGGTTATCAGTGGAGCGCCCTTGCTGTTTGTGGCCTGCTGCTGGTCCTGGGCGGGAACCTGCTGGCGTTCATGCCGGCTGGCGCGCGCTTATCCAGGTCGCCCGGTGCCACAGGTGTTCGAGCGGCCCCTGGGCGTGGCGCCTGAGCCACCACGCGCAAAACGCGCATTGCAGCGCCGCCAGCAGCGCGCCGATCACGAGGCATACGCTGGCGCCGGTGACCTTGTACAGTCCCAGCCCGAAGCCGTAATAGATGAACGAGCCAATCACCGATTGCGTGAAGTAGCTGGTCAGGCTCATTCGGCCCAGTGGCGCCAGCAGGCGCAACACGCGCGTCGCCGCACCGCCCTGGTACAGCAGCACGAAGCACGCCACCAGCACCAGCATGAATGCGAAGTTCGACCATGAGGTGACGATGGTGGCCAGGGGCCGGCGCAGCGCGCTGCTGGCCACCCAGTCGGGCAGCAGCGTGCGGATGGTGTACAGCGGCAGGAACAGCAGCGTGGCGGCGGCCAGCGTGCGGCGCCAGAAGCGCAGGCTGTCCGGGCCTGCCACGAACAAGCCGCGCCGCCCGGCCAGCATGCCGAGCATGAACAGCGACAGGATCTGGAACACGCGGCCGTTTTCCCAGCTCCAGTGAAGCACCGCCAGCTTGCCGTTGGTCAGATTGCCGGCCCAGGCGCGCAGGACCGAGTCGCCCATCAGGTACTCGTTGATCCGTCCGAAATACTGCCACGAGACCGGGTCGCCGATGTTCACGTCCGGATGGCGCAGGGCGTCGGCCAGCACCAGCGACTCGTAAGGCTGCAGCAGCAGGATGGCGGCCAGCGCCAGCACGGCGCCATCGCCCAGGCGCGCCACCGGCAGCAGGCACAGGCCGAGCACCGCGTAGATGGTAAGGATATCGCCGTGGAAGAACATCGAATTGAGCATGCCGAAGCCGAACAGGATCAGCAGGCGCCAGCCGTAGCGGGCGCGAAAATCCTCGCCGCGTTCGGCGCGCCGCTGCGACTGCAGGTGGAAGGTGAGGCCGAACAGCAGCGCGAAGATGGCGTACGATTTGCCGCCGAAGAGGAAGAAGGCGCATTCCCAGACGACTTTGTCGAGGGCGGCCAGCCAGGCCGGCACGCCGGGTACGACGTAGTACAGGTCGAAGTGCTCGATGTTATGGAGCAGCATGATCGAGACGATGGCAAAGCCACGCAATGCGTCGACCACGTCCAGGCGCTGTGCCGTTGATCCCATCGTATTGACTCCTCGTGAAGAAGCGTACCAGGAAATCGTATTCTAGTTGGAAACGCTACCACTTTGGAAAAAATACACGGCGATGCGGCCTGCATGGCCGCATCGCCTGAGGTAAGCCCACTGTCAGCTTATTTTTTGGTGAACACCAGGTCCCAGACGCCGTGACCGAGCTTGATGCCGCGGTTTTCAAACTTGGTCAGGGGACGGTAGGCCGGCTGCGGCGCATAGCCCTCGGCCGTGTTTTGCAGCAGCGGCTCGGCGCCCAGCACGTCGAGCATCTGGACCGCGTAGTCTTCCCAGTCGGTGGCGCAGTGCAGGTAGCCGCCCGGCGCGAGGCGCTCGGCCAGCAGCTTGACGAACGGCGGCTGCAGCAAGCGGCGCTTGTTGTGGCGCGCCTTGTGCCACGGGTCCGGAAAGAACACGTGCACGCCGGCCAGCGATCCGGCCGGGATCATCTGGTTGAGCACTTCGACGGCATCGTGCTGGATCAGGCGCAGGTTGGTCAGGTCCTGTTCGCCGATCTGCTTGAGCAGGCTGCCCACGCCGGGCGTGTGCACTTCGACGCCGATGAAGTCCTTCTCCGGCATGCCCTTGGCGATGTGCGAGGTGGTGTCGCCCATGCCGAAGCCGATTTCGAGGATCACCGGCGCGCGGCGGCCGAAGGCTTGTTCAAAGTCGAGCGGCGCCTTGGCGTAGTCGACCAGGAACTTCGGTCCCAGCTCTTCCAGCGCGCGCGCCTGCGCGATCGACAGGCGGCCGGCGCGCGTGACAAAACTGCGAATCCGGTGTTCGGTCGGGTCGTACAACATCGGGCGGTTCGGGGTATCTGCGGACATGGGGATGGATGAGGAAAAAAAGCCGGGACGGCATTATATCGTACCTGCTCCCCCGTGCCGGCGGCAGGCGCCGCCACGGGGGAAACGGGAGGCGCCGGGGCGGCTAGTCCCGTTTGCCGTCGAGGCGTTCCATGCGCGAGATGCCGGCCGACAGGTAGCGCTCCAGCACGCGCGAGCCGCCGTAGGCCGCAATGGTGATGCAGCCCGGCTGCAGCAGGAGCGGAATCTCCTGCCACGCGCACAGCGAGTACGTTACCAGGCCGGCCACCAGGGAGATCAGGATATCCTTGGCGATTTCCAGCGGCAGCGACTTGATCACCACCTCGGGACTGGCGATCTTTTGCAGGGTGCCGGCGGCGCCGCCGACCAGGGACAGCGTGATGGCGACGACGACGCCATCGAGCGGGATGCTCGACAGGTCGCTGGCAAAGCTGGTGGCGGCAGCCGCACTGGTATCCCACGAGGCGAGCAGCCAGGTCCAGCAAAGCCGGGGTTTCAAGTGTAGAAAGGTGCGCATAGTACCTCCTTCAAGCGCTGGTGGGCATCGGAGAGCGTCAGCGCCAACAGGGCTCCGGCGTTCCAGAAAAACCTTGATCAGGCGGCGCGCGGCGCGCCGGACAGGGTGCGGACGTGACTGTCCCGGTGCGGCGGACAGGCCGCCGGCAATCGTGGTCTTGCTCATAGGTGCCTCAGGTCAGGTCAACGGTCCGCTTGCGCGGGCGAGAGGGCATTTCAGCGCGTGCAGGGCGCAGATGGCGTGAAAGGTGGCGATTTTGCAGTCCGCCTGGCCATTCAGGATGCGGCTGACGGTCGGCTGTGTGGTGCCCAGCGCCGTCGCCATGCGCATCTCCGTCCACCCGGTTGCGTCCTTGATTTCCCGTAACAGGGTGGAGATGTCTTTTTCCATGTACACAGTCTATACGTGCTCGGATAGATTTTCAACAAGAGCACGCTACAGTTTTGAAAAAATCTATTCATCCATGTATAATTGGTTCATGACTATTTCAGACCGCCTGACACAAGCGATGGAAGAAGCCGGTTTCCAGTCGCAGAGCGCCTTGTCGCGCGCCTCCGGCGTGCCGCAGCCGACCATCAACCGCATCCTCAACCGCAGCGGCACGCGCGGTCCGGAAGCGGCTACCCTGGCGGCACTGGCGGCGGCCTGCAAGGTGGCGTTCGAGTGGCTGCACGAAGGCACGGGGCCGATGGCGCGCCGCGCCGCCGGGGCCGATGGCCTGGCCCGGGAAATGCAGCCGGTGATCGTGGCGGAAGACGGCGATCCGCGCTTCGTGCAGATCAAGATGGTGACCTTGCGCCTGTCGGCCGGCATCAGCGGGTTTCAGTCAGATCCCGGGCACGATAGCGGCGCCACCCTGCCGCTCGACGCCGGCTGGGTGGGGCGCAACAACTATATTGCGGAACGCCTGGTGGCCACCCGTGTCAAAGGACAGAGCATGGAGCCGACCTTGTACGAGGGCGACATCATCGTGATCAACACGGCCGACAACCGGCCGGTCGATGGCGTGGTGTTCGCCGTCAATTACGAGGGCGAGGCAGTGGTGAAGCGGCTCTCGCGCGATGCGGGGGAATGGTGGCTGGAATCCGATAATTCCGACAAGCGCAAGTATCATCGCAAGGTGTGCCGGGGCAGCGACTGCATTATCGTGGGGCGCGTGGTGCGCAAGGAGAGTGACCGGATCTGATGCACGGGCCGAACCGGCTTGGGCGCGAGGAGATACACATGAATCTGCCAGTGATCATCGACACGGCGGCGCGTGTCGATGGATTCATCGTCAGCATGACTTCATGCGATGGCATGACGGAGGCAACACTTGAGGATGTGGAAGGCCAGCCGGTGCGATGCCAGTTACGCGATGGCGTGCAGGCGGCGGCAATCGCACTGCTTGATTGGTCGATGCCGGTGCGCGTTCATGGCCTTGGACGATGGCGACGTGAACACGATGGCAGGTGGCAGCTGGAACTTGTCCGTGTCGCCGGCTGGGCAGCGCTGGATGAAGCAGCACCTGATGAAGTGCTCGCCATATTGATGTCGCCAGAGAATGGTTGGGCTAAGTTGCCGAACCCACAGGAAACGTGGCGCGAGTTAAGAGGCCCGGATTGAAACTATTTCACGGAAATCCACCTGATGGCACCTTGCCGCAGATGCCAGGCGAATCACGGCGCCCCGCCGCTGACACAGACCGGTCGGGCATCCAATGAAGTCGGCCTGCATCTCCGTAGGCGGCTCCCTGCTGGCGATCGTGCTGGTCGATTCAGCCGACACGCTGCCCGAGCGCGGGCCGGCGCTGCTGGTGCGCTTGCAGCCGTATTTCCCGGCCTTGCCGATCATGCTGGTGTCGATCGAGGACAACGGCTTTCGCGCCTTTGCCACGTTCCAGACGAGCGAGCTGCTTGCCCTCGTGCAGCTCGAAAACGTCAATTTTGTCGAGGTCGATTTCAATGCCGGGCCTACGGATACGGGAACGCTTCCTTTCTGATCCGCCATGGCGCACGCCCGTATCAAAGTCGACCGTCGATCCATCAACACGTTGCAAAGTCTATGCGGAGATGGATAGTCGTCAACCGGCCTCAATATGGCGTGGCTTAACGAAGTACTTGAGATAATGCTGGAATTGCCGCTGTCGAATCCGTGGACGCGCAAGCCGGTTCGGTCAACCGCAATCCGGGCCGCCGTTCCTTATTGCGCTGTGGATGGCGTGTTGTCGGCAGCGAATTTGTTCTTTGATGCGGCGTACGCCACGTAGCTTGCCCCGGAGGTCACTGGAGCGGGTGAAGGGAATCGAACCCTCGTCGTAAGCTTGGGAAGCTACCAAAGAAACGTGACAACCATGCGGGTTTGAGCCTGTTTTCCGCTCCACAAAATAAGGATTGTAGGATGCCGAAAAGCCCCTATCCATGCGGGCTCAATCTATTTTGTGGAGCGGGTTTTAAGGATAAAATGGGCCTGCGAAGCTCAGCTTGAGCCGGTCCAGCCTGGCAGCAAAATGGGTCGGCGGGGCCCTATTTGGGCAGCTGCCGGACTGCAAATATGGCATCTAATGCAGCGCGAATGACCTTACGTTCGCTCTCAGTTAGCAAGCGAAGATCGTATTCAATTCGGTCGGAATTTTTTTGCAAAGGTAACGATTGTGAAGAGCCCGAGAAGTCGCCAAAACGCAGCCACGTAGGGTCAACGTCCAGCCAATGGGCGAGTGCGACTAGCCTTTCCTGCGTAGGGATGGCTTCGCCTAGGAGCCATTTGCGAGCTGCATGCGAAGTGATTGCCATTTGCGGAAAGCGAACATTAAACGCACTTGAGAGCGCAGTAGGACTGCGGCGGTAGGGCGCAAACGCTGCCGTGTTGTGCAATCGGTCGGCGAAATTTGATCGGGAAATTTCGCCGCATGTCGTCTTTTTCATCGCTACTCGCTGAAATTTTTCCGAAATGATACAGCTGAAAACGCCGGTGCTACGCACAAAGTAACGAAATGTCACCAGCTCAGCCTCGCAGCCTTGGCTGTGCGCCAGATTAGAAAAGCCCGACAGGATCAAGTTGCCGATCCCAGCTGTAAATAACGACTTCGTTGCGGTCGACCGCCTTGCCGCCGCCACCGACGTTGTACGTGATCGGCACCGTATCCATCTCGAAGGCTGCGAAGATGCGCCGGATATCGGGATGGTCGTTTAAGCTCAAAATAGCCTTCCCCTTCAGGCGGCTCATGATGTCCGCCATTTTTTCATACTCGGGCAATCCGAACTCAACTCCGTAGCCGGCCGTCTGCCAATATGGCGGGTCGAGGTAAAACAACGTGTGCGGGCGATCGTACCGCTCCATGAGCTTGTACCGTTCGGCGGCGCTGCACAGTACCAGAGCGTCGTCAGCATCACGGGGATGTAAGCCGGAACCGCCGAAAATTCCGGGATAGCCCGTAGATCATTTCTACGGTTTGAACGACACGACGTCGACAAGCTGTTGCCTGACCCAAACATGGGCGGGGTCGCGGTGGAAGCGCTCGTGCCAGATCATGGCTGGCGACAAGGGCGCAACCTGTAGCGGTAGATCCAGGAGCGCGAGCGGGAGCCTTTTCGCAAGTAGGCGCGCCAAACGGCTTGGCAACGTCAGAATCATGTCACTGTCTGCTACCAACATCGCACCAGCAAGAAAGTGGGGAACTCGCAGCGCGATGTGGCGAGTGAGCCCCAGTGCCGAGAGAGCAACGTCGACCGCACTCTCCCCCACTCCAGAGATGGTCACGGCAATGTGACGCAAGGTCACATAACGCTCCAGACTGAGTCCGTCTGTCACATCGGGGTGATCGGACCTCGCCACGCACACCAAGCTGTCGGCGTAAAGGCCGCGTCGATGGAAACTACCGGGCAGTGCCTCAAAAATGCCCAATGCTAGATCTGCGGCGCCCTGCTCGATAAGGCGCACGTTGTCCCCGGCCGGTTGCGCGATATGGAGACTTAGCGCAGGCGCATGGCGCTCGAAGCGGGCGATCAAACCAGCAAGGACCACCAGGCTCAGGTGGTCGTGCGCGGCGATCGTGATCCGACCCGTTGCAGAGCCGGGATCGAAGACGGCGGGCGAGACGATGCCTCGGGCATCGTCCAGCAGTCTGGTCACTGGACCTGCCAGCGTTTCGCCGCGTGGAGTCAGCTCCAGCCCAAGCTTGCCGCGGACCACGAGGCGATCACCCAGCATCATGCGCAGTCGGCCCAGTGCGCGGCTGGCGGCCGGTTGGCTCAAGCCCAAGCGGAGGCCCGCTAGGGTGACGCTTCGCTCCCGAACAAGTGCTTCGAACAGCTTTAACAGATTGAGGTCGACTGTAGATAAATCCACTTGGCGCATGTTGGCTATGACTTTCATGCCATTTATGTATGTCGAGTAATCATGCACCATTCTGGTTCATTTTAATAGGAGATTCATGTATGACTGCTTCCTCCCTTTTTCCTTACGTTATATTCGGCGTGACCGGCCGTACCGGCGCCGCTGCCGCCGATGCGCTTTTGCGCTCCGGCCATCCTGTGCGCGTCGTGGTGCGCGCCCCAGTCAAGGGCCGGCCGTGGGCCGAACGCGGCGCAGAGGTTGCCGTGGCCGACCTGACAGATCTGGCCTCGATGACCAAGGCGCTCAGTCAGGTCCAGGGCGCCTATGTCGTCAGTCCGCAGCAATACAACCGTGATGACTTGTTCGAGAGGGCAGACTTGATTGCCGATACCACGGCGCGCGCTGCGGTTGCGGCGGATGTACCCAGGCTTGTGGCTCTTTCCTCGGTGGGCGCCGACCGTGAAAGCGGAACGGGGTGGATTAGGATGAACCGCATGTTCGAACAGCGTTTGGGCGAAACCGGTGTTTCCACCATCTTCCTGCGCGCGGCCTATTTCATGGAGAACTGGATGCCGATGATTGGACAGGCCATGCGCAGCGGCACTCTGCCGACGTTTCTGGCACCACCACAGCGTCCTCTCCCGATGGTGGCGACTGTCGATGTCGGCAGCTCCGCCGCTGCTTTGCTGCAAGAAAAAAGAACGGGGACCTGCATCGTCACTCTCTCGGGGCCCAAAGACTACGCCCCGAATGATGTCGCCGCCATTCTTTCAACCACGCTCCAGAAGCCCGTCGACGTGGCAGTCCTGCCGGAAACAAAGTGGCCAGAAGCGCTGGCCGATGCCCATTTCTCAAGGACCGCCCTGGCTGGTTTCGCCGAGATGACCCGTGGCCTCAATTGCTCGCATATCGACATCAAGAGCGATCCCAGCGCAGTCGAATGGGCAGGAACGACTACGCTCGAACGAGTCATCGTCGAACTGGCACAGCGTCAGCGATAAAGGCCAGCAGGAGTTATATGCGTGAACTTCGCTACCTTCGCTGTTTCTAGCAGTAGCCGAAGAAGTTTACTTCGCCCGCGGCCGAGCGGCTGCACCTCGAACAGTCGTCACTGTCGCGATCTGCACTCCTGGATGGGCTGGAGTTGGAGTGACGGAAATTTCGGCGGTTCCGGCTTAGAACCCCATCACGACGATGTTCGATGGGGCTGATGCCTGATATCGGCCGGCTGCTCGACCATGACCTGAACAGACCATTCCTGCATCACGGTTGCCGAGTTCGCATCGCGCTGGTCGCCTTGCCGCTCCAAGCCCCTGAACAGCATTTTATTGCCGTGCATGGCAACAAGCACAGGGTCGAACAGCACGGGGATGATCGGTTCGGGGCGCGCGTCGGTGCCTGGCGCGAAGAGCTTGATCTCCAGCCAGCTTGCCACTTGACACATGGCGAGGTGGCCGACGGCGCCCGGATCTGCGTAGATTTCCCGATCCGAACGGCGCGTGCCGCGCACCCTGAGCATTTTTACTTTACTGTACATGCATCCAGTATATCAGGCTCGCCAGCGCCCCCTTGGCTGGCCGCCTTGATCGTCACCAGCTCGACCTCGCAGCGCCGGTAGTACGCCAGCAGGTCGCCGCTGACCATCTGCATGGGCGACTTGTCCGGGCCGTCGATCCGGTGCATTTCCAAGATCAGCGGCCCGGCATCGATATCGTCATCACGATATCGAGCAGGCGATGCCGGAATTCCGGTATCGGTCACACGCGCCGCCAACTGGTTGACAAATACTCGGATTTTGACAGCAAGGTTGTCACGGCCCTTTGACAACCTGAGGCGGCCGTAACCCCTGCATCGCTCACAAGCACCCCGCGATCACGGCTTCCAGCTGGGCCTCGTACTTGAGATGCACCGGCAGGTCGCGCGCCAGGGCCAGGATCTTCTCGCCGTCGCTGGCATCCGGCGCCAGGCCGCGCACGGCGAACGGCGGCCGCTCGAGCGCGCCAGTGACGCACGGCCGGTAGACTGGCACCTTGATGACCGGGATGGCCGGCGCCGGGCCCGCGCAGGCGGCGAGCATCAGGATCACCAGCAGCGCACACGCCCACAGTATGCGGCGGGCGCTCATCGCACGGACTCCAGGATGACGTTCACAGCTGGCATGGCCTCGTCGCAGGTGGTGGCGCGTGCGCCGGCGACCTTGGCCAACGCGGCATCGAAGCGCCGACCGGCTGCGGCGGCCTGCTGCTGGGCGGCCTGCCCGCGAGCGTCAGCCTCCAGCTTGGCATTCCCAGCGGCCTCGATTGCGCCGTTCTGTACCGTGATGCCGGCGCGCAGTTCCGCGTTCGCGCTGCGCTCGGCGGCCATGGCAGTCACGGCTTCATCGCGCGCGCTGGCGATCATCCACCAGCCGGTGGCGCCGGCCGACAGCACGACCAGCAGGACGGCCGCCAGCACGATGGCCGCGATCTTCCAGATGCCGCCCGTGACGCCGGCGGCCAGCGTGCCCAGGGCGCTCATTGCGCCGCCACGCACTGCGCATGCGAGCGCTGGCGATCTGCCCAGACGCCGTAGCAACGCTTGTTCGGGCGCCCATCTACCAGCGTCGAGCAGTCGTAGCCGGCGGCGAACCGATACATCAGGATCGCATCGCACGCGGCCCGGTAATCGCCAGCCGCGAGGCGGCGAGTCAGGGTCGACGGCCCGGTGATCCTGCCCGCCTTGTCGACGGAGTAGCAGAAGTTTGTCGGGCCGATGTTGTAGGCCAGATCGACGTACACGTCGTATTCGGCCTGGCTCAGCGGCGCGCGCACGCAGTCCTTGACCGCGCCCTCATAGGTCCGGACGTCGAGCAGCGCGCGCTGGGCGGCCTTGACCGGCGTGGTGCGGTCGCCCATCTTCACGCCGCCAGTGGTGCCGAAGCCGAGGGTGGGCGCGTCGCCCTTCGTGGGGATGATCACGCCGTCGGTGTATCCCTCGCGGGTGAGGAGGCCCACGAATGCGCCAGCGCTCAGCACCAGGCCGGCGATGCCCATGCGGATTCTATTTGTCGTTGCCATGCAATTCCTTCTGCGCCATGATGCGCGAGACATTTGCGAAAACGGAGACCGCCGCAGCGGTGCCGGCGAAGACGCCGTTCGGCATGCCGTCCGGCTTCCAGATGGCCACAGCCACCTCGGCCGCGCCGAACAGGGTCGCGGCTACGTTGAACTTCACGCTCCAGGCCTTGTGCAGCACCGCGCGCCAGTCTTCGATGAGGGTCATTTGCCGCTCCAAAATCCGTTACCCTTCGCCCCGGTTGCGCCGGGTTCGCCTTGCTGCCCCTTCGTTCCGGGCTCGCCTTTCTTGCCCGTGCCGCCGTCACTGCCAGCGCGGCCCCGGTCGCCTGTGTCGCCCTTCTCGCCCACGCCGGTTGCGCCGGCCGGGCCTTCCACTCCCTGGGCGCCAGTCTTGCCTGGCGGCCCGTGCACTACTTTCGCTGGGTAGAGAACCGCCACAAGGATCAGCACTGCGGCAACACCGATAAAAATGCGCAGCACCCAATAAAATGACGTCGACCACTTTTTCGCGCTCATCGAATGTGCCCTCCAACTACCTTGTCGAAAATCCAGTACGCCATGCCCATGACCGCCGTGCCGAGCGTCATCACGCCCCACTTGAGCGCCTTCGTTCGCTCGTCCTCCAGCGCGTCGATCTTGTCGTTCGCTTCTTTAATGTCGGCGTTAGCCTTGTCGGTCACGCGCTTGAGGTCAGCTTCCGCCTCACGCTTGTTCTCTTCGATTTCGCGCTGCAATAGCGCTTGCCCATGGATCAGCAGGGCGATCTGTACTTCGGTTGATGTTTGGGTCATTGGCTTCTCTATGCGGTCGTGCGCGGCGGCCAGGCGGAAAGCGCGGTGATGCCGGTGAACCGGCGAAAAAAAACCACCCGAAGGTGGCCAGAGATGGAGCGCGCGCGAATCAGTCGATCGCGGCGGCAGTGATGAACAGCGCGTCGATGTCAGCGGGCGTCAGCCCCAGCACCTGGCGGATACCTTCGACCAGCGGGTGGTCGCGCCTCACGTTCTGCGCGTATTCAAGGTAGGCGCGCGCCTGCTCGCCGTCGATGCCTGGCATCGCGTCGACGTAGGACTTCACCGCCGCCATGTGGCCAGCTGCGATCAGCGCGAGGCGCGCATTCAGCATGGGCACCGACGGCGGGACGCCTTGGATTACCTTCCAGGCTGTTTGCCATTTCCCGTCTACCTTTTTGATCCCGTCACGCATCGCTTGCTGATAACCGATCGTTGCAGGCGGGGCGATGTATTCGACCCATTCGGCGTCGTCAGGCGTCCAGTCGACAGCAAAGGACGTGTGTGGGTAGTCCGATTTATAAGCTTCTTCCGTTACGACCTGGCCGGCTTCTTTGTAGCGCAATTCTCTAATTGGGTTAAGCATGATTTCCCTTATTGTAAATAGCTGATCGTGACGTATCCATCGGTCGCGACGCTGATGGAATATCCTTGGCCTGGGGTAACAGAAATGTTGCTAACCGTGGCTGGGCTTGCAATGCCGCCTGTGCCGCCGACGAACGTTTGGCCGAATGCTGTTGTGGAGCCGCCTGTGGTTGCCGCGTACGGGACGTCCCAGATCAGGGCGAAATACCCGCTTCGCGAAACAGCCCCGGATGTGTTTCCGTCCTCCGCCGCCCACCTTGCACTATTCGACACAAACCCCGTAGGCGACGCGTACGATTGCGGATAAACGCCGTATGTCGCACTCGGCGTGGTCCATTGGGATATCGCACACCCGTTATATGTGGACGCCCCCGAGTTTATTGAAGCTACTGCTGAATTTGCGTACGAGACAAGAGTGCTCCAGTCCCCATATCCCGACGACGGGCCTGGTCCTCCAGAAGTTTGAAGAATCGTAATCAGAACGTTCCGGGTGTACACGGCAGTGGTGCCTGCAGGCGTGCCCGTCCCGCCGCGCGCTGTCAGCGATTCCACCTTTGTTGTTGTGGCCGGGGCCGTCCATGTGGTAGACGCATTAAAAGTTTGGGTGACTAGCCGCCGCCCTCCAGCCGCAGCAAGTAATGGAAGCAGGCTCACCGCACGATCCTCCCGAACACCTGCGTGCTTCCCGTGCGGGTCCACAGAATGATAAAGTCGGTGCCGCCGGTTTGCAGCGTTGCGCCTGCATACGAGAATGCAGTGGTGTATGTCCCGTCGTAGCGAATCCAGTTGATATAGGCCGGCCACGTAATAGTTGCCTGGCCCAAGTTCACGCCTTCGATCATTAATTCCGCATGCGTTCCCGCAGCCGGCCAGTTGCTGATAGTTAATGTCTTGGAACCTGTTCCCGGGGCCCACCGCTGATGGACGCCGCTGGCATAGTCCAGCGCCACCGCCGCGCCTGCGTCGTAGTAGCTTTTGGGGCGGAGGTCGGTATCGCTGAGCAATGCGATGGTCCCCCCGGTCGCCGGCACGGTCAACGGGATAACGGTGCCCGTTGGAATCAGCGTGTCGCACTCGAAGCGCACCTGCTTTGACGCGTCAACACTTCCTTTCGCGATAGAATTCGAGTCAACAAATGCTACGGCACTGCTAGCCGTGAGCGCGCTTCCTGCGGCGGCAATAGAGAAGTCGCGAGCTTGATTCTTATAATTCTCAGAAGAATCTGCCGCAGTGAAAGCATTGTTTTTATAGTTGAGAGCGTTATCGCGCGCTGTCTCGGCCGCTGTCTTTGCCGCATTGGCGCTGATGGCGGCATCGCTAGCGAGCCCCTGCTTTGTGGTCAGGTCGGTGGCGAGCGCGTTGATCTCCGTGGTGAAGAGAGGAATCCGCGTGCCGAAATAGGTATCGACCTCGGCGCGAAAGGTGGCAGAGGTCCGATCAAGCGGTGGAATTGGCGTCATTGCGATAGTCCTTCAATTTCGAGGTTGCAGAGGTGGTACAGCGGGTAGGCGACGACCATGGAAAAATCTTTGTAAAAGCCGTAGATGATGAGCGGCTCGAAACCCACCTGGTCCACGCCGATGTAAATGCACGGGATCGCACGCAGCGCAGCGAACGCGCGAAAAATCTTGTTGAAATCGGCGGCCGGGGTGAGCACTTGGAGATTGCAGCGCTTGCTGAACGCACCTTCGATCACATCGAAATTTCCGAAGCGATCTTTCTCTTTTTTGCTGTAGTCGATGATGCCGGCGGTGGCGCCCATTGCCGCGCGCCCAGCCGTCATTACCTGGCCGACCTGGAGCACGCCGACCGATACCGGGGTGGTGCTCGTGACCGTGACTGTTAATTCGCAGCTCGCGTAGTGCTGTGGCAGGTCCGTCAGCACGAAGTCGCTCAGCTGCTCGAAGTCCAGGAAAAACCAGTCGTAGACACTTGTGATGATCGTGCCGTCGAGGTTCACAGTGCGGCTGTACACGGTCGTGCCGCCCGGCGCGTCCTTGAGCGTGATATCCGCCTGGCGCCCGACCAGTTCCAGCATGCCCAGGCCTGAGATACCGCCCGGCCGCAGGACGACGGTGATCGTCGTCGCCGCAGTGGTGTCCGTGCCGATCTTCCGGTCGAACATCGCCCACCTGTTTGTCGGGCCAGCTGGTAGCCAGTTCGTCGGGTCGCTTTCCGGCGCCGTCGCCGTGGCGCCCGCAATGGCGCGCTCGTACTTCATGTGCGTGGACGTTCGGATCACGACCGCCCCGGCCGCGTAGGCTGTGGCCGCGTTCCAGGCTACCTCCCCGGCGGCCGGCTCGGCCACCGTGCTGCTGGTCAGCATCGCCGCCGTGATCGTGGTCGGCTTGATGACTTTCATACCGCTCATGCATCCTCCGTTTGCAATTTATCGTCCTTGATGACGCGTTTAAGCATGCGGGCCATTTCGGCGCTGCTCAGTGCGATTGATACGACCTCAGCGCGCAGGCCTGCCATTTCAGCGCTGGCCTGCTGCTGAGAGGCCGCCGATGCATCCGCTGACGCTGGCCGGTTGATCATCTGCATCAGCGCGCGGTTGTCGGCGGCCGGGATCACGCGCTCGCCTTCGTGCGCCTGGATCACCATGTCGGCCGGGAGGTAGTTGGTGCCCACGGCCAGGCTCGGCAGCGTCAGCCCGAACTTCGCCGCGAGGATGGCGCCGGTGGCATCGAGGCTGGCGGCGGTGCGCGCGCGGATGCGTTGCAGGTCGAGCAGCGACGTGGCGTTCGCTTCGGCCAGCTCGATCAGCTTCTGCGAGATCGAGGGCAGCAGCTTCGCCGCGTCCTGGTTGCCCGACTGCGCCTGCGCGGTCCTGGTGGCGAATTCCGCCTGCACGCTGGCCAGGGTGGACGCGCCGTCGCCGGCGGCAAGCCCGCGAATGCGCTTCACCTCGTCGAAGATCGAATCCGTGACCGACTGCCAAGCGTCCCTCATCTGCTCGGCAGCGCGCTTCGCATCGTCGGCCAGCTGCTCCTGGATGCGCCGGTAGTCCTCACCGTCCCGCAGCAGCTTCGCCTGCCGATCTCGTTCGTCCTGGTCGGCTTTGTCCTTCGCCAACTTGTCGGCTTCCAGTCCCTTGAGTTTGTCGTACAGCGCCAAGGTGCTGGCGTCCATGCCCTTGGTCTCCAGCTTGCGCACTTCCGCCGCCGTCATCCCGGCCTTGAGCATGGTGTCGATCTGGTCCTGGTAGCCCTTGTTGGTCGATGCCAGCTTGTCCGCAGCATCCTTCGCGGCCGTGGCCGAAGCCGCCGCCGTCTGATACCCTTTTAGCAGGTCGTAAAGCGCCACGGTGGTCGCGTCCATGCCAGCGATTTCCAGCTTGCGGACGTCTTCGACCTTCATCGTCGAGCGCACGAACACGTCGATTTGATCCTGATAGCTCTTGTTGGTAGCTCTCAGGGTTTCGGCGGCGTTGGCCGCTGCAACGTTCGTCGAGTTCGCGATCTGCCCATTCTGGACGTTGTCGAACAAGTCCCGGTTGCTGGGGTCGAGGGCGTCGCGCTGCTTGTTCACTTGCTGTTGGCGGTACTCCTCCGGGGTCATGCGCAGCTGGTCGAACTGATCTTGCAGGCCCGCGCGCTCACTTGCAATATCAGCCAGCGAGCGGACCGCAGTCGCTGCCACTTCCATCGCTGGGTTCAGCTGCGCAAATGCCTCCTGAATATTCATCAGACCAGCGAAGGTTTTTGCGCCCTTCTCGGTTGTGAGGTCGAGCCCGAGAGCGAGAGTCTTGAATTCGTCCCGCGTCTTCGGCGCTGTAATCTCCAGCGATGCAAACGCCGCGTCCACCGTCTTGCCCAACGCGGCCATGCGCTCGGCTTCGGTCTGGTAGTTCTGGCTAAAGAACGAGATGCCCTTGCTGAAATTGTCGATCCCACCGGACAGCTCGACCAGCTTCTCGCGCGCCGTGAGCGAACCGATGCCGACTGCGCCAAAGGTCTTGCCGATGCTTGCCAGGCCGGCGTCGACCACCGCGTAATTGATGGCGATGCGTTGCAGTGCATCGCCGGCCTTCTCGCCCTTGGCGGTCAGGGTGTCGAGGGTCGGAATCAAGAGCTTGGCCAGATCGTTCCCGATGTCGCCAAATAGCCCGGTAATCAGCTCCTGATTTTTCGCTTCGTCGCCGGTCAGGGTGAGCTTGATCGCCTTCGTGTACTTGTCGATCTGCGACGCCTCGATGCCCATCTGCGCGCCAAAGCCCTTGACGGCGGTCATCAGGTTCTTGATCGTGTCGTCGAATGTGCTTTCGCCTGCCGCGTCGAGCGCGCCGTCCTTCGTGTAATTCTTGTCCTTTCGGAACAAGCCGCCTTTTTCAAGAATATTCTGGAACGTCTTGCCGTCGAATCCGGAGGCGCCGAACGTGCCCTCGATACCGAAATCCTTCACCTCCGGATTCTTGCGACCGAAGAGGCGCGACACCGTTGAGGCACCCGAAAACATATTGGCCATGGTGTCGTTCATGCCCAGCTTTTGCAGACCTTTGTTCAGGTTCAGCATCGGGGCGTTGAACGGGATTTTGGTCGCGCTGGTCGTGCCATTCTGCGCGTCCCACCCCTGCTTGTAGAGAGCATTTGACATGGCCATGCCGGCTGCGATCCAGCCCGCAATTGGAATTGCTCCAGCCGCGCCTACGCCACCACCTGCCCCCACAGTAGCGGTACCGCCAACACCAACGGCAGAAGACCCGACCCCGGCAGTCAGCGCGCCAGCACTCGCACCGATCCCGCCAAAGCCCGTGCCGATCACCGTCGTGCTCGCGCCGACTGCCGACGCTCCGGCGCCAGTAGCCGCCGCACCGGCGCCGATCGAGGACGCAGCGGCCGCAGCTCCGCCGAATCCCTCGAAAAGCTTCTTGCCCATGTCGAGCATGCCGGACCCGTTGGACGATCCTTTTGTGAACGCTTCGTAGATGGATTGCCCCATGCTGAGAAGCCCGGACCCGCCCGATCCGCCGGAGCTGCCGCCGTTGACCACGCTGCCGACGACTTGCACGATCAGCGGCTTAATGAACATTTTGTAGATTTGATCGGCGACGCTGGTCTTGAACGTCGTGACCAGGGATTTCGTGAACGACTTCCAGCCATCCTTGCCGTTGTTCAGCATGTCGGCAAAGCCGTTGCGGAAGATGTCGTCGTACTGCTGAACGGACTTGCGCCATTCATCCATCGCCGGCTTGCCAGACTGGTTTTTATACCAAGTATCGAACTTGGATTGCAGTAATTTTTGTGCCTCAAGGCCGTCTTCGCACAGCTCGATCTTCTTCCGCCACTTTTCTGCTTCTAGTTCGATTAGTTCGGCGGCGCGCGCCCGTTCGTCGACAATTGATTCGGCGGCAAAGCGGGCATTTTCTTCGTCCAGTTGAGCGGCGTAGCCCAGGGCTTTGGTTTGCGCAAGCGTGGCCTTTTCTTCCAGCGTGCGCGCCCTCGCCGATTCGGTCATCTGGTCGATCATCTGCTGGGTGACTGGCAGATTAGCCTTTTGCATGTCGGCTAATTTCTTTTGCAGCTCGGCTTCATTGCGTAGGCCAACAGCCGCCAGGTCGCGCGCGTCGGCGCCTTTCCCGTACAGCGCATACTCGGAGGCAAGCGCCGCAGCGGACGCCTGGCGCGCAAGAGTGTTCTGCTTGATATATTCCGCAGTGCCCTTTTCCGCAGCCTGGAGCTTGAGCTTCTGTTCTGTCACAGCCAGCTCGGCCAGCGATGCCTTTGTGGCAGCGACCTGCGCGGCTGTCAGCTTGAGCTTGCCCGATGCCAGTTCGAGATCGAGCTTGATGCCGAGCTTCTGGCTTTCGGACACGGCTTCGCTGGTCAGCAGCTCCAGCTTATTGGCGTCGATTTTCGACTGAATCGCTTGGCCAAGGTTCGCATATTCGCTTGCCTGCTTGCTCGCTGCGGCTGCCGCAGCGGTCGCTGCTGAAGCGCCGGCCTTCTGTCCTTCAGCATTCTTCTCGATCGTCTTTTCAAGCGCGATCAGAGTCTCAATCTGCGCGGTGCGCTCTTTTTTCTGCTCGTCGGTCAGCTTCGACTTTCCAGTGGCAAGTTCGCGCGTAAATTCGAGCGCCAGCTTCTGGCCGTCGCTGAGCCTGGCGCCGCCGTCGGCTTCTGCCTTGAGCAGGGCGATGCGCTCGATCATTGAAGCGGACAGCGTTTTGTATGCGGCGGCCTGCTCCCTGACTTCGGCGGCCCTCTTGATCACGTCCTTGGCTGAGTCCGCAGTCTTCAACTCGGGTGCCTTGAGCTGCACCTCGTCCGGGAACATCTTTTGGCCCCATGCCATCTTGATGGCCGAGACGTTGGCGCGCGCGTACTCCACGATCTTGTCGCCGGCCTTGGAGATCCGGGCCATCGCGTTGTCCCAAATCTCCCCAGCGCTTGCGGCGGCCGCGCTGAAGTCGCCCTTGATCAAATTGCCAATTACCTTGACCACGCCTTCAAAGGAGATCGCCAAGAGGCCGAACGTGGCCTTGACCGATTCGACGACGATATCGACGACGGTCTTTAGCCCGTAAAACAAGGTGGTGAACCCGGCCATGGTGCCGCGAAATGCCTGCACGACCACGGGCCAGCCTTCCTTGAAGAAATCGGCCAGGTTGGTGAGCGCCGGCATGATGTTGTCGGCGATCGCGCGCTTGAAGCCCTGCGACGTGTTGTCTAGCTCGACATTGAATTCGGCCATGACGGAGGCATAGCGCGCCAGTTCTGCCTGCTGTGTACCGCCGATCAGCAGGCCGTATTCGCGCTGGCGTTCAGTCACCGCAGCCAGCTTTTCGGCGGTCACGCCCAGCGCGGCGTCGATCTTTTCCGACGAGCCGAAGCCCAGCGCGGCGGCGACGGCATTGCGCTCCAGGCCCGATGTGTATTTCGCAAGCTCGGCCTGGACGTTGACCAGAACATCCCGCATCGGCAGGAGATTGCCGGCGGCGTCCTTGTACTTCACGCCGAGCGCGTCGAGTTCGTCGCTGTTCGCCTTGATGGCCGCGCCGGCTTCGCGAAAGGTATCGACATAATCGATCTTGGACACGCCAAGCCCGGCCAGGGCGGCCACCAGTCCGGACGCTTCGTTCGCGCTCAGGCGGAAGTTCTTTTGCAGGTCGACCACTTCCTTGTTGGCGGCGGCCAGGGCGTCGATGTTCGCACTTTTGTAGCTGTCGCCGGTCAGCAGGCCGGCGGCGAAGTCGATGGTCTTGTAGGCGGCGTACGTCGCGCCCAGCACAGCCGCCGAGATGCCGATTGCGGCGGCGGCGCCGGCGATGATCAGTTTTGTCTTGATAAAGTCGGTCATGTGCTCGAAAGCGACCTTGGCCGCCGCTACGCCGCCGCCGACTGCTGTGCCGACAGCGTAAGCAGCCGCCTCGTGCCAGTTTTTCAGGCTTTGAATCGCCTCGTCCGGGACAATCAGCTGATCGCTGTCGAGCCGCATTGCCGCGATCTGCTGCTGCGCGGTTGTGGCGGCGGCGCCGGCGATGGCAAACAGGCTCTTGGTTTGCTCCAGCCCGGTGGCGAACGTCTCGGCGCGGTTTTTTTCCGCTGCGGTCAAGGCCTCGATTTGCGCGAGGAAGGGTTTCACCGATTCCGGCGTGGCCTTGGAATTCGCCAACGACGCGTAGTAGGCGGCGCTGGCCTTCGACCCTTCCGCCATCGCGGCTTGCGTGGTTGCTACGGCGTCGGCGAGGCTCTTGGAAGCTGCCTGTACCCTGACGGCGGCCGCATCGCCACCGGCGCCGATCTTGGCGAACGCGCTATCACCCTTCCCGAGGTTGTCGAGATTGCGCCCGGTCTTTGCCGCAGCGTCATCGATTTTGCGTAAGCCAGTCTCGACGCCATCGGCATCGACAGCAACCTTAATCGTCGCGGTGTTCGTGATTTCTGACATTGGCCGGCCTAAAATTAGAAAGCCGCCCGAAGGCGGCTATTTTTCTGCGTAGATGCAGTTGAGCGCGGCGACTTCCATGGTCTGGATATCGTGCTCAAGCTGGTCGTAATCGTCAGGGGCCAGGCCCATGCGATCCATTTTTCTGTGCATCACCGTGTAGTCCAGGCCGCTCGGCCCGCCCGCGCCTGTGCGCCATTGCGTGCGCAGGTACTGGAACAGCAGCAGCGCCGCCACGTTGTCGGGCCACGGCTCAACCTCCTCGCCTACAAAGTCCTCCACCGCCAGCCCCGTCGCCTCAATTTCTTCCGGCGTCGGGGCCTTGATGTACATGGCCTTTGCAAGCGCGATCAGTTTTTTGTGCGGGCACCCATCAATTCCGTGAAGTAGGCGCCGATGACCGCCTGGGCCGCGCCCATGTAGCGCTGGGTCAGTTTTTCCAGCGAGTCGGCATCGAACGGCTCGTCCAGATCCCAGCCGCTGGCAATGTCGAGCAGCACGTCGGCATCCTTCGGGCCGTCCTCGCCATCCACCGCCTTGAGCGATTCGGAAAATTCTTTCAGCTCGTTTTTGGTGCGGTGCTTGAACGTGAACAGGATTTCAGCTTCGCCGGCGCCCGGGATTTGAATCTGCACAGAAGCCTTGAAGGTAGGCGCAACATTCAGGGAGAATTTTTTTGCGATTGTCTTGGTCATTTTTTGCTTTCGAGAGAAAAAGACCGGCGGGGATCAAGCCGCCGGCATGGAAAAACCCGCTGATGCGGGCCGGGAGACACGGAAAACGTCGGATGGAATTACGATGCGTAGCGAACCGGGCGGCCTTGCAGCGCGACGCCGGCCTTGACCGACATCAGGTTGCCCTTCGTCATGGACGGGGTCTCGTCGAACGCGAAAATGCCGTTGTAGAGGATCAAGCTCCCGGACGGCAGCGTGCCGCGCATGGCGGTGGTGCTGCGGGTTTGCGCGATGGTGCGCAACGCCTGGTAGCCGGCCAGAGCCGGATCGTCGGCGATTTCCAGGGCCAGCGACTGGGCCGACGTGGTGGTCGGGATCTGGCTGTCGAAATCCTGCTCCATGAAGGAGTAGGTCTGGTACTGCGGCTCGCCGCCCGAGCTGGTGCAGCCCATCATTTGCGTGATCTGGGTCCAGCTGTTGATCTTGCGGATCGAGCCGGCGCCGGTGCCGGCAGGGTAGAGCGCGGTGAGCGTGGTATCCAAGCCTTCAGCGACGACGGTGGTGCCGGTCGGCGACTTAACGCGGTACACACGATTGTTCGCCTTGCTCCAGCCCGAGGTGAATTCAAAGAAGTCACCAGCAACCAGGGTGTTCGTTACGGTGAGGACCGCTTCGTTCGCATTGGACGCAGCGGTGACGGTGAGGCTTGCGGCGTACGCGGTCGCCAGGGCGAAGACGATACCGTTTGGGAGGGAGACAGCGATGATAGTTCCTTTCCAGCCGATGTCGGCCGAAGATGTGAGCCCGATTGGGCGAAAAAATGGACCCGCCGTAGCGAGCCCTGGGTAAAGGGAATTTCTGTTAAATCGTGCAGCCTGCGTGCAGCAGACGTTTTGCTTTCAGGTAGGCGTTCTTGGCGTCTTGAGCGCTGTCGAAGCACCCCAGGTTGACCGTCCTACTATTGATCTGGATGCGACTGCGCCACTTCTTCTTATGCCGGGTAACGCCGAGGATCCCGCTGATTGCGTTGTCAGCGCGCGGCCCCCGGATATTCTGCCGATTGAGCGCGTTCGGAATGTCGCGCAAGTTGGCAATACGGTTATCGTTTTTGATTCCATTAACGTGATCGATGTCGAATTCCGGCCATCGGCCATGCACATACAGCCATGCAAGCCGATGGGCCAGGTACCTCGTGCTGTCGAATGAAATTCGGCAGTACCCCTTGAGCCCGCCGCCCGTCACGATAAAGTCCGCCCGATCACCGACCTGGTGCCGCTGGGCGGTGCGCACGCGGCGCGTAAAAGCGCCTGTGCTTGGATCGTAATGCAGCAGTTCGCGCACACGCGCGGCAATAGTTTCGATTTCCATGTTCGCTTTCAATCAATTGATGAATGGGATCAGGTGAAAAATTCGAAGTCCTGCATCGTTCCGCGCAGTTCGGTGGCTTCGTCGAACGTGGCAATGCGGCCAGTCAGCACGGAGGTTTGCAGGCCCGCCACGACGCGCAAAGCGTTCTCCACCTGCTTGCCAATACTCGATGCTTCCAGGCGCGTGGCGGCCCATACGTTGACCTGCACGCGCGTGAACTCCTTGTCCGGTACAGCGCCGTCAAGAAAATCAATCGGTTCACCTCCGACCGCCTGGAAGGTGAGGTACGGGGGCACGGTGCCCTCTGGCGCGAAATCCGGGAACACCTCGCCGGCACCAAGCCCCAGCAGCGCGGCATAAACGGCTGTTTCCATGCTCATTGCCCGCCCAGCCTTTCTTTAATTTTTTGCGCCAGCGTGCGCGTCATCGCATCAACCGCGGCTTGTTTTTTCGATTCATAAGCCGGGCGCAAGAAAGGGTATGCAGGCGAATGGGCGGTTCCGAATTCGAGGAAGCGCCAGTAAAACGCATCGCCGCCGGCGTTGGATTTCCCGCCGCGCACCGTGACCAGGTACGCTTGACGCTTGCCGTCCGATTCCTCGACCAATCGCTTTACGACGATGCTGCGGGCCAGGGTGCCAGTGCGCTGGTGTGCCATGGCGTTACGCTTCGCCTCGTCCCTGATCACTGCGGCACCGGCGAAACCAGCAGCGCGAAGAGTCGGCTCGCCAACTACTTCGGTGATCAGGGCGGTGGTCTGTTTGAACGCATCGAGCAGCGCACTGGTGTCGAACTTGATCATTTGATGGCCTCGCAAACAAGGTCGACGTGCTGGTGCCGCTCTTCGTCCAGCAACACCGCCAGCACTTTGTAAATCGTCGCGCCGTGCACGACGCGCATCGCTGCGGTCAGGTCGGTCCGGTACCGCATGCGGATCGAGGCTTTGACCTGCGACACCACAGCGCCGGCCTTGATGGCTTCCAGGCCGCCGACCATGCGCACGTCAGCCCAGGCGGTGGCGTGCGTGACCCAGCCGCCCGGAATGGGCTGGCCGATCGGGTCGCGGCCGACAGGCGCCTGGATAGTCACCAGGTGGCGCAGGGTCTGCGCGAAGGCGCTCACCCGTACACCCGGCAGGCATCAAGCAGCCGGTCCACATATATCGATTGCGAGGTGGCCTTGAACTCGCGTGTGGCTGGGTCGAACTGCTCGCACAGGCGCGCGAGAATATACAGCTGGATATTCTCTGGCACGCTCGCTGCGGTCAGGCCATAGCCGCATGTGTATTCCACGACCACGGCATTGCGGCGCGCGTACGTGGCAGGCCAGGCCGCGCCCGCAGCCGGCACGACGTAGCCAGGCTCGGTCACGGCGTCGACGTAATACGCTTCCGGCGCCATGAGCTGGAGCGCGTTGTCGGCGTCGTAGTAGCTGACGCTTTGCACGGCGATAAGCGGCGCGCGCTCCAGGCGAAGCGCGTCCTCGAACGCTGGCAGGGCCAGGCGCCAGGCTTGCGAGATCAGCGCGCGCCCGATCTGGTGCTCGCACTCGCGCGTGATGCCCTTGAGCCACCGCGTGATCGATGCATCCAGATCGTTCGTGGTCTCGCGCAGATGCAACTTAGCGTCTTCCAGGGAAACCGCCAGCTCGGCCGGCGCGGTGATTTGGCGTGAAGTCATGGCTGCTCTTTACACCAGCGAGTTAAGATAATTGGTGAGGCGCCGGGCCTTCACCGTTTCGATTGCGAAGTTGTTTGGATGAAGCCCGTCGTCGTTGAAGTTCATCGTTGACACCCAGCGCTCTGGCACAGCACCGTTTCCCAGCTCGGGGAAAGTGAGAGTTGACACGCCAGGGATCGTATCGAGCCACGCGTTAAATGCCGTCCGGTACCCGTCTTGCACCGTGTTGTTGCCGTTGCACGGCAGGAGTTTCAGAAAGCACAGGTTTTTGATGTTGTGTTCTTCGCAGAAACGGATTGCTTCGAGAGCACGGGCGCGGTGCTCGGCGAACTTGCGCGGCAATGTCGCAATCGTGTAATCGTCGTTCACTGATGCGGGCGCGTAAAGCACGGTATTAATCGGCACACCGGCCAGGATCATTTCCACCGTGCGCGCCCAGAACTCGGGCGAGCCTTTCCCCGAGCAACCCAGATTCACGTAGTTGACCGGCCGGGCAGGTGACGAGGCATCTGCGCAGCCACGGTAGCCCCACGACGTGAACACGTCGGCCACAAGAGCATCGTTCTGGCCGGTCGAATCAATGGCGATGCCGACTGTTAGCGATGGCACCAAGTAGTGGAATATCGGGAAAATCAGGTGTGTCTCGCCGCTGAATGGCATATTGATATTCGGGTTGGTGACCGCATCGGCGCCGTATTGGAAGGTTTGAACGATGCGGCCACGATTGGCGGCGTTTGGCGTGCGCATGCTGGCAGGCGTATTCACGAACGTGAAGCGGCCGCCAGTGGCTGGGTCGTGGTCCGCACGTATGACCACAGCGGGATACCCGCCTGGCACATCCACACGCGGCACTGAGCCGGCTGGGATTACGTCAGAAATCACCACCTGCGAGGTCGTCACCGACGGACTTGCCGATAGTGTCGCTTGTCCGCCCCAAGTCACGGGGAAGAAGCCGAGTATGCTCCCAGCAGGCGCCATGACGCCGTAGGTTACGCCGCCGATTACCGGCTTACAGTTGTTTGCCGTGACGGTTGTTACTGTGGTCTCGGTAACGCCTGCAATAAAACGCATGCCGGTAATCGCGTTGTTTGCCAAGTTCACGTAGACCAGCTGAAACGCGTAGAACGGGGCTTCCGCTACCAGCGTGAGCCCGTACGTGGCGCGGTAGGCACTGGCGTTCGCCACCAAGCCGCCATATGTGATTCCGGCAATGGCGCTGCCGAACCACTTCTGCGCACCCTTTGTGCTCGACATCGCGTAGCGCTTGGTCCGGCCCTCGATATCGATACTGACTGTGATGGGCTTCGCGCTGATGGCCGCCGGCGGCACGTATGGTGTGCCACCGGTGACATCGGCGCTCGCCATCTTCGCGGCAATCAGGCCGGCCTCAGTGCCAGCATCGAAAACGACAACGGCGTTCGCAGGGTAGATCGAGTAGGCGCAGAGAAGGCGGATGGTCATAGCTCAGACTTTCTTGATGGATTCGGCGTATGTCACGGCGGCCGGGGCAGTATCGAGCACGGTGGTCATGGTCTCGGCCAGCGCAGCGTCGATCTCGATCACGTCACCGGGCTTGCCCAGTGCGCAGCCGACCAGCACGCGCGCGCGGACCAGCGGTGGCGCCTCGACCAGCAGCGCTTCCTCGGCGGCCGGAAGCACGTCAACAGGAGGGACTGGATCGGCCAGCGGCGTCGCCTCGATCAGCGGGGCATTCTTTGGGATTTTCGACATGGGATTCTCCTGGAAGGTGGCGGCCAGCCGAAGCCGACCGCCAGATGGTTAGGTGGCCGAGTTCTGGTACACCTTCACAGCAGCTGGTTCGAGCAGGTTGCCGCCCGAACGCTGCCAGCCGCAGAAGCCGACCTGGCCGTTCAAGGCAAACGCCGAATCGTCGAAGCGGCGCAGGACCGTGCTGCCTGCAACGTCACGGATCGTGTACTGCGAGAAGTCGCCAAACGCGATGGACTTCGCGTTTGCAGCCATGACCGGAACATCGTCGTTGATTGCTACTGGATGACCGTTCAACAGGTCGGGCGCACTGGCGGTGATTGCAGGGGTCCAGATAGGGCGGCTGGTGGTGTCCTTGAGCTTCGACACGGTGGCAACGCTCAGGTCGTTCATCATGTACGCGGCGTTGGCGCGGTATGCGCGGTTGACTGCGTGCTTGAGGTCGATGGTGTCTTCGTAGGTGAGCGTGACCGTGTTGCCCGTCGAACCGATCTTGCCGATACCGGCACGCGTGATCACTCCATCCGGCGTGGTCGTGCCGGGGCCGATGGTGAAGTGCGTATTCTGGATCCGTGCGATGCGCATCGCGAGACGGTTCACAACAAGGGCGATAACGTCAATGGCACTGTCCTGGATCAGCTCCAGCGGCAGTGCAATTTTCTTGGACGAATACTTGAACACCGGCAGCCCGACCGTGCCGAACGTGACATCGCCACCGGTTGCCGGCGCGTTCTCACCGACGATTTCTCCAACCTCACCAGTGCCATCTGATGTTGGGTAGTTCAGCGGATTGCCGCCGGCAGTCGAAATGATCGTGGCCACCTCGCGCATGCCGCCGAACGCCTTGAGCCTTTCGATCACCATGGTGGCAATCTCTGCCGGCACGGTGTAACCGCCCTCGGCCGGGGTCGTGGTCGACATCGCGTTACGAATAGCAACTGCTTGCTCCGCCGTGACGTTGGTGCCATTGCGCATGTACAGAGCGACAGCGACCAGAGCGTCGACCGTTACGCCAGGTTCGGCCTTGTTGGTCGGGCCGTTTTCCTTGAAATACTGGTCGGCTTCCAGCTCACGCATTTTTTCGATGTTGCGGACCTGGCCCTTGGCGGAACTGATTTCGTCCGTCAAGTTGTCGAATTTCTTCTGGTCTTCTTTGGTCCAAACTTGATCACCCTTTTCGGCGAGCAGGTGATTGGCTTGGGTAGCGAGGTTTGCAATCTTCTCGCGCAGGGCTTCGATAGTGACCATGTGTTTCTTTCAATAAAAAAGGGAGCCGCAATGGCTCCCGATTGGGTGAGGTGACCGACCTCGGCGGGCGTACGCGAGAAGCGTTACAGGGCTTGAATCAGTGCGAGGCGGTTGGCATTCGCCTGGATCATGGACCGCGCTGCGGCCGGCGCGCTTGGTGCAAGTGCTGCAGGTGCGTTCGCATAGGCGGCTAGGTTCCAAGCGTTCGATGCCTTGGCCGTGGCGCCAGCGATGCGATCGATGAAGCCGTGGGATAGCGCCTCGTCAGCGTCCATCCACGTTTCCGCTTCCATCATTGCGATCACCTCTTCGGGAGGCTTACCTGTTTTCTCGGTGTAGTCGTCCACGATAGACAGTTCGATCTTCTCGACCAGATCGGCTTGATCACGCAGCTCGGTCTTGTCTCCGAACGCCATCCCCTGCGCGTTGTGGATCATGAAGAAGGCGCCCTTGCTCATCTCGACTTCGTCGCACGCAAGAGCGATGCTGGTGCCGGCGCTGGCACACAGGCTGTCGATATGGCCGATGGTCGCACCAGGATAGTTCCTGATGGCCGCAGCGATCTCCTTGCCCTGGAAAACATCGCCGCCCGGTGTGTTGAATCGAATATTGAGTACCTGCTCCGGGTCGGCCTGATCCAAGCTGGCGATCACATCGGCCGCATTCGCGTCGAAGTTCGCGGCGATGATGCCCCGGATATAGAGCGTTTGGCCGGTGCTGTTCGATACATAGATCGATTGCTTCGCCGTCGAGGATGCGGCGTTGTCAACGCAGAGTTTCATAAGGTAGGTCATACAACATCTTTCGAAGCAGGTTGAGGTTGATCGCGCGGGGCGCGGTAGAGCTCGTTGCCACCTTCCACTGGCGGCAGGCGCTGCCGGCGGCGCACTTCGTTGAGCGACATGAAGGCATCGCCAGCGCCAGGCCCGCCCAGTGCCAGCCGGAAGAAGGCCCCTTGAGCGGCGATATCGCCCTCGTAAAGCGCTTCACGGTGAAATTCAAGGAAGCGGCCGGTGTTGCGCGGGTAAAGCTTGCGGTTCAACTCCTGCTCAATCTTTTTCAGCCAGGTCTGCAAGGTGTACTGAACGAAGGCGCGCCCGATCGATTCGATGCCAGAACCCCAGGATGTTGCGCCGGTCGACTCATTGATCATGAAGCCAGGCACGCCAAATGCGCGCGCCACATCGAGCACCTGATACCTGCGCGCTTCCAGCAGCTGGCAGTCCTCGGCTGAAATATTCATCTGGTTCGCCGTCAGCCCTTCCGTCAGAACCAGTGGGACAGCGTGCGCATTCTTCAGGCCAGCGTACTTGCGGGCGAAGGCTTGCTGCAAGTCAGAAATTTGGCTTGGGTTCATCTTGTTGGGGCTTTGCAGGATCATCGAAGGGTGAGCACCGTTCTCGAAGAACTTCCCGCTGTACTCATCCATGGCCAAGGCATTACCGATGGCATTACGAGCGCCGAATTGGATCGCTGACATCGATCGCATGGTCGTGTCATCGAAGCCCATGCCGGGGAAATGCAGGATGTCGGAAGGTTCGAACCAGGTAGAAATGCCGTGGGAAGGCATGTTGACGTAGTATCGAACACGTCCGTCGCCGGTGCGAATCGGTGGGACGCATCCCCATGGCAACGGCAGGATCTCACGGGGCCTGCCATTGGTGCGCCATTTGATGAGGCCGAAGGCATCGCCACGTAGCAGTTGCGACATGCTGGTGCCCTCCCACATCGACGCCGCAGTATATTGCGGGCTGGGCTGCTCGTTGAGCAAATACCACAGGTCGCTGCGCGGGAGAAGGGCCGGGATCTCGCCGCCATCCATCGAGTATTCATGGATCGGCATACTGACGATCGCACCGCTGATTTTCGCCACGCAGGCGACAACAGCCGACACTCGCATGGCTGAAGTTGCCGATACCGTAGTGCCGGCTGACGAGACGCCGAATGCATCCATCACGGCATCGCTGTAGCTCACGTTCGAAACCTCCGGACGTGACGATGCCTGCCGCCCGGTGAACATGGCGACGATCGCGTCAAATATTTTCATTTAGATATCCACAAAACCTTGCGAAATTTCGTTCGTCTCGCCGCTCATCGCGCGCGCCACGCCCATGATCCCCGCGACAATCCCGTCGATCTTCTGCTCGGGCTTGTCCTTGCGAGGGTAGATGTTGTCTTTTGCGTCCAGCTTGGCGACCACGTTCGACGCCATCCAGGTCAGGACGGGGTTGCCGTCGTGGTGCATGCGGCCAGCCTTCACAGCACTTTCAAATTCTTTCATTGGTAGCGACAGGTTCTTGACCGTCTGCCCCAATTCCACCGCGTTGATGCCCTGCTTCGTCAGCCGCTGCTCCAGCTGGGCGGCGCGGTAGGGATCGAATACAACTTCCTCGGGCCCGTACGCAGCGATCATGGCCAGCGTGTCTTCCTCGATCAGATCGAAGTCGATCTCGGCGCCATCGTGCTGCTGAAGGAACCCTTCGATCACCCACTTGCGGTAGGCGCTGCAATTCTTAGTGTCGTTCTCGATCGCGTTCTCGGGCAAGTAGTAACTGCCGAACAGGTAGAAGTGCTGCTTGCCTGAGATCTCTTTCACGAACATCAGCATAATCACGCACACGTCTGACCGGTGGGCCAGGTCGAGCGTGATATAGCACTTCTCACCCTTGAACTGCTCCGGACGCAGCGTGCGATCCGTGCACTTGTCCCACTCCAGCAGATTGAGCCATGCCGATTTGGCCGAGCACCAGATGTTCAGGTGCTTCGTCTTGAATCGCGTCTGCTTCGAAGCACTCTGTACAGCCTGGCGTTGCTGGCTAAGCAGAAAGTCGATATCGACCGATACGCCCATATTCGGATTCGCCTTGTAGAGCGAGGCCGGATCATCCCACTTATCGGAATCGTCGATGGTGTAGATGAGCGCGAACAATTCGTCGTTGTCGAGCACCCCTTCAAGCATCTTCTTGGCGTCCGATTCCTGATCGAAGCACGGGCCGGCGATATTGAACCCAGCGGTCGTGATCATCAGCATCAGGGGCTGCTCGCGCGACCCCATGCCGGTCTCCATCGTGTCGACCAGGTCGCTGGTGTCATGCTCGTGGTACTCATCGACAATGGCGCACGATGGGCTCGATCCGTCGCCTGGCTTACCGATGACCGGCTCGAAGCGCGAACCGTCCTCTGGATTGACCAACGCCTTGGCCCACACCTCGGCGCCAAAAGCGTCGCGCAGTTCCGGTGTGCGCTCAAGCATCTGCTTGGCTGGCCGGAAGACCTCCCATGCCTGGCGCTCCGTCGTCGCGCCTGAATACACTTCCGCGCCAAACTCACCGTCGGCCGCGAACATGTACAACCCGATGCCCGAGCCGATGATCGACTTCCCGTTCTTTCGCGGCACCGCGAAGTAGGCCTTGCGGAAGCGACGACGCCCGTCCTTCGACTGCTTCCAGCCAAACAGCACACAGAATGCGAAGCACTGCCATGGCTGAAGCACGATCAGTTCGCGCTTTCTGGCCCACTGGCCTTTGGTATGCGGCATCAGCGACAGAAACTGACAGACCTTGTTACCAGCATCCTCGTCAAAGTAGAACTTGGCGCCGCGCTTCTTCGCCGCCTTCAGGTCGTTGAGGTGGCGCTTGCAAGCCAGCCTGACCCACTTGCATGCGATGACATCGCCTCGGGTAACCGCCTTCGCATACTCCAGCGCGGTGCCGACATAATCGGCGGACACGTCAGGCTTTCTTCTGCCCCACCAACGCCAGGAACGGATTGACTTTGGGGGCTTTTTTGGAGGACACGCGCGACCGGTCGGCCGGGGTCATGCCAAGCGAGGCCAGGGCCGTGCGAATCTGCGCGGCTTGCGCCATCGTCACATCGCCATCATCGAGCGCACGGAAGCGGGCCACCAGGCGCGCCGTCAACTCAACGGCCATGCGGTCGGTCGACTGCAAAACGGATTCCGGCAGCAGGCCAACCATTTCATTCCACACCGCGACCTGGCCGTCGTTGAAATATGCCGGCGCCGCTTTATCGAAAGCGCCGGAATCAAAATCTTCGCGCTGACGGTCGGGGTTATGGGCGAACGCTCCCCGTGCTTCGAGGATATTCGAAGGCGTGCGGGGCTTCGGCATGAGTTACTCCGTGGAAAATCTGAAAGTTTGAATTGGGGATGTGAAAATTGAACGAAACAGTCGGTCTAGAAGGCTTTTCGGCCAGACTTTTGACCGCCCCCTCCGTGCCGAATGCGGCATCGCTATCCTTCCTCCTGCGTCTTCGCCGCGTGGCAACAAGAGCAGGCCGACTGTAGGTTGCTCTCCGCATCGATCTGCTCGTCGGTCCATCCTCGGCTGCGGGCTTGTTCCTTGCCGATGATGTGGTCAACCTCACGAGCGACGAACGTACAGCCCGGCCGCTTGATCTTGCACAGGCCCATGTCGCGGCTCAGGATGCGCGAACGCAGCTGCTGCCAGTCCCAGCCATACCCGCGCTCTGTGCTGCTCTTGTCTCCGTGTGAGCGGTTCCAGCCCACCTTCAGCTTGGCGTGCCTGGGGCAATAGCCTGGCGTGTCGAGTAGTGCACCGCATGCCACCTTCCGGCAAATCGACTTGGGTCGTGCTGCCATGCGGATCAGCCGACGGAAACCGTTGCCCTCACCCCGCCATGCAGTACCACCACCTTGCAGCCCGTCGGAAGGTCAGCGAGAATGCCCGCCTTGATTTTCTTGACCTGCTCGTCGGTCAGCGCCCGATCGCACTCGACGAACAAGGTTGCACCCGGCTGGATTGCGCCATCGGCACGGCCCGCAGCAGCAGGATTAGCCGCTTGTGGGATGATGCGCTCACCTGCATGCACGTTCAGCGCATCGACCCCTGCGCCGCTCCAGGACTTCGACACCAGCCGCGTCTGCCCCGATTGCACAACCATTTGCCCATTGGGGTCATTCAGCACCAGTTGATTAACCAGCGCGTCGACACGGTGCCTAACCAGGTTGTCGATGTGCTTGGTGCGCACGTCCCTCACCAGCGAATGGAGCGGCGTCATGGGTGCGAACACGCCGAGCTTGTTGATCGCCGCTTCGACAGTCAACTCGAACTCGGCAAGGGCTGGCACGACGTCGCCCTTCACCTGATCGCGGATGCGCTGCTCGATGAGGGCGGTCACGCTGGTGTCGCTGGTAATGGACATGGTCTCTCCTATGGTTTGTCAATGGAATTGTCACCGCCTGCTCTACGCGATTGCCCGCGATACCCTGCGGTTGGAGTCCGTAGTCATGGTTCATCGGTGACTGCACCCGCTTTACGAGTCGCGCCGCTGGAGTGCGATGGCGCAGTAGCGATCAGCGAATAGGCAAAGGCTCGACCGTCACGCCCTTGCGGATCAAGCGTTTGATCCTTGCCCAGTTGGGCTCCGTGCAGGTCATCACGTGGAACAGTGCGAGCGTGTGCAGGTACGGCATCAGCCACCAGGCCTTGCGTACCTTGAGGCTGATGGTTGTCGTCGTGGTCGTCATGGCTCGGCATCCGGTTCGTCGTTATGCGGGATCAGCCCCCATCCCAGCTCTCGGCGGATGTCGTCGGGAGATGGCGGTGGATCGTCGTGTTCAGCGTGCGTGCGGCGGTCCATGTATTCGCGCACCAGGTGCTTGTCGGGCTTGGTGGTGGTTGCCATGGATGGTCTCGCTGTGTACGGGTGCAGCTGGCTGGAATTGAACCAGCGACCTGTCCTATTAGCTAAGGCACTATTTCAGCCCGCCCAGGAGCGCTCTAACCATCTGAGCTACAGACTGCATGATCTGGAATGCAAAAAGCCCGCTACCTCTCGGCGCGGGCTTTTTGCTTTACTGTCATCTACGTACAGATGAGCAAGCGTAGCACAATATAACCCTAACCCTAAAGTCCGTCAAGAAACTTTCTGAGTATTGTTTCGTAACCCTTCAGCGAGGTCCTGGGCCTTGATCTCCAGGTCATGCAGGGCATCCATTACCGCCAAGTGCAGCGCGTGAAGCCGGTTGTACACGGTCACTTCGCTACAGTGTAATTCGGCCGCAATGCGCTTTACCGTCATGGAGCCCGCCAGGTAAAACCAAAACGCAACGTCGTACTGCGCCGGCGCCTTCTGGCGGATCGCGATGATGATCGCCTCGATCTCCAATGCTGCCGCCGCTTCGGTGATCGGACCAGCACCACTAGCGCCACGAATCTGGACCAGATCGCAATAGTTCGACTTCGATGGATACCCCATGCCGCCATCGTCACGGCGCTTGCACCATGTCGACCACTCGATCATTCGCTTGTTGATGTACTCGATCATTCTGTTCCTTGTTCAGCGTGAGGGTGGCGAGCAGCCGTTCCGCGAAGGTAGGTGATCAAGTCCGCAAACGTAGGGCAGACTTCCTCGGCGCGGAACGTCCCGCCGCTATCGATCTCGCGCCGGATCGCTGCGACCAGGTCCTTGGGCGTGTTCCCGGCGATCTGCTTGGCCGTGGCCTTTGCCTTGCCTTGGAGACGTGCTGCCTCGACGTGCTCTGCGATGACGGCGCCGGCGCGCCCGCCGCTCTGACGCACGATCTTCGCCGCGTTGCTCGCGCTGATCTGTTTCTCGGTGACCGCGAGCTTCACGTCGCTGTTTGCATCGGCCAACACCAGGGCATCGCTCACGTTCTGCACCGACCGCCCTACAGCTTCGGCGATCGCCGCCGGCGTCCAGCCCCATCCGACGAGCTTGCGATACTGTGCCGACCGCTCCAGCGGCGTCAGGCCCAAGCCCTGCGAGCTGGTGATCAGGTGGATGACGCGCTCTGCATCGCCACCACGGAACTGCTTGGCACCCAGCTGGAACCCACCATCCGGTTCCCGCACGCCAGGCTCTGCCAGCCATTCCACAGCCGCAGTTACCCGGTGGTGGCCGTCAACCGCGATGATGGCGCCCTCTTCGATCCGCACCTTGATATCGTCCAGCTCGTACCCGGCCCGCAGCGATGCCTTGATCGACTCCACATGCTCGCGGTTGATCGGGCGATTAAAGCCGGGCTCAAACTGCACCAGGCGCGGATCGACGCCCCAGCTCTTGACGGTCGACACGCCGGGCATGCCGCGCTCCCTCATGACCTTAAGCGAAACTGCTGGCTTCTCGTTGCGCAGACCTGTTGGTGCCGACTCGTTGACTTGACCCATCTTTCTCTCCCATTTTTATGGCGGAATGCGCCGCCTCGCTTTTGAGTGTTGCTGGTGCTGTCCCCGTACTGGCCTGAGAATTTAGGCGAGTCAACAGGCCACCCGGTCTTTAAGTAGCCTGAACAAGCTGTCGACCGCCTGATCGAACACCTTGGCGAAGTCCGCGCGCCAGACGCCGCGTGTTTTGAGGCCGTAGTGCGACATGACCGCCTCGCGCTCGATGACGCACAGGTCCCAGACCGCCGTGTGCACCTCGCGCACCAGGCGCTTGTTGACCTCGATTTCCATGTCCTCGAAGCTGTGAATGCGTGCGTCTGGGGCGCCCAGGCATTGCCGTGGCGCGCCTTCGGCAATCGGTTCACCAGTCCTGATCCATTCGGCCCATCCGTCCAGCAGTCGCAGAACGTTCTCGTAGTGCTCTTGTGCTACGGTCCCGCGCACCACCGGCGGCAGCGTGGCGACGCGCACAGGATTGAGCGCCGGTGGCGCGCTATCCTCAGTCACGTCAACGAAGACGATGTCGGGCACCGGTGGCGTCTTGACAGGCCAGCGCAGCGTGAGTGTCGGGCGCTTGCTCATGGGCGCACCTCGCCGCTTTCGGCTGCTGTCCGGGCCAGCGCAGCGTTGTGGCACGCCACCAGGATCAGATGCCAGTCATCGCGCCGGGCCCAGTACGTCGAGCGGCACCAGTTCACTTCTTGCATATCGAACTCCTTCATTTTCAGTAACTCCATCAGGCGCTGCTCAATCTTTGCCGGTATCGGGCGGTCGCTTTTTGTCATGCATTTCTCTCGGCCATAGTGGTCATTTAGAGGGGTTGGTTGGAACCCCTCCGCAGTCGGTATGTATGAGGGTTAGGTGTTCCTGGCCCCCGAGCAAAATCAGCAAAAACTTGTATCGAAAGTGACGTATTCACGGATGGTCAGTTCCGCTACGGCTCGTCCAGGCCGCCCCCTCGCTCTTTCGATTGGCGCACTCTGGTGAATGCGCCTGCCAAACGAGCCAAGCATTCCAACTCTGTACCTCTGTTCGCTCCGGCCTGTGCTCTCAGGCCTCGGCAAGGCCCCCTCTGCGCCTTGTTCGTGCTGTGCCTTGGTGTTCGACGGTGCTGTCGGTCTTTTTGCGGTGTGGGCCGATTCAGGCGCTTGCACGTTTTTTCTGGTGTCGTCCGCTCCACCTGGCGCCGCGCTGTTGGCTTGGCTCGATCAGCCCGACGAAATTCGTCTGGCTGGTACCGCATTCGGCTTCGAACGAAATTCGCACGAAGTCGGATGCGGGCTGCTTGCCCTACTTCACGCGCAGCAGCCGCGCTTCCCGCATCACCTTCAGCTTGATGTCGGCGAACACGCTTGCCTGCACCTGGAGCACCGTGCGCTTGCGGCTGAAGCTGTATGCCTGGCCTTCCAGCGCCAGCTCCATCTGCTCCATGGCGTAATCGTTCCAGTCGCTGCCATTGCAGGCCGGCGCCGCAACGCCCACGCCCAGCAGCTCGGCTGCGGCGTGCGCGGCGTCAAGGCCGGGGTTGCGGCCAATGCGCGCGGCAGTCTCATGGTCGTTATCAGCGCATACGACGCCCATCCCGGAGCGGCCCATGCGCTCGGCGACAACGGGAAGATTTCCGGCGTTGAACGCGACGATGACGCGGCAGTTCGGTATGGCCTGAAAGATGGTCAGGCCAGTAGCGAAGCCCTCGACCAGGACCGTGACGGCGGCACCATTCCGCTCGATGGCGTAATAGGCGCTCTTGGTCGTGGCGCCGAAGTGGAATTTCTTCTCGCCGTCCGACGAAATGCGCTGCAGGCTGAGAATCTTGCCGTTGTAAAGCATCGGGACGACAAGCCAGCCATCGGCATCGACGCGCAGGCCGACGCAGCCGGCCACACCGAGCCCCTTGCCCACCAGGTAGGGATGGCTGTCGCGCAGCGGTGCGCAGCGGTCGTAGTAGGCGCGCGCGGCAAACGTGGCTTCGCACAGCGCGGCGCGGCGCTCAGCCTGGCGGCGTGCGATGGCGGCGCGGTCGATCGGTGCGACAAGCGCGGCGGCGTCATCGCTGGCGCGCCACATCACCGGCTCGGCGTGTACAGCGTAATCCTGGCACCAGCCGACCAGGCCGTCGTCGGCAAGCTTGATGCTGCCGTTCTTCTTGCGCGGATGACTCTCGGTCTTGCACCGAATCCAGCGGCCAGGCGTAAACGTGTCCGGCACGATGATGCCGTTCGCCTGGACGAATTGCAGGAAATCACTCATGCGCCCGCCGCCTTCTTCTTGGCGTGGTTCTCGGCGATGTGGCGTGAAGTGACCCAGCCCCGCACCTTTTTGCTCGGCTCTGCTGCGGGCGTTGCTTTCATTTCGGTATCCGGCCAGTCGCCGAACTTGTCCTTGAACTTGTGCGACGCCCACCCGAGACTCCACCCCTTGCTCTCAGCGACAAATCGCAGGCCGGAGTAGAACTCCTTTTTGTCGTCCACCGATGGCGCCGGCTTCTTGCCCTTTACCTCTTTTAGCACACCGGCAACCTTTTCGATGACAGCCGACTTTTCGTACGCAGCACCGCACGATGGGCAGGCCGGCGCAGCATCGTGGACGTGAAAGCACACCGGGCACTTGACCGGCTTTTTCTCGGCTTTCTTCGGCGGCGCCACGGCTTCCTTGGGCTTGCCGCCGTCCAGCTCGTCAATGCCGTTCTCGAAAAAGTGCTGCACATCGGTCCAGAAGCGCATGCAGTTGCCACTGTGGTCGAGCACGATCGCTTCGTGTTTTCCTGTACTTTCTGAACAGCGCAGCACCCGACCCAGCATTTGGATGTGGATCGCAAGCGCCTTGCGCAACGGGCGAGCCATTATCAGCACCTCAATGTCGGGCACGTCGAAGCCGCGGGTGAGGCTCTCAATGCTGATGAGGCCACGGATGTAGCTGTCCGGCTTGCGGAACTCAGCAACGGCGGCGACCTGCTCGTCGTCGGTCTGACGATAGGTGTACAGGCCGCAGATCACACCGGCCATCATGAACTGGCGTTGAAGCTCTTCCGCGTGTGCGACGGACGATGCGAACGCGATGAACTTCTTGTCCTGGCCATGCTGCTTGTAGCCCTGGATGACGTCACCGATGATGGGCAGCGAACGCGATTCCACTTCTCTCTCGACCCACTCGCCGGTGTTAGACACCTCGGCGCCGGTCATGTCTGGTTCGGATGCAGCAAAGACGCGGAATGGTACGAGGCGCTTCTCGGCGATCAGTTGGTTCGTGGTCGCCGCGTTGATGACGTGGTCGAAGTACTTGCCGAGTCCCTTTGTAAAGGGTGTGGCGGTCAATCCGATCGTGAAGCAACCGCGTTCACCGCGACGCTGCGTCAGGCGCTTCTTGAGCGATGTCGGCAACACGTGGCATTCGTCGATCACCAGCAGATTAACGTCGAGCGGCGCGTCCTTGAGCGTTGCCAAGCTGACGATCTGGATCGGATTGTTGCGGTCGGCACGCGGATTCTGGGCCTGCATGATTCCGTGATCCAGTCCGTACCTGAGCAACTTGTCGAACTTCACGACCTGGTCGTTAGCCTTCAGGAAGTCGTTGTGGTGCGAAGTAGCCAAGCTGCGCGCCTCGTGAAGTTCACGCAGAAGGGCTTCGATGCGGGCGCCCTGATCCGTGCTGCCAAGCGCTGCAACCTGCGCCTTGAGTTCTGTAATTTCCTCGCGCAGCGCCTCGTTTTTACCCTCCAGGGCACTATTTAATTCTTCGAGGTCCGGCACATGGCCATCGTCCAGCCCGTCAATGAACTGGGCGATAGATGCGGAGCCGGCTGATGCGGCGGCAGAGACGCCGAGGTCGAGAATGTCCTCTGCTGGTACGGGACCGGCACCAGCGGATACGCACGGCTGTGACACGGTTGCAGGCTCGACTGGCGGAGCAAACGGCGGTTGCGCGGCGGGTGCGGGTGCGGGTGCGGCTGGCTTGCCGATCTTCGCCGTATCCATCTGATAGGTAGCGCCGTTCCGCGTGACATCACGAACCGTATCTTGTGATCGATCACAAGATGGCTTGCGCGACGTCGACACACGCGACACATACTCGCGGCTCACGTGGCACGCGGCAGCAATCTGCATCTGAGTCCAAGTAGACCATTCCGGGTCGTCAAGCATTTCCTCGACAGCGCGCTTTTTGTCCGCAGCGGATCGCGGCAGCCCGTGCGTTGCATTGGCGCCGAACGAAAACAGTTTTGCGTCGCGATAAGTGCCGGCGCGAACATCGCACCGAATTTCAGCGAGGCCGGCAGCGCGGTGCGCATGGTAGCGGTGGAACCCATCAGCCAGCCATCTGCCGCCTTCGCTACCGTCGGCAAACACGATTACAGGCGGGAACTCGACGCCCTGCTCGAGCGAGAGTTTGTATTCGCCTACCGTCGCATCGTCAGTTTTTGCGCGGGCCTGAGTCCCAGCAAGGATGTTGATCTCGTCGAGGCGCAGCTTTTGAATATTGCTCATAACAGACCTCAGAACGGGGGCGTTTCGTCTACAGGCATGAGGCGCCATTGCTGACGCACCATCGTGCCGTTCCACTGGACGGTAAAAACTTGACCCCAAAGCTCATGCGGCTTGAGGATGCGACGTACCAACGAACGGATTTGTTCAGCTGGAATGCGGTCTGGCTCGCACAGCCGGGTTTCGCTGATGATCTCGAAGTCCTTTTCTTCGCCCTTGAGGAGAAAGTCAAAAAGGCTCCCGAAGTGGAACAGCTCGTTCGGATTATTCAACTCGTTGAACGCCACCCCATACTCAATCTCGTCACCCCACATTTGCGTCTGGATGCTGACCGCGATCTTTTCCCCTTCGAGGTCGATGACATGGCCCAGGTCGATAAAGAATTTGCTGCTCATGCTTATGCCCTCCACAGGTTGAAGCGGTTGAACGCGCGGATGACGGTCGAGCCCTTGATCAGCTCGCGGCAGTACAGCTGGATGACGGTGCGTTTGATGATGGTTTTCATGCTGCTCTCCAAAATTTGGGCGTAAAGGGGCCTCGCGCCGAGCGAGTAGCTGATCGGCGTTCGAATTAAGACTCAGGTTTTTGGAACTTAGCGGCTGTCGGTTGCGTCTGAGAGCAACATCATGATTTTCGGGTTAACCAAGCGAGCGCGAGCAATCTTGAACCGCGCCTCGATTTCGCTTGCTCGGCGAAGTGGAACCCATCCTCGACGCAACCATTTACTCACGACCTGCTGCGTTACTCCCAACTGACTCGCAAGTATTGATTGCGTACCAGCGGCAATGACAGCGTCAGCAATACCAGATGGAGCTATAAATACAGTGTTCATGAAAGTGGCCCGTGTACGTAACACAACCATTTTACAACTAAAAACACCTACACGAAAAATATTTTTGAGAGGGACGAACAAAGTCTATACAATTAGCGCATTAACAACCAAATGGCTGTCAGAATGAATAACGATCTGGGGAAGACATTACAAGATTTGCGGGAGCGATCAGGGCTTACGCAAGGGCAGCTGGCAGAGCGCCTGGGGATTACACAGCAATCGATCGCAAAATGGGAGGCAGGAAAGGCCGCCCCACGTGCCTCAATATTAGACACCCTGGCGGCTACGTTGGGCGTATCCACCGCGTTCCTACTGCAAGCACGTAGTGTGAATAAGCGCGCGCGCGGCGTAACGAGCCTTCCACAAGTTCTGAAAGCGAGCGAAGAACCAGAAGCCGCGCATGCTCCAATACCACCGTTGCAATTTAAGATTGACGCTCAATTCCCAGAACTCGCAAGCAACATGAAGCCGTCGGAGTACGCATCGGCGATGAAGGCAATGATCGCTCCGGTGCTTGAACCGTTTTATCCAGACGGAAGATGGGACAGCGTAGTACACGGCAGCTCTATAGCGTGGAAGGTTGACTACATGGACGATCGCCGGGTCGCTAATTTTGTACATTCGTCCAACTTGTCGATGTGGAATACCCTGCGCATTGCTGTTCCGCGCACTTTGTGGGAGCTAGCGACACTGCGCGCGCATCTGAAGGATTCCCGCACGTACATGCTTATTATGACTATTGCAAATGGGGGAGGGGAGCAAGATCCGTCGGATAGCGCGATGAGTCAGGCACGGGAGGTCCGGAACGGGCGTCTACTGCGTGAGCTAACCGAGCAGGCAGCCATTCTCAACATGTTTTTGTTTGTCTCGCGTACGCCAGCTGATGTAATCTCCATCCTTGACTCTTCTTATCTGATCTTTCCAGATATGGACGGCGGGTCCGCGTACCAATAGACGACTCCTCTCATTCAACTAGACTGCCCGGCTCCGGGCATTTTTTTACATATTAAATACAACCAATTATTTTCAAATGGTTGTATTTGGTAGTTTTTAGTGATATGGTTGTGTCCGTGACACCAGTGGATCACATAAAAAAGCCACCCAGCGCTCGAACGCTGGATGGCCTCGTACAACCTAAATTTTTGGAGTGAAAATTGGAACAGGCTAATAGTATCAATAAGGTATCGTCAAGAGCAAGCGATAAATCCGCTAGCTGCAACAATGCTACAAAAGGTGGGGCTATTCTCGCGCTCGCCAACCCGCACTTCCACCACATCGAGCGCGCACCGTACGAGCTCGGCTGCTTGCTGCGCAGGCTGCCCCCTTATCTGTCTGACCCCGCGCTGACTGATGAACAGCGCGACTTGGCTGCGGCTGCGGCCGAGCACGCCAGTAATTACAGCACCTCCCTGTTGGCCGGCCTGGAATCACTGGGGCGGATCATGTGGTGTGCCGCTCTCAATGACGAACAGCAGGTCGAACACAGTGACTTCGCCGACGTGGGCCAGTTGGTGGCCTCACTGGCCACCCAGCTCCAATACCTGAATTTCTTCCACGGCGAAGTCGAACTGCACGTCCATCGTGATGTAAAGAAGGGAGCAGCCTAATGAGCATCCTGAATATGGCAAAGAAAGCCGCCAGCGAAATCAATACTGCGCAAATGGACATGCGCGCGCTCAACTCGGCGATCACGGGCCTGCTGGAGCATTTCGAATACCGCGAGTGCGACCAAGAAACTATCGACACCCTGTACGCGTTCACTCGGCTGCTGGGCTCATCCATCGAAAAAATCAAGGATGGGCACGGGGCGATTGAAGAGCTCGTTTTCGCAAAAGCCAGCCCTGTATGCGGAGGTGAAGCATGAGCGCCACCACACTCCCCGTGCAGCGAGACGCAATTGCGAGCGCAAGTGATGCAGTCAACGTCGCAGACGTTGCTGTGTGTTTCGTCAACAACCGCATTCATCCGATGATTAGCGCAATCGTCGCACTGGCCGATTTTGAAGGCGCCGATGCTGCTGCGATCCGAACGCGCCTGGGTCTGATCTTGGATTTCGCTAAGGTTGGGCGAATCATTGTTGAGGACGCGGGAGGATTCCTGGAGACGGAGCGAGACGACATGCTTGCGAAGCTCACGGCGTTGAAGGGAGCGATTCAATGAGCGCCCCGACTACGCGCCGACCTCGACCACAGCCAGCGGTCCCCGTTGCTGCTGATGTTCCGTCGAACCTGACGCATGAAGAGCTGCGCATCGTCGCGCTGTACCGCGCCACGGATGCAAGGAGCCGCGCCATGTTCTTCGGTATGGCACAAGATTACGCACGGATCTATCCATGCAATGCCCGGCCGGTGCTCCACCTGGTCCGTGGAGGTGCAGCGTGAGCGCGCGCCAGCACTTCGCCAAAAAAGGCGACCACTACAATCTTAGCGCGCCCGCATCATTTCTGATGGTCGCGGTCTACGCCTACGATCCATCGGAGTCGGCTGCACCAGGTCTGCGTGAGCACGTCGACGTTATCTTGGCGCGCGCTACACGGGCCGGTTTTGGCCAGGCCGACATTCTGGTCACCATGCTCAGCAACGGCGAGCAGTCTGCCCGTACGATGCAATTGGCCTGCGATGTGACCTACAGCGTCGGTGGCGACGGAGCAATGATCGCCATGATCCGAGATTTCGACCCGAAGAAAGGAAGCACGCGATGAGCACCGCCTTCAACGAAGTGGACGTCAAGCGCCTGGCCGGCCTGACCAACGTGATCAGCGCGCTGCTGGCCGCGATACCGATCTTGCAGCGCGAGAGCCAGGCGGATGCGCTGCAAACCTGCGCCAGCATGGCAGCCGATGTGGCCGACGAGCTGGACGCCCTCACACGAGCGGCAGCATGAATCCGGCTGTGTCGAGCGCGTCTGGGGCTCGCGTTTCAACCGCGACTTCCCAGCACCGGCATTCGGACGAGGTGAAGCGGTGCGCTCTCGATCTACGCCCGGTGACGGCGAAACCCCGTGATTCAGTACCTGCACAACCGGCTGAACGATGATAAAAAGGAATGGTGCATAGTTGGAAACTTTTCTCACTAAAGACGCACTGGTCACGCTGACCGGGCGTCGCAGGCAGTCGAAACAAATCGAGGCGTTGCGAACGATGGGCTTGCCCTTCTGGGTCAATGCCATTGGACAGCCAGTCGTCACCGTCGCCGCAGTTGAGGGGCGGAAAGAGGCGCCGCGCGAGAAGGAATGGGTAATGCCGAGGATAAGCCATGGGCCGAAAAAACACGCGTAACCTGAATATGCCGCCGCATATGCATCCACGTAAGCAACGAAGCGGCAAGGTCTACTTCTACATGTACACCCAGGACAAGCCACGCAAGGAAATTGCGCTGGGCGACGACTTCATTCTGGCCCTGAAAAAGTACGCCGAATTGAACGTGGTTGTTGCCCCCAGCGCCGGCGCAACGTTCGGAGATGTGCAAAAGCGGTACCTGACCGATGCGCTGCCCAAGCTGGCCGCCAGCTCGGCCAAGATGTACCGTTCGGACATCAAGCACCTGATGGCCTCATTCGGCGAGGCGCCGCTGAGCAAGATAAAGCCGATGCACATCCGGCAGTTCCTTGATGGGCATGCGGACAAGCCGACCACGGCGAACCGGTGCAAGCGCGTTTTTTCAACGATGTGGAATAAGGCACGCGGGTGGGGGTATACCGACCTGCCAAACCCATGCGAGGGCATCCAGGGGCACTCACTGGCCAAGCGAACGGTTTATATCACCGACGCAGTGTTTAAGGCCGTGCATGACCACGCCAGCGCGCCGCTGCGCGATGCCATGGACCTGGCCTACCTCACCGGCCAGCGCCCGGCCGACGCGCTCAGCATGAGCGAGCACGACATCATCGACGGGCACCTCATCGTCACCCAAGAGAAGACCAAGCAGCCGCTGCGTATCCAGATCGTCGGCGAACTTGCGGCGCTGCTTGCACGTATTGAGGTCAGAAAGGCGGGCTGCAAGATGAAGACGGCCGCGTTGCTGGTGAACAGGCAGGGCAAGCGCCTGACCGCGCCGACGCTGCGCGCACACTTCGACACTGCCCGAGCGGCAGCAGGAAAAGAGGTGCCTGAGCTGAAGGATGAGATTGAGAAATTCTGGTTCTACGACCTGCGTGCGAAGGCCGCCGACGATACTTCAGACGACCGGGGCGACCAGGCGGCCAGCGATCTGCTGGGGCACGACAGCGTCAAAACGACCCAGCGGCACTACCTGCGCCGGGGCAAGATCGTGGCGCCTACAAAGTAACTTTTCGGTGTTTTGTGGAGCGCCAGCCGTTTTGTGGAGCGGAGAAATCGAGATTTTAGCCATTTCTCATTGGAGCGGGTGAAGGGAATCGAACCCTCGTCGTAAGCTTGGGAAGCTTCTGCTCTACCATTGAGCTACACCCGCGTGCAGCCGTATTCTACGCGGCTTTGACCTTGTTTGACAAATTTTCAAAATGGCCAAGCTGATGGGGGCCGGTTGCCTGCATCCGGCCCCATGAGGCAGTTATCGCCCCGCAGCGGCCCCTGCCGAGACTGCCTTTCGGCCGGCATCGCTGGGCGGTGGTTGCGCTACGAGCAGGCGCAGGTCGACCGCGTTGGCCATCACCCTGTAACCCGCCTCGTTGGGATGAAGATGATCGCCGCTGTCGAAGTCCGGCTGAAGCCGCCCGGGGTGCGCAGGGTCGCGCAAGGCCAGGTCGAAGTCGACAACGGCATCGAATGCGCCAGAGCTACGGATCCACGCATTCACCGCCTGGCGCTTGGCCTCGGCCGCCTCGGTGTAGAAGCGCTTGGTCCCTTCAAAGGGCAACAAGGTCCCCGCCCAGACTTTCACCCCGTTTTTCCGCGCGCGCGCAGTGAGCGTCTGCATGCCGTCGATGATCTGCGCAGCCGATACCTGGTCCTTGGCGGCGCTCAACATATGCGTCGCGGTAATGTCGTTGATTCCTTCGTGTACCAGAACCCAATGCACCCCAGGCTTATCCAGCACATCCCGCCCGAAACGCGCCAGCGCACTGGGACCGATGAAGGGTTTGGCCGCATCGTTCAGGAGCCGATTGCCGGCAATGCCGGCATTGACGACGGCCACCGGGGCGAGGCCGGGATCCCCTTGCAGGCGCGCCGCCGGTGCATCGGTCCAGCGTGCGTTACTGTCGTTCGCGGATCCGATGCCATCCGTGATCGCATCGCCCAGCACGACAGAAGTGCGTGGCGCGCTGGCGGCCAGGACCTCGACGTCGGTTAAAAAAAGCGGCTGTCGTCGGTCTGCTCAGGGGAAAAACTCTGCGCGCCAGTAAGATCGCCAGCCGTCGTCATGAACACCGTCTGCATTCCGGCACCGTGGATGGTCGACACGGCCACTTGCTCGGGCAGGTAAGGACTCACCGCCAAGTTGCGTAAAGCGGGAACCTGCATGTCGACTGGATCGCTGAGCGCGCTGTCACCGTTGGCAATCGTCACCGTCGGCTTGCCGGCGAAGGTCAGCGTCTGATCGGTGCCGGCCTGAACTTGTGTGTCTCCGGCATGCGCTCCCAGATGCACGGGGCCGATCGTCACTGGCTTGGTGCCGTAGAGGTTGGAGAGCCGGATGCGGACTTTCGACCCGGCAATGCTGGTCCGGACCACTTGGCGGATGGTTTGGGTGTTCAGCGCAGGGCCTGGAGAATCGGGCACCGCAGCCCAGGATGCGCTCCAGTGCGCATTCTCCGCGCCGTGCGCGAAGGTGCTGAATGTGAAGGATAACAGCAGGACATGCAGCAAATTTTTCATGATCGATTCCACCTAGCTCCGCGCCTACGATAGGCGGCAACGATTTCCGTTTGCCGGCGTCGTTAATATAGGGAAATTGGGGGGACAGGCCTGCTTCCGGCCGCTGGCCGACGTTGCCTGAATGGCAATTGTACCGTAAGGGAAATACTGATTGTCTTACTGGTGCGGCTGGCGGGGATCGAACCCACAACCCTTGGCTTCGGAGGCCGGGAGATAAGGTTAGCAGCGGTAAGCACAGGTAAAAATATATCATAAAAATCAATAGCTTAGTACAAGTTCATGCTGTGGTTGTAAGCTGTGGTACGCTGCGCAACTAGTCCATAAATAGACCACACCATGAAAGCCAAGATTACAAGGGAGCTTCTACGCGACCTCAAGCCGGCCTCAGCAGTCATTGACATCATCGACACTGACCTACGCGGCTTCATTGCTCGCATGAGCCCAAGCGGCACCATTACGTATGGTATCCGGTATTCAAATCAAGATGGGCGCCAGTGCCGATATTCCCTCGGCCGCACTTTCCCGGCAACGACAGTAAGCGCCGCACGTGAGGAAGCACGCATCGTCCTGGGCAAGATCGCTGCCGGCATGGACCCAGCCGAGGATGAGCGCGCCAAACGACGCCAAGTCCTCACCCTGGGCAAATTCCTGGATGAACAGTATGCCAAATGGCTCCAGGTGAACACCCGTACCGGCCCGCACATCGCCGCTCGGCTCAAGGCGTCCTTCTCGGAACATCTCGACCGGCCACTTCATGAATTCAACGCCTGGCTCATCGAAAAGTGGCGCTCAGAGAAGATGAAGGCCGGCATGTCGGCCTCTACCACCAACCGCAACATCACGGCCCTTCGCGGCTTGTTCTCGCGTGCTGTGGAGTGGGGCGCGATCCAGTCTCACCCTCTCAGCTCGGTCAAGATGCTACGTGAGCCTGGCGGCAAGGTACGCTGGCTGTCAGATGACGAGGAAGTCCGCCTGCGCGCTGCGCTGACCGCCAGGGAGGCCCGAGAGAGAGCTTGCCGCACCAGCGCGAATGAATGGCGGGCGGCTCGGAAGTACGACCTTCTCCCGGCGCTGGCACAGGGCCAGTTCGTAGACCACCTGCGACCGATGGTGCTGTTGAGTCTGAATACTGGCGCTCGACAAGGCGAGCTAACCAAGCTGCGCTGGGAGTCCGTGGACCTGGACAACGCCGTGATGACGTTCAAAGGCGACACGACCAAGAGCGGCAGCACCCGGCACATACCGCTGAACTCCGAAGCACTCGACACCCTGCGCACTTGGAAGAAGCAATCCACCGGCCTGATCGTGTTCCCCGGCAGGAGCGGCGGCGAGCTGGTGGAGGTCAAGACCGCCTGGGCCAATCTGCTCAAGGAAGCGAAGATCGGGGCCTTCCGCTGGCACGATATGCGGCACCACTTCGCATCACGTTTGGTGATGGCCGGCGTGGACCTGAACACGGTGCGGGAGCTGCTGGGGCACAGTGACCTTAAAATGACTCTGCGATATTCCCACCTGGCGCCAGAGCACAAGGCAGCTGCGGTTCAAAAATTGATGAAGACCAAATAGCCCGGTTAGGGCACAAGTTTAACCATGCCTAGAGCGGCCACTCGAAAACCGGGAAACCCTTACCCGGCCGGCATGGTTTCCGTTCTAAGGGGCGTCGAAGGGGCGCATATGCGGAAGCTATTTAAGCTGAAGAAGTGGTACACATTGGAGGAAGCAGCAGCGCGGCTTACTCTCAACTTTTCGGAGCAAGTATCGGAGCGCGACGTTATACAAATGGCAGCTGATGGGCTGCTGAAGACTTGTTGGTTTCTCAAAGGTGAGCATCTAGGGCGGCGCGTCACGGTGTTTTGCAATTACCCAAAAGGCGAGATTCCTGCGGCCTTCTCGGAACCTGCCTATGACAAAGATGGGGCGTGGTGGGGTATCAGCTTATCCGGAATTTTTGAGCTGCCCGTCGAAATTTGCCCGAGTTGGGGATGGTGGCTACTCACATTCATCGGGCAAGGCGGGGAGAGCGGCAACTGGTGCGGCGCTGTCGTCATTGATGAGGACGGTGAGACCTGGGAGCTGTACGACGATCCGGGCGGGAATAACTTTGGCCCTATGACGTTTCCGGTGAAACTTGACATCGGCTATGCTGTGAGGTTCTACCGTCCCGGAGTGCGGTCAAGGGCGGCGCGCGCTGCGCGCGTGCCGGCGTAGCGCACCCTTGACGGCATGCAG
>NZ_WHJG01000026.1 GCF_011682175.1 Massilia frigida
CGCCGCCCCGGCCGGCCGCGGCGGCGGCCAGGGACCAGCGTATGCGCCCTGCATGCCGTCAAGGGGGCGCTACGCCGGCACGCGCGCAGCGCGCGCCGCCCTTGACCGCACTCCGGGACGGTAGAACCTCACAGCATAGCCGATGTCAAGTTTCACCGGAAACGTCATAGGGCCCAAATTTTTTCAAGAAGTCTCTGAAGAGGTTCCAGAAATTCGAGTTCGGTCTCGATATCGCCCACTGGAACAAACCATTTTTCTATATGACACAAAAGATCGTTTCCGACGGCATCGTGTACGTGGACGAGAAGATCAAGAACGTCGTGTGGAGCAGGACCGGTGTCATCAAGCCGGTTGACGTGTGGACAAGCTTATCGGCGTTGCGAGGGCGCCACCACCGGATAACCGCGATTCCCTCCCCGGCCCGTGCTTGTTCGGCAGGGCCCAACGCTGTTGTATTGTCCCTTTAACTTCCCTACAGGATGCAATTTGCATGGATAGCAAAAATACTGCCCTAAAGCAGGGCGCGACGACCGAAGATATTCAATTCCACTACGACCTGAGCCGATCTTTCTATCAGCACTGGCTCGATCGCACCATGACCTATTCGAGCGCCATGTATGAAGGCGACGACGACTTGGAGACCGCGCAGAAACGCAAACTGGACCATCACATCGCACAGGCCGAAATCGGGCCTGGGAGCCGGGTTCTCGATATTGGCTGCGGGTGGGGATCGCTGATGTTCCGCTGCGCCGAGCAAATCCCGAGCAGCCACTGCGTGGGCCTGACCCTCAGCGCCGACCAAAAAGAATCGATCGATGGCGCGCGATCCGACCGTATCGAGGTCCTGTTAAAGGGATGGCAAGCCTTGGAAGAAGTGCATTCGTTCGACGCTGCGGTGTCGGTGGGCGCGATGGAACACTTCGTCGGTCCTGGCTGGAGCGCGGACGACAAGATCGCGGTCTATCGCGACTTTTTCAAGAAAGTGAGCTGCGTCTTGAAGCCAGGCGGATGCTTGTCGCTGCAAACCATCGTGTTCGACCGGATGGAAGAATCCGAATTCCCGCCATTCATCACGGAGAAGATCTTCCCTGGTTCCATGCTGCCGCGGCAAAGCGAAATCCTGGCAGCTTCCGACCGCGTGCTTAGCCTGGTCAACGTTCGCAATGACGCGCTCGATTATGCCCGCACCTGTCGGGAATGGGTCCAGCGGATCGAGGCCGCCAAACCCGAGCTGATCGCGATGGTCGGGGCGGATAAGACTAATGAATATGTCCAATACCTGCGCATGTCGGCAGCGGCATTCGAGCGGCAACAGTTCGGCTTGTTGCGCTTGAAATTCCGCTCGTACGCCAGCGCATGACCCCCGATTTCCACGGTTCTTACCGTTTTCTTTAAGAGGTTGACATGCCCGACATTCACGAAATTGCACGCGAAATCTTTGAAGCCCAGCCGTTCAGCCAATTCCTGGCGGCCAAGCTCGTCAGCACCGGGCCGACTGAAGCGGAAATCCGCATCGACATCACTGACAATCTGAAACAGCAGCACGGTTTCGTGCATGGCGGGGTGGTCAGCTACCTCGCCGACAACTCCATTACCTTCGCTGGTGGCGTAGCGCTCGGCGGCAATGCCCTGACATCCGAGTACAAGATCAACTACGTCAGACCCGCCACGGGAACGCATCTGATCGCTCGCGCCCAGGCAAAGAGCGTCGGAAAGCGCCAGGCCGTTTGCTCGGCGGAGATCTATGCGGTGCAAGACGGGGTGGAGAAAATCTGCGCTATCGCACAAGGCACCGTGGTGCGCAGTGACTAGCTGGCACTTGCTCGTGGACGCGGGAACTTGATCCGATCCATGCGTTCGCACAGCTAGCCAGGGTTTTATTTGAGCGTACGTTGTGCCGGCGCGGCAGCCCTCGCCGGCACAACAATATGGAGATTCCAATGAAGCACGAAACACAAGTGGCTCTCATGCACAAGCTGTTCGCCCTGCGAGAACGCGGCCGCCAACAGGACATGCTGGGCCGTGTCGTTCAGCTACCCGTCAACGTCTATTCGGAGCCATCCATCCTTGATGACGAACTGCAGTCCGTATTCAAGGACTTCCCCATGGTGCTTGGCCATGCATCCCATGTCCAGGAGCCGGGTTCCTATCTCTTGAGCGATTGGGACAAGTTCCCCGTTGTCGTGGTGCGGGATAACGCCGGGACGCTGCGCGCCTTTCTCAACATGTGCCGGCACCGTGGCGCCAAGCTTGTCAACGGCGAGGAAGAGCGGCTGAAGGCCTTCGTTTGCCCGTTCCACGGCTGGTCCTACAGTCTGGATGGCAAATTGAAAGGCGTGACCCGATCATACAATTTCCCGGATCTCGATCCTGCAAACTGCAATCTGCGCGAGCTTCCCGTTGCGGAAGCGTTCGGGCTCATTTGGGTTCATCCGACCGCGACGGCGTCGCTCGACATCCGAAGCTATCTCGGTGATATCGCCGACGATCTCGAGCACTTCAACATCGGAGAATTGGTTTCCTATAAGAAGACAAAGGTGGTGAAGCAAGCGAATTGGAAGCTGCTGCTCAAAACCTATCTTGAGGGCTACCATGTACCTTATCTGCACCGCACCACCTTGCAAGCGGCGCTTAAAAATGGTGTCATCGCCCATTATGAGCACGGACCGAATATCAGGCTGGTTGCGGCCAGGACGAATATCGAAGAGGCAATGCATGTTCCCGAAAGCGATTGGAACATTCTCAATTTCGCATCGGTGTACTACACGCTGTTCCCCAATACCTTCTTTATCATGCACCCGGATTACGTATCCATTAATATGTTCTTCCCGATAGCGCCGAATCAAACAATCTGGACCCACGAAATGCTGTACCGGCCGGCAGACTTCCAGGGGAAGGATGCCGAGAAATCACTGGCCAAGCGCTTCGAGTTCACCAACGACGTCGTGTTCGACGGCGAGGATTTTGCGGTGGCCGAAGGCGTCCAGTCAGGCATCGAGTTCGCCCCAAATGAAGTCCATACGCTGGGACTGGAGGAGGGCTTGCTGGGCATGTTTCAAGCCAGCGTGGATGCTGCCATTGCCAAATAAATTGACGTAGCCCGAGGCCGGCATCCGCAAGGCCGGCTGGTCGAAAGAACCTGGCGGGCAGCCGGCACAACAATCACAATGAGAAGCCAGATTTCCAAGCATGCCACGTACCCAGATCGCCGCCCCCTGTTCGCTCGCCTTCCTCGCCTTGCCAAAGCCATGCCCTCGCTGGCCATGAGCGGCACGCTCGCTGCCGGTGAGGCACTTTCCCAGGCAATTGACACGCCTGCCGCCGCACGCAGCGCCGCCCAGTGGCAGCGTACCGCCATCGACGATATTGAAGCCGCATATCGCCTCACATTGGAAAATCACCCTTGCACTTACGACACCGCAAACCCCGGCTTGCGCAACAATCTCGCCGTGGCCAGGGAACAGGGATTGGCCCTTGCAGCCAAGGTCACCAATGGTGCACCTTCCGTCCCTGGCTTTGCTACGGGCCGGTGGAAAAATCAACCTGCAACGAATTCGATATTCTCTGCGACAGGCGATGATGGCGGTGCCGGGCGCATTGCGCCACGCGTGTGCGGCGTTGCCCTGCATGCGCCGGGTTGACGCACGCATGGCGCAATGCGGCCGTTGGCCTTTTACACCCAGCACGCCAGTTGGCGTTGTTGTGCTGCTGATAGCGCAGCTTAGGAAAACAAATCCAGCTGGCCGGTGGCGTTGCCGCATTGTTTGGGCTTGGCCGGGGGAACGACGATCGGCTTCTTGAAGCGTGACGTGTCCAGCTCGCCAAACCGCCCGCTGGTCAGGTTCATGCCCAGCCGCTGCACCGCCTTGACGAAACGCTGTCGAATAAGGTCGGCCCACACGCCCTCGCCCGACATGCGTTTGCTGAAGTCGCTATCGTACTCCTTGCCGCCGCGCATCTCGCGCACGCGGTTCATCACCCGCTGCGCCCGCTCGGGAAAGTGTGCCTGCAGCCATTCCTGGAACAGGGGATTGACCTCCCACGGCAGGCGCAGCACGACGTAGTGCGCGCTCACTGCACCGGCATCGCGCGCGGCTTCCAGCACCCGTTCGAGCTCGGGCTCGGTGATGAAGGGAATCACCGGCGCGACGCTGACCCGCACCGGGATGCCCGCGTCCGTCAGCCGCCTGATCGTGCGCAGGCGCCGCGCCGGTGCCGCCGCGCGCGGTTCCAGCGTGCGCGAGATTTCCGGGTCGAGCGTGGTGATGGTAAGCGCCGCAATCGCCTGGTTCTTGGCCGCCATGGCCGCGATGAGGTCGACGTCGCGCTCGATCAGCGACGACTTGCTGATCAGCGCCACCGGATGCTCGCAATCGTGCAGCACCTCCAGCACGCGCCGGGTGATGCCCAGGCCACGCTCGCACGGCTGGTAGGCGTCGGTATTCACACCCAGCGCAATCGGCTCGGGCACGTAGGATGGCCTGGCCAGCTCGCGCCGCAGCAAATCGGGCGCGTTGACCTTGGCGAACAGGCGGCTCTCGAAGTCCAGCCCCGGCGACAGCCCCAGGTAACTGTGCGACGGCCGCGCAAAACAATAAATGCAGCCGTGCTCGCACCCGCGATAGGGATTGAGCGACACATTGAAGGGAATGTCGGGCGAGGTATTGCGGCTCAGGATGGTTTTGGCGAACTCGTCCGTGACCTGGGTGCGGAAGGGCGCCGGCGCCTCGTCTTCGTCGTCTTCATGCACCCAGCCGTCGTCGAACCGCTCACGCGTGTTGACTTCGTAGCGGCCTTGCAGATTGGTCACCGCTCCCCGCCCCTTCTGCGCAGCCAGCGGACGCGGCGGGAGCATGACGCTTTCTTCAACATCCTTGTCGCGATCGGTCACCTGAGCACCTATTTAACTGTATAAACATACAGTATTCTACGTTGGTGCCGCCGCCAGTTCAAGCAGCGTTCAAAGCCGGCCTTGATGCAGCACAAACGCATCGATCAAATCATCGAAAGCGCGGCTCAGCGGGAGGAACTTGTCATGATCGCCTTCGATCTCGCCCAAGGCATGGCAAGTTGCCTCCAGGGTCGATAGCTGGTCCGGCGCATGCGCCTTGCGAATGCGGTAGCGCGACGGCGGCATGCCGTTCAGCGGCAGGCGCGGCAGCGCATGCAGCAAAGGGTTGAGATAAAGCATCTTGCGGCTCTTGCGCCAGGTGCCGTCCAGCACCACCAGCAACAGTTTCCCGGGCGCGTGCAACAGTTCCGGCGGCAGTGGCGGCGGTGCCGGCATGCCCAGCGACCTGTCGTCCGGCGTGTCCGGATACAGCAGCACGGCGCGCCGGCCATCGAGCGCCAGCAGCTCGCCGAGCTGCGCCGGATCGAATGCTTCGCCCGCAACCAGCGTGCTGCCCGCCACGCTCAGGTGCAGCAGGCGCGCGCTGCCCTTGGCATTACTCACCTCCATGGGATGCTGCAGGATCAGCAGCCGCACCGCGCTTGCCACCGGACTGATCCATCGGCAAATGCAGGCCACGGCCGGCCGCGCACAGTGCGCACAGATGCTGCGCCGTACCGGACTGGCCTGCCCGGGCTGGCCCGGCCCGGTCATCGGACTCCCACCCGGCGCGACAGCGCGTCAAAAACCAGCCGGACAATGGCAAAACCGGGCGGCAAGCCGCTTGCGGGGGTGGAATTGTTCATGATGGCGAAAGGCGCAAGGCTCAAGGATGACGGCCTGCGCATGTTAACACCGGCAAGCCGGTAGCGCGAGGACACTTTTTCCAATTGGAAATATTCCCAGCATCCTGGTTCCGGCAACGCGACCATCGAAGCAACAAAGCGTGCAATCGGCAACTATTTTTCTCACAACAGGCGTCGAATTGATATTCCGGTATTGCCCAGCGTCATCACCCTGCATAGAATAAAATAATTCCTTTAGGCAATCCAATCCATCGGAGCCCACCATCGCCACCCTGATTCCCCGCGCCCTGCGCCTGTTCCTGACCGCCCTCGTGACCGGCTTCACCTTGCTGCCGTCGGTGGCGAGCGAGCAGGAATTGGCGCTCGACTACCGGCTCAACGAGCAGGTCATCGCCGTTCCCGCCGGACCGTCGCGCCAGTCGGAATTGCAGACGACCGTATTCCGTCCCAACGGCGCCGGCCCGTTTCCCTTGCTGATCATCAACCACGGCAAGGAATCGGGCGAGCCGCGCAAGCAGGTGCGCGAGCGCTTCATCTACATGGCGACCGCCTTCGTCAAGCGCGGCTATGCGGTACTGGTGCCGATGCGGCGCGGCTTCGCCGGCTCCACCGGCAACTACGCCGACCATGGCTGCAACATGACCGCCAACGGCTATGCCCAGGTCAGCGATGTGCGCGACACCATCGACTTCGCGCGCCGCCAGAACTGGGTCGACCCCGGGCGCATCGTGGTCGCCGGCCAGTCCTACGGCGGGCTGGCCACCATCGCCCTGGGCACGCGCGAGGTGCCCGGCGTGCGCGGCCTGATCAATTTTGCCGGCGGCCTGCGCGACGACGCCGACCGCTGCGACTGGCGCGCGCAACTGGTGCACGCCTTCGCCACCTACGGCGCCAGCAACAAGATTCCCAGCCTGTGGATGTATGGCGTGAACGATTCGCTGTTCGGACCGGACCTGGTGGCGCGCATGCACGCGGCCTTCGAGCGGGCTGGCGGCAAGGCGCGCCTGGTCGAATTCGGCGCCTTCAAGCGCGACGCGCACGGCATGGCCGCCAGCCGCGACGGCGCCGGCATCTGGTGGCGCGAGACCGAACGTTTCCTCCAGCAAATCGGCATGCCGACCAGCGAAGTGGTCGCGGTGGCCGATGCGCCGAGCGTGCCGAAAACCGATTTTGCCCGCGTCGACGATATCGCCGCCGTGCCCTACCTGAGCGAAAACGGACGCGCCGCCTATCGCGAGTATCTGCACAAGATGACCCCGCGCGCCTTTGCCGTCTCGCCCAGCGGCGCCTGGTGCTGGGCCGAGGAAGGGGAAGACCCGCACGCGCGCGCGCTGGCCGCCTGCGCGCGCACCAGCGGCCAGCCGTGCCAGTTGTACTCGGTCGACGACTACGTGGTGTGGCAAGGAAAGCTGGCCTCCAGCGGCGCCAATGCCGACAGCGGCGGGGCCGGCGCGGCCAGCCTCTGACGCGGCCGTGGCGCAACATAGCCCGCACGCGACAAGCGCGTGCGCGCGCCAAATGCATATACAATGTGTGCGACGTTTTTTCTCTTTGGAGAGACTTTCATGCCGCCACGTATCGTCCGCGCAGTCCTCGCCCCCGCCCTCTTCCTGTCCTGCGCCTTTCAAGCGGCCTCAGCCGCAAACAACTATCCGATCGTCCTGGTGCACGGCTTCCTCGGCTTCGGCCCGGAGCAGTACACCAACACCGGATTCAAATACTGGGGCGGGTTCGACGACATCGTCGGCCACATGCGCTCGCACCAGGGCCAGCATCAGGTATGGGCCGCATCGGTCGGGGCGATCAGCTCGAACTGGGACCGCGCGGCCGAACTGTATTACCAGATCAAGGGCGGCTGCGTCGACTACGGCAGCAGCCACACGGCCAGCTTCGCCACCTATGGCGCGCTGCGCCAGCCCGCAGGCAAGTGCTGGGCCGCCGATCCGGCCAACAATCCGCAAGGCTATCCGGCCGCGATGTACCCGGCCTGGGATGCGCGCCACCCGATCCACCTGATCGGCCACAGCCAGGGCGGCCAGACCATCCGCGCCCTGATCGAACTGCTCGAACACGGCTCGCCCCACGGCGACGAAGGCGGCGGCGAGCTGTACAAGGGTGGCAAGACCGGCTGGGTCGTCAGCGCCACCACCCTTTCCTCGCCCAACGATGGCACCAGCCTGCGCGACGCCATGGGCGACGCCGGATCGGCGCTCACGCAACTGGCGGGCGGCATCGCGGCCATGGCCAGCATCGGCAACGTGGCGCAGCCGGTGCACGACTTCGGACTCGAACAGTTCGGCCTGCGCAGCAGCGCGGTCGAGCCGTCGGCGGCCTATCAGCAGCGCGTGCTGGCCGCGCCGTTTTCGAACCCCGGCAACTTCGACTCGGCCCAGGCCGAAATGACGCCCGACGGCGCGCGCACCTTCAATGCATGGGCCAAGACCTCGCCCTCGGTATACTATTTTTCGATGAGCAACCAGGCGACCGAAGCCGGCAGCGCCTGCTGCAACAACACCGACCGCCTGCTGTACCCGCTCCAGAACCCCTCCTTCCAGTATCCGCGCGCCGACATGGCGTCGCTGACCCGGCCGTATGCGGGCGAGTGGGTGATCCCGTCGGCCGGCCGGCGCGGCATGGGCTCGTATTCGCTGGCCATCTCCGGCCGGGTGCCGGTCGACCGCACCTGGTTCGCCAACGATGGCGTGGTCAACACGGTCAGCATGCGCGCGCCATCCGGGCATCCGGTGCGCGACTACAATGGCACGCCGCTGCGCGGCAGCTGGAACTTCCTGCAAAATTACAAGGGCTACGACCACTTCGACATGATCGGCTGGCCCAAGTCGGGGCCGCGCGTGTATCCGATCTACGATGCGGTCGCCGCCATTTTGTACGGATTATGAGGGGCTGAGCGTGCGCGACCAGGCTTGCAGCTGGGCCACGGTCGCGGTCACGCCGCCGCACACGATCACCAGCACGTTCTTGAACGCGCTCAATTCGGGGCGGCCGGCGTAGGCCACCGCCAGCGAGGCGCCGCAGGCCGGTTCCACCACCACCCGGTGGTCGTCCATGAAGCGGATACAGGCCGCCACCGCCGCCTGGTCGGTGACCACCATGCTGCTCATCGGGTGCACCCGGGTCCAGTCGAACGCCGCCTGCGACACCTGGCGCGAGCCGAGCGTGGTGGCGATGCTGGCGATGCGTGGAAGCTCGATGCGTGCATCGGCCTCGATCGACTGCGCCAGCGAATCGGTGCCATCGGTTTCGACGGCGAAGACCGGCACCTTGTCCCAGCCATTGCGGCGCAGCCCTTCGAGCACGCCGCACATCAGCCCGCCCCCGCCGACCGACAGCACCACCGCGTCGGGAAGCACGCCGGCATGCGCCACTTCATCGATCATGGTCGCGTGCCCGGTCCACAGCAGGGGATCGTCGTAGGCGTGGATGAAGGCATCGTGCTGGCCCAACATCGACAGCGCCAGCGCATTGGCTTCGTGAAACGACGCGCCGTGGACGATCACCTCGGCCTGCTCGCGCCGCATCAGCTCGCGGGCGCGCTCGCTGGTCGTTTCCGGCGCCACCACCACCACCGGCAAGCCCAGCTGGCGTCCCGCATACGCGGCGGCCAGCCCCGCGTTGCCGCCGGATGAAGAGATGAAACGTTTCGCCCCGCGCCGCGCGTACTCTTCGCAGGCGTAGCCGATGCCGCGCAGCTTGAACGAGCCGGTCGGCTGCAAGGCTTCCATCTTGAGCCAGACCGTCTGGCCCGGCTTGTTGCCCATGGCCGAAGAAGCGAGCAGTGGAGTGTCGATATGTAATGTCATCGTAAGATCATGATCCCGTAAAGTTGAACACCGAAGTCAAAGTTCCTCTAGCCGCGCGCGCAACGCCGCCGCCTGTTCGCCGCACGCGGCGCGCGCGGCGTCATCCATCCTGGACAGGTTGCGGTACACCATGCCGAGGCGCTGGTTGCCCGATTGCCGCTCCGCATTGCGTTCGAAAAAATCCCGGTACAGCGCATTGAACGGACAAGCCGTCTCCCCCAGGCGCGCCTTTTTATCGTAGTGGCAGCCCTTGCAGTAGTCGCTCATGCGGTCGATGTAGGCCGCGCCCGATACATACGGCTTGGTCGCCAGCAAGCCGCCGTCGGCGAACTGGCTCATGCCGATCGTGTTCGGCATTTCCACCCATTCGAAGGCGTCGACATACACGCCACGATACCACTGGTGCACCTGGTACGGTTCGAGTCCCGCCAGCAGCGAAAAGTTCCCGATGATCATCAGGCGCTGGATATGGTGGGCGTGCGCATCGTCGAGCGACTGGCCGATGGCGTGCCGCAGGCAGCGCATTTTCGTCTTGCCGTCCCAGAACCAGGATGGCAGCGGCGCGCCGTGGCCGAACACATTGTGCGCGCCGTAGCCGGGCATATTGGCCCAGTAGACGCCGCGCACGTATTCGCGCCAACCCAGGATCTGGCGGATGAAGCCTTCCACCGCGTGCAGCGGCGCGTGGCCGGCGCGCCAGGCGTCTTCGGCCCCGGCGATCACTTCGCGCGGGTGCAGCATCTTGGTATTGAGGGCGAACGAGAGCATCGAATGGAACAGGCGCGCAGCCGTCATGTGCATCGCATCCTGGTAGTGGCCGAAGTGCGGCAAGCCGTGCTGGATAAAGGCGTCGAGGTGGGCGAGCGCTTCGGCGCGGTCCAGCGGCCAGACGATGCGCGCGGCATCGGGGCGGCCGAAGCTGCCCACCCCGGCGCCGTAATGGGCCAGCAGCGCGTCGATGTTGGCGGGAATCGCTTGCAGGTTGGCCGCATCGTCGATGCGCAGGTAGTGCACGCGGTGGCCGCCGGTTTCGAGCTGGCGCGCCAGCGCGCGCATGGCGGCGAAGATGGCGATGATTCTCTGCGCGTGGTGGTGGACGTCGTCGGTCTCCTGGCGCACTTCCAGCAGCACGTAAACGACCTCGGCGCGCACTTCGGAAAACCAGCTGTGCAGCGCATTGAGCTGGTCGCCAAGGATCAGGCGCAGCGTCGTCGTCGATAGCGGCATAGGGGGCGGACAAGTCCAATCGGAGGCCGCCAGTTTATCACGCGCCGCCGGCACAGGGACGGCACAGCTAACGTGCGTGGCACGACATAATGTATACAGTAAAATTGTATTTTTGAAATGTGGCGCCACGTCCCGTGCCCAGGAACCCTTCCATGAGCCAGGCCAATCCCGAACCTTCCCCGCTGGACTTGTCGAGCTGCGACAAGGAACCGATCCGCACCCCCGGCAGCATCCAGCCGCACGGCTTCCTGCTGGCGCTCTCGCCTGCGCTGGAGGTACTGCAAGCGAGCGACAACCTGGAAGCGATGATCGGGACCGGTGCCGCGCGCGCCATCGGCCAGCCGCTCGAACAGGTGATCGGCGAGCAGGCCAGCCTGCAGCTGCGGCCCGAAATCGACGCTGCCGAGATCGGCCAGCGCCCGCTCTACCTGTGCACCCTGGGAATCGGGCCGGCGCGCCATTTCGACGTGCTGGCGCACTGCTACGACGGCTTGCTGATCCTCGAATTCGAGGCGGTGCAACGCGCCTCGGCGGCCGACTTCCGCCACCTGCACCGCCAGGTCGGCGACTTCCTGCTCAAGGTGAGCGACAGCGCCACGGCGCAAGCCATGTGCGAACTGGCGGCCCAGGAAATCCGCCGCATCACCGGCTTCGGCCGGGTCATGGTGTACCGCTTCGACGAGGAAGGCCACGGCCACGTGCTGGCCGAATGCCGCGACGAGGCGTATCCATCCTACCTGGGGCAGCGCTTTCCGGCCTCCGACATTCCGCGCCAGGCGCGCGAGCTGTACATGCTCAACCGCATCCGCCTGATCCAGGATGCCAACTACACGCCGGCGCGCCTGGTCCCGCCGCTCAATCCCGTCAGCGGGGCCGCCAACGACCTCTCGTTCGCGGCCTTGCGCAGCGTCTCGCCGATCCATCTGCAATACATGCGCAACATGGGCACCCTGGCGTCGATGTCGGTCTCGCTGATGGTCAAGGGCCGGCTGTGGGGACTGGTCTCCTGCCACCACGCGACGCCCTGCGCGCTCGCTTTCGACAAGCGCACCGCCTGCGAGCAGCTGGGCCAGATCCTGGCCATGTGCGTCGAGTCGCGCGAAGACGCCAACGAACTGCAGTTCCGCCTCGATGTGCGCCGCGTCATGGTGTCGATGCTGGCCGGGCTGACCCAGAGTTCCGACTTCATCGATAACCTCTCCAGCGTGTTTCCGGCCCTGCTGCAATTCGCGCGCGCCGGCGGCGCCGCCATCGTGTTCGACGACCGCCTGCTGACCTACGGCGACACCCCCGGCGAAGAAGCGATCCGCGCTCTGGTGGGCTGGCTCGACCTGCACTGCCACGGCGACGTGTTCCACACCGACCACCTGGCGGCGCTCTACCCGCCGGCGGCGGCATTCAGCGGCAACGCGGCGGGCCTATTGGCCATGCCGGTCTCGCGCATCCACAAGCATTACCTGCTATGGTTCCGGCCCGAGGTGGTGCGCACGGTCGACTGGGCCGGCAATCCGCACGCCAAGGCCGGCGCCGCGCCCATGGCGCAGCTTTCGCCGCGCACCAGTTTTGCCACCTGGAGCGAAACCATCACCGGCACCAGCGCGCCATGGCATGGCGGCGAGATCGAACTGGCCGTCGAATTTCGCACAGCGCTGCTGGGCATCGCGCTCGAACGCGCCGAACAGATGGCCGAACTGGCCGAAGAACTGGGCCGCGCCAACAAGGAACTCGAAGCGTTTTCGTATTCGGTATCGCACGACCTGCGCGCGCCGCTGCGCCACATCGTCGGCTTTTCCGACCTGCTGCTCGAACCGTCGGCCAGCGACAACCTGGAAAAGCGCCAGCGCTTCCTGCGCAACATCAAGGATTCGGCGCGCCTGGCCGGCAAGCTGGTCGACGACCTGCTCAGTTTTTCGCAGATGGGCCGCGCCGCCCTGCGTCCGACCCTGGTCCAGATGGGCGAGCTGGTACGCACCTGCATCGACAAGCTCTCGCTCGACGTCGGCCAGCGCCAGGTCGAGTGGGACATCGGCCCGCTGCCGGCAATGCGCGCCGACCCCACCTTCGTGCAGCTGGCGCTGTACAACCTGCTGTCGAACGCGCTCAAGTTCACCAGCCGGAAAGAACGCGCCGTCATCACCATCCGCGCCAGCGACGACGGCCCCGAATGGGTGCTCTCGATCGCCGACAATGGCGCCGGTTTCAACATGGATTACGTGCACAAGCTGTTCGGCGTGTTCCAGCGTCTGCACCGTATGGAAGACTTCCAGGGCACCGGCATCGGCCTGGCCAATGTGCGCCGCATCATCGAGCGCCACGGCGGGCGGGTGTGGGCCACCGGGGAGCCGGGCGAAGGCGCCACGTTTTACTTCAGCATCCCCAAAGAACTCCATATTTAAGGTACGCAAGACATGTTAAAGCCCATCCTTCTGGTCGAAGATAATCCGCACGACCTGGAACTGACGCTGATCGCGCTCGAAAAGAGCCAGCTGGCCAATGAAGTCATCATCGCCCGCGACGGCGCCGAGGCGCTCGATTACCTGCTGTGCCGCGGCGAGCACGCGGCGCGCCAGGTCGGCAATCCGACCGTGGTACTGCTCGACCTGAAGCTGCCGAAAATCGATGGCCTGGAAGTGCTCAAGGAAATCCGCAGCACGCCGCACCTGAAAAGCATTCCGGTTGTGATGCTCACGTCATCAAAGGAAGAACAGGACCTGCTGCGCAGCTATGAGCTGGGGGTCAATGCGTATGTGGTCAAGCCGGTCGACTTCGAGGAATTCGTGCGGGCGATTGCCGATTTGGGGATTTTCTGGGCGGTGCTCAACGAGCCGCCACCGGGTTCGCACCGCTACGTCAAACCGCAATAAGAAGCGTGGCCCGCGCGCGGCGGGCGACGGTGCGGCGGGCGGCAGGGCGACGGTGCGACGCGTTGAAGGCCGATCGGGGAGCCGTCGCCCGCGCGCAGGCGGGGGTCCAAGTTCTTTGTTCAGCCGCCGGCTACGCAGCGAACTTGGGCACCCGCCTGCGCGGGTGCGACGTTTGACGGGTTGACGGCGAGCGATTTCGCGGCGAGGTCAGAAGAACCAGCCGCGTTCAGTGCGAGGTGGCGCCAGCCGGCTTGCGGCGCCTGAGCAAATGGCGGATGCGCGCGCTGAGTACATCGGCGTTGTACGGTTTTTGCAGCAGGTTGACCTTGGCATCGAGCTTGCCCTCATGCGCCAGCACACCCTCGGCGTAGCCGGACGTGAACAGCAGCTGCGCCGCCGGCAGCCTGGTGCGCACCACTTCGCTCAATTCCAGGCTGCTCAGTTTCCCCGGCATGATCACATCCGAAAACACCAGGTCGATCCGGGCGCCCGAGTCGATCAGTTCCACCGCGTGGGCCGCGTCTTCGGCCTCGAACACCTGGTAGCCGAGCGCGGACAGCAGTTCCACGGTGCTGGTGCGCACATCCTCTTCATCTTCCACCACCAGGATCGTTTCCAGGCCGCCGAACAGGGGCGCCTGCACGTGGTCCTCGGCATGTTCCGGTTCGCTGGCGCTGCGCTGCAGGAAAATCTTGACGCTGGTGCCGGCGCCCGGTTCGCTCTTGAGCTCGATTTCGCCGCCCGACTGCTTCACGAAACCATACGCCATCGACAGCCCCAGCCCCGTGCCCTGCCCGGTCGGCTTGGTGGTGAAGAAGGGTTCGAAGGCGCGCTGCAACACCGCTTGCGGCATGCCGCAGCCGGTATCGGCCACTTCGACCATCACGTAGTCGCCGCTGGCCAGTTCCGACAGCATGGGCGAGCCGACCGGCACATTGGCCGCGCGGATGGTGAGGGTGCCGCCGTCGCTCATGGCGTCGCGCGCGTTGATGGCCAGGTTCAGGATCACGTTGTTCAACTGGCTCGGATCGACCGTGGTGCTCCACAGCTGCGCTTCGATCTCGGTGACGATGATGGCGCGCGGGCCGAGCACGCGGCGCATCATTTCATCCATGTCGCGCAAGACCACGCCGGGATTGAGCACCACCGCTTGCAGCGGCTGGCGCCGGGCGAAGGCCAGCAGGTGGGCCGACAGCTTGGCGCCGCGTTCGACCCCGGCCAGCGCGATATCGATGCGGGTGCGCGCGCTGTCGCTCACGCCGCCTAGCAGCTTGAGCAACTGCAGGTTGCCGCCGATGATCTGCAACACATTATTGAAGTCGTGCGCCACGCCGCCGGTCAGCTGGCCGATCGCTTCCATTTTCTGGGCCTGGTGCAGTGCCGACTGGCTCGCGGCCAGCTCTTCCTGGCTGCGCCGCAGCGACACGAACGCTTCGTCGCGCTGCTTGCGCGCGATGTAGGCGCCGCTGTGATAGCGCACGCGCGCCGCCAGTTCACGCCCGTCTGGCCACTTGACCAGGTAATCGTTGGCGCCCGAGGCAAAGGCCCTGGCCTTGATCTCCGGGTCTTCTTCGGAGGACAGCAAAATGACCGGCACATGCTCGGTGTCGCGGTGCTGGCGCAGCAGGCGGATCACGTCGAAACCGTCGGCGCCAGGCATGCGCAGATCGACCAGCACCACGCTGGCATCGGTTTCGATGGCCAGCTCGACGACACGTTCGGACTGCGATGCATAGCGCAGGACGACGTCGGAACAACCCTCCAGGCAATGCGCGATGAAGTCCTCGGCGAAGGGTTCATCATCGATCAGCAGTACCGAACAGGGAGTGGATTCGTCGTCGAGCATATGTATTGCCATAACATAAATTTCATTATATTTTACATGAGGACATGCTGTTTCGAATGCAACAGAAGGTCAACCGTGCGCGCCACGCTCATGCCAGGCGGATTGCCAGCGGCTGGTGGTCGGGGCCGAACTCGTCAGGCGCCACGCGCACCTCGGCCAGGCGCGGCGCCAGGTCGGCGCTGACGAAAACGAAGTCGCAGGTGAACGGATCGGCCGGACGGCCGGGATGGTCGTGCAGGCACACGGTGGGCGCGTGCGCCTGGCCCGGATGACGCAGGCGCCAGGCATCGGCATAAACGGGCGTGCCATCGTCGAACGGTGCTTGCAGGCAATGGTATTCCCAGGAGCCGGGCAGGAAATTGCAATCGCCCGCAAGAAGGGCGGCGCCGCCGCGCGGCATGGCGCCAAACGGTCCGGCGGCGGCGCCGGCACGGGGATGGGCGGCGTGCGCGGCCGCTTCGCGCTGCACGTCGCGCAGGCGCTGCACCTGGGCGCTGCGCTGCGCGCGCGAAAAATATTCCAGATGGGTGGTGGTGACGCGCAGCGGGCCGAGCGGCGTAGCGAGCGTCGCTTCGAGGGCGATGCGCTGCATGCTCATCACGCCCGGATCGGGCGGCCACGGCAAGGCGTGGCGGATCACTTGCAGCACCGGGTAGCGCGACAGGATCATATTGCCGAACAGGCAGCGCGCGACGCCCTCCCCCGCGCTGTCGCAGGCCAGCCCGACCACCGGCACATAGCCGGGAAAATGGTGGGCCAGCAGCGCAAACTGGTTGGCACCGTCGCAGCCGGGCATGTCGGTATAGCCGGACGACACTTCCTGCAAGCAAATAACATCGGCATCTGCCACGGCGCGCAGGCTTGCCGCGGTATGCGCCATGTCGCAGTCGCCGCGCGGGGTACGGCCGCGCTGGATATTCCATGTGATCAGGTTCATGCCGGTTCGCCTCCGCACTGTCGACAAGTGCTCAGGCTAGCCCGCTCGCGCCGTGCGGGGATGATGCAAGTCAGGCGGGCGCCAGTTGGCGTTCCGGCCACGCCATGCGGGCCGCCAGGCAGCAAATGAAGCGCGCATCGTCGACATGGAACAGGCCGGGGTCGAGCCGGTCCTGGGTACCGACGAAGAAGATCCAGCCTTTAATACCGCTGTCGCGCCGGGCCAGTTCCAGCGCTTCGGTGCGTGCGGCATGGATTTCGTGCTGCAAGGTGCGGCGGCGCACGTCGGACCAGCCGGACCAGTCGACCCGCAGCCTGCACAGGCTCAGGTAACCCCGTGCGGCGCTGTCCCATTGGCCGGCGCCCAGGGTCAGCTCGCAGTGCGTCTCGCTGATGACAGGCAGGTCCTTCCAGCGCAGCGGCGCATAAAACAGGTGGCGCGGATTCTTGAAGAAGGCCGGCTTCTTGTTGGGAATGAGCCAGAACAGCTGGGCGTAGGTGCTGCCCCAGACGCCGGGGATCTCGAGCGGCAGGAAGGCGCGGTCGTTGGGAAAGTTGATGTAGGTGCGGCACAGCGGGCGGATGGTCTTGACGGTGTGGCCGTGGTACTGGCCCTTCGCGGCGGCGCGGGCGGCGGCATGCACGGCGGCCAGCGTGGCCGACCCGAATGCCGCGGCGGCGGCCGGGGCGGCGGGACCAGGCGCTTGCCCGTCGCTCAGGCTCAGCCTGCTGGGAAAGGGCATCGGAAAGCCATCGCTGCCACCGACCCGCTCGCGTTGGCCACGGCTGACGAGCTTGTGGTCGCCATCGACATCGCAGCCCGGCGCGTGGTGTTCGCCTTTGCCGAGCGCGAAGTACGGGCGGCGCTTGTTGAGCGCCGCATCGTACGATGCCGGCCATACCTTGGTAGCGCAGCCGCGGCAGACATAGGCGTCTTTATCGACGACGTCCATGTTCCATAATTCTTCCGCCTCGACCAGCTCACCGCTATGGAGATTGCGCACCACATCCATGTTCCCGCTCCCGCATCCGCTTGAAGGCCGATTATGCGCTGCGTACTTGCGCAAGGTTTGAGGCTGGCTAATACGGGGGGCGGGCCGTGCAAAAACGCGACACCATTGAAAAAGGGCCTGCAATTGCTTGCAGGCCCTTTCAAATTCTGGCTCCCCGACCTGGACTCGAACCAGGGACCTGCGGATTAACAGTCCGTCGCTCTACCAACTGAGCTATCAGGGAAAAGAGGCCGTATTATATAGGCCCCGGGCGAATTTTAGAAGTAGAAATTACCAAAAATGCCGACGTGGTCGCCTTTGGTCTTGTTGGTATAGGTTTGACCCCAGTACGTATAGCTGTCCTTGTATTCCTCTTTCACGAAACGCAGCTTGAGACCAATGTTCGGGCTGAAGAAGTATTCGCCTTCGACGATGGCGCCGACGGTGCTGTCGAAATCCCTGTCGATGCCGGAGCCGAAGCCGCTACCGCTCAGCTTAGGGCTGGACACATAACGCACGCCGCCGCCGATACGCATGTTGCTGGTCGGGTGGAAGTAGCCCAGCAGTTCGATCGGGAACCGCTTGAAGGTCACGTCGCCGTTTTTGGCGCTGGCCTGGTCAACGTGGAAACCCACGGTGCCCTGCATCGAAAACTGTTGGCTGAAGCGATAGTCGACGCCGCCCAGGAAGGCGATCAGGCCGCCGGCGCGCACGTCGACCGAACCGCCGTGCTTGTATTCAGCGGTAGCGAGCTTGTCGCCACCACCGGTCAAGCCCATGCCGACAACGAAACGCAGTTGTTTGCCTGGTGCTGGACCGTTTTGTGCCTGGGCCGAGCTCAGGGAAGCGATCGCCAGAGCGATCACGAATGCAATTTTTTTCATGGTGTTTTTAGATGTAAGTATCGGATAACGCGCGGGAGTGCTGCGTATTTACCAGGCAGTATGATACTTGTCGGGATTGCAAATAGGCAAGGAAGATGTCTGGAAAGCGTTGTTTGCAGGTAACAAACAGTATAAATCCAGACAACTTACAAAAAAGGCCACGTTATTCAACGTGGCCTTTTGCAATTCTGGCTCCCCGACCTGGACTCGAACCAGGGACCTGCGGATTAACAGTCCGTCGCTCTACCAACTGAGCTATCAGGGAAAAGAGGCCGCATTATATCGGGCCATTTTCCACTTGTCCAGTTGCATACGCGCAAACCTTGCCAGCGATGGATGCGAGCAAGGTCAGGACTGCGCTTGCTCAACGGCCAGCTCGGCTACTCGATGCTGGCCGCCAGCGACGGCACCCGCGCCGAACTGGCGTTCAGCCGCACCACCTACGAGCTGGGCGACGTTTACCAGGCGCTGGACGCCACCGGCACCGCCAGCGGCGCCGAGCTCAGCCTGAACAAGCCGCTCAAGCGCACCCGCAAGGACAGCATCGATGCCGGCCTGAGCCTGGCCTACAAGGATTTGAAGGACGAGATCGGCTCGGTCGGCACCGCGGTCGGCAAGCGCCTGGCCAGCCTGACGGCCAGCGTGGCGCGCCGCAGCGAAGGGATGCTGCTCGGCGTAAACGGGCAAAGCCAATGCAGCGCCAGCCTGACCATCGGCAAGCTGGACTTCAAGGATGCGCTGGCCGAGGCGCTCGACGCCGCCGGCGACGCGACCCAGGGCAGTTACGCCAAGCTGAATCTGGCGGCGCTGCGCACCAGCGCGCTGCCGGCCCATTTCACGCTCAGTACCGGCATCAAGGCCCAGGCCGCGCTGGGCAATCAGAAACTGGACGGGGTTGAACGCATGAGCGTGGCGCTCGGCAGCGCGGTGGCGGCCTATCCGACGGGCGAACTGAGCGGCGACCATGCGGTGCTGCTGCGCGCCGAGCTGGCGCGCGCCCTGCCGGCGCAAGTGAGCGCCAGCGTGTTCGCCGATTACGGCTGGCCAAGTCGGTCAACGCGGCGGCCGGGATCGACGCCACGCGCAGCCTGGGCGACGTCGGCCTGGGCCTGAGCACGCTGCGCGGCGGCCTGCTGCTCAAGCAGCAATTGGCGCACCGCATCGGCGGCGGCACCGCCCTGAGCGAACCGGTGTCGCGCACGCGGCTGCTGTTCCAGGCGGGCTGGGTGATGCGACCAACGCGGCACCAACGAAAAAAGCCACGCAAACGCGTGGCTTTTTTCTCAATTCTGGCTCCCCGACCTGGACTCGAACCAGGGACCTGCGGATTAACAGTCCGTCGCTCTACCAACTGAGCTATCAGGGAATAAAAGAAACATTATATGCTGTAATGATCAGACCATCAAGTTGTTGGCAGTAATCGCTGCAGCACCATGCTCTTCTTCGAATCAATCTTTCGTTCAATTCGAAGAAGCAAGATCTTAAAGGACTTTGGCGATGGCGTCAATCACACGGTCGATATTTTTCGAATTCAGGGCCGCCACGCAAATGCGGCCGGTGTCGACGGCATAGATCGAGTGTTCAAGGCGCAGGCGCTCGACCTGCTGCTTGCTCAGGCCCGAGTACGAAAACATGCCGACCTGCTCGCGCACGAATTCGAAATCGTGCGCCGGCGCTTTTTCCTTGAGCTTCTGCACGAAGGTGTTGCGCATTTCCTTGATGCGCACGCGCATGCCGGCCAGTTCGTCTTCCCACAGCTGGCGCAGTTCCGGCGTGGTCAGCGCGGTGGCGACCACCTTGCCACCGTGGACCGGCGGGTTCGAATAGTTGGTGCGTACCACGCGCTTGAGCTGCGACAGCAGGCGCGCCGCTTCTTCGGCGCTGGCGCCGACCACACTCAGGGCGCCCACGCGCTCGCCGTACAGCGAGAACGACTTCGAGAACGAATTCGAGATCAAGAGCGGTCCGCCGGCGGCGGCAAACTTGCCGACCACGGCGCCGTCTTCGGCGATGCCCGAGCCGAAGCCCTGGTAAGCCATGTCGAGGAAAGGAACCAGGCCGCCGGCGCCGATGGCGGCGATCACCTCATCCCACTGGGCGGGCGTGATGTCGGCGCCGGTCGGGTTGTGGCAGCAGGCGTGCAGCAGCACGATGGCACCCTTCGGCATGGCTTTCAGGTCGGCCAGCATGCCGTCGACATCGACGCCGCGCGTGGCCGCATCGTAGTAGCGGTAGGTGTTGACGGTGAAACCGGCGCTCTCGAACAGGGCGCGGTGATTTTCCCAGCTTGGATCGCTGATATACACACTTGATCCTGGCGCGAAGCGCTGCAGGAAGTCGGCGCCGATTTTCAGCGCGCCGGTGCCGCCGATGGCTTGCACGGTGACCGCGCGCTTCTCTTGAATAATCGCGCTGCCGGCACCAAATACCAGCTCTTGCACGGCGGCGTCGTAGGCGGCAAGGCCTTCGATCGGCAGGTAGGTGCGCGGCGCCAGTTGCTCCATCAGCAGCTCCTCGGCTTTGCGTACGCACGCGAGCAGCGGCACTTTGCCATTGTCGTCATAATAGACACCCACGCCCAAATTGATTTTGGCGGGATTGGTGTCCGCATTGAACGCCTCGGTGATGCCCAGGATCGGGTCGCGCGGGGCCATGTCGATGGCGCTGAAGATGGTGGCGGAAGCTGTTGAAGTCATCGTGGTAAACTTGAGTGTCGGCTGGGTTGTATAGACAGCGACCCATATACTGATTGGGTGTTTCCTGGGCCGCAAGCGGGACACCATTCTAACAAAGGTCTGATCGTATGGCTGAATTATCCGTTGCACACGACCCGTCGCCGACTGTCGTCACCTTCCCCGATTCCCCGTTCAAGCTGCACCAGCCGTTTCCCCCGGCCGGCGACCAGCCGACCGCGATCGAAGGGCTGATCGAAGGCATCAACGACGGGCTCTCGTTCCAGACCCTGCTCGGCGTGACCGGCTCGGGTAAAACCTACACCATGGCCAATGTGATCGCGCGCGCCGGCCGGCCGGCGATCGTGTTCGCGCCGAACAAAACCCTGGCCGCGCAGCTGTATGCGGAGTTCCGCGAATTCTTCCCGCAAAACGCGGTCGAATATTTTGTGAGTTACTACGATTACTACCAGCCGGAAGCCTACGTGCCGCAGCGCGACCTGTTCATCGAAAAAGACTCGTCGATCAACGAGCATATCGAGCAGATGCGCCTGTCGTGCACCAAGTCGCTGATGGAGCGGCGCGACGTGGTCATCGTGGCGACCGTGTCGGCCATCTACGGTATCGGCAACCCGAGCGAATACCACCAGATGATCCTGACCCTGCGCGCCAAGGACAAGCTGGCGCAGCGCGACGTCATCGCGCGCCTGATCCAGATGCAGTACACGCGCAACGAAATCGACTTCGGGCGCGGCACCTTCCGCGTGCGCGGCGACACCATCGACATCTTCCCCGCCGAGCATGCCGAACTGGCGATCCGGGTCGAGATGTTCGACGACGAAATCGAATCGCTGCAACTGTTCGACCCGCTCACCGGGCGCATTCGCCAAAAGATCCCGCGCTTTACCGTCTACCCGGGTTCGCATTACGTCACGCCGCGCTCCACGGTGCTGCGCGCGATCGAAACGATCAAGCTCGAACTGCGCGAGCGGCTGGCGTACTTCCGCAAGGAGAACAAGCTGATCGAAGAGCAGCGCCTCGAACAGCGCACCCGCTTCGACCTGGAAATGATGGCCGAAATCGGCTTCACCAAGGGCATCGAGAACTATTCGCGCCACCTGTCGGGCGCGATGCCGGGCGATCCGCCGCCGACCCTGGTCGACTACCTGCCGAAAGACGCGCTGATGTTCCTCGACGAGTCGCACGTGCTGGTCGGGCAGCTCAACGCCATGTTCAACGGCGACCGTTCGCGCAAGACCAACCTGGTCGACTATGGTTTCCGCCTGCCGTCGGCGCTCGACAACCGCCCGCTCAAGTTCGAGGAATTCGAGGGCAAGCTGCGCCAGACGATTTTTGTGTCGGCCACGCCGGCCGAATACGAGAAAACGCATTCCGACAACGTGGTCGAACAGGTGGTGCGTCCGACCGGGCTGGTGGACCCGCTGGTGATCGTCAAGCCGGCGCTGTCGCAGGTCGACGACCTGATGTCCGAAATACAGGACCGCGTGAAGAAGGATGAACGGGTCTTGGTGACCACGCTCACCAAGCGCATGTCGGAGCAGCTGACCGAGTACCTGAGCGACCATGGCATCAAGGTGCGCTACCTGCACAGCGATATCGAGACCGTGGAACGGGTCGAGATCTTGCGCGACCTGCGCCTGGGCACCTTCGATGTGCTGGTCGGGATCAACCTGCTGCGCGAGGGCCTCGATTTGCCGGAAGTGTCGCTGGTGGCGATCCTGGACGCCGACAAGGAAGGCTTCCTGCGCTCCGAGCGCAGCCTGATTCAAACCATCGGGCGCGCGGCGCGTAACCTGAACGGCGTGGCGATCCTGTACGCCGACCGCATCACCGATTCGATGGCAAAGGCGATCGGCGAGACCGAGCGCCGGCGCGCCAAGCAGATCGCCTACAACATCGAGCATGGCATCACCGCGGTCGGCATCAAGAAGCAGATCAAGGAGCTGATCGACGGCGTCTACAGCCCGCAGCAGGCGCGCGAGACCCTGGACGCGGCCAAGGAAACCGCCAAGGTCGAATCGATGAGCGAAAAGCAGATCGGCAAGGAGATCAAGCGTCTCGAAAAGCTGATGGTCGACCACGCGAAAAATCTCGAATTCGAGAAGGCCGCGCAGGTGCGCGACCAGCTGCATGTCCTCAAGCAGCAAGCGTTTGGCGCGCCAGGCACCGACAATGTGGTGTCGATCCTGGACAAGTAAATCGCGGACCGGGGCGGCGATGCGACGGCGCCAAGCGCCCCTCGCGCCGCCCCGCTAGCGTCGCCGGCCACGTTCACGCCAGCGACGCCCCCTGCCTCACAGCGACTTGATGAACTCGCGGATACCCGCCAGGAACATCTCGACGGCCATCGCGCTCAGGATCAAGCCCATCAAGCGTTCAAAAGCGGTCATCACTTGCGGGCCGAGCTTTTCCTGCAAGCGCTCGGCGCTGAGAAAAACCGCCAGCCACACCAGCGCCACCGCCACCAGCGCGCCCACGTGAACCACCACTTCGACCGTCGTATCCGACGAAAACAGCAGCACCGTGGCCAGTGCCGACGGCCCCGCAATCGCGGGAATGGCCAGCGGCACGATGAACGGCTCGCCGCCCTTTTCCGCATCGCCGAACATGCCGCCCGGCTGGGGAAAGACCATGCGCATGGCGATCAGGAACAGGATCACGCTGCCGCCGATGCGCAGCGAGATTTCGGACAGCTGCATGGCGGCCAGCAGGTGGCGCCCGAAGAACATGAACAGCAGCAGCACCATGAAGGCGATCAGGCACTCGCGCACCACGACTTTCCAGCGCCGCTCGGCCGGCACATTGGCCATGGCGCTGACAAACAGCGGTACGTTGCCGAACGGGTCGGTGACCAGGATCAGCAGGATGAAGGTTTGAATAAAAGTTTGGGTCATCCGACATGATAACTTGCCGCACAGCACCTGTACCATTGTGCTGAATTCGTGGCAAAAATCAGACAATTAAACCACCATGTCGAGCGCCATGATATTGAACATGCTCCCCATGAAACGCATGAAATGTGCGCGCTAACATTGCCTCCAGCCATCACCTACCCGCCACCACCTCCGCATTGTTTCGTGTTGACAATTACAACATAGCAGCATAATGTTGCCTTCAATAAAACATTTAAAGGAGATTCATCTTGTCAATTATTCACTACCGCGCTTGTACCTCACTGGGCCTGGCCAGCCTTGGTGCAGTGCTGCTCGCCGCTTGCGGCGGCGGTGGCAACGCACCGGACCAAGTTTCCGCGTCGGCCCCGGCCGCTCCGCTCTCCGCGCCGCCTGCCGCGCTCGCCGATGGCGTTGGCACGCAGGCGGAAAGCAGCGCCCTGCTCTCGCTCAAGCCGAGCAATCCGCTGACCCCGGCCCCGCCCCTGGGGCTGCCGGCGCCGATCGGCACCACCCTGACGACTTTGCAGCTGATTAACAAATCCATCTACCAGCAATACAACGTCCCGCTGACGTTCGGGCAAGTCTTCGCGCCTGGCGCATTCCCTGCGGCAAGCGGCCTGGTGGGTGTATATGCCGGTGCCCAGTTGCCCTTGCAGGTCAACATCAAGGCCAGGCACGCGGATGGATCGGTGCGCCACGCGGTCATCACCGCGATCCTGCCGCAGATGGCTGCGGGCCAGAACGGCACGCTGGCCCTGAACGCGGCCGCCGCGCCAGCGCCGGCCACCGCCACCGGGCCGGGCTCCTTGCTGGCCAGCGGCTTCGACTCGACCGTCAAGCTGACCCTGGCCGGCCAGCTGTACACGGCTTCGGCAGCGCAACTGTTGCAGAGCACCGCGTACCAGACCTGGCTGTCCGGCCCGATGGTCAACGAGTGGCAGGTCTCGGCGCCCTTCAAGTCCGCTGCCGGCGTCAACCATCCGCACCTGAGCGCACGCTTCGCGATCCGCTCTTACACTGGCGGCAACGGTGTGCGGGGCAAGGTACGGGTCGACGTCACCGTCGAAAACAACTGGGCGTATGAACCAGCGCCGAAAACCTTCACCTACAACGCCGAAGTACTGATCAACGGCAAAAGCATCTACAACATCGCGGCCCTGCAACACTATCACCATGCGCGCTGGCGCAAGGTGTTCTGGCCCGAGCTCGAACCGTCGGTCCACATCAAGCACGACACGGCCTACCTGATCGCATCGAAGGCGGTGCCGAACTACGACCAGAGCCTGACCATTTCGCCGACCGCGCTCAGCACCATGAAAACCACCTGGGATGCGGCCAAGCCGGGCCCGATGGGCATGGCCATGGTCGACAAATACATGCCTGCGACCGGCGGCCGCCCGGATATCGGCCTGAACCATGCGTGGGGTGCGATGTACCTGCTCAGCATGGATGAGCGCGCCAAGGAAGTCACCGTGGGCTTGAGCGACCTGAGCGGCAGCTGGCCGATGCACTACCGCGACCGCGTCACCGGCCAGCCGGTGTCCATCGTCGACTACCCGTTCATACGCGACATTCGCATCAGTAGCGACAGCTTCAACCGGGCGCTCAACCGCTGGGAAGACATGCCGCAGTGCACTCCCGCCATCGAGTGCAAGACGCCATACACCCCGGAGACCTCGCACCACCCATCGTTCTCCTACCTGCCTTACCTGGTCACCGGCGACACCTATCACCTGGACGAGCTCAACTTCTGGGCCAACTGGAACCTGATCAACCAGAACCCGGGCTACCGCCAGCATGCCACCGGCCTGGTCAAGAGCCACCAGGTGCGTGGACAAGCGTGGGCCTTGCGCTCGCTGACGCAGGCGGCCTACATCGCGCCGGACGATCACCCGCTGAAGGCGTACTTCAACAAGATTATCGACAATAACCTGAACTGGTACACCGCCACCTTCGTGACCGCCAACAGCAACCAGCTGGGCTTCATCGATAACAGCGGCTTTGCGGCGGTAGCCTACACCGGCCCGGGCGGCCCGAAGACCGGCATGTCGCCATGGCAAGATGATTTCTTCACCTCCAGCATCGGCCAGGCGTACGAACTCGGCTACACCAAGTCCAAGACCCTGCTCGACTGGAAAGCACGCTTCCCGGTCGGCCGCCTGACGGCGCCAGGCTATTGCTGGGTGGATGGTGCGGTGTACGCCCTGTCGGTGCGCGCCACCGAGACGTCGCCCTACTTCACGACCTTCGCCCAAGCCTGGCAGGCGACTTTCCGCGCGGCGGACAACACCGACCTGGTCAATAGCACCGGCCAACGGTATGTGGACCAGCCGTGCGGCAGCCAGTTGCAGGCCAACTGGCGCACCCAGGTGGAAATCGACAAGCGCTCGGGTCGTACGCCATGGCTGGCAGGTGAGATGACGGGCTATGCAAGCTCGCAAGAAGGCTTCCCGGCCAATATGCAGCCGGCGGTAGCGATGGCGGCCAGCACCGGCATCCCGAATGCGCGCGCGGCGTGGGACGTGTTCGCGAAGCGGACGATCAAGCCGGACTACACCCAGCGGCCGCAGTTCGCGATCGTGCCGCGCTGATGTTTGGGGCCGGCAACCGGCCCCGGACTGATACACAATGCGCCAGACGCCGGGCACGCCCCGGTGCCTGGCGGTCCATCTCCTCTCCACGGCGCACCCGCGGGTGCCGCCTCAATGCGCGCGCAGCACCGTGAGCGCCACCTCGAACTGCTTGCCGTCCAGCGTCAGCAGCACCTCATAGGTCCGCCCGACATCGAATGCCGGCGCGCCATCGGCGCGCAGTCCGTCCACGGACAAGGCCGCCGCGCCAGTAACGGCCTTGGGCGCCGCGACGGGCCAGATGCGCCATCCACGACTGTCTTGCTCGGCAGCCGCGCTCGGAAGGATGCTGACGTGCACGTGCGCCGTGTGAGGATTGGCGCCGGTGTACTGGCGCGCACGGAAGCCATATTCGCGCGACCAGATGGTCTTGTTGAAAATGACGTAATTGGTGGAGGGATGCAGCAGCGCCGCGCGCACCACCTCCATCGGCGCGATACCGTCCTTGTCGACATCGACGGCATTGACCGAGCTGCGCTCGTTGGGATTGTGGTCGCTGGGGCGCTCGCAGTGACTCTGGTCGCCGATCGTGCCGTCGGAGCGCTTGTCCCGATCCGGCCAGCGCAGGTTGATCTCGGCACGCAAGCGCAGCAGGGAAGGCGCGACATGCCAGGGCCGGCTGCTGCAACTACCCGCTACCCGCACCTCCCTGGCACCGCGATCGTCGGCGGCGTCGGTGTTGATCTTCATCACGTCGAGGGCGCGCTCCTCGTCAGCGGACAGCGCCGTTCCGACCAGGCGGCCCGGGTTGTCGTCTTCGCTTTCGATGGTGTAGTCGTTGCGTCTGGCGTCCTCGCTACCGAGTTCGGCGATCTCGGCGTCGAGGGCGCCCTCGTCAGGCGGGGTGCAAGCCATGCCGCCCGCAACCGGGAAAAATCCGCTGCCGACCAGCCAGCGGCCGTACTGCGCAATGCCCGGCCTGAGCGTGCCCACCGGGATTACCAAGGCCTCCATGGGCGCATTGAGCAAGCCCGCCAGCGCTACCTCGTGCCGCAGGGTATCGGTACCGAGCAGATCGATCGCGGCGGCGTCGGCGCCGATCACCACGGTCAGCGCAGCCGGCAAGCGCCGAAAGCCGAACAGCGCCGGACTGAACGGAACCGAAAATGCGAGGGGCACCGTACGGCTGACGGGCTTCAAGATAACCGACCCCAGCACCTGGTCGTAGAACACGACCGCAACGCGCAAGTGGAAATGCGGATCGAACTGTTCGTCCGGGATCCGGCCAAGGTCCAGCGTTCCGGTCATGGTGGTCATCGTGGGCTCCTGTGGGTGAAGGGGGGGCATCGACTTCCACTGTAGGGTTGTTCAGCCGGCCCGCCTACCAGGAAGTCGCTAGCGCTTGTGTCCCATCATGCGCGCGCGCGAATGCGCGATCAATCCGGACACTTAAAAGTACCAGACGCAAGATTTCCGGCACAAAGTGTGGCCGCAACGAAAAACGGCGGGAGGATCATATGATCCTCCCGCCGTTGGCAAGCGTCAGCGACAGTCTTATGCCGGCTTGTCGAACTTCTTCATCCATGCCGACAACTGGTGCGGACGCAGGCCGTCGTAATCTTCGAACGGCTGATGGATCCACGGGTTGTGCGGCAAGTCTTCCAGGAAGTAATCCGGACGGATCGAGGACGTGCCCTTGACCCAGATCACCGCCGATTTGACTTCGGTCACGCCGGTGAAAGTCTCGCTCAGGTGACGCGTGACCTTATCGAGCGTGACGCCCGAATCGGCCAGGTCGTCGACCAGCAAGATCTTGCCGGCCAGCGGGCCCTTGGTCATCGTCATGTACTTGGCGATATCCAGGTCGCCGCGCACCGTGCCCGCTTCTTCGCGGTAAGAGCTGGTCGACAGGATCGCCAGCGGCACATCGAAAATGCGCGAGAACACGTCGCCCGGACGCACGCCGCCGCGCGCCAGGCACAATACCTGGTCGAATTTCCAGCCCGATTCGTAGACCTTCAGCGCCAGGCGCTCGATCAGGCGGTGGTACTCGTCCCAGGACACCCAGAGGTCGTTCTCGGTCGATGGAGGGGTGGTCATGATGATTCCTTACTTTTCTGGTTATTCGAACGGGTGGCGCAGGACGATCGTCTCAACGCGGTCGGGACCGGTGGACACCATATCGACCGGCACGCCGACCAGTTCTTCGATGCGCTTGATGTAGGCGCGCGCGGTGGCAGGCAGCTCGGCCAGCGACTTGGCGCCGACGGTACTTTCTTTCCAGCCCGGCATCTCTTCATACACAGGCACGCAGCGCGCCGCGTCTTCCGCGCCGACCGGGAAGATGTCGACATCGCGCCCATCGACCTTGTAGCCGGTGCACAGCTTGAGCGTTTCCAGGCCGTCGAGCACGTCGAGCTTGGTCAGGCACATGCCCGAGACGCCATTGATCTGGACCGAGCGGCGCAGCAGCGCGGCATCGAACCAGCCGCAGCGGCGCGCTCGGCCGGTGACGGTGCCGAATTCATGGCCCACCGACGACAGGTGGTGGCCCACGCCGGCGTCCGTCGGCAGCTCCGACGGGAACGGGCCGGAGCCGACGCGCGTGGTGTATGCCTTGGTGATGCCCAGGATGTAGTGCAGCATGTTGGGACCGACGCCGGCGCCGGCGGCGGCATTGCCGGCCACGCAGTTCGACGAGGTCACGTACGGATAGGTGCCGTGGTCGACGTCGAGCAGCGAGCCCTGGGCGCCTTCGAACAGCAGGTTGCCGCCGGCCTTGTGCGCCGCGTACAGCTGCGACGACACGTCGCCGACCATTGGTTTGAGGCGTGGCACCAGGGCCATCGCGTCGTCGAAGGTCTTCTGGAAGTCGACCGCGTCGGCTTTCAGGTAATTGGTCAGCACGAAGTTATGGTAGTCGAGGTTTTCGCGCAGTTTTTCGGCGAAGCGCTCTTCATTGAGCATGTCGGCGATACGGATCGCGCGGCGTGCCACTTTGTCTTCGTAGGCCGGGCCGATGCCCTTGCCGGTGGTGCCGATCTTGTTGACGCCGCGCGCCACTTCACGGGCCACGTCGATGGCGACGTGGTACGGCAGGATCGCGGGACACGCCTCGGAGATCTTCAGGCGCGACACCACTTCCACGCCGATGGCCTGGAGCTTGTCGATTTCGCGCATGACGTCGGGAACCGACACCACCACGCCATTGCCGATATAGCAGGCCACGCCTTCGCGCATGATGCCCGACGGGATCAGCTGCAAGGCGGTCTTCTGACCTTTGATGACCAGGGTATGGCCGGCATTATGGCCACCCTGGAAGCGAACCACGCCCTGCGCGTTATCGGTCAGCCAATCGACGATCTTGCCCTTGCCTTCATCGCCCCACTGGGTGCCGATGACAACGACGTTCTTTGCCACGTTTTTCTTTGACATCACACTTAGCCTAAGTTTTTGAGAATCCAGTTACTGTTTTCGAGGACGAGTACGCGATCGCACTCGAACTCGTCCTGCTCATTGTCGTGACCCGGCAAACTCTGGATCACAACCTCGCCTGCTTTGCGCAGTTGAGCGATTTTTTCACGCAGCTCGGGGGCATTGCCCCACGGAGCCCGGATCGAATGTTTGCGCTCGGCGGTCGGCAAGAGCCGCGCCAGTTCGCGCAAATCGAGCGAAAAGCCGGTCGCGGGACGGGCCCGGCCGAATGCTTCGCCCACATGGTCGTAACGTCCGCCGCGCACCACCGCATTCGGCAGGCCGGGCACGTACAGCGCGAACATCGCGCCGCTTTCGTATTGGTAGCCGCGCAGGTCGGCCAGGTCGATCGCCACGTCGGCGCGGCCCAGGGCCGATCCGGCCAGCGCGGCCAGTTCGGCCAGCGCGCGCGTGATGCCTGGCAGCGCCGGCAAGACCTCGCGCGCACGCGCCAGCACGTCGATGTCGCCGTACAGGCCGGGCAAGGCCAGCAGCGCGGCGCGGGTGGCCGGCGCGTACGCTGCGCTGATCGCGTCCAGGCCCGGGGTATCCTTGGCGCGCAGCAGCGTGTACAGGGCCGCTTCATCTTTTTTGGCGGCGGCGTCGTCGGCCAGCAGCGCGCGCAGCAAGCCGGCGTGCGACAGGTCGAGGCGCACCTGATCAAAGCCGAAACCGGCCAGGGCCAGCGAGGCGAGCGCCAGTTCCTGCACTTCGGCGTCCGCTTCGAGGCCGGCGTGGCCGTAGATTTCGGCGCCGATCTGCAGCGGTTCGCGGGTGGCGTGCAAGCCGCTCGGGCGGGTATGCAGCACGCTGCCGGCGTAGCACAGGCGGGTGACCGAATCGCGGTTGAGCAGGTGGGCATCGATGCGCGCGACCTGGGTGGTCATGTCGGCGCGCAGGCCGAGCATGCGGCCCGACATCGGGTCGACCAGCTTGAAGCTGCGCAGTTCGGTGTCCTGGCCGGCGCCGGCCAGCAGCGACTCGACGTATTCGAGCAGCGGCGGCATGACCAGCTCGTAACCGTAGGAACGGAAGTTATCGAGCATCAGGCGGCGCAGCTCTTCGGTCTTGCGCGCTTCGGACGGCAGGACGTCGGCGATATTTTCAGGCAGGAGCCAGTTCGGCATGGGCAACGGGAGATAGTTAAAAATCGGACAATATGGCGCGCACGGTCGTGCTAAATGTAGCGCCGAATCAGCGATTTTACAGGAAAATGGTTTAAGGGAGCCAACAAATGTGCGGGAGGGAGTTGTGGGCTGGTTACGCTTGGCCTCCGCTCAAAAGCAAATGGGCGGGCCTGCAACGCAGACCCGCCCATTTTTGATCCGACCGCCGGTGCTTACTTCTTGGCGGCGGCAGGTGCCGAAGCCCCGCCCGGACTACGGAAATACTTGAAGAACTCCGAATTCGAATCGAGCACCATCACGTCGCCATGGCTCTTGAAGGTTGCGCGGTAGGCTTCCAGCGAGCGATAGAACTTGTAGAACTCCGGGTTCTTGCCAAACGCTTCGGCGTAAATCTGCGATGCCTTGGCGTCGCCGTCACCCTTGATCTTCTCGGCGTCGCGGAACGCTTCGGCCAGCATCACGGTGCGCTGGCGGTCGGCATCGGCACGGATCTTTTCCGATTCGGCCGAACCGGTCGAACGCAGTTCGTTGGCCACGCGCAGGCGCTCAGCCTTCATGCGGTCGTATACGGACGCATTGATCTGCTCCACATAGTCCACGCGCTTCAGGCGCACGTCGACGATCTGCACGCCGATCTGCTTGGCCTCGGCTTCGACCTTGCGATGGATCGCTTCCATCACGCTGCCACGCTGGCCGGAAATCACATCGCGCACCGTGCGCTTGGTAATTTCATCGTTCAGTGCCGCCTTGACGATCTGGTCCATGCGGCCGCGCGCACTTTTCTCGCTGCCGCTGAAACTGATGTAGTACAGGCGCGGATCGATGATGCGCCATTTGACGAAGGTATCGACCAGGATGTTCTTCTTCTCCGACGTGATGAAACGGTCGGCATTGGGCGTGTCGAGCGTGAGCACGCGCTTGTCGAGGTAGATCACGTTTTGCAGCGGCGGCGGCAGCTTGAAGTGCAAACCAGGCTCGCTGATCACTTCCTTGATTTCGCCGAACGCGAACACCACGGCAAAGGTGCGCTGGTCGACCACGAACACGGTCGAGGACAGCAGCATCAGCGCGAGGAAGCCGGCGACCAGAATGGATACTAAACGGTTCATTAGCGGATCTCCCGATCACGTGAGGATTCGCGGCTGCGGTTGTCGCGCTGGCGCACCTGTTCGAGCGGCTGCATCACCTCGGCCGGCAGCGGCGCGGCTTGCACCGGCCCGGACTTGGCGCCGATGGCGGCGTCGTTGGCGGCAGTCTGCGCAATCAGTTTGTCGAGCGGCAGATACAGCAGGTTGCTGCCGGACTTGGCGTCCACCATGACCTTGCTGGCACTGGTGAAAATCTGCTGCATGGTGTCGAGGTACATGCGGTCGCGCGTGACGCCCGGCGCCTTCTGGTACTCGGCCATCACTTGCGTGAAGCGGGCCGCGTTACCGGTGGCGTTTTCGGTGACCATCGAGCGATAAGCCTCGGCTTCCTGCATCAGGCGGAAGGCGTTACCGCGCGCGCGCGGCACCACGTCGTTGGCATACGCCTGGCCTTCGTTCTTGGCCCGTTCGCGGTCCTGGCCGGCCTTGACGGCATCGTCAAAAGCGCCCTGCACCTGCTCCGGCGGCTGCACCACCTGCATGGTGACGTTGTTGATCTGCGCGCCCAAGGCATAGCGGTCGACGATCTTCTGCATCAGCAGCTGCGTATCGATGGCCACCTTTTCGCGGCCCTCGTACAGCACGAAGTCCATCTTGCTCTTGCCGACGATTTCGCGCATCGACGTTTCGGCGACCATGCGCACGGTGTCGTCGGTGTCGTAGTTGTTGAACAGCCAGGCCTTCGGATCCTTGAGCGTGTACTGCACCGCGAACTGGATCTCGATGATGTTTTCGTCATCGGTGAGCATCAGCGCTTCTTGCGGATTCTTGGCGCGCGCGGTGCCGCTGGTACCGATTTCGACGGTCCGCAGGTTCGAGACGTTGACTTTTTCGTGGGTCTGGAACGGATACGGCATGCGCCAGTTCAAGCCCGGGCCGGTGGTGCGCGCGTATTTGCCGAAGGTCGAAACGATCCCGACCTGGCCTTCCAGCACGCTGAACACGCCGCTGGCAAGCCAGATAAAGGCGACCACCGCCGCCGCCGCGCCGACCGTGGCGCTGGCGCCCTTCATGTCGGGACGGTAGGGGCCACCGCCCGTGTCGCCGCCGCCCGGTCCCTTGGGACCGAACAGGCGGTTCAGGCGCTGATTGAAGTCGCGCCACATCTGGTCGAGATCGGGCGGGCCGTCGCCGGGACGTTTGCTGTCCTGTAGCAGGACAGTGGGCGGCGGCCGGATGCCGACGCGTTTGAGTAATGAAGCAAGCATGCTATCGAGGTCCGACAATGGTGGAGGTTAGAATTTCGGCCGGTTGCGCGTCCTGTGCATCGTCCGCATCGTCTGCGTCATCAGCTTCGTCAAGGTCGGACGCATGGTCTGCGTCGTCGCCATCGGGCGCGTCATCCGGTTCGGCATCGTCCTGCTCTTCAAAAAGGTGGCTGCGCGCTGGCGCGGCCCTGGCCGCTTCGACCACGGCTTCGCGCAGCATGTCGAGGCCGGCGCCGGTGTGGGCGCTGATGAACACGCGCGAAATATTGCCCGCTTCATCGCGCTCGACCGCTGGCTCGAGGCCGGCGGCATCGATCTTGTTCCACACCAGGATTTGCGGAATATGATCGGCGCCGATTTCCTTGAGCACCAGGTTGACCTGTTCGATCTGTTCCATGCGCACCGGGCTGGCACCGTCGACGACGTGCAGCAGCAAGTCGGCGTGGATGGTTTCTTCCAGGGTGGCGCGGAATGCCGCCACCAGCTGGTGCGGCAGTTCGCGCACGAAACCGACCGTGTCGGACATGACCACGTTGCCCACTTCTTCGCCCAGGTAGACGCGGCGCGAGGTCGTGTCGAGCGTGGCGAACAACTGGTTGGCGACGTACACGCCGGCCTTGGTGAGCGCGTTGAACAGGGTCGACTTGCCGGCATTGGTGTAGCCGACCAGCGAGACCGAAAAGGTATGGCTGCGCCCGCGCGAACGGCGCTGGGTTTCATGCTGCTTGCGCAGCTTGGCCAGGCGCGCGCGCAAGGCCTTGACGCGCTCGCCGATCAGGCGGCGGTCGGTCTCGAGCTGGGTTTCACCCGGACCGCGCAGGCCGATACCGCCCTTTTGCCGTTCAAGGTGAGTCCAGCCGCGGATCAGGCGCGTGGCCAGATGCTGCAGCTGCGCCAGTTCGACCTGCAACTTGCCCTCGTGACTCTTGGCGCGCTGCGCGAAGATGTCGAGGATCAGGCTGGTGCGATCGAGGACGCGGATATTCAGGCGTTTTTCCAGATTGCGCTGCTGGGCCGGAGACAAGGCGTGATTGAAAATCACGATCTCGATGTTCTGGTCCACGCAGGCCAGGCCGATTTCGTCGGCCTTGCCGCTGCCGACAAAGTAGGCAGCGTCCGGACTGGAACGCTTGGCGGTGATGGTGGTGATCGGGTCGGCGCCTGCCGAACGGGCGAGCAAGGACAGCTCTTCCACGCTCGCGTTGAAGTCGCCAGCGCCGAAATCGATGCCGACTAGTGCTGCGCGCATAGGCCTCCCTGCAGGGCCAGGCGACCCGGGGTGGCGACGCCCATGGCCTTACTCAGCTTCGGAATCAAGATTGAGATTAACCGCGCGTGCCGGAACAACGGTGGAGATTGCATGCTTGTAGACCATCTGGGTCACCGTGTTACGCAGCAAGACCACGTACTGGTCGAAGGACTCGATGTGGCCCTGAAGTTTGATCCCGTTGACCAGGTAGATCGATACGGGAACGTGCTCTTTGCGCAAGGCATTGAGGAATGGGTCTTGTAACAGTTGCCCTTTGTTGCTCATAACAGCTCCGTGATGTTGTTGTAGTAAAGAATTGGAGGCGACTCGCTGGTTTTTCAAGTGCCGGGACCATCATTCTGTGAGGCGAATGATGTCCCTGAGTTACTGTAACCTGTTTTGCAATTGTCTGTCGGACGTCCGCGCCTACTTGGACGTGCGCGCAAACGGGTTTTTACCCACGCGCAGCTCGATCCGCAGCGGCGTACCTACCAGATTGAAGGTGTCGCGGAAATGCTTCTCGAGATAGCGCTTGTACGGCTCGCCAATGGCGTCGAGCGAGTTGCCGTGAATGACGATGATCGGTGGATTTTGCCCGCCCTGGTGCGCATAGCGCATTTTAGGACGGATCGAACCCTTGCGGCGTGGTTCCTGCTTCTCGACCGCTTCGATCAGCGCGCGCGTCAGGCGCGGCGTGGACAGGTCGGCGGTGGCGGCGGCGTAGGCTGCGTCGACCGACTTCATCATCGGCGCGATGCCTTGCGACTTCAGGGCCGAAATAAAGTGGGTCTTGGCGAACGAGAGGAAATCGAGCTTGCGGTCGATATCGATCTTGATTTCGTCGCGCTCGTCCGAGCGCAAGCCATCCCACTTGTTGACGGCCACCACCAGCGCGCGGCCCGATTCCAGGATGAAGCCGGCGATGTGCGCGTCTTGCTCCGAAATATCTTGCTGGGCGTCGAGCAGCAGGATCACGACGTGGGCTTCCGAAATCGACTGCAGGGTCTTGACGACCGAAAACTTCTCGATCGCTTCGAATACCTTGCCGCGGCGGCGGATACCGGCTGTGTCGATCAGGGTGTAGTTCTTGCCTTCGCGCTCGAACGGCACTTCGATCGAGTCGCGCGTGGTGCCCGGCATGTCGAAGGCGATCACGCGCTCTTCGCCGATCAGGGTGTTGACCAGGGTCGACTTGCCCACGTTCGGACGGCCGACGATGGCGATCTTGATGCCGCGCGCGGCCGGTTCCAGTTCTTCCTGGTCGTCCGGACGCTGGGCGAAGGCTTCGTTCAAGGCTTCCTCGACCAGGTCGGTCACGCCGTCGCCGTGGGCGGCCGAAATGACGTACGGGTCGCCCATGCCGAGTTCATAGAAATCGGCCACGACGGAGCTGTACTTCATGCCCTCGCCTTTGTTGACGACCAACATCACCTTGCGGCCCGACTTGCGCAGGAAGTCGGTGATGGTCTTGTCGTGCGGCGTGAGACCCTGGCGGCCATCGACGATGAACACGACCACGTCCGCTTCGGCGACGGCCTGCTTGGTCTGCAGGGCCATCTGGAACATGATGCCTTCCTTGGCGACCGGCTCGAAGCCGCCCGTGTCGATGACCAGGAAGGGGCGTTCACCGACCCGGCCTTCGCCGTAGTGACGATCGCGCGTCAGGCCAGGCAAGTCGGCCACGAGCGCGTCGCGCGAGCGGGTGAGGCGATTGAAGAGTGTCGATTTCCCGACGTTGGGGCGACCAACTAATGCGATTACCGGCTTCATGGTGTTTTTATTCGACCGCGATAGCGGTCACTGTCCCAGATTGTGTTTGAAAGATCAGGTTCGAACCGGCCACCATCGGGGGCGCCGTGATGGCGCTCCCGTCGGTGGCGGCGCGCGCCAGAAAGGAACCATCTTCCCGTGACAGGAAGTGGATGAAACCCTGGTAGTCGCCGACCGCCACCGTGCGCGAATACGACACGGGGGTGGACAGGCGGCGATAACTTAATTTGTCGTTTTTCCAGGCGCTCACGCCGCCTTCGCGGTTAAAGGCCGAGACGGCGCCCTTGTCGTCGGCGGCGAACACGAAGCGCTGGTCGACCGCCACGCCAACGTCGGACGACAGCTCCTTGGTCCAGCGCGCGGCGCCGGTGGCGATGTCGAAGCAGCCCACGCGGCCCTGGTAGGACGCGGCGCACACTTCCTGGTCGATCACGACCGGGGTACCGCCGATATCGGTGACGCGTTCGAGTTCGGTCGCGCCGCGCGATTCGCCGACCGCCACTTCCCAGCGCGCCGCGCCGGTGGCCAGGTTCAGCGACAAGAGTTTACCGCCCGGCTGGGCGACGACCACATCTTTACCGATCACCACCATGCCCGGCGCATTGCGCAAGGTCAGTGGCGGCGAGACGCGCTGCACGGTCCATTTTTTCTCGCCGGTCTTGGCGTCGAGGCCGACGATGCGGTTGTCGACCGAGCGCACCACCACCACGCCGTCGCCAACGACCGGACTGGACAGCACTTCGCTGGAGGCCTGGGCCTTCCACAGCAGCTTGCCTTCGAGGTCGTAGGCCAGCACGCCACCCTTGGCGCCGCCAAAGACCAGCATGCTGCCGTCGGTGCCAACGCCGGCGGTCAGGCCGGTGTCGGCCTTGATGCGCCACAACTGCTTGCCGCTGGCCGCATCGACCCGCGCGATGGCGCCATCGGCGCCGGCCACGACCAGCGACTGGTTGACCAGCGCCGGCGTGAAGACGTAATCCTGGGCCTTGCCGATATCGAGCTTCCAGGCGGTGCGCACGGCCATCGAGCCCTTGAGCTCGACCAGCGGCGCGGGCTCGTTGCCCTTGGATTTGGAGGCGAAAGGATTAAGCGAACTCAGGGTGGAGCAGCCGGCTATCAGGGCCAGCACACTCACACCGATAAGTTTCTGGGTAATACGCATAGTCATTGACCTTGTTCTGGGTAACTTGTTGATGCGGACCTGGCGACCGCTCAGGCGGCCGCTTTGGTCTCGGGCACGCTGCCACCGATGGCTTCGAGCTTGAGCATGACCACGGCGCGGCCCGGATGCTGCTCGTCCATCGTGGCCAGCGCGGCCAGGTAGGCGGTGCGCGCTTCGACGATCTTGTTTTGCGCGACCAGGATGTCGCCCTTGCGGTCGGCCACGGCGCCAGTGAACTGCGGCAGGAAGCTGGTGGCCAGCAGTTTCAGGCCTTCATCGTAGGCTTTCTCGTCGAGCAGCACGCCGGACAGGCGCAGCTTGGCGATCGACTTGTACTCGTCGTTGCCGTTGTCGATCACCCATTGCAGGTGGACCTTGGCCGCTTTCAGGTCGCTGGCGTCGAACGCGCTCTTGGCGGCCATCAGCGCCGTCATGGATGCGTAGGCGCTCTTGGCGTACTTGGTGCGCACGTCGCCGGCAATGCGCTGCACCTTGGTGTTGTCCTTGGCGGCGACCGCGGTTTGCATCTGCGTGTACAGGCCCGACGCTTCCGCCGCGTTGACGCGCTCCTGGCGCTTCCACCAGGTATAGCCGGAGTAGGAACCGGCGGCGACGATCAGCAACACCATCAGCATGGTGCCGTACTTGCTCCAGAAGGCCTGCATTGCGGCCAGTTGTTCTTGTTCTTCGAGATCGTATGCCATGTCATTCTCAACGTAGTTAACTACTGATTAATCGGAAATCGGGGTGCCGCCTTGCGCCTAGTGATGGTAGTGCACGTGCTCGTGATCGTGGTCATGCTCGTGGGCGCCCACGATCTGGTTGACCAGGTAGTCGACCACGTCGTCGAACGGCACGCTGGCCTGCTGCTCGCCTTCGGCGCCGCGCATCGACTTGACCGCCGCCGTGCGCTTGGCGATTTCATCGTCGCCCAGGATCACGGCAAAGGCCGCGCCACTGCCATCGGCTTTTTTCATCTGGCTCTTGAAGCTGCCGGGACCGCTCGCAGCGGCGCAATGTAACACAACATCCAGGCCGGCATCACGGATGCGCTCGGCCAGCACGAAGGCTTGCATGCGCGCTTGCTCGCCCTGGTGCACCATATAGACATCGCATTCGGACGGATCGTTCGGTTCTCCCGCCTCTTTCATCAGCTCCACCAGGCGCTCGATGCCCATGGCGAAACCGACCGCCGGGGTCGGCTTGCCGCCGAAGCTTTCGATCAGCGGATCGTAGCGTCCGCCTGCACAAACTGTGCCTTGCGAGCCGAGCTTGTCGGTGACCCATTCGAACACGCTGCGGTTGTAGTAGTCGAGCCCGCGCACCAGGCGCGGGTTGACGGTGTACTGGATATTGTTGTGGTCCAAGATGCGTTTCAAGCCTTCGAAGTGCAGCACCGACTCGCCTTCCAGGTAGTCGAGCAGCTTGGGCGCATTGTTCACCAGCTCTTGCATGGCAGGGTTCTTGGTGTCGAGGATGCGCAGCGGATTGGCGTGCAGGCGGCGCTTGGCTTCGTCGTCGAGCAGGTCGGCGTTGGCTTCGAAATAGGTGATCAGGTCGGCGCGGTGGCGCTGGCGCTCGGCGGCGTCGCCGATCGAATTGATTTCGAGGCGGATGTCTTCCAGGCCCAGGTCGTCCCACAGGCGGCGGCACAGCATGATCAGCTCGGCGTCGATATCTGGACCGGCAAAGCCGACCGCTTCCGCGCCCACCTGGAAGAACTGGCGATAGCGGCCGCGCTGCGGACGTTCGTGGCGGAACATCGGTCCCGAGTACCAGACGCGGCGCGGGCCGTCGTACACCAGGTTGTGTTCGATGACCGCGCGCACCACGCCGGCCGTGCCTTCGGGGCGCAGGGTCAGTTCATCGTCGTTCATGGAATCCTTGAACGAGTACATTTCTTTTTCGACGATATCGGTCACCGCGCCGATGGCGCGCTTGAACAGCGCCGTATCTTCGACGATCGGGGTGACGATCTTTTGGTAGCCGTAGCTTTTCAGGACCGAGTGCACCGTGTTCTCAAACAATTCCCACAGCGGCGCGTCGGCCGGCAGGATATCGTTCATGCCTTTGACGGCGGTGATCTTCGTTGCTTTTTCTTTTTTATTTTCAGACATATTCTAAAACTCTTCTGTATGTTAAGGAGTCCCGGCTTGCAAGCTGGAACCGCTGCGGCGGCAAGCGGCATGCCGCTTGAAACCCCGCCTACGCCATGATTCGCTTGCCATAAGTGGTTTGTACGTAGTTCAGGACAATCGCCTGGAATTCTTCAACGATCTTGTCGCCGCGCAGGGTGACGGTTTTCTTGCCATCGACGAACACCGGCGCGGCTGGCGATTCGCCGGTCCCCGGCAGGCTGATGCCGATGTTGGCGTGCTTCGATTCGCCAGGACCGTTGACGATGCAACCCATCACGGCCACATTCATGCCTTCCACGCCCGGATACGACTTTTTCCATTCAGGCATCTGCTCGCGCAGATAGGTCTGGATGTTGTCGGCCAGCTCCTGGAAGGTGGTCGAGGTGGTGCGTCCGCAACCCGGGCAGGCGATGACCATCGGCGCGAACTTGCGCAGCCCCATGGTTTGCAGGATTTCCTGCGCCACGATCACTTCGCGCGTGCGGTCGCCGCCCGGTTCGGGCGTGAGCGAAATGCGGATGGTGTCGCCGATGCCTTCCTGCAGCAGCACCGACAGCGCGGCGGTCGAGGCAACGATGCCCTTGCTGCCCATGCCCGCTTCGGTCAGGCCCAGGTGCAGCGGATAGTCGCAGCGGCGCGCCAGTTCGCGGTACACCGCGATCAGGTCCTGCACGCCCGAGACCTTGCACGAGAGGATGATCTGGTCGCGTCCCAAACCAATTTCCTCGGCGCGCAGGGCGTTGTCGATGGCCGAGGTGATCAGCGCCTCGTACATCACCGCCTGCGCGCTCCACGGCTCGGCGCGCTGGGCGTTTTCATCCATGATGCGCGCCAGCAGCGACTGGTCCAGGCTGCCCCAGTTCACGCCGATGCGCACCGGCTTGTTGTACATGATGGCCGCTTCGATCATCTGGGCGAACTGGCTGTCGCGCTTGGCGCCCTGCCCCACATTGCCCGGATTGATGCGGTACTTCGACAGCGCGCGCGCGCACTCGGGGAAGTCGCGCAGCAAGGTATGGCCGTTGTAATGGAAGTCGCCCACCAGCGGCACGTCGATTTCCATCTTGTCGAGCTGTTCGCGGATCAGCGGCACGGCGGCCGCGGCCTCCGGCTTGTCGACCGTGATGCGTACCATTTCGGAGCCGGCGCGGGCCAGTTCCTTGACCTGGATCGCGGTGCCGATCACGTCGGCCGTATCGGTGTTGGTCATCGACTGCACCACCACGGGCGCGTCGCCGCCGACCCAGATTTTGCGTTCGCCATGCGACACCAGCACGCGCCGGCTGCTGCGCCGCGCGAGAGGCCCGGAGGGGATCGCCAGATTCGAAGAAGACATGAACAAAGACCTATTACTTGAGGTTGACTCTGGAAACGCGGCCGTTATTCGACGGCAAGGCCACCGTATCGCCGCGCAGGGTGGCGCTCACGCCATCGGGCTTGCCGACGATCAGGGTGACCGGTTCGCCCACTTCGACCGTTTCGACGGTGCCGGCCTTGAGCAGGCGCGACAGCAAAGGCGCACCCTTGGCACGCCGCACTTCGACCCAGGAATCGGCGCGCACGTTCAGCACCAGGGTATTCGATCCGGGCGGCGCGGCCGGCGTGGCAAGCGCTGGGGCGGGAGCGGCGGCGGCCGCTGTCGCGGCCGTGCCTGCCGGCGCGGTGGCAACCGACGCGGTCGGCGGGGGCAGTACCGACACCAGCGGCGGCGCCGGTGCGATGACCGGTTTGCGCTCGTCCGGCTTGACCAGGGTCGTTTCCAGTGGCGCCACAAGCGGCTTGTCGGCGACGACCGGCGCCGGCAGTACCGTGACGTTCGCTTGCGAACCGGACGCGGTAGCCGACGCGGTAGCCGACGCGGCAACGGGCGCGCCGGCCGGGGCGGTAGCCGACGCGCTGCCAGAGAGCAGCGCCGACGGCACCAGCCCGAAATGCCAGGCGCCGGCAGCAGCGGCGGCCACCACCAGCACGGCCGCGCCGATCAGGCCCAGCGGCAGGCGCGAACGCTTGCCGTTGGTCGGAAAACGGACTTCGGAAAAGGTGGCGGGCTTGTCGCGCCGCACGGTCCGGCCGTTGCCGGACTCGGCCAGTTCGGGGGACTCCAGCGAAATCATGGCCACCAGCGGCGCCGCGTCGAGCTTGACGACCTTGGCGTAGGCGCGCACGAAACCGCGCACCACGGCCGGTCCCGGCAAATTGGCGTAGTCGCCCGCTTCCAGCGCGGTGACCTGGCGCACAGCCATTTTCAGCTGGTCGGCGACCTGTTCCACCGTCCAGCCCATCGCTTCACGCTGGGCGGCCAGGGTCTTGCCCGGCAAACCGTGGTTACCCGCGGCGTTCGCCCCCGCGTTCGTGCCCGCTGCCGGTTGTTCTGCCCACTCTGAACTCATCGTCGATCCTGTCTCACTCATCAAATGCACCGCGCTGGAAAGCTGCGAATTCGGGCGAGCCCGGATGGCGCCGGCGCAGCTGGGTCACCAGACTCGTTTCCGAATCCTTGTTGCCCAGCTTGCGTTCGACGCGGACCGCCAGCCACAGCACATCGGCGGGCAAGACTTCCGGTTTCGCAACCGTTTTCACGCGGTTGATATAGTTACCGGCGCGCACATAGTCGCGCCGCTCGTAGTAGACCCGCGCCAGGCCGGCATTGACCGGCATCAGGTCGGGCTCGAAACGCATGGCGTCGAGCAGATAGCGCTCAGCCACCTCGAAATTTTTCTGTTTGATGGCGCATCCGCCGGCATTGACCATGGCCTTGACCGGCGACTGGTAGCGCGGGTTTTTCAGGGCGATGTCGAACTGGGCCATCGCCGCCGGGTAGCGCTCGGTCTGGCACAGGAAAGAGCCGTAATTGTTGTTCAGGTCGGGATTGAGCGGCGCCAGGCGCATTGCGCGCTGGTAATTTTCTTCCGCCAGCACCATCTCGCCCATGCTGGTGTAGATCAGGGCGCGCACGCTGTAGGCGTCGGCGATCTCGGGATCGATGGCGATGGCTTGCTTGATCTCGTCCAGGGCAACCGTGTAATTGCCTTCCTGGTAGTAACCGATGGCCAGCTGCATGCGGATCGATGCGCGCTTGTCATTGCTGGTCTGGTCGGAGCTGGTTTTCAGTTCCGTCTTGCTGCCCTGCAGGCCGATGGCGCTGGCGGTGTCGTTGCGGGTGCTGCTGGTGCTCACGCAGGCCGACAGCGCCAGGCCGGCGGCGCACAGCGCCAGCAGAGGGCGCCAAGGACGGGACGATGGCCGCGACAGGCGCGCGCTCAAGAAGGAATCTCCACGATGCGCCCGAAATCGGCGCCGAACTTCTTCTGGTATTCAGCCATTTTTTCCATGCGCTCCTGTACGCGGGTACGGTCTTGCACTTCGCCGGCCAACTGGCCGCAGGCGGCGTCGATATCGTCGCCGCGCGTTTTCCGAATCGTGGTCACGATGCCGGCATCCATCAGCACCTGGGCGAAGGCCTTGATGCGCGGATTTTTCGAGCGCAACAAGCCGGACTCAGGGAAAGGATTGAACGGAATCAGGTTAAATTTGCACGACACGCCGAGCACCGGGTCCAGCACCAGCGCCACCAGCTCGCGCGCGTGCTCGTCGCTGTCGTTGACGCCGTCGAGCATGCAGTATTCGAAGGTGATGAAGTCGCGCGGGGCGAATTCGAGGTAGCGGCGGCAAGCCGCCATCAGCTCGCGCAGCGGGTATTTTTTGTTCAGCGGAATCAAGCCATCGCGCAGCGCATCGTTCGACGCATGCAGGGAGACCGCCAGCGCCACCGGCACTTCCTGCGACAGCTTGTCCATCATCGGCACCACGCCCGAGGTCGACAGGGTCACGCGGCGGCGCGACAGGCCGTAGGCGTTATCGTCGAGCATGAGCTTGAGCGCGGTCACGGTCGGCTCGAAATTGAGCAGGGGCTCGCCCATGCCCATCATGACCACGTTGGTGATCTGGCGCTCGCCCTTGGGACCGGGTTCGATACCCTTGGTGCGGCGCAGCTCGAATTCGGCCATCCACAGCTGGCCGATAATTTCGGCCACGGTCAGGTTGCGGTTGAAGCCCTGCTTGCCGGTGGAACAGAAACGGCAATTGACGGCGCAGCCGGCCTGGGTGGAAATGCACAGGGTGCCGCGATTTTCTTCCGGGATGAACACGGTTTCGACCGCGTTGCCATTGCCTACGTCGACCAGCCACTTGCGCGTGCCATCAAGCGAGGTGTGGTCGCTGATGGTGGCCGGCGCGCGGATTTCGGCGCGCGTGGCCAGCTTGTCGCGCAGCGACTTGGCCAGGTCGGTCATGGTGTCGAACTCGCTGGCGCCGAACTGGTGTATCCAGCGCTGCAGCTGTTTGGCACGGAACGGCTTCTCACCCAAGTCGGCGCAGTAAGCGACGAGTTGCGCGGGATCGAAGTCCAGCAGGTTGGTGAGAGTCGTCATAAGAATTCTTTATTCAGTCAGGACTGGGTTCAGTCGGGAAAACATGCCACCTGCCCGGGGTGCCGGGCAGGTGGCGTCATACATTGTCAAGCAGTCAAGAGACTGATTAACGGGAGTACACGTTCAGCGCTGGGAAGTAGTAAGCGATTTCCACAGCAGCGGTTTCAGCGGCGTCGGAGCCGTGAACCGCGTTGGCATCGATCGAATCGGCGAAATCGGCGCGGATCGTGCCTTTTTCTGCTTTCTTCGGATCGGTTGCGCCCATCAGGTCACGATGGGTCGCGATGGCGTTTTCGCCTTCGAGCGCTTGCACCATGACAGGACCCGAGATCATGAATTCGACCAGGTCCTTGAAGAATGGACGTGCGGCGTGCACGGCGTAGAAGCCTTCTGCTTCAGCGCGCGACAGATGCATCATGCGGGCAGCAACCACTTTCAGGCCAGCGCCTTCAAAGCGGCTGTAGATTTGACCGATGACGTTTTTTGCAACTGCGTCTGGTTTGATGATCGACAGGGTGCGTTCGATTGCCATTTGTAAAAACTCCAATAAAAAGAAAGGTTTAATGTCAGGTGATGAGACCCAATCAACCTTCGATTTTACCATACAACACCCCTTTTTGAGGGATATTGCACGGCCGCCCGCAGAAGTGTTAGAGTGGCGCCAGCAAATACACGCGGGCGCAAGCGCGATTTTGCGCGCTTTTCTCCCGCCGTGCTATTCTTTTAGTGAGCATTACTTTTTTATCAACCGGAGGCACTATGTCCATCAGCTTGCAAGACTACACCCTGGCGGGAAGCCAGGAAGTACGTCATCGCGTACTGCGCAATACTTACTGGCTACTGGCCCTGTCGATGATCCCGACGGTACTCGGCGCCGCCCTGGGCGTGATGTTCCATCTGCCGGTACCACGCGGCATCATGGGATTCGTCCTGTTCCTGGCCATGTCCTACGGCTTCATCTGGGCCATCGAAAAAACCAAGGAAACGGCCATGGGCGTCGTCGTCCTGCTGGGCTTTACCTTCTTCATGGGTATCTGGCTCACGCCGCTGCTCACACGCACCCTGGGCTTTTCCAACGGCGGCACCCTGATCATGCTGGCCTTCGGCGGCACCGCCAGCATCTTTGCGGTACTGGCCAGCATCGCCACCGTGAGCAAGCGCGATTTCTCGGTGATGGGCAAGTGGCTGTTCGCCGGCGTCATGGTACTGATCGTGGCAACGCTGGCCAACTACTTCTTCCAGATGCCTGCCCTGTGGCTGGCGATCTCGGTGATCGCGATCGCGATTTTCTCCGCCTACATCCTGTATGACGTGCAGCGCATCGTCAACGGCGGCGAAACCAACTACATCAGCGCCACCCTGAGCCTGTACCTGGACGTGTACATCATCTTCCAGCACATGCTGTCGCTGCTGGGCATGGGCGGCGAACGCGACTAAGCGTTTCCTCCCCATGAAAAAAGCCGACCCGCGGGTCGGCTTTTTTCATGCCTGCGAGAATCAGGCCAGGTCGAACACGGCCATCGATTCCACGTGCGAGGTGTGCGGGAACATGTTCACCACGCCCGCCTTTTTCAGCTGGTAGCCCGCTTCATGGATCAGGATGCCGGCATCGCGCGCCAGGGTGGACGGGCTGCACGACACATACACTATGCGTTTTGGCAACATCTCCGGATGGCTCAAGCGCAGGGCGGCCAGGGCTTGCACCAGCGCCATGGCGCCATCGCGCGGCGGATCGATCAGCATGCGGTCGAATTTGCCGAGCTCGACCAGGTCTTCCGCCGTCACCTCGAACAGGTTGCGCGTCGAAAAGCTGGTTTTCTCCGACAAGCCATTCGCGCGCGCATTCGACAGGGCGCGCTCGGTCAGGGCGGTGCTGCCTTCGATCCCGACCACTTCCCTGCCCTGCGTCGCCAGCGGCAAGGTGAAGTTGCCCAGGCCACAGAACAGGTCGGCCACGCGGTCGCTCGGCTGCACGTCCAGCAAATTGAGCGCCTTGCCGACCAGCACGCGGTTGATATGGTGGTTGACCTGGGTAAAGTCGACCGGCTTGAACGGCATCTTCACGCCGAACTCGGGCAGGGTGTAATACAGTTCCTTGTCGAGCGGATAGAAGGGCGCGGCCGTTTCCGGGCCCTTGGTTTGCAGCCACCACTGGATCTGCCACTGGTCGGCGAAGCTTTTGAGCAAGGTTTCATCGGCACCCGTCAGGGGCGCCATGATGCGCAGCACCATGGCCGTGGTTTCTTCGCCGACCGCGATTTCGATCTGCGGCATCTGGTCGAAGATCGACAGGGCACCCACCAGCGCGCGCAGCGGCAGCAGCATGGCAGCCACGTGCGGCGGCAGGATCTTGCAGTCGCTCATGTCGGCCACGAAGGCCGAGCGCTTTTCGTGGAAGCCCACCAGCACCGTATCTTTTTTGGCAACATGGCGCACCGACAGGCGCGCGCGGTAGCGGTAGCCCCAGGTCGGGCCATACATCGGGCGCATCACGTTTTCCGGCTTGACCTTGCCGATATGCCACAGATTATCTTCCAGCACGCGCTGCTTCATCGCCACCTGGGCCGACGGTTCCAGGTGCTGCATCGAGCAGCCGCCGCAATTGTCGAAATGCGGGCATGTCGGCTCGACCCGCATCGACGAGGGCTTGTGCAGCACCGTCATGCGCGCCGCTTCCCAGTTTTTCTTCTTCTTGAAGGTATGAAAGCTGACTTTTTCGCCCGGCAAGGCGCCCTCGACGAAAATGACCTTGCCCGGCGAACCGTCCTCGTTGGCGAGGTGGCCGACGCCGCGGGCGTCCATGTCCAGGGATTTGATGTCGAGAATGGTGTCTTGCATGGCGAAAAACACGCGCAAGGCGTGTGCGGAAAGAGGATTAAAGGGGAACAGGAGAGGAGGCGCGCAGCCGTGTCAGCCCGCGCGCATCATAGCAAGGAATCGCGTACCACGCCACGGGCGGCCATCGCCCGCTTCAGTTTGATCAAGGCTTCCTGCTGGATCTGGCGCACCCGCTCGCGCGTGACGCCCATCTCATCGGCCAGGGTTTCCAGGGTGGCCGGATCGTCGTTGTCCAGGCCGAAACGGCGCATGATGACGATGCGCTGCTTGTCCGGCAAGCGCGTGAGCCAGTCGCGCACCAGCACCGTCATTTCGTGATGTTCGGCGCGGGCGTCGGGGCTATCCTCGGCGTCGCCAGGCAGCATGTCCATCAGGCTCGACTGCGGATCGTTGTCGAGCGGGGCGTCGAGCGAAGTAGCGTGTTCGGACAGGGCCAGGATATCCTGCACTTCCTCGACCGGACGCCCGACCAGGTGGGCGATGTCTTCGGCGCTGGCATCCTTGCCGTTGCGGTGCTGGGCTTCGAGGTGGTACTTGGCGCGCAGGATCTGGTTCAGCTCGCGCACCATGTGCACCGGCAGGCGCACCGTGCGCGCCTGGTTCATGATGGCGCGCTCGATGCTCTGGCGGATCCACCAGGTGGCATAGGTGGAAAAGCGGAAGCCGCGCTCCGGCTCGAACTTGTCGATGGCGCGCATCAGGCCGATATTGCCTTCCTCGATCATGTCGAGCAGCACCACGCCGCGGTTGATGTAATGCTTGGCGATCGATACCACCAGCCGCAGATTGTGCTCGATCATGGTCTGGCGCGCGGAAAAGTCGCCGGCCTTGGCCAGGGTGGCGAAATGCACTTCCTGGGGCGCGGTCAGCAGGGGACGGGTGCCGATCTGGTTCAGGTAGTGCTGGGTGGTATCGGTCGACAGTTCGGCCGCCAGCACTTTTTTCAGTTCATCGACGCTTTCGAGCACGGCCCCGGCCACCGGCACCGGATCGGCATCGACCTCGCCATCGGGGCCGGATGGCGCATCCGGGTCGATGTCGGGGTCGACGTCGGCGTCGGCCGGGTCGTCCGAAAATTCATCCGGACCCGGATCGTCGCCTTGCTGGTAGCTCGAATGCGTCATGAAGGGTCCACGGGACGTTCTCAGTAATACGTTCTCAGCGGTTAGGCAGGAAGCGCGAAGGATCGACCGGCTTGCCCTGCTGGCGGATCTCGAAGTGCAGCTTGACCGTATCGGCGTCCGAATCGCCCATTTCGGCAATGATCTGGCCCTTGTTGACGCTCTGCCCTTCCTTGACCACGATGCTGCGGTTATGGGCATAGGCGGACAGCAGGCTGTTGCTGTGCTTCACAATCACCAGATTACCATAACCGCGGATGCCACTGCCCGCGTACATGACTTTTCCGGCGCCGGCCGCCATGACTTGCTGGCCAGCCTTGCCGGCGATATCGATGCCCTTGTTCTTGCCTTCGTCAAAGGTGGCGACGATCTTGCCGTCCGACGGCCACATCCAGCTCAGTTTATCGTCGTCGGTGGCGCTCACGGTGGTGCCGGGCGCGACCACGGGCGGCGGTGCCACCGCCACGGCCGGCGGATGCGCTTCGCGCTCGGGCTTGTCGGCCGGCTTCGGCTCCGGCTTGCTGGTGCCGCCCTCGCCTTTTTGCAGTTCGGCCAGCGCGGCATCGCTGTACGGACGCTTGTCGGCGCGCGGCGAGCTCTTCCTGACCACATCCGGCGCCGGCGGCGGCGTTGGCTTTTTCGGTTCCGACGGCGGCGGCATGTCGATCTTACTGATCACGACGTTGTCCGGCGGAATCACGCGCAGCACCTGGTCAACCTTGATATCGTTTGGATTGGCCAGATTGTTCCAGACCACCAGGTCGCGGTAATTCTGGCCGTGGTCGAGCGCGATGCGGATCAGGGTGTCGCCCTTTTTGACCGTGTACATGCCACGTTCATCCTTGGATTCATCGACCGTGCGCGGCACCCGGTTGTCGGCAGCCGGCAGGCGGTCGACCACCGGCGCGGCGCGGCGGGGAGCGGTGGTACAGGCGCTGAGCAGGCCGAGAGTGAGGAACAGCAGGGGAAGATGGCTTGTGTATTTCATTCTCATGTTATGTGTGTCGTGTTCTTTTAAGCTAAGGCGCGCACCATGGGGCGCAGGCCGGGCGAACGCTTAAACGGTGCCCGGGCGCAAGGGCACGAAGTGGCAGCCTTCCAGGGTTTCGCTCATCCATTCGGCCTTGCCGGTGCGGGTGATCAATTGCAGGTGCTGGACCTGCGCACCCACCGGGGCGACCAGGCGGCCGCCCACGTTGAGCTGCTCCAGCAGTGCCTGCGGCACTTCCAGACCGGCCGCAGCCAGGATGATACCGTCGAATGGGGCGGCTTGGGGCAAGCCTAGCATACCATCTCCGTAGTGCAAGCGCAGATTCACGATGCGCAGGTGGCGCAGATTGGTCTTGGCCAGCTCGTGCAATTGACGAATCCGCTCGACCGAATACACCTCTTTGGCGATGCACGAGAGCACCGCCGCCTGGTAGCCGCAGCCGGTGCCGATCTCCAGCACCCGGTTCAGGGAGGCGCCGTTGCGCAGCACTTCGAGCATGCGCGCCACGATGTAGGGACGCGAAATGGTCTGGTTGTGGCCGATCGGCAAGGAGGCATCGATATACGCCTGGGCCGACAGGGCCGGCTCGATGAAGCGGTGGCGCTGCACGGTTTCGAGCGCGCCCAGCACCACCGTATCCTTGACGCCCTGGCGCGCCACGCGCGCCACCATGGCGCGCCGGATCGCGTCCGACACGCCCATGTCGGGCCGCGGCGCCACCAGCGGCAGCGGCTGGGCGCGCAGCAAGGCGTCGCTGTGCGACTTCGAGGGCGAAGCCGCCACCCGCGGCACGTAGGCCTTCGCGCCGTTCGGCTGCGCGCCGTTGCCGGCGGCATTCCGGGTTGCGGTCTGGGGCGTCGCCACTTGCGGTTTGGCAACCCTGGCGGGCGCAAACGCCGGACTCTTGCGCGCATCGCCCGTCACCGACGACAGCGGCAAGGGGAAAGTGCTGCGTTTGTCCGGCTTGTCGCTCATGCCAGTGCGCCCGACAGCAGCGCCAGCTGGTCGCGATGGGTCAGGTCGACCTGGAGCGGGGTGATCGAGACCTCGCCCTGGGCGGTGGCATGGAAATCGGTGCCCTCGCCGGCATCGCGCGTGGCGCCCGGCGGCCCGATCCAGAAAATTTCGCGCCCGCGCGGGTCGCGCCCGCGGATCACCGGCTCGGCCTGGTGACGCCGCCCCAGCCGGGTCGCGCGCACCGTGCCCAGGGCTGCGTAGGGCAGGTTCGGAATGTTCACGTTGAGCAAGTATGGCGATGGCAGCGCGTCGAAGCGGCGCAGCACGATGTCGCGCGCCAGGCGGGCGGCGGCATCGATGTGCTCCCAGCCGTGCGCCACCTGGGAAAAGGCGATCGCCGGAATGCCGAACAGATAACCCTCGGTCGCGGCCGCCACCGTGCCGGAATACAGGGTGTCGTCGCCCATGTTCTGGCCATTGTTGATGCCGGACACCACCAGGTCGGGGCGGTAGTCGAGCATGCCGGTCAGGGCGATGTGGACGCAGTCGGTCGGGGTACCGTTGACGAAGTAAAAGCCGTTGGCCGCCTGTTGCACTGACAGCGGGCGGTCCAGCGACAGTGAATTGGACGCGCCGGAGCGGTTGCTGTCGGGCGCCACGACGACGATCTCGGCCACCTGGGCGAGCGCCTCGGCCAGGGCCTGGATGCCGGGAGCGAGGTAGCCGTCGTCATTGCTGATAAGAATTCTCATGCACCGATTTTACCCGATGCAATGAGCGCCACGCTGGCCCGCGCCCAACAAATTATGCGGCGTGCTACGCGACACGCTACGCGACGTGCTAGGCGACGCGCTAGGCGACGCGCTAGGCGACGCGCTAGGCGACGCGCGCCAGCCGGGCCTTAGCGGGCGCTGACCGGGCGCCCGCCGACGGCATCGGTCAGCGCCTGTTGCAGTGCCGACACTTCGTCCTGGGCGAAAGCGAGCAGCGCATCCTTGTCGTTGTTGCGCTGATAGACCTGCTTGATCAGGGCCACCCCGCGCAGGCGCAGCAGCGGCGGCACATGGCGCCGCAACACGCTTTTGCGCAGGCTGTCGGCCAGCACGCGCGCCTCGCGCTCGCTGCGCTGGTCGATCAATTCCTGCAGCTGGGCCAGCTTGTGCGCGAGGCCGTCGCTGCCGTCGGCGGCGTCGAGGATGCCGCTGCGCCGCGCGCCGCCCGGCTGCCCGCTGTCGGGCAGCTTGCGCGCCTCGCCGCCATAGCCATGGCGCGCCGGGGCCGGGTCGCTCTCGCGGGCGGGCGCGTCGCCCGTGCCGCGCGCCTGCTCGCGCATGTCGACCAGTTTCTGGCGCAGGCGCCGCGCCGCGTCCAGGTCGCCCTGCTCGCTCAGGGTCGAGGCCAGCCGGGTCTGGCTGGTGATGGTGTCGGGATGGTCGGCCCCGAGGCAGCGCTCGCGGCTTTTGGCCAACAGTTCGAGCATCCCGCGCACCCCGCCCAGGTCGCTCTGGGCCGCCATGATCTCGGCCAGCAGTTCGCGCGCCTGCATCGTGGCTGGATGGTCGGGCCCGGCGTGGCGTTCGCGCGCGCCGGCCACCCCTTCCTGCAGCTTGCGCGCATTGCCCAGGTCGCCCAATTCCAGCAGCAGGGCCGCCAATTGCTGGGCGCAGCGCAGGCTGTCCTCGTGCTCGCCGCCGAGCAGGCGCTCGCGTCCTTCCAGCACCCGTTCGAAGACCATGCGCGCGCGGCTGAATTCGCCGTGGCGGGCCAGGGTCTGGGCCTGCCCCGCCAGGCGGTCGAGGGTGAGCATGTGGCCGCAGCCGAGCACGCGCTCGCTGGCCTCGATCAGCTGTTCGTGCAGGGCCAGCGCACGCGCGAAGTCGCCGCCCTCGGCCAGGGTGGCGGCCAGCGCGGCGCGCGCGGCCAGGGTGTCGGGATGGTCGGTCCCGAGCAGGCGCACGCAATCGTCGGCCAGCAACTCTTGCAGCAGGCGCGCCTCGGCCAGGCGGCCCTGCTGGCGCAGCAGCGCCGCCAGCAGGGCCCGGCTGGCGCGGGTGTCGGCATGCTCGTCGCCGAGCAGGCGCTGGCGCAGGCTGGTGCTTTCTTCGAAGCAGGCGATGGCTTCCTCGACCCGCCCCGTGCCCTGGTACAGCACGCCGAGCTGGTGCAGGTCGAGCGCCAGCGGCAGCGACAGCGCGGTGGCGCTGCCGCGCCCGAGGCGCTCGCGCGCCGCGCCGATGGCGGCGCACAGGCAAACCTCGGCGTGCGATTGCCAGGGAAAGTAATTGCCGCTCATCCAGTCGAGCAAGGTGGAAAAGGTGCGCGCCAGCGAAAAGCGGTCGCCATCGCGGCCGGCGCCGGGCGCGAACGCATCGCCGGCGGCCACGGCATGGATCTGCTGCAACTGGATTTCATCGAAATAGCTGTCGAGCGACACCCGGGCCACGCCGTACCACTGGCGCAGCAATTGCTCGATCACGCTCTGGTAGCCGGGCAGCGCGCGCTGCGAATCGCCACGGCGCCACTGCTGGCGGCGCTGCACGTCGGCGCTGTCGACCGAAGCTGGCAGCGGGTAGACCAGCAGCGGGCGCTGTTCGTCCTCGTGGCAACAGCGGTAATCGATGGCGCGCGTGACCGCCCCGGCCAGCCCGTCCAGGCTGCGCTGGCTGGGCGTGAACACGGCCACCAGCCGGCGCGGCAGCAGGGTGGTGCAGATGCTGACGGCGGCCGAGCGCCCGCTGGGCGCATCGACCAGCACATGCGCGAAACGCTGCGCCAGATAGTCGCCGAAACAGCGGAACAGGGCCGGACAGGCATCGAACAAGCCATCCCAGTCGAACTGGTCGGCGCGTTCGCCGTAACTGTCGTCGAAGCGGCCGGCGCGCATCAGGTACAGCGGGCGGCTCTGGTCGACCCGCTCGACGAAGGGTTCCCAGTCGACCGCGTCGAGCACCTGGCGCGCCAGCGCCGCATCGTCGCGCGCCGCCGGGCCGCGCCCGAGCAGGCGCAGGTGATCGCGGCACGCCTGGAAGTATTCCAGCAGGCCCGGCCGTTCAGCGGGGCGCCCGGCGTCCTGGTGCAGGCCGGGCGCGGCGGTATCGAAGTCGATCATCAGCACCGGCACGGTTGCGTTGTGCCGCCCGGCCAGCAGCAGCGCCATGCTCGACAGGGCCATGCTGCGCGCCGGGCCGCTCTCGAACGAGTAGAAGGTCGTCACCTCGCCCGGGCTGGCCAGGGGCGGTAGAGTAATGCGTTTGATTTCCATGTTGCTCCTCTTATTTTTTCGGAAAAGTCAGATCCGGCAGATCGCGCCACACGGGTGGGACATCGGGAAGCACGAATTGGTTGCAATCATGGCCGACGGGGGTGTACTTTTTTAGGTATTCATATTGGATGACAATCCTGTTCACGATTTTCTTGATATCGGGCAGGAACTCGGGATGCGATTTCAAGTCGCCCGTCGCCATCGTGAAATGCGAAAAATCCACGTAAAAGCTGGACGCGGCGATCTGGGGCGGCAGGCGGGCCGGATGCATGGTCATGATCACCGGAATGATCAGGTGGCTGGGCAAGGTGTACCAGCGACTTCGCTCGGCCTCGAGCGCCTGCATGGCGGCGAACTCGCGCCGCGTATAGCCATGCGCCTCGTACTTGGGCGTGTAGATCAGGATCATGGTCACGCTCTCGCACAGCGCGCGCGCGATGCGGCGGTCGATATCGTCGCCGCCGCCGAGCTGTTCCGTATCAATGAACAGCTCGTCTTCATTGTCAAAATACGGTTCCAGATAGCAGCGGATGGCATCCGACAGGGCAATCTTGAACGCGTTCATCAGTCCATCGCGGCGGCCGTGGGCGTAACTAAAGAAACAGCCATAACGGATTGCCATGTCAGCCTCCCTCTCCTGTGGTCCCACTGAAGCGCTCGCGCTGTCGACTTTAACAAGCGCGACAGAGGTGGCCTTGCGCGTACGCAAACGGCTTGGCGGCCCGCCAGCGCGGAATTCAGGCATAATCAAAAAACCAAACGGTCGTACTATTTTTTAACAATACTCATCGGAGACACCAATGAAAGCCGTGGTTTGCAAAGCGTGGGGGCTGCCCGACAGCCTGGTAGTGGAACAAGTGGCGGCCCCGGTGGCCGGACCGGGCCAGGTGCTGCTGGACGTCAAGGCGGCCGGGGTCAACTTCCCGGACGTGCTGATCATCCAGGGCAAGTACCAGTTCAAGCCCGAGCTGCCATTTACCCCGGGAAGCGAACTGTCGGGCGTGATCAGCGCGCTGGGCGCGGGTGTCACCAACGTCAAGCTGGGCGACCGGGTGATCGCGTTTACCGCCCAGGGCGCGTTCGCACAGCAAATCGTGGTGCCGGCCCAGGCTGTCATGCCGATGCCGCCCGGAATGGATTTCGACACCGCCGCCGCCATCACCCTCACCTACGGCACCTCGCACCACGCGGTGCTCGACCGCGCCGCGCTCAAGGCTGGCGAAACCATGCTGGTGCTGGGCGCGGCCGGCGGCGTGGGCTTGGCGGCCATTGAAATCGGCAAGGCGCTGGGCGCGCGCGTGATTGCGGCGGCGTCAAGCGATGAAAAACTGGCGGTGTGCCGCGAGCATGGCGCCGACGCCACCATCAATTATAGTACCGAAGATTTGCGCGAAGCGATCAAGGCCGCCACCGACGGCAAGGGGCCGGACGTGATTTACGATCCGGTCGGCGGCATCTACGCCGAACCGGCCTTCCGGTCGATCGGCTGGCGCGGGCGCTACCTGGTGGTCGGTTTTGCCAACGGCGAGATTCCCAAGCTGCCGCTCAACCTGACCCTGCTCAAGGGCGCGTCGCTGATGGGCGTGTTCTGGGGCGAGTTCGCCAAGCGCGAACCGAAGGCCAACCTGGCGGCCATGCGCGAACTGATGGGATGGCTGGCCGAAGGCAAGATCCGGCCGCGCATTTCAGGCCGCTACACGCTGGAACAGACGGCCCAGGCCCTGAACGACATGGCCGCGCGCAAGGTCACCGGCAAGGTGGTGATCGTACCGGACGCGTAAGCGGCCGGGCAACGCGGAGGCCGGGCAACGCGGAGGCTGGGCAACGCGGAGGCCGGCCGCCTACTTGGCTTGCTGGGCGATCCAGGTGTTGATCCTGGTCTCCAGCAGGGCCAGCGGCAAGGTGCCGTCGGCCAGCACGGCATCGTGGAACTTGGCCAGGCTGAACTTCTCGCCCAGCGCCGACTGCGCGCGCTGGCGCAGTTCCAGGATTTTCAGCGCCCCCACCTTGTAGCCGAGCGCCTGGGCCGGCCACGCCATGTAGCGTTCGGTCGCGTTGCGCGCATCTTCCTCGGTGCTGCCGGCCTCGTCGACCAGGAAGCGGATGGTTTGTTCGCGCGTCCAGCCTTTGGCGTGCAAGCCGGTGTCGACCACCAGCCGGGCCGCGCGCATCATGTCGAGCATCAGATGGCCGGCGTAGGCGTTCGGGTCTTCATACAAGCCCATTTCCTTGCCCAGCGATTCGGCGTACAGGGCCCAGCCTTCGATATACGCATTGTTGCCGCCGAACTTGCGGAACTTTGGAATCGGCAGCTCCTGCTGCTTGGACAGCTGGAAATGGTGGCCCGGATGGCCTTCGTGCAGGAACAGGGAGGTCATGCGCGTGCTGGCGTATTTGGCCGGGTCGGGAATCACGGCCCAGAACATGCCCGGGCGCGAGCCATCCGCCGCCGCGCCTGTGTAATGGTCGGACGCAGTATCACGCGACAGGGCCGGCTCGGCGCGGATTTCCAGCGGCGCCTTGGGCAGGGTCGCAAACAGGCGCGGCAGCATCGGCAAGATGCGCGCATTGAGCGCCCGGTACGCCTGCAGCACGTCTTCCTCGGTCTTGAACGGCCGGTACTTGGGCTGCTGCGTCAGCCAGCGCGGCAAGCCGGCCGGCGTGCCGGTGTAGCCCAGCTTGGGCGCCAGCTTGGTGAATTCGGCATTGATGCGGGTCATCTCGGCCAGCCCGATGCGGTGGATTTCTTCGGGCGAGAGCGCGCTCGTGGTTTGCGCCGCCACCCAGGCGCGGTACCAGTTGCCGCCATCCGGCAGGCTGCCCCAGCCGGCGGTCTCGCGCGCGGCAGGCAGGTATTCGGTCTCCAGGAAGGCGGCCAGCTTGCGCAGCGAGGGCAGCACCTGCACCCGCACCGCTTCGCGGTAGGCACCCGTCATGCGCGCTTTTTCGCCCGTGCTGAACGATGCCGGCAGTGCCCGCGCGGGCGCCGAGAAAGCACTGGTATCGACCGTGGAAGCGGCCAGCGCCTTGATCTGCGGCAGCAGCCCCTGCACCAGTGCCTTGGGCTGCACGATGCCCTGCTTGATGCCGGCGCGCATGTTGGCAATCGCCGCGTCGGTCCACTGCGGCAGCGCCGTGATGCGCTTGAGGTAAGCCTGGTAATGCGCCACGGTGGCCAGCGGCTGCGAACCGTCGCCGGCGCCGAAATTGGCCAGCAGCACCGGCAAGCTGTCCATCTGGCTCATCGGCAGCAGATAATCCTTGAACGACTCGAAGCGCAGCAAGTTGCTGACTTCGAAAGCGAGGACGTCGTAGGTGGTCAGGTCAAGCGGCGTGAGTTTGCTGCGGTCGATCCGGGCCAGCTCGTCGCGCACTTCGTGCAGCATGGCGAACTGGCGCGCGCGCACGGACGGCACGATGGTCATCGACAGCAAATCGTCGAAACGGTTGTCGCCCGAGAACGTGGCGTTGATCGGCTCGAAGCGCGCCTGCTCTTCGTAATAGCGTTCGGCCAACTGGGCCAGCTGCGCGGCCGGCGCCCCAGCCGGTGTCTTGACCGGATCGGCGGCGCCGGGCGCCAGCGGCTCGGCGGCATGCAGCGGCAGCGCCGCTGCCACGGAGGCGCCCAGCAAGGCGGAAAGTAGTAGCGAGCGCAGCACGGTCATGGCTTAGTCCTGGGGTTCTTGAGGCGGTTTAAAAAAGGCGATCACGTCTTCCTGCAAACGGGTACGCTTGAATGACGGCAGGCTCTGCCACACACGCTTGCCGTACGACTTGGAAATCAGGCGCGGGTCGCAGATCATCAGCACGCCGCGGTCGGTCTCGTCGCGGATCAGGCGCCCTGCCCCCTGCTTGAGGTTAATGATCGCCTCGGGCAGGGTGTGGTGCATGAAGCCGTTCAAGCCCTGCTTTTCCATCACATCGATGCGGGCGGCCAGCACCGGGTCGTCGGGCGGCGCGAACGGCAGCTTGTCGATGATCACGAGGGACAGCGCATCGCCGCGCACGTCCACGCCTTCCCAGAAACTTTGCGAGCCGACCAGCACGCCGTTGCCGGCATTGCGGAAGGAATCGAGCAATTCCGTACGGCCGCGCTCGCCCTGGACGAAGAGCGGAAAGTCGAGTCCGCGCTTGGCGAACTCGTCGCGCAGGCGCTCGGACACGTGCTTGACGGCGCGGATCGTGGTGCACAGGAAAAAGGTGCGCCCGCCGGCCGCCTCGATCACCGGCAACGCGCAATCGATGACGGCGTCGGTGTAGCCGAAGGAATTCGGTTCCGGCAAGCCATTCGGCACGTACAGCAAGCCCTGCTGCTCGTAGTTGAACGGGCTCGGCCAGGTCTTGGCCGGTTCGCCCGTGAGACCCATCTGGTTCGAGAAATGCTTGAAGTCATTCTTCACCGCCAAGGTGGCCGAGGTAAAGATCCAGCTGCGCGGCGTGCCTTCACGCTGGTTGTTGAAGATCGGCGCGATCGACAGCGGGGTCTTGTGCAGTTGCAAGGAGGAGGAAAACGCCTCGACCCACAGCACCGCCTGGTCGCCTTCGACCACTTTCCCCTTGCCATCCTGCTTCCAGGCGTCCAGCGCGGCGGCCAATTCGACCGCGCGCACGCGCACCTGCTCGATGGTTTCGGCGCGCGCCGCCTGGTCTTCCAGCACATCGATCATCGCGGCCAGCTTTTCCTTGAGCGTGTTCAGGGCCGGAAAAAAGTCGGAGGATGGCATGATCTGCGCCAGCGACAGGCGCATGATGTCTTGCGGGAAGGTCAGGCGCAGGTCGCGCGCGGCCTTTTCGACCACGGTCACCACCTTGGCCCAGTCGGGGCCGCCGCGCGCGTGCGCCAGCCCCTCGGCCAGCACGTCGCGGCACAGTTCCAGGATTTGCGAGGTCGACACGGTCTGGCCGAAAAACAAGGTGGCGGTGTCCGGCAACTGGTGCGCCTCATCGAAGATGATGGTGTTGGCCGATGGCAGCAGCTCGGCCACGCCGGTATCTTTCAGCGCCACGTCGGCGAAGAACAGGTGGTGGTTGACCACCACCACGTCGGCCTGCTGGGCTTCGCGGCGCGCCTTCATCACGAAGCAATCCTGGTAATACTGGCACTCGGCGCCCATGCAGGTGTCGCGCGTGGAGGTGACCAGGTTCCAGATCAGGGCGTTTTCGGGCACCTTGGCCAGTTCGGCCTTGTCACCGGAGGTCGTCATCTTGATGAAGCGCGAGATTTCGCGCAGGTTGCCGACATCGTCGCGCGAGGTCATGCGCCCGTTCTGCAAGGTGCGTTCCAGGTGGTAGTGGCAGACGTAGTTCGAGCGGCCCTTGAGCAGCGCCACCGAAACCGGCGCCTTGAGCGCGGCGCGCACGGTCGGGATGTCGCGCAGGAACAACTGATCCTGCAAGTTTTTGGTGCCGGTCGAGATGATGGTCTTGCCGCCCCACAGCAGCGCCGGGACCAGGTAGGCAAAGGTTTTACCGGTGCCGGTGCCGGCCTCGGCGATCAGGGTGCTCTGGTCGGCGATGGCCTGGGCGATCGACTTGGCCATCTCGGTTTGCGAGCGGCGCGGGCTGAAACTGCCGACCGAGGGCGCGAGCGGGCCGCCCGCGCTGAACAGGCGGTCGACTTCGGCATCGTGTTTGCCGGCCGGCAGGGTGTCGGCGCCGTCGCCAGCGTCGTGTAGCGCCCCGGGCGCAAGGAGAGGGTCGGTCAAAGTGGCATTTCAGTGAAGCGAAGACGGATCAGGCCGGGACATCAGGCACTAATTGCATTTTCAGCAGGGTAATGTGGTCTTTCAATTGCAATTTACGCTTTTTGAGCCGGCGCAATTGCAACTGGTCGTGGTGCCCGTCCAGGGTCAACATATCTATGACCGCATCCAGGTCGCGATGTTCCACATCGAGTTCGATCAGGCGGCGCTGGATGGTTTGGACATCGTTCATGTGTGGCATTCCAGACAAGTTCATTTCAAAAATTTCATCAACTGCTGCCCAAAAACGCATACAATCGGAAACAATTTTTGTCGCACAGAAAATTGTCTCCGCTTGCAACAAGGAGGCAACTCAGTGCATAGTTTAATCTACGGCGCCGTTGCAGCCAACACTATCGCATACGACAGCCAAGACAGCCGTATGGTAACGCAGCCAGGACTTTACCCCAAGCTTATGAATGTATACAAGATCGAGGCCGGAACCGCGCAGCACATCGGTAATCGGCCGGAACAAACCAACCGGACCGCCTTGTTCACCGGAGCGCGCGCGCCCGGTTACATGATGGCGGTGCTGGCCGACGGCGTGTCCGGCGGCGCCATCGCGTCCGACCAGGTGCTGCTGACGGCCAAGCAGCAGTTCGACAATTTCAAGCCGGGCGACGATCCCAGCATCGAGCGCTTGCAGGGATTGCTGCGCGACATCGTGCTCGAAACCCACACAGTTCTCAAGCTCAATGCGCTGACCAGCAAGACCGAGCCGCATACCACCTTCGTCGGGCTGGTGATCACGCCCAAGGGCACGGCGGTGTGGGCGCACGTGGGCGACTCGCGCCTGTACCGCTTCACCCGGGCCGAGTGCGCGGTGCGCACCAGCGACCTGCCCTACATCGAGCATCTGGTCGGCACCGACAAGCTGCCGCTGGAAGCGGCCAAGAATCACCGCCATTCCAAGCTGCTGGTCAATGTGCTGGGCAACGGCCGCAAGGAGCCGTTCGTGGCGGTGGGCCACCACGATAACCTGGCGGCGGGCGACACCTTTTTGCTGGCCTCGGACGGGCTGTGGCACTTCTTCACGGACAACGAACTGGGCGCCGTGACGAACAAGAACACCCCGCGCCAGGCGTCCGAACTGCTGATCAACAAGGCGGTGGAACGGGCCCACGGCAAGGGCGGCAATTGCACCATGGCGATCGTGAAACTGGTCAAGCCGCCCAAGGAAGTGCCGAACTACACGGTGGAACGGATGCGCCGGGCGGTCTGAGGCTGCTACGTCGTTCCCGCTAGCTCGTCGTTCCTGCCATTGGCAGAAACGACTTCCCGCGCAGGCGGGAACGACGTGTGGTAGTGGGTAAAACGCCGCTGAGGGCTTATTTCGAGATCTTGACTTCCTTCGGCTGCGCCGCCGCCGCGGCATCTTTCGCCGCCTTCTCCGCCTTCTTCGCGCTGGCCGCTTTCTTCTCTTCGACCTTGCGCTGGCGCTTCTCCGAATCGATGCGCTTCTGCGCGAACGCTTCGGCATTGGCCGCGCGCTCCGGCACGGCCGCCTTCTCTTCCTGCGCAATGCGCGCCAGCTTGGCCGCCTGCGCCGCCTTGCGCGCTTCCAGCGTCGGCTTGGTCGACGGCCCCTTCACCTTGGGCGGCGCCGCCACCGGCAGCGGCGTCGGATTGGCCGCCAGGCGCGCTTCTTCCGCTTCCGCCGCGCGCACCGATTCGGCCACCGCCACGTCGCGCGCATCGGCCGATGCCTTGCGCTGGAAATGCTTGGCCTCGTCCTCGACCGCGTTCAGGTAGGACAGCGTCACGCGCCGGTATTCGCGCGCTTCGTCCAGGCAGTCGTTGACGAAGAAACGCTCATAGCAGGTGACCTCGCTGTTGGCATAGCGCGCTTCGGCGGCGGCGCGCTGGCTGCGCACCTGCTCCAGTTTGAGTTCGGCCTGCTCCACCGACACCGTGGCCGGCACCACCGGCACCACGGAGGTCGGCAGCAAGCTGTTGGAACAGGCCCCCAGGCCGGCCGCCAGCAGCGCCAGCGCGCAAGCGCGGATCAGGGGGTGTGCGAGTTTTTTCATGGTCTTTGTCCTGTGGCTGGTCACGAGAGGGAGTCGGCGACGCCGCGGCGCTCCGCATCCATATATTCGCGCGACTGCATTTCAATAATACGCGAGACGGTGCGGTGAAACTCGTTCGACAGCGTCCCTTGCGTGTACAGCTCTTCCGGCGGCACGGCGGCCGACATCAGCAGTTTAACCTTGTGGTCGTAGAAGACGTCAATCAGCCACGTAAACCGGCGCGCCTCGGACGACTGCGCCGCCGACATGGCCGCAATCCCCGACAGCACCACGGTGTGGAAGCGGCTGGCGATCTCCAGGTAATCGTTCTGCGAACGCGGCCCGCCGCACAGGGTGGCGAAATCGAACCAGATGATGCCGCCCGCGTGGCGCAGCGCGCGGATTTCGCGCTCCTCGATGCGGATGCGCGGGTCTTCGTCGGCCGTCTCGGCGATGCGCGCGTATGCCGTGCGCAGCGCCTGGTCGGAAGCGGCATTGAGTGGCGTGTAATAGCTCTCGACCTGTTCCAGCGCGCGCTTGCGGTAATCGATGCCGGCATCGACGTTGAGCACGTCGAGCTTGTCCTTGAGCAGGGCGATGGTCGGCAGCATGCGGTCGCGGTGCAGGCCGTCCGGATACAGCAGGTCGGGATCGTAGTTCGAGGTCATGATGAACGACACCCCGTTGTTGAACAGGGCAGTGAGCAAATTATACAAAATCATGGCGTCGGCGATATCCGACACGTGGAATTCATCGAAGCAGATCAGGCGGTATTTCTTGGCGATGCGGCGCGCCACGTCGTCGAGCGGATCGGCCACGCCCTTGAGCTCATCGAGCTCGCGGTGCACGCCGCGCATGAATTCGTGGAAGTGCAGGCGCGTCTTGCGCACCACCGGCACCACCGAGTAAAAACTGTCCATCAAAAACGACTTGCCGCGCCCTACCCCGCCCCACAGGTAGACCCCGCGCGGCACGTCCGGGCGGTTGATCAGGCGCTTGAAGGTGGACGAGCGCTGCGCGCGAAAATCCACCCATTCTTCATAGGCGCGCTGCAGGCGGTCGACCGCGCGCTGCTGTTGCGCGTCCGAGGTAAAGCCGCGTTGGGATAAGGCGTGCTGGTAGAACTCTTGGACATTCATCAGGGGAGGCAATGCAGAAAGCCGGGCGGGCCAGAACCACTGGCACGCCCGGCGGGGTACGGATTTAGAAGTTCAGCGACCGCTTGTCGACGGCGAGCGCGGCTTCCTTGGTCGCTTCGGACAGCGATGGGTGGGCGTGGCAAATGCGTGCGATGTCTTCCGACGAGGCGCGGAATTCCATCGCGACGACCGCTTCCGAAATCAGTTCGGACGCCATCGGGCCGACGATGTGGACACCCAGGATTTCATCGGTGGTCGCATCGGCCAGGAACTTGACCATGCCGGACGTGTCGCCCAGCGCGCGCGCACGGCCATTGGCCATGAACGGGAAGGTGCCTGCCTTGTAGGCCACGCCGGCCGCTTTCAACTGCTGCTCGTTCTGGCCGACCCACGCGATTTCCGGCGAGGTGTAGATCACCCACGGAATCGTGTTGAAGTTGGTGTGGCCATGCTGGCCGGCGATACGCTCGGCAACCGCCACGCCCTCTTCCTCGGCCTTGTGCGCCAGCATCGGGCCGCGCACCACGTCACCAACCGCCCATACGTTCGGCAGGTTGGTCTTGCAGTCGTCGTCGACGGCGATGAAGCCGCGCTCGTCGAGCTTCAGGCCAACCGTCTCGCCACCCAGGCCGATGGTGTTCGGCACGCGCCCGATCGAGATGATCAATTTGTCGAACACGGCGCTCTGCGCTTCGCCGGCGGCGTTGGCGTAATCGACCGTGACGTTGTTCTCGCCCGCCGTCACTTTGCTGATCTTCACGCCAAGGTTGATCTCCAGGCCCTGCTTGGTGAACAGCTTGTGCGCTTCCTTGGCGATCTGCTCGTCGACCGCGCCCAGGAAAGTCGGCAAGCCTTCCAGCACCGTCACCTTGGCACCCAGGCGGCGCCAGACGCTGCCCATTTCCAGGCCGATCACGCCGGCGCCGATCACGCCCAGGGTGGCCGGCACGGAGCCGATCGCCAGTGCGCCGGTGTTCGACAGGATCAGTTTTTCGTCGAACGGTGCGCCCGGCAGTTCACGCGCGTTGGAACCGGTCGCGATGATGACGTGCTTGGCGGCGAGCGTCTCGGCATTGGCGCCGGTGACGCTGACCTGGTAAGCACCTCCGGCGGCGCCGGAAAACGCACCCCGTCCGTGGAAGAAGGCAATCTTGTTTTTCTTTAACAGGAACAGGATGCCGTCATTGTTTTGTTTGACGACGGTTTCCTTGCGCTTCAACATCTGCGGCAGGTTCAGCGACAGGCCGGCGAAATCGATGCCGTGCTCGGCGAACGCATGGCCGGCGTGCTCGTAGTGCTCGGACGACTGCAGCAGCGCTTTCGATGGAATGCAGCCGACGTTGGTGCAGGTGCCGCCGGGAGCGGGACCGCCCTTGGCGTTGGCCCATTCATCGATACAGGCAACCTTGAAACCCAGTTGCGCCGCGCGGATGGCGGCGATGTAGCCGCCAGGGCCAGCGCCGATGACGACCACGTCAAATTGTTTTGCATCACTCATTATTGATTCCCTTGTCTTATTCTACTGGTACGAATATCCACACCGGCCGCCGCACGCTGGGGAGCATGCGGCGGCGAGGCGCGCTGCGTGCTTACAGGTCCAGCAGCAGGCGCGCAGGATCTTCCAGCGTTTCCTTCATCGTGACCAGGCCCAGGACGGCTTCGCGGCCATCGATGATGCGGTGATCGTACGACATCGCCAGGTAGTTCATCGGACGCACCACGACGAGCCCGTTTTCGACGACGGCGCGGTCCTTGGTCGCGTGCACGCCCAGGATGGCCGACTGCGGCGGGTTGATGATCGGGGTCGACAGCATCGAGCCGAAGGTGCCGCCGTTCGAGATCGAGAAGGTACCGCCGGTCAGGTCGTCCAGGGTCAGCTTGCCTTCCTTGGCTTTCTGGCCGAATTCACCAATCTTCTTCTCGATTTCGGCGATCGTCATCTGGTCGGCGTTGCGCAGGATAGGCACCACCAGGCCGCGCGGCGAACCGACCGCGATGCCGATGTCGAAGTAGCCGTGGTAGACGATATCGTTACCGTCGACCGAGGCGTTGATGATCGGGTATTTTTTCAGCGCGGCGACAGCGGCCTTGACGAAGAAGGACATGAAGCCCAGCTTGACGCCGTGCTCTTTCTCGAACTTGTCCTTGTACTTGTTGCGCAGGTCGATTACCGGCTGCATGTTCACTTCATTGAACGTGGTCAGGATGGCGTTGGTCGACTGCGACATCACCAGGCGCTCGGCGATACGGGCGCGCAGGCGGCTCATCGGCACGCGCTCTTCCGGACGGTCGCCCAGGTTGGCGGCGGCGGGTGCGGCCACGTGCTGCAGCGGGGCCTTGGCTGGCGCGGCGGGCGCCACGGGTGCGCCAGGCGCATGCGCCTGGCCCGCAGGCTTGACGCCGCCGGCAACCGCGCCGAGCACGTCGCCCTTGGTGACACGGCCATCGCGGCCGCTGCCGGCAACGTCCGACGTGGTCAGGTTGTTATCGGCCAGCAGCTTGGCGGCGGCGGGCATGGCGACATTCGCTTTCGAGGCGATCGCGCTGATGGCGGCGGCGACCGGATCGGCGGCCGCCGGCGCGGTCTGCACCGGCGCGGACGACACTTGCAGCGGGCTCACTTGGGCCGACGCTTCGGTATCGATGATGGCGATGACTTCGCCGGCGACGACGGTGCTGCCGTCACCCTTGAGGATCTGGGTGATGATGCCGGCGTTCGGCGCAGGCAGTTCGAGCACGACCTTGTCGGTTTCGATATCGATCATGTTTTCGTCGCGCGCGACTGGCTCGCCGACTTTCTTGTGCCACGACAGCAGGGTCGCTTCCGCTACCGATTCCGACAGAACTGGGACTTTGACTTCAATTTGTGCCATGTAAAACTCCGTGTATTGTTTGTTGCGGCGCCCCTCAGCAGCCGGGGCGCACCGTCATTATTTGGTCAGGATGAAACCCTTGAGCTTCGCGAACGCCGTTTCCAGCAATTCCTTCTGCTGCGCGTTATGCTTGTCGGCGTAACCGACCGCAGGCGAGGCCGAAGCCGGACGGCCCGCATACGCCAGGCGCTGGCCCGATTCGAGGCTTTCAAAGATGTTGTGCTGGATCTGGAACCATGGTCCCTGATTCTGCGGCTCATCCTGGGTCCACACCACTTCGGTCGCGTTCGGGAACTTTTTCAGTTCAGCCGCGAACGACTTGTGCGGGAACGGATACAGCTGTTCGACACGGATGATGGCGGTGTCGCTCTGGCCGCGTGTTTTGCGGGCGTTCACCAGGTCGTAGTACACCTTGCCCGAGCAGGCGATCACGCGCTTGACCTTCTTGGCGTCGATTTTCTCGTCGACTTCACCGATGACGGTGTGGAAGGCGCCCTTGGCCAAATCGGTCAGCGGCGAGCTGGCATCCTTGTTACGCAGCAGCGACTTCGGCGTCAGGATCACCAGCGGCTTGCGGAACTGGCGCACCATCTGGCGGCGCAGCAGGTGGAAAATCTGGGCGCCGGTGGTTGGCTGCACCACTTGCATATTGTTGTCCGCGCACAGCTGCAGGAAGCGTTCAGGACGCGCCGACGAGTGCTCCGGACCCTGGCCTTCGTAACCGTGCGGCAGCATCATGACGAGACCCGACGCGCGGCCCCATTTGACTTCGCCGGAGGCGATAAACTGGTCGATCACGACCTGGGCGCCGTTGGCGAAGTCGCCGAACTGGGCTTCCCAGATGGTCAGGGTGTTCGGTTCGGCGGTCGAGTAACCGTATTCGAAGGCGAGTACCGCTTCTTCCGACAGCACCGAGTCGATCACGACGAACGGCGCCTGGCTTTCCGACACATTGCACAGCGGGACATAGGTGCCCGCATCCCAGCGCTCGCGGTTCTGGTCGTGCAGCACGGCGTGGCGGTGGGTGAAGGTACCGCGGCCGGCATCCTGGCCCGACAGGCGGATCGCGTAGCCGGACGACACCAGCGAGGCGTAGGCGAGATGCTCGCCCATGCCCCAGTCCAGGTTCAGTTCACCGCGGCCCATGGTGGCGCGGTCGGCCAGCACTTTTTCGACCAGCGAGTGGACCTTGAAGTTTTCCGGCAAGGTGGTGATGCGGGTGGCCAGGCGTTTCAGTTCCGTCATCGGCACGGCGGTGTCGGCACTGTCGGTCCATTTGCGGTTCAGGAACGGCAGCCAGTCGACCGCATACTTGTTCTTGAAGTTCGAGATGACCGGATCGATCGTGTGCTTGCCGGCGTCCATGGCGTCGCGGTAGGCCGAGACCATCTTGTCGCCGCCGTCGGCCGCCAGGGAACCCTGGGCGATCAGCTTGTCCGCGTACAGCTTGCGGGTGCCCGGATGCTGGCCGATTTTCTTGTACATCAGCGGCTGGGTCAGCGCTGGCGTGTCCTGCTCATTGTGGCCAAGCTTGCGGTAGCAGATGATGTCGACCACGACGTCTTTCTTGAACTGGACGCGGTAGTCGAGCGCGATTTGCGTCGCCAGCACGACCGCTTCAGGATCGTCGCCGTTCACGTGCAGCACCGGTGCTTCGATCATCTTGACGACGTCCGAGCAGTACAGGGTCGAACGCGCGTCGCGCGGGTCGGACGTGGTGAAGCCGATCTGGTTGTTGATCACGATGTGCATCGTGCCGCCGGTGCCGTAGCCGCGCGTTTGCGCGAGGTTCAGCGTTTCCATGACCACGCCCTGGCCGGCGAAAGCGGCATCGCCGTGCACCAGGATCGGCAGCACTTGCGCGCCATCCTTGTCGCCGCGACGCTCCATGCGCGCCTTGACCGAGCCTTCGACGACCGGGTTGACGATTTCGAGGTGGGACGGGTTGAAGGCCAGCGACAGATGCACCGGACCGCCGGCGGTCGAGATATCGCTCGAAAAGCCCTGGTGGTACTTGACGTCGCCCGATGGCAGGTCGTCGCCATGCTTGCCTTCGAATTCTTCGAACAGTTCCTGGGGCGACTTGCCCAGGGTGTTGACCAGCACGTTCAGGCGGCCGCGGTGGGCCATGCCGATAACGATCTCCTGCACGCCTTTTTCACCGGCGCGCTGGATGGTTTCGTCGATCGATGCGATGAAGGACTCGGAGCCTTCCAGCGAGAAGCGCTTGGCGCCGACGTACTTGGTGTGCAGATAGCGCTCCAGGCCTTCGGCGGCCGTGAGGCGTTCGAGGATGTGGGCTTTTTTCTCGGCCGTGAAACTCGGGGTCGAGCGGATCGCTTCGAGCTTTTCCTGCAGCCAGCGCTTTTCCGCCGGATCGCCGATGTACATGAATTCGGCGCCGATCGAACGGCAGTAGGTATCGCGCAGGAAGTTCAGCAGGTCGCGCAGGGATGCGGTTTCAGGGCCGAAGTAGGTATTGCTGATGTTGAACACGATGTCCATGTCGGCATCGGTAAAGCCGTAGAACGCCGGATCGAGTTCCGGGATCATCGGACGTTCCTGGCGCTGCAACGGGTCCAGGTTGGCCCACTGGGAGCCCAGATAGCGGTAAGCGGCGATCAGCTGGGTGACGGCGACGCGCTTGCGGCCCATTTCAGGATCGTGCGAGGCGGTCACGACACGGATCGGACCGGCCTTGGCGCGCTCGGCGAACGAGGCGATGACGGAAGCGTGGGCTACGTCGGGTTTGTTGGAGCCGTCGACTGCAGGGACGTTCTGCATGGAGTCGAAATAGGCGCGCCAGTTGTCTGGCACCGAGCCTGGATTGTCGAGGTAGGCCTCATACAGCTCTTCAACGTACGGCGCGTTACCACCGAACAAATAGGAGTTCGCGGTTTGTTCTTGCATCATCTTGCTCACCTTTCTTCGCGCTTCGCGAGTTTGGCGGGTTAATCTAACCTTCCGCGACACGGCCTGACCGGTTAGCGGATTGCACATCAAGTTGTGGGGAAGGACTTGTAAAGCTCGCAGCATTCTAACGAGGTCGGAAGAATAGCACGCGTATTGTAGCGTAACATTCCATCTTACGAAAAAAGTTGCCGATCATCTTTTTGTATTGGGCGATTACAAAACCACGGCTTGGCCGCAAAGAAATTGACATCGAACAAGTTTATAGTTAGATATCATGAGATTTTCTTGTGCTATCTCAAGGCGCATATGTGGCCGTAGTGACCTGAAACAAGCGATTGTTGCGTATTGTAAATCCCGGCCCCCTCCATTGACCGCACAAATGATAATAGTTATCATTTGCGTTTGGTTCATTCACGGAAGCACCCGATGCCCTCCCCTGCCACGCTCCCCAGCGCCAGCCGCGCCGCCTGGCTCAAGAATTTGCACCGCTGGCACTGGATCAGCTCGGCTTTGTGCCTGATGGGCATGCTTTTATTCAGCATCACCGGCATCACGCTCAACCACGCCACCCAGATCGAAGCCAAGCCGGCCGTCACCAAGCGCAAGGCCAGCTTGCCGGCGCCGCTGCGGCGCGACCTGGAGCAGTTCGCCACCAAGCATGCCGACGCCCGCGCGCCGCTGCCGCCGCGCGTGGCCAGCTGGGCCGACCGCGAGTTCGGCCTGGACCTGGGCGCCATCGATGCCGAATGGACCGAGGAAGACGCGTACGTCGCCCTGCCCCGGCCCGGCGGCGACGCCTGGCTGCGCATCGCCGTCGACGGCGGCGCCGAATTCGAGAAAACCGACCGTGGCATGGTTTCCTGGCTCAACGACCTGCACAAGGGCCGCAACGCCGGTCCCGTGTGGGGCTGGTTCATCGATATTTTCGCGCTCGCGTGCGTGGTGTTTTCGCTCACCGGTTTCCTGATCATGAAACTGCACGCGGCCAACCGTCCGTCCACCTGGCCGGTGATCGGCGCCGGCATCCTGCTGCCGCTGCTGCTCGCCCTTTTGTTTACCCACTAAGTCCACCACCTATGAAACTACAGCACACGCTTGCCCTTACCCTCCCCATGCTGAGCAGCTGGGCCGTCGGCGCCGACCTGGCCGTCAAGTTCGAGATCCCGCAACTGAACGTGGCCGAATACCACCGTCCTTACGTGGCGATGTGGCTGGAGCGCGCCGACCAGAGCGTGGCCGCCAACCTGTCGGTGCTGTACGACGTCAAGAAGAAGGACAACGCCGGCACCAAGTGGGTCAAGGACTTGCGCACGTGGTGGCGCAAGGCCGGACGCGACGTGGAACTGCCGATGGATGGCGTGAGCGGCGCCACCCGCTCGGCCGGCGAACAGACCATCAGCTTCGGCCCGGCCCGTACCGGCATCGACAAGCTCCCGGCCGGCGACTACAAGCTGGTGATCGAAGCGGCGCGTGAATCGGGCGGACGCGAACTGGTACGCGTTCCTTTCACCTTGCCGCTCAAGGGCAAGCAAACCTACAGTGCGCGCGGCAAGGAAGAACTTGGCGCGGTTTCCCTCCAGATCACCCCTTGATTGAAGCGACCATGAACAACACGACGATGAAAAAAACCCTGCTCGCGCTGGCCCTGGCCGCCGTTTCCCTGAGCGCCTCGGCGCACCGTGGCTGGCTATACCCGCAGTCGACGATGGTCGAATCGAAGGAGCCGTGGGTGACCATCGACGGCGCCATTTCGGAAGGCTTGTTCGACGTCGACCATGTCGCCCTCAAGCTCGATGGCGCCACCGTCACCGACCCGGATGGCGTTGCTACGCCTGCGCCGGCCGGCCACATGGGCAAGCAGCGCAGCACCTTCGACCTGAAGATGACCAAGAACGGCACCTACAAGATCAGCATCGTCAGCCGCAACGTCATGGCCAGTTATAAAGACAAGGCTGGCGAAACCAAGCGCTTCCGCGGCAGCGAGGAAGCCTTCGCCAAGGAAGTGCCGGCCGAAGCAGCGGAACTGAAAACCACCTACGCCCACCAGCGCCTGGAGACGTTCGTGAGCGCGAACAAGACCAGCGACGGCGCCTTGAAAGCGAGCGGCGTGGGGCTGGAGATGATCCCGCTGACCAATCCGACCGACCTGCGCGCGGGCGAAACGGCCAGGTGGCGCTTCCAGCTCGATGGCAAGCCGCTGCCGAAATTCGCCTTCAGCCTGATTCCGGGCGGCGTGCGCTATCGCGGCGTGCTCGGTGAAGTGCGCCTGGAAACCGATGCCAAGGGCGAAGTGGCGGTGACCTTGCCGGCGCCCGGCATGTACTGGCTCAACGCCGGCTTCCCGCAAGCCCAGCCGAAAGGCCCGGCCCCGGCCGACGCACCGGCAGTCACGCGCCGCTACAGCTACGCCGCCACGCTCGAAGTGCTGCCAGAGTAAATATGGAGCGCCGCGTTCTCGTCCCCCTCGCGATCGCGCCGGCCTTGCCGCCGCGCGCAAGCATGCTGCACGACCTCGGTGGCAGCACCATGGGCACCAGCTGGTCGGCGCGCGTGATGGCACCAAGCGATGCCGGACCGGCCCTGCTGGAGGGCTTGCAGCGCCAGCTCGACCTGGTGGTGGCGCAAATGAGCCACTGGGAACGCGACTCGAACCTGAGCCGCTTTAACAGTGCCCCGGCGGGCAACTGGCATCGCCTGCCGGATGAATTTTTCACGGTACTGAGCTACGCGCTGGAAGTGGCCGAGGCCAGCGGCGGCGCGTACGATCCGTGCGCCGGCGCGCTGGTCAACGCCTGGGGCTTCGGCGCGCGCCAGCGCTATAACGAAGCCAATTTTTACGCGCCCTTGCCGGGCGCCAGCGCGGCCATCGTGGCGCGCGCCGACCGCCGGCGCCTGCGCCTCGATGCGGGCAGCCGGCGCGCGCTGCAAGCAGGCGGCGTGCAGATCGACCTGTCGTCGGTAGCCAAGGGCTACGCGGTCGACCTGCTGGCGCGCTGCCTGGAAGCGCAAGGCCTGCATCACTACCTGGTTGAAATCGGCGGCGAACTGCGCGGCGCCGGCACCAAGGCCGACGGCCAGCCGTGGTGGGTCGCGCTGGAAGGCGTGCCCGATGCCGGCGGCGGCGCGGGCCAGACCACGGTGGCGCTGCACGGGCTGGCCATTGCCACCTCGGGCGACTACCGGCGCTACTTCGAGCATGGCGGCCGGCGCGCCTCGCACACGCTCGACCCGCGCACCGGCGCGCCGATCCGCAACGACGTGGCCTCGGTCACGGTGCTGCATGCCGAATGCATGGCGGCCGATGCGCTGTCGACCGCGCTGTCGGTGCTCGGCCCGGACGATGGCCTGGCCTTCGCCGAACGCCACCACCTGGCCGCGCGCTTCCTGCTGCGCGAGGGCGGCGGCCTGCGCGAAGTCGTCTCCAGCGCTTACCAGGAACTGCTGCAATGATGATCAGTGTCGATCCGGTGCGCTGGGGCGGCGCCGCTGCCGCCGTGGCAGCCTACGCGGGCATGTGCCTGGCGCTGCTGCGCGCGCGCAGCAGCCTGCGCAAGGATGGCGGCGCTGACAATGCCGACTGGCTGGTGGCCTACGCCAGCCAGACCGGCACCGGCGAAGCGCTGGCCGAACACACCGTGGCGACCCTGCGCACCGGCGGCCTGTCGGCGCGCGCGGTCAGCGTCGAGCACTTGGATGACGCCACCCTGCGCGGCGCCGCGCGCATCCTGTTCATCGCCAGCACCTACGGCGAGGGCGACGCGCCCGACAGCGCGGTGCGCCTGGCGCGCCTGCTCGACCAGCCGGATCTGGCGCTCGGCCAGCTGCATTACGCGGTGCTGGCCCTGGGCGACAGCAGCTACGCCAATTACTGCGGCTTCGGGCGCCGTCTCGATGCCGCCTTGCAGGCACGCGGGGCGCAGGCGCTGTTCGAGCGGGTCGACGTGGACCGCGGGCGCGCCGCCGCCATCGACACCTGGCAGCATCGCCTGAGCCATCTGGCCGGCACCAGCGATGCGCCCGACTGGAGCGCACCAAGCTACGGCGACTGGCGCATCGGCGCGCGCCGCCTGCTCAATCCGGGCAGCGCGGGCGCGCCGGTGTACCGCATCGACCTGCTGCCGGCCACCGGGGATTTGCCCGGCTGGGAGGCGGGCGACCTGGTGCAGGTAAGCGCGCCGGGCGAGCCGGATTATCCGCGCGAGTATTCGATTGCCTCGACCATGGGCGAAGGCTGCCTGTCGCTGCTGGTGCGCTTGCACCTGCGCGACGACGGCGGCGTTGGCATGGCGTCCGGCTGGCTGTGCCGCGAGGCGCGCGAAGGCGATCCGGTGCTGCTGCGCGTGCGCCAGCACAGCCGCTTCCGGATCGGTGACAACGCCGGGCGGCCGCTGGTCTTGATCGGCAACGGTACCGGCATCGCCGGCCTGCGCGCGCACCTGAAAAGCCGCGCCGACGCCGGCGAGGCGCGCAACTGGCTGGTGTTCGGCGAGCGCAATGAAGCGCATGACCACTTCTGCGCCGGCGACATCGCCGGGTGGCGCCAGGCCGGCATGCTCGATACGCTCAGCCTGACCTTTTCGCGCGATGGCGGCAGCGTGCGCTACGTCCAGCACGCGCTCGATGCGCAGGCCGCGCAACTGCGCGCCTGGGTCGACGCGGGCGCGGCCATCTATGTCTGCGGCAGCCTGCAAGGCATGGCCGGCGCGGTGCACGACACCCTGGCCAGGGTGCTCGGCAGCGATGCCCTGGCGCTGCTGGACGAGACTGGCCGCTACCGGCGCGACGTGTACTGATGAGGCCATTTTTCATGCCGAAAAATATGCATAAAGCATAGTTCGGGCAATTTTACCAGATGCGAATCTAAATCGCATTGATAACGATTATCATTTACAGAAATTTACGTTTCTCCTACAATGACTAAGTTGTTGGCAATTTATGCCATCCGGCGCGCGTTTCCAGGCCCGCCGGCGCCCACCCACCGTCAAAGAAGAGAAGCAGATGGCACCGATCAAAAGCCGCAAGCACGCGCAATCCCGTTTCAATCAACACATGAGCGTCGCGCTGGCCGCGCTGCTGGTGCCGGTGGCCGCCCATGCCGCCGAGGCACCTCAGACCCGCACCCTGCCGGAAGTCCAGGTGGTGAGCAAGACCGGTGAAGAAACCGTCAACGACTTCAAGGCCGAGCGCGCCGCGTCGCCGAAATACACGGAACTGCTGATCAACACCGCGCAAACGATCACCGTCATCAAGAAAGAACTGATCCAGCAGCAAGGCGCGGTCACCCTGACTGAAGCGCTGCGCAACACGCCCGGCGTGGGCACCTTCTTCCTCGGCGAAAACGGCAACACCACCACCGGCGACAGCATCTACATGCGCGGCTTCGATTCGTCGACCAGCATTTTTGTCGATGGCGTGCGCGACATCGGCTCGATCTCGCGCGATGTGTTCAACGTCGAGCAGCTCGACGTGCTCAAGGGACCGGCCGGCACCGACACCGGGCGCTCCTCGCCGACCGGTTCGGTCAACATGGTGAGCAAGCAAGCCGTGATGGAATCCGGCACGACCGGCTCGCTGATTGCCGGCAGCGGCAAGCAAAAGCGCGCCACGGTCGACTACGCCCAGGTGCTGAGCGCCGAAAAAGGCATCGCCCTGCGCCTGAACGCGCTGGCCCAGGATAGCGGCGTTCCCGGACGCGATATCGTCAAGGACAAACGCTGGGCGCTGGCGCCCTCGCTCGCCTTCGGCCTGAACGGCCCGACCCGCATCTACCTGAACTACCTGCACCTCAACCAGGACAACGTGCCCAACGGCGGCGTGCCGACCGTCGGCTTGCCGGGCTATACGAGCCCGGACGCGCGCGCCTTCCTGACCAGCGCGCCGCGCGTCGATCCGCGCAACTTCTACGGTTCCGTGACCGACTACGACAACGTCAAGGCCGACATGTTCACGGTCAAGGTCGAGCATGACTTTGCACCGAACGTGAAGCTGCAAAACACCACGCGCTACGGCAAGACGTCGCAGGATTACCTGCTGACCGCGTTCATGGGCAATAGCGCCAACCTGAAAACGCCGAACCCCAACGACCCGGCCAGCTGGACCATCACGCGCGGCAACCGCACGGTCAAGGACCAGAGCAACTCGATCCTCACCAACCAGAGCGTGGCGACGGTAGGCATGGACCTGGGCGGCATGAAGCACACCTTCGTGGGCGGACTGGAACTGACCAGCGAAGAGCAGACCACCTTCGGCTACCTTGGCGCCGGCACGATGGCGGTCGATTCGCTGTACGCGCCGAATCCATCCTCGCCGATCACCGGCCTGAACCTGGTGCGCAATGGCGTGAGCACCAATTCCAAGGTCGATACCCAGAGCCTGTACCTGTTCGACACCATCAAGCTGGGCGAGAAGTGGATCTTCAACGTGGGCGGGCGCATGGACCACTTCAACGTGAACTACAACGCGACCAGCCTGTCGACCGCCGCCGCCAATCCGGCGCTGCCGGTCGGTACCCTGCTGCCGACCACGCTCAAGCTGAGCGATACGGTGGGCAACGGCAAGGTATCGGCGCTGTACAAGCCGACCGCCGACAGCAGCGTGTATGCGCTGGTGGCAACGTCCAAGCAGCCGCCGGGGACCAACCTGGCGCTGTCGGCGTCGGCCAATAGCGCGTCCAACCCGAAATACAATCCGCAGCAATCGACCACGACCGAAATCGGCACCAAGTGGGATTTCCTCAAGCAAAAGCTGTCGATCACGGCGGCGCTGTACCGCACCACGGTCAAGAACGAGCTGGAGCAGGATCCGGTGGACCTGGTGTACTACCAGACCGGCCGCAAGCAGGTCAAAGGCATCGAGCTGGGCGTGACGGGTGAAGTGGCGCGCAACTGGCTGGTGAGCGCCGGCTATGCCCGCATGGATACCGAAGTGAGCAACGGCAAGGTCGTGACCGCCAGCGGGATCAATAACCTGAACTACACGCCGAAAGATGCATTCACCTCGTGGACCTCGTACACCCTGCCGATGGGCCTGAAAGTGGGCGGCGGCGCGCGCTATGTCGGCAAGCTGCTGCGCGGCACCGATGGCGCGGTGGGCACGCCGGCGTTTGCCGATGCCTACTGGGTGGTCGACGCGATGGCGTCGTACACCGTGAGCAAGAACCTGGATGTGCAGCTGAACGTGTACAACCTGGCGGACAAGCAGTACATTGCGCAGATTAACAAGAGCGGTTACCGCTACACCCCGGGCGCGCCACGCTCGGCCAGCCTGATGGCCAACTTCCGCTTCTAAACGCCTTACCGGCATCGCCAGACACCGTCATGTCCGCCACTGGCAGGCATGACGGTGTTTGGCTTTCCACTTCCTTCGCCACCATTTCATTGCCATGATGCTCCATATTCCCCACGTGCTCAGTCCCGACCAGCTTGCCGCCATGCGGCGCGCGCTCGACAGCGCCGACTGGACCGACGGCCGCGCCACGGTCGGCGCACAAGGCGCACAGGTCAAGCACAACCAGCAACTGCCCGCCGAAGAGCCCCTCGCCGCCGAACTGGGCCGCATCATCCTGGCCGCCCTGGCCGCCAATCCCCTCTATTTCGCCGCCGCCCTGCCCCTGCGCACGGTGCCGCCGCTGTTCAACCGCTACACCGGCGGCGAACACTACGGCGCCCACGTGGACGGTGCCGTACGCAATGTGGCCGGCAGCGCCTTGCCGCTGCGTACCGACCTGTCGTGCACCCTGTTCCTGTGCGAACCGGAGGACTACGATGGCGGCGAACTGATCATCAACGATACCTACGGCGTGCATGAAGTCAAGCTGCCGGCGGGCGACATGATCGTCTACCCCTCGTCCAGTGTGCACAAGGTCGAGCCGGTCACGCGCGGCAGCCGCGTCTGCTCCTTTTTCTGGGTGCAAAGCATGGTGCGCGACGATGGCCGCCGCGCCATGCTGCTCGAACTCGACCAGACCATCCAGCGCCTGCGCGCACGCCTTGGCGATACCGAGGAAACGGTCGGCCTGACCGGGCATTATCACAACCTGCTGCGGATGTGGTCGGAGATCTGAACTGGACTTTCGCATCTAGATAATTTATTCTAGATGCATTCCCACCAGTCTCTTTCCCCATGTCCGAGCCGTCCGCCACGCCCAAGCCCACCGCATCGGAACTGGAGATGCTGCGCCTGCTGTGGCAACTCGGTCCGGCCAGCGCCAAACAGGTGCACCAGGCGGCCATCGCCAGCCGGCCCGACATGGCGTACGCGACCGTGCTGCGCCTGCTCCAGCTGATGCACACCAAGGGCTTGCTCACGCGCGACGAAAGCGCGCGCGCGCATGTGTACGCGCCGGCCCAGCCGCAGGATTCGCTGCAGACCAGCCTGATCAGGGAATTGATTCACAAGGCGTTTTCGGGTTCAGGCAAGGAACTGGTGCTGGCGGCGCTGCGCGGGCATGTGAGCGCGCGCGAACGGGCGGAGATCCAGGCGATTCTGGATCAGGAAAAGCCTCCCGCCGGAAAAGCCTGAGCACGATCTGGTGCGCTCCATCGCTCTGCCGTGTAATCGGGAAAATTCAGGTTCAGGGTGCTTGCGTCAATGTATTCTGGGATGGACGAAGAAGGCCTCATGATTGCATGAGTTCCTTAGGTAGTCTCCGGCGATTTTCCGGTAGGATGTACGCTAACGTCGCGCCGCTGTATGTCTTAGTGGACATTTGTTGGCGCGGACAATGTCGATATCCACAGCGAAAACATCCTCCGAAATGACTAACGTCTCGCCAAATACTGCTGAAACTGCGCTGCATGTTCATTTCAATCTCTCTTCGGGGACAGTTTGCAGAGTCACGCCCACTTGCGATATCGACGCGATTGGCTTCACTCTCACTGATGAGGAAATTATCGGGCTGAGCGGTGCGCCGACTGGGTCTGTTGTGACGGCCTATTTCGAGCCCGAACCAGCAATCGATGCCAGTAAAATTAATGACGGCAACAAGGTTGAAGAGGTGCCGCCGGGCCTGTACTTAAAAGTCCTGAATCCCGACTACATCGGAACATACAATCAAGTCATTCTCTACCCCATTGAGGCTGACAATGATCGCATTGCCGTTGGTATCTACATCAAGCTTGTGGATTTCTTACCGAAAGCTGCTGACAAGAAAAGTTTTACGGGGATTGGCGGGTACATGGTTGCGGCGATCGCACGGGCTGCCCGGCCTAACCCAGACATCCTTGAAATTCGTTTGCAGGCTGCGGGCGGCCGCTCATGGAATGACCGGACGGAGGGCGGCCGCTGGTATGGATACGCCGCGTGGCCAAAGTATGGTTTTGACATGCCGGTACATCAACTAACCACGTCAATGTATCCATTTTTCAAGTATGAACCACCTAAGCTGGCCGCTTGCGTGTATGTCTCCGAGGTGCTAGCCTTAGGCAAGTCTGGGGCAGAATTCTGGAAGACCGTGGGTGATGGGTGGGATATGACGTTCAACCTGGATCCTGGCGGAAAATCGCTTCCTGCATTGTCCAGCTATTTGAAATTCGAGGTGTGAAATGACGAAACCTTTCCACATTGCGCGTCTGAAGCCGCAAAAAAAAGAACAGAACAGCGGGTCACCGGCCGGCGCTTCCAAGATGCTCAGCGAAGAACGTGTGACACTGCGGAATAGCGCTCCCGCTGGCGTTGGAAAAACTCAGGCAACGCAGCCAGCAGCAAGTGTTGTCCGCTCAGTTTCTGGACGTGAAATTGCGCGGCCAAAAGTTCTCCTCTATCGGACCGGTGAGAGTTACGCATCGCGCAGCCAAAACGCCCTCAAGAAAACGATTGTCAATACGGAATTGCCATCAGATTTAGTTGAGTAGACCGGCTTAAGCGGGCGCTGGCACTTTCCGTACAATTCCCACACTGTCCAGTTCATAGCTGGCAAAATCCTGCGCCAGGAACAGCTTGCCCGCGTAATGCTGGCGCGCCTCCGCTTCCAGTTCCGCCATGCCTTCCGGATTGTCGTAACGCGCACTGAAATGGGTCAGGATCAGGTTCGGCAAGCCGCATTCGGTGGCGAACTGCGCCACACGCTGCACGGAACTGTGGGTCGGCCCGGGGCCAACCTTTTGCAGGATCGCTTCGGTATAAGTCGCCTCGTGCACCAGCACCTGGGCATCGGCACAGGCCTCGCCGAGCAGCGCCGGGGTATCGTTGTCGCCGCCGATCACCGCCACCGCGCGCTGCACATCGGCCACGCGGACATCGGCGGCCGCCAAGTTCGTCCCGTCGTCCAGCGTCACATCGTGACCGGCCTGCAATTGCCCCCACAGCGGACCGGATGGCACGCCGCGCGCGCGCAAGGCCGCGCTGTCGAGCCTCCATTTGCAGGTCTCCACGGCGAAGCGAAAACCGACGCTCGGCGCCCGGTGCGACAAGTGATGGCGCTCGATCGTCAGGCCCGGCTCCTGATGAACCTGCTGCTCGCCGGCGACATCCACATGGATCAGCGCAAACGGCAGGAACAGTTCGGTATGCAGCATGGTCGCTTCCAGCCACGCTTTAACGCCCAGCGGCGCGACCAGGATCAGCGGGCGCTTGCGTCCGCCCATGGCCGCGCTGGCCAGAAAGCCGGGCAAGCCGTAACTGTGGTCGCCATGAATGTGGGTGATGCAAATGCCGGCCAGGTCATGCACTGTGAGGGGAATGTGCTGCAGGCGATGCTGGGTGCCCTCGCCGCAGTCGATCAGCCACCAGTCGCGGTTCAGGGAGGTCTGCAGCGCCAGCGCGGTGACGTTGCGGTTTTTGGTTGGCACGCCCGAGGACGTGCCGAGAAAGGTCAGTTTGAACATGCCGCATTATGCGCCAGCGCTAAAGCCGGCGCCAGTGCAGGCCGGAGCGCCTTGCGCGAGCGGCCACACGGTCAGCGTCGGCAGCGACGCCGCTCGTCTCAGCCCTGGCGGGCCTTGCGGGCGCGACGGGCGCCGAAGCCCACCACCGCCAGGCCCAGCGAGAGCATCGCGTACGTGGCCGGTTCCGGCACGGCCGTGGTGATGAACTGGCCACTGAAGTAGGCATCGCGCGTACCGTGCACGCCGCTCAGATTGATTTCGACGTAATCGGCGCCGACCGTCAAGCCGTAACCGACCAGATTGGTGTCGACGATCAACGATTGCAAGGATGCGCCATTGCTGAAGTCGAGATCGGTCAGGCGAAACACAATCCCGTTGCCCCAGGCGAAAGGATTGCGGTAATCCATGGTGAAGCGGTCGGCATCGACATCGAGCGTATAGGCGACGCTGTAGCTTTTCTGATCTGCCGCGCCGTTCTCGACGACAAACGGGCTGTCCAGGCCGAATCCCGTGATCCGGCCGACACCTTTACCGGTGTCGATGGTCCGGTACATGCCGGCGTCGACCGTATCTCCCAGCAAGGATGCATCGGCGCGCGCATCCGCAATCAGAACCAGTCCCAACAATACTGACAACAACTTCATTCCTGTCTCCTTATAGTTATTTTCATAATTTTCCTGCAACGCGAAATTAACATAAAGCAGCTTGTATGTACAACTTTGTTGTTGCCGCGCGAGCCCACAACGCACCGTACGGAAATCCACGTGTCCTTGCGTTTCTTTACAATATGATAAAAATCCACAGCGCAGCACGCTGAACACTGAAAGGAATTGCACATGTTCGAGATGGACCATCCCTGGTGGGAATTCGTCGTGCGCGGCGCGGCCGTGTATCTGATCCTGCTGGTCATGGTGCGCGTGTCCGGCCGCCGCACGGTGGGCCAGTTCACGCCCTTCGACCTGCTGGTGGTGATGCTGCTGAGCGAGGCCGTGTCCAACTCCCTGACCGGCGGCGATCAATCGCTCATTGGCGGCTTCATCGTGGCGGCGGTGCTGGTGGGGCTGAACATGACGATGTCGTTCCTCTCATCGCACAGCAAGCAAATGTCCGACATTCTCGACGGCAGCGCCGTGCTGCTGGGACGCGATGGCGAACTGTACGACAAGGTCATGAAACGCTGCCGCATTTCCCGCGAAGAGGTCGACCAGGCCCTGCGCTGCGCTGATTGCGACATCAAGGACATGCGCTGCGCGTTTCTTGAAGCCGATGGACAAATCACCATCCAGAAGAAATAGCACTGTTGCCGCCGGGGCCGTCGTGCCGCGGCGGAAGACTATGTGAAGCGCTTCGCCCATGCGGGGATTGCCGCTTGCCAGAACGCGCTGATCGAGCCTGGCGGCGCAAGCGGCAGTTGCAGGAAGGCGGCCGCCGCTTGTAGTGCGCCCAGGGCTTGCGCTTCACTGTCGGGAGCGACCGCCAGCGCGCCGGTTTGCTTGGACAGCTTTTCGCCATCCGCATTGCGCACGACCGGCACGTGCAGATAACGCGGGGTAGGCACGCCCAGCAGTTGCTGCAGATAGATCTGGCGCGGCGTCGAATCGATCAGGTCAGCGCCGCGCACGATGTCGGTAACGCCCTGCTGCGCGTCATCGACCACCACGGCAAGCTGGTAGGCCCAGAAGCCATCGGCGCGCTTGAGCACGAAGTCGCCCGACTCAGTCGCCAGATGCTGCGCCACCCGTCCGGCGGCGCGGTCGGTAAACGTGATCAGGTCGGTATTTGCCGTGGTGGCGGGACTAGCAGTGCAGCCGGCCGCATCGGGCACCCGCATGTCGGGCACCCGTACGCGCAGGCTGCGCATGGTCTTGCCTGGCGCCAGGCCATGACGGCAGGTTCCGGGATAGATGGCCGAGCCATCGGGTGCGGTGCCGAGGCGGGAATCGGCGATTTCGCGGCGGTTGCAGCCGCAGGGATAGACATGCGCGCCAAGTTTGCCGGCGGCTTCCTGGTATAGCAGTTTGCGCTGGCTCTGCCAGACCACATCGCCATCCCAGTCCATGCGCAAGGTGCGCAGCAAGGCCAGCATGGCTTCGCCTGCGCCCGGCACGCTGCGGCCTTCATCCACGTCTTCGATCCGCACCAGCCACTGGCCATGATGGGCTTTGGCGTCCAGGTAGCTCGCCATGGCCGCCACCAGCGATCCCTGGTGCAGCGGACCGCTGGGCGATGGCGCGAAGCGGCCAATATAGTGAGTTCGGTTTTGCACGTGCTGGCTTTGCGCTGGGCCTTATTTCACGGACGGAGCCGCCTCAAAATCCTTGATCGTTTTAGTCACCTTGTCCGCCACCGGATTGGGAACGGCGATCGAGAGCTGATAATGCTCGATCTCGAATCCCTTGTCGGTCTTGCGCAGCACGCCGCTGGCCTGGCACACGCCCATCTGGGTATCGAGCAGTTCATCGAACCAGATGAAGTTCTTGTCCGCCGACATATACACATTCCGTTTCGTGGATTTGAAAGACCATGCCTTGCCCTTGTCGAAGAAGCGCTTGGCCCAGGCCTTGAACTGGTCCCGGTTCCACAGCTCGGTCTTGTCGGTGCCGATATACACGCCGTTCGCTGCCATCTTGTCGAAATAGGCCGGACGGGCATGCGCGGCGTCATCGTGCCATTCATCGATAAAGGCATTGATCTGTTTGGTATAGGGCGCAGCGGGGTCGGACGCTTGTGCGAACGCACCCAGGCTGAACATGAACAGGATGCAGGCCAGCAGTGTTTTCTTCATTCTGACTTTCCAGGGGCAATGAGCGGGACGAGACGCGATTGTACACGCACCGGCGTGGCGCCGGCGCCGCCGGCACAGCGGGCGCGAGCATGCATGGATATTATCTTTTATTAACGCAGGCAATCTAATATTCCACCACCAGCATCATCGTATATGTTTTTACTCTGGCTAAAACAAACGCCCGATTATTACCGGCATATGAACAGCGGATAAATTCCCCGATACTCATTTTTTATCGCCAAAATGAACGCCGCAATCGATTTCATCGCGGAAATAATGTGGTATCGTTAAATCAGCTGATATGAAAATCAGCCGAAACAGACGATCTTCCTTTTTGCATTATCAACGCTCCCACATGCCGCCCGCACCCAGGGGCATATCCATTCCGAGGACTTTGCAGATGAAATTACTTGTAGCTGTTGGAACACTGGCGCTGGCGTCCGTGACGCAGGCGTATGCACAAACCGTTCCCACGGTGACTTTTGGCACTTACCAAAAACCCTTTGCCGCCGATTCGCTCTGGAATTCCTATCCGGTCAATCCGGCATTCGACACCTGGGAAATCCCGGCCACCACATGGAATCCGGCGATTCAGGCCGGCGCTTACTCGTCCGGCATTTTCGAGGCGAAAGCGTCGGACCCGAAGATGCTGATTTACCCGGTCGCCGGCAAGACCGGCGTGGTCGATACCGACACCGAGATGTCGGCCCCGACCTATACGATCCCCCATTGGCCGGCGAACACCCTCCCCGCGACGGGCGAAGATGGCCATGCCGATATCATCGATGCGAGCCTGAACCGGATCTATTCGTTTTCCAACCTGAAGAAAAATACCGAAGGCAAGTGGACCGCGACCAGGGTGTCGTGGACGCCCTTGAACGGCACCGGCTGGGGCGACCCGGCCCATTACTATCAAGGTGCGCGCGCGGCCGGTCCGGCGCCGACGGGCGGCATGATCCGCATTGCCGAAGCCGGCGATACCAAACCCCTGTTCGAGCACGCCCTGTCCATGTCGCTCGATTTCACGGGATTGCTCGCCGGGCCCGACCGCTATACCTATCCGGCGACAGCGGCCGACACCCCCATACCGAACAAGCCGAATACCGGCCGGATTCCCGAAGGCGCGCGCGTCATGCTGCCGCCCAATTTCGACCTGAGCAAAATTACCGATGCGCGCCTGCTGAAGGTCGCCAGGACGTTGATGAAGTACGGCGCCTACGTCGTCGACCGCAACTACAATACGCCGTTCGCGATCTACGTGGAAATCGGCGCGCCGTGGGGTGCTTCGCCGCCCGACCAGCTCAACCTGGTGCGCAAGAGCCTGCGCCGGGTGCTCGGCCAGACTGGCCACATCGACGGCAACGGCAAGCCGCGCGTGCCCGAGACGCACGTCAACCTGCTCTCGCTGCGTGGCGCCTGGCTCCTGATCGATGGCGTCGGCGCGCAAGGCGTGTACGACACCTTCAGCCAGTCCGTGGTGTGGGGCACGACCACCACGCGGCCTATGACCCAGATCAACTACTCGAACTGGGGCCTGGGCCGGGTCGCGAACAAGTACCCAAGCGCGCCCAAGCGCTACAAGCTGTCGGTCGAGTCGACCGGTGGCACCACCATGAGCATGACGATGCAGGTAGGCACCGTCAAAACCACGACCGCGCAACTGGGCAATGGCCAGAGCGAGACGGTGGTCTGGCCCGATAAAGCCACTGCCTTCTTCACCGCCAAGAAACCGGTGGGCGGACCGGCGAGCCTGAAAGCGCGCCTGGTCGAGCTGTCGGCAGGCGAGTAATCACGCCGGCAGGGCAATAAAAAAGCGAGCCCAAGGCTCGCTTTTTTCAATGACAACGCAAACCGATCAGCGTTTGTCGATCGGCTTCACGTCGCGCGTCGGCGAGCCGACGAACAGCTGGCGTGGACGGCCGATTTTTTGCTCCGGATCGGAAATCATTTCGTTCCATTGCGCGATCCAGCCGATGGTGCGCGCCATCGCGAAGATACCGGTGAACAGCGATACCGGAATACCCAGCGCCGATTGCACGATGCCCGAGTAGAAGTCGACGTTCGGGTACAGCTTGCGCGACACGAAGTAGTCGTCTTCCAGCGCGATTTTTTCCAGCGCCATGGCCAGCTTGAACAGCGGGTCGTCCTGCAGGCCCAGCTCTTCCAGCACTTCGTAGCAGGTTTCGCGCATCAGCTTGGCGCGCGGGTCGAAGTTCTTGTACACGCGGTGACCGAAGCCCATCAGCTTGACGCCGGAATTCTTGTCTTTCACTTTTTCAATGAAAGCAGGAATATTCTCGACGGTGCCGATTTCTTTCAGCATGTTCAGTGCCGCTTCGTTCGCACCACCGTGCGCCGGGCCCCACAGGCAGGCGATGCCGGCAGCGATACAGGCGAACGGGTTGGCGCCCGAGGAACCAGCCAGGCGAACGGTCGAGGTCGACGCGTTTTGCTCGTGGTCCGCGTGCAGGATCAGGATGCGGTCGAGTGCGCGCACCAGCACTTCGTTGACAACGTATTCTTCGCACGGATTGCCGAACATCATGCGCATGAAGTTGGCGCTGTACGACAGGTCGTTGCGCGGGTACACGAACGGCTGGCCGATCGAGTATTTGTACGACATCGCGACCAGGGTCGGCATCTTGGCGATCAGGCGGATGGCCGACACTTCGCGGTGATGCGGGTCGTTGATGTCGAGCGAGTCGTGGTAGAACGAGGCCAGCGCGCCGACCGTGCCAACCAGCACCGACATCGGGTGCGCGTCACGGCGGAAGCCGCGGAAGAAGAATTGCATCTGCTCGTGCACCATGGTGTGCTTGGTGACGGTATCGCTGAACTTCAGGTTTTCTTCTTTGTTCGGCAGTTCGCCGTTCAGCAGCAGGTAGCAGGTTTCCAGGAAGTCGCAATTGACGGCCAGTTGCTCGATCGGGTAACCGCGGTACAGCAGTTCGCCCTTGTCGCCATCGATGTAGGTGATGCTCGAGTTGCAGGCGGCGGTCGACATGAAGCCCGGGTCGTACGTGAATTTGCCGGTCTGGGCGTACAGCTTGCGGATGTCGATGACGTCCGGGCCAACGGTGCCCTTGTAAATCGGCATGTCGATGGGCGTGCTGCCATCGGAAAACGACAGGGTGGCTTTGGTATCAGAGATGTTCATGGCACTTCCTTCTTGGGAGGTGAGGTCTACAAAATAAAAATTACGAAACTCGTCGGGCTATTGCCACGTTCACGCTTGCCGCAGGCGCGACAGCAAGGCGCGCACATGCGGCAAGTCGACTTCACCTTCGGGCTCTTTGCGCGCCAGCAGCAGGTCCATCAGCGGATTGTCCGCCAGATCGAGCAGCCGGGTCAGCGCGTCGACTTCGTCATCGGTCATCCCTTCCTCATGCGCGTCAAGGAAGCGCGTGAGGATCAGGTCGTTTTCGAGCAAACCCCGGCGGCTGCGCCAGCGCAGTCGCGAGCGGTTGGCCGGGTCGGATTGGTGCGTATTCACTCTAGAGTCCGTCGTTGGGTCAACACTATACTCCGCCTGCCGGATTTCGGCAGTACGGTACTTTTACTGTATTGCTTGCAACAATTCACCACAATCGACCATACCGGACGGCATGCAAATCCGCCCCGGATGGCAAGCGGGCGCGACGCGGACAAGCGTGTCCGCGTCGCGCCCGCCATGGCGGCTTGCCATGCAGCCTTAGACGGCGCGGCGAACCATCAATTCCTTGATCTTGCCGATCGCCTTGTTCGGGTTCAGCCCCTTCGGACAAACGTCGACGCAATTCATGATCGAGTGGCAGCGGAACAGGCGGTACGGGTCTTCCAGGTTGTCCAGGCGCGCGCCGGTATCTTCGTCGCGGCTGTCGGCGATGAAGCGGTAGGCTTGCAAGAGGCCAGCAGGACCGACGAACTTGTCCGGATTCCACCAGAACGATGGGCACGACGTCGAGCAGCAAGCGCACAGGATGCACTCGTACAGGCCGTCGAGCTCTTCGCGCTCGGTCGGGGTCTGCAGGCGCTCTTTTTCAGGCGGGATCGAATCGTTCACCAGGTATGGCTTGATCGAATCGTACTGCTTGAAAAACTGCGTCATGTCGACGATCAGGTCGCGGATCACCGGCAGGCCGGCCAGCGGACGCAGGACGATCGGCTGGGTCAGCTCGTTCAGGTTGGTGGTGCAGGCCAGGCCGTTCTTGCCGTTGATATTCATCGCGTCCGAACCGCACACGCCTTCACGGCAGGAGCGGCGCAGGCTCAGGGTATCGTCCACGTCCGACTTGATGCGCTGCAGGGCGTCGAGCAGCATCTTGTCGGTGTCCTGCAGCTCGACGGTCACGTCTTGCATGTACGGCTTGGCATCCTGGTCGGGATCGTAGCGGTAGATTTTCAGTTTTACGGTGCGTGTCATGTTCTGACCTTAGAAAGTACGTGGTTTCGGCTTGAAGGTATCGACCGTCAGCGGCTTGGTGATCACAGGCTTGTACTCGAGGCGGTTGTTCTCCGAGTAGAACAAGGTGTGCTTCATCCAGACTTCGTCGTCGCGGTTCGGGAAGTCGCTGTGCGCGTGCGCGCCGCGCGATTCCTTGCGTGCCACTGCCGATGTGATGGTCGCTTTCGCCGTTTCAATGAGATTATCCAGTTCCAGCGCTTCGACGCGCGCGGTGTTGAACACCATCGACTTGTCCTTGAACGAGACGTGCTTGCGGCGCTCGTCGAGCACCATGATCTCTTTGTAGCCCTGGTTGAGCAGCTCGTCGGTGCGGAACACGCCGCAGTATTTCTGCATCGTGGAACGGATATCGTTGGCCACGCCCTGCACTTTTTCGGAACCGGTCGAGGTTTCCAGGCGGTTCATGCGATCCAGCGCAAAGTCGGCCGCATCCTTCGGCAAAGGCTTGTTTTCCTTTTGCTTCAGGTTCGATGCCACCACGTGGTTGCCGGCCGCGCGGCCGAACACCAGCAGGTCGAGCAGCGAGTTGGTGCCGAGGCGGTTGGCGCCGTGCACCGAGACGCAGGCGCATTCGCCGATCGCGTACAGGCCGTTCACCACGGCGACCGGATTGCCATCTTTTGGCGCGACGACCTGGCCGTGGATGTTGGTCGGGATGCCGCCCATCTGGTAGTGAATCGTCGGCACCACCGGGATCGGTTCCTTGGTGGCGTCGACGTTGGCGAACTTGTGGCCGATTTCGAGAATCGACGGCAGGCGCTTGGCGATGGTGTCGGCACCGATGTGGCGCAGGTCCAGCAGCACGTGGTCCTTGTTCGGACCGCAGCCGCGGCCTTCCTTGATTTCCTGGTCCATCGACCGCGACACGAAGTCGCGCGGCGCCAGGTCTTTCAGGGTCGGCGCATAGCGCTCCATGAAGCGTTCGCCATTGCTGTTGATCAGGATGCCGCCTTCGCCGCGCACCCCTTCGGTAATCAGGACGCCCGCGCCGGACACGCCGGTCGGGTGGAACTGCCAGAATTCCATGTCTTGCAGCGGCAGGCCGGCACGCGCCGCCATGCCCATGCCGTCGCCGGTGTTAATGAAGGCGTTGGTCGAAGCGGCGAAGATGCGCCCTGCCCCGCCGGTGGCGAAGATGGTGGTCTTCGCTTCCAGGATCATGCATTCGCCGGTTTCCATTTCGAGCGCCACGACGCCCACGCAATCGCCATCGGCGTCGCGGATGATATCGATCGCCATCCACTCGACAAAAAAGTGGGTGCGCGCGCGCACATTACGCTGGTACAGCGTGTGCAGCAGCGCGTGGCCGGTACGGTCGGCCGCCGCGCAGGCGCGCTGGACCGGCTTTTCGCCGAAGTTGGCGGTGTGCCCGCCGAACGGACGCTGGTAAATCGTGCCATCCGGATTGCGGTCGAAGGGCATGCCGAAGTGTTCCAGCTCGTACACGACTTTCGGTGCTTCGCGGCACATGAATTCGATCGCATCCTGGTCGCCCAGATAGTCGCCACCCTTGACGGTGTCGAACATATGCCAGTACCAGTCATCTTCCGACATATTGCCGAGGGACGCGCCGATGCCGCCCTGGGCCGCGACCGTGTGCGAACGGGTCGGGAAGACTTTGGACAGCACGGCCACGTTCAGGCCGGCTTCAGCCAGTTGCAGGGATGCGCGCATGCCCGAGCCGCCGGCGCCGATGATGACCGCGTCGAAACGGCGGGTAGGAAGTGCTTTTTTGATTGCTGCCACGATTAAACGCTCCAGAGAATTTGTACAGTCCATGCGGCGCAGCCAATCAGCCACAGGATGGTGACCGCTTGCAGGGCCAGGCGCACGCCGACCGGTTTGATGTAATCCATCCAGACGTCGCGCATGCCGACCCAGGCGTGGTAGTACAAGCCGGCGAAGGTCACCAGGCTGAACAGCTTGAACCACTGTTGCGAGAACAGCTGGGCCCAGCCTTCGTAAGAGAAGTTGTCGCCGGTCAGGAAGGAGATCAGCAGGGTGAAGGTGTACACGGCCATCACGACCGCGGTGAGGCGCTGGGCCATCCAATCCTTCAGGCCGTAGTGGGCACCGACGACTAGGCGGTTACGTCCGACATTATTCTTTGCCATCAAAACACTCCAAACAGTTTGAGACCAGCCAGTGCGGTCAGGATCAGGCTGACAACGAGCACGCTGACAGCGCTCTGGCGCGAGGAATCCTTCTCGATGCCCATGTGCATGTCCATGAACAGATGACGGAAACCGGCGCAGAAGTGGTGCATATACGCCCAGATCAAGCCCAGCAAGACCAGTTTGCACAGCGGATGCGAGAGGATGCCTTGGAAATACGCGAACGATATTTCGGACTGGACGCTGTTCTGGAACAGATACAGCAGGAACGGCAGCATCAGGAAGATCGCCGCGCCGCTGATGCGGTGCAGGATCGACACGTAGGCGCCAGGCGTCATATTGTAATTCTTCAGATCCGTAATATGGATGTTACGGATCTCGGGCCGTTCTTTTTTTGGAACTTCCTTCACGGCTTCGGACATGGCAGTACCTCCCCTTAGACTAACTAAATTGTAATGAACCCGCAATTTTCGCCCATTTTGCCCAAATGCACCAATATTCCTCTTGGGATTGGCACGTTCAGCAACAATATGGGCAGATGCTCGCCACTTTCTTATGATCAATGCATTTTAAACGGAACGGGCATTTTGTGCACCGCACCGTCGCAGTGCGCCACCGTGAATCGAGGCTCAATCGCGGTTCGGCAACACTTATCTTGAAACTACGACAAGTCATTCTGGTAATGGTGGTGCGCGGTCAGGTACAGCCCGCGGCGCAGCTCGACCGCCTTGTCGCCGTAAGTGAACGAGACGCGCTCGGCGCACAGCAGCGGCGCGCCTTCCTGCACTCCGAGGAACTGGGCGGCGCCGGCGTCGGCCCCGAGCGCGCGGATTTTCTCGCTGGCACGGATCATGCGGGTACCGAACTCGGACTCGAACAGCCCGTACATGGGACCCTTGTACTCGACCAGGCGTTCCGCGGTCAGGCCCTTGAACAGGAGGCCGGGAAGCCACATTTCTTCAAGAATTGTCGGCGTGCCGTCGAACGACATCACGCGCTTGATATACACTACGGAGTCGCCCGATTTCAAGTCCAGCAGGCGCGCCACTTCGGCCGGCGCGCGCATGCGCTTGACTTCGATGATCTTGTTGTCGGGATGGTGGGGTACGCCTTCATCGGGCATCAGGCGCAGGAAGCGGAAATGCGCGCGCGCCTCGTGGTGGGTGGCGACAAAGGTGCCCTTGCCCTGGCGCCGCAGCACCAGGTTTTCGGCGGCCAGTTCATCGATCGCCTTGCGCACCGTGCCCTGGCTGACCTTGAAGCGGCCGGCCAGCTCGACTTCGCTGGGGATCATTTCGCCGGGTTTCCACTCGCCCGCCTGCAAGCCCTGCGTGATGAGCGCCTTGATTTGCTGGTAAAGGGGGCTGAAGGTCGGCGAATTGCCCGACGCGCCGGCGGAAGCGCCGGTCCCGCTGGCCGTTGTACCATGCAAGATCGGAGGGGTCGGGACTGGATTCATAGACCGGGATTTCACCACAAACGGGCGCGCCAGTCCAGTGCAATCGCCGGTGGCAGGTGTTTTATATAAGGTGTCTTATATAAGATATATGATACGAATTGACAGATCGCTGTCACGCGCCTACACTCGCGGTCGATCCGGCATACGCGCGTATCGCCCCACGGTTTTGCGACGGGGGCGGGAAGTTCCGGCTGTGGTGTCCGATGTCGGTATCCGATTTTGGTATCATTACGGTTTTCCCGAACAAGCGTATCCTCAGCTTCGACCGTTTTCTTTCCCACTTTGGAGATTCATCATGGCTAAAACCCCACTGCGCGTTGCTGTCACCGGCGCTGCCGGCCAGATCGGCTATTCCCTGCTGTTCCGCATCGCGAACGGTGACATGCTCGGCAAAGACCAGCCAGTCATCCTGCAATTGCTGGAAATCGCCGACGAGAAAGCCCAGAAAGCGCTCAAGGGCGTCATGATGGAAATCGACGACTGCGCCTTCCCGCTGCTGGCCGGCATGACCGCCCACGCCGACCCGATGACCGCCTTCAAGGATGCCGATTTCGCCCTGCTGGTCGGCGCCCGTCCGCGCGGTCCTGGCATGGAGCGTAAAGACCTGCTCGAAGCCAATGCCCAGATCTTCACGGTGCAAGGCAAGGCGCTCGACGCCGTCGCGTCGCGCAACGTCAAAGTGCTGGTGGTCGGCAACCCTGCCAACACCAACGCCTACATCGCGATGAAATCGGCGCCGTCGCTGCCGGCCAAGAACTTCACCGCCATGCTGCGCCTGGACCACAACCGCGCCCTGTCGCAAATCGCGTCGAAAACCGGCAAGCCGGTCGCCTCGATCGAAAAACTGTGCGTGTGGGGCAACCACTCGCCAACCATGTACGCCGACTATCGTTTCGCCCAGATCGATGGCGCATCGGTCAAGGAAACCATCAACGACGACGCCTGGAACCGCGACACCTTCCTGCCAACCGTCGGCAAGCGCGGCGCGGCGATCATCGAAGCGCGCGGCCTGTCGTCGGCAGCGTCGGCCGCCAACGCCGCCATCGACCACATGCACGACTGGTACCTCGGCACCAACGGCAAGTGGACCACCATGGGTATTCCGTCGGACGGTTCGTACGGCATCCCTGAAGGCACCATGTTCGGCTTCCCGGTCACGACCGAGAATGGCGAATACACGATCGTGCAAGGTTTGCCGATCGACGAGTTCTCGCAAGAACGCATCAACCTCACGCTCAAGGAACTGACCGAAGAGCGTGAAGGCGTTGCCCACCTGCTGGCCTGAGTTTCAACGCGGCCGGATTCGTGGATCCCGTAACCCCACCGATTCGCCGCACGCGCCGTGCCGCCCCGAGCGGCACGAGCGCTGCTGTACCTGAGAAAATGAACATGCATCCCTCCGAGGTTTTATTCCAGGGCAAACGCCAGCCTTTGCTGCTCCCCGCCTGCGACCACTATGCAGGCTCCGAAAAGCTGATGCTCAAGTCGATGGCCCTGCAACAAGAGCTTGGCCCCCTGTTCGACATCACGTTCGACTGCGAGGACGGCGCCACCGCCGGCTCCGAGCCCGAACACGCCCAAATGATCGTGCGCCTGCTCAATGACGACGGCAACCGCCACAACCGCATCGGCGTGCGCGTGCACGACGTGGCCAGCCCGTTTTTCGACGCCGACCTGTCGCTGATCGTGGGCGGCGCCGCCCAGCGCCTCGCTTACATCGTGCTGCCCAAGATCCACAGCGCGGCCGAAGTCGCGCGCGCCATCAAGACCATCAACCAGCATGCCACCAAGGCCGGCCGCAGCACCCCGCTGCCGGTGCACGTGCTGATCGAAACCCATGGCGGCCTGCGCGAAGCCGATGCCATCGCCGCCCTGCCCCAGGTCGAGTGCCTGTCGTTCGGCATCATGGATTTTGTGTCGAGCCACTACGGCGCCATTCCCGGCGCGGCCATGCGCACCCCGGGCCAGTTCACGCACCCGCTGGTGGTGCGCGCCAAGCTCGAAATGGCGGCCGCCTGCCACGCGCACGGCAAGGTGCCCTCGCATAACGTGACCACCGACATCAAGGACAGCGCCGTGGTGGCCAACGATGCCCAGCGCGCCGCCGCCGAATTCGGCTTTACGCGCATGTGGAGCATCCACCCCGACCAGATCAAGCCGATCCTCAAGGCCTTCACGCCGCGCCTGTCGGAAGTGAACGAGGCGACCAACATCCTCACCGAAGGCAAGAACGCCAACTGGGGCCCGATTTCCCAGAACGGGCGCTTGCACGACCGCGCCAGCTATCGCTATTATTGGACGGTGCTGCAGCGCGCGAAGCTGGCGGGCCTGGCCCTGCCCGACGCCGCCGCCGCGCTCGTCAACGACCCACAACCCGCTACCTGAACGGATCCATCCCGATGCCCACCCTGATCAAGAACACCCTGCTCGCCTGCTCGCTGGCGATGGCAGCGGCCACGCTGTGCGCGGCCCCGTCGGCCCACGCGGCCGAACCGAAAAAGACTGTCAAGGCCAAGGCTTCGGCCAAGTCGAAGAGCCATCCGAAGGCGGTCGACGTGGTCGGCAGCGAGCCGGAACCGGACATCAGCGGCACCACCACCACCGACTTCGACTGCGAACTGGGCAACAAGGTCACGACCTACCACAACGACAGCGACGACGGCCATATCGCGCTGCGCTGGAAAAAACGCCTGCACCGTCTCACCCGCGTGGGTACCACCACGGGCGCGAAGCGCTTCGAAAACCCGACCTTCGGCCTGGTCTGGATCGGCATTCCGGCCAAGGGCATGCTGCTCGATTCGCGCCTGAACCGCCAGTTGGCCAACGAATGCAAGAACGCCGAGCAGATGAAGCCGGTTGTCGAGACCCCGGTGGCGCCCGTCGCGGCCCCGGCGCCCATGCCGGCGGCAACCCCGGCATCGGGCGAACTTGCAGTACCAGCGGTGCCGCCTGTGGCAGCGCCGGCGGCGCTTGACGCCCCTGAAGCAAAAAAAACGAACTGAAACAAGGGGCCTCGAACCGCCGTAGCGAGCGGCGCAAGTGTCGTTTGAGAAGCGCAGCCGTACGAAGGTACGGTGAGCATCGCAGGACGAAAATTGCGCCACGCAGTAGGTTGGTCGAGGGTCCCTAATAAAATACCCCACTGAAGGAGAGGTCATGTCCCGCAACACTCTGAACACGCTCAAGGATTTCAAACTGTCGGCCGGCCAGAAAGGCAAGTTCTACTCGCTGCCGGCGCTCGAGAAAAGCCTTGGGGTGAATGTCTCGCGCCTGCCGGTGTCGATCCGCCTGGTCCTCGAATCCGTGCTGCGTAACTGCGACGGCAAGAAGGTCACGGAAGAACACGTCAAGCAATTGGCGAACTGGGCGCCAAACGGCGAACGCACCGACGAGATTCCTTTCGTCGTGGCCCGCGTCGTGCTGCAAGACTTCACCGGCGTGCCATTGCTGGCCGACCTGGCCGCGATGCGCAACGTCGCCAACAAGATGGGCATGAACCCGAAAAACATCGAGCCGCTGGTACCGGTCGACCTGGTGGTCGATCACTCGGTCACCATCGACCACTACCGCGAAAAGGGCGCGCTCGACCTGAACATGAAGCTGGAATTCTCGCGCAACAACGAGCGCTACCAGTTCATGAAGTGGGGCATGCAAGCCTTCGACACCTTCGGCGTGGTCCCACCGGGCTTCGGCATCGTGCACCAGGTCAACCTGGAGTACCTGGCGCGCGGCGTGCACAAGGCTGGCAACACCTACTACCCTGACACCCTGGTCGGCACCGACTCGCACACCACCATGATCAACGGCATCGGCGTGGTCGGCTGGGGCGTGGGCGGCATCGAAGCCGAAGCGGGCATGCTGGGCCAGCCGGTCTACTTCCTGACCCCGGACGTGATCGGCGTGAACCTGACCGGCGCCCTGCGCGAAGGCTGCACCGCGACCGACCTGGTGCTGACCATCACCGAAATGCTGCGCAAGGAAAAAGTCGTCGGCAAGTTCGTCGAATTCTTCGGCGCCGGCACCGAAACGCTGTCGCTGACCGACCGCGCCACGATCGCCAACATGGCACCGGAATACGGCGCGACGATGGGATTCTTCCCGGTTGACGACGCCACCATCGAATACTTCGAAGGCACCGGCCGCACCACCGAGGAAATCACCGCGTTCAAGAACTACTTCAAGGCGCAGAACCTGTACGGCGTGCCGCAAGAAGGCGACATCGACTACACCCGCGTGGTCTCGCTCGACCTGGCCACGGTGACCCCGTCGCTGGCCGGCCCGAAGCGTCCGCAGGACCGTATCGAAATCGGCAACGTCAAGAACAACTTCATCGAACTGTTCTCCAAGCCGACCACCGAAAATGGTTTCAACAAGAACCCGGCCGACCTGACCAACCACTACGAAACCACCAACGGCGTGCACGTCAAGAACGGCGACGTGCTGATCGCGGCGATCACCTCGTGCACCAACACCTCGAACCCGAGCGTGCTGCTGGCCGCGGGCCTGCTGGCCAAGAAGGCGGTTGAAGCCGGCCTGACGGTCGCTCCCCACATCAAGACCTCGCTGGCCCCCGGCTCGCGCGTGGTCACCGAGTACCTGACCGCCGCCGGCCTGCTGCCGTACCTGGAGCAGCTCGGCTTCGGCGTGACCGCCTACGGCTGCACCACCTGCATCGGCAATGCCGGCGACCTGACTCCGGAACTGAACGCGGCCATCGCCGAAAACGATATCGTGGCCTCGGCTGTGTTGTCGGGCAACCGTAACTTCGAAGCACGGATCCACCCGAACATCCGTTCCAACTTCCTGGCCTCGCCGCCGCTGGTGGTGGCCTATGCCATCGCCGGCAACATGACGCGCGACCTGATGACCGAGCCAGTCGGCAAGGGCACCAACGGCAAGGACGTCTACCTGGGCGACATCTGGCCGACCTCGAAAGAAATCGGCAAGCTGATGAAGTTCGCGATGAACTCCAAGGTCTTCAAGGCCAACTACGCCGACGTCAAGGGCGCACCGGGCAAGCTGTGGGAAAACGTCACCACCACCACCGGCCAGGTCTACGACTGGCCGAAGTCGACCTACATCGCCGAGCCGCCATTCTTCGACGGCTTCGAGATGATTCCGAAAGCGGCAGCGACCGGCATCACCGGCGCGCGCGCACTGGGCGTGTTCGGCGACTCGATCACCACCGACCACATTTCGCCGGCCGGTTCGATCCAGGAAAGCGGCCCCGCGGGCAAATGGCTGCTGGCCAATGGCGTGCAGAAGGCGGACTTCAACTCCTACGGTTCGCGCCGCGGCAATCACGAGATCATGATGCGCGGCACCTTTGCCAACGTGCGTATCAAGAACCGCATGATTCCTGCCAAGGCCGACGGTTCCGCGGTTGAAGGCGGCATCACGATTCACCAGCCGAGCGGCGCCCAGATGTCGATCTACGACGCAGCCATGAAGTACGTGGCCGACGGCGTGCCGACCATGGTGTTCGGCGGCGAAGAGTACGGCACGGGTTCCTCGCGCGACTGGGCGGCCAAGGGCACCCAGCTGCTGGGCGTGAAAGCGGTCATCACCCGCTCGTTCGAGCGTATTCACCGCTCGAACCTGGTGGGCATGGGCGTGCTGCCGCTGCAATTCATCGGCGACGACAGCGTGCAGACCCTGAACATCACGGGTAACGAAGTGTTCGACCTGAAGGGCCTGGAAGGCGAGATCAAGCCGCAGCAACTGGCGACCCTGGTCATCACGCGCGCCAATGGCGACGTACAGGAAGTCAAGGTGCTGCTGCGTATCGATACCCCGATCGAAGTCGATTACTACAAGCACGGCGGTATCCTGCCATTCGTGCTGCGCCAGCTGCTGGCCGCGTAATTCCCGACGCCCTGCGCCCGCGCGGGGCTGGATCAAAAAAACGCCGGATTCGTCCGGCGTTTTTTTTCGTCCCGCAGCGTTGCGGCAAGGCCGGGCAAGCGCCCACCATCCCCCCTCCCGCTCGACTTTTCTTCACACTTCTTGCGCCGTCTTCATGGGGAAGGGACGAATGAACTACAATACGGCTGATAAGGGTTTATCATTGTTACGACATTATTGATCCGTTCATTCACTTACAAAGACTCTTATACGCCATGCGTCGTCCAACCAAAGATACATCCCATAAGTTGTCGGCCGAGAGCCAACGCCTGGTCAGCATCAGCCAGGCGATCGTCCAGGCGTCCAGCCGCATTGAAGAACGGGCCTGGGAGCGCCAGCTCGACACCCACCTCCAGCGCCTGCTCAAGACCGGCCACCAGGATACCGTCGACACCACCCTCAACGTGCTGTTCAAGGAAGACCTGAACGCCTACGACACCCTGATGGAGGGCGTCGAAGCGGTCAGCGAATCGTCGATCATGGTCGAGCAGCACGATGGCGCCGAAAAGACCTTCCAGGCATTGCTGGTGGCGGCGCCGATCCTGGCGTGGACGCGTTTTTCGATCGCTTCCGGCAGCATTCCGGCCGAGCTGCTGCAGACCCTGTCCGCCCACTTCTCGGCCCACCTGCTGGCCGATGGCGTGCAGATGGCCATGGCGCCGACCCTGTTCTCGATCGACCAGCTGCCGCGCACCCACGCCGAAACCTATACCACCACGCACAAGCTGGCCCAGGCCGCGCACAAGGGCACGGCGGTCAAGCCGATCGCCAAGCCGGCCGAGACCGCGCCGTTCCTGGCCGACACGCGCTACCTGATGGTGGCCATCGTGGCGCCGCTGGGCGCGCCGCTGTTCCGCTGGCAGGAGCCGCAGTTCCAGTCGAGCTTCATGGTCGAACGCGCGAATGCGCTCGAACAGTGGCGCGCGCAGGCCGGCCCGACCATCACCCGCCTGCTGCCGGGCTGCGGCGTCGAACTGCTGCTGCCCGAAGCGTATTACGTGGCGTGCCGCGAAGCGGATAAGCTGATCCGTCCGGTATCGGTGCGTGCCGCCGTGCATTACCTGACCAATACCCTGGGCGTGGAAGCGTCCGACCTGCGCGCCGTTATTGCCGGCTTCGGCGATGAATCGGCCGAAGGCCAGATCGACGAGTACCGGGTCGGCTTCACCATGCGCCAGACCGCCGATGTGATCTACGGTATCGTGTGGCCGCTGTACGGGCAGGAAGATGAAGACGGCACGCCGGTGGAAGGCTTGTCGGCCGCCGCGCTGGGCGGCATGGCCGAGCCGAAGGCGCCGCTCGACGAGATCATCGGACACCTGAACGAAGCGGGCGTCACCCACATCAAGCGCCACAACGAGCGTTTCGTGACCGAGTATTGCGACGATTGCGACGCGCCCCTGTTTGCCGATCCGACTGGCGAACTGGTGCATGCGGAAATGCCGGAAGACGCGCCCGCGGGCAACGAGCATTTTCACTAAGCAGGTATTGCCTCATCCAGAACCCGGGTCCGCCCGGGTTTTTTTACGCCGCCTGCTTTCTTGGGCACGCACAAGATAACGAAATGCCAACACCCCTACACTCGCTGGGTGGTCCGTCCGGGCCGCATCAACGCACTGTGGAGAACAAGCATGGACGATATGATGATTCAGGTGGTACCGGTGTTGACCGGATTTATCGATACTTTCATCACCTGGTTCCTGGCAATCGCCCGGGTTTTCAAGTGGTAGGCAAGCAGCCAGCGTAGTGCCGCAGCGCGTGGGCGCCCTGCCCACGCCGCCTCGCCCGCCGTGTTAACAGTGAGCCCGGCAGGCAAATCCATCGACGCCCCCGCACCCCGCATGATGCCGCTTCCAGGCATCAACCTCCCTTCTTCCCACGTGCCCAGGCCCGCCCATTTTGCAGCCCGACGACGGCTGCCACGGGTCCCGCCGCCTGTTGTTTCCGCACTACCGGCGGTAACAAAAATTGCACTTTTGCATCAAAAATAATGGTAAAATATCATGAACAAATGTCGCAAAGACGAGTGCAATCAATAACATCAGGCCCCGTTTCCCTGCACTTGCCCCACCCCGGATGTCGCGTTTTACCCCTCGCTCAGGCAGTCGGGTGACCGAGCTTGCCGCCTCAATTCTCCCGAATTGACTGACTTTGAATGAACAGGAACATCGCATGAGCGAATCGTCTTTTAGTCTTCAGGACCTGATCAGCGATCGGCAGCATGATCGCATTTTGCGCTTGTCCTTTCCGAACAGCGACGGCCCCGCCTCGCAACTTTTGGTTAACCGCCTGGACGCGTTTGAAGCCTTGTCGCGTCCATTCGAATTCACTGTCGAATTGCTGTCCAACGACCCCAATGTGGCGCTCAAGGACTTGCAGGGCAAGATGATGTGCGTCCAGCTGGTGCGCAGGGATGGCACGATGCGCTACTTCACCGGACGCGTGTTCAGCTTCGGCCTGAAGACGGTCGACGGCGGCGTGTCTTACTACGAGGCGAAGCTGGGGCCGTGGTATCAGTATCTGAGCATGCGCAAGGATAACTACCTGTTCCACAACACCACTTTGTACCAGCAAACGTCGAGCATCTTCGGCGACTATGGCAGCCTGGCCGAGTGGGACTGGCGCGTCCAGGGCGCCACTGGCGCAATGACCGACGCCTGCCAGTTCGACGAGAGCGACAGCAACTATCTGGAGCGGCGCTGGGCCCGGGCTGGCATCTTCTACTGGTTCGAGCATACCGAAGCGGGCCACAAACTGGTGCTGTCGGACGACTCCACCGCCGCCGATCCGATTGACGGCCGGCCCGAGATGCCGTTCCAGCGCCATGGCGGCGCGCATGAAGAGGATGGCATCGGCGAATGGTCGCCGGGGCGTCAGATCGTGCAGGGCACGGTGTCGCTGGCGTCGTACGACTTCAAGACCGGCCGCCCGGCGCAAACCTCGCTGCCGACGGTGCAGAAGCAAGGCGACGTGCCGAATATCGAATCGTACGAATACTCGGGCGCCTTCGGCTTCAAGGACAGCGGCGACGCGCGCGACGTGGCGCAGCGCCAGATGGAATCGGTCGAGGCGGGAGGCAAGCGCTTCGATGGCGCGGGCAACAACCGCTATGTGATGCCGGGGCGCTGGTTCCGCCTGATCGGGCACTTCGACGCCGATCCGCGCGGGGACGATGCACAGGCGCGCGAATTTCTCATCATCGAAGTCACGCACCACGCCACCAACAACTATCACGTCAAGGTGACCGAGCCGTCGCGCTACGAGAACACGCTGACGGCGATCCGCCGGATCATTCCGTGGCGCGCGCCGCGTGCCTTGAACAGCGTCGAGACGAAGATTCACGGCATCCAGACCGCGACCGTGGTCGGGCCGGCGGGCGAGGAAATTCATACCGATAAGTATGGCCGGGTGCGCGTGCAGTTCCATTGGGACCGGGTCGGCGCCAGCGACGAGAAGAGTTCGGCCTGGATTCGGGTGGCCACGCCATGGGCGGGCGCGAATTTCGGCATGACGTCGATTCCGCGCATCGGGACCGAAGTCATTGTGCAATTCCTGGACGGCAATCCGGACCGGCCGATCATCACCGGCATGGTGCCCAATACCGACACGATGCCGCCGTGGACGCTGCCGGAGAACAAGACGCAGAGCGGTATCTTGTCGCGCTCCACGCCGGGCGGCAGTTACGACAATGCAAATGCGATCCGCTTCGAGGATAAGAAAGGCAAGGAACAGCTCTGGCTGCATGCGGAAAAGGACCAGCTGACCGAAGTCGAGCACGATGAGGATAAATGGGTCGGCAACGACCGCAGGAAAACAATCGACCGCGACGAAACCAACCACATCAAGCGCGACCGCACCGAGACGGTCGACCGTGACGAAACGATTACGGTGCATCACGACCGTACCGAGACGGTCGACAACAACGAAACGATCACGATTCACAACAACCGCACCGAGCGGGTGGATCACGATGAGAAGATCAGCATTGGGGATAACCGCACCGAGGATGTGGGGAAGAACGAGACGATTGATATCGGCGGCAATCGTACCAAGTCGGTCGCCAAGAACGAAAAAGATTCCATCGGGAAGAGCTGGTCGATTAATGTGGCCAAGTTCAAGACCGAAACCATTGGCATGGCGTACATGCAGAACGTGGGCTTGGGACGGATGGAAAACGTGGGCTTGGGTTACAGCCTGAACGTTGGAATGTTCATGTCGACCGTGGTGGGCACAAGCCAGACGACCACCGTGGGCGAATCGATTTCCATTACAGCCGGTACCGAATTGTCGATCACGGTTGGCAAGGCCAGTCTGGTCATGAAAGCCGACGGCACAATTATTTTTAACGGGCACACCTTTAGCGTGGGCACGAGTGATGAACAAACCTTCAAGGCGGATGGCAACATCACCATGAAGGGTCAAAAAATCCTGGAAAATTGATGAACCAAGGTAAGCCCGACAGCGCTAGTATGCCCACGATCGAACTTGCATCGGCCGAACAGCTTTTGCGCGACGTAATAACGCAGACCCCGCCACGGCCAGCGCGTGCCGATGGCATCGCGATAGGCATTTTCGAGGGTATGGGGGAAGACGGTAGCATCCTGGTCAGCATTGCCACGTTTGGGCTGAGCCGGATACCGGCGCGTAGTATCAGCCCCCTCGATCCAAGCCAGATCGGTCAAGCGCTCGCGTTGGGATTCGAAGCGGGCGATCCCTTGCGCCCTATCGTACTCGGGGTGATGCTCGCCACACCCGCTGCTCCGGCCCGTGCTCCCGACGAGCTGTTGCTCGACGGTGAACGGGTGACACTCACCGCGCAGCATGAAATAGAACTTCGCTGTGGCGAGGCCGCACTCATCCTCAGCGCCGACGGCCGAATCCAGCTTCGTGGCACCTATATCACCAGCCAGGCCAGCGCGACGCATCGCATTCTTGGCGGCTCGGTCAACGTTAACTAGGGGCGAGCATGGAGATAATGGTTGGTTCCAAGCATTACTTGGCTGAGATCGCCACGGCGCTCGATATCCATGGGCGGGAACACCTCGTCATTGTCATCAAAGCCAGCTGGCAAATTCCAAATGATGGTCAGCGGCCGCGGCCGCTACCTCCTGCTGCGCTGTCGCAGGTGGACGAATTTTTTGGCGAGCCAGGTGCCAGCGCCATGCGTTACGGCTCAGACTTCGCCCGGTTCAAACCGCGCTGCGACGTCCTCTTCGACGCGTGTGCACACGCACCGCAGGGAGAAGCAGTGCGCGAGCTCACTGTGGCATTTCAAATTGGCACACTGAAAAAAGGCTTGAAAGCCATCGGTTCCCGGCATTGGCAAAAGCGCCTGGGCATGTACGGGCTGAGCCAACCAGCCCACTTCACCAGTATGCCCTTACACTATGGTGTCGCGTTTGGCGGTACCCGAACCTACCCCCAGGGTAGAGGGGCCAGAGCCCAGATCCTGAGCGAAGCATTACTGGACAATCCAGCCGGTCTCGGCTGGGGCGGTAGCAAGACCGGTGGCGATCTTGATGGCGCCGCGGCCCCTTGTTTGCAAGCCCTCGATGAAAACATCACCAGCCCGACCGGGAAGTACAGCCCGATTGCTTTCTCGGCAGTCGCGCGCCACTGGCAGCCACGAACACGCTATGTCGGCACCTATGACGAACACTGGCAGCGGGAAATCGCGCCCTTCCTGCCCGAAGATTTTGATGAACAGTATCACCAATGTGCGCCGCAAGACCAACAGATTCAATATCCAACCGGTGGCGAAAAGGTCATATTGCGAAACATGGTGGCAGGACGCGAAGACATTCGTTTCAATCTGCCAAAGCTCGACCAATTGCAGGTCCGCATATTGCGTCACGACTACAGCGTGGTAACACCGACGCCTGTGGTCGATACGCTGTTTTTTGAAACGGAGCAGGCCCGCTTCTCGGCAATCTGGCGCGTGAGCGTACCGATCCAGCGTCGCATCCAAGAGTTTAAACTGATCGCGGTCGGCGCAGTCGATCCTGCCTGGTGGGAAGGCAAGAGAACCGGAAAGGACGGCTGCGTTGGTTGCAATAATCAAACGGACGACACCGAGGAAGTATACGCATGACAGTCTCCTCCACGCCACCATCGCGTTTCTGGAATATTTTCAGCCGCCCCGCCACGGAATCGGTTTCGTCAACTTCCTTGGCCATCCGGTCTGCCGGGCTTTGCTGTGCCGTGGGCTATAACCTGGCGGCGGCTACCTGTGCAATACGCGCCAACATGGATCATTTTCAGCAAAGTGATTTTCGCACCTACCAACACGACAATATTACGGTCGCTCGCTTGGACGATACGGAAACCTGGGGCCCGACCAGGCTAGCGCGCTGGATCACGCTGGCAATCGATGATTGCCTTGGTGAGGTGCCGTGGCTAGACACCACGAAAGTACCGCTGATTTGGCTTGCACCGCTGCCTGAGCGTACCGGATGCGACGGTGAATGGTTCAATCGCGTCTTTACCCAAGCAATCGAGAGTTTGGATCAGGAGTTCCACCCAAGTTCCGGGGTCCTGCGGCTGGGCCGCGCCGGCCTGGCGCCGGCATTGCAGCAGGCCACTGAGTTTCTCGACCATCCGGACTATCCATTTGTGTTGTTGGTCGGTGCCGACACCTATCTCAACGCGGCGACCATCAACTACTACTTGAACAGCGAACGGTTGCAAACTCCGGGCAACTCCGACGGTTTCATTCCGGGTGAGGCCGCAGCCGCAATCTTGCTACAAAAAGCTGGACCAAACGCGACGGCAGGCGCTGCCGAAGCCGCTGAGCAGGCCTGCGTGCACATCGTGGGCTTTGGCGCCGGCAACGAACCCGGCCGTCCGGATGGCAGTGTCCCCAGTCGCGCGCAGGGCTTGGCGCAGGCCTTCCGCGCGGCCTTGGGAGCCAGCACACTTGAATACGCCGATCTTGAATTCCGCATGAGCGATCAGAACGGCGAGGCTTTTTTCGCGCGCGAGGCATCTAACGCCATTACCCGGGTCGCACCGGTTGGCGGACACAAATTGCCATTATTGACCATTGCTGACTGCCTGGGTGAAGTGGGGGCCGCGACCGGACCGGCCATGCTCGCGTACTTGTCGCGCCTGATGCCCCACCGCGCCAGTCCTGGGGAATGCGGCATGCTGCATCTGGCCGACGATCATGGCATGCGCAGCGCAGTTATACTTAACTATCATTCCAGTTAGAAAGACACGCCTATGGATACCAACGTTTTTGCGAACGATAACGAAATTTGCTCAAAGGCCGCTGACGGGCAATCGAGTGCCGCTTTCCCGGATCCGTGCTGGAGCCCGCCTGCGCCAACTGCTGGGCCATTATTAATCCCGTATCCAAATACTGCATTTGCCAACCAACTGCAACAAGGCAGCACCACCGTGTTTATTTGCGGCACGCCAGTCGCGCTGAAAGATGTCTCCTATTTGGCCAATAGCGTCGGGAATGAACCCGCCACGCTGGCTTTTGCCAAGGGCCAGAAAACAGCGGTGATTAAAGGCAAAGCGTTTTTCACCGACTGGTCACCGAATGTGAAATTCGAGGGCCTCAACGTTTGCCGACACAATGACCCTATGACACATAATCATGGCTGACTCACCGGCAGAACGGCTGAAAGCAGCCCGGGAAAAAAGACGGCGCGCCACCTCGGCCGAAACGCGACAAGATAACAGACGCACTCGCGTTGTCAGACCGGCACGTTACTCGCCGGCTAACACGGCCGACTTTCATTATTTTGACAGCAGGACGATGCATCCATCCTGCCGGAAGGATAAGGCGCGCATCAAAGATGCGTGCAATGACAAAGCAAATGCCGAAGAGGACTCCAAAAAAGCCGCCGAGGGGGCAAAGCTCAATCCAACAAACGTTAATGGTACAACCAGAAGCTTGTCACGCGAATTAAAGAAGGCGGCCACGGCACTAGACGGTGCTGGTAAAACCAGGAGTGGTTACGTTCGCAACGACAAGAATAAATGGATGGAAAACCACTGCGGCGGATTGTGGAATAAGCCAGGGGGGCAATATGGTCCGAAGGGTGAAAAAGTCAACAACACTGAAGGGTTTAAGCAACAGATCAAGGATAAAGTTGGCGAACTCAGCAAGTTAGCGGACGACGCAAAAGGCGCGGCCATGGGAAAATTGGAGAATTTTGCCAAAAACTATTTCAAGGACCACGCCGATGATATCCTTGAAAGTGCCGCTGAAAAAGCGGCAAAAAGAGCCGCGTTTGTCAAAGGGTCGCCGGTCGTCGCCAAAGCGTTTTCGCGCCTATCCATGTGGGAAACGTTGGGGCATGTAATTGGCAATGCCGCTGGCGCGATCATGACCAACGACATCGAAACAAAATTCCAGGCTGTCTCCAAAGCCGCATTCGACGCCGTGGAAAAGGCTGCGGAATACCAGCGCATACTCGCACCAGGTGGACTTGAGGATGTGATGGCAAGCACCATGGCCGGCATTGCCTTTGCGAATCCGTGTATTAAAGCGCGTAAATGCTTGCTGGTACCCTATGATCAGAGTGGAGAAACAGACAAGGGCAAGGGCTGCTGTCCCGGCCAGACCGGCCACCACGTTTTACCTAAAGCGATGTTCAACAAGTACACGCAAGAAACCGTGGACGGGAAGCCGAAAATGGTGGAAGGTGGATTGCGCGACTGCTGGAAGGACTATAATCAGAAAAAAGCGCTGACCATCTGCCTGGAGGGTACAACCAATCGTGCGGCTAACGGGAGCCACGGCATGGCGCACGCGGGTACAGCGGCCCTCATGCAAAGGCACCGCACATCGACGGATATGCCCTATACCACAGCGCGCGATGAGATTTCAACTATGCTGGCGCAAGCCTACGGTTGCGATCCAAATTGCCTCAAAGCGCAACTGGATGAATCCATGAAAGACGAACATAGCTGCGGCCCCCTTAAAGGCGCGCAAGTAAGCCCCCACTCTGGCGAGAGCCGGGGCGGACCGGATGTGATAGACTTGCCCAATTTGCCAAGTCTCTAAAGCAAAACTTAATCATCGAAACGGATTATTTTATGGAAGAAGTACTTGATAAGAAGTTCTGGAACGATTACTTGCGTGGCTACACAATATATGATTGCACCATATATCGATCAGAAGGATTTGGGTTTGTCTTCGTCGAAGAAAAAGACGATAGAGATGAATTGCCGAAAACCCGTTTTATTACGATGTCGCTCAATCGGCCAATGGATAAAAGATTCGGCGTGGTGACAGGTACTCGCTATGATTTTTGCACGATAGCCTGCAGCGTCAATCCGCCCGAATATGTGGCTGTGGATATTGGCAGCCAGGTATTTTCCGCAAGCGCCCTGCGCATGGGCGGCGAGAAGAATATCGACCAGGTCATCGACATGAAAACCTACCGCGGCGAGGTAGGTATCATCAATAAACTTGTCCGTGCGGCCGGCCAGATCTACGCATTGGGTAACTATCGAAAAATCTACCGGCGTATCGGCGTCGACCAATGGGTAGAACTGGGCAAGGAAGGTAAAGGGGTGCCCGTACCGAGGGACGTCGAGGCTGGAAAAACCTATGCTACCAGCTTGGGTTTCGTGGACATGAGTGCATTTTCCGCCAACGACATGTACGCGGTTGGTGGCAAAGGGGATGTATGGCGCTTTGATGGCACCCGCTGGCACGACTGTTCACTTCCGACCAATGTGCCTTTGTCGACCGTATGCTGTGCCGGCGACGGCTTGGTGTACATCTCGGAATTGAATGGCAGTGTGTGGGCAGGCCGCGCCGATCAATGGAAACGCATCGCCGAAGCCGACATCGCATGGGGACATCAACCGGTTGACTCGGTCTGGTTCAATCAGCGCCTTTATTTGGGTGCTCAGGAAGGATTATGGACAGTCGACCGGAACAGGAAACGCCTGGTGCCCCTAAGCGAAGTCGAACGTGACGCTCCAAACGCGACGAATGGCGGGCGGCTCGATCTGAGCCCGGACGGTAAATACTTGCTTACCGCCGGTCCACACGGAGCTTGCCTCAACGATGGCACCGGCTGGAAACGGCTATTCAACGCTTTCGACTTCATGTGAACCTACGACGACGCATATGCAAATAGGAAACAATCACAAGGTCATCGTTGCACTGGTTAAAAGACATATCGAGGACGCTGCTTTCTACTGGGCGCAACATGAGGCGAGCATCGATTCGCCACGCCTCAGCTTGAGCGAACTGGCACGATTTAGCGATTTGCTGGACGCGCATCTGGAAGGAATCAGCCTTGCAGGTTCCCCCGGGTGGCAGCCTACTTTGAGCGCCTTGGAACGTTGGAAGCAGCCTGGTGAAGCCTTTGTTGCCGCCTATGCCGCCTTGGGTCGGAATGATCCGTCTGAGCTCGCAGAACTCCTGTTGCACGTCCGCGCGCAGCCTGAGAAATTACTCCGTGGCGTGATCAGTGCGATCGCATGGCTTCCAACGACCTCCGCGCTGACCTGCATCGCGCAATGGACTCAGGAAAACAATGCTCCCCTCGTCCAAGTCGCGGCACTGCGCGCCGCTGCGCTCTGTGGCGATGAAGCGCAAGAGGCCATATCGCAACCCCTGATCAATTTCCTTAGCAGCGAGGATGCGCATGTTCGTGCGGCCGCGTGCAGGGTGGCTGCGTTGGGCGGAGGCGAGGGCGAAATTGAGGTGGCGCTGCACAAGTGCCTGGCAGACCCCGACATGCCCGTACGGGCACAGGCAGCGATTTCCGTGGCACGACGCTATAGAGCCATGCCGGTGCCGAACGACAGAAGCCAAAATTCGCTCCTGGCGGCGGAAACCCTCTGGCAATGTGTCATTAGCCAAGTGAATATACTGACCGACACCAAGGGGTGGTATCGCAAACAGGCGTTGCGCCGGCTTAACCGATGGGTACAACACCTGGCAGGAATGGTGCCAATCGGGCATCCGCAATTGGATGCGCTCTTGCAGTTCATGCCGCCACGACTGGCACTGCGATTTATCGCCTACCACGGCGATCCAGCGCACTTACCGCACGTGCAAGCAAGGCTAAGCGATAACGACACGGCGCGTTATGCCGGCTGGGTGTGGCAAACCATCACCGGCGTGGACTTGGCGAGCGCCGAGCTCACCATGGCTGAACCAGAGCAAACACCTAGCGACACCACCGGCGACGCCCGCACAGATGTGGATCATGGGCTAAAGCTGCCGGATGCTGAGAAAGTCCGCCACTTCGTCCGCATTCCCTTGCAAGAGGGTCAGCGGCATTTACGCGGCCAACCGCTCGACCCAGAACTAGCAATGCATTTGTTGGAAGTGGCGCCTCACGCAGTTCGGAGTATTGCAGCTCAATATCTCCAACTTCATCATCCAGTGGCGCGCGTCGTGATGCGAGGCGGTGCCCGCCAACAAATCGCCGCGCTGGACCAACTCGATGACGATCTGTTTCATTCCGGGGCGACGCTATGAACCAACATTTGGATCCATGGAATGATGCCAGCCTCGTGGCGCAACGTCTGTCGCCTCCAAACGCGCGGCTGCATGTCCTCATTGGTGCAGAAGCATGGTGCGCTACCTGCCGACATGTACGCCCTCAGTACGATGCTCTGGCCGCGCAGGCCAGCGTCGACGAAGTTTGGCTTTGGCTAGATCTGGAAGATCATTCAGAATTTATTGGCGACTATCTACCGGACACTCTCCCAATGCTGATCGCGTATCACGGGACTAATCTACTCGGCTGCGTCCCCGTAGAGGGCAAAGCGGGATCGCTGGGCGACCTGATTCATCGGATTCGCTCCCAAGGCGTTCTGCGCGATCCCAGCCACGATGCAGCACCGGATCCCGGCATTCGCGCACGCCTCCTGGTGCAAGACTGGGCGCCTGAATAAACGGCATGCGCACATACGAGCATGTGCGCATGTAGAACGTTCGGGAGCCAGGTCTTGCTCGTGTTCGACACTGCCATGCACTCTGCACGCACGAACTCACGTCCCGCGGGTTGGATGAGTAGGCCCAAGGAATTTCACCTTGAGCCGCTCGCAGAACCGTACGTGACACTCTCGCGTCATACGGCTCCCGTTATCCAACCTTATACCCCACATAACCCAGTGGCTGAACATCTGCGGGAACACCTGCCTCATCTTGCTGAGCCATTCCGCACTGGCGCAATACCTGCTCGCCAGCGGTTTGTACTTGCGTCGTAAGCGTCATGCCGGCACCGTCTGGACGTAACCAGGCTGGCCCGTCAAAGTAGTTCCACTACTTTTTGATGGAAACTACTATGGACACAGAAGTAAAGCCGGGCAACCGCAAGGGCAAACCGAATTACTTACTCGAGTTCAAGCGCCGACTCACCGTTGCGGCTTGCGAGTCCGGCGTGTCTGTTTCCAAGCTGGCGTTTGCTCATCAGGTCAATGCGAACATGGTATTCAAATGGCGGCGCGATCTGCGCGCGGGATTGTTGGAAGATGCGGCGCCAGCGCCGGCCACCTTATTGCCGGTAGTCCTCGCTAGGGCGCCGGCCGGTGCAAGGTCCAAAGCGGCGCCCGCGCGACGGGACACCATCCCGGCTGGCATGATCGAGATCGTGATTGCCGACGCGATGGTGCGGGTGCGTGGCGACGTCAATGCCTCGTTGCTCAAGACAGTCGTCCAAAGTTTGCGTGCATGATCGGCCTTCCTGCGGGGAGGCGCATCTGGCTCGCCGCCAGTGTCACCGACATGCGTGCCAGCTATCAAAGCGCAACTGGATGAATCCATGAAAGACGAACATAGCTGCGGCCCCTTGAAGGCGCGCAAGTAAGCCCCCCACTCTGGCGAGAGCCGTAGAGGACTGAATGTGATCATTCGGCCTAACTTGCCAGAATTCTAACGCAAAACTTAATCAGCGAAACGGATTATTTTATGGAAGAATTACTTGATAGGAAGTCTTGGAACGATATTTTTCGTGGCTACACCATATATGATTGTTCCATCAATCGAGCAGAAGGATTTGGCTTTATCGCCGTCGAAGAAAAAGATGATAGAAATGTATTGCCGAAAATCCGTTTTATTACCATGTCGATCAATCGGCCACTGGATAAAAGATTCGGCGTGGTGGAGAGTCCCAATTATGATTTTTGCACGATAGCCTGCAGCGTCAATCCGCCCGAATATGTGGCTGTGGATATTGGCAGCCAAGTATTTTCAGCAAGCCCTCTGCGCATGGGCGGCGAGAAAAATATCGATCAGGTCATCGATATGAAAACCTATCGCGGTGAAGTGGGGATTATCAACAAAGTGGTCCGTGCGGCCGGCCAGATCTACGCATTGGGCAACTATCGAAAAATCTACCGGCGTATCGGCGTCGACCAATGGGTAGAACTGGGCAAGGAAGGTAAAGGGGTGCCCGTACCCAAGGACGTCGAGACTGGAAAAACCTATGCTACCAGCTTGGGTTTCGTGGACATGAGTGCATTTTCCGCCAACGACATGTACGCGGTTGGGGGCAAAGGGGATGTATGGCGCTTTGATGGCACCAGCTGGCACGACTGTTCACTTCCGACCAATGCGCCTTTGTCGACCGTGTGCTGTGCCGGCGACGGTTTGGTGTACATCTCGGAATTGAATGGCAGTGTGTGGGCAGGCCGCGCCGATCAATGGAAACGCATCGCCGAAGCCGACATCGCATGGGGACATCAACCGGTTGACTCGGTCTGGTTCAATCAGCGCCTTTATTTGGGTGCTCAGGAAGGATTATGGACAGTCGACCGGAACAGGAAACGCCTGGTGCCCCTGAGCGCATGCCCTTATACATAAGTCAGTCACCCCAGCCCGTCGCGTAATGCACGTAAGGTCTCCGCCGAGGCGTGCACTTGATCGAGCCCCTTCCAGATCGTCTTGACGCCAGGTTCGCCATCGCTGTTGCGAGCCAGGAATCCACCAATTTTCGCGATCAG
>NZ_WHJG01000027.1 GCF_011682175.1 Massilia frigida
TGTTGCTCAGAAAGCGGTAGGCCGCCACCGTCTCGCTCCAGCCCTCGCATGCCGCCGGAATGCTCGCTTGCGGGTTTGCCGCAAATCGTTCCATCAGTATCTTCGCCCTCTTGTTGAGACGACTGTCGCCAAGGTCGAGCCCAGCAAACTCATGATCGGTCCACCGCGTCACTGCCTTGCCCATGTCGTCGTCCAAAAGGCAAGAGTAAACGCCATTTCGCTACAGTTTACAAGTGGCGGCTGTAACTCCTTGAATGTTAACGGGTTTTCTCGTCATGGCGACAGGGAGTTCGGAGTTGTGTATAACGTGATGGGTAAAACTCAATAGAGTACTGCCCATCCCTAACTTATCTAAGCATCTTCGTTTCATGACAGAGCAGCGTGTCTGGCAAAGTTAAAATGCAGAAGTGAGACATATGTAGGTGGTTTCATTTCGAACGTGGATACTTATTTTATTGGAGCCATACCCTCGCACTCGCGTTGTTTTCGGCACCTCATTTTGGGAAGGGGCTCGATGAGAGTGGCGAACAGACTAAGCATGGCTAAGAGGTCCCGTTTTGAGCCTGTTTTGGAGCCACGCAAATCCAAGTTTATGGATCTTTTTCTATGCCTTACAAGCTTGCACTAGTTACCCAGCTGAAATTTTGCTATGGGTAGGATTCCACCACGGCACTTGAGCCATAAAGTCACTGGGAGCTAAGTTCATGGCAACCAGCCAATCTCTCGTCTCGACAACGTCAATCCGCCGGTCGAGATTTTCAACCTTCGCCACATAAGATTGCGGCCTACCGAGGAGATCAGCTAGTTGCATTTGAGTAATTTTCTGGCTCAGCCTAGCTGCGATGAGATACGCAATGAATTCGCAGTAGCGTGGGTCATGGATAGATTTCATCCTCTCATGGGACCACCATGTTACAAATATCCCAAAATGGGATAATATTCACTATCTATCCATCTCTAGTGAGTGTTCACATGGCCTTCCACCGCATTGGCGACTCGATCTACTCTGACGATGAGCTCAGGCACAGAAATGAAGAAGTGATGTCGATTCTTGTGCCTGCGATCGTCACAGCGATTGGAGTCTATTTTTTGCACGCGACTCTCAGTGTACTTCCATTTTTTGTTGTTCATACAACAATGGCGAAGCTCGCCTACATTTCTACCGGGATTGTACTTTTTTGTTTGGGATACACTTTCAGGAAGCTAATTGTGGTCTTGGTTGTTCTGGCTGTGGCCGGAACAATTTTCACCTTGTGCGGGATAGCGTTGTGGCATTGGCTGGTTCATTAAAGAAGAGGGGGTGTTCGTGGCGACATCTTTCCTAGTATTACCAGCTGACTGGCCTCATCGGTTAGCTCAGGCGGCAGACCTAGCGGCGCGAGGCGTCGAGTGTGTCATGTGCGGCGGGACCGGGGGGGGGCCGGGGATTCGGAATTTTGTCGAATGTAGGCCATGCCAAGGCAAAGGATTCGCGCAAGCCCCCGACAATATTCCTGAATAGCCAGTTGCCATTTCAGCGTAAGCCTCGGCGCACCGCCATCTTGAGCCAGCAGTCGAATTGACTGATCATAGCGTCACACCGCTGGGAAGCGGCGTGTTTTCAGAGAGGGGCCAGCTGCCCGGCGTGCCATAGGGGCGTTCCACTTTGCTAAAACGCCGTCGGTCGCATGGCTGCACAAGGGCCAGACGTAACCTCCCATTGAAACCAGCGAGCCACTGAATCGAATGCCACGTCGCTCACCTACGTTCTGAAACCGAACGCGCCAATTTACTGATTTCGTCCCAAGCCCTGGCACCAAAAACGCTCAGGCTCCAGTCGCGCTTACTAATGTATAGTCGCGTTATTTGATGGAATTGACAGCCGCCGCCCACCAGGGCCACGGCGGAGGTGGTGTGATGCGGGCTGCGGAAGGGGCGCACCTTCCAGTTGTCGGCTGAAAAGCCACCGGTGAGCGACTGCACCGCCGCCGATTCCAGCGCTTCCTGGTCCGTCATCGGCGGCAGCAGGCCGGGAAAGCGCGACGCCAGCATGGTCTTGCCGGCGCCGGGCGGCCCCACCATCAGTACGCTGTGCGCGCCGGCGGCGGCCACTTCGAGCGCGCGCTTGCTTGCGCGCTGGCCTTTCACATCGCAAAAATCCGGATAATCGGGCAGGCGCGTGAGCGCGCGCGGTTGATGGCGCGCCAGCCGGCATGGATCGTCGCAGGCGGCAAAATGGGCGCAGACCTGGAGCAGCGTGGCGGCCGGATAAATGACGGCGTCGGCCACCAGCGCCGCTTCGTCGGCATTCGCTTGCGGCAGGATGAAAGCGCGATGCGCGCCGGCTTCGCGCTGCATGGCGAAGGTGATCGCCAGCGCCCCCCGGATCGGGCGCAGCTCGCCCGACAGCGACAGTTCGCCGGCAAATTCGTAGCGCCCCAGTTCCCGCGATGGAATCTGGCCCGACGCGGCCAGGATGCCGATCGCGATCGGCAGGTCGAAGCGGCCCGACTCCTTGGGCAGGTCGGCCGGGGCCAGGTTGACGGTGATGCGGCGCGCCGGGATCTGGAACCCGGCATTTTGCAGCGCGGCTTGTACGCGGTCTTTCGATTCGCGCACTTCGGCGTCGGGCAAGCCGACGATGGTAAATTTGGGCAAGCCATTTGCCAGATGCACTTCGACGCTGACGGCGCGCGCTTCCATGCCGGCCAGGGCGCGGCTTCGCAATACGGCAAGGCTCATACGATTCCTGATCAGTGCGTGAAATTGTCGATGGTGCGGCCGGCCTGGCCTTGTCCGCTTGATGCGAGCCAAAGGTGTGTGCCAGGATAGTCAACATGGGGATGCTGGCAGGCATTTGCCGACCGGAGGTACAAATCCGTCCAGGGGATTGACGTTTTCGGTACCGGTCTCTTGTGGAATCCACCCCAGATGTAGTGCTGAGTCCGTGCCCGAATGCCGGCATCGGCCGCGTTACGCCCCTGACGCCGGTGTACTGGCTGACGGCCAGGAAGACGTTGGGCTTAATTGATGACACGTTCTTGTCGAAGAATCGCGCGTGGGTTGAGCAGAACCCATCCTTCAAAACGCGGCATCACGAGTCAACAATGGCGAGCTTATCGTTTTACGCCCTGGGCTCGGCCTGGCTGGTACTGGTCGTGCTTGCGGGGCGCGCAGGCGCAGCCATTCCTGCCTACTTGACGTTCGCGCCAACCATGGCATGGCTTGTCCTCATTCTCATTTACGCCGCCGTTGCCAACCAGCGCATCGGCCACAACATCCCGCTGCCTGCCAAACGCAGCGTGTTGTTCGCGCGGCGATCACTGCGCGATTTCGTGAGCCCGATGTGGACCACGGCGTGCTTCGTGCTTTTTGCTGTCGCGATCGCGTCCTATGCCGTCGGTTACGCACGCGGTCTTATCGCCACCGACGTCTTCGTCGGCCGAATGGCTGGATTTGCGATCATGTTGCCGACCGCCAGCGTGACCCTGCTTTACTGCTTGCGGCGAAAACAACAGCCGATTGACGACGCAAGGGGCCCCTCCCACCGGCGCATGGAGGTGCGAGGCAATATCGTGGTCCTGTATCTGTGCCTGGTGCTCGTTGCGTGGTGCATGCTGCAGGACTTTTTTGCCGCTCCACCCATCAGCGACGTGGCCTTCTTTTCGGGAGTGAACCTGATGATGCAAGCCGCCTGGCTGCGATTCTTCAACAGTCCGGCGGTAATACAGTTACTGCTTCGCGTTTGAATTTTTCCGCATCAGGTCTCTGCCCGGACAAGACGAGCCACCGAACGTGGCCGTATTCGCCCCAGCCGAAGTCTTCCATGCGAACCACGTCCAGCCTCGATGCCCGCGGCAGCAAGCGCCGGGAGCCGCCAGTTGGACATATCCTCGCCAAAGCGCCAGTCATGCTCAGCTTCCGCAATCGAGCCGGTACAGTGGAGGCGTCCCATTTTCCTGCTGGCTTGCCAAGGTCAGGAATTCGAAAAAATGATGGTCGATGTCATCGAGTTGCTCGACAACTGCATTGTGTAGCAGAAACATCAGCTCTCCTGCAGAGAACGCCACACCATCCGCCGCGGAGAGCGTCACGATGGGCTCGATCTGGTCATCGCCTTCCCAGCATTCGTATTGCACGCGGATCTGGGGGGCTTGCAATTCCAGATGGCCCGGGTCCCAGGATGCGATACCACGAATGTCCTTTTGATATGCTTCGAACTCCGCCTCAAATACCTTACGATCAGTAAAGATGGAACCGCTAAAGCTCCAGCAGCAGTCGCGCATCAGCGTCTTTGGATTCGCCATTTTCCGTCGTTCCCGGGAGGTTGAAAGAGGGCAGATTATGGCATCCCGATTTCCTCGCTCACATTTCTTTTTCCTATCCCATGGCTGGCCCAAGCGGCTCATCTTGCGAGCCGGGCCAACAGCAGCGGCAGCGACGCCCGCCCGGGTGGGGAACAAGATAAACAGTGCGCGCCGACTTAGCGCATACAATGCATCCATACACCCGCCGCCGCGACAGCGCGCGGCGGCGCTCGCACACGCTTTCAGAGAACAGGAATATCGATGGATTTTGACGTAGCGGCATGGGAACAGGAAATCGGCAGGCCAGTACCACCCCTCATGGCCAAATTCTTCACATGGCTCGCGCCCTATGAATACGGGGATCTTGGCTACTTCGAGCTGGCGCCGGCAAACCTGGCCGGCGGTACCGCCTGGGAAGGCATGGAGCGCTGGGGCGCCGACACTTGGGGCTTCATCAGCCTGCCCGATGGTTCCCTGATCGGCCTGTGTGAAGCGGTGCAGCCGCCCGCCGTCGTCCACATCGGTTCCGAAGGCGAACTGAGAACCCTCGCCGAATCGTTCGAAGCGTTCCTGCTGGCAATCGACGCGGGCGAAACCGAGACCGAGATCGACCTCGCCGACGATGACCTTGAACCGGAGCAAGTCGCAGCGCGCAAGGCATTCACCTCCTGGCTCAACAAGAGCAAGATCGCCGCGCCGGCCGTGAGCGGGCAATTCGACTTTTCCGCCTACGCCGCCGGCGACCCGCCCGAACGGCGCGCCCCGCCAACGCAACAGGGCGCCGCGCCCGCCCTGGACCCCGCCTACCTGGACCACATCGACGGCATGGGCGAGCGCCTCAGGATGCTGTGCAGCCTGGTGGGCCGCACGGCCGCCGATCCCGAACTGTGCGCCGTCGCCGAACAGGTCTTCGGCAAAGCGCCGCCCCAGTCCATCGGCAATGCCAAACACGATGACAGCATCTGGCTGACCGCGAAAAAGGCCGACGTCAGCTTTCTGTTCAGCCGCAAGGTATTGAACCCGAACTACGCGCCTGTACCGATCGGCAACAAGGCCATCTGCCCCTTCCTGGAGAGTGTGTTTCTCGGCGAAGCCTATAGCGAGCCAGTCCTGTTCGGCTTGCACGGCGACGCGCTGTGGGACGCCATTGCGCTCAAGCTGCCGCAACTGTACAAGGAAAGCGTCGACGAGGATGGCGAAGTGGAAAAGGCATGCACCTTGCCGCTCGATCCGGCGCGCGACACCGAACTGAGGCTGTGGATGAACAATGGCCGCACCAATGCCTGCGTGCAAATCGCACAGGGACGCGAACTGGCATGGCCCGAAGCAGCCAACCAGGTCCACAGCGGCGCGGGCCTGTTCCTGCAATGGGCACTGGAAAACGGCTGGCTCGAACGCAGCATGTTCCCCGGGCAGGACGAGCTCATCGACGCCATGCGCCGCAGGGAAGCGCGCCCCTCGCAACTGGTGCGGCTGGGCCTGACGCGCGGCTTGTGGGACACCCACCTGACCGACGAACCCGGCCTGCGCCAGTTCGCCTATGTGTACTTCCATAACATGGACGGTATCTGGATCAATGCCGACCTGAAGACCATGTTCGGCAAGCGCCAGGGCCAGTATGGTCATGACGAGCCCGTGCTCGACGACGATCCGGCCGAGATCTGCGACGCGCTGTTCGCTGTCTTCAGCACCCAGTTCGCTGGCTGGAAAAAGGCCAATCCGCAGGAACCGGCCTAAGTTTCGTCGGACCGCACCGGACTCGACATTTAAAGCCTGCCCTTGCGCGCAGGCCGCAATCTTGTCCTGCGGTAGCGATGACATCCCCCCTCCGGTGGGCCGCGACGATGTCATCGCCGCCGCTCACCGCCTTGCCCGGCTGGGGCCGGCAGGCCGCGCCATGCATGCAATGGAGCTATGCCGATAACGCGATTACCTATCCCAATTGCCTATATTGACATGCCGGAACACGGTTGTTATATTCGTCAAAAAATTACATTTGGATAACTTAAGGCATCGAGACACAGCGTGACCGCACACGACTCCGGGCTGATCCATCTATCCATTCATCCCCATTGTCCTGCCGGAGTTCGTAATGCCCCCCGTCATTCATCGCCCCGCCTTGTCCACCCTGGCGCTGTCCCTCGTTCTGGCAGCTTGCGGAGGATCCTCGACCTCGGGCACGCCCGTCTCGGTCAATCTGGCATCGATGATCACGGCGCCCGCGCCGGCCCCGGCAGTACCTGCCGTGCCGCCTCCTGTCGTAAACGATACCGCGCCGGCAGCCGGCCCACCGGAAACCGCGCCTGCCGCGCCGGACGCCGTACCGGTGGCCGATGGCGCCCCGGTTGGCGACGCCGTGGTCGGCAAACCGGGGCCCGTTCCGACACCGCCGGCTGTCCTCGTCCCGACGCCGCCGGCGGTCGTGCCGGTGCCCGCCGCTGTCGTTCCGGCGCCGCTCGTGCCCGTTCCATCGACGCCGCCGGTTGCCGCCGTGCCCGTGAAGCCCGTGCCGCAGCAGGGCGTTCCAGTCACTGTGCCTGTCGTTACCGTCCCGGTCGCCACACCGCCGGTTGCCACACCGCCAGTGATCGCGCCACCGGTCGTCACGCCGCCCGTGGTCGTCCCACCGGTCGTCACGCCGCCGGTGGTCGTTCCTCCGGTCGTCACGCCGCCCGTGGTCACCCCGCCGGCCATCACCCCACCGGCCGTGCCGGTCGCCGTGCCCGCTGCCTGGACCACCGGCGTGAGCAGTTTCGTTCACCCCGGCATTGGCTACAACGCGGCCGACCTGGCGCAATACAAGGCGCACGTGCTGGCCGGCGAAGAGCCATGGGCCAGCGGCTACCACTATCTCGGCGGGCGCACGCCCCTGAACTATGCGATGCTCGGTCCTTTCGCTATCGCCAACCGCAATATCGACTTGAACCGTGGCGCCTTCGAGCGCGACATGCAGATGGCCTACAACCACGCCCTGATGTGGTACGTCTCGGGCAACAGCGCGCATGCGGAAAAATCGATGTCGATCCTCGACGCCTGGGCCACCACCAACACCTCGCTCGATGGCGTCGAGGCGGCGCTGATGCTGGGTGACTATTCCGGCCGCGCCATCATCGCCGCCGATATCCTGCGTGGCCTGTATCCCGGCTGGACCGCAACCCACACCGCGCACATGAAGTCCTGGCTCGAGAACGTCTGGTGGCGCCGCCTGCAGGTCGGCGGCAGTTCCGCGCTCGGCACCGCGCTCGGCAACGGCAGCCTGCTCAAGCCGTGCAACCAGGGCGGGCTGGCGCTCAAGGCCGCGCTGGCGGTCGCGGTCTTCCTCGACAGCCCGCTCAAGTTCGACCAGGTCATCAACGCCTACCTCAGCGATCCGGGCGGACTCGATCAGATGACGTCGACTGGCGAGTTGGGTGACACCGGCCGCGACCAGGGACACGCGCACGGCCAGCTGGCCACCTACGGCGCGATTGCCGAAACCGCGTGGAAGCAGGGCATCGACCTGTATTCGCTGCACAACAACCGTTTGCTGACGGCCGGCGAATACTATGCCAACTACAACCTCGGCAAGCCGTTCACCTTCACCCCGGTCTCGTGCGGCTACGGCTACTACACCCAGATCGGTGCCCAGCCCCTCCAGAGCATGCCGGCCAACTTGTTCGAAACCCTGTACACGCACTACGTGGTGCGCAAGGGTTTGAAGGCGCCGAATGTCACGGAATACCGCGAACTGGCCAAATCGCGCGGCGAAGCCGGTCCGTACAGCGGTCCCTACTCGGGCCAGATTTACCGCCGCACCAAGGATGCCTCGACCGCGCGCGCGATCACGTTCCCGTTCACCGCGCCGGTGATGACGGCGGCGACCAGCTTCACCCAAGCCGACCTGGGCACCGTCAGGACGGCCGGCAGCGCCACCAACACGGGCGCCAACTGGAAGATGACGGCCTCCGGCGCCGGCGCGGAGAAGGGGTATCACTTCGCGTACAAGGAACTCAAGGGCGATGTCGAAGTCATCGCCACCGTCACCGATCCGGGGGCGCTCGCCAGCGGCGTGGCCGGCATCATGCTCCGCAGTTCGCTCGACGCGCGGCCAGCGACCGCTGCGGCGCAGATCTACGTGGCGCCGGCCAGTTCCGGCAACGGCACCCACCTGTTCTGGCGCGTCGGCACGCAGTACTACGGCGGCTACCATGCGGCGCGCCGGTTCCCGACGGCGGTGGCGCCGATGTCGCTCAAGCTGGTGCGGCACGGTCACTTCGTCTATGCCTACCTGTCGAGCAATGGCGGGACCGACTGGACGGCCATCGGCACCATCATTTATCCAGAGCTGTCGGACACCTTGTACGTCGGCATTTTCACGGCCTCGGGCGATCCGGTGGCCACCACCACGGCCACTTTCGAGAACGTGAAGATCGGATCGAAGCCCGGCAGCCTGGTGGCACCGCCCACCAAGGTCAGCGCCAGTGCGCGCAGCGGCGGCATCGGCGTGCAGTGGAGCGCCAGCCCGCTGGCGCGCAGCTACGACGTGTTGCGGGCGACCGCCGCCGCGGGTCCGTTCGAGCGGGTCGGCACCGAGCTGACCGGCACCAGTTTCGTGGACATGGGCGCCACCGCCAATACGGCCTACTTTTATACGGTCAAGGCATCGACTTACAGCGGCCTGAGCGCGCCATCGGCAGTGGCGAGCGTGCCGGCGCGCTAGCGCAGGCAAAAAAAGGCAGCCGGATGGTTTCCGGCTGCGTCGTGTCTGGTGCCGGTGTTCGAGGTCACCGGACTAACCTGTGGGAAATGCAGAGGCATGTCACCAACAGGGTCAGAATAATCCTCCCAGATGACCGGAGCATGACGTACAGCGAACGACAGCGCGCTGAACAACGCGTCGCGTTGCCGGACGCGTCATGCGGATTGCTTTACGCCAGGCTGATGGCGTCGAAACCCTGCGCTTCCGGCGGCCCCGCCAGCAGGGGCATGACCGCGACGATCGGGCCGCGCAAGGCGGGGGCGCTGTCGCCGGCGAGGCGGTCGGCTTCGGTCTCCCACAAGGTAATCGACATGCCTTTGCCGCTGCCCGGATCGGTCAGGAGAAAGGTCGCCTTGAAGCCTTGCAACTGTTGAAGAACCGGCAGCACCGAATCGTTGTACAGCGCGACGACTTCGCCGATTTTTTCCGGCTTGGCTTGAACATGGGTAACTCTTGCAAACATGATGTGCTCCTTGGGATGAAAAACGACCGGACGGGCTTGCTGCGCCCGAACCATACAGTGTGTATGGTTGAGCTATACACGATGTTTGCGCGCTGTCGGGTTTACTGGCGGTAAGCTATGATGCGGACGCATCGAACCGCATGCAGCGGCGCCTTCCCTGGCGCCGGCGTCGTATTTTTTCGGAGTCGCCATGCCGTCCCCCCGTTCCGCAGGACAAAATCGTTTATCGCGCGAGACCTGGCTCGACTTTGGCCTGGCTGTGTTGCGCGACGACGGTCCGCACGCCTTGAAGGCCGATCCGCTGTGCAAGCGCATGGGGGTAAGCAGGGGAAGTTTCTATTGGCATTTCGACAGCGCCGGCAGCTTTGCGCTGGCGGTGCTCGAGCGCTGGGAATCGATCGCCACCGACCAGATCATCCGCGCCATCGAAGAGGCCGAGGCCGATGCGCTGGCGCGGCTGCGTTGTCTGTTGACGAAGGTGGGGGAACTCGATATCGGCCTGTATCAGGCCATCAGCACGCTTGGTGCGCAAGACCCGGGCGCGGCCCAGGTGCTGCGCCGGGTGCACGAGCGCCGTGTCGCGTTCGTGGCGAGCCTGCTGGCGGCGCTCGGTTTCGACGCGGCCGAGGCAGCCACGCGGGCACAACTGATCTATGCCTGGGCCATGGGCGAACTGCTCACGCGCGAACCGGGCCGGAATGCCTTTTCGGCAGCCCAGATCGATGCGGTCGAGCGCCTGCTGATCCGGCGCTAGCCCAGGAGCAGGTTCAGAGCTGCGGTTTGGTGGTCACCAGGCGTTCTTCGAGTTCGGTGACGCGCTGTTCCAGTGCTTCGAGCTTGGCGCGGGTCTTGGCCAGTACCTGGGCCTGGATATCGAATTCCTCGCGCGTGACCAGGTCGAGCTTGGAAAAGCCCTGGGTCATCATGCTCTTGACGTTCTTCTCGATATCCTTGGCCGGCGAACTCTCGATGGCCTGGTTGATCTTGCCCTGCAAGTCGTTGAAAAAGCTGTTCATGTCCATCGCAATCCTCGTGAAATCGGTAGCGCACCGCAGCGGTGCGGCAGGTGGGCCAGTTTGGTGCATTCGTGCCGGCCGCGACCGGAATCGCGGTTGTTTTACTGTTTATTAACAGCAAGTTGGGGCCGCCGGGCGCGAAAACAAGTTGCGCCCTAGCGCAATCGTAGCTGGCATGACTTCTGCTACTGGATAAGCAGTGTGCATGCGCCAAGCTTCATTTTAAACCCCAACCGCCGTCTCTGTTAAAAAACCATAAGGGAACCGTCATGAATAAGCTGTCCACCCGATTGTCTCTCGCCGCCGCGCTGACCCTGGCGCTGGCTACCCTGGGAGCGCCGCTGGCCCAGGCTGCCGAAGAGCCCGTGCCCGACAATGTGGTGAGCTTCAACGCCGCCCTCACCAGCGACTACCGCTACCGCGGCCTGTCGCAAAGCCGCATGAAGCCGGCCGTGCAGGGCGGGGCCGACTACACCCACAATCCGAGCGGCGCCTATGCCGGCGTGTGGGCCTCGACCATCAAGTGGACCCGTGACCTGGGCGGCGACGGCAATGTCGAAATCGACCTGTACGGCGGCAAGAAGGGGGAAATTACCAAAGGCGTCAGCTATGACGTGGGCGGCCTGTACTACGGCTACCCGTCCAATGGCCTGCATCCGAACGCCAACACGTTCGAACTGTACGGGCAGGTCGGCATGGGGCCGGTCTCCCTGAAGTATTCGCATTCGGCCACCAATCTGTTCGGCACCACCGACAGCAAGGGCAGCGGCTACCTGGATTTGAGCGCCAATCTCGACCTGGCCACCGGCCTGGTGCTCAACCTGCACGTGGGACGCCAGCGCGTGGCCCACAACGATGCACTGAGCTACAACGACGCCAAGATCGGCCTGACCAAGGATGTCGGTTTTGCCACGGTCGCGCTGGCCGTCATCAGCGCCAATACCGACATGTATGTCAGCCCGGTCAACGGCAAGGACCTGGGCCGTTCCCGCGCCGTGCTGACCGTGTCAAAAACTTTCTAAGAGGCCAGGTATGAAAATGATCACCGCCATCATCAAACCCTTCAAGCTGGACGAAGTGCGCGAAGCGCTGTCGGCCATCAATGTGCAAGGGATTACCGTTACCGAAGTCAAGGGCTTCGGACGCCAGAAAGGCCATACCGAGCTGTACCGCGGCGCCGAGTATGTGGTCGACTTCCTGCCCAAGACCAAGATTGAAGCGGCCGTGGACGACGCCATCGTCGAACAAGCCATCGAAGCCATCGAAGGCGCGGCGCGCACCGGTAAGATTGGCGACGGCAAGATTTTTGTCTATAACCTGGAACAGGTGGTGCGGATCCGCACCGGCGAAACCGGTAACGAAGCACTTTAAGCTGAGGGGAACACTGATGAATAAAACGATAACAAAGTGGCTCGCCGGACTAGCCGTCCTGTGCGCAATTGGCGGCGTGTTGCCGGCCTCGGCCCAGGACGCGCCTAAGCCGGACACGACGGCAGCAGCCGTCGCGCCGGTCGAGGCACCCGCCACCGCGGTGGCCACGCCCGCCGCCAGCACGGCCAGCACGGCCAGCGTCGCCGCGCCCGCCGCCGCGCCGGCACCGGTGCCGCATAAAGGCGACACCACCTGGATGTTCATTTCCACCGTGCTCGTGATCCTGATGACGATTCCCGGGCTGGCGCTGTTTTACGGTGGCCTGGTGCGCACCAAGAACATGCTGTCGGTGCTGATGCAAGTGTTCGTGGTGTTTGCGCTGATCATCGTGCTGTGGTGCATCTACGGCTATTCCGTCGCCTTTACGCCGGGGAACGCCGTGATCGGCGGCTTCGACCGGGCTTTGCTGTCCGGAATCTATGATCCGGCCAAGGGGGCGTTTGCCTACGCCGCCACGTTCAGCAAGGGCGTGGTCATTCCGGAGTTCATTTATGTGGCCTTCCAGGGCACGTTTGCCGCGATTACCTGCTGCCTGATCGTCGGCGCCTTTGCCGAGCGCATCAAATTTGGCGCCGTGATCGCCTTCATGGTGCTGTGGTTCACCTTCGGTTACCTGCCGATCGCCCACATGGTCTGGTTCTGGACCGGTCCGGATGCCATCACCGACGCCGCCACCCTGGCATCGGAAACCGCGAAAGCCGGCTGGCTGTTCCAAAAAGGTGCGCTCGATTTCGCCGGCGGCACCGTGGTGCACATCAATGCGGCGGTCGCCGGCCTGATGGGCGCCATCCTGATCGGCAAGCGCGTCGGCTACGGCCGCGAAGCCATGGCCCCGCACTCGCTGACCATGACCATGATCGGCGCCTCGCTGCTGTGGGCCGGCTGGTTCGGCTTCAACGCCGGCTCGGCCCTGGAAGCGGGCGACATCGCCGCGCTGGCCTTCATCAACACCCTGCTGGCCACCGCCTGCGCCACCCTGTCGTGGGTATTCGGCGAGTGGATCACCAAGGGCAAGCCATCGATGCTGGGCGCCGCGTCCGGCGCGGTGGCCGGCCTGGTGGCGATCACCCCGGCGGCCGGCTTCGTCGGCCCGATGGGCGGCTTGGTCATTGGTTTGCTGGCTGGTATTATCTGCCTGTGGGGAGTGAACGGCCTCAAGCGCCTGATCGGCGCCGACGACTCGCTCGACGTGTTCGGCGTGCACGGCGTGGGCGGTATCCTGGGTGCCTTGCTGACCGGCGTGTTCGCGGCGCCGTCGCTGGGCGGACAAGGCGTTTTCGACTATGTTGCCAACAAGGCATCGGCGGACTATTCGATCGGCGGCCAGGTGCTCACGCAGCTGACCGCGGTCGGCACCACCATCCTGTGGTCGGCCGTGGTGTCCTTCGCTGCCTACAAACTGGTGGACCTGGTGATCGGTCTGCGCGTACCGGAAGAAGAAGAACGGGAAGGGCTCGACATCACGAGCCACGGCGAATCCGCCTACCATTCCTGATTCACATTTTTGCTCCGGCCCGCGCAAGCGGGTTGTTCCAGGCGCCCCGCGGGGCGCCTTTTTGCTTTCCAGGACACTGCCAGGGCTTTAAAACGCCGGTTCCGCCCCGACTTGTGCAGTTCATCATTTTCATCAAGCAGCCTTTAAGGACGTCTTATTCATGGTTCCCCACCTCGTCACAGCCCTGACCGGACCGCTGCTCGACCTCGAAAAGAAAATCCTGGCGGCAACGCCCGCCATTGAGCGCTGGTTCCGGATGGAGTGGCAGGAGCACACGCCGCCGTTCTATTGCTCGGTCGACTTGCGCAACGCCGGCTACAAGCTGGCCCCGGTCGATACCAACCTGTTCCCTGGTGGTTTTAATAATCTTGCCACCGAGATGCTGCCGCTGGCGGTGCAAGCCGCCATGGCCGCGATCGACAAGTATTGCCCGGACGCCCGCAACCTGCTGCTGGTGCCGGAAGGCCACACGCGCAATCCGCATTACCTGCAGAACGTGGCGCGCCTGATGCAGATTTTCCGCCAGACCGGACTGCACGTGCGCCTGGGTTCCCTGTCGCCCGAGATCACCCAGCCGACGCCGCTGGCGCTGCCTGACGGGAATATGCTGGTGGTCGAGCCGCTGGTGAGGTCAAGCAATGGCCGCCGCGTGGGGCTGAAGGATTTCGATCCCTGCACCATTTTGCTCAATAACGATCTGTCGGCCGGCATTCCTTCGATCCTGGAAAATATCCACGAGCAGTCGCTGCTGCCACCGCTGCACGCGGGCTGGGCGCTGCGCAGGAAGAGCAATCACCTGGCCGCCTACGATGAAGTGGCCAAGAAGTTCGGCAAGCTGATCGATGTCGATCCGTGGATGGTCAATCCCTTCCACAGCAAATGCGGCGCGATCAATGTCGACGAAGACCAGGGCGCGGAATGCCTGGCCGACAATGTGACCATGCTGCTGGCCAAGATCCGCAAGAAGTACAAGGAATACGGGATCAAGGAGCAAAAGCCGTTCGTGATCCTGAAACCCGATGCCGGAACGTATGGCATGGGCATTTTGACGATCAAGGATGCCAGCGAAGTGCGCGAACTGACGCGCGCCCAGCGCCAGAAGATGTCGGTGATCAAGGATGGCGTGGAAATCAGCGACGTCATCATCCAGGAAGGCGTGCCGACCTTCGAAAATATCAAGGATGCGGTGGCCGAGCCGGTCGTGTACATGATCGACCGCTATGTGGTGGGCGGGTTCTACCGGATTCACGCCGAGCGCGGGATCGACCAGAACCTGAACGCGCCGGGCTCGCAGTACGTGCCGCTGGCGTTTGCCCAGCAGCATGCCGTGCCGGACCTGAAGGCCAAGCCGGGGACGGCGGCGCCGAACCGCTTTTATGTGTATGGCGTGGTGGCGCGCCTCGGACTGCTGGCGGCATCGCTGGAGATGGAACGCACGGACCCGAATCCGGAAGTTTACTAGGCTGCGGTGCAAACTCAGGTTCCCGCCTGCGCGGGAACGACGATGTGAGCACCCGTAGCCTTATATCCGTCGTTCCTGCCATTGGCAGAAACGACTTCCCGCGCCAAGGCGGCACTCGGCGGGAACGCATGCGTTCCCCCCAAGTTCCGTGCACCGGCCAAGGATGCAACCGGAATTCCGACCTCCAGCACCCCATCGAGCCTCATCCCAAGCCAACATCGGCGTTTCCGGCTAAAATCAGTCATTACCCTCAATGGAATCGCCCATGAAAATCGCTTTCCTCGCCGATCCGCTGTCCGGCTTCAAGACGTACAAGGATTCGACCTTCGCCATGATGCGCGAGGCGGCCCGGCGCGGCCACGCGGTTTACGCCTTCGAGCAGCGCGACATGGCCCTGGAAGAGGGCGTGGTCAGCGCCGACATCGCCCAGATCACCCTGACCGGCGACGCCGACGACTGGTACCGCGCCGCGCCCAAGGCGGCCATGCGCCTGTCCGAGTTCGACGCCGTCATCCAGCGCAAGGACCCGCCGTTCGACATGGAGTACGTGTACGGCACCTACCTGCTCGAACTGGCCGAAAAACAGGGCGCGCGCATTTTCAACAAGCCGTCCGCGATCCGCGACCACAATGAAAAACTGGCCATCGCCCAGTTCACCGAATTCACCTCGCCCACCCTGGTTACATCGGACGCGGCGCGCCTGCGCGCCTTCCACGCCAAGCACGGCGACGTGATCTTCAAGCCGCTCGACGGCATGGGCGGGGCCGGCATCTTCCGCATCGGCGCCGACGGCATGAACCTAGGCTCGGTGATCGAAACGCTCACGCTCAATGGCGCCCAGACCATCATGGCGCAGCGCTATATTCCGGATATCGTCAAGGGCGACAAGCGCATCCTCGTCATCGATGGCAAGGCGGTGCCGTTCGCGCTGGCGCGCATCCCGCAGGGGACTGAAATTCGCGGCAACCTGGCTGCCGGCGGCATCGGCGTGGCCCAGCCCCTGACCGCGCACGATATCCACATCGCCGAATCGATCGGCCCCTTGCTGGCCGAGCGCGGCCTGTTGCTGGTAGGATTGGATGTGATCGGCGACTTCCTCACCGAAGTCAATGTCACCAGCCCGACCTGCTTCCAGGAGATCACCGACCAGGCAGGCTTCGACGTGGCGGCGATGTTCATCGACGCCGTCGAGCGGCGCAGCAAGGGAAAGTAAGGCAAACATATTATGGTAGGTATTCTGTTGATGACGCATGCACCGCTCGGGCAGGCCTTCGTGGCTGCGGTGGCGCACGTGTTCCGTGGCCCCACCGAGCATTTCGAGGCGATCGACGTCGCCGCCGACCAGGACCTGGCCGAAGTGCACGAGCTGGCGCGCGAAGCGATCTGCCGCCTCGACGACGGCGCCGGCGTGCTGGTGATCACCGACATCAAGGGCGGCACGCCGGCCAACTGCTGCAACTCGCTGGCCGATGCCGGACGCGTGGAAGTCATCGCCGGCATCAGCCTGCCGATGCTGCTGCGCGCGATCACCTACCGGCGCGACACGCTCGACGTGGTGGTGGAGATGGCGCTGGCCGGCGCGCAGAGCGGGGCGGTGCGGGTCGACAATCGTATCAGGGTAGGACCGGCGTAAAAAGCGATTGGGCGGTGGCTGCGGCCACCGGGTGTGCGAATGCAGGATCCGTGTGAAGAGACGACAAAAAAATGATTCAACAAGATCTGGAAATTATCAACAAGCTGGGTTTGCATGCGCGCGCCTCTGCCAAATTCACGCAGCTGGCCGCGAAATTTTCGAGCGATGTCTGGCTCACGCGTAACGCGCGCCGCATCAATGCCAAGTCCATCATGGGCGTGATGATGCTGGCGGCCGGGAAGGGCGCCAAGGTCACCCTGGAAGCCGATGGCGCCGATGAAAAGGAATGTGTCGAGGCGCTCACCGCGCTGATCAACGACAAGTTCGGCGAAGGCGAGTAATGCCGGTCGGACGCACCTCCAGCAGCTTGTCCATGGCATCGTTCACGCTGCACGGCATTCCTGTGTCGCGCGGTATCTCGATCGGCCGCGCGCACCTGCTTACGCCCGCCGCGCTCGACGTCAAGCATTACCTGGTGGCCGAAGAACACCTGGAGGCGGAAGTGCAGCGCCTGCAGAATGCCCTGGCCGAGGTGCATCGCGGCCTGCAGGCGCTGTGGACCGACCTGCCCAAGGATGCGCCGACGGAGCTGGGCGCGTTCATCGACGTGCACGCGCTGATTTTGTCGGACCCGATGATTTCGGAAGCGCCGCTCGACATCATCCGCACGCGCCATTACAACGCCGAGTGGGCGCTGGTGACGCAGATCGACGAATTGTCGGCGCAGTTCGACGAGATCGAAGACCCGTACCTGCGCGAGCGCAAGGCTGACATCCAGCAGGTGGCCGAACGGGTGCTCAAGGTCCTGATGGGCACCGCCCAGCTGGCGCCGGCGCCGCTCACCGACGATCAATTCCAGCCGCAGATGATCGTCGTCGCGCACGATATCTCGCCGGCCGACATGCTGCAGTTCCGCGACCGCTCGTTCATCGGTTTCGTGACCGACGTGGGCGGGCAGAACTCGCACACGGCGATCGTGGCGCGCAGCCTCGATATCCCGGCGGCGGTGGGCATGTCGCAGGCCTCGCAATTGATCGAGCAGGATGACTGGGTGATCATCGACGGCGACGCCGGGGTGGTGATCTGCAATCCGAGCACCCTGGTGCTGGAGCAGTACCGGGCGCGCCAGGCGGCCCAGCTCAAGGCGCGCAAGAAGCTCTCGAAGCTCAAGAAAACCCCGGCGATCACGCGCGACGGCACTGTGATCACGCTGCTGGCCAACATCGAGCTGCCGGACGACTGCCCGCACGCGCTCGAATGCGGGGCCGAAGGCGTGGGCCTGTTCCGTTCCGAGTTCCTGTTCATGGGCCGCAGCGGGCAAGCGCACAAGATTCCGAGCGAGGACGAACAGTTCGAGCAGTACCGCAAGGCGGTGGTGGCGATGAAGGGGCGGCCGGTGACGATCCGCACGCTCGACATCGGCGCCGACAAGCCGCTCGACCAGACCGAGCACACCGCGCTCAATCCCGCGCTGGGACTGCGCGCGATCCGCTATTGCCTGGCCGAGCCGCAGCTGTTCCTGACGCAGTTGCGCGCGATTCTGCGCGCGTCCGCGTTCGGCAAGGTGCGCTTGCTGATCCCGATGCTGTCGCACGTGTTCGAGATCGACCAGTGCCTGGCGATGGTGGAACAGGCCAAGGCGCAGCTGCGCGAGGCGGGGCAGAAGTATGATGTGGCGATCGACGTTGGCGCGATGATCGAGATTCCGGCGGCGGCGCTGGCGCTGCCGATGTTCGTCAAGCGCATGAACTTCCTGTCGATCGGCACCAACGACCTGATTCAGTACACCCTGGCGATCGACCGGGTCGATTACGAAGTGGCGCACTTGTACGATCCGTTGCACCCGGCGATTTTGCAGCTGATCGCGATGACCATCATGGCCGGCAAAAAAGCGGGAATCGACGTGGCGGTGTGCGGCGAGATGGCGGGCGATGTGAAGTTGACGCGCCTGTTGCTGGGCATGGGACTGCGCGAGTTCTCGATGCATCCGGCGCAGCTGCTGTCGGTCAAGCAGGAGATTTTGAATTGCGACCTGACCACCATCACGCCGCACACGCGCAAGATTTTACGCACCACCGAGCCGCATGCGATTGTGGAGGCGGTGCAGCAGTTGCAGGTGATTTGACAGGCGCCCGCTTAGGCCCCTTCGTTCCCGCGAGTCCCCGTCGTTCCCGCGAAGGCGGGAACCCAAGTGCTATCTGGTCAGCGAAATAACTTGGGTTCCCGCCTTCGCGGGAACGACGGACGTAGCGGCATTAACCCATTTTTTCGAATCTCATGTCATCCATTGGAATAGTCTCCCCGCAAGCGATGCGCTTTGCCGAACCGCTGCGGTTGCAGGGCGGTGGTGCGCTGGCCGAGTACACCCTGGTGTACGAAACCTACGGCACCCTCAACGCCGATAAATCAAACGCGGTGCTGGTCTGCCACGCCCTGAACGCTTCCCACCACGTGGCCGGTACCTACGAGGGCGACCCGAAAAACACCGGCTGGTGGAACAATATGGTCGGCCCGGGCAAACCGCTCGACACTGACCGCTTTTTCGTCATCGGCGTCAACAACCTCGGCTCCTGCTTCGGCTCCACCGGCCCGATGCACCTGAACCCCGCCACCGGCAAACCCTATGGCGCCTCCTTCCCGGTGGTGACGGTGGAAGACTGGGTCGCCGCGCAGGCGCGCCTGGCCGACGCCCTCGGCATCGCGCAGTTCGCCGCCGTGATGGGCGGCTCGCTGGGCGGCATGCAGGCGCTCGCGTGGAGCATCATGTTCCCCGACCGCCTGCGCCACTGCGTCGTCATCGCCTCCACGCCCAAGCTGTCGGCGCAAAACATCGCCTTCAACGACGTGGCGCGCCAGGCCATCCTGTCGGACCCGGATTACCACGGCGGCGACTTCTATGCGCACGGCGTGGTGCCCAAGAACGGCCTGCGCGTGGCGCGCATGGTCGGTCACATCACCTACCTGTCGAACGATGACATGGCCGAGAAATTCGGCCGTAAACTGCGTAACGCCGCCGAGAGCAACGACTACAAATTCGACTTCGGCATCGACTTCGAGATCGAGTCCTATCTGCGCTACCAGGGCGACAAATTCTCGGAATACTTCGACGCCAATACCTACCTCCTGATCACCAAGGCGCTCGACTACTTCGACCCGGCGCGCGAATTCGGCGGCTCGCTCACGCGCGCGCTGGCCGGCACCAAGGCCGACTTCTTCGTCGCCTCGTTCACCACCGACTGGCGCTTTTCGCCCGAGCGCTCGCGCGAGATCGTCGAGGCGCTGGTGTGCAACCGGCGCCGCGTGACCTACGCCGAAATCGACGCCCCGCACGGCCACGATGCCTTCCTGCTGGAGGACGAGCGTTACATGAACATGGTGCGCGCTTACTATCAGCGCATCTGGGAAGCCATGCCGGTGAAAGGGCAAGCATGAATTTTGAAGACCTCTCCAGCCTGCGTCCCGACCTGGCGTTCATCGCGCACTGGGTGCCGCAGCAGTCGCACGTGCTCGACGTGGGTTGCGGCGACGGCGCCATGCTGCGCTATCTCCAGAGCGGCAAGGGCTGCACCGGCTACGGCATCGAAATCGCCGACGGCTCGCTGCTGGCCAGCGCGCGGCGCGGCATCAACGTGATCCAGCAAGACATGGAAAAAGGCCTGGGCCTGTTCGGCGATAATTCCTTCGACACGGTGCTGTGCCTGTCGTCGCTGCAGATGATGCAGCACGTCGAGGCGCTGCTGCGCGATATCGTGCGGGTCGGCGCCGAGGCGATTGTCTCCTTTCCCAATTTCGCCTACTGGCCGCACCGCGTGGCGCTGCTCAAGGGCCGCATGCCGGTATCGAAGTCGCTGCCCTACCAGTGGTACGACACCCCCAACGTGCGCTGCGCCACGATTTACGATTTCGAGGAACTTGCGGAAGAATGCGGCCTCGAAGTACTGGAGCGGGTCGCGCTGGCCGACGGCAAGCCGGTTTCCTTCCTGCCCAACCTGCGCGGCAGCCTGGCCGTGTTCCGCCTGCGCAAAAAAACCCAAGCGGCGGTGTGAGCATGGCCGTCAGCCTTATCGTGTGCGACTTTCCGGGATTTCCTGCGATGATGGTGTTATCAAATACACAGCAGGAATTGAAACATGCATAAGATTAAACCCCTTCTCCTTGCCCTGACCTTGGGCGCCTGCACGCTCCTGGCCGGGGCCCAGCCCTTGCCGGCCCCGATCAAAGGCAAGGCGGCCGCGGTGCAGGATGGCATCCAGGTGCGGCCGATGCCGCGCTACCGCGTGCTGGCCTCGGCCGAGAGAATGGATCAGCAGGCGGCGCAGCAATATACGCAGCTGATGGGCCAGGCCCAGCAAAAGGGTGCGCTGGTGCCGGATGACCATCCGCAGGTGGTGCGCCTGCGCACCATCGCCAAACGCATCATTCCGTACGCCACGCGCTGGAATCCGGAAGCCGCCAAATGGAAATGGCAGGTCAATCTGCTCTCGTCCAAGCAAATTAACGCCTTTTGCATGCCGGGTGGACGCATCGCGTTTTTCAGCGGCATCCTCACCACCCTGAACCTGACCGACGATGAAGTGGCCGCCATCATGGGCCACGAAATTTCGCATGCCCTGCGCGAACACGGGCGCGAGCAGATGGTCAAGTCGACCGCGACCAACGTCGGCGCCCGGGTGGGCGGCGCGGTGCTCGCCGCGGTGCTCGGCATCGATCCCGGCATTACCGATACGGTGGCCCAGTATGGCGCGCAGTTCGCCTCGCTCAAATTTTCGCGCGACGACGAACGCGAAGCCGACCTGATCGGCCTGGACCTGGCCGCGCGCGCCGGTTACGACCCGCGCGCCGGCATCATCCTGTGGCAAAAAATGGCGGCGGCGGGCGGCGGGGCGCCGCCGGCGTGGCTGTCGACCCACCCGGGCGGCAAGGAACGCATCCGCCAGATGGAAGAGCACATGAACGTGCTGTTGCCGCTGTATGCGCGCAGCCAGAACACCGCGGTCGCGCAATTGCCGCCGTATCGTAGCAGCGCGTCCAGGTAAATGGGACGCCAGGCCGACGCCAATGCAGTTGTTCCGTTGCCGGTCCGCGATGGCGTCGCGCCCAGTTATTTATGGCTGGACGATAAGCCGCTTGACGGCGCGCTGGCGTTTCTCACGTACCATTTCGCCGACGTGGGCGAGGCGGTCTGGCGCGACCGCATGGCGCGGGGCGAGGTGGTCGACGGCAGCGGCGCGGTGCTCGGCCCCGACAGCGTGCTGCGGCGTGGCATGCGCATCTGGTATTACCGCGAGCTCGATGCCGAGACCCCGATTCCATTCGAGGAAGAAATCCTGTTCCGCGACGACCATCTGCTGGTGGTCGACAAGCCGCATTTCTTGCCGATGACGCCGGGCGGGCGCTTCCTGCATGAAACTTTGCTGGTACGGCTGAAGAGCAAGACCGGCCTGGCCCAGCTGACCCCGATTCACCGGCTCGACCGCGAAACGGCCGGGGTGGTGATGTTTTCGCACCAGGAAGCGACCCGTGGCGCCTACCAGTCGCTGTTCCAGAAACGCAGCGTGCACAAGGTGTACGAAGCGCTGGCCGCGCCCTTGCCCGAGCTCACCTTTCCGCTGGTGCACCGCAGCCGCATGGTCGAGGGAAACCCGTTTTTCCGCATGCAGGAAGTCGACGGCGAGCCGAATTCGGAAAGCGTGATCGATGTGATTGGCGCGCAGGGCGACGCCATGCTGTACCGCCTGCAACCGCATACGGGGCGCAAGCACCAGTTGCGGGTGCACATGGCCGCGCTGGGCGCGCCGATCATCAACGACGCGTTTTATCCCGAGGCGCTGCCGTGCAAGGGCGACGATTTCGCCAACCCGCTCAAGCTGCTGGCGCGCAGCATCGGTTTCGACGACCCCTTGAGCGGCCAGGCGCGCCGTTTCGAGAGCCGGCGCACCCTGTAACTGTCGCGTTCGTACCGCATTCGACGCCGGTTGTGGCGCGGCTTTATCGCGCCGGTTCTGCTTGCATGTAAATCCCGGCCGATGAACGCATCCCCGGCCATTCATGCGCAGGCTGTATGCGCGTCATTCTGGCTGGTGGCACACCGCTTCGATATTATTGCCTTCCGGGTCGATGAGGAAGGCGCCATAGTAATGAGCGTGATAATCCGGGCGCAGGCCTGGGGCACCATTGTCTTTTCCTCCGGCGCTGATCGCCGCATGGTAAAAAGCATCCACTTGCGCACGACTTTCGGCCCGCCACGCCAAGTGACAGCCGGTCGTCGCTGGCGGGCCCCCGTAGGGTGATGGGCCATCGATGAACCATACATCAGCCTTTTTGCCGTCAGGCTCAGAGGAGTCAGGGTAAGCAAACCCCACCATGTTCGCTCCATAGTTGCCTTCAAAGCATACGCTGTAGCCCAGTGGTGCGAGAGCCGCGCTGTAAAACGCTTTAGCGCGACCAATATCGCTAACGCGGAAAGTCATGTGATCAAGCATGGTGAGTCACTCCTGAGGTGGATTTATTGGGTTCGTCCTGCATATATCCACTGTATAGGTATACAGTGGATATTGCAAGAAGCCTAAGCTTGTCCATTCCTCAAGTCCTGCGCTGCGCGTATGCGAGCACGGGCAATCCACGCTCCGCTTCCTGTGCAAGGTGATGGGCGTCAAGACCGATCCCGCATTTCCATTCAAGGGCAGGGCGGCGTAGCGCGAGCGCCCCCCTGCGCTCATGGGCGGTCGATTCCGGCCGAAAGCGGCGTCAAATGCAAGCACCGCCAATCTGAAGCGCGGGGCGCCACAGCTAGCGACGTTCTAGACGCGGTAATCGATGATCAGCGGTGCATGATCCGAAAACCGCTCATCCTTGTAGATGGCCACTTCCTTGGCCTGGGCGGCGATGCCGGGGGTTGCCACGTGATAATCGATGCGCCATCCGACGTTCTTGGCGTAGGCCTGGCCGCGGTTGCTCCACCAGGTGTATTGCTCCGGGCGCTTGTCGATGCCACGGTGTACGTCCACAAAGCCGACTTCATCGAATACGCGCGTCAGCCAGGCGCGCTCTTCCGGCAGGAATCCCGAATTCTTCTTGTTGCCCTTGAAGTTCTTCAGGTCGATTTCATTGTGCGCAATATTCCAGTCGCCGCAAATGACCACTTCGCGGCCTTCGGCGCGCAATTCGAGCAGGTGCGGCAGGAACAATTCCATGAAACGGAACTTGGCTTCCTGGCGTTCCGGCGACGAGGAACCGGATGGGCAGTAAACCGAAATGATGGTCAGGTTGCCGAAATCGCAGCGCACGTAGCGGCCTTCGGCATCGAATTCCGGGCTGCCGAAGCCGATGCGCACGGCGTCCGGCTTGGTGCGGCTGTAGATGCCGGTGCCGGAGTAGCCTTTTTTCTCGGCGTAATGGAAATGGCCGTGATAGCCGCCCGGCGTCAGGAATTCCTCGGTCATGTCGGGCAACTGCGCCTTGAGCTCCTGGACGCAGACAAAATCGGCGGTCTGGGTGGCCATCCAGTTGAAAAAGCCCTTCTTGTGAGCGGAGCGGATCCCGTTCAGGTTCGCGGAAATAATTTTTGGCATGGTTCCAGGGGGTGTGGAGGGTGGCGTAAAATAGCGCCACTTTTCTATATGAACAAATGAGGTCGTCGTGAATAATTTGCGCCAACAGTTTATCGCGTTTTCGGTGTCGGCGGGCGTGTTGCGCTTCGGCGAGTTCAGCACCAAGGCTGGCCGCCTGTCGCCGTATTTCTTCAATGCCGGCCTGTTCCATGACGGCGCCACCCTGGCCCAGCTGGCGCAGTTTTACGCGCAGACCCTGATCGATTCGGGGATCGAGTTCGACATGCTGTTCGGGCCGGCGTACAAGGGCATCACCCTGGCGTCCGCCACGGCGGTGGCGCTGGCGGGCAAGGGGCACAATACCTCGTTCGCCTACAACCGCAAGGAAGCCAAGGACCATGGCGAGGGCGGCACCATTGTCGGCGCCAAGCTGGCGGGCAAGGTCGTGATTATCGACGACGTGATTTCGGCGGGCACGTCGGTGCGCGAATCGGTCGACATGATCCGCGCCGCTGGCGCCGAGCCGTGTGCCGTGCTGATCGCGCTCGACCGCATGGAGCGTTCGGGCAAGGATGGCGAGTTGTCGCCGAGTTCGGCGGTGCAGCAGGTCAGCCAGGAGTTCAATATTCCGGTGGTGTCGATCGGGAACCTGGAGGACTTGTTCACTTACCTGAATGCGGCCGGCGCCGATCCGGAGATGGCGCGGTTCAAGGATGCGGTGTCGGCGTACCGGACGCGCTACGGGGTATAAGGCGTGCGGGCCCGCAGCGCCCTGAGTGCCTTCGTCAGACGGGCTGGTCGGCAGCCCGCTCGCGCTCGGGCGGTGCCGCTTCCGCCGTGCGCCTCTTGCAGGTGAAAATATAGCCGCGCTCGAATTCCTTATCGAAATAGCGACTGTATTTCATTTTCACCATGCCGTGCTCGACGTCATAATCGTCCAGGATGTCATCGAGTTCGTCGTCGTCGGTGTCGATGATGCTGACGTGCGCAATCATCATCCGTTCGGGATTGCTGCACACGGCATAGTATTTATCGACGATATAGCCGATCGCCGCAGGTCCGTGGTCACGATCGGCCCAGTGCGCGGAAACGCTAAGTTCCCATGCTGGCTCTCGCCCGCCCCAAGGCAAAAGCATGGCGAAAAAGGTCAGCTCTCCTTTTTCTTGGGAAATCTCGCGTTCAATTACTGCCAGTTTGTTCAATAAAACCTTCAATTCCTCTTTCATATATTCCTCACTAGAAACGATGCTGAGGCGAGCCTGGCACGGACTTCTTTAGGCACAGCCCCGGATGGCCGATACCTTTCTTCTGCTGACCATTTACTGACATTCGACCAGTGGGAGTTATATTTGGTTCGCACTTTTTCCTGGCAACCGGTCAGGTCGAGCAGTATTTCAAGATCGTGCGTGCGAAGTGATGTCAAGCCTTCGAACTCTTCGCGATTCGGGATACCCATTCCAACGCAAGTTGACGCAAATTCTTGCTTTCAGAATCAGTTCGACGGCATACCCGCTCAGGTAGGCTGCCCCGTCGAACTGTTGTGCGATCAGGAGAGCGGTGGCCTCGTGCAGACGCGTGCGAGAGAGCTTTTCGAGTTCAGCGATGGTGAGCATGATGGGTGGTCGGGAGGATAGGCTCCAACTAGTCTGACCGGGAAAAACGAACGCTTCCCTGCGCCTTCTCAATCGCGCTCAGCTCTGCGGTAAATCCTGCTCAGTACCGGCCGAACCCGCCAGTGCCTGCTCGCGGCAAATCCGGTCGACCGTTTTCAGCAGCACCGGCATGCGGTGCGGCCCGCGCATGGCAGCGATGTGTTCCTTGGCCTCTGCCAGCTCAAGCCCGATGCAGGTGATGAACAACGGCTTGATGCTATCGCCGCGCAGCAGTTTGTAGTCGTCGCCGATGCCGGCATACGCCGTTTTTGCCACGCCGATGACCTTGGCCTTGCCGTCCAGCGCATCGTAAAGGTGCTTGCCCAAGCCCGCGTGTGAATGTCCGTCGAGGAACACGAAGCCGTCGATGACGACGACCTCGGGAAGCTGGCCGAGTTCCCCCAGCAGGGCCAGGATGCACGGCAGCTCGCGCTTGTAGAATTCCCCCGGAACATACTCGCCGACGCCGGCCTGCTGTTTGCTGACCGTCGCCACTGGCGCCACGTCATCCCAGCGCGCGAACAGCAAGCCGGCGGCGTAGCCGCAATCGGCATCGTATTGCACGTCGACTGCTAATATCATCGGGCATTTCTCCTTGGGGACAACGAAGCCGGCCGTCAATATCGCTGAACCGGGGTCTGACCCCGGTTGAGTAACATGGACGGCCGGCATGGATGCGAGCGTTGGCGCAGTGCCTGGGGCGGGTATCAGCCTGCCAGTTTTTTCTTGAGCAGCTCGGTCAGCTCGGCCGGGTTGGCCTTGCCTTTCGATGCCTTCATGGCCTGGCCGATCAGCGCGTTGATGGCCGCTTCCTTGCCGGCACGGTATTGCTCGACCGATTTGGCGTTGGCTGCCAGCACGTCGTCGACAATTTTTTCCAGTGCGCCGCTGTCGGACATGGTCACCAGGTCTTTTTCCTTGATGACGACATCGGCGATGTTTTCATCGTTCGATTTGGCTTCCCACATACCCGCAAACACTTCCTTGGCGCTCTTGTTGGAAATCGTGCCGTCGGCGATGCGCTTGATCATCACGGCCAGTTGCGACGCTTCCACCGGCGAATCGGCGATGTCGACGTTTTCGCGGTTCAGGGTCGAGGCCACGTCGCCCATCAGCCAGTTGGCCACGGTCTTGGCTTGCTCTTTGCCGGTCTTGGCGACCACGGCCTCGAAGTACGCCGCCATCTCTTTCGACGAGGTCAGGAACAGGCTGTCGTATTCCGGCAAGCCGTAGTCGCCCGCGAAGCGCGCGCGCATGGCGGCCGGCAGTTCCGGCATGTCGGCCTTGACGCGCGCGATCCACTCGTCGGAAATGAGCAGTGGCGGCAAGTCCGGATCGGGGAAGTAGCGGTAATCCTGGGCGTCTTCCTTCAGGCGCATCACCGTGGTTTTCTTGGCTTCCGGATCCCACAGCACCGTCGCTTGCTGCACTTTGCCGCCATCTTCGATCAGCTCGATCTGGCGCCGTACTTCATACGCGATCGCTTCTTCCATGAAGCGGAAGGAGTTCAGGTTCTTGATCTCGCAGCGCGTGCCCAGTTCGGTCGTACCAAACGGCCGCACCGAGACGTTGACGTCGCAGCGGAACGAGCCTTCCTGCATGTTGCCGTCGCACACACCCAGCCACACGACCAGGGTATGCAGCGCCTTGGCATATGCCACCGCTTCGGCCGCGCTGCGCATTTCCGGCTCCGAGACGATTTCCAGCAGCGGCGTGCCGGCGCGGTTCAGGTCGATGCCGGTCATGCCGGCGTAGTCTTCGTGCAGCGACTTGCCGGCGTCTTCTTCCAGGTGGGCGCGCGTCAGGTTGACGGTCTTGGTCTGGAACTGGCCATCTTTTTCAAAGCCGAAGGTGATCTTGCCGCCGATGACGACCGGATCGGCGAACTGGCTGATCTGGTAACCCTTGGGCAAATCCGGGTAAAAGTAGTTCTTGCGTGCAAACACCGATTCCGCTGCCACCTTGGCGTCCACCGCCAGGCCGAAGCGGATCGCGCGTTCCACCGCGCCGCGGTTCATCACCGGCAGCACGCCCGGCAACGCCAGGTCGACCGGGCTGGCCTGGGTGTTCGGCTCGGCGCCGAACTGAATCGAACTGCCGCTGAAAATCTTGGAGTTGGTCGTGAGTTGCACGTGGTTCTCAAGACCGATGACGACTTCCCATTGCATAGTGTTCTCTTTTCTTGTCAGGTTGCCGGTGCGCATGCGCACCCGGCGAAATCAGATGCCGGCCGGCGCGCGGGTGTGCCAGTCGGTGGCCAACTGGTACTGGTGGGCAATATTGAGCAGCTTGGCTTCGGCAAAGTAATTGCCGATGATTTGCAGGCCCACCGGGCGCTTGCTGTTTTTCTCGCCCTGGCCGAAGCCGCACGGCACCGACATGCCGGGCAAGCCGGCCAGGCTGGTCGACAGGGTAAAGATGTCGGCCAGGTAGTTGGCCACCGGGTCGTTGGTCTTGTCGCCCAGGTCCCAGGCGACGGTCGGCGCGACCGGGCCCATGATGACGTCGCAGGTCTTGCCCAGCGCGGCCTGGAAGTCGTCGGCGATCAGGCGCCGGATCTTCTGGGCTTGCAGGTAGTAGGCGTCATAGTAGCCGTGGCACAGCACATAGGTGCCGACCAGGATGCGGCGCTGCACTTCCGGGCCGAAGCCTTCGGCGCGCGACTTGCGGTACATCTCTTCCAGGTCCTTGTACTCGCTGGCGCGGTGGCCGTAGCGCACGCCATCGAAGCGCGACAGGTTGGACGAGGCTTCGGCCGGGGCGATGATGTAGTAAACCGGGATCGACAGTGCCGTCTTCGGCAGCGAAATGTCAACCAGGGTCGCGCCCAGTTTCACAAATTCGTCGAGCGCGGCGCGTACCGCCTGTTCGACGTCGGCCGCCAGGCCTTCGCCGAAGTATTCTTTTGGCAAACCGATGCGCAAGCCCTTGAGGGGCGCGTTCAGGTCGCGCGTGAAGTCTTCGCGCACATTGCCCTGTTCGGCGCTCAGGCTGGTCGAGTCGCGCGGGTCGAAGCCGACCATCTCGTTCAGTAACATGGCGCAGTCTTCGGCGCTCTGGGCGATCGGGCCGCCCTGGTCGAGCGAGGAGGCGAAGGCGATCATGCCGAAGCGCGATACGCGGCCATAGGTCGGCTTGATGCCGGTGACGCCGCAAAACGCGGCCGGCTGGCGGATCGAGCCGCCGGTATCGGTGGCGGTGGCGGCCGGCGCCAGGCGCGCCGCAATCGCCGCGGCCGAGCCGCCCGAGGAGCCGCCCGGCACGGCCAGGGTGTCCCACGGATTCTTGACGGCGCCGAAGGCCGAGTTTTCGTTCGACGAGCCCATCGCGAATTCGTCGCAATTGAGCTTGCCCAGGGTGACCATGCCGGCGTGCCTGAATTTGTCGACCACGGTGGCATCGAACGGACTGGTGTAGTTGCCCAGCATCCTGGAGCCGGCGGTCGAGCGCCAGCCCTTGGTGACGAAAATATCCTTGTGCGCGATCGGAATGCCGGCCAGCGGACCGGCATTGCCGGACGCGAGAAGCAGATCGGCAGCTTTGGCTTGTTCAAGCGACAAGGCTTCGTCGACTTGCAGGAAGGCGTTCAGGTCGCTCGCCTTGGCGCGTTGCAGGAAGTGGGTGGTCAGCTCGGTGGCTGAAACCTGTTTCGCGTGCAGGAGCGCGGACAGCTGTTGAAGGGTGTTTGTATGCATGGCGGGTGCTCGGCTGACGTAATTGCTCGGTTTGCTCGGTAAACGGTGGCGCGCTCGGCGCCGCCCGGACGAAGAGGGTGGGCGACCGTTATTCGATCACTTGCGGCACCAGATACAGGCCGTCCTGGGTCTTCGGCGCCGGTGCCTGGTAGGCTTCACGGGCGTTTTCCTCGGTCACGACATCGTCGCGCAGGCGCAGCGGCAGCTTGCCCAGGATGGCGGCCAGCGGGTGCGACAGCGGCTCCACGCCGCGCGTGTCGACGTCCTTCATCTGCTCGGCCAGGGCGAAAATGCCGTTCAATTCCACCAGGGCGGTCGCGGCGTGGGCCTCGTCCATCTCGAGCTGGGCCAGTTTGGCGATACGTACAACTTCTGAAAGTGTCAGGGACATGGAATTTGCGCGGCGCGGGCCGCGTTCAAAATAGTGTGGACGAATAGTGAAGTTTCGATAACAGAGCGCTAAAGCCGATAAAAGCTTCCTAAAGGCCCTGATCTCACAGGGGGAATAGGCGCGCAAAACACCGGTTTTTCAGCATTTAACGCGCAAATTATAAGGTAGAATGGCGGGCTAATGCGTTGTCGGCGCCGAATAGGAGTGGCCGCAGCATGCAAACGGCCGTGCCGGTGCGGGAAGGTAGCGCGCGGCGGCTGTTTATTTCGTAGCGTTTTTCTACTCATTTTAATGCTTACGCGCAGCCCGTTGCGCATCAGGACACTCATGTTTGGTTTTTTACGCAGCTACTTTTCCAGCGATCTGGCCATTGACCTCGGTACGGCGAACACCTTGATTTATGTACGTGGCGAAGGCATCGTCCTGGACGAACCCTCCGTTGTTGCGATCCGCCAGGAAGGCGGCCCGAACGGCAAGAAAACGATCCAGGCGGTCGGCAAACAGGCAAAGCAAATGCTCGGCAAGGTTCCGGGCAATATCGAGGCGATCCGCCCGATGAAAGACGGCGTGATCGCCGACTTCACCGTCACCGAACAGATGCTCAAGCAGTTCATCCGCATGGTGCACAACACCAAGGTATTCCGTCCTTCCCCCCGTATCATCATTTGCGTTCCCTGCGGTTCCACCCAGGTCGAGCGGCGCGCGATCCGCGAATCGGCGCTCGGCGCCGGCGCCTCCCAAGTGTACCTGATCGAAGAACCGATGGCCGCGGCCATCGGCGCCGGCCTGCCGGTGTCGGAAGCGACCGGCTCGATGGTGGTCGACATCGGCGGCGGCACCACCGAAGTGGGCATCATTTCGCTGGGCGGCATGGTCTACAAGGGTTCGGTACGGGTGGGCGGCGACAAGTTCGACGAAGCCATCGTCAACTACATCCGCCGCAACTACGGCATGCTGATCGGCGAACAGACGGCCGAAGCCATCAAGAAGGCCATCGGTTCGGCCTTCCCCGGTTCGGAAGTGAAGGAAATGGAAGTCAAGGGCCGCAACCTGTCCGAAGGCATCCCGCGTTCGTTTACCATCTCGTCCAACGAGATCCTCGAAGCGCTGACCGACCCGCTCAATAACATCGTCTCGGCCGTCAAGAACGCGCTTGAGCAGACCCCGCCGGAACTGGGCGCCGACATTGCCGAAAAAGGCATGATGCTCACCGGCGGCGGCGCCCTGCTGCGCGACCTCGACCGCCTGCTGATGGAAGAAACCGGCCTGCCGGTGCTGGTGGCCGAAGACCCGCTGACCTGCGTGGTGCGCGGCTCCGGCATGGCGCTCGAGCGGATGGACAAACTCGGCTCGATCTTCTCGTACGAGTAAGCCCGGGCGCGCCGCCCAGGCGAGCCGCGTGTGCGCGCTTGCACTGCCGGCGCGGCCGGCGTACCGTTCAGATCTTCGGCTTGCAATGCGTTGTACAACCAGGGACAGACCCGGTCGGACAATGCATGCAAGCCGCAGGTCTGACCCCCGTGCCGCAGCGGGACAGGCTCTTAGCACCGATTATTGGATTTCATGGAATACAGTCCTCCGCCACTCTTCAAGCAAGGCGCCCCTGCCCGGGTCAAGGTGACGGTGTTCGCGTTTATTTCGATCGTGCTGCTGATGGTCGATGCCCGCATCCAAGCGCTGGCAACGATGCGCCAGGTGGCCGGCACCATCCTCTATCCGCTGCAAAAGGCGGCCCTGATGCCGCGCGACGCGCTGGCCGAGATGGGCAGCTATTTCTCTTCCATTTCCTCGCTCAAGCAGGAAGTGCGCGACCTCAAGATCGCCCAGGTCGCCGTCGCCGAAAAACTCCAGCAAGCCCAGCTCCAGAGCGCCGAAAACGCCCAGTTGCGCAAACTGATGGGCGCGCGCGAGCATGTGCCGGTCAAGACCATGCTCAGCGAGATCCTGTACGACGCGCGCGACAGTTCCACCCGCAAGATCGTGCTCGACCGCGGCACCCGGCAAGGCGTGGCGCTCGGCCAGCCGGTGATCGATAACGCCGGCGTGGTCGGCCAGGTCACGCGCGTATTCCCGTTCACCGCCGAAGTGACGCTGCTGACCGACCGCGAACAGGCCATTCCCGTGCAGGTGCTGAGAAATGGCTTGCGCAGCGTGGCCTATGGGCGCGGCCAGTCCGGCACCCTCGACCTGCGCTTCGTGGCGCCGAACGCCGACATCCAGGTCGGCGACGTGCTGATCACCTCGGGCCTGGACGGGGTTTACCCGGCCGGGCTGGCCGTGGCCAAGGTCACCAAGGTCGAGAACAGCGCCGCCGGCGCCTTTGGCGGCGTGGTGTGCCAGCCGCTGGCCGGCATCGACCGCAACCGCCATGTGCTGATCCTGACCACGCTGCCGCAAGTACCGGCCCGCCCGCCTGAAGAGCCGCCGGTGCCGTCCAAGAAGCACCTTCCCAAGATGACACCGATCAAAGAGGGGGCTGTCCCGATTGCCGCCGACGCGCCGAAAGTGCCGGCGCCGGTGGCGCCGGCCGCCAAGACGCCGGCCACGCCGGCCCGCGCGCCGGCACCGGCGCTTCCCGCGCCAGCCGGCGCGGCGCGCCCGGTGAGCGCCGCGGCCGTGCCGGCACCGGCCGCACCCGCGCCCGCACCCAAGGAAGACCGATGAACCGCCCGCACTACATCCTGCTGCCCGTCAGTCCGCTGTTCATTACCTTCAGCCTGACCTGCGCCTTCATGCTCAATCTGCTGCCCTGGGGGCACTGGATCGGCGCGCCCGACTTCGTGGCGCTGTTCCTGGTCTTCTGGGGCATCCACCAGCCGCGCAAGGTCGGCATCGGCGTCGCCTTTTTCATGGGCCTGCTGATGGACGTGCACGACGCGACCCTGCTCGGCGAGAACGCGCTGGCCTATACGCTGCTATCCTACCTGGCCATCATGATTCACCGGCGCGTGCTGTGGTTTCCGGTGCTGACCCAGGCGCTGCACGTGTTTCCGCTGCTGCTCGCCACCCAGGCCATCCAGGTCATCGTGCGCGTGGTCGTCTCGGGCAAATTCCCCGGCTGGATGTACTTCATCGAGAGCGTGGTGGGCATCGCACTGTGGCCCGTGATTACCTGGATGCTGCTCGCGCCGCAGCGGCGCGCCGTCGACCGCGACCATACGCGCCCGATCTGATGGTGCGGCTGCGTCATGACTGAAATAACCAATAACGACCGCGAAATCCACCTGTTTCGCCTGCGCGTGGCGGCGCTGATCGCGCTCGTCTTCGTCTGCTTCGGCGCGCTGGCGGCGCGTCTGGTGTACCTGCAGGTGGTCAAGCACGACGATTTTGCGGCGCTGGCCGAAGACAACCGCATCGCCATCGTGCCGATCGTGCCCAACCGCGGCCTGATCGTCGACCGCAAGGGCGTAGTCCTGGCGCGCAACTACTCTGCCTACACGCTCGAAATCACCCAATCCAAGCTGCGCGCAACGCTCGATTCGGTGATCGACGAGTTGTCGACGCTGATCGAGATCGAGCCCAAGGACCGCAAGCGCTTCAAGACCCTGCTGGCCGAGTCGAAAAATTTCGAGAGCGTGCCGCTGCGCACCCGCCTGACCGACGACGAAGTGGCGCGCTTCGCCGCCCAGCGCTTCCGTTTTCCCGGGGTCGAGGTGCAGGCGCGCCTGTTCCGCCAGTACCCGCTGGGTGAAACCGCCTCGCACGTGATCGGCTATATCGGCCGCATCAACCAGAAGGAAGCCAAGGAGCTCGAAGAGCGGCCCGACAAGGCGAACTACAACGGCACCGACCATATCGGCAAGGAAGGGCTGGAAAAGAGCTACGAAGCGCAGCTGCACGGGCGCACCGGCTACCAGAAGATCATCCGCACCGCCAGCGGGCGCGCGGTCAGCATCCTGTCGCGCACGGAAGCGACCGCCGGCAGCAACCTGATTCTGTCGATCGACATCGAACTGCAAAAGATCATCGAGGAAGCCTTCGGCGAGTACCGCGGCGCGCTGGTCGCCATCGAACCGGAGACGGGCGACATCCTGGCCTACGTGTCGCGTCCCGGGTTCGATCCGAACCTGTTCGTCGACGGCATCGACACCCAGAGCTGGAACGAACTCAATACCTCGCTCGACCGCCCGCTGATGAACCGCCCGCTGCAGGGCACCTATCCGCCCGGATCGACCTTCAAGCCGTTCATGGCGCTGGCCGCGCTGGAACTGGGCAAGCGCACGCAGAACCACACGATTTCCGACGCCGGCTATTTCACCCTGGGCGGCCACACCTGGAAGGATGACAAGGTGGGCGGGCACGGCATGGTCAGCCTGACCGATTCGATCATCGTCTCGTGCAATACCTACTATTACCAGCTCGGCAACGATCTCGGCATCGATGCGATCCACGACTTCATGAAACCGTTCGGTTTCGGCCAGAAGACCGGGATCGACCTGGAGAACGAAAAAATTGGCGTGCTGCCGTCGAAAGACTGGAAGCGGGCGCGCTTCGCCAAAAACAAATTGATGCAGACCTGGGTCGGCGGCGACACCGTCAATATCGCCATCGGGCAGGGCTTCAACAGCTTCACCATCCTGCAGCTATCGCACGCAGTGGCCAACCTGGCCAACAACGGCGTGGTCATGAAGCCGCACCTGGTCAAGATTGTCGAAGACAGCAGCACGCGCGCGCGCGCCCTGACGGTGCCGAAGGAAAGCGCGCGCATCCGGCTAAGCCAGGGCAACATCGATTTCATCAAGCGCGCCATGGTCGGGGTGTCCGAGCGCGGCACCGGCAAGACCGCGTTTGCGAACGCCGGCTACATCGCCGCCGGCAAGACCGGCACCTCGCAAGCGGTCGGCCTGCGCCGCGGCGAAAAATACAACGCCAAGAACGTCAACGAGCGCCTGCGCGACAACTCGCTGTACATCACCTTCGCGCCGGCCGACAAGCCGCGCATCGCGCTGGCCCTGATCGTCGAAAACGCCGGCTTCGGCGGCGCTGTGGCGGCGCCGATCGCGCGCAAGGCGCTCGACTACTACCTGCTGGGCAAGCGCCCGGCGGGCAAGGATGGCACCAAGGTGCCCAAGGAAGACGTGGAACTGCTGCCGCTGGAAGAACTGAAGACCGATTCGGCCACCGAAATGCCATACAAGCCGGGCGCCGAAACGCCGGCACCGAAGGAGTGACGGCCATGCGCATCAACGAACGGCGCTCGCTGTGGCGGCGCGTCAAGCCTTACCTGCTGGTGTTCGACGCGCCGCTGGCCATGGTCATCTTCCTGCTGCTCGGTACCAGCCTGGTGACGATGTACTCGGCCGGCGCCGACTTCCCCGGCCGCGTTGAAGGCCAGCTGCGCAACATGATGATCGCCTTCCTGGTCATGTGGCTGGCGGCCCAGGTGCCGCCGCAAACGCTGATGCGGCTCGCCGTGCCGATCTACACGGTCGGCGTGACCTTGCTGGTGGCGGTGTTCATGTTTGGCGTGATCAAGAAAGGCGCGCGCCGCTGGCTGCACATCGGCTTCGACATCCAGCCGTCCGAGATCATGAAAATCGCCATGCCGCTGATGCTGGCCTGGTACTTCCACCAGAAGGCCGGGTTGGTGCGCTGGCATTCCTTCCTCATCGCCACCGTGCTGCTGGCGGTGCCGGTGGGCCTGATCCAGCTGCAGCCCGACCTGGGCACCTCGCTGCTGGTGCTGGCCTCCGGCTTTTATGTGATCTTCCTGGCCGGGCTGTCGTGGAAGGCGCTGCTTGGCCTGTTCGTGGCCGGCGCCGGCAGCCTGCCGGTGGCCTGGTCGCTGATGCACGACTACCAGCGCGAACGGGTGCTCACCCTGATCGATCCGAACGCCGACCCGCTGGGCAAGGGCTTCCACATCATCCAGTCGACCATCGCGATCGGCTCGGGCGGGATCAGCGGCAAGGGCTGGATGAAGGGCACCCAGGCCCACCTCGAATTCATCCCCGAGCGCACCACCGACTTCATTTTCTCGGTCTTTTCGGAGGAATTCGGGCTGATGGGCTTTCTCGGCCTGCTGCTCCTGTACCTGCTGCTGATCGGGCGCGGCCTGATGATCGCCGCCAATGCGCCGACCCTGTTCACGCGCCTGCTGGCCGGCGCGATCACGATGATCTTCTTTACCTACGCCTTTGTGAACATGAGCATGGTCAGCGGCATCCTGCCGGTGGTGGGCGTGCCGCTGCCGTTCATGAGCTATGGCGGGACCGCTTTTGTGACCCTCGGACTCGGGGCAGGTATACTCATGAGTATCCAGCGGCACCGCAAGCTGGTGCAAACCTGATCCCGGAGACACGATGGCGGTAACACGAACGCTTCCACCTTCCATTGCGCTCTGCGCACTGGCCTTATTACTGACTGCCTGCGGTACCGATTCGGAAGGCCACCGGCGCATGCTGCCAATGCCGGCCCCGGGTACGCCGGCGGCAAAGCATGGCGACATCGGCCAGGACTTGCCGCGCATGCCGCGCGCCGGTTCCGGGCGCGGCGGCTACTACCAGGACGATGGCCCGGGCGACAATCCGCCGCCCAACCTGCGCGACGTGCCGGACGCCGTGGTCAAGGACGAACCGTATGCGCGCTACGCCAACCGGCCCTACGTCGTGTTCGGCAAGACCTACACGCCGATGCTCAACGAGCAGGCCTTCAAGCAGCGCGGGGTGGGCAGCTGGTACGGCAAGAAATTCCATGGCCAGCGCACCTCGTCGGGGGAACTGTACGACATGTACAAGATGACGGCCGCCCATCCGACCCTGCCGATTCCCTCGTACGCGCGCATTACCAGCCTCGATAACGGCAAGCAGGTGGTGGTGCGGATCAACGACCGCGGGCCGTTCCATTCGAGCCGCGTGGTCGACGTGTCGTACACGGCCGCGCTCAAACTCGGCCTGCTCGGCAAGGGCAGCCACATGGTGGAGGTGGAACGGCTGCTGCCCAACGCGCAGGAGCGCATCGCCACCATCCGGCGCATGACGCCCGAGCCGGAAGGAGAAGTGAGCACGATGGCGGCGGACATGCCGCCGCCGGGCGAAAGCAGCGCAATCACGGTGACGGCCACCGCCTTGGCGCCGGCACCCGCGCCGGCGGCGGGCGCAGCGCCAGCTGCGGCGCCGGGGTTTTATCTGCAGCTCGGTGCTTTTGCCCGCGCCGACAAGGCGGCCGACGTGCGCGCGCAGATCGCGGCCACGGGCGGGGCGCTGTCCGCCGTCGAAGTGGTGCAGGGCGGTGCGCTGCACCGCCTGTTCAGCGGCCCGTTCCCGAGCCGGGCCGACGCCATGCAGGCGCTGCGCGACCTGCCGGCCACGCTGCGCCTCAAACCCATCGTCGTGCAGCGCTGATCCGGCCCGGGGCCGCCAGCCTTATTTGCAGCTGCGCGTTTCCTGGCCCGGAAAGCGCGCCACGATCGCATCGACCTTGGCTTTGGCGGCCGGTTCCAGCGCGCGGAAGCGGTAAGCCATCTTGGTCGCCTGGCTGGTGCGTCCGCTCACCTTGGCGCCGGCCACGCCCTGCTTGGTCAGCGTCGCCAGCAGGGTCTGGGCCGACGTCTCCGACTTGAACACGCCCAGCGAAATCGCATACTTCATCGGGCTGTTGTCGTTCATGATAAAGAAGCTGGTGATGCCGAGTTCCTTCAGTTCGGCGGCCTTGCGGTCGGCCGCTTCCTTGCTGCCGGGCGAAGGAATGAACACGATATGGCTGGTCACCTCGGGCACGGCGACGTTTTCCCGCGTCTGGCGCTGGCCCAGGGCCAGCGGCGCGAGCATGGCCTCGAAGCGGCGCGCATCGGCCTGCGCAAAATTCCCAACCGATGTGCAGGCAACCAGGTCCGGCTTCGGTTCCGGCTTGGGTTCCGGTTTGGGTTCCGGCTTCGGCTCGGCGGGCGCCGGCGCGGCCGGCTTGGCCATCACCAGCACCGGTGTCGGCGGCGCGACCACCGGCTCCGGGTCCGCGGCCGCTTCCGCGTCGGGCGCCGGCGGGCGGGCGGCGACCAGCTTGATGTTCTCGGTGCCGAGCTGGTTGCGCATGCGGCCCGGCTCGCGCTCGTTTTCCCTGAAGTTGCCGAGCATGCCCTGGCCGAACGCGAACAGCACGGCATTGATGGCAAGGAGGGTCCAAAATATGAATTTCAACACGGGCTATCCTGGAGTGGCGAAGACGTGACGGTGGAATGAAGGCCGATCAGGACGATATTATCGACGATCCGGTGTTCGATCGGGAGCCTGAGCACGGGAGCGATGTACTGGGCCGCGCCGCCCGAGACGATGCAGGCGCTGGCGCCATGCAGCGCGCAGGCGCGTTCGATGGCGCCGGCCTGCGCCGACAGGCAGCCGGACAGGATGGCGTCGGCGGTATTGTCGGCAAAGCCGGCCGGCAGGGTGGCGCCGGGCGCGACCTGGGGCAGCTGCGCCGTATTGCGCGCCAGCGAAGTGGCCATCAGGCCCAGCCCGGGCAGGATCATCCCGCCCAGGAACATGCCGTCGGCGCTGACCGCGTCGATGGTGGTGGCGGTGCCGCAGGTGGCGACGATGAGCGCCTGGCCGGGCGCCAGCGCACGCGCGCCGAGCGCCGCGGCGAAACGGTCGCACCCGAGCTGGGACGGATTGCGGTAGGCGTTGCGCATGCCGGCCAGTTGCGCGGTCGATGCGAACCAGCTGATCGCGGTGGTCGGAATCATCAGTTGCAGCTGGTCGTGCAGCTTGCTGCCGGCGACGTTCGACACCAGCGCGCGCGTGACGCCGTGCCGGGCCCAGCTGGCCGGCAGGTGATTCAGGTCGGCGTGGGCCACGGCGCCGCTGGCGAGCCAGGTGCCGGGCGCGGCGCCGTCCTCGGCCAGCGCCCATTTGATGCGCGTATTGCCGGCGTCGATCAGCAGCAGCATCTCAGTGCTCCCGCACGCGCAGCGACACGTCGCCGGCGACGATGGCGATGCGTCCGCCGGCCGTGTCGAGCAGCAGGCGCGCGCCATCGTCGACGCCGGCGGCCACGCCTTCATGCAGGGTGACGTCGCGATCGATGATGACGACCGCCAGGCCCTGGTAAGCATGCAGGCGGTTCCAGCGCGCGCAGAAAGGCGCAAAGCCGCCTTGCGCGAACTGGCCGAGGTTCGTGGCCAGCACGCCGAGCAGCTGCGCCATGAGCGCATTGCGCTCCATCTGCGCCAGCCATGGGGCCCCCGCCACGCTGCGCCCGATGCGCTGTTCCATTTCATCGGGCATGAGCAGATTGAGGCCGACCCCGATCACCGCCCACACGCCGCCAGCGGGTGCGGCCTGGGTTTCGATCAGCACGCCGGCCAGCTTGGCGCCGTCGCGCAGCACGTCGTTGGGCCACTTGAGCTGGACCGGCACGCCGAGCGCGCCGAGGGCGTCGGCCAGCGCCACGCCGACCGCCAGCGGCAAGCCGGCCAGCTCGCGCAACGGTCCGGCAAAATGCCAGGCCAGCGAAAACGTCAGCGCCGCACCGGGCGCCGACAGCCAGCTGCGTCCGGCGCGCCCGCGACCGGCCGTCTGGTGCACGGCCACGCGCAGCACGGGGCGTTGCAGACCGGCGGCACGTGCCAGCAGGTCGGCATTGGTCGATCCGGTTTCGGCCACGACTTCGATATCGATGCCGGCCAGCTCCGGCGCACTGGCGTGGAGGGCGATCGCGGCGGCATCCATGCCCAGGCTGGCCGGGGCGGCGAGGGTATCGTTCATGGCGTTTCCTTGCGGGCCTTGCGTGCCTTATGAGGCGCGTTGACGAAGGCCAGGTCGTACAGGGAGTTCGGCAAAAGCCGCAGCAGCTTGGCCACCACGCCCATCTGCCACGGGATCACGCGGTAGCTGGTGCCGGCGGCGATGGCGCGCGCGGCCCTGGCGGCAAAGCGCGCCGGCGACATCAGGAAGGGCATCGGATAGGCGTTATGTCTGGTCATGGGTGTATCGATGTAGCCGGGCGCGATGGTCACCACTTTGACGCCGTGCGGCTTGAGTTCGAGCCGCAGCGATTCGCAATACACGCGCAGCGCCGCCTTGGAGGCGCTGTAGGCGCCGGCGCCGGGCAGGCCGCGCACACCGGCCACGCTGCCGATGCCGACCAGGCGGCACGGCGTGGACTGCGCTTTCATGGTGGCGATGAAGGGCGCAAAGGTGGCCACGGTGGCGCTGACGTTGGTGGCGAGGATGGCGTCGAACACCGGCAGGTCTTCGGCAAATTCGGTCAGGGTGCCGACCGAAATGCCGGCGCAGGCGATGACGATATCGGCGCCGCCCTGGCGTTCGATGAAATCAAGGGCGGCCGCCGTCAGCGCGGCGCGGTCGGTGACGTCGAGCGCATATACCAGATGGCGTTCGGGGTGCGGCAATTGCGCGCGCAGGGCGTCGAGCGCGTCGCGGCGGCGCGCCACCAGGCCCACGCTCGCGCCGCGCGCGGCGTACTCGCGCGCCAGCGCCGCACCGAGTCCGCTCGACGCGCCGGTGATGAACACGCGGTTCATTGGGCGCGCGCCGGCATGCTTATTTCTTTTCCGCTGCCGCTTTGGCGACCAGGTGATCCATCACTTGCAGCGCCATTTGCTGTTGCTGCGCTTCGGTCGCGGCGGTCGCGCTGGCGCCGGCCAGGTTGGGCGAGGTCATGTACTTGCCGCCGATGGCCACCTGCGGCCACTCTTTGATCTGGTACGACGCCACCATGCCGTTGGCGCGCGAGAGCTTGGCCTGGACCCCGAACGAGCGGTAGGCGTCGGTGAATTTGGCGCGCTCGATGCCGGCGCTGGCGGCCCAGTCGAACACCTGTTCGTCGTTGCCGAAGCGCTTGCCCTGTTCGTGCATGGCGCTGAATACCTTGGCGTGGTACTGCGGCGCCAGGCCCATCGATTCGAGCGTGTAGTACAGGCGCTGCTGCGGCACCACGGCCGGGGTGTGGCCGAGGTGGACGCGCTTGAACACGATCTTGTTGCCCTGCTTCCTGACCCACTCGGCCAGCGCCGGCTCGAAGCTGGCGCAGTGAGGGCAGTAGTAGGCGAAAAATTCGGTGACTTCGACTTTCTGGCCGGCGTCGGTGTTCTGCGCCTCGGGCAGGGTCACGTAGTCGGTGCCGCTGACAGGTGCCTCGGGCGACGCCGTTGCGTGGGCGCCGGCGCTGCACAGGGCCAGCGCGAGCATGATCTTGAAGAGAGTAGGCATGCGGGTTTTCCGTGGTGTCGTGGGTTATTTCTGGTTGCGCACGATGGCGACGTCGATGCCGGCGTCGACCAGTTTGGCGCGCGCCTTGTTCATCGCTTCGACCTGGCCGTAGGGGCCGATGCGGACCCGGTGCAGCACGCCGCTGTCGTTGGCGCGCTCGCTGATGACGGCCTCGAAGCCGAGCAGGGCGAGCTTGGCGCGCGTGTTTTCGGCGTCCGCCACTTCGCGGAAGGCACCGGCCTGCAGGTAATAGGTGATCTTTTCCTCGGCCGCTTCGGCAGGCGCGGACGGGACCACGTTCTGGGCTGGCGCGTGGGGGGCGGCGGCCACCTGGGTTGGCGCCGGTGCCGGTGCGGGGGCCGGCTTCTCCGGCTTTTCCTTCATGTTGGCGATGGCCGCGCCCAGCGGATCGGCTTCGGCCGGGGTGGCGGCCTTGGGCTTGTCGGTGATCTGCTTGTTGGCGGCGCGCGCCGCTTCCTTGTTCCCGTACAGCGGCTTGTTCGGATCGGCCGCCTGGCCGGCGGTCGGCTCGCCCATCTTGCCGGCCTTGCCGGTTTTATCGGTGAACGGCGTGGCGCCCTTGGTGATCGCCAGCGCGACCGCGACAGCGATCACCAGGCCCACGATCAGGCCGATGACGATGCCGGTGAGGGTATTGCCTTGCTGGTGCTTGAGCGGTAGTTTGAGCCGAGGGCGGGAATCGCGTGTCATTGGAGCTTTCAATCGAAGTGGCGGTTACATTTTTTCCGGCGCCGACACGCCGATCATGGCCAGGCCGTTGCGCAGTACCTGGCGCGTGGCGACCATCAGCGCCAGGCGCGCCAGTTTGAGCGCTTGGTCGTCGACCAGCACGCGCTCGGCGAAGTAGAAGCTGTGCAGGTTGGCGGCCAGGTCGCGCAGGTAGAACGCCACCTGGTGCGGACCGAGCTCGGTCTGGGCGCGCGCCAGCGTTTCCGGGTAGGCGGCCAGGGTCGCCAGCAGGGTCATCTCGGTCGGCGCGGTGAGCGGCGCCAGGTCGGCCGATGCCAGCGACGCCAGCTCGCCCGTGAACTGTTCGAGCATGCGGCAGATGCGCGCGTGCGCGTACTGCACGTAATACACCGGGTTCTCGTCCGACGTTTTCAGGGCGACGTCGACATCGAATACGAATTCGGTATCGGCCTTGCGCGAGATGAGGAAGAAGCGCACCGCATCGCGGCCCCTGGCGATGTCGCCGTCGCCCGACCATTCGATCAGGTCGCGCACCGTCACGTAGGAACCGGCGCGCTTGGAGATCTTGACCTCGGCGCCGTCTTTCATGACGGTGACCATCTTGTGCAGCACGTAGTCCGGGTAGCCCTGCGGGATCTCCAGGCCGACCGCCTGCAGGCCGGCGCGCACGCGCGCGATGGTGCCGTGGTGGTCGCTGCCCTGGATGTTGATGGCCTGGGTGAAGCCGCGCTGCCATTTGACGACGTGGTACGCCACGTCCGGCACGAAATAGGTGAAGCCGCCTTCGGACTTGCGCATCACGCGGTCCTTGTCGTCGCCGTAGTCGGTGGTGCGCAGCCACAGCGCGCCATCCTGTTCGTAGGTCTTGCCGGCCTTGATCAGGGCCTCGACGGTTTTTTCCACCTTGCCGTCGGCGTACAGCGACGATTCGAGGTAGTAGTTATCGAACTTGACGCCGAAGGCTTGCAGGTCGATATCCTGCTCGTTGCGCAGGTAGGTGACGGCGAACGGGCGGATCGAGTCGAGGTCGTCGACCTTGCCGCTGGCGGTGGCGGGCAGGCCGTCGCTGGCCGAGACGGTTTTGCCGGCCAGGTAATCGGTGGCGATATCGGCGATGTAGTCACCGTTGTAGGCCGACTCCGGCCATTCGGCGTCGCCCGGCTTGAAGCCGCGCGCGCGCGCCTGGACCGAATTGGCCAGGGTGGCGATCTGCACGCCGGCGTCGTTGTAATAGAACTCGCGGGTGACCGCGAAGCCTTGCGAATCGAACAGCGCGGCGAGGGCGTCGCCCAGCGCGGCCTGGCGGCCATGGCCCACGTGCAGCGGGCCGGTCGGATTGGCCGACACGAATTCGAGGATCACTTTCTTGCCGGCGCCGGCATCGCTGCGGCCGTAGGCCTGGCCTTCGGCGAGGATGGTCTTGACCACCGACTGCTTGGCGGCGGCGGCCACGCGCAGGTTGATGAAACCGGGGCCGGCGATGTCGGCGCTGTCGATGAGCGTCTTGCCGGCCGGGTTGTCGAGCAGCGCGGCGACGATTTTCTGGGCCAGCTCGCGTGGATTCATCTTGAGCTGCTTGGCCAGCTGCATGGCGATATTGCAGGCGATGTCGCCGTGCGACGGATCGCGCGGGCGCTCCAGGACGACAGACGGCGCGATGCCGGTACCGTCGAGGACAGGGGCGAGGGCGGCCTGGAACAGGGCGGCGATTTCTTGTTTTTGTGAGGCGAGCATGAGCGGTGATCTGTAGAGTAGTCGAGCGGTGGCGGTGCCACGGGCAATAGTAGCTCAATTATACTGGTTTGCCGCCCCTCTGAGTCCGCCCTCGCAAGCCATCGATAGCGCCCCCACACTCCCAAAAAATCCCCGAACCGGGGTCTGACCTCTGATTAGCAATGAAAACGTTGTCTGTTACATCCTTGGCAGCAATAAGCCGACTTGGCCGCAGCGCACGAGGCGGACACGCCCGAGAGGTCTTTTTTTACATGCAAAAGTGTTGATTCACGGAAAAATATTTCGAATCAGAGGTCAGACCCCGGTTGTGGTGGGAAATCGTTGGACGTTGGAAGAATGTGTTGTCATAAAGGATCGTTTAAGCCTGTGCGGGGGCTAACCCGGTACAATTGCACCTTTATAAAGTAGCGCAAAGCAGACCTGACCATGACCAACAAGCGCCCGACGCTCTCCATCAAACCCGCCGCGCCCAAGGCGGATAAAGCGGCGGCGCCGCGCATGCGCTCCAGTTTCGAGGTCAAGCCCGTGCTGCAGCCCGGCTATCGCCCCGATCTGAAGCCCGATTCGCTCGCGCTGTGCCTGCTCGGGGCGGCGAATGCCGTGGCCCAGGTGCGCGGCGGCGCTGCCTTGCCGCAGGCGTTGCTGACCGCGTTCGGCGTGACCGCCGCCGCGCCCCAGGCGCGCGGGGCGATCCAGGATATCGCTTACCGCACCATGCGCCAGCTCGGCCGCAGCGAGACCCTGCTCGGCCTGATGACGTCGAAGGCGCCGGAACCGCCGATGCTGGCCAGCCTGCTGTGTTGCGCCCTGACCCTGATCGATACCCCGGACGGCGCCGAGCCGCCCTATGAAGTATTTACCGTCGTCGACCAGGCCGTCACCGTGGCCAGTTCGCACCCGGACATGGCGCACGCCAAGGGCATGGTCAACGCCGTGCTGCGCCGCTTCCTGCGCGAACGCGAGGAGTTGCTCGAGACGGCGCTGAGGCAGCCGGTGGCGCAATGGAATTATCCGCAGTGGTGGATCGACGCCGCCAAGGCTGCCTATCCAGGCAACTGGCAAGCGATCCTCGCGGCCGGCAACGCCCAGCCGCCATTGACCTTGCGCGTGAACGTGCGCAAGACCACGGTCGCGGCATACATACAATTGCTGGCCGACGCAGGCATGGCCGCCGCGCAAATCGGGCCGTCCGCCGTGCGCCTCGACAAGGCGCTCGGCGTGGCCCTGATCCCCGGTTTCGACCAGGGCCTGGCCTCGGTGCAGGACGCCGGCGCGCAGCTGGCCGCGCCGCTGCTCGATGTGCAGGACGGCATGCGCGTGCTGGACGCCTGCGCCGCGCCCGGCGGCAAGACGTGCCACCTGCTGGAACTGGCGCAGCTGGACCTGACCGCGCTCGATTCGGACCCCAAACGCCTTGAGCGCGTGGGCGAAAATCTGGAACGCTTAGGCTTGAGCGCGACGCTCAAAGCCTTCGAGGCGCAGACCAACGTGTGGTGGGACGGCCAGCAGTACGACCGCATCCTGGCCGATGTGCCGTGCACGGCGTCGGGCATCGTGCGGCGCCACCCGGACATCCGCTGGCTGCGGCGCAAGGGCGATGCACTCCAACTTGCAACACTTTCGGCCAAAATTCTCGACAACCTTTGGCAGATGCTGCGCCCGAATGGTAAATTGCTGTTCGTGACATGTTCGCTCTGGCCCCAGGAATCGGAGGCGCAGGCCGCCGCATTCGAGGTGCGCCACAATGCGACCCGCCTCGCCGCGCCGGGACAGTTGCTTCCGACCGGTACCGCCGTGCAGGATCATGACGGATTGTTCTACGCCCTGTTTCAAAAAAACGCGACGTAAGGGGTCCTTCGACTATGCGAACCTTTAAGATTCTGGCCCCCCTGTGACACAACGATTTTTCCGCCTTCTTGCCTGCCAGCTGCTGCTGATGTTCGCGTCCGCGTGCGCGTGCGTGCCGGCGTGGGCGGCGGACGTGGTCGACATCACGCATGCGCATATCGAGGCAAGCGACGAGGGCTACCGCCTGGCGGCCAGCTATGCCTTCGAGTTGAACGAGGGGCTGGAAGACGCCATCAAGCATGGCGTGCAACTGTACTTCACCACCGAAATCGAACTGACCCGCCCGCGCTGGTACTGGTATGACGACAAGGCGGTGTCGGCGCGCCAGACCATCCGCATCTGGTACAACGTGCTCACGCGCCAGTACCATGTGTCGGCCCTGGGCAGCATGGCGCAGAGTTTTCTCACCCTGGAAGATGCGATGGTGCTGATCCGCCGCCCCAGCCGCTGGGTGATCGCGCCGAAGGGGGCGCTCAAGCGCGGCGAGACCTACAACGCCACCGTGCGCATGTTCATGGACCGCGAACTGCTGCCCAAGCCGATGCAGGTCAATGCGCTGAATAATTCCGACTGGCGCCTCGCTTCCAAGAACAAGACCTTCCCCTACACGGCGGAATAAGCGGTGAATCAAGCCTTGCGCTATGCAGTGATGGTCGGCGCCGCCGTCGTCAGCATCCTGCTGTTCCTGCTCGCCTCGGCGTCCGACAATTCCGGCTTCTTCGACCGGTACTACACCTGGCTGCTCGGCCTGAACGCGGCGGTGGCCGGGGCGCTGCTGATATTCGTGGTGGTGGCGCTGGCGCGCCTGTATTCGCGCTACAAGAGCGGCAAGTTCGGCTCGCGCCTGATGGCGCGCCTGGTGATCCTGTTCGCCGGCATCGGCATCCTGCCCGGCCTGGTCATCTTCCTGGTGTCGGTGCAGTTCGTGTCCAATTCGATCGAGTCCTGGTTCAACGTGAAGATCGAGGCGGCGCTGGAGTCGGGCGTGAGCCTGGGCGTGGCCGCGCTCGACCAGGCGCGCAGTGAACTGGGGGCCATCGGCGAGATCAGCGCGGCCACCATCGCCGGCCAGGATGTGGTGGCTTCGCACGATATCCTCACGCGCCTGGTTCAGGAGCAGGAGGGCATGCTCAGCGCCGTCATCGTGGGCCAGGATGGCCGCATGGTCACCAGCGCGGCCGAAGGGCGGCGCGACCTGAAAGCCGACTTGCCGACGCCGGCCATGCTGCTGCAGGCGGTGATGCCGGGCGGGTATTCGGTGGCCGAGGGCGGGGTCGAGCGCGACTTCAAGGATGTCAATGGCATCCACGGCGGCAGTGCCAATGCGCTCGACGGCGCCACCAGCCTGCGCCTGCGCGTGGTGCTGGCCATTCCCGAGCCGCCGGGCGCCGCGCCGCGCTTTTTGCAGCTGATGCAGGCGGTGCCGGTCAAGCTGGCGCTCAACGCCGAGGTGCTGCGCAACGCCTACAGCGAGTACCAGGAGCGCTTCGTGGCGCGCACCGGCTTGCGCAAGATGTATATCGAGACGCTCACGTTGACGCTGCTGCTGGCGATCTTCGGGGCGATCGCCAGTGCGTTTGTGATCGCCGGCAAACTGGCGCAGCCGCTGCTGGTGCTGGCCGAGGGCACGCGCGCGGTGGCCGAGGGCGACCTGTCGCCGCGCCCGATCGTGGCCACCTCCGACGAACTGGGCACGCTGACGCAATCGTTCAACACCATGACCGGCCAGCTGTTCGAGGCGCGCAGCGCGGTCGAGCGCAACCGCGCCGCCCTGCAAAGCGCCAAGGCGCACCTGGAGTCGGTGCTGGACAATATGTCGGCCGGGGTGATCGTGCTCGACGCCGACTCGCACGTGGTCAGTTCCAACGAGGCGGTCGAGCGCATCCTGCAGCACGACGTGGCCGGCCACATGGGCACGGCGCTGGCCGCCATCGACGGGCTGGAAGCGTTCGGGGCCGCCATCGCCAAGGCGTTTTCGACCCAGAGCGCGCAGAGCGCGGCCGGCTCGCCGCGAAAGCAGACCCACTGGCAGCAGCAGATCGAAATCCCGCGCCGGCTCGGCACCAGCGACGACCATGACATCACCCTGCTGGCGCGCGGCTCGCGCCTGCCGGTGGGCGCCGGCAGCGGCTACATCGTGGTATTCGATGATATTTCGGATGTGATTTCGGCGCAGCGCTCGATGGCCTGGGGCGAGGTGGCGCGGCGCCTGGCGCACGAGATCAAAAACCCGCTCACGCCGATCCAGCTGTCGGCCGAGCGCATGCAGATGAAGCTCGAATCGCGCCTGCAAGGCACAGACCGCGACCTGCTCAACAAGGGCACGGCGACCATCGTCAACCAGGTCGATGCCATGAAGCGCATGGTCGATGACTTCCGCGACTATGCCAAGGCGCCGCCGGCGGTGCTCGACAAGCTCGACCTGAATGCCCTGGTCGGCGAAATCCTGCATATGTACCTATCCGGCGACGAAAGCGATATTATTCATGCTGAGCTTGCCGCCGGCCTGCCATCGGTGATGGGCGATGCGACGCAATTGCGCCAGGTGATCCACAATCTGCTGCAAAATGCCCAGGACGCGATGAGCGAGCGCGCTCCCGACACGGCGCCGGCGCGCATCGATATCACGACCGAGGCGATTCATTACCAGGGCGCGAACGGGGCCGGCACCGCGGTACGGCTGGCGATTGTCGATAACGGGCCGGGATTCGCTCCTAAAATCCTGTCGCGCGCATTCGAGCCGTATGTCACGTCGAAGGTGCGCGGGACCGGGCTGGGACTGCCGATGGTGAAGAAAATCGTCGATGAACACGGCGGCAAGATCGAGATACAGAACCGCAGTGACGGAACTGGCGCGTCGGTGTTGATTTTACTGTTAAAGTTAGCACCGGCCAGCGTTGTGGCGTAAGCGTTGAACTAAGAATAAAATCGCGGCTGTGAGCGGTATGCGCTGCATGCCATTGGAGCGGGCAAAAAGAGGAAGGCAAACACATGGCAAACATTCTCGTAGTTGATGATGAAATGGGCATCCGCGAGTTACTCTCGGAAATCTTGGGCGACGAAGGCCATGCAATCACGCTCGCTGAAAACGCGCAGCAGGCCCGTGACGCGCGCGCGGCGGGGGCACCGGATCTGGTACTGCTGGATATCTGGATGCCCGATACCGATGGCGTCACCCTGCTCAAGGAGTGGCAGCGCGACGGCTTGCTGACCATGCCGGTCATCATGATGTCGGGGCACGCGACCATCGATACGGCGGTCGAGGCGACCCGGATCGGGGCGCTCAACTTCCTCGAAAAGCCGATTGCGCTGCAAAAGCTGCTCAAGGCGGTGCAGCAGGGCCTCACGCGGGCCCAGGAAGTGGTGCGCGCGCCGGTGATCGCGCCGCGCCCGATGCTGGCCCCCCAGCCCGAGGAAAGCCCGATGACGGCCTCGGCCATGTTTTCGGCGCAAACCCCGCAATCGGCCATCGCGCCGCGCATGGGCGGTTTGCCGAACGGGGAAGGGCATGGCTTCAACCTGAGTTTCGACTTGCCGCTGCGCGAGGCGCGCGATGCCTTCGAACGCATGTATTTCGAGCATCATCTGGGGCGCGAGGGCGGCAGCATGACCCGCGTGGCTGAAAAAACCGGTCTCGAACGCACCCACCTGTACCGCAAGCTCAAGCAACTCGGCGTCGAGCCGGGCAAGCTGGCTAAAAAGAACGGATGACCGCAGCGCCTGCGCGCAGGGCTGCCCTGACCCTGGTCACGGGCGGCTCGGCGCCGCAGCGCGAGGCCGCCATCGCGGCGCGCCTTGCGTCATCGCCGGCTGCCGGCCTGTGCGCCGTGCTGCTCGAAGGGTTGGCGTCCGGCCAGACCCTGCTATCCCCCTCCCACGCGCTGCAAGTGCAGCGGATCGCGCCCGGCTGCCTGTGCTGCACCGGTAATCTCGTTTTGCGTGTAACATTAAATCGGATCCTGCGTCTGCGACCCGAGCGACTGTTCATCGGGCTGGCCGCCACGGACCACCTTGATCAGTTGCGATCGTGGCTGCAAGACCCGCCATACGATCAGCTGTTGGAACTGACAGCGGACCTGCACACTTGAAATCGGTCCGCATAGCCCCACCTGCCCTGATGAGCACAGTGGAACGTCTGATCGAGTGAAGGAGCAAACATGAACATGATCTACAACAGTGAACAGTACAGCGTGGTCGAGTTCGGCGTCGATCACAATCTCGAAGCCTTGCGCTTCGGCGGATATGAAATCGTCGACAAATCCGGTCGCCGTGAAGCATTTATCGGCGGCAAACTTGCGCAATCATTCAGGCGCGACGTCAACAACCTGATCGCCAGCGAACCCACCATGGAAGAAATCGATGATTTCCTCGGTTCGTATGACTCGCTGATGAGCCAACCGGTGTTGTTGCACTAATATTGGGCTGGTGCTGGGACAGTCGCTGGCGGTCTCGCTAGCGCAGCGCTGTTACCGGCAAAAGCCCGTTCCCGCGCGGGGCAGGCTGTCTGGCGCGGGAATGCCAGGAAGAGGCCATGCGACGGCGTAGCGCCTCGTTCCCACTCCTTCGCGCCACCTTGATACGCGCCGATCCCGCCACCGGCCGAGCCAAAGGCTTCAGTCAGGCGTCCCTCCCGCTACGGCCCGAGCCAACCGGGTTCAGTCAGGCATCCCTCCCGCCACGGCCCGAGTCAACCGGGTTCAGTCAGGCATCCCTCCCGCCAGCGGCCAAGCCAAAGGGTTGAGCCAGGCGCCCGCAACAATCGCGCCGTGTAAAACGCATCCCGGCCTGGACCGGAACGCAAGGCGGATTGCCGCTTGCCGCGCAGCCACCGCAGGCGCTTGCCAGGTCTCAGGCTTGCACCCGAACATGGTATTCTGGCGTCATGTGCCAACTCCTTGGAATGAACTGCAATGTCCCTACCGACATTGTTTTTAGCTTTACCGGCTTCGCCATGCGCGGCGGCCGCACCGATACCCACCACGATGGCTGGGGCATCGCCTTTTTCGAGGGCGCCGGCGTGCGCCATTTCGTCGATCACCTGGCTGCCGTCGAGTCGCCTGTCGCCGAACTGATCAAGCGCTATCCCATCAAGTCGAAAAACGTCATTGCCCATATTCGCAAGGCAACCCAAGGCCACGTGGCGCTGGAAAACTGCCATCCCTTCGTGCGCGAGCTGTGGGGCCGCTACTGGGTGTTTGCACATAACGGCGACCTCAAGGAGTTTGCGCCGACCCTGAACGGGCCGTATCGCCCGGTCGGCAGCACCGACAGCGAAAAAGCCTTCTGTTTCCTGCTGCAGGAATTGCGCAAGCGCTTCGGCGACACGCCGCCCGCAATGCCCTTGCTGCGCGCGGCGCTCAAGGAACTGGTGGCCGCCGTTGCCGTGCATGGGACCTTTAATCTGATGCTGTCGGACGGCTCGGCCCTGTTCGTCCATTGCTCGACCAAGCTGCATTATGTGGTGCGCCAGCATCCCTTTGTCACGGCCAGCCTGTCCGACGAAGATGTCAGCGTTGATTTTTCTCAAGTCACCACACCGCAAGACCGGGTAGCCATTATCGTCACCGAACCGTTGACGACCAACGAACAGTGGACCGCCTTCGCGCCCGGCGAATTCAACGTGTTCGTGGACGGGATGTCAATACAAGAGCGCTAAGTATTTCCTCCACGCACTGGTATTAATTAGGTTACATTACCGGCTGTTATTATCCATATTTACAGGACAGATGAGCCACGACTCCGACCTAATGGCGCAGCAGATGCCAGTGCGGGATTTCTATCTGGGGCGCCAGCCAATCCTCGACCGTCAGCAAGGGCTGTACGGTTACGAAATGCTTTTTCGCAACGCGCCGGGTGACGTGGCCGAGATCGACAGCGACGTCGCCGCCACCGCCACGGTGATTGCCCACACCGCCCAGCTGGGGCTGGAAAAAGTCATCGGTGATGCGCTCGGCTTCCTGAATGTGGACGCCGAAGTGCTGATGAGCGACATTTTCGTGTTCCTGCCGCGCGAACGGGTGGTGCTGGAACTCGTCGAGAGCATGGTAGTCACCAAATCCGTGCTCGACCGCATTGCCGACCTGAGCGCGCATGGCTTCCACTTTGCGCTCGACGACGTACGCGTCGACGCCCCCGACGTGCAACTGCTGTTGCCGATGGTCGAATACGTCAAGCTCGACGTGCGCGCCATGCCGCTCGCCTCGCTGACGCAGCTTGCGCCACGCTTCAAGCGCCAGCACAAGAAGCTGATCGCGGAAAAGGTCGAAACCCGCGAGGAATTCGATGCCTGCCTCGGGCTGGGCTTCGACTATTTCCAGGGCTACTATTTCGCCCGGCCGGCGGTGATCAGCGGGCGCAAGCTGTCGCCGTCGCAGCTGACGGTGCTCGAACTGATGAGTCTGGTAACCTCGGATGCCGACAATATCGAGATCGAACGTGCCGTCAAGCGCGATGTGACCCTGGCTTTCAACCTGCTGCGGCTGGTCAACACTCCGGCGATCGGCATGCGCCACCGCATCGATTCGATCAGCCAGGCGGTCACCATTCTCGGCCGCCGCCAGTTGCAGCGCTGGCTGCAAATCATGCTGTACGCCGAACCCACGCGCCGGGGCAGCAGCATGTCGCCGCTGCTGCTGCTGGCCACCACGCGCGGCCGCCTGCTCGAACTGCTGGCGCAACGCTTGCGCCCGGGCCAGCGCAACGTGGCCGAAATCGCCTTCACGGTCGGCATCATGTCGCTGATGGATGCCCTGTTCGGGATGTCGATGACGGTCATCGTCGAGCAGATTCCCGTCATCGACGAGGTGGCGCACGCGCTGCTGCAGCGCACCGGCTTCTTCGGCGACCTGCTGCACCTTGCCGAGTGCATCGAGCGCATGGAAGAATGCGACGACCAGGTGCTGCCCGCATTGCGCGAACTGGCTATTTCCAGCGAAGAACTGATCGAGCTGGAAGTAGCCGCTTTCGAGTGGAGCGACAAGGTGGTGCGTTTCGCCATTTGAGTGCGGGCGGGGCCGCTGGCTCCGCCCGTGGCACGTGCTATGTGCCGCCCGCCCATTGCTTGTGCAGGTCCGGATCGCTGCGCAACTCCCACAAGGCCAGGACGATGACGGCGATGCCCACGATGAGGCTATTGTTCATCATGGGTCCGCGGTCGGCCACGGCCGGAATCCACGGTGAGACGGCTACCCACACACCCGCCAGCAGGTTGACGACGACGGCCCAGACGTAGGTTTTGACCAGGTCGAACGCGGCGAGCACGGCGATGACCGCGCCCGCGATCCAGGCATTCATGGCCTGCGGAGTGTTGGCTGGGTAGGCCAGCACCCAGGGTGAGACGAACAGCCAGAGTCCGAGCAGCAGGATCGCCTGATCCTGCCACCGCCTGGCGGGGCGTTGGATTTCCATATTACCTCCTGAACGCGATGTCCGGCGCGGAAAAACATGACCAGGGAGATGCGCCGCTACTCCCGGGCGTACAGGGAGTTAGGCAGGAAATGCGGGGGAAAGTTCATTTGTGGGGAGGCCGGCGACAGCGTTGCCGTGGCCACTGCCCCCCGTCGTCTCTGGCATTGCCGGAACCGACTTCCCGCGCAGCCTCCGGTTTCTAAGAAACTCCTCCAATTCCGTGGAACCGGGCCAGTCCAGAGCTTCATACCGATAACTTACGCTCCGTCATTCCCGCGCAGGCGGGAATCCAAGTCCGACGCTCAGCCGACGGCTACGGAACAAAATTGGATTGCCGTGGGGCGTCTAGCCCTCCGCGGGAAGTCATTTCTGCCAGTGGCAGGAAGACGGAGGCCAATTCCTGGAGAGGCGGGAACGACGGTGACTTGGGTTCCCGCCAAGTGCCGCCACGGCGTGGTAAGTCGTTTCTGGCAATGCCAGGAACGACAGAGGCGCTGCGTTTTACGACAGATTCGGCGCCAGCCAGCGTTCCAGGTCTTCTTTCGGCACACCACGGCGCGCCGTCATATCGTTCAACTGGTCTTCGCCGATCTTTCCGACCACGAAATACTTCGCTTCCGGATGGGCGAAATAGAATCCCGACACCGCCGCGCCCGGGAACATGGCGAACGACTCGGTCAGTTCCATGCCGATTTCCTGCGCCTGCAATACCTTGAACATATCGGCTTTCACCGTATGCTCCGGACAGGCCGGATAACCCGGCGCCGGACGAATACCCGCGTAACGCTCGCCGATCATGTCTTCATTCGACAGATTCTCGCCCGCCGCATACCCCCACAAATCGGTGCGCACGCGCTCGTGCATATATTCGGCGAATGCTTCGGCCAGGCGGTCGGCCAGCGACTTGAGCATGATCGACGAGTAATCGTCGTGCGCATCCTCAAAGCGCTTCTCGTATTTTTCAATTCCCAGCCCGCTGGTCACCGCGAACATGCCGATATAATCCTTGATGCCCGATGCTTTCGGCGCGATAAAATCGGCCAGGCACTGGTTCGGCCGCTGCACGCCATCGACCAGCGGCTTGACGCCCTGCTGGCGCAAACCGTAATACGTGAATGCCACCGTGGCGCGGGTCTCGTCGGTATAAACCTCGATATCGTCGTCGTTCACGCTATTGGCCGGCAGCAGCGAAATGACGCCATTGGCGGTCAGCCAGCGCCCTTCGATGATTTTCTTGAGCAGCGCCTGGCCTTCCTCGAACACCTTCGATGCCGCTTCGCCGACCACCTCGTCAGTCAGGATCGCGGGGAAGGGGCCGGCCAGGTCCCAGGTCTGGAAGAACGGACCCCAGTCGATATACCTGGCCAGCGTGCCCAGGTCGACGTTCTTGAATTCGCGCCGGCCGATGAATTTCGGGCGCACCGGCTCGAACGCCAGCGCCATCTTGTTGGCGCGCGCGGCGGCCAGCGACAAGATCGGCAGCGCCTTCTTGTTGGCGTGCTGCTCGCGGATGCGCACATAATCCTGGGCGATGTCGTCGATGTACTGGTCGCGGCTTTCCGGCGTGAGCAGCGACTGCGCCACCGATACCGAACGCGATGCGTCCGGCACGTACACCACCGGGCCGTCGTAGTTGTGGGCGATCTTCACCGCCGTGTGGGCGCGGCTGGTGGTGGCGCCGCCGATCAGCAGCGGGATCTTGAGCATGCGGAAGTGCGGGTCGCGCTGCATTTCCTTGGCCACGTGCGCCATCTCCTCCAGCGAGGGCGTGATCAGGCCAGAGAGGCCGATCATGTCGGCGTTTTCGACCTTGGCGCGCGCCAGGATTTCGGAGCAGGGCACCATCACGCCCATGTTCACGACCTCGAAGTTATTACACTGCAGGACCACCGACACGATGTTCTTGCCGATGTCGTGGACGTCGCCCTTGACGGTGGCGATGACGATCTTGCCTTTCGGTTTGGCGACGATGCCGGTGCGTTTTTCTTCCAGCAGTTTTTCTTCTTCGATGAAGGGAATCAGGTGGGCCACGGCCTGCTTCATCACGCGCGCCGATTTGACCACCTGCGGCAAGAACATTTTCCCTTGTCCGAACAGGTCGCCGACCACGTTCATGCCATCCATCAGCGGGCCTTCGATCACGTGGATCGGTCGCCCGCCGTTGTGCAGCAGTTCCTGGCGCGCTTCCTCGGTGTCTTCCACGATCCACTGGGTGATGCCATGCACCAGCGCGTGCGAGAGGCGCTGCTGCACCGTGCCTTCGCGCCAGGCCAGGGTCTGCACGTCCTGCTTGTCGCCGGCTTTCAGGGTGCCGGCGATCTCGATCATGCGTTCGGTGGCGTCGTCGCGGCGGTTGAGCACCACGTCTTCGACGCGCTCGCGCAATTCGGGTGCGATGTCGTCGTACACGCCCATCATGCCGGCGTTGACGATCCCCATGGTCATGCCTGCCTTGATCGCGTGGTACAGGAACACGGTGTGGATCGCTTCGCGCGCCGGGTCGTTGCCGCGGAAGCTGAATGAGACGTTCGAGACGCCGCCCGAGATTTTCGCGTGCGGCAGGTTATCCTTGATCCAGCGCGTGGCGTTGATGAAGTCGACCGCGTAGTTATTGTGTTCTTCGATGCCGGTGGCAATCGCGAAGATGTTCGGGTCGAAGATGATGTCTTCCGGCGGGAAGCCCACCTGTTCGGTCAGCACCTTGTAGGCGCGCGCGCAGATTTCCGTCTTGCGCGCGAAGGTGTCGGCCTGGCCCTGTTCGTCGAAGGCCATCACGATTACGGCGGCGCCGTAGCGGCGGCACAGGCGCGCCTGGCGGATGAATTCTTCCTCGCCTTCCTTCATCGAGATGGAATTGACGATGGCCTTGCCCTGCACGCATTTGAGGCCCGCTTCGATCACCGACCACTTGGACGAGTCGATCATGATCGGCACGCGCGAAATGTCCGGCTCGGAGGCGATCAGGTTCAGGAAGCGTTCCATCGCCGCCTTGGAGTCGAGCATCGCCTCGTCCATGTTGATGTCGATGACCTGGGCGCCGTTTTCCACCTGCTGGCGCGCCACCGACAGCGCTTCGTCGTACTGCTCATTCAAAATCATGCGCGCAAACGCCTTGGAACCGGTCACGTTGGTGCGCTCGCCGACGTTCACAAAAAGAGAGTCGCCGTCGATGGTGAAGGGTTCCAGGCCCGACAGGCGCTGCGCCACCGGGATCTGCGGGATCGCGCGCGGCTTGGTGGTGGCCAGCATGTCGGCAATCGCCTTGATGTGGTCGGGCGTGGTGCCGCAGCAGCCGCCGGCAATGTTGATAAAGCCGCTGTCGGCAAATTCGCGCAGCAGAGACGAGGTGTCAAGCGGCAGTTCGTCGAAGCCCGTGTCGCTCATCGGGTTGGGCAGGCCGGCGTTCGGGTAGATGCAGACAAAGGTGTCGGCGATCTGCGACAGTTCCTCGGCGTAGGGGCGCATCAGGGCCGCGCCCAGCGCGCAGTTCAGGCCAATGGTCAGCGGCTTGGCGTGGCGCACCGAGTTCCAGAAGGCGGGCACGGTCTGGCCCGACAAGATGCGGCCCGAGGCGTCGGTCACGGTCCCGGAAATCATGATCGGCAAGCGTTCGATGGCCGGGTGTTCGGTGAAATACAGGTCGATCGCGAACAGCGCCGCCTTGCAGTTCAAGGTATCGAAGATGGTTTCGACCAGCAGCACGTCGGAGCCGCCTTCGACCAGGCCGCCCACCTGCTGGTGGTAGGCCGTCACCAACTGGTCGAAGGTCACGTTGCGCGCGGCCGGGTCGTTCACGTCGGGCGAGATCGAGGCTGTTTTCGGGGTCGGTCCGAGCGCGCCGGCCACGAATCGCGGCTTGTCCGGGGTGCTGTACTTGTCGCAGGCGGCGCGCGCCAGCTTGGCGGCGGCCACGTTCATCTCGTAGGCCAGGTGGCCCATGTGATAGTCGTCCTGGGCGATGGTGGTGGCGCCGAAGGTGTTCGTTTCGATCAGGTCGGCACCGGCCGCGAGGTAGCGCTCGTGGATTTCCTGGATGATGTGCGGCTGGGTCAGGGTCAGCAATTCGTTGTTGCCCTTGACGAACAGTTCGCGCGCGCCGCTCCCGGCCGGGGCGGCGAAGCTGGCGAAGCGCCCGTCCGGGCCGCCGCGGTAGGCCGTTTCATCGAGTTTGTACTGCTGGATGATGGTGCCCATCGCGCCATCGAGGATCATGATCCGGCGCGACAGGATGTCGCGCAGCCGGGTTTCAGTCTTGGACATGGCGGGATGGGCGGTAGTCATGGTTGTGCTTTCGTTGGGCGGGTCAGGAGCCGGCCGGGACCGGGTCTAAAATTATACGTCATCGTGCCCTTTTGGTTTTCCGGGGGCTTAATGATCAGTTCGCTTTGTATCGTTTTGTATTTAAACAGGTGCTTGATACAAGTTGATACAAAATGTAGCGTGTCTGCAATCTTTACGTTACATGGGCAAACGACAATCGCTCCGATGACGCCGCAGTGCGTCTTTACGGGGAATACAAAAATGAACGATGATTTTCAAACCAGCTGGTCCGAGCCAGTATCCACGCAGCAGGGTGACACCAGCACCGTGCAGCGCCCGCCAGTTGCCGCACCGCTCAAGCAGATCGTCACGATCCGCCTCGACGTCGACATGCTGAAATGGTTCAAGGCTGCGGGTCCGGGCTACCAGACCCGCATCAACCAGATCCTGCGTGAACATATGGAAGCGCAGCAGGCCGAGCGCGACGCGGCTCAGTAAGCTGGCGGAAGGGCTCAGTCGAGGCTGAGTCCTTCCAGAGGGAAACCCTTGAGAAACTCGGCCGCAGGCAGACGCTTGCCGCCGGGTTTTTGCAGTTCCGTCAGGCGCAGGGTGCCTTGTTTGCAGGCGATGACGATGCCGTGCTGGGCATCGGCGGCCAGCACCTGGCCGGGGGCGGCGTCGCTGCCGGCTTGCAGCGCCTCGGCGCCCCAGATCTTGATGACCACGCCGTTGACCTCGGCGTGGGCGCCGGGGAAGGGGTTGAAGGCGCGGATCTTGCGGCCCAGTTCGGCCGAGGAGAGGGAAAAGTCGAGTGCCGCTTCTTCCTTGCTGATCTTGGCGGCGTAGGTGACGCCCGCTTCGGGCTGGGGCTGGGGCACCGGGTGCAGCGTCCCGGCCGCGCGCGCGCGCAGGGCGTCGACGATCATGCGCGCGCCCAGGGCGGCCAGGGTGTCGTGCAGGGTTCCGGTGGTGTCGGTGGGGGCGATCGGCACCCGTTCCATCATCAGCATGGGGCCGGTGTCGAGGCCTTCTTCCATTTCCATGATGGTCACGCCGGTCTCCAGGTCGCCCGTTTCGATGGCGCGGTGGATCGGCGCGGCGCCGCGCCAGCGTGGCAGCAGGGAGCCGTGGATGTTGATGCAGGGCTTGATGTCGAGGGTGCTGCGCGGCAGGATCAGGCCGTAGGCGGCGACCACCATCACGTCGTAGTCGGTGGCCAGCAGGCGCGCGTGGGCGGCGGCGGCCTGGGCGGCGCGTTCGGGGTCCTTGCTGTCGAGGCGCAGGGAGAGCGGCTGCAGCACTTCGATGTCGTGGGCCAGGGCGAATTGCTTGACGGCGGAGGCGTGCAGCTGCATGCCACGGCCGGCGGGACGGTCGGGCTGGGTCAGGACGAGTGGAATCTCGAAGCCGGCAACATGGAGGGCCTGGAGGGCGACGGCGGCAAACTCCGGCGTGCCGGCAAAGATGATTTTCATGGGATTCCTGGGTTAAAACAGTTCAAAGTACAGGTGGACTGTATGTCGAGAGCAACACTAAAAATTGGCGGCAACGCTAAAACCGGCAGCGACGCTAAAACCGGCAGCAACGCTAAAACCCGGCAGCAACGCTAAAAACCGTCGTTCCCGCGAAGGCGGGAACCCAAGTCCGTTGCTCAGTTCTCGACTGCGCTGATAACTTGGGTTCCCGCCTTCGCGGGAACGACGGCTCTACGGTTCTACGGTCGTATGGTTCTACGGTTCCAACGGGCACGGGCGACGGCGGATGACTAACGGTCTGTCACCTGCGTACAAACCTACCTGCCGGCAGCCTGCGATCAGTGGCGGCGACCCGATGCCCGCAGCGCCGCTTCGCGTTCCATCCCGCGCTCTTCCTTGAGCATCTTGGCCTTGATCCGGTTGCGCTTGAGCGGCGACAGGTATTCCACGAACACCTTGCCCATCAAATGGTCCATTTCATGCTGGATGCACACGGCCATCAAGCCATCCGCGCTCAGCTCGAACGGCTTGCCCTCGGCATCGAGCGCGCTGACCTTGATCTGGGCAGGGCGCTCCACACCGTCGTAAATGCCCGGTACCGACAGGCAGCCTTCATCGTAGACTTGCTTCTCAGCACTTGCCCAAACGATTTTAGGATTGATGAACACGCGCAGATCGTCCTTGGTCTCGGACGTGTCGACGATGATCAGTTGTTCATGCACATCAACCTGGCTCGCAGCCAGGCCCACGCCGGGCGCGTCGTACATGGTCTCGGCCATGTCGGCCACCAGCTTGGTGAGGCGCTCGCCGAATTCGGTGACCGGCTTGGCCACCTTGTGAAGACGTGCGTCCGGGTAGCGGAGAATATTCAGTATTGCCATAGGTCTAGTAATTTCGATAACAATTCGGTGATAATTTCAAGTCCTCATACGCATAAGATTCTAAAACACAACAAAAACACAACAGACCCGCAACCGGGTTGAGTATGGTTTTTCTTGCTAGTTCAAGGATTTATGTGCAGAATTTGATCCAGTTCGGCAAGCCTTATCATCGATATCGTCGATAGGGTAGCGTTAAATCGCGCTGTCTCTTGCGCTGTGGCTGGCAAGGTGACGTGTCCAGCTAGCAATTCCGTGTTAATGCCGCACTTTACGGACATCTCAATGAAAAATTTTAGCACAGTCGGCGTCCGCGTAGCGGTTGTGGCGCTTTTTGCGGGACTGCTCGCAGCCCCGACCCAAGCGGCCACCTGCGAATTCCGGCCCAATGCCCCTGACCAGCATCTGGTGGTCAAGGGTGATACCTTGTGGGATATTTCCGGCAAGTTTCTGGAGCACCCATGGTGCTGGCCCCAGGTATGGGGACTGAACAAGGAAGAGATCCGCAATCCGCACTGGATTTATCCGGGGCAGGTGATCTACTTCGACCGCAAGAACAACCGCTTGTCGCTGACCCGTCCGGGTAGCGGCGATGGCTCCGGCAGCGCCAATGGCGTGCTGCGCCTGTCGCCGCAGGTGCGTACCGAAGGCTTGGGCAAGGATGCGATCCAGGCCATTCCGTCGGGCGTGATCGAACCGTTCCTGTCGCAGCCGCTGATCGTCGACGCCGACGAGCTGAAAGGCTCGCCGCGCATCGCGGCCGCCCAGGAAGGCCACGTTTATCTCGGCAAGGACGACAAGATCTACGTCCGCGGCAACCTCAAGGGTGGCAGCTCGTTCCAGGTGTTCCGTCCGGGCACCCCGCTCAAGGATCCGGAAACCGGCAAGCTGGTCGCCTATGAAGCGGTGTACCTGGGCACGGCCAAGCTGTTTGCCGAAGCCAAGCCGGGCGTCGACGCGCACACCTTCGTGGTGGCCACGTCCAAGCAGGAAATCGGCGTGGGCGACCTGCTGATTCCGGCGCCGCCGACCGTCATGCGCAACTACATGCCGCATCCGCCCGATCAAAAGGTCGACGCGCGCATCATGGGCGTGTATTCGGGCGTGACCCATGCCGGCCAGAACCAGGTGGTCAGCATTAACCGCGGTACGCTTGACGGGGTCGATGTCGGCACCGTGCTCCAACTGTACAATATCGGCAAAGTGGTGGCCGATCCGGGTGCGCCGAAACGCGGCATCCTGGGCACCAAGAAAACGATGATCAAGCTGCCGGACGAACAATCGGGCACGCTGTTCATTTTCCGCACGTTCAAGCGCGTGTCGTACGGCTTGATCATGCAGGTAACCGAGCCGGTTGAAATCGGCGACGTGGCCAGATCACCGGAGTAAAACCGCCGTGCAAGACACGGACCCCGCCAACCCCGCCAGCCCGGCCGCACGCCTGGCTGCCTGGGTACGCCTGGAGCAAACCCCGGGCGTGGGGTCCGCGACGGCGCACCACCTGCTGTCCCGCTTCGGCACCCCGCAGTCCATCTTTTCCGCTTCCCACCTGGCCTTGCGCGAGTTCGTCTCCGACAGCGTTGCGCGCGCCCTGTGCGGGCCCATGCCGGACGCTTGCGCCGCCTACCTCGATAGCGTGCACGACTGGCTGGCCCAGCCCGGTCACACTCTTCTCACTCCCGACCACGCCGCTTTTCCGCCGCTGCTGCGCCAGCTGGCCATGCCGCCCCTGCTGCTGTATGCCGCCGGCAGGATCGCGCTGCTGTCGGTCCCGGCCGTGGCCGTGGTCGGCAGCCGCAATGCGACCGGGCAGGGCGTGGCCAATGCGCGCGCTTTCGCCGCTGCGCTCAGCGCCGCCGGCCTGACCGTCGTCTCCGGGCTGGCGCTGGGCATCGATGCCGCCGCGCACGACGGCGGCTTGCGCGGCCGCGGCTCGACCGTGGCCGTGACCGGCACCGGCGCCGACCGCATCTATCCGCGCCGCAACGAAGCCCTGGCCAGACGGATCGCCGAAGAGGGTTGCCTCGTCAGTGAGTACCCACTCGGCACCGGCCCTTCGCCCGGCAATTTCCCGCGCCGCAACCGCCTGATCAGCGGCCTGTGCTGCGCCGTGCTGGTGGTCGAGGCCGCCGCTGGCTCGGGTTCGCTGATCACCGCCAAGCTTGCCGCCGATCAGGGGCGCGATGTGTTCGCCATTCCCGGATCGATCCATGCGCCGCTGTCCAAGGGCTGCCATAGCTTGATCCGCGACGGCGCCACCCTGGTCGATTGCGTCGACGACATCCTCATTCCCCTGCAGGTGGCGCCCCTGGCCAGCCTGGCCGTGGCGGTGCCCGAATGCGGCGGCTGCGACGCCGGCCAGCTGGCGCTGCTCGACGCGCTGGCGTACGAACCGGTCGGCGCCGATGCGCTGGCCGTGCTGGCCGGAAGCGAGCCGGGTGTGCTGGCTGGCCAGCTGCTGGCGCTGGAACTTGCCGGCCATGTCGAACGATTGCCGGGGGGATTGTTCCAGCGTGTAAAGCGGTAAGAAAGCGCGCAAGAGGCGCGTGGACGGGGCTTGTGTCATAGCGAGCTTAACTGATAGAGTAGAGCCATGTTCGATATCCTGGTCTACCTTTACGAGACGTACTACCGCCCCGATGCCTGCCCCGAGCCGGCTGCGTTGGCGCGTAAACTGTCCGCTGTCGGTTTCGACGATGTCGAAATTTCGGAAGCGCTCGTGTGGCTGACCGACCTGACTGAAATGGCGGGCGACGAAACCAATCTGTCGTTCACTTCCAGCGGTACCCGTTTTTACGTGCAGCAAGAATACGATGCCCTCGGCAGCGCCGCGGTCGGCTTCATCCAGTTCCTCGAAAGCGCGAGCGTGCTCAGCCCTGTGCAGCGCGAAATCGTGATCGAGCGCGCGCTGGCGCTGGAAGAGTCGCCGGTAGGCCTGGGCAAGCTGAAGATCATCGTGCTGATGCTGCTGTGGAGCCAGGGCAAGGAACCGGACGCGCTGATGTTCGACGACCTGTTCGGCTCCGACGACGAGCAAGCTCCCCGCCTGCTGCATTGAGCCAGGCCCGCGCCGCCCGCGTTGAGCCCGGCGGCGTCCCGTTTTCCCTTCCACGCAACGGTTTTGCCCCACTCGCGGCACGATTGTGGCCTTTGGCATGCAGTGGCTACTTGCGGATTTCCCGACAACCCGCTTATCATTGGCCGCTCTATCGGCTTGTTACAATTTCGATATCGGGTTGGCAAAACGCCGCCTGCTGCGGCCAAGCATGTATGATGCGCGAGCCCAACCACTTAATATAGTACGACGAGAAAACCTATGACCAAAACCCTCATCATCGCCGAGAAGCCCTCCGTCGCGAACGATATCGCCAAGACGCTGGGCGGCTTCACCAAGCACGATGAGTACTTCGAATCGGACGAATACGTCCTGTCGTCGGCCGTCGGCCACCTGCTGGAAATCGCGGTGCCGGAAGAGCACGACGTCAAGCGCGGCAAGTGGAGCTTTGCCCACCTGCCCATGATTCCCCCGTATTTCGCGCTCAACCCGATCGCCAAGACCGAGGCGCGCCTCAAGGTCTTGAACAAGCTGATCAAGCGCAAGGATGTCACCCAGCTCATCAACGCATGCGATGCCGGGCGCGAAGGCGAGCTGATTTTCCGCCTGATCGCGCAAAACGCCAAGGCCAAGCAGCCGATCAAGCGCCTGTGGCTGCAATCGATGACGCCGGGCGCGATCCGCGACGGTTTCACGCAACTGCGCAGCGACGAAGAAATGCTGCCGCTGGCCGACGCCGCGCGCTGCCGTTCGGAAGCGGACTGGCTGATCGGCATCAACGGCACCCGCGCCATGACCGCCTTCAACTCCAAGGAAGGCGGCTTCTACCTGACCACCGTGGGCCGCGTGCAAACGCCGACCCTGTCGATCGTGGTCGAGCGCGAAGACAAGATCAAGAAATTCGTCTCGCGCGATTACTGGGAAGTGCGCGCCGAGTTCGTGTGCGCCGCCGGCGTGTATGAAGGGCGCTGGCTCGACCAGGCCTTCAAGAAGGACGAGAACGACCCTGAGAAGCGCGCCGAGCGCCTGTGGAGCAAGGCGGCGGCCGACAGCATCGCCATGGCCTGCAAGGGCCGCCAGGGCAATGTAACGGAAGAATCGAAGCCGACCACCTCGATGGCGCCGGCCCTGTTCGACCTGACCAGCCTGCAGCGCGAAGCCAACGGCCGTTTCGGCTTTTCGGCCAAGAACACGCTCGGCCTGGCCCAGGCGCTGTACGAAAAGCACAAGGTATTGACCTACCCGCGTACCGATTCGCGCCATCTGCCGGAAGACTACGTGAGCACCGTCAAGGACACCATGGTGAGCCTGGCGGAAAACAATAATTACCACCAGTTCGCCAAGCAGATCACCGACAAGGGCTGGGTCAAGCCGAACAAGCGCATTTTCGATAACACCAAGATCTCGGATCACTTCGCGATCATCCCGACCACGCTGGCGCCGAAGAATCTGTCGGAGCCGGAACAGAAGCTGTACGACCTGGTGACGCGCCGCTTCATGGCCGTGTTCTTCCCGCCTGCGGAATTCCAGGTCACCACCCGCTTTACCGAAGTGTCCGGCCATCAGTTCAAGACTGAAGGCAAGGTCATGACCAATCCGGGCTGGCTGGCGATCTACGGCAAGGAAGCGTCGACCGACAGCGACAAGGACGACAACACCGGCGGCAACCTGGTGCCTGTGGCCAAGGGCGAAAAAGTGCAGACCGAAAAAGTCAGCCCGAACGCCCTGGTCACCAAGCCGCCGGCGCGCTATTCGGAAGCGACCTTGCTGTCGGCCATGGAAGGCGCCGGCAAGCTGATCGACGACGATGAATTGCGCGACGCCATGGCCGGCAAGGGCCTGGGCACGCCAGCGACGCGCGCGGCCATCATCGAAGGCTTGCTGGGCGAGCGCTACCTGCTGCGCGAAGGACGCGAACTGATTCCGACCGCCAAGGCATCGCAACTGATGACTTTGCTGCGCGGCCTCGGGGTGAACGAACTGACCGCGCCGGAACTGACAGGCGAATGGGAATACAAGCTGTCGCAAATGGAAAAGGGCAAGATTTCGCGCGAAGAGTTCATGCGTGAAATTGCCCAGATGACGCAAATCATCGTCAAGCGCGCCAAGGAATACAACAACGACACGATTCCGGGCGATTACGCGACCTTGCACACGCCGTGTCCGAACTGCGGCGGCGTGGTCAAGGAAAACTACCGTCGTTTCGCCTGCACCAAATGCGAATTCAACATGAGCAAGACGCCTGGCAGCCGCCAGTTCGAGATTGCCGAAGTTGAAGAGTTGCTGGAAAAACGCACGATTGGTCCGATGCAGGGATTCCGCTCGAAGATGGGGCGTCCGTTTGCCGCGATTCTGCGTATCGTGCGCGATGAAGAGATCAAGAATTGCAAGCTGGAGTTCGATTTCGGCCAGAACGATGAAGGCGGCGAAGATGGCGAAGGCGTCGACTTCACGGGCCAGACCGCGCTCGGACCGTGCCCGAAATGCGCCGCCGGCGTGTTCGAAATGGGCCTGGCGTATGTGTGCGAGCACAGCGTGGCCAAACCGAAAACGTGCGACTTCCGCAGCGGACGCATCATCTTGCAGCAGGAAATTTTGCCTGAGCAAATGGTCAAGCTGCTCAACGACGGCAAGACCGACCTGATGCCGGGCTTTGTGTCGCAGCGTACGCGTCGTCCGTTCAAGGCTTTCCTGGTCAAGGGCAAGGATGGCAAGATCAGCTTCGAGTTCGAGGAGCGCAAGGCCAAGGCGCCGGCCAAGGGCAAGGTTGCGGCGGTAGCCGATCCCGAGGGCGACGAGGCGGCACCGGCCACGGCGAAGAAAGCCGCACCGGCCAAAAAAGCGGCGGCCAAGAAGGCGCCTGCCAAGAAGGCTGCTGCGAAGAAGCCGGCAGCGAAGAAAGCCGCTGTCAAGAAAGCTGTCGCGGAAGAATAATCCGCTGTACCGCTTGGTGCCAGGTCTGCCATCCGGATACGGGCCCGTCTGTAGAAACCGCATTGCGGCTTTTATGGCCGGGCCCGTGTTCGTTTGTCAATGTCAGTTTTTTTGAGGCGGTCACAGATTGTGACCACCTCCTGGTCTTCCGCGCCCGTCTACTGGAACGTGAATCGGACGGGAAGCGTCGTGCTGTACTGGCACCCATCACCATGTTGGAGACACAATTCATGATCGTCGATTTGAGCCTTCTTGAACGCTGGCTGACTGGCTGGAGCCTGGCCCGCGGTGTGCCGCTTCCCAGGCACCACGGGGGAGGATTGGCAGTGGACGTCGGTTGGCCCGACCAGTGGCGCCGTCACGTCTTTGTCGATGCGGGTGAAGCGCTTCAAGAATGTGCATCGCACATCCACGAGCCCTTCGTCTATCTGAAGGCACCGGTCGACCCCGATCATATGCGCCGCGCGCTTCCCGCCCGCTGGACGATCGAAACTCCCCACTATCTCATGTACCGGTCCACGCCGATATCCGCATCGGCCGCACCGCCAGCAGGCTACACGGCCAACATGGAAGAGGAAAATGGGGCATCCCTGATCCGCCTGCTTGACGCGGCAGGGCAGACGGCGGCAATAGGGCGCGTGGTGCTGAACCATGGAACTGCCGTATTCGACCGCATCGAAACCGTCGAGTCCCATCGCAGAAAGGGCCTTGCCCGCGCACTGATGATCGCGCTCGACGCCCTGGCCGAACAAGCCGCAACCACAGAGCGCCTGCTAGTGGCCACCGAGGCCGGACGTGCGCTGTATCTCTCCCTGGGCTGGCGCGTGCTGGCGCCGTATTCCACGGCCGTGCTTGCGGCGCCATAGCTGTAGCAGCTGGCGTTTCAGATCGACCGTGCTCGCATTCGACGCCGATGTCGGTTGGAATTTACTGCAAACGAAGGCAGGTCCGTGCTCACTCTATCTACAAATGCGCTTGCAATCGACGGCGCCGGCTCGCATTCCATGACCGCCGGCCACGCTAACTGCAAATGATGGCCCGTATCGCCCCCCTTTCGGTCTGCGCGAAGGGGTTGCCGTCGACCCCATACCAGACACTTGCTCTTGGCAGCAGGATTGGAACAGTGACGTTGTGATTTTTCGACCGACAGCCTTAACTGTCGATCACAGCGTTCTTTGGGAGGGCATCAACGATTGAGCCGTTGTGCGAACAGGTTGCCCCTTGAGAACTTGCGACATACGGGGGGAGTGAAAGGAAATGAAACTGTCAAAAGGCGAATTGAGTTCGATTTTCCATGCGAATGAGGAGTATCCGTTCGGAAAGGTAAATATTTCTCGACGAAGCTCTTGAATCGTCATAGGTTGGAGGGATGCAGAGCATGAGGCGTAATCGATAGAGATTACTAAATCTGTAACCTCAAGGAAGACGAGTTCAGCGGACACCACAACGAACGAAAATTGCCCTTCTTGACCCGTTGGCGGAATCCATTCGAGGATGTAGTCGATGTCTAGTGTCAGTTGACACAGGGGGACCACTGCAACCGTCGTCTCCCTCAGTGATACGAAATGCATGGATAGCGTTGTCATGAGCCGAAAGGGCCAGCGCTCGTTTTCGCCCCTACTGGGCATCTCGAATTACCAGTAAATTCGGCGTCATCACGGGCACTCGCCCGCAAACGACTGGCGCTCGCGCAGCGTTTCCAGTTCGCGTGCCAGGTTCTCGCGCGCGCGCTCGTTGTACAGGTCCGCGAAATACCCATTCGGATACAGCGTGCCCGCTTTTGCCTGCGCATGAAAATGCGCCAGGATGCGTTCGCGCCCGGCCAGGTAGTCGGTTTCCTCGACGTGCTGGTACTCGGCCCGCACCGAGCGCGCATAGCCGTCATAGACATCCGCAGCCTGGCCCAGGATCGCCAGGTCCACGCCCTGCATCACATCCTGCAGCGCATGCCGCGCCGCCACCGGCGCCAGATGTTCGGTGGCGCGAATCAGGCTGGCCACCTCAATCGCCACGTCGCCGCTGTCGAGGCTTGAGGCAAGCCACAGCTGCGCGCTCTGTTCTTCGTTCGATCCCGTCCCCGTGCCGCCGCCATACACCGCGTCGTGGAACCAGAAGGCTTTTTTGAGCGTCGCCATCTGCGCCGCGCTGGCGCCGGCGTTGGCCGCCCACACGGTGATTTCGGTCAGCCCGTGCACCAGATGATCGAGGTTGTGATACGGGCGCGCGCCGGAGCCGTAGGCGCTCTCGCTGGTGAGCCGCGCGAACCAGGCCGCCGCGTTGGCGTCGTCGGCCCGCCACAGGCTGTCCCAGTCCTTGCGCAGCCAGTCCAGGATCCACGCGGCGTAGGCCGGCGCCGGCATGAACTGGCGCGTGGTCCAGTGCCAGCCGACCGGTCCCTGCAAGCCGCGCACGAAACTCGAACTGACCGAGCCCAGATCGCGCGGCGGCATCACGAACAGCGTTTTCGCACCGTGCAGCACGTCGACATTGGCTTGCTGGATCAGGTTCTCGTAATCGAAGTCGGAGGTGTTGCGGATGCCGCGGATCAGGAAGTCGATGCCCAGCCGCTTGGCCGCGCGCGCCGTGTAGTCGCCGCGCACCAGCACCACGCTGACATTGGTCCAGCCCTGCGCGGCCACGCTGCGTTCGACGATGTCCTTGCGCGAGGCGGCATGGAACTGCGGCTTCTTGAACGGGTTTTCTGAAATCAGCACAACGACTTCGTCGGCCAGTTCGCGCGCTTCGCCGATTACCCACAAATGGCCGTTGGTGATCGGGTCGAGCGTGCCGGAGAATGCGATTTTTTTCAAGGTTCAGCTCCACAAGTCGGTGTATCGATGATGCAGTTGCAAGGCCAGTGCGCGCACCTCGTCGAGCGTGCCGTCGTTCTGCACCACGTCGTCGGCACGTGCCAGGTAATCGGCACGGGGCAGTTGCAGGGCGATGATGCTGGCCACCTGCCCGCGCGTCCAGTCGGGATTGCGCAAGGCGATGCGCGCCGCCCGGCTGCGGTCGGACGTATCGACCACCAGCACCCGCGTCGCGGGTAGCGCCTGGTCCATCGCCAGCGCCGATTCCCACACCACATAAGGCGACTGCTGCCTGCGCGTCCAGTCGTCGGCCAGCGCCAGCACGGCCGGGCGCAGGATGCGCTTCAATTCCTCGTTGGCGGCCGGGTCGAGCGCGAACACGCTGCGCAGGGTGCCGCGCGCCAGGCTGCCATCGGGCGCCATCGCTTGCGGAAAGGCGCGGCCGATTTGCACGGTGGCCGGATGCGCCGGATCCTGGTGCACGGTGCGCGCCAGCGCATCGGCGTCGAGGCAGGGCACGCCGAGCGCTTCAAAGGCCCGCGCGAAGGTCGACTTGCCGCTGCCGATCCCGCCGGTCAGCACCAATACCTTGGGAGGAGTGAAGCTCATCGTGTGGTCCGTTCAATTGTTTGGTTGAGCATCCAATATTGTCAGGTTAGCGAAAGACGCAAGGGAAAACAAGTATAATTTGGTCATTCAACCAATTTAAGTGATGCACGCATGTCGAGGAAGCCCAATTCGGAACAGCGCCGCGCGCAGATCGTGCAAGCCTTGCTGGACACGATGGCCGAGCATGGCTACGACAAGGCCACCATTGTGCTGATCGCCCGCCGCGCGGGACTGACTCCGGGCCTGCTGCACTACCATTTTCACAGCAAAGCCGATATCTTGCTGGCGCTGGTGAAGGCGCTCGCCGCAGCGGCGCAGCAGCGCTACCTTGCGTTCGCGCAGAACGCGGTCAATGCCGACCAGCGTTTGAATGCCTACATCGATGCGCGTCTTGGTTTGGGTGAGGGCGCCGATGCGGGCGCGGTCGCGGCCTGGGTGGTGATCGGTGCCGAAGCCGTGCGCCAGCCCGAGGTACGCGCCGCCTACCAGCACGCGATCGATACCGAGCTGGCGCTGCTGCGCGAACTGCTTGCGGCCAGCCTGGCCGCGCAGGGGAGAAGCACCGGCAACGTGCACGCGCTGGCCGCCGCCTTGCTGGCCATGATGGAGGGGACCTTCCAGCTGGCCAGCGCGGCCCAGGCCAGCATGCCGATCGGGTACGCGGCGCCAATGGCCGCGCAACTGGTGCGCCGCTTTATCGACGCCGAGCCGCCGGCCTAGCCGTCGGTGGCGCTCACGTGCCAGCCGCTTCCGGCCTCCGGCGGCAGCGCCGCCGTCTCGCCCCGGGCGATGCTGAACTGCGCCATGCCGCCGGGATGGCCGTGCGCCCACGCCATCCACTCGGCGCCGGTGATCAGCCAGGCCAGCGCGCCACCGTCGCGCTGGAGCCGCTGCGCGCGCACCGGGCCGGCGTCGATGCGCACCCACAGTTCGCGGTAGCTGCCGTCGATGCCGGTTTCTTCGACCTTGTCCACGCCGTCAAAGCGCATCGTTCCCGCATCGATACCGGGGCCGAGCGCGGGGAAGGCAATCTCGGGATGCCATTCGCAGCGTGCACCTTCCACCACGGTGCTGCCGGCAAAGCCGCGCGAGTCGATGTGCCAGCGCGCCGACTGGAACCACAGCACCTGCGTCGTGGTGTCGCTGCTGCCGTCGCTGCGCCAGATGCCTTCGCGCCGCCACAGGCCGTGGTATTGAAGGGGCACCGTCATGCCAGGTCGGCCTTGTCGAAATAGATGGTGCCGAGGACGCGCGCTCCACCCAACTGACGCGCCAGGGCGGCGGCAGGGGTTTGTTCAAGCGCCTTTTTCGGCACCTCGACCGGATCGGCAGGCGCACCCGGGCGCGTGCGGAACGCGACGATATGGTCGAAGTCGGGGCGGCTGTCGATCTGCTTGACCAGGAAGCGCGTGCCGCCGCCGCCCACTTGCAAGTAGCGTGCCGTGGCGCTGGCCGCGAAGACGGACAGCAGGGGACGGAACGCCAGCACCTTCTCGACCAGCACCGTCGCGGCTGTGTGGCGGGTGGTGCCGCCGCGCTCGAAGTGGCCCTGCACCAGGTCGGCCTTGAAGGCGCGTAGCGGGTCATCGCTGTCGGGTGCGAGCCGGTCCAGGTCGAAATTTTCGGGGGCGATGGTCCACAGCGCTGTCTTTCCATCGAGACGGCGCCGCAGCGCCGCATCGAGTGCCATGTCGGCCAGCCGGATTTGCAGGATCACCTGGCGGTCGTGCGGCGCATGCAGCATTGGCAGGTGCGAAGCATACAAGCCATCGGCGCCGCCAAACAGCACCATGCCATGCTGGCCAAGGTGCGGCTTGATGCACGCAGCGGCGCGGCCGACACAGGCCAGCAGCGCCACGGCGCCAACCCCACGCAGGACGAGACGGCGCCCGTTCATGCGTGCGATCCGCAGAGCGGCAGGGTAAGGCGGAAGGCCGCACCCTGGTTCGGCGCGCTGTCGACATCGAGCGTGCCGTCGTGCGACTCGGCCAGCTGGCGCGCGATGTACAGGCCAAGGCCGAGGCCCTCGCGCACGTCCTTGGTGCCGGCCCGCTCGAATGGGGCGAAGATGCGCAGCTGGTCTTCCGGCGCGATGCCCACGCCCTGGTCGCGCACCACGATGATGGCGTAGCCGTCGCGCGCGTCCAGGCTGATTTTCACAGGTTTGCTGCCGCCGTAGCGCAGCGCGTTGGTAAGCAGGTTGATGATGATCTGCTCGACCCGGAACTCATCCCACACACCCGCCACCGGCTCCGGCGCATGCAGCTCGACGGTGCAGCCGGCCGCCTCGGTGCGCTGCGCCAGGTCGCTGACGATGCGCGCCAGCAGCGCCGACAGCTCGGTTTCGGCCGGGCGGATCGACAGCTTGCCGCTGCGGATGCGCGACACGTCGACCATGTCGTTAATCAGCCGGATCATGCTCTGGATCTGGCGGCCGTCGCGCGCCACCATCTTGCGCATGTTCTCTTCGTTGAAGACGGCCATGTTGCCCTTGTCGAGCTGCATGCCGCGCAGCTGGGTTTCCAGGAACAGGGTGTTGAGCGGCGTGCGCAGTTCGTGCGCGACCATCGACATGAAGTCGTCGCGCATCTTGAGCGAGCGTTCCAGTTCGACCTGGGTGGCGCGCAGCTCGCGCCGGCTCTCTTCCAGTTCGGCCACCTGGCGCTTGACCTCATTGCGCTGCTGGCACAGGGCCACGAACACATTCACCTTGCTCTTGACGGCCGCGATGTCGAGCGGCTTGTAGAGGAAATCGACGGCGCCCGTCTCGTAGCCCTTGAAGGCGTAATTGAGTTCGCGCCCGGCCGCGCTGACGAACACGATCGGCACGTTGCGCGTGCGCTCGGTGCCGCGCATCAGTTCCGCCAGTTCGATGCCGTCCATCCCCGGCATCATGACGTCCAGGATGGCCAGTGCGAAGTCGTGTTCGAGCAGCAGCGACAGCGCCGCCTCGCCCGAACTGGCCTGGTAGACGATGCGGTCATCCTGTTCGATGATCTTGCTCAGCGCGAGCAGGTTCTCGGGCAGGTCGTCGACGATCAGGAGCTTGATTTTTTGTTGGTCGCTCGTCATTGGATCTCCTTCATCGCGGCCATCAGCGCGCCGATGGCGGGCACGGACAGCACCGCGTCTGGTGCGCGCAGCCGGATCGCGGCCAGGGGCATGGTCGCAATCTCGGCGTCGAGCGGGTCCTGCACCACGGTCAGGCCGCCGCAGGCGGCAATGCGCGCCATGCCGGCGGCGCCATCGGCGCTGGCGCCGGTGAGCAGGATGCCGGCCAGGCGCTTGCCGTAGGCGTCGGCGGCGGACTCCATCAACACATCGATGGCGGGGCGCGAAAAATGCACCGGGTCTTCCTGGCTCAGCGAAAAACTGAAGTCGCGTTCGATCGACAGGTGGTAGCCGGGCGGGGCGAAATAGACGCTGCCCGCTTCCAGCGGCATCTTGTCGTCGGCCTGGCGCACCGGCATCGCCAGTCGCTGCTGGAAGACTTCGGCCAGGCGGCTGTCGCGGTCGTCCGGCAGGTGCAGCACCACGGTCACCGAAAAGCCGAATTGCCGTGGCAGCGCCGGCAAAAGGCGCAGCAGGGCGTCGATGCCGCCGGCCGAGGCGCCGATCACCACGGCGTCGATCCTGCGCCCGGCCAGCAGTGCGTCATGGACGGCGCTCATGGCGCCACCTTGCGAAACACGCGCTCGGCCTTGACCAGCGGTTCAAAGGCGTCGGCATGCGCCGAGAAATCGAGGCTTTCCTTGCTGCCCAGGCCAAGAAAGCCGCGGTAGCACAGGGATTCGTGGAACAGGCCAAGCGCGCGGTCCTGCAGCTTGCGGTTAAAGTAGATCATCACGTTGCGGCAGCTGATTAGATGGGTTTCGGAGAACACGCTATCGGTCGCCAGGCTATGGTCGGCGAAGATGACATTGTCCACCAGGCTGCGGTCGAACAGGGCGCCGTCGTAGGCGGCCGTGTAGTAGTCGGAAAAGGCGGCCCGGCCGCCCGCCATCTGGTAGCTGGCGGTGTAGGCGCGCATGCGCTCGAGCGCGAACACGCCCTTGCGCGCGCGGTCGAGCGAATGCGGGTTGATGTCGGTGGCGTAGATGATCGAGCGTTCCAGCAGCCCTTCTTCCTTGAGCAATATCGCCATCGAGTAGATTTCCTCGCCGGTGCTGCAGCCGGCGATCCAGATCTTCAGCGACGGGTAGGTGGAGAGGTGCGGCATCACGTGCTCGCGCAGCGCCTGGAAGTACGAGGGGTCGCGGAACATCTCGCTGGTCGGAATCGTCAGGTACTGCAGCAGCTGCATGAAGGCGTCCGGGTCGTGCAGCACGCGCGATTGCAGCTCGGAGATGCTGGCGCAATCCATCTGGTGCAGCGCATGCAGTACGCGGCGCTTTTGCGAGGCTCCCGAGTAGTCGCGGAAGTCGTAGCTGTATTTCAGGTAGATCGCCTCCATCAGCAGGCGCAGCTCGATGCTGATGCTGTCCGGTGCATTCATCAGAGCCGCTCCATGCTCGGCAGCCAGACGCGCAGCAGGGAGTACAGGCGGTCAAGGTCGATCGGCTTGGCCAGGTAGTCCGACGCGCCGGCTTTCATGCACTGTTCCTGGTCGTCCTTCATGGCCTTGGCCGTGATGGCGATCACCGGCAGCTTGGCGAAGCGCGGGTCGGCGCGCAGGCGGCGCGTCGCTTCCAGGCCATCCATCCCGGGCATCATCACGTCCATCAGCACCAAGTCCATGTCGGGGATCTGGTCGAGCCGTTCGAGCGCCTCGAAGCCGTTGCGGCCCACTTCGACCGTGATGCCTTTCTGTTCCAGCGCGCTGGTGAGCGAGAAGATGTTGCGCACGTCGTCGTCCACCAGCAGGATGCGGCGTCCGTCGAACACGCGGTCGCGGCTGCGCACCGTCTTGAGCATGCTCTGGCGCTCGGCCGACATCTGCGACTCGACCTTGTGCAGGAACAGGGTCACTTCGTCGAGCAGGCGCTCGGGCGAGCGCGCGCCCTTGATGATGATCGAGCGCGAATATTTCAGCAGCTCGGCTTCCTCGGTACGGGTCAGGTTGCGCCCGGTGTAGACGATCACCGGCGGGAACGAGACGATTTCCTCGGCCGCCATCTTGCGCAGCAGTTCGTGGCCCTGCATGTCGGGCAGTTTCAGGTCGATGATCATGCAATCGTAGACGCTGGCCTGCAGCAGCGCAATGGCTTCGCCGCCGCTGGCCACCGCAGTGATCTCGACGTCGGCGTCGTCGATCAGCTGGACCACGCTCTGGCGCTGGCGCTCGTCGTCTTCGACCAGCAGCACGCGTTTGAGCTTCTGGGTGAATTTGCCTTCGAGCGTGCGGAATACCTGCTTGAGGCGGTCGCGCGTGGCCGGCTTGATCACGTAGCCGATCGCGCCCAGTTGCAGGGCGGCCTCGGCGCGGTCGTTGGCCGAGACGATATGCACCGGGATGTGGCGCGCGCGCGGATTGTCCTTGAGCTTTTGCAGCACGTCCAGGCCCGAGCCGTCGGGCAGGCCAAGGTCGAGCAGGATGGCGTCGGGCAGGAAGTCGTTGGCGGCCTGCAGGCCGTCGGCGGCGCTGTGCGCGACCAGGCAGCGGTAGTGCATTTCGTGCGCCAGGTCGAACAGGATGCGCGCGAACGCGGCGTCGTCTTCGATCACCAGCACGCTGCGGCCGGTCGCCACGTCGTGGCCGCGGTCGTCGGCAAACACCGGCGCGCGCAGGACAGATGCAGGCGCTGGCGGTGGCGCCAGGGTAGCGCGCGGGGCTTCCGGTGCGGCGGAGACGGGCAGGCCCGGGGTGCCGGCCGGCAGCATGGCCGGCATCAGCAGGGTAAAGGTGCTGCCCTTGCCGGGCGCGCTGGCAATCGCGATCGAGCCGCCCAGCAGGGCCGCCAGGTCGCGCGAGATCGACAGGCCCAGGCCCGTGCCGCCGTAGCGCCGGCTGGTGGTGCCATCGGCCTGGCGGAACGCCTCGAAGATGATCGCGTGCTGGTCGGGCGCGATGCCGATGCCCGAGTCGCGCACGACGAAGGCCAGCTTGCCGTCCGGGCGCGCTTCGATGGTCAGCGAGACCTGGCCGGCATCGGTAAACTTGATCGCGTTCGACAGCAGGTTCCTGAGAATTTGCTGCAGGCGCTGGCCGTCGCTGTGCAGCGTGAGCGGAGCGCCCGCTTCCACGGCGCAGGTGAAGGTGAGCTGTTTCTGGCCGGCCAGCGGCCCGAAGGTGTGGCGCATGGTGTCGGCCAGCTCGGACAGGGCGATGTCTTCGGGCGACAGTTCGAGCTTGCCCGCTTCGACCTTGGAGATGTCGAGGATATCGTTGATCAGGTTGAGCAGGTCGTTGCCGGCCGCGTAGATGGTGTTGGCGAACTGGATCTGCTCCGGTTCGAGGTTGCCCCTGGCGTTCTCGGACAGCAGCTTGGACAGGATCAGGGAGCTGTTCAGGGGCGTGCGCAGTTCGTGCGACATATTGGCCAGGAACTCGGATTTGTATTTGCTGGCGCGCTGCAGGTCGAGGGCGCGCTCTTCCAGCTCGTGCTGGATCACGCCCAGGGCGCTGTTTTTTTCATCGAGCGCATTGGCCTGTTCGGCCAGGCGTTCGTTGGTCTGCTCCAGTTCCGCCTTCTGGTTTTCCAGGATGGTCTGTGATTCTTCCAGCACGCGCGATTGTTCTTCGAGTTCCTCGTTGGCGGTGCGCAGCTCTTCCTGCTGCACCTGGAGTTCTTCGTTGAGCTGCTGGGTTTCGGCCAGCGCATCGTGCAGGCGGCGGCGCGCCAGGGCCGCTTCGATGGCGCGGCCGATGTTCGGCGCGACCAGTTCCAGGAATTCCAGGTCGCGCTTGCGCGGTTCGTTCAGGAAGCCCAATTCGATGACGCCGTTGGCCACGCCGTCATTGTCGACCGGGATCAGGACCAGGTGGCGCGGGCTGCCGCTGCCGATGCCGGAGCTGACCTTCAGGTAATGGTCGGGCAGGTTGCCCAGCACGATAGGGCGTTTGGACAGCAGCGCCTGGCCGACCAGGGTGTCGGCGCCGTTGAAGCGCACTTCGCGCTCGGCTTCTTCGCGGCTCATGCCGTAACCGGCGATGCGGCGCAGGCTGCCGTCTTCGTCGCGCGCGTACAGGGCGGCGACAGCCGCGCCGGTGTATTCGGCCATGAAGTCGAGCGCGGCGCGGCCGAGGCTGGAAAGACTGTTGTGGCCGATGCTGCGTTCGGCCAGCTGGGTCTGGCCGCTGCGCTGCCAGGCCTGGCGTTCCAGCGCTTCGCCGTGGGTGCGGTGCTGGTCGATGGCGTCGCCGAATACCCCCGACAGGTGCACCAGTTCGCGGCGGCCGAAATAGGCCAGCAGGCCCGATAGCAGCAGGCTGACCAGCAGGTACAGGCCGACGCCCCAGCGCGTGACGCTTTGGGCCGACTCGTTACGCTGTTGCAGCAGGCGCTGTTCGACCGCGAGAAACTCGTTGAAGGTGGTGCGGATTTCGTCGAAGGCGACCCTGCCGCGCCCGCTGCGTACCAGCGTGATGACATCATTATTGGCGCGCCGCAGCGCGATGGCGTTGTTGGCGTAAATGTTCCACTGCTCCTGCATCGCCATGATCTGGCGCAGGCGCTCGACCTGGGGTGGGTTGTCCGACACCAGCTTGGTCAGCGCTTCCATGGTCGCGGAGGTTTTGCCTTTTGAGAGCGTATAGGGGGCGAGAAAAGCCTCGTCATTGCTCAGAAGATAGCCGCGCAGGCCGGATTCCTGGTCGACCGACAGCTTGGCCGCTTCGTTGGCATGGCCGATCACCTTTTCGCTGTGTTCCACCATGCTCAGCACCGACAGCAGGTAAGTGATGACGGCCACGAAAATGAGCGCACTGCCCACGCCGATTGCCAGCGGTAACGCGACGTTGCGGGCGAGGATGCGGCGAAATCCTGTCTGATCCATCGTTTTGGCGCTGGGCATGCGATCTTCCACGTAAAAGGTGGAAGTTTATACGAAAAGAAATATTTGCCGCGCAAGATTCGGGGCGGACCTTGTATAAGTGTTAGGGCACCGTTCCCGGGTGCAGTTCAGGGTCGACTGGCGTCTAGAGGCCAGCATCAGCCGTGCGGGGACAGCGTTGCGCTGTGCGCTACGCCATCCCATGTCTCCCGCCCCACGCTGCCCTACTGCTCCACCTCGATCATATTGTCTCCCGGCTTGCGGTCGATCAGCTTGTTGTCCGGATCGATCCCGGCCTTGTATGGTCGCGCGCTCACCACCATCGTCACGCTCATGGTATTGCTGTCGACAACGCGCCGCTCGCGCAGCAGCGGCTTGCCATCCTTGTCGTCGACGCCGAACTCGATCACGTCTTTCAAGGGAACTTCCGTCTCGTCGCCCAATTTTCCCGCACGCATTTTGACGCTGCTGGCGCGCAGCGTCACCTCATATTTGCCATCCGCGCGCCTGGTCGCCATGGCCGACGTGGCCCGGTTCTCGTACAGGACGATGTGCTCGAACAGGTCGTCGATCAGGTAGGCATGTTCGGGCGGCGTGGCGAGGCGCAAGGCATCGGTCAGCACCAGCACGCTCGGATACGGCGCGCCGTGGAAGGCGTGGCGCGTCAGCAGCTCGTGCAGCACGGTGTTGATCTTGTCCTCGCCCAGCACGTCCTGCAGCCAGTACATGGCCAGCGCACCCTTGCGATAGTGGATGTAGCCCTGGTTTTCGTTCAGCGCCAGCGGCAGCTCGTACTTGGTTTCCAGCGCCCGTCCCATCAGATACTTGTCCAGGTTGTAGCGCAGGAAGCGGCGCATGCGCTCCGGGCCGACCTGCTGCTTCATCACCATCAGGGCCGCATATTCGGACAGGGTTTCGCTCAGCACCGTGCTGCCGCGCGTGTTCGACCCTACCAGCTGGTGGCCCCACCACTGGTGCGCCACTTCATGGGCCGCCACGTAGAAGGGGTAATCGATATCCTTGGGATTGTTGTCGTCGACCCGCGCGATGAAGCCGATGCTCTCCGAAAACGGCACCGTGCCGGGAAACGATTGCGCGTACGCGTCGTAGCGCGGAAACTCGACCACGCGCAGCACCTTGTGCTGGTAAGGGCTGAAATGCTTCGAGTTGTATTCCAGGGCGGCCTTGACTCCGCGGATCATGCGCTCGACGTTGAAGTCGTGGCCCGGATGGTAATACACGTCGATCATCACATCCTGCCAGCGGTCGTGCCGCACTTCGTAGCGGGCCGACTGGAAGGCGTAGAAATTCAGGATCGGCTTGTCCATGCGGTAATGGAAGTAGCGCCGTCCGGCCGACATCCATTCCTTTTCCAGGGTGCCGGGGGCAATCGCCAGCTGGTCCGGACTGGTGCTGATGACGGCATTGAAGTTGATCCAGTCGGCGTCCACGCTGAGCGCATTATTCGCCTGTCCGGCCGGGTCAATGGGCGAGCGCAGCGGCGCATGCGGCGCCAGGCCGTGGCGCCTGCGGTCGCGGTCGTTTTCCAGTTCGAGCGCCGGCTGGTAGCCGATGCGCGGCAACTGGCCATTGTTGAAGAAGCTGCCGTTGCTCAGCACCGGGGTGTCCGATTCCAGTCCGAGCACGCCGCGCGCCTCGAATTCCACGTCGAATTCGAGCGGCATGCTTTGTCCCGGCGGCAACGGTGTGCTCAGCTGGTAGCCATAGAAGCCGTGCTCGCGGTCGCTGACCAGGGGCGTGATTTTCTGGCCGAAGCGCACCTTGAGGCTGGCCAGCCGGTCCTGGCTGATGAATACCTGGGTGATCGGGGCCGTGCCCTTGTTGTCGAGCTGGTAGACGCCGGTGACGGTCAGGCGGCGCTGTTCGGGCACGATCGCCACTTTCAGGTCGACGCCGCTCACGCGCGGCTGCGCCAGCGCCGCGTATTTCTTGTAGCGCAGCTCGTACTCGGCGCGCGTGCGGTCCTTCTGCCACGCGGTCTGGTAGTCGCCTTCGATGTGCAGGTTGTAGTAGAGCAGGGCGCCGCTGCCGGCGAAGATCGCCAGCCCGGCCGCGAAGGTGGCCATGACCGGCAGGCTCAGGTTGCGGCGCGCCAGCTGGATGCGGCTGCCCAGTTCGGCGTTGCAGCCGCGCGGCCAGAACACCAGCGACGCGACCATCAGCATCAGCGCCGCGCCGGCCCAGTACAGCTCGAACCAGCGTTCGCGCACCAGGAAGTGGCCGTAGCCGTTCATGTCGGAATACATGAAGGAGGGCGAGGTGCCGTACAGCAGCATCGGATGGTCGAGGCCGAGCGAACTGAAGGTGAGCGTGGCGAAGTAATACACGATCATCGCGAAGTAGGCCAGGTACTTGTGGTTGATCAGCACTTGCAGCGCGATTGCCAGCACCGCCACCAGCGCGTACTGGGGCAGGTGGATCAGGAACAGGGTTTGCAGGTACAGGCCGACATCGATGGCGAAGTAGCCGCGGAACAGCTGGATCAGCATGCCGGCGATCATCACCAGCACCAGCATCAGCACTTGCAGGCCGATCAGGGCAAACAGCTTGGCCAGCATCGGCAGCCAGCTCGGCAGCGGCAAGGCGTCGAGCATCTGGCCCACGCGCGCTTCGCGTTCGCGCCAGACCAGTTCGCCCGCGTAAAAGGTGGTCACGACCAGCATGAACAGCGCGAAGGCCTCGCTGATCAGTTCAAGCACCTGGTAGGTGACCGGATAGGTATTGGTGCCGTACATGGAACCGAGCTTGAGCGAGGCGCCGAACACGGCCAGTACGCCGGCCAGGGCGATCACGGCGAAGTAGACATCCTTGACCGATTCGCGCCAGTTGAGCCAGGTCGACCTGAACAGCAGCAGGGCCAGGCTGCGGCGCAGGAAATCCGGCGTTTCCTGGGAATCGATGGCGCTGTGCGACAGTTGTTGCGGGACGTCGCCCTCGGCGCGTCCGGCCGGGCGGCTGGCGGCGCTGGCGCTGAACTGGAAGCGCCAGTAGCCGAGCATCAGCACCACCAGCGCGAAGCCGCACCACAGGACGCGGTTGTACAGAACCACGCCGTCGAAGGGAATGGCGCGGCCGTTGCGCTCGGCGATGGTCCAGTATTCGGTGATGCGGATCAGGGCGGTGGTGCCGAAGGGATCGATCAGCGCGGCCAGGGTCTTGTAGTCGAGGTCGCGCGCCAGCGAGGGCGCCACGATGTAGCCGATCATCATCACCACGCTAGCTACGTACACCGGCAGCATGCGCCGCGTCAGGGCCGCCAGCACGAAGAAAATCGCGCCGAAGATGACGATGTTGGGCAGGGTCAGGAGCAGGTAGGGCCACAGGTACATCCAGGCCCCGGACGGGCCCAGGCGGTCGGCTTCGATGCCGGGGATGTAGGTGCCCAGCCAGGCGCCCAGCACGATGCTGGAAAACACCACCGCCAGGGTCAGCGCGGCGCCGAGAAAGCGCCCGAACACATAGTCGTGCTTGGCGATCGGCGCGCTGAAGAAGAAATGGTGCATATCGTATTCAAAATCCTGCTGCACCGAGCGCCCCATCATGGCGGCCATCACCACCACGCCCAGGCAGCCGAGGAAGGCCACCGTCAGCGCAATCGAGCGCGGGGAGTTGATGAACAGGCGCCCGCCGAAGGTGACGTAGGCATCCTTGAACACGCCGCCGGCGGCCGCCATCCACAGCATGGCCAGCGCGAAGAACATGCCGAAGTAGACCCAGGTCGAGAGTAGCTTGAGCCGCTGGCGCGCTTCAAACAGGGCGATTGCCAACATGGAGGCCACCTTCAGCAGTTGCTGGCCGCGACGTGGCGTCCGGCGATGGTGGCGAAGTAGACATCTTCGAGGTCGCCGGCGGCCGGCTCGAAGCCATCGCCAGGATCTTGTTCGGAGTACACGTGGATCAGGGTGCGGCCGGTCAGCAGGCGGGTCGAGATCACCGCGTGCTCTTTCTGGAAATGGGCCAGCTCGTGCTTGGCGACGAAACGCGCCCAGATGTGGCCGTCGATATCGTCGATCAGCTTTTGCGGCTCGCCGCACAGCAGCACGTGGCCCTTGTTGATGATGGCCATGTTGGCGCACAGATCGGACACGTCCGACACGATGTGGGTCGACAGCACAACCGTCTTGTCGTCGCCGATGTCGGACAGCAGGTTGTGGAAGCGCACCCGTTCCTGCGGGTCGAGGCCGGCGGTCGGTTCATCGACGATGATCAGTTGCGGGTCGCCCAGCAGGGCCTGGGCGATGCCGAAGCGCTGGCGCATGCCGCCCGAAAAGGTGCCGAGGCGCTGGTTGCGCACTTCGAACAGATTGGTTTGCTGCAATAGGCCGTCGACCACTTCGCGGCGCCGGCCGCGATGCGACAAGCCCTTGAGCACGGCAAAATGGTCGAGCAGTTCGTAGGCGGTGACCTTGGGGTACAGGCCGAAGTCCTGGGGCAGGTAGCCGAGCAGGCGGCGGATGTCGTCCTTGTCGTCGAGCACGTCGAGGTCGCCGAAGAAGACTGAACCAGCGTCGCACTCCTGCAAGGTGGCGAGGGTGCGCATCAGGGTCGACTTGCCCGCCCCGTTCGGGCCGAGCAGGCCGAACATCCCGCTGGGGATGGTGAGGGTAACTTTATCCAAGGCAACTACGCCATTGGCATAGGTCTTGGATAAATTCCTGATGCGTAATTCCATGCCTGACTCCTGATACGGTCGCAGTACGTACGTTTGGCGGGTAGCCGGGCGCACTTCTAGAGTTGCATTGTATAAAATTTGACCGCGCCACGGCCGCCTGTTGCGACGTACCGCAATTTGACGTGCTCAGATTGCACAAATAGGGGAGTAGATGAGTGGCCTCCATCGCCTGCCGCCCGCTCCGCCATCGCCCGCCAACCGCCGCCCGCTGCCCGCTGCCCGCTCCGCCGTCGCCCCCGCGCAGGCGGGAACGCATGCGTTCCCGCCAAGTTCGCTCCGCAGCCGACGACTGAGCTGACAACTTGGGCCCCCGCCTGCGCGGGGGCGACGGTGGTGAGGCCTGCGACGGTGGTGAGGCCTGCGACGTTGGTGATACTGATAGCGGTTCAACGGCGGCTGCGACGATGTCGAGGTGAGCAGTCAACCTTAACTCCGAAACAACACATCCTCCCGGTTGAACCACCACCTGCACCACGCCAGCAGCGCCCCGGCGATCAGGGTGGTGGACAGCAAAATGGCCGAAAACATGCGGTAATCCATGGTCCCCTTCACCAGTTCCTTCATCGCCAGCGAGACATTTGTCAGCGGCACCATCGACCAGAACCAGTTCAGCTCTACCCCGGGCAGCATGGCCACGACAATCGGCACGATCAGCAGCATCATCAGCGGCGAAATCATGCCCGACGCTTCCTTGTAGCTCTTGGCGTAAATCGAAATCGACAGCAGGATCGAGGCGAAGATGGCGGCCGTCGGCACCAGCATCAGCGCCACCATGGCCAGGTCGCGGGCGCCGATTGCGCGCACCATCTGGGCCAGGCCGCCTTCGAACGAGCCGCCGAACAAGGCCAGCAGCAAACCCATGCTGGCCACCATCAGCAGCGCCGAGGTCAGGCCCACGGTAAACAGCACCAGGAACTTGGCCAGCACCAGCGCGGTGCGCGAAATTGGCGCCAGCAGCAAGGTTTCGAGCGTGCCGCGCTCCTTCTCGCCGGCGCCCAGGTCAATCGCCGGGTACATGGCCGCCATCAGGCATACCATCAGCAAAATGTAGGGCAAAAATCCCCCCACCAAAGCCCCCATGCGCTCGCGCGTGCCGGCGGTCGACAATTCTTCCAGCTCGATCGGATTGAGGGCAAAGCGCAGCTCGGCGCGGCTCATGTTCATGGCCGACAAGGCTTGCTCGCGCAGCGCGCCGTTATGCGCGTCGATCACGGCCGCCACCCGCTTGTGGGTCATGTCCAGCGCCACCGCATTGTTGTAGTGCAGCGTGACGCGCGTCTGGCGGTGCGCCGCCATCGCTTGTTCGAATCCGGGCGGAATGACGATGGCAAAATGGATGCGGTCGGCGTCGATGGCGGCCTTGATCGCGCCTTCATCGGCCAGCGCCACCTCGCGCAAGCCTTTCTCGCGCGCGAAGCGCTCGCTCAGCCCGGGCGCGTTGTCCTTGCCGAACAGGGCGTAGGTCAGCTCCTTGTGCTGGGCTTTCTTGAAAATGGTCGAGGACAGGTAGCCCAGGCCGCCGAAGATCATCGGCATGGCGATGATCGGCAGCAGCAGGGTAAAGATGAAGGTCTTGCGGTCGCGCAGCAGTTCCAGCAATTCCTTGAGATACACGGTCCACATGGCTCAGCCTTCCTGATTGATGACGTGCACGAAGGCGTCGTACAGGTCGTGGCTGCCGCCCAGCTCGCGCAGCTCGGCGACGCTGCCATTGAAGGCGCTGCGGCCGCGGTTGATGATGCAGACCCGGTCGCACAGCTTGTCGACCTCGTGCAGATGGTGGGTCGAGAAAATCAGGGGAATGCGCAGGGCCTTGTAGCTGGCGATGAATTCGAGCAGCACGCGCGCCGACATCACATCGAGCCCAGTGGTCGGTTCGTCCAGGATCACCACCTGCGGCTCGTGCACGACGGTGCGCGCGATGGCGCACTTCTGCTTCATGCCGGTCGACAGGTCGTCGGCGCGCTTGTGGGCGTAGGCGTGCATGTCGAGCTGCTCGAACAGGTCGTCGCAGCGCTGCTTGAGGCGGGCCGGGGCCATGCCGTGCAGGCGCCCGAAATACTCGACGTTCTCGCGCGCGCTCAGGCGCCCGTACAGGCCGGTCGAGCCGGACAGGAAGCCGACCCGCTGGCGCGCCCGGATCGGGGCGGCCACGATATCGATATCGTCGATGAAGGCGCTGCCGGCGTCCGGACGCAGCGCGGTCGAGAGAATGCGCAGGGTGGTGGTCTTGCCGGCGCCGTTCGGTCCCAGCAGGCCCAGCACTTCGCCAGGCGCGCAGGAAAAACTGACATCGCGCACTGCATGGAACCAGCCATCGCTCTCGCGCACGTCGCGCTGGCGGGCGCGCCGCTCCTTGTGCACCGTCGCGGCGAAGCGCTTGGCCAGGTGTTTCACCTCGATCATCGGGTTCCTTCTCTCAAAGCGTGTGGGTAGCACGCACAAATTCACGGCCGCAAGCACGGCAGGCCGCCACAGCGGGCCGGAAATGTGGATAATGGGTCCATGGACAGTGCCATCAAAGAAAAAGTACTCGCCGTCGCCGGCAGCGGGCGCAATGCGGCCGAATGGACCGCGTACTTCCGCGTCACCCTCGGCCTGTACTACCTGGCCGGGCTGATGACGTCCGACACCATCGATTTCAAGAAGGTCGACCGCGCCTTCAACCAGTTCATCTACCATACCATCGGCAAGGGGCACACGATCACCAGCGTGCTGCAGTTCATGAGCGGGGCGAAAGTGGTGCCGGTGGTGTCCGCGCCGCGCTTCATCGCCGCGTTCACCGAACATTGCCCGGATGTGCCGTCCGACACCATTCCATTTTTGCTGCAGCTGAACCTGGGGGTGGCGAAAAACATTTCCGGCATCGATGTCGCCGGTCCGCTGCTCGACTGGATCGAACGCCAGACGGCCTTGGCCACGGCCGGGGGCACGGACGACGGCGCGGCGGCCATGCGGGCAGCGGGCGACCCGCCCGGGCCGGACGTCCTATAATGGCGTTTTATCGCTACCGGGACAGCGCGTATGCCAGCACAACGATCCATCAATCCACTCGACCAGCTGATCGTCAGCATGGACAAGGCCCTGCGCGTGATCGCGGGCGTGGCATCGGCATCGCGGCCGACCCCGGCGGCGCATGCCGATGACGGCCAGCTCGACGAAGCCGAACAGCGCCACAGCGCCGGCCTGATGCGGGTCAACCACGTGGGCGAAGTGTGCGCGCAGGCGCTGTACAACTCGCAATCGCGCTTTGCCCGGACCGAGGAGATGCGGCAGCAGTTCGCCGAGGCCGGGCGCGAGGAAGAGGATCACCTGGCGTGGACGGCCCAGCGGCTGGCCGAGCTGGGTTCGCGGCCGAGTTTGCTTAATCCCTTGTGGTATGCGGGGGCGTACGCGCTGGGCACGGTGGCGGCGCAGCTGGGCGATGCGCGCAGCCTGGGGTTTGTGGTCGAGACCGAGCGCCAGGTGGAGGCGCATCTGAACAGCCACCTCGATTTGCTGCCGGTGCAGGATAGCAAATCGCGCGCGATCGTGGACCAGATGCGGCTCGACGAGATCGCGCACGGGGCGGCGGCACAGGCGCTGGGCGCGGTGGAAGTGCCGCTGCCGGTGCGCGGCGTGATGAGTGCGATGGCCAAGGTGATGACGACGACCGCGTATTACGTTTGATGCTGCCGTAAGCGCTGCCGCTGGCACTCGCCGTTTACCGTCACTCCGTTGCCGTCGTTCCTGCCACTGGCAGAAACGACTCCCCGCGCCGAGTGCCGCCTTGGCGCGGGGACGACGCGGCTTTACCCTTCGATAATCTCGAACGAATGCGTGATCTCGGCCATCTTGGCCAGCATGATCGACGCTGAGCAGTATTTGTCGTGCGACAGGCTCACCGCGCGCTCCACCGCGCCCGGCTTCAGGTTCTTCCCCGTCACAGTGAAGTGAAAATGGATCTTGGTAAACACCTTGGGATCGGTTTCCGCGCGCTCGGCCTTCAGGCTCACGTCGCAGCCGCGCACATCCTCGCGGCCGCGCTTGAGAATGAGCACCACGTCATAGGCCGTGCATCCGCCGGTACCGAGCAGTACCATTTCCATCGGCCGCGGCGCCAGGTTGTGGCCGCCGCCTTCGGGCGCGCCATCCATGCTGACCATGTGGCCCGACCCTGTCTGCGCCCGAAAACTCATGCCCGAGGGACCGTTCCAGCTGACTGTGACTTCCATTGCATTCTCCGATGATTGTGTCGGCCTATTGTAATGGAGCCCGCGCGCCCGCGCTGGCGGCAGCTACACCGACAGCACGTAGCGCTCGCTCTTCATGCGCCAGCTGGCGAACGCCACCGCCGCCAGGGCCGGCAGCATCGAACTGAGAAAGGTCAGCACGAACGGCAGCGCGCCCAGGTCCTGGCCCTTGGCCAGTTCGCGCAAGAGGGTCTGGTTCGACAGCATCGGCACCACATACATCCAGGTCGCCGTCTTCAGGTCCAGCACCGACACCGCCACCCCCGGCAGCATCGGCACCAGGATCACCATGCTGAGCATGCTCTGGGCTTCCTTGAACGATTTGGCATTCATCGCCAGCGCGATGTGCAGGCCGGCCGCGAACAGCGACAGCGGAATGGTGGCCACGCACACCAGGGCCAGCTGGGCCGAGGTAAGGCGCCAGCTCATGCCGATTTCTTCCAGCGGCAGCCAGGACAGCACGGCATGGGCCAGCGCCAGTTCCAGCGTGATGCCGATCACGGCCAGCGAGCCGGCCGCCAGCCACTTGCCAGTGATCAGCGACCACGGACTTGCCGGCTGGGCCATCAGCACTTCGAGCGAGCGCCGCTCGCGTTCGCCGGCGGTGCTGTCGACCGCCGCCGACAAGCCGCAAATAAACGCGGGGAAAAACAGAAAGCCGAGAATGGCGCCGATCAGGCCGGCCGAGCGTGCCGCCGTGCTGCCGGTATCGAAACGCTGCAGGCGCACCGGCGCCATGGTGGCCGGCGAGACCCCGTGCGCCAGCAGGCGCGCGCTGCTGATGTTCGAACTGTAGCTATGCAGGACCTCTTCGACGTCGCGCTGGCGCTGGCTGTTGTCGCTGGCCGAGTCGTACCACAGCTCGATGCCGGCCGGCCGCATGGCCTGGTAGTGTTCGCCAAACTTGGGATCGAGGCGCAGCAGGGCCACCACCTTGCGTCCGCGCAGCAGCTCGGCGATGGCGTCTTCCTTCATCTCGCCCATCGGCACGATGGTGATGTTCTTTTGCTTGAGCTGGGCCATCAGGTTGGGCGCCTGGGCGGCATTGACCACGGCCAGTTCCATGCCTTCGCGCTCGGAGCGGGTGGCGCGTCCGATCTGCTGGTTGAGCATGTAGCCGAGCATGAGCGGGTACATCAAGGTGAACAGGGCCAGCAGCACCAGGGCGCGCCGGTCGCGCAGCGTTTCCTTGAATTCCTTGAGAAAAACGACCAGGAAGGCCGGCTTCATGCTGCGATTCCTTCTTCGCCGACCAGGCTGACGAAGGCGTCTTCGAGATTGGCGATGCCGGTGCGCCGGCACAGTTCCTGGGGCGAACCCTGGGCCACGGTATGGCCCTTGGCGATGACGATCACGTCGTCGCACAGGTGCGTCACTTCCTGCATCACGTGGGTGGCCATGATCACGCAGCAGCCGTCGCGCCGCAGGGCGGTGAGGGCGGTGCGCAGGGCGCGCGTGCTCATCACGTCCAGCCCGCGGCTCGGTTCGTCGAGCAGCAGGTGGCGCGGCTTGTGCAGCAGGGTGCGCGCCAGCGCGACCTTGATGCGCTGGCCTTGCGAAAAGCCCTTGGCGCGCCGCTCCAGGATGTCTTGCATGGCCAGCAGGTCGGCCACTTCATCGATGCGGCGCTGCACCGTGGCCATGCTCATGCCGTTCAGCTCGCCGAAATAGGCCAGGTATTCGCGCGTGCTCAGGCGCTCGTACAGGCCGAACTGGTCGGTCAGGAAGCCGATATCCTTGCGCACCGCCATCGGATCGATGGCCGGGTCGATGCCGCCGATGCTGATGCTGCCCTGGTCGCGCTTGAGCAAGCCGACCAGCAGGCGCAGCAGGGTGGTCTTGCCGGCCCCGTTCGGACCGAGCAGGGCCGTGATCTGGCCGTCGGCGGCCGTGAAGCTGACGCCGCCCAGCGCTTGCAAGGTGCCGAACTGTTTGCGTACATCGTTTACTACAATCATCGTGGCCTCGGGCTATTCAAGGATGCGGACCGGCGCTGCCGATCTGGAAGTTGGCGGCCGGAATGTCATTCAGGCAATGGGCGATCACTGGTTTCTGCGGCGCGTCGAGAAATTCGCGCAGCAGGCGCGGCGCGCAGCCGAGCGCGGAAATGCCGTGGCCGGCGTTGGCCACCACCAAGTGCTGGGCCTTGGGAATGTGGCGCGCGGCGGCCTCGGCGCGGCGCGGGGGCGTCACCGGATCGAGCGCGCCCGACAGCAGCAAGGCCGGCGCCAGGATCGGGCTGGGCGCGCGCCAGACGACCGCCGGGACCTTGATCGACTTGCACAGCGCGATCAATTGCCCCACGCGGCCACCGCCGAGGAAGGAATTGCGGGCATCCTCGGCCAGCAATTGCGGCGTCATGCGTGGATAATCCTCGGCACAGATCACGGCCATGTGCAGCACCAGCGCGGTACCGCCTTCGCCCGCCAGGTCGGTGGCGACGTTGCGGCGCGCTACAAACGGCGCCCAGCGACCCAGATGGGCGCTGTGGATCAGGAACGGCAGGCGGCGTGCGTCCAGCGCCGAATACAGCACATTGTGCACGGTGCTCAGGAAGCGCTCCTTGGTCAGGTTCATCTGCAAGGGCTCGGCGGTGCGCGGATTGGACAGGGTCAGCGGCACCGGAGCGGCGCTGACCTTGGCCAGCAAGCCGTCGAACTCGGCGCGCAGCGCGGGGTAAGCCTTGTTGCAGTCGGCGTCGGCCGTGCATTGGCGGAACAGGGCTTCGAGCGCTGCCTGGCCGTCGCGCCCGCCGGCCGGGATGACCTGGTCGGGCGCGGCCACGCCATCGAGCACCAGGCTGCGCACCGCGTGCGGAAAGGCGCGCGCGTACGCCTGGCCGAGGCGGGTGCCGTACGAGGCCCCCCACACGTTAATCGTCTGGTAGCCGAGCGCCAGGCGCACCTGTTCGATATCGCGCGCGGCGTGTTCGGTGGTGTAGGCCGACAGCGGCTGGCTGACGCCGGCCAGGCAGGCGCGCACGGCGGCCATCTGCTCGTCGTCGTTGAGGTTGTCGGGCAAGGTGGTGTCATCACAGTCGAGCTTGCCAGAGAGGCCGGTGCCGCGCTGGTCGATGAACACGATGTCGCGCGTGGCGCGGGTGCGCCGGAACATGGCGTTCAGCACCGGCAGCACATCGCTGCCGGCCTGGCCGGGGCCGCCCGCCAGCACGAACAGGGGATCGGGGCGCGCCGATTCGCGGAAGGCCGGCGCCACGGTGATGTGCAGCGCCAGGGTCGGGCCGGTCGGCTGGCGGTAATCGAGAGGCACGGCCAGTGTGCTGCAGCGCAAGCCTTCTTCGGAACCGGGCAGGTGGCAGGTGCGGCTGGCCGGGGCCGCGCCGGCCAGGCAGGGCGCGGCCAGCGCCGCCAGCAAGGAGAGCAGTGAAGCGGCAAGGCGATAGGTCAATGTCACGAGGTCTCCCGACGATAAGTGCTCAGGCATAGTAGATTGACACTGTTTCCGGGGTCAAGAAAGTTTTTTTCGGTTAATGAAACAGGCACTGTGGTGCAGTCTAGGATGGGGCATGGCGCCGGCGTTTGCGATTTCTCTAGAGAATGTGCCGATGTCATTTCGCTACCGCCGCAACAGGCGTGGAAGGGCTTGACTCGGCCATGGCGAGTACGCTATAGTAGCCGGCTTTCCGTTTGCTCAGGAAAAGACAATAAGGCAGAGTCCGCGGGCAGTCCAAGCGGAACCACCATTTGAGCGATTTAATAAGTTTTATATTTAGGAAGTCAACATGAAAACTTTTTCCGCTAAGGGACATGAAGTCCAGCGCGATTGGTTCGTGGTTGACGCGACGGATCTGATCCTCGGACGTGTTGCCAGCGAAGTGGCACTCCGGTTGCGCGGCAAACACAAACCCGAATTCACTCCGCACGTCGACACGGGCGATTTCATCGTCGTGATCAACGCAGGTAAACTGCGCGTGACCGGTACCAAGGCAACCGAGAAGACGTACTACCGTCACTCGGGCTACCCAGGTGGTATCTACGAAACCAACTTCAAGAAAATGCAAGAGCGTTTTCCTGGTCGCGCGCTTGAAAAAGCGGTCAAGGGCATGCTGCCTAAAGGCCCGCTTGGCTACGCCATGATCAAGAAGCTCAAAGTGTACGCGGAAGGTTCCCACCCGCACGCTGCCCAGCAACCTACAGCACTCGTGCTGTTCAAGTAAGGAGCTGACATGATCGGTAACTACAATTACGGCACCGGCCGTCGCAAGAGTGCAGTCGCTCGCGTCTTCATCAAAGTTGGCACTGGCCAGATCATCGTTAACGGCAAACCAGCCGCTGACTACTTCTCGCGCGAAACGGGCCTGATGGTCATCCGTCAACCGCTGGAACTGACCGGCAATGTCGAGCGTTTCGACATCAAGGTCAACGTTCACGGTGGTGGCGAGTCCGGCCAGGCTGGCGCGGTCCGTCACGGCATCACCCGTGCACTGATCGACTACGACGCATCGTTGAAGGGCGACCTGGCACGTGCCGGTTTCGTTACCCGCGATGCACGTGAAGTCGAGCGTAAAAAAGTTGGTCTGCGCAAAGCACGTCGCGCAAAGCAATTCTCGAAGCGTTAATTCGCCTCCAGCGCGCACTTCGGTGCGCCGCTCTCAAAAAAGCCGCCGACTGCGAAGTCAGGCGGCTTTTTTGTTTTTGTTTCCCAGCCGCTGACAACCGGGGTCAGAGCTCTGATTCGCAATTAATTGCCGACTCGCACTGAATTGGTGAGCGACCTTGCTGCTGACGGCCGACAATCGCGCATGTCCGGACAAACGCGCTGACAACCGGTGACAACCGGGGTCTGACCTCCGACAACCGGGGTCAGAGCTCTGATTCGCAATTAATTGCCGACTCGCACTGAATCGGTGAGCGACCTTGCTGCTGACGGCCGACAATCGCGCATGTCCGGACAAACGTGCCTAACTTCGCCGTGGTGAGGCAGCATCCGCCGATGTGCGAGCCCGGATTTCCCCAAATGTTGCTAGTCAGAGCTCTGACCCCGGTTGTGCAACAAATTGCAATCGTCAAAGATGTTGCTAATCAGAGGTCAGACCCCGGTGTGGCGGTTTTTGGGGTTCGGTAGCGCTGCGCAGCGTTTTGCTTGCGCTGTTAGAATCACCATCTTTCGGGCCAGGCCCCACCATTTACTCTCAAGGAATAGATATGATCAAAGTTGGCATCGTCGGCGGTACGGGTTACACGGGCGTGGAATTGCTGCGACTGCTGTCGGTCCACCCTGATGTGGAGCTGACCGCGATTACCTCGCGCAAGGAAGATGGCTTGCCTGTCGCGGATATGTTTCCTTCGCTGCGCGGCAAGGTCAACCTGGCGTTTTCCGCCCCCGACAAGGTCGACCTGAGCAAGTGCGATGTGGTCTTCTTCGCCACCCCGCACGGCGTGGCCATGGCCCAGGCGCCCGCGCTGCTGGCCGCCGGCGTCAAGGTCATCGACCTGGCCGCCGATTTTCGCCTGAAAGACCAGGCGACCTTCGAGCAGTGGTACAAGATTCCGCACACTTGCCCGGACCTGCTGGAAGAGGCCGTCTACGGCTTGCCGGAGCTGAACCGCGAAGCCGTCAAGAATGCGCGCCTGATCGCTAATCCGGGTTGCTATCCGACCACGATGCAGCTGGGTTTCGTGCCGCTGCTCAAGGCGAACCTGATCGATGCCAGCGCCCTGATCGCGGACGCCAAGTCGGGCGTGTCGGGCGCCGGCCGCAAGGCGGAAATCGGGACCCTGTTCTCCGAGTCGAGCGACAATTTCAAGGCTTACGGCGTGTCCGGCCACCGCCACACCCCGGAAACCGTGGCTCAGCTGCAGCGTTTCACCGGCTTGCCGGTACGCCTGATCTTCACGCCGCACCTGGTGCCGATGATCCGCGGCATGCATTCGACCCTGTACGCGCGCCTGACCACCGAGATCAGCAACGAGGCGTTGCAGGAATTGTTCGAGAGCACCTACAAGGACGCGGCTTTCGTCGATGTAATGCCGTTCGGCTCGCATCCGGAAACCCGTTCGACGCGCGGCTCGAACATGTTGCGCCTGGCGCTGCATCGTCCGGACAACGGCAATACCTTGGTCATCCTGGTGGTCCAGGATAATCTGGTCAAGGGCGCTTCCGGCCAGGCGATCCAGTGCATGAACCTGATGTTCGGCCTGGACGAAACGCTGGGCTTGCAGCAGGTCGCGCTGCTGCCGTAAGGCATTACAATAGCGGGAAGCGCCGCCGCTTCCCGCTGCCCGCAATATTGAATTTTAATTAAACTTTCAATTTAGCCAAGTAGTCTTTATGATGGGTCGTGTTTACTCACCATCGAAAGACGCTCATGCGATTCGTCCGCTCCCTGTTGTCCGCCCTCGTGCTCGGCATCTTCGCCGCGCCCGCGCTTGCCGCCCCCTCCTACGCAGTCACGACGCTCAATACCGGCCAGTATGATCAATGGCGCCTGATCGACAACGCCGGCACCCTGTACGGTTCGTCAAACTGGCGTACGGCATTTCATGCCGGCGGCAGCACCACGGTGGTGCATGTCAGCACGAGTCCGTTTCCCACCGGTGAAATCACGGCCATCAGCAATGCCGGCCATATGGCCAGCTACGAATACTGGACCACCATTGGCGACGTCGTCACAGCCAGTGGCTACCTGACGGTCAACGGCGTTACCACGGACCTCGGTGGGTTCAGCCATCAAAGCGGCCCTGCGGACACGTTTTCCCATGGGGTCAACAATGCCGGCACGGTGGTGGGCAGTTCAAGCACCAATCTGCGCCTGCCGGGAGGCGATCCGCATTATCCGCGCTTCGCCAGCCATGCTTATGTGTACAGCGACAATAAAATGAAGGACCTGGGCACGCTGGGAGGCACCCACAGCAGCGCCTTGGGCATCAATGCCGCCGGGACCATCGTGGGCAGCGCTGAAAACGCCAACCACCAGGATCGCGCCTTTATTTATCAGAACGGCCGCATGAGCGACCTGGGCGGCTTCAGTAGCGGCAGCAGTCTGGCAAGCGGCATCAATGATGCCGGCACGATCATTGGCCAGTCCGCACGCGACAGCAGCGACTATGTGAAGTCGGCCTTTGTGTACGCAAATGGCGCGATGACCGATCTGGGCTGGGGGGCGCAACGCAGTTCGACTGCCGTCGATATCAACGAGCTGGGCCAGATCATCGGTTACGGCGCCGATGCGAGCGGCCAGCAACGGGGCTTCATTTATCAACATGGCCAGTTGCTGCAGCTCGACACGGCCCTCGATCCTCTGGACAACTGGATCGTCAAGGCCACCTACAGCATCAACGATCATGGCCTGATCCTGGCCGATGCCTGCAAGCTGGGCGTGTGCGGCACGGTTCTGCTGAGCCCGGTTCCAGAGCCGGAAACCTACGCAATGATGCTGGCCGGCCTCGGTTTGCTCGGGTTTTGCGCACGCCGCCGCGCACGCGCCGCCTAAGCTGCCCAGCGTGCCGCAGGTCGCCCGGCTGGCGTAAAGCGCCACGCCATGGGCAGGGACGGGTCTCACTGGCCGCATTGTCCCTGCCCGTGCCAGCCGCGCCATCGGAAAAATGAATTTTAATTAATATTAACTTTTGGTTATTTTTTCATCTATGATGGCTGGTATTCATCCATCACAGAAAGCCGTTCATGAAATTTGGCCGCTCCCTGCTGTCCGCCCTGTTGCTGGGCATGTTCGCCGCACCCGTGTTCGCCGCCGCCCCTTCCTATTCGGTCACGATGCTCGACACAGGCGCGTACGAAAACTGGCGCCTGATCGACAATGCCGGTACGCTGTATGGCCAGGCCAGGGGCTTTTCCGCCTATCATTCCGGGGGCGCGACCCATGTGATGCATGTCAGCTCGAGCCAGAACCCCGAGGGCAGCGTCACCGCCATCAGCAACGCCGGCCATATCGCCAGTTCCGAATACTGGACGCTTGGGACAGAGATCCCCTCCGTCGACGGCTATCTGACCGTGAACGGCGTCACCACGCATCTTCGCGCGCTGGGCAACTATTACACGCGCCTGGATACCTGGGCAAACGGCGTCAACAATGATGGCACCGTGGTGGGCAGCTCGCGCACCGATATCAGGCTGCCGGGCGGCGACCCGTATTACCCGCGCTTTGCCGTGCATGCCTATGCGTACAGTAACGGTGCCATGAGCGATCTCGGTACCCTCGGCGGCACGCACAGCAGTGCTGCGGCCATCAATGCCGGCGCCACCATCGTGGGCAATGCCGACGACAAGGACGGGCGCAAGCGTGCCTTCATTTATGAAAATGGCCACATGGCCGACCTCGGCGCGTTTGAAGGCGGCATCAGCCGGGCCCAGGATATCAACGACACTGGCCTCATCATCGGACAGTCCACGCACACCCGCGACCAGGGCCTGCTGTCAGCCTTTTTGTATTCCAACGGCGTCATGAACGACCTGGGCTGGTCGCCGCACTACACGTCCAGCGCCGTCGACATCAACAATCTGGGCCAGGTGATCGGTTACGGGGCCGATGCCGACGGCCAGCAACATGGCTTCATTTACCAGAATGGCCAGTTGGTGCAGCTCGACACGGTGGTCGATCCGAGCGCCAACTGGGTCATCAGGAACACCTACAGCATCAATGATCATGGCCTGATCCTGGCCAACGCGTGCAAGCTCGGCGTCTGCGGCACAGTCTTGTTGAGCCCGGTTCCGGAACCGGAAACCTACGCGCTGATGCTGGCCGGCCTGGGTTTGCTCGGTTTTTGCGCGCGCCGCCGTAGCCGCGCCAGAGCGAGCGCAAAGCAATCGCTTGAATTCCAGCCGGATGGCCGCATTGTAGGTACAGTGGCATACCACCGCCCCGGCCTGCGCCGGGGTGTGGCATTTGACGGTCGCCGGCAGTGGTCTGTGAGCGTGACTTGTCCCAACAGTCTATAATGACGCATATCCGTTCCCAGTAGGAGTTCCAAATGAATGCAGTTGCTGAAATACCAGAAGTGATGCCGGCACCGATCGTGTTTACCGATAGCGCCGCGCAAAAGGTTGCACAGCTGATCGAGGAAGAGGGCAATCCCGACCTCAAATTGCGCGTGTTCGTGCAGGGCGGCGGCTGCTCCGGTTTCCAGTACGGCTTCACCTTCGATGAAATCGTCAACGAAGATGACACCACCATGGTCAAGAACGGCGTGCAACTGCTGATCGATTCGATGAGCTACCAGTATCTGGTCGGCGCCGAAATCGACTACAAGGATGACCTCGAAGGCGCCCAGTTCGTGATCAAGAATCCAACCGCCACCTCGACCTGCGGTTGCGGTTCGTCGTTCTCGGTATAAGCCAGTCCAGCCCGGGCCGCTCCACGGCGGCCTGCAAGCTTACGCAGGATAGAGGGCGCCCAGGATCCTGGGTCCCTTCGCCCCCGTCACAAGGGGCAGATTGCCCGCTTCGCGCCTGGTGAAGCGGTAGCCCAGCCACGCGAACGCCAGTGCTTCGACGTGATTCGGGGCCACGCCCAGGGCGTCGGTTGTTTCCACCCTTGTCTTGCCACCCAGTGCTTGCGCCAGTGCGCGCAGCAGCGCGCCGTTGTACGCCCCGCCGCCGCACACATACACCGCTTCCACCTCGCTGGCTTGCTGGCCGATGGCGCGCGCGATGCTCACGGCGGTCAGCGCGGTCAGGGTGGCTTGCACGTCCTCGGCCGGCATGGCGCCCGCCTGCGCCAGGCGCTGCGCCAGCCAGTCGGCGTGGAACAGGTCGCGCCCCGTGCTTTTCGGTGCGGCCAGGCGGAAATAGGGTTCGTCGAGCAAGATGCCGAGCAGGGCCGGGTCGCTGCGGCCGCTGGCCGCCCAGGCACCGTCGGCGTCATAGGCCTTGCCCTGATGCAGGCCGATCCAGTGATCCATCAGTACATTGCCGGGACCGGTATCGAAGCCGCTCACGCTGCCGTCGGCGTGCAGCACGCTGATGTTGGCGATGCCGCCGATATTGATCACCACGCGCGTCTGGCCGGCCTGGCCGAAGCAAGCCTGGTGAAAGGCTGGCACCAGCGGCGCGCCCTGGCCGCCGGCGGCCACGTCGCGCGCGCGGAAGTCGGCGATGACGTCGATGCCGGTCAGCTCCGCCAGCAGGGCGGGGTGGTTGAGCTGGCGCGTGTAGCCCAGCTCGGGCCGGTGGCGTACCGTTTGCCCATGCGCGGCCAGCGCTTGCACGGGGCCGGGCGCGGCCGGCAGCAGGGCCGCCACGCACTCGGCGTAGCAGCCGGTCAACTGGGCGGCGGCCAGCGCTTCGCGGGCGATTTCATTGTCGCCGCTGCTTTGCAGGGCCATCAGGTCGGCCCGCAGCGTGGCGGGGAAGGGCACGAAGGCCGCTTGCAGGGTGCGGATGGCGCCGCCGGCAAAGTCGGCCAGCACGCCGTCGACGCCATCCATGCTGGTGCCGGACATCATGCCGATATATAGCGTCGAGGGTGTGCTCATGTCTGCTCCAATCCTGATAACAGGGCGAAAAAAAAGGCAGGAGCCGGAGTCAATGATCCGGTTCCTGCCCCTGTTGGTGCGCGCTGAACCTTAGCGCGCCATGTTCGAGCCGCTGGTCGGACGCAGCAGGGCGAAGCGGTGCGACATGTCGGCCGCGGCGATCTGGAAGCGGGCCCGCTCGGCCTGCGTCATCGGGGCCTGTGCCAGCACCTTGATCGACATCGGATCGACGGCATCGTTGTTGACGCGGAACTCGTAGTGCAAGTGAGCGCCGGTCGACCAGCCGGTCGAGCCGACATAACCGATCACATCGCCCTGGCTGACCTTGCTGCCCTTGCGGATGCCTGGCGCGAAACGGCTCATGTGCGCATACGCGGTGGTGTAGTTGGCCCAGTGCTTGATGGTGACGAAGTTGCCGTAGCCGCCTTGCACGCCGGCGAAGTCGATCACGCCATCGCCCGAGGCGCGGATCGGGGTGCCGTTGGCGGCCGCGAAGTCGACGCCCTTGTGCGCTTTCCAGGAGCCCGAAATCGGATGCGAGCGCATCGAGAAGCCGGACGAAATACGCGAGAATTCCAGCGGCGACTTGAGGAAGGCTTTTTTCAGCGCCTTGCCGTCGAAGGTGTAGTAGCCGCCCTGCTTGCTGACCGGATCTTCGTACCATACGGACTGGTAAGTCACGCCGCGGTTGACGAATTCGCCCGCCAGGATGCGGCCGGCGCGCACCATTTCGCCGTCTTGCCAAAACGTTTCGTAGACCACGTTGAAGCGGTCGCCGCGTTTCAGGTCGGAACGGAAGTCGATACTGGTGGAGAACATTTCGATGATCTGGGCGACGATGGCGTCGGGCAGCTTGCCGCCGTCGGTGGTGGCGTCGGTCGCCGAGTAGAGCGAGTTGGTGATGTCGCGGGCGCGCATTTCGATGCGTCGTTCGAGCAAGGCGGGCAGTTCCTCGGCAGTGAACTTGTCACCGTCGCGGGTGATCGAAATCCGTTTCACCGGGTTGTCGCGGCCGTCGACGACGGTGGCGTGCAGCCATTGCAGTTCGCCATTTTCGCCCGTCTGCGCCTGGACCCGCTTGCCGGTCTTGAGCTGCATGACGCCTTTGGCGATCTTGTCGGACTTGATGAAGTTGACGGCGGCGGCATCGTCCACGCCCAGACGGGTGAGCAGGGCGGCCAGCGTATCGCCGGGACGCACCTTTTCTTCGTGGATGAATTGCTGGTCGTCCTTTTGCAGCGCGGTAATCTGATCGGCCAGGTTCGGCAGTTCGAGATTTTCCGCGATCGATTTGACCGGCAGGTCGGACGCATCAGGGGCCAGGGGCGCTACGCCCGCGGCACCAAATGCGCACACTGCAAGAAAGATCGCGCCAGCGCTGATGATGCGCGCCTTTCGCGTTGTTCCTAGCAGGCCGGTCAAGCGTTTGCCTGTGAATTTATTTGTAGGGTCCATGCAATCAGTTAAAATTTGCCGCTTGAACATTCGCGTTGAGCACTTAACTATTTCTTGTTATTGTTTTGATTAGTTTTCATTAGGCAAGATTAATCGGATCGAGCAGTATATCAAACTTTTGAATCCGCCCAACAATTTCGACACTTTGCTACAGATTTATTACAGAACCCTATGACGATTCCTGCCACCTCCAAGCCTGCTGCCCCTGCGCAAGGTGCTCCTAAATTGCCGCTGACGGACACCGTGCTGGAAGCGCTGGCCATCACCAAGCGTGGCGTCGACGAGCTGCTGATCGAGAGTGAGTTCGCGCAAAAGCTGGCCCGTTCCGAACAAAGCGGCACGCCGCTGCGCATCAAGCTCGGCCTCGATCCGACCGCGCCCGACCTACACCTCGGCCATACCGTGGTGCTGAACAAGATGCGCCAGCTGCAAGACCTGGGGCACCAGGTGATTTTCCTGATCGGCGACTTCACCTCCATGATCGGCGATCCGTCGGGCCGCAACGTCACGCGTCCGCCGCTGACCAAGGAGCAGATCGAGGTCAACGCGATGACTTACTTTAAGCAAGCCTCGCTGGTGCTGGACCCGTCGCGCACGGAAATTCGCTACAACTCCGAGTGGTGCGACCCGCTCGGCGCGCGTGGCATGATCCAGTTGTCCTCGCGCTACACCGTGGCGCGCATGATGGAACGCGACGACTTCACCAAGCGCTTCAAGAGTGGGACACCAATATCGATCCACGAGTTCCTTTATCCTTTGATGCAGGGCTACGATTCGGTCGCCTTGAAGGCCGATCTTGAGCTGGGCGGCACCGATCAGAAGTTCAACCTGCTGGTCGGACGCGAGTTGCAGAAGGATTACGGCCAGGAACAGCAGTGCATCCTGACCATGCCGCTGCTCGAAGGGCTCGATGGCGTGGACAAGATGTCCAAGTCCAAGAACAATTATATTGGCATCACCGAACCGGCCAACACGATGTTCGCCAAGCTGATGAGCATTTCCGACGTGATGATGTGGCGTTACTTTGAGCTGCTGTCGTTCCGCTCGATCGCCGATATCGCCGCGCTCAAGGCCGAAATCGATGGCGGACGCAACCCCCGTGATGCTAAAGTAGCTTTGGGGAAAGAAATCGTGACGCGTTTCCACTCGGCCCAGGCGGCGGACGATGCGCTGGCCGACTTCGTCAACCGCTCCGCTGGCGGCATTCCCGACGATGCGCCCGAAATGACGGTCGATGGCGCGCCGATGGGCATCGCCCACCTGCTCAAGAAAACCGGGCTGTGCGCATCGACCTCGGAAGCGATGCGCATGGTCGAGCAGGGCGGGGTGCGTATCGACAGCGCCGTCGTCAGCGACAAAGCCTTGAAAATCGAGGCCGGCAGCTTCGTGCTGCAGGTTGGGCGCCGCAAGTTTGCGCGCGTGACCTTCACGGCATGATTGCGCTGCTGCAGCGGGTCAGCCACGCCAGCGTGGTCGTGGACGGCGCCACCATCGGCGCCATCGACGCCGGCTTGCTGGTATTGTTGTGCGCCGAAAAGGGCGACAGCGAGAAGGAAGCTGACGCCCTGTTGACCAAATTGCTGGGCTACCGGGTATTCGGCGACGAGGCCGGCAAGATGAACCGCAGCCTGGTGGACGTCAATGGCGGCCTGTTGCTGGTGCCTCAGTTCACCCTGGCGGCCGACACCAACTCGGGCACGCGGCCGTCGTTTACGCCCGCCGCCAGCCCGCAGGATGGCTTGCGCCTGTTCGACCACGTGGTGTGCCAGGCCCGCGCGCGCCACGCCACGGTCGAGACCGGGCAGTTCGGCGCCGACATGAAAGTGTCGCTGACGAATGACGGTCCGGTCACTTTCTGGCTGCAAGTGCCTCCAAAATGAAACCAAGCGGGCCGTTTGTGGTCAATATCATGAGTGCAGGAGGTTGCGATGAGACTCTGGAGTGATTCCTTTACCGATGGTGGCCTGATTCCCGCCCGGTGCGCTTTTGCCATGATCGACCCGGACCAGCATGCGCGCCTGTCGGCCAACCGCAATCCGCACTTCGCCTGGGATGACGTGCCGTCCGGCACGCAGTCGCTGATCCTGTTTTGCTACGATATCGACGCGCCTACCGTCGCCACCAATGTTAACAAGGAAGGCCTGTTCGTGCCCGAAGCGTTGGCGCGGGCCGACTTCTATCACTGGACCCTGGTCGATATTCCCGTGGCCATGCGCTCGATTGGCGAAGGCAAGTTCTCGGAACTGGTCACGCCGCACGGCAAACCGGGACCGCTGCTGCCGTTTTCCATCAAAAACGGCACCGAACATCAATTGCGCCAAGGTGTAAACGATTACACGAGCTGGTTTGCGAGCGATCCGGACATGGCCGGCGAGTATTTCGGCTACGATGGCCCTTGCCCGCCCTGGAACGACCTGCGCGTGCACACCTATTTATTCTGTGTCTATGCGCTCGACGTGCCGCGCCTGGCCCTCGAAGGCCGCTTCACCGGGCCGGAGGCGCGCCTGGCCATTCGCGGGCATATCCTCGACGAGGCGCAGATGTACGGCGTGTATTCGCTCAATCCCGACCTCGCGGCCACCCTGGTTCCTTAAAGAACGCACTTATTTAGTCCGGGCCCGGCGTGCCCGGCTTTCCCATGTCCCCGACCAATATCATTCTTATCCGCCATGGCGAAACCGCCTGGAACGCCGAACGCCGCCTCCAGGGCCATATCGACATTGCCCTCAATGACGAAGGCCTGCGCCAGGCCGCCGCACTGGCGGATGCGCTTAACGTCGAGCAGCTCGACCTGGTCGTTTCAAGCGACTTGCAGCGCGCCGCCCAGACCGCCGACGCCGTGGCCCGCTTGCGTGCCATGCCGGTCCAGCGCGACCCCTTGCTGCGCGAACGCTGCTTCGGCGGCTTCGAGGGCTTGCTGTACGCCGAGATCGAACAGCGCTTCCCGGTCGAGTTCGCCGCTTGGCAGGCGCGCCAGATCGATGCGCCGATGCCGTCCGGCGCCCGGGTGGCCGAAACGTTCCGCCAGTTTTACCAGCGCGCCGTCGCCGCCATCATCGAGTGGGGCCGGGCGCACCCCGGCCAGACCCTGGCCCTGGTGGCCCACGGCGGCGTGCTCGAATGCGCCTACCGTGCCGCCCTCGGCCTGTCGCTCGAAACGCCGCGCGACTTTCCGGTGCTCAACGCCAGCATCAACCGCTTCCGCGTGCTTGACGGTAAGCTGAGCCTGGTCAGCTGGGGCGAGGTCGGACACCTGCAACCGCGCGTTCTCGACGAGCTTAGTTGAGGCTTGTCAAGCGTGCACGATCCCGTTTTTGTGGCCGCGCGGTGCTGTCAAATGAAAAATAGTGCTTATTAATTGAGCAGCACTTCGGGTAAAATAGAGGGTTCCCGCAAACTCCGAGCGTCCCGCCTGTGCAAATTGGTCCTTACTTGCTGAGTAATAATGTTTTCGTTGCTCCCATGGCGGGCGTGACGGATCGTCCTTTCCGACAACTGTGCAAACAGCTGGGCGCCGGCTATGCCGTCTCCGAAATGGCCGCCTCGAACCCGCGGCTGTGGGCCACCGAAAAAAGTTCGCGCCGCACCGACCACGCAGGCGAAATGGAGCCGAAGGCGGTCCAGATCGCCGGTGCCGACCCGCAAGACCTGGCTGATTGCGCCAAATTCAACGTCGACCGTGGCGCCCAGATCATCGATATCAATATGGGTTGTCCGGTCAAGAAGGTGTGCAACAGCTGGTGCGGCTCGGCCTTGCTGCAGCACGAAGACCTGGTCGAAAAGATCCTGCACGCCGTGGTGCGCGCGGTGGACGTGCCGGTCACGCTGAAATTTCGCACCGGCTGGAACCGCGAAAACAAGAACGCGCTGCGCATCGCCCGCATCGCCGAACAGGCCGGCATCCAGATGCTGACCCTGCATGGACGCACCCGGGCCGACGGCTACAGCGGCGACGCCGAGTACGAGACCATTGCCGCCGTCAAGGCGTCGGTGGGCATTCCGGTGGTGGCCAATGGCGACATCACCACCCCCGAAAAGGCCAAACACGTGCTGGCCGTGACCGGGGCCGATGCGGTGATGATCGGACGCGCCGCGCAAGGGCGGCCGTGGATTTGCCGCGAAGTCGACCATTACCTGCGCACCGGCCTGCATCTGCCGGCACCAGCGGTGGAGGAAGTACGCGCGCTCATGAACGAACATTTGCAGGCGCACTACGCGTTTTACGGCGAATTTTTGGGCGTGCGCACGGCGCGCAAGCACATCGGTTGGTATGTGCGCGACCTGATCGGCGGCGAAGAATTCCGCCAGCAAATGAACCTGCTGGAATCGACCGATGCACAGTTGCGCGCGGTCGATGCCTTTTTTGAAACGCAACATGTTCATGGGGAACGGTTACAATACCGGCCCGCAGGCCTTGCTCAAATGGCATTGGCAGCCTGACACGGCACAGCTAGCAAGACCAGATACTGGAACGACCGCTGCCTGCAGAGCCGCGGTAAAACATTTAATCCGCAGAAAAGCACCAACATAATATGAGCAAAGAAAGTATCCAGGAAGTTGTCCAGAAGAGTCTTGAAGAGTATTTCAACGACCTGGGCGAGCAGCAGGCATCGAACATCTACGACATGGTGGTCCTGACCGTCGAAAAACCGATCCTCGAAGTCGTCATGACGCGAGCGGAAGGCAACCAGTCGCACGCGGCCCAGATGCTGGGCATCAACCGCAATACCTTGCGGAAGAAATTGCAGGAACACGGATTGCTGTAATTAGTCTCATTAGCACACACTGAGTGGCCGTGCTATCGAGCGCGAGCCCATCGCGCCCGAGGGGTGCGCCAGTGCAAACACCGAATACTCCACAACCAGGCCACTCACCATGATCAAACAAGCCCTCATTTCCGTTTCCGACAAGACCGGCGTGCTCGACTTTGCACGCGCGTTGTCCGCGCTCGGCGTCGGTATCCTGTCCACCGGCGGCACCGCCAAGCTGCTGGCCGACAACGGCGTGGCCGTCACCGAAGTGGCGGATTACACGGGCTTTCCGGAAATGCTCGATGGCCGGGTCAAGACCTTGCACCCGAAAGTGCACGGCGGCATCCTGGCGCGCCGCGATTTTCCCGAGCACGTCGCCAAGCTGAGCGAGCACGACATTCCAACCATCGACATGGTGGTGGTGAACCTGTATCCGTTCCAGGCGACCGTGGCCAAGGATAGCTGCTCGCTGGAAGACGCGATCGAGAACATCGATATCGGCGGCCCGACCATGCTGCGCTCGGCTGCCAAGAACCACAAGGACGTGATCGTCATTTGCGATCCGACCGACTACGCGCAAGTGCTGGCGGAAGTGACCGCCGGTGAAGTGCCTTACGACACCAAGTTCCGCCTGGCGAAAAAAGTGTTCGCTCACACCGCGCAATACGACGGCGCCATCACCAATTACCTGACCAGCCTGGGCGAAGACAAGCTGCACGCCACGCGCGCGGCTTATCCGCAAACGCTGAACATGACGTTTGAAAAAGTGCAGGACATGCGCTACGGCGAAAACCCGCACCAGTCGGCCGCGTTTTACCGCGACCTGGCGCCGGCTGCCGGTTCGCTGTCCGCCTACAAGCAATTGCAGGGCAAGGAACTGTCGTACAACAATATCGCCGATGCCGATGCGGCGTGGGAATGCGTCAAGTCGCTGGGCGGCCTGGGCCAGCCGGCCGGCTGCGTGATCGTCAAGCACGCCAATCCGTGCGGCGTGGCGATCGGCACCAATGCGCTCGACGCCTACAGCCGCGCGCTGCAGACCGATCCGACGTCGGCCTTTGGCGGCATCATCGCGCTGAACGTTGAGCTGGACGGCAAGACGGCCGAAGCGATTGCCAAGCTGTTCGTGGAAGTGCTGATCGCGCCATCGTTCTCCGCTGAAGCGCGCGCCATCATGGCGGCCAAGCAGAACGTACGCCTGCTGGAAATTCCGCTGGGCGCGGCCAACAATCCGTTCGACGTCAAGCGCGTCGGCGGCGGCTTGCTGGTGCAATCGCCCGATGCCAAGAATGTCGGCCTGGAAGAACTGCGCGTAGTCACGAAGAAGCAGCCGACCCAGCAGCAGTTGCAGGACATGATGTTCGCCTGGCGCGTGGCCAAGTTCGTCAAGTCCAACGCTATCGTGTTCTGCGCCAACGGCATGACCCTGGGCGTGGGCGCTGGCCAGATGAGCCGCATCGATTCGGCCCGTATCGCGTCGATCAAGGCCCAGAACGCCGGTTTGACGCTGGCTGGTTCGGCCGTGGCGTCGGATGCCTTCTTCCCATTCCGCGACGGCCTCGACGTGGTGGTCGATGCGGGCGCGACCTGCGTGATCCACCCGGGCGGTTCGATGCGCGACCAGGAAGTGATCGACGCCGCCGACGAGCGTGGCGTGGTGATGCTGTACACCGGCGCGCGCCATTTCCGTCATTAATGTCATTGCGGGCGCAAATTAGGCTCTCCTAATTTTGCGTGCCGATATGAGCGTTCACTAATTAGGTATACCTAAGTTTCTCCGGCGGTATACCATTCGCTCATGATTATTCTTGGCATTGACCCTGGCCTGCGCACCACAGGCTTCGGGCTTATCGAAAAGCAGGGCAACAAGCTGCGCTACATCGCTTCCGGCACCATCAAGACGGTGTCGGAAGGCGAGCTTCCCGGCCGCCTCAAGGTGATCCTGCACGGGATCGCCGAGATCGTCCGCACCTACCAGCCCGATTGCGCGGCGGTGGAAAAAGTCTTCGTCAACGTCAATCCCCAATCGACCTTGCTGCTCGGGCAAGCGCGCGGCGCCGCCATCACGGCGCTGGTCGGCGCCGACCTGTCGGTGGCCGAGTACACGGCGCTGCAAGTCAAGCAAGCCGTCACGGGACACGGCAAGGCGGCCAAGGAGCAGGTGCAGGAAATGGTGGCGCGCCTCTTGGTGCTGCCCGGCCTGCCCGGCACCGATGCCGCCGATGCGCTCGGCGTGGCCATCTGCCATGCCAACAGTGTCGACGCGCTGGCGCTGATCGGCGCGCTGGCGCCTTCGCTTTCCGGCCTGCGCATGAAGCGCGGCCGTCTCGTTTAACCTTGTTTTAAGGTCTACCCCATGATCGGACGTATTTCCGGAATTTTGCTCGAAAAAAATCCGCCGCAGTTGCTGATCGATTGCAATGGCGTCGGGTATGAAGTCGATGTGCCGATGAGTACCTATTACGACTTGCCCGCGCTCGGCGCGCAGGTCACCTTGTTTACCCATCAGGCGATCCGCGAAGATGCGCATTTGCTGTTTGGCTTCGGCAACGTGGCGGAGCGCGCCGTGTTCCGCCAATTGATCAAGATCACGGGTGTGGGTGCGCGCACGGCGCTGTCGATCCTGTCGGGCATGACGGTGAACGACTTGGCCCAGGCCGTGACCTTGCAGGAAGCCGGCCGCCTGGTGAAGGTGCCCGGCATCGGCAAGAAGACGGCGGAACGCTTGCTGCTGGAACTGAAGGGCAAGCTCGGCGCCGACCTCGGCTCGGTGGGCGGCGTGGTGCAGCATGATGCGAAATCTGACATCCTGAACGCGCTGCTGGCCTTGGGGTATTCTGACAAGGAGGCCACGGCCGCGCTGAGGAATATGCCGGCCGGCAGCACTGTGTCGGACGGCATCAAGTTCGCGCTCAAGGCGCTGTCCAAAGGCTGAGCGTCTTTGCGCTAACATTTACACGAAGGTTCATTCATGAGTATCCAGACCGACGATTTCAGCGAGCAGCGCATCATCGCGCCCACGCCCGCATCGCCCAACGAAGAGGCGATCGAGCGCGCGCTACGGCCCAAGCAGCTCGACGAATATGTCGGCCAGGAGAAGATCCGCGGCCAGCTTGAGATTTTCATTTCGGCCGCGCGCAAGCGGCGCGAAGCGCTCGATCACACCTTGCTGTTCGGGCCGCCGGGGCTGGGCAAGACCACCTTGGCGCACATCATCGCGCGCGAGATGGGCGTCAATTTGCGCCAGACTTCCGGCCCGGTGCTGGAGCGCCCGGGCGACCTGGCCGCGATTCTCACCAATCTCGAAGCGAACGATGTGCTGTTTATCGACGAGATTCACCGCCTGTCGCCGGTGGTGGAAGAGATTCTGTATCCGGCGCTGGAAGACTACCAGATCGATATCATGATTGGCGAAGGGCCGGCGGCGCGTTCGGTCAAGCTGGACCTGCAACCGTTCACGCTGGTTGGCGCCACCACGCGCGCCGGCATGCTGACCAACCCGCTGCGCGACCGTTTCGGCATCGTGGCGCGGCTGGAGTTTTATAACACGTCGGAATTGACCCGGATTGTGACGCGCAGCGCGTCGCTCTTGAATGCGCCGATTGTGGAAGAGGGCGCGCGCGAGATCGCGCTGCGCGCGCGTGGCACCCCGCGTATCGCCAACCGCCTGCTGCGGCGTGTGCGCGATTACGCGGAGGTGAAGGGGACTGGTGAAATCACCAAACCCATGGCCGATGCCGCGCTGGTGATGCTCGACGTCGATTCGGTGGGTTTTGACGTCATGGACCGCAAGCTGCTCGAAGCGGTGCTGTTCAAGTTCGGCGGCGGGCCGGTCGGCATTGGCAACCTGGCGGCCGCCATCGGCGAGGAAAGCGATACGATTGAGGATGTGCTCGAACCGTATCTGATCCAGCAGGGCTATTTGCAGCGCACGCCGCGCGGGCGCATCGCCACGCCGCTGGCGTATCAGCATTTCGGCCTGGCCGCGCCGCGCACCAGCCCGACGGGCGACTTGTGGGATAACCTGGGGGGCTGAGCCAGCCGGTTACGTGCGTCGGCGGCCGTTTCTTCTGGGCGGGATATGCGTGGCCTCTTCGCGCTTGCGCTCGCGTCGCTTGTTCCACCAGTCGCAGCAGTGGGCGCCGTCGCCGCAGCCGGAGAAGCAGTCGCATGCCCGGCTGGTCGTCGGCGTCGGCAGATCGCATGGGCATTCGCCCGGGACGTCGCAGGGAACGTCGCAAAATCCTGCCTGGTGGTTGGCGGAGAGCAGCCGTGACGGAGCAGGTTGTGCTGCCGTGGGGGGCCCCACCATGGGCCGATAGCGGCGATAGGCAATGCCGCATTTGCGCAGGCGCCCGTTCAGGATCGCCAAGCCATCCCACAGCCCGAAGCGGCGAATGGCGCGTGCGCCGAGGTGCGAGCAGCTGGCGTTGCCGGTGTAGGCGCAGTAGGCACAGCGAAAACCCTTGTATGGCGACAGATGACGCTGGTAGAAACCGATGGCCGATAGTGCGAGTGTTTTCATCATGGTGCGGTATCACCGTCTCTTGCAACGGCGCCTGTTTGATTGCCAAGAAGAACATTCCGCACAAAGTATGGTCGCCGCATTCTTCCAGAACAAGCAGGTATTTACGAGGCTTTTCTACCGTAAACTAGGAGTAACGTTCGATGGAAGCACAGTCTGTGAGCGCGTCAGACACGCCGATGCATTAAATCCGCGCCGTATATGACGACGCGACCATCCGCGTTGTCACGCCGAGTTTTCGCTCCATCGTTTCATATCTATTGGTGATATTTTTGGTTCCGCTACGCCAAATTTATTTTCGGAAAAATCGAAATAGGTTTTTCCAGTAGGTTCTATTAACGTATTTCGAATAATATTTTCAATAACCATCTTTCGTGGGTCGCCAACTCCAGTAATGGCCGCCTTGATTAACCTCAGGTTGTTGAAAAAATCGTCAGGGAGAATGACATCACTTTCTTCATCACGCAGTTGTGAGGTAGATGTGTAAATTTGATGCGGCCTCATAACGAAATTCGTACCAATCTCCACTGGGAGCCCTGCCTCTACCAATGCCCGAATTTCTTTCCGATCATTTATCCAATTATTAAAGGAATATAGTATCTCCATATAAATATTCGCTATCTCTTCTGAGGCGAATTTCCTTATTATAAATCGTCCGGTTTGGTCCGCGCTGTAATACATATCACCAATGCCACTAGGCATGTACTCTATGAGCACCCGTTCCTGGGAAATTTCTTTAAAAGTTCTCATTTTTAGTATCCTTTAAAGTCCGTCAATCCATATAATTTTTTCATTTGCCGGAGACCAGTGGAAGTTCGCTGATGGTTTAGGGCGGTTCAATCGCTTTGCCAAATCCAGCAAAGCGGGGTGTTGATTGCCTGCGAGTCCATTGCGCGTACGCTCCAAAGCCGATGCGGCCTTTGGATTATCCAGCGCATCCTTTAGATGCAGTGAGTCTGGATAGAAGTCACGCAGTACCCAGTCTGGTCCTTTTTCATAAACTTTGGCTACGTCAAGCGTATTTTTCAATGCCGGATCTCTACGGACAACTCTCCCCGCATCTTCCAAAATTGTAGCTGATTCATTGAGGTCACTAATTCGTTTTTGATACCATCTCTTCAACGCTATGTTTGGATTATTTTCAGATAAAAATAATAGACCTTTACCCATGTCGTTATACACATCTTTTTTTATAATAAAATCAACGACTTGCGCCTGACATCGGTAGGGCGCCGTCGACATGAAACGACAGAGAGTCAGTGCGGTTGATCTTAAAATACCCGCATTTCGCTTAATTTTTAGGCAAAACCTCATGGAAATCGCCGCCCCGGGTTGAAATGACGTTGCGCGGAAAAAGATGTGTATAACGATATGGGTCAGAGGCCAATCCTCCCAAGTTAAGGAGTCCGCACCCCCTCAACATGGTTTTTGCGTCATGAATTTGTGCGGCTTCGGTCTGGATTTGCGCGGTTTCGATAGATTTTCTCGATGAAGGTATGTGTGCTTCCCAAGCAATTTGAGCAGTTTGTGCAAGTGCATGGCGATCTGTTTTCCCAGCAATAGTGCCGGCATCACGGGTTTCAGTGCGGTATGGGCGTAGGCGTGGTTGATGCGGTCGACGGCACGCAGGTCAGCCCATGCCCTTATACATAAGTCCGTAGCGTTCCAAAAAGTCGTTTACATTCAATGAGTTGCCAGAGGGGCTTGTAAACTTTGCCAAGATCGCGTTTACTCTTGCCTTTTGGGTGGCGCACTTGGACAAG
>NZ_WHJG01000028.1 GCF_011682175.1 Massilia frigida
TGCGCTGCCGCTCCTGCGGAAAGACCTCGCGCATCGAGGTCCCATGGTCGCGCCCTGGCAGTCATTTCACTCTACTGTTCGAGGCTCTGGCCATGTCCTTGTGCCAAACAATGACCGTGGCCGAGACTGCCCGGCTGCTGCGTGTGACGGCGCATCGCCTGTGGCGCAGCGCCGGCCATTACGTCGCGGTGGCGCGCGGCAAGGATGACATGAGCGAGGTGAATCTCATCGGAATCGACGAGACCAGCCTTCGGCGCGGTCACCAGTACGTAACGGTCGTTCACGACTTCGATGCCAAGCGCCTGCTGTTCGCCACCGAAGGCCGCGACCACGAGACGGTGGGCGCTTTCAAGGCCGATCTGATCGCCCATGGAGGGCAGCCGCAGCGGATCGAGCACGTCTGCATCTGCATGGACATGGGCCAGGCCTACATCAAGGGCGTCACTGAGCAATTGCCGCAGGCCCAGATCAGCTTCGACCGCTTTCACGTGATCGCCTTGGCCAACGAAGCGATGGACAAGGTACGCAAGCTGGAAATGGCGGAGCAGCCGCGCGTTGTTCGCAGCGCCTTGGGCACCGAACGCAAGACCGTCCGTGCGTTGATGTGGGGCATGCGCCGCGACGCGCACAGCTGGACGGCGCTCCAGCGCGACACGATGTATCTCTTGCAGCGTTCCCGGCTCAAGACCGCAAGGGCGTGGCGCCTGAAAGAAGCATTGCGGGACACCTATCAGCACGCCGTGGCCGCCAACAGCGCGGAAGCGGCGCAGGCGGCGCTGGAGCGTTGGATATCGTGGGCCCGCCGAAGCCGACTCGAGCCGTTCAAGAAACTGGCGCTGACGCTGCGCGAGCGCCTGCCAGGCGTCGTGCGCGGCATGCTCGATGGCCGCAGCAACGCCTATGTCGAAGCGATGAACGGCATGCTTCAGCAAGCCAAGCGAGCAGCGCGCGGCTTCCGGACCGCCGCCAACTTCATCGCTATCGCCTATCTGCGCATGTCCAAACTCGCTCATTTACCCGTCAATCCCTTGCAGGCCGCCGTGAAGCGGTCGGTTTCAATTAGGCGATACCGTGGCGGTCGTCAAGTTTCACCGAAAACGTCATAGAGCCGAAATTGCCGCATCCTTGCTGGATTTTTTTATCGAAAATGATATTGGAAATAAAATTGCAAAGGTAAAGAATTCCCTGAGAGAGGCAATTGAAGCCGACCTTGATGATGAATCAGGCATCAACGAACTTGAGCGAATGTATGAACACCGACTAGCCGATCCATCCTCAACCGTAAGTGAGCCCAACCCGGGGAAGGCTTAAGAATGGACGCCCGCCATGGTGCCCTCCCAAAGCAGGTTCACCAAGCAGTTCGCCGAAGCCGCCGATGAGGCGCCCCAACCGGTCAAGTCAACGGCGCGCAAGCGGAACCGCCCGGATACGCCGGCCTGCATGTCCAAGTCGCCATCCTGGCGTGGCACCTGCCACGTCCGCACTCTACGCGATCCGTCGAGGCGTTCTGACGCCCGCAGTCCGTCCGGACTGCCCAAAATATGGTTGGGTGCCTATAAAACGGTTGGGAAGCGGCCCGGCCTGACATCAAGAACCTCGTCCGCCGACATCGCGACCGGCAGTTAGGCGGAATTTACCGGTAATTCGAGGTGCCCTCTTGTCGTGGCATCTTTCAACGGCGCTCTCATAGAAATCAATAGCTTATGCGGCCAACTATCGAACTCGGGCCACCAGCGAGACTTGCTGGCGGCATTCAGGCCGAATATCAGTTGATCGCCGATCGATTTTCCAGGCGTGGCGCACGTTGCAGGAGCGTCGCGTAGATTTCTTCAAATACCCCTGCGCCCACATTTAGCTCAGCGACTGTGGCGTTTCCTGCGGTGGTGTGGATGCGTAGCAGGCGGTTGGGTGCGCTTAGTTCAACCATCACCTGCGTAATTTGTGCATAACTGGCGGTCACGGTTTGCTTTCTGAACGCGGCAATCATCGGAATCGAGATTTCTGTCGGCGTCAATCTGATTTTTGGTACAGCTCGTATCTGCGTCAGGACCAGCTCCGCTAAAAAGATCAAGCCTAGCAGACCCGCAGCCACCGACAGCACCCACAATATGATATTGAGCATTTCCGGCGATAAGTTGGTGCGCCGCGTCGCTATGCCCGACGTATTCGTCATCGCCATATAGGCGCAGGTGCCTGCGATGGCGCCAGTGAAAAGAATTCCAATCAAATGATGTGCCAGCTTAGGCGCAACAACATATTCTTTCGTATCTTGCATGCTAGTGCCTTCTTGGATGAACTTGAAATAGGGCGGCGACCTGAGCCAGGCACTCGTTATGGCGCAAGGATTCCATGAAAAGCATACTCACTCAGCACGTGGGTTTCTTTGGTTCGGGCGGCGCCAAGTCATGCGCGGTGGTGCAGGTCGTGCAACTGCCATGAGCCATATCGTTATACACATCTTTTTCCCCTCAGCGGTACTTGAGTCCGGAGCGGCACTGTGCATGGAGTTTTGCTCGAAAATTAAGCAAAAACGTGGCTACTGGCCATCAGACTCGCCACTTCTGCGTTGGCGCGTGCCGGGGACGACCCATGCAAGACCACTGCAAGTCACTGATTTCATTCATGAAAAAAAATGTGTATAACGATATGGCCATGAGCCGTCGATAATCGCTACCAGACGCGCAGTCCCGATCTCGATCTCGGCAGTCCACCCCGGGCCGGTTTTTATCGATTGTACTCGACTGCGTTTGCTCCTCGCCGGCGGCTTTCAGTGCGCCGGCCATCAGGCGCGCATGCGTCAGCGCGCGCTCGTCGATCGGGTACGTGAACAACGCTCATCAGGTCCACCCGGACGATGCGCGCCAGGTGCGCTTCGCACACTTCACGATAGAAACCGGCGCGCGCTCCGTCATCAGAAAGCGTGCGCGCCCGCCTTCCTGGCCGTCGAGTTTGCCCGCCCTTGGCGCCCTTCAAGAATATGGGCACCAGACAGTTCGGATGAGCCAGTTCCTACGCCTCACCGCTACGCCACGCCACGATATCGGCCACCGACAGCACCGGCAAATCCCGGTCCGCCGCAAACCGTTCGATCTGCGCCCCGCGCATCATGCTCCCGTCGGCGTTCATCAGTTCGCACAGCACGGCGGCCGGGCGCAAGCCCGCCAACACCGCCAGGTCGACCGATCCCTCGGTATGGCCGCGCCGCGCCAGCACGCCACCGGCCTTCGCCGCCAGCGGAAACACATGGCCCGGGCTGACCACGTCCCCCGGCTGCGCATCCAGCGCAATCGCCGCGCGGATGGTGGCCACCCGGTCCGCCGCCGACACCCCCGTCGTCACCCCTTCCCTCGCCTCGATCGACACGGTGAACGCGGTCCCATGCCGGCTGCCGTTGCGCGCGCTCATGGGAACCAGCGCCAGTGCGCCCACCGTTTCCGGCGGCAGGCACAGACACACGATACCGCTGCATTCGCGGATCATCAGCGCCATCGTTTCCACCGTCAGCCGCTCGGCTGCCACGATCAGGTCGGCCTCGTTTTCGCGATCGTGATCGTCCATCAGGATCACCGGCACGCCAGTACGCATGGCCTCAAGCGCGGCATGGATGCGGTTGGCCAGGGCGCTGGCAGGAAAGGTAGCAGTATGGTCCAACATAAAATATGACTCCGTTAAAGTAAAAAGATAATCAGGCAGGACGCGTGGTCAGCAGGCGCAGCGCCACGCAGGCCGATGACGCCACCGCCAGCGCGCCCGCCAGGTACACGCTGCCGACATCCCAGCGCATGGCCACCAGCCCCGCCAGCGGCCCGCTGACGGCCAGCGAGATATCGAGGAAGGCAACGTATGCCCCCATGGCGGAGGCGCGGCTGTCGGGCGGGGCGCGGCGCACCGCTTCCACGCCAAAGCCGGGAAACGCGAGCGAATAGCCAAACCCGGTGATGGCGGCGCCAACGCAGGCCAGCAAGGCCGTCGGCGCACTCCACATCAGCAGCTGGCCGGCCGCTTCGATCAGCACGCACACCAGCGCCACCCTGGCGCCGCCAAGCTGATCGGGCAGGTGTCCGAACAGCAGCCGCGCACCGATAAAGGCGGCGCCGAAGGAGGTGAACGCCAGCGCGGCATCGCCCCAGCCCTTGGCCGAGAACAGCAGCGCCACGAACGCCGTGATCGCGCAAAAGCCCATGCTCGACAGCGCCAGTCCCAGGCCGGGCAGCCACACCGCGCGCAGCACTTTATAGAACGGCACCCGCACCCTGTGCGACGGCGCCAGCGCCGGCACACGCGCCATAATGGCCAGCGCCAGCAAGGGAATGATCACACTGGCCAGCGCAATGCCGCCAAAGCCAAAACGGCCGTACACGAACACGCCCAGCGGCGCGCCGGCGGCATACGCGCCATATATGGCGATGCCGACCCAGGCCATGACCTTGCCCGCATTCTGCGGCCCGGCCAGGCCCACGCCCCAGCCCAGCGCCCCGGTCACCACCAGGCTTTCGGCACAGCCGAGCAGCAGCCGCGCGCCAATCAGGATCGCCACCGCGCCGTAGCCTGCCGGCGCGCCCAGCGACGCGAGATACGCCAGGCCCGAACAGGCGCCCAGGCCCAGGCCGATCACCACGGCGCGCTTGGCGCCGCGCGTGTCGACCATGCTGCCGGCCCAGGCGCGCGTCAGCAGCGCGGCGACAAACTGGCTGGCGATGACGGTCCCGATCACCAGCGGGCTCATCGACAAAGCCGACTGCAAATGCAGCGGCAACACCGGCAGCGCCAGCCCCAGGGTCAGGAAGCCGACGAACACCGTCAGCGTAATCGGTAATAATTCAAGAAACAGGCTGCGCGGCGCGCTGGCCGCCGCATTCGAAGGGGATTGCATGGAGATGCCTCACATAAAAACGAGTAAATGCTCGCGATATGAGAGAATACGAGCAATTACTCATATTGAAAACTCGCATTCCAAGGAGCACCATGCGCCCTCTTCCCACGCCCCGCAAAGCGCCGCGCCAGGCGCGTTCCCAGCACATGGTCGAGCAGATTTTGCAGGCCACGGCTCGCATTCTCGAAGAACGCGGCTACGCCGGCATGAACACCAACGCGGTGGCCGGGCGCGCCGGGGTGAGCGTGGGATCGCTCTACCAGTATTTCCCGAACAAGGATTCGCTGATCACGGCGCTGCACGAGCGCCATGGTGCCCAGATGTACGCCGCCATCGACGCGATCCTCGACGGTGAAGCGCCGCGCACCCTGCGCGGGCACCTGGCGGCCATGGTCCACGCGTGGCTGGTGGCGCACCAGGTCGAACCGGAACTGCACAAGGTGCTGGAAAAGGAGTTTCCCTTCTTCGATGCACCGACCCAGGACAGTCCAGCGGACAATAATTCCTTCCAGCGCATCCTGGGCCTGCTGGAACGGCACAAGGACGAGATCGGCCAGCCCGACCCCGACCTGGCCACCTGGATGTTGCTGCGCATGATGGAGTCGCTGGTGCACGCCGCCGTGATGGATGCGCCGGCGCGCTTTGCCGGCGCCGACATCGAACGCAGCATCGTCGACGCGCTGGAAGGCTTCCTGCGCGCCGGCGCCGCCCGTCAAGGCGCGCTGGCGTAGCCGCTGTCGGCCAGGAAGCGCTTGACATCCTTGATGTTGAGAATATCGACAATCGCCTGGCGCTTGTCCTTGGCCTGCTGGTAATAAGCTTCGGTAATCCGGAAGCCCATGAAGTAACCCAGGTCGGCCGGGCGTTCGCCATCCGGTGCGCCGCTGTACAGCCAGCGCTTGACATCGACGCCATCCATTGCCGCCAGGAATTCTTTTTTCAGCTGCGCTTCGTGGGCGTAGCCGTAGCGATAAAGATGGGCATTGAAATTGCCTTTCGCCACCAGCGAGGCGAGGAAATCGCAGGAACCTTCTTTGATGGCATGACCAGGCAGGGTTTGCGGATCGAGCTGCTGCTGGAAGTGCATCAGTTCATGCGTGACGATCGAGGGCAGCATGTCGATGTCGGCCGTGCCCGTTTTCAGCCAAGCGTCGAGTTCGCCGACCGGCACATCCGGGCCGCGCCCGTACATCTCGGTCCCGATCAGCAGGCCGTCGGGCGAGGCGGTGCCGCCGGAGCGCAGGCCGCCGATCACAAAGTAAATGTCGGGAAACACCGCCGCCGCGTACAGCGCCTGGAAGCGGCGCAGGCCGGCGCGGATTTCCGGCTCGAACGCGGCGGCGCGCGAGGTGGTGGCGCGGATGGCGCGGTCATATGCGGGATGCTTGCCGATGCGGCGCACCAGTTGCTCGCCGCTGCCGATGCGCCTGTGCACAAAGCCATGCAGGCCGACAGTGCCGCTGTCGAGATACTCGCGCTCCATCAGCGCGGCCGGGTCGGCGGCCATGCCAAGCCGATCGTCGACGGACCAGAAACGCGCAATATCACTGGTGATGTAGCGGAACGTGTCGGGACTGGCATGGGCGGCGCGGTAAGCGAGGTCATTGGCGCGGGCGGCGGCCACCACGCGCGCCCGGCGCGGATCGGCGCACAGGGGCGCAACATCGGCATCTTCTTCCAGCACGTCGAGCATGCGCAAGCGGCGCTGCGCAACGCCCTGCTCAAGGATGGCGAACGCCTGCTCCGTGCGCCCGAGCCGGGCGGCGCTGGCTGCATACGCATAGTCCATCATCATGCTGGCGTAGCCGCTGTCGGCCGCCTTGCGATAGGCGTCCAGCGCTGCCTGATGGTCCTGCTTGTCGCGCGCCACATCGCCCGCGTTGGATCAGGCGCGTCCGGACGTTTGCGCCCGCGCCGGGCCGGCCAGCGCCGCCCCCAGCAAGATGGCAAGCAATACTGCGGTTTTTTTCATGAATCGACCTGGGCGTTATTGATGAGAACGCCATTATCGCAACGCGGGCGTCGTGCCGGAATCACCAAGCGACAGAGTGCCGAATCAGGGGAACAAACCGTTCAGGACTTGCCCGCGCCCGCCGCGCGGCCGCTATCGTTGAGCCGGATCGTGGTCGCCAGTCCACGGCTCAGGTCCGCCAGGGTGTCGGCATCGTCGAGGTTGAAATGGATATCCAGGTCGTCATGGCTCATCACCCAGATGGTCCCGAAAAAAGCGCCGAACTGGCCGATCAGGGGCGCCACCAGCGCTTCGTTAACGGGAACGCCGGTTTGCGCCATCCACGCAAAATACCGGTGCGGCTTGAGCAGCAACTGGGTTTTGCGGTACGAAAAGCACAGCCCGCATGGGCTGTCGGAGCGGGGAAAGCGCCGGCCTTCAAACGGCCCCAGCACGCCCACGGTGGCGGCCCAGGTCAGCTCGTCCAGGTCGTCATTGTCGAAAATGCTGATGCCGGCCGACTGTGCCGAGCAGCGCAGCAGCGCCTCCTCGCAACGCGCGCGCAGGATGTCGCGCAGGCTTGCGCCATCCTGCGGCACTGCACGCGGCTCAGCGCGCGTTGCCATCCGCGCCACCCCACGCGGGCGGCGCTCAAGTTGCTCGGTAACAATAATCTCGGAGAGTGTCATGCCATTCCCGGTAGGTGGCCGCAAGTGACCTGAATACCAAGCATACGCCCATTTTCCCATCTTGACGAATCGCAAACATAACCATTTTTCCAAGTGTTTCACATACCATTGGTGTAAGGCAAAGCGGCCACTGCCGCAAGGTGCGCCATGAGCGGAACAGCCGCGTAATCGTTGTCTTACACAAGCACAGCTCGGCCACCGATACGAGGCGCGTGGGGCGGCAGCGATAATGAGGCCTCTCTCAAAAGCACCTTACCCGCGCCCATGTCCACGATACAAAACACTGCGTTCGCCGCGCCACCCGTCATCGCCGCGCGCCCCTGCGCGCCGGCCACGACCAGTTGCCGCGCGCTGTACGATACCCTCTCGCAGGCCGAGGTGCCTGCCAGCGCCAGCGCCGACGCCCAGGCCTACCTGGTCGGCCAGCTGGCCCGCGCCGCCGCGCAGCCTTGCGACCTGCCCGACTCGCCGGCCGGGCTGGACGCCTGGATCGCGCCGCGCAACGCCGCCATCGGCGCGCAGTACCAGCAATACCTGGCCGGCCGCCGCGATGGGGCCGCGCGCCGTTTCTTCACCAGCAAGGCGCACGCGCTGTACTTCCTGCGCTGCGTGGCGCCGACCAAACTGGTGGACGGCGCCTGGCTGTATGGCGCCCTGCTACGCTGGCAGGAAATCGACTTCCGTCCGCTGGTCAAGACCTACGTCGAAGAACTGGGCGACGGCCTGCCCGACAAGAACCACGTGGTGCTGTACCAGCGCCTGCTCGACAACCACGGCTGCGCCGAATGGGGCGACCTCGATGGCGCCCACTTCACCCAGGGCGCGCTGCAACTGGCGCTGGCGCACGCGGGCGAGAGCTTCCTGCCCGAGATGATCGGCTATAACCTCGGCTACGAACAACTGCCCCTGCACCTGCTCATCACCGCCTACGAATTGAACGAGCTGGGAATCGATCCGTATTACTTCACCCTGCACATCACGGTCGACAACGGCTCGACCGGACACGCGCGCGACGCGGTCGACGCGCTGCAACGGCTCATGGCGCGCGCCGCCGAGCCGGCCGCGTTCTATCGCCGCGTGCGCGAAGGCTACAAGCTCAATGAGCTGGGCGAAAACACCAACTCGGTGATCGCCTCCTTCGACCTCGAAGAAGAACTGGTGCGCATCCTCGCGGCCAAGGCCGTGACCGGACAGAATATGCACAGCGACTACTGCCGCGTGGCCGGCAAGACCATCAACGCCTGGCTGGCCGACCCGGAACAGATTGCCGGCCTGCTGCGCGCCTTCGAAAGCACCGGTTGGATAAAACGCGGCGCCGCGCCCGGGGAAAGCCGCTTCTGGGGCCTGCTGCAAGGCGACCATGCCGAGATGTTCGGGGTCTTTTCAAGCTACGAGCAGCAGGTGCTGGCCGACTGGATCGCCTTCCCCGCGCACGCCGCCGACGGCGCCAGCGCCGCGCCGCGCGTAGCCTCGTTCCGCGCGCGCCAGCGCGCACTGGCGCCGGCCCGCAGTGCGCCGCCGAAAGCCCATGGCGCGCGCGCCCTGATCCGCTATCCGTACGCCGGCCAGGCCGGCGAGCACGAGGCCGAAAACGACCAGCTGCGCCGTCTCGAACAAGCCGTCGCATTGGCGCCATCGACCAGCGCCGCCATGAAACTGCTGGTGGCGCACATGGCGCCGTCCAGACACCACACCGCCACCGGCCTGATGGCAACGCGCATGTTCGTGCGCCTGCTCGGCTGACCAACACACCCACAGGAACCGCATGAGCGCCTCCATTATCTCCATCGACGGCCACCGGCTCGACCAGGCGCCGCCGATCGCCATCGCCAGCGAGCGGCGCAGGGCCGCGCTGCACGCGCTGGGCTGCGGCCTGAAGCAGCACGGCTACGCCTTCACCACCGTCACCCCGCTCACGCACAGCCGCGTCAACGCGCGTCTTGCCAACGGCTGGGCGCATGACCTGTCCGGCATTTTCGGCTGGAGCCGCGCCTTCAAGCCGGCCGTGGTCAACGCCACCCTGATGGACCTGATGCACGAAGCCGACGTGCTCAACCACGACAACGGCATGCTGCGCAGCGTGCTGCGCGCCTCCACCCTCGACGGCCAGCTGTACCTGCATTCGGCCTACCCGACCAATGCCGCCGACGCCGTGTTCTTCGGCCCCGACACCTACCGCTTCGTGCGCGCCATGCGTGCCTCGCTGGCGGCGCGCAGCGCCCCGGTCAAGCGCGCGGCGGACATCGGCTGCGGCGCGGGACCCGGCGCCATCACGATCGCCCTGGCCCATCCGGGCGCCAGCGTATTCGCAGCCGACATCAACCCGGCCGCGCTGGTGCTCACCGACATCAATGCGCGCATCGCCGGCGTCGACAACCTCACCCCCGTCGAGAGCAACCTGCTGGCCAGCGTCGACGGCCAGTTCGACCTGATCGTCGCCAACCCGCCCTACCTGATCGACCGCGAACAGCGCGCCTACCGCCACGGCGGCGGCGACCTGGGCGCCGGGCTGTCGGTGGCCATCGTCGACGAGGCCATAAAGCGCCTCGCGCCCGGCGGCACGCTGATGCTGTACACCGGCGCGGCCATCGTGGCCAATGCCGATCCCTTCCGCCAGGCGGCCGAACCGCGCCTGCGCGCCGCCGGTTTTCACTGGACCTACGACGAAATCGACCCCGACGTGTTTGGCGAAGAACTCGACGAAGCGCCGTACGCGTACGCCGACCGGATCGCGGCGGTGTGGCTGTGCGCCACCCGTCCCGACGGCGGCGCATGAGCGGGCCGGCCCAAGCCGGCACGCGTCGCGCCAGCCTGCTGATCATCGGCGGCGGCGAAGACCGCGAACACGACATGCAGATCCTGGAGCGCTTCGTCGCCCTGTGCGGCGGGCCGGACAAGCGCATCGTGGTGCTGACGGCGGCGAGCCGCGTGCCCGCCAAAATGTGGACCATCTACGACGCCGCGTTCGGCGGCATGAACGTCGGCAGCCGCAAGCCGGTGCACGTCGCCAGCCGCCTTGAGGCCAACGACGCCGCCATGGCCGCCGAGGTGGCCATGGCGGACGGCATCTTCCTGACCGGCGGCGACCAGAAACGCTTGCTGGCCCAGGCCGGCGGAACCCGGCTGGACGAAGCGCTGCACGCGGCCCTTGCGCGCGGCGCCTGCATCGCCGGCACCAGCGCAGGGGCGTCTGCCATGTCGGCCCACATGCTGGCCGACGGCAAAGCCGACCTGCATCCGGAAAAAGGCGCGGTCAGCCTGGGCGCCGGCCTCGGCTTCTTGCCGCGCGTGGTGATCGACCAGCACTTCTCGCAGCGCCACCGGCTGGCGCGCCTGCTGACCGTGGTCGCGCAAAACCCGTATCTGCTCGGCGTGGGCATCGATGAAGACACGGCGCTGCTGATCGAGGCCGGCGGCAGCATCGAGATCCTGGGCGCCGGCGCCGTCACCGTCGTCGATGGCCGCCACATGGTCTCGAACGTGGCCGACATCCGCAACCGCGCGGTGCCCGAAATGGTGGATGTGCGCCTCCACCTGCTGCCATCCGGTTCCCGCTACGGCGCGGCGGGCGACAGCGCCACACCAGCCGCCTTCAGCGACTTTTTGAACATCGTTACCAACATCGCGTAAACAACATGAACATCATCGAACAGCGCATCCTGCGCGGCCCCAATCGCTGGTCCCGGCTGGCCTGCCTGCAAACCATCGTCGATGCCGGCGAACTGGCGGGCATCGTCCCCACTGACATTCCCCATCTTGCCGATGCACTGCATGCACAATTGCCCGGCATGGCCACCCGGCGCGGCTACGCAAGCCTGGCGCACGCGGTCGAACAGGTGGCGCTGGAACTGCAAAACATGGCCGGTACGCCGGTCAGCCTTGGCTTGACCAGCAAAGTCGATGCGACCCAGTGGCGCATCGTAGTCGCTTACCAGCGCGAGCAGGTCGCCGTCGAGGCGATGGCCCTGGCGCTCGACATGGTGCGGGCAATGGCGCGCGGCGAAGCGCACGACTGGAGCGAACGCCTGGCAGCGCTGCGGGAAGTGGCCGAACGCGGCGCCATCGGCACCAGCACGGCCGCCGTGGTCAACGCGGCGCTCGCGCGCGGCATTCCGGCACTACGCCTGACCGACGAAGCCAATCTGTTCCAGCTTGGCTGGGGCAGCCGCCAGAAGCGCCTCCAGGCCACCGTCACGGGCGACACCTCCACCATCGCGGTCGGCATCGCCAGCGACAAGCAGCTGACCAAGTCCCTGCTCGACCAGGGCGGTATTCCGGTGCCCAAGGGTGGCGTGGCCACCACGGCCGATGACGCGCTGGCGCTGGCAACGCGCCTGCGCTTTCCCGTCACCGTCAAACCGCTCGACGCCAACCAGGGCAAGGGCGTCACCACCGAATGCGCCGATGCCGCCACGGTGCGCACCGCCTTCGATTTCGCGCGCCAGTACGGCCGCCGCGTCATCGTCGAACGCTTCATCGAAGGGCGCGACTACCGGCTGCTGGTCACCGGCGGCAAGCTCGCCGCCGCCTCGCTGCGCCGCCCTCCTTCGGTCACCGGCGACGGCGCCTCGACCGTGCGCGAACTGGTCGATCTTGAAAACCGCAATCCGGCGCGCGGCGAGGGCCATGCCAACATCCTCACCCGCCTGCGCCTCGACGAACTGGCGCTGGCACTGCTGGCGAAACAGGGCTTCACAGCCGATTCGGTGGTGCCGGCCGGCGCCGAGGTGCGATTGCGCGGCAACGCCAACCTGTCCACCGGCGGCACCGCCGAAGACGTCACCGGCAAGGTGCACCCATCCACCCGCGAGATGTGCATCCGCGCCGCCCAACTCATCGGACTGGACGTGGCGGGCATCGACGTGATCTGCGCTGACATTTCGCTGTGCCTGCGCGAGCAGCGCGGCGCCGTGATCGAAGTGAACGCCGCTCCCGGCATCCGCATGCACGAATACCCGAGCCACGGCCAGGCGCGCAACGCCGGCGACGCGATCGTGGAGGCGATGTTCGGCGACAGTGACGGCCGCATTCCCGTCATCGCCGTCACCGGCACCAACGGCAAGACCACGACCTCGCTGATGATCGCGCACGCCGCGCGGCTGGCCGGCCTGCGCACCGGGGTGACCACCACCGAGGGCGTCTTCATCGACGGCCACCGGATCATCGACGGCGACTGCGCCGGCTACCATTCGGCGCGCACCCTGCTCGCCACCCCGGGCGTCGATATCGCCGTGCTGGAAACGGCACGCGGCGGCATCTTGAAGCGCGGCCTGGCCTTCGACCGCTGCGCGGTGGCGGTGGTGCTCAACGTCTCGGCCGACCATCTGGGGCTCGACGGCGTCGAGACGGTGGCCGAACTGGCGGCAATCAAGGCGGTGGTGGCCAATAGCGCCGCGCGTGCAGTGGTGCTCAATGCCGACGACCACCTGTGCGTGGCGATGAGCGCCCAGGTATCGGCCGATGTGGAACGCATCTTCTTTTCCATGGACCCGGACAACCCGGTCCTGCTGCGCCACCTCGGCAACGGCGGACGCGCCGCGTACTTCCAGGACAATGCGCTGATCCTGGAAGACGGCTCGCGCAGGCTGGAACTGCTGCGCGCCGAGCGCATGCCGGCCAGCCTGCACGGCCACGCGCGCTACAACGTCGCCAATGCGCTGGCGGCGGCCGCCGCCCTGATGGGGGCCGGCTTCACCCCTGCGCAGACCGTCGCGGCGCTGTCCACCTTCGTGTCCGACCGCGACAGCAATCCGCTGCGCTCGAACGTCTACAGCGCGCGCGGCGTGACCATCGTGGTCGATTACGCACACAACCCGGCGGCCTACGCGGCCATGGCGTCGATGGCGCAGTCGCTCTCTAGCGGACGCCGCATCGCCGTACTCACCTGCCCCGGCGACCGGCGCGACGCCGACCTGCTCGACATCGGCCACACCTGCGCCGAAGGATTCGACGAACTGTTCGTGTACGAAGCCGATCCGCGCGGACGCGCCAGCGGCGAGACGGCGCGCACCATTCTCGATGGCGCGCGCCGCGCCGGGAAACAAGAACACCTGCTGCACGCCATCGTGCCGGTCAGCGATGCCTTCACGGCGGCGATGGAGCGCTGCCAGCCGGGCGACGTGCTGGTATTCGCCTGCGGATCAAGCGCCAGCGCGCTGCGCGAAACGGCGCGCTACGTCGATTCGCCTGCGGCTGCGCCTGCTCCCGCGCCATCAGTACATCAGGCGACCGTCCCGCTTGAATAAGGCGATGTCGACGAATTCGGACATGGTGCTCTTGCGGTCGGACGACTGGAGCGTCATGCCGCCGATGTCGAACGGGGTATGGCTGGCAGCCATCGTCTGCAGGCCGCCGCGCCCGGCCGCCTCCATCTGGATCACCTTCACCAGCGTCTTGGCGACGGCGAAGCCTTCGAGCGTGATGGCCGATACCGGCTCGTCGCGGAATTTTTTCATCATGTCGATGTGCTCGGACTGAAGCCTCGATGCGGTACTGCCCGGATTGGGCACCACCTGCGAAAACACGGTCCACTCGGTGGCGCGGGCACCGGCGATTTCGCTCAGCGTGGCCAGGTTGATCAGCGAGGTACCGGCGACAAAGGTGCTCGCATCATGCTTGCGGAAAGCCTTGAGGAACTGCGAGGCACCGATGGTATCGGCGATCATCAGTACCACCTTCGCACCCGAGGCACTCAACTGCCTGGCGTCGGCCTCGATATTGGCCGACACGCGCACGGTGCCGGCCAGGGTCATGCCGCGCTTGCGCACTTCCTCGGCCACCATCTGGTAGGTTTTCTGGTTTTGCGGCGTGTCCTGGAGGACGATGCCGATTTTTTTAAGTCCCAGCTTGTCGAAGTAACCGAGGATGAACTGGCACTCGCGCTCCATGCTCGGACGCCAGAAGATCACGCGCCCGCGCGGCGCGGCGAAAGCGTCGGTCAGCGGTGCAAACAGCACGTGGCGCGAGTCGGCAAAGGCCGGCGCGGCCAGGATCGCCTGGGTCGATTCGGGTCCGATGGCGCCGAGCAGGTAGTGGGCGCGGTCCTGCTGGATCAGGGTAGCGGCCAGCCTGGCCGATTCGGCCGCCACGCCGCGGTCGTCGCGCACGGTGTAGACGATCTTCCTGCCGTTGATGCCGCCCTTGACGTTGATGCTGTCGAAATAGGTGGTGATGCCGGCCACGTAATCGCGGCCGATACTGCCATTCGGACCGGACAAATCGATGGCGTGGCCGATCACGATCTGCCCGGCGGCGCCGGCGTTTGTCGCCAGCAGGGTTAAACAGACGCTCATTGCCAGCCACAGGGCACGGATACAGGACTTCACGGTCGACTCTCGGGGGTGAAAACCGCGATGGTACGCAACAGGTATGACAGGGCGATGACTTGCTGCAACTATGATTTCGTTTTCACCTCGATCATATCGAAATGACCATGGTTGCCGGCATCCTGCTATAATTTCCCCTCTTCGTTGTATTGGCTGCTGCCTCTGAAGAAACCACCTTTTCGAAGGTGCGTTTTTCTTCGTCCCTTGAAAGCAGCCAAATGAGCACTACAGTATCGGCCAAACGCCTGGCCAAAGCCCTTGCCTCCCACCATATCTTCGCCGAACGCGAAGGCAATATCCTGCGCGTGCAGTCGACCTTGCGCTCCGACGTGCGCGCCGAAATCCTGCTGCCCGACAGCCTGCCGCTCGAAGCGAAGGCGGTCAGCCAGCTGCTGGCGTTCGCCGGCATGCGCCATCCGCATGGCGGGCATGTCTGCCGCGCCTGCGCCACGCCCGACTTCCACCCCGGCGCGCCGGTCCCGGTCGGCAGCATCCTCGTCACCAACCATGACTTCGTGGTGCCCGAATCGATCGGGCGCGACATCAACTGCGGCATGCGCCTGCACGTGCTCGACGTGCCGCTCGAACGCTTTTTGGCGCACAAGGAGCGCCTGGTGGCGCTGCTCAGGGGCGACCTGCTGGAAGCGGCGCGCAACGTGCCGACCACGCCGGCGGCCATGACGGCGCTGTTTTCCGACGGCCTGGGTGCCTTCTGGCGCGCCATGCGCAACACGCGCGAAGGCCTGTTCGCGCACATCGACTTCGCCCAGGTCGAAGCGGAGACGGGGCGCCTGTTCGCGGCCTCGCACATCGCCGGCAACGCGCACTATGCGCCGGAAGCACTGCAGGATACGCGCCGCGGCCTGCTGCGCGACCCCGGCCTGGCCACGCTCGGCGCCGGCAATCACTTCTGCGAGTTTCAATATGTGTCGCAGGTGCTGGACCGCCACCGCGCCTTTGAACTGGGCGTGCGCCCGGGCCAACTTGCGCTGATGGTGCACAGTGGCTCGCGCGACGTCGGGTCGTACATTGGCACGCGCTGGATGGACCGCGCCAAGGCCGAGTGGCCCTCCGGCGTGAAGCATCCGGAGTCCGGCCTGTATGGCCTGTGCGGGCCGCTGGCCGCCGAATACCTGACGGCGATGCACGCCGCCGCCCACTACGCCGATGCCAACCGGGCGCTGATCGTGGAACTGGTGCGCCAGCGCATCCGCCAGGTGTTCGGCGACCAGTCGATGCCGCTGGTGTGCGACGTGCCGCACAATATTGTGCTCAGCGAAGCGGGCGGCAATGTGCACCGCAAGGGCGCCACGCCGGCGCATGCGGGGCAGCCGCTGCTCATTCCCGGCTCGATGGGCGACGATTCGTATCTGCTCGACGGACTCGGTCATGAACGCTGGGCCAGTTCGGCCAGCCATGGCGCCGGCCGCGCGGTGTCGCGCATGGAGATGGCGTGGAAGTCGAAACATGACGCGGGCACGGGCAGTGCGCGCCAGTTCGAGTGCATCACGCTGCGCGAGGAACGCCGCATCGAAGAGGCGCCGGGCGCCTACAAGCCGATCGGGCCGGTGATCGAATCGCAGGTGGAAGAAGGACTGGTACGCCCGATCGCCAAGCTGTCCCCGTTGCTGACCTTCAAGGCGTGAACGTGGCGCTGAACGATGCGCCGCCGCGTTCAAACCGTGGCGTCGCGGCGCGAGCGGCGCAGGACCGGCGAGCCAGCTGCCCGCCGGCCGTTTTTACTGGACGGTCAATTGCTTGCCGCCGCTGCCCGGCCTCTTGGGCAGGCTCAGTTCGAACACGCCGTCGCGGCAGGTGGCGCTTGCTTTCTCTTCGTCCACCTGCTGGGGCAGCGTGAAGCTGCGGTATTGCTGCCCCTGGAAACGCTCGCGCCACACGCTGCTGCCTTCCGTGTGCTCGTGCTCCTGGCTGACATCGGCGCTGATGGTGACTTCATTGCCATCGATGCACACCTTGACGTCTTCCTTTTTGACACCGGGCATGTCGGCCCGCACCACGAAAGCCTGGTCGGTCTCGGTCACATCCATGCGGATGCGCTCGCTGTCAAACGCGCGCAGGGGACGCATCAGGTCGAAGGTGTTGAAAAGGCTGTCGAAACTGCGGAACGGGTCCATCCGACTGCTTGGACCCACGGGGTCGAAACGGGTGAGATGACTGGCCATCGCGTTCTCCTTCAGTTGGGTTGTTCGGATTGCGACCCGGCGACCGCGCTTCTGCTGCCGCCACGCCGCGTCAGGTATCCGATCATAAGCGCGCTATCGTCGCGCTATCTGAGCCAGCTCAAACGCGTGCCACTTCGTCGTGCTGCGCTTTTACGCCCGCGCAATACGGCAATCGGACAGGCCATGGCTGCGAACGCACCATCACCGCGCGTGGCTGGCCGTTCCACGACATGCGCATGCATGCCGCCATGCCACCGTGCGCTAGGGTGTGTCTGACTGATCGGCGCGGAGAGGATCTATTTCGATAACGTTGTAGCGTCATTCCCGCGCAGGCGGGAAGTCGGGTCTGGCAATGCCAGAGACGACGGGAAAATTGCGGCTTTCTCTTCGATTCAGTCAGACACACCCTAGCCCATGAATTGCCCGCCATTGACGTCGAAAGTGGCGCCGGTGATGAATCCGGCGTCGTCGGACGCGAGAAACGCCGCCATGCGGCCAATATCGGCCGGGGCGCCGATCTTGCCAACAGGAATGCCGGCGACAATGGCGTGCAGCGTGTCGGGCGCGAGCGCGGCGACCATGCCGGTATCGCAGTAACCGGGGGCGATGGCATTGACCGTGACATTTCTTGACGCATTTTCCAGCGCCAGCGCCCTGGTAAAGCCGAGCACGCCCGCCTTGCTGGCGGCGTAGTTGGTCTGGCCCGCCTGACCCTTGCGTCCGTTGACCGAGCTGATGTTGATAATGCGGCCGAAACGGCGCTCGCGCATGCCGCCGACCACCTGGCGCGTCATGTTGAACATCGAACCCAGATTGGTGTGGACCACGTTCCACCATTGTTCGGAGGTCATTTTGTGCAGCATGGCGTCGGCCGTCACGCCGGCGTTATTGACCAGAATATCGACCGGCCCAAGCTCGTACGCCACTTTCAGCACGCCCAGCCGGCAGGCGTGAAAATCGCCGACGTTCCACTGGTAGGCGGGGATCGCGGTCTCGTCGGTGAAGCGCTGCGCCGCGTCGGCGTCGCGCAGGCAAACCACCGCAAGGCGGTGGCCGGCGTCGCGCAGGGCCAGCGCGATGGCCCGGCCCAGCCCGCGCGTGCCTCCGGTGACCAGGGCGAGTCGTTGCATGGCATGGCTCCCCGGGTCAGGCCGCCATGAATACCGGCAGCGTCATGGACTTGAGGACCGTGCGGGTGGCGCCACCGAGCAGCAGTTCGCGCAGGCGCGAGTGGCCGTAGCAACCCATGACCAGCAACTGCGCCCCGCGCTCGCCGGCCAGCGCCAGCAAGGCCGCGCCCGCGTCGCCGGCGCTGTCGCGCTGTAGCAGCTCGGCCCGTACCCCGTGGCGCGCCAGGGTCTGGCCGATGGCCGTGACCGGGCGCAGCTCGCCGCCGGCGTCGGACTCCAGCGCCACAGTGTCGAAGATCGCCACGTCGACCGCGCTGGCACGCCGCAGCAGCGGCAGTGCGAAGCGCATGGCGCGCGCCGCTTCACGGCTGCCGTTCCAGCCGAGCAGGATACGCCGCAGCGGCCAGGCCGGCGCCTGCGCGCGCGGCACCATCAGCACCGGCGTGCCGCTGTTCTTGGCCACCTCGGCCGCCAGCCGGGGCGACGGCAGCGAGGCGCCCTGCACCGCGTCGGCCTGGTTCAGGACGCACAGGTCGCAGTAGCGCGCCAGCGCACTGAGGCTGTAGCGCGGCTCGTCGTCGACGGCGCGCCGTTCGCTGCCTGCCAGCGTGAACCCGGCCGCCACCCGCTCGAACTGGTCGAGCACGCGCGCGGCGCGCCCGCGCAGGGTGTCCAGAAAGGGGGCCATGGACGGACCGGCGTCGTTCACCGTGACCGTCTGGCGCAGGAAGCGCGACACGCCGCTGCTGGCCAGGCCAATAAGGTGGGCCTGTTCCGCCTGCGCCAGCTCGGCCGCGAACGCGTAGCCTACCCCGGCATTTTGCACGTCGTCAACGTGCACCAGGACCGGCTTGTAACTCATGATGAAACCTCCCCTGCCGCAACGGCACGGCCCACCATCACTGTATGACGTGGATCAAGCGAGGGTTTGAGCGGCATCAAGGTGCGCGGCCGAACCAAACGGCGCGCGCGCTGACGCTTGCCCTTGGCCGTGGGCTTACGGGGCCATCACCTTGTCCGGCGTCATCGGCGTGCTGCGCACGCGGCGGCCGGTGGCGTGATAGATCGCGTTGCAGACCGCCGCCGCCACGCCCACCTGGCCGATTTCTCCCACGCCCTTGGCGCCCAGGCGGCTGACGATGCGGTCGTCCTCCTGCACGAACACGACGTCGATGTCGTGGATGTCGGCGTTGACCGGCACCTGATACTCGCCCAGGTTGTGGTTCATGAAGCGGCCGAGGCGGTCATCGGACTGGGTTTCTTCGTGCAGCGCCTGGCCGATCCCCCACACCACGCCGCCAATGATCTGGCTGCGCGCCGCCTTGGCGTTGATGATGCGCCCGGCCGCGATGGCGCTGACCACGCGCGTCACGCGCACCGTGCCGAAGGCTTCATCGACGCGCACTTCGACAAACACCGCCGAGTGCGTGGCGCGCAGGTAGTTTTTCTGCTTGAGCACATTCGGCAGCATCATGTACTTTTCTTCCAGCCGCCCGGCGCCATCGAACGCCACGATCGCCGCCAGCGGCAACGCATGGCCTGGGTGGGCGCGCAGGCGCAGCGCGCCGCCGGCGAATTCGGCATCCTCGAAGCGCGCCTTGGCGAACGGCGAATCGGGCATCTTGCGGGCCAGCTTGAACAAGCTCTTTTGCAGCTTCCCGCACACGCCCTGCACCGCCGAACCGACCGTGGCCACGTGCGAGGAACCGCCTTCGACGGGTGCGACCGGCAGGGTCGAGTCGCCCAGCTGGAAGCGCACCCGTTCGAGCGGCATGCCCATGGCGTCGGCGGCGATGATGCACATCGCCGTGTAGGTGCCGGTGCCGATGTCGGTGGCGGCGCTGCTCACCACCAGGTTGCCGTCGGCGTGCAGCACGGCGCTGGCGCGCGCGAACATCTGCATCGCGTCCCACATGCCGCTCGCCATGCCCCAGCCGATCAATTCGTGGCCTTCGCGCATGGAGCGCACCTCGCCCGGCCGCTGGTGCCAGCCGAAGCGCGCCGCGCCCTGCTCGTAGCAGGCGCGCAGTTCCTTGGTCGAATACGGCAAGCCGTCGGTCGGATCGAGGTCGGCGTAGTTTCGCAGGCGCAGCGCAAGCGGGTCCATCGTCAGTTCGTACGACAGTTCATCCATCGCCACTTCGAGCGCATGCACGCCGTGGGCGGCGCCCGGCGCGCGCATGTCGATGGGGCTGAAGCGGTCCAGCGCCACCAGCTTGTAGCCGAGGCGGATATGCTCGCAGGCGTACAGCTGGCCCGACCAGTTGACCACCGCTTCCACGTAATCCTCGTTGCGCGAGGTTTCAGCCAGCGCTTCGTGGATGATGGCCGTCAGGGTGCCGTCCGGACGGGCACCGAGGCGCACGCGCTGGACGGTTTCGGGACGGTGCCCGAAGCTGAACATCTGCTGGCGCGTGAGCACCACCCGCACCGAGCGTTCCAGCTTGAGCGCGGCCATCACGGCCAGCGCCAGCTGGTACTGCGGACGCAGGCCGGAACCGAAGGCACCGCCCACGTACGGATTGCGCACCGTGACCTTGTCCTTGGACAGCCCGAACACGTGCGACACATACCAGCGGCTGTTCTGCGAGCTCTGGGTCTTGTCGTAGATGGTCAGGTGGCCGTCAACGCCGCGCACCACCGTCGAGGCGAACATTTCGAGCGGGTTGTGGTGTTCGACGCCGCTGTAATAGTCGCCTTCCATCTTCACCAGCGCACTGTCCCAGACTTCATCGGCGAAGCCTTTCGGCTCGGGCGGCGGCGTGTAGCCGGCCTTCAGGCGGCTCGGCTTGTGGCTGCGTTCGAGATGGTCGAGCAGGCACGTTTCGTGCGCTTCAGCCTCGTACGCGATCTCGACCAGCGAGGACGCGTAGCGCGCCGCCTCGAACGTGGCGGCCACCACCAGCGCCACCGGCTGGCCGCTGCTGTGGATCTTGTCGTCGTAGAGCGGGCGGAAGGGCGAGCCGCCGGGCGCCGTCATATCCTTGTAAAACAGGTCGAAGGAGCGGATGCGCGGACGGTTTTCGTGGGTGATCACCTCGATCACGCCGGGCACGGCGAGCGCCTTGCGCGCGTCGATGGCGGCGATGCGCCCTTTGGTGATGGTGCCGCTGACGACCACGCCGTACAGCAAAGCGTCGGCCGGGTGTTCGGCGGCGTAGCGCGCCTGGCCGGTGACCTTGTCGCGGCCATCGACGCGCGAGACGGCCATGCCGATGGTAACCGGGCCGGTGCCTTCGTCGGCGGCCGGGGTGCGCAGTGCGGCAATGAGATCGGTCACAGTGGCTCCTTGCCGGCGCTGGCGGCCGCTGCATGCATGTTGTCGATGGTGCCGGCGGCGGCCTGTTCGAGGGCGCGCACCACGGCGCGGCGCGCCATCGGTATCTTGAAATCGTTTTTTCCATGGCCGCGCGCGCCGGCCAGCAGCAGCCCGGCGCAAGCGTCGAAGGCGGCGCTGCCCGGACGCTGGCCAAGCAGCAGCTCCTCGGCGGCCGCCACGCGCCACGGTTTGTGGGCCACGCCGCCCAGGGCCACGCGCGCGGCGCGCACGGCACCGTCCGGACCGATGTCGAGCGCCGCGGCGCAGGAGACCAGCGCGAACGCGTACGAGGCGCGGTCGCGGAACTTGAGGTAGGCCGAGTGAGCGGCGAACTGGCCGGCCGGCGGCAGTTCGATGGCGGTGATCAGTTCGCCGGGCAGGAGCGTGTTGTCGCGCTCGGGATTGGCGCCCGGAAGCCGGTGGAAATCGGCAAAGTCGATACGCCGTTCGCCCTGCTCCGATCCGGCGTGGACCACGGCGCCCAGGGCCGCCAGTGCCACGCACATGTCGGACGGGTGGGTCGCGATGCAGTGCTGGCTCGCGCCCAGGATGGCGTGCTGGCGCGTCAGGCCGCCGATGGCGGAGCAGCCGCTGCCCGGCAAGCGCTTGTTGCAGGGCACGGCGGTATCGTAAAAATAGTGGCAGCGCGTGCGTTGCAGCAGGTTGCCGCCGTCGGTGGCCATGTTGCGGATCTGGGGCGAGGCGCCGGCCAGGATCGCCGCCGACAGCAGCGGGTAGCCGCTGCGCACCAGCGGGTGGTAGGCGGTGTCGGCATTGCGTGCGGTGGCGCCGAGCAGCAGGCCGCCCTGCGCCGTGGGCGCGATGGCGGCCAGCGGCAGGCTGTTGATGTCCACCAGCGCCGCCGGGCGCATGACGCCCTCTTTCATCAGGTCGATCAGGTTGGTGCCGCCGGCGATGAAGGCGGCGTTGCCGGCGGCCAGGCGCAGCGCATCCGCACTGGCCTGCGGCGCGTGGAAGGTGACCGGGTTCATGCGGGCACCGTGCCGGGAATGTAGGGGCGCTCGGGATGGTCCTGCTGTTCGGCCAGGCCCATCACCTGCGTGACGGCGGCGACAATTTGCGGATAGGCGCCGCAGCGGCACAGGTTGCCGCTCATCAGTTCGCGCACCTCGGCCACCGTGCGCGCCTCGCCTTCGCGCATCAGGCCGATGGCCGAACATAGCTGGCCCGGCGTGCAGTAGCCGCACTGGAAGGCGTCGTGATCGATGAAGGCTTGCTGGAGCGGATGCAGCTGGTCGCCATCGGCCAGCCCTTCCACCGTGACGATGTCCTTACCGTTTTGCATGACCGCCAGGGTCAGGCAGGCATTGATGCGCTTGCCGCCAACGAGCACGGTGCAGGCGCCGCACTGGCCGTGGTCGCAACCCTTCTTGGTGCCGGTCAGGCCCAGGCGCTCGCGCAGCAGGTCGAGCAGGGTGACCCAGGCTTCGACCTCGCATTGGCGCTGCTCGCCATTGATGCGCAGGCTGATCGGATAAGTGGCGGCGGCCGGCGTGCGCGCCGCAGTGGTGTGTGCGTCCATGGATGTCGACTCGGCTTGGGTGGACGCTAACTTTATCCAGAGTGCACTTTTTTGTCTGTTAGCGAACGTACCTTCGTAACTTGCGGTCATCCGTTTTTGTGTCGCGCCGGTCACATTGGCATACGACGGCGCGCCCCCCGGCTCAGTCGCAAGCATCCTTGGCGCTGTTGTTTAAATGGAACTGCTCCCAATCGGTAAGGCGGCGCGTGGCCGCGCCCTGGAGCACGCGCTCGGCCACGGCGGCGGGAATGTCCGAGGCGCGGAAATACGCCAGCGCCACCTGGCGGCTGAGGGTGCGGTCGTAGGTGACGCCAAGGTCGACCAGTAAAGACAAACCGCTGTTGTCACACTGGCGGCGATCGGGAGCATTCAATGGTCAGCCTTTCTGGTCGGATTTGACTACCCTTTTTTACAGTAACCGAGATTGATCGCGTTCACAAATAGTGCTTTGCTATTGATGTTTTCCCGATTCGAAATGCACAACAGTTTTCTTGACACCATTGGTTCCGTTGAGCGCCGGATTGTTGCGCAACTGTGTTGGCGAGCTTGATGTGGCAATGATAAATTGGCGACTTTTGGTTATAGAGGAGGCGGCATGGAACGCTATGAGCGCCACTTCGTATCCCAGCGAATTGGCAGGGCGATAGGGGCGGTGAACTTTGACGGGGCTGGCTTGGGGGTGGTGGAAATCACGGCAACGGGCGCGCCGCTCCGGATGTCGTTCGCGTTCACCTTATTGGATCTTCCGGATGAGCAGGAGGCAACGGTGGCGCTGGCCGAGCTGCTGTTGCGGACGGCAATTTCTCAGATACACAAGGAGATATCAAAGCCCATGGCGCAGACCGGGCCTGGCGAGCGCCGCCTGTCGGCCGTCTACGCGCCATGGATTGGCGACCTGGAGATGGCGCCGTACGGCGGGGCCACCGCAGGCTTTGCCTTGCACGGAGCAAGGAAGAACACATAGCGGCATTGGGGCCAGCCGGCAGCGGCCTCAGATGAGCCGCAATTCGCGCGCGCGGGCGATCGCGGCCGTGCGACTGCTGACCAGCAGTTTTTGATAGATATTGCGCAGATACCATTTGACGGTCCCCTCCGAGATGGCCAGCTGCACGGCCACATGCCGGTTGTCCAGCCCGCACTGCAACAGTTTCAGGATCTCGACTTCGCGCTGGCTCATTTTCACGGCCGTGCCGAGCCCGCCGCAAAATGGCGGATTGCTGGCCGGGGCGGCATTGCAGGCACTGAACAAGGCGTCCAGATAGTCTTGCGCCGCCGGCCAGCTGCCGCGCCGGCGCAATTGCTCCAGCACCGCGCGCACCTCCGGCCCCTCGTCCACGATCGAACGCGACAGGCCACCGGCGGCGCCCAGGGCAACCGCCGTTTCCAGCACGGCGCAAGCATCGTCCATCCTTCCGGTTTGCTGCAGCAACACGCTTTTCAGCGCCAGCAGCCGCACCGTCAGGCGCACGCGCTGCTGCTTGCGGGTCTGCGCCAGCAAGTCGTCAATAGCCAGCCCCAGCCCCTGCAAGCGGCCGGTGGCCAGGCGCAGGCGCAGTTCGATCAGCACCAGCTCGGACGAGCGCGCGAGAGCACCCGCCTCGCCCGGCTGCGCCGGATCGATCCCGGCGCCGCGCCCGACCTTGAGCGCCTCGTCGATGCGCCCTTCCTGCAGGTAGACGCGCACGCGCTCGGCCTGCAAGGCCACGGTCAGGCGCGGCAGGCCGCGCTCGCGGCCCAGCGCAATGCCATCGCCCAGGCAGGCATCGGCGGCGTCGCCCTGGTGATCGAAACGCAGCACGCGCGAGGAGGTCAGGAAGGCGGCCACGAAATTGGTCACCAGGCCGTACTTGGACGACATGCCGAAGGCGCTGGCCAGCACCTTGCGCGCCAGGTCGACATGGCCGCATTCATAGGCCGCATCGGCTAGCTGGATGCCGGTATTGGCGGCGATGATCGAATACGTCCCCAGCTCGCGGCAGTTTTCCTGGTACAGGCAAGCGAGTCCCTGTTCGGCCTCGCGCGCCTGGCCGCGTTCGAGCGCGATTACATCGCGCATGCGGCGGCAGCCGGCCACGCCCGCATAATAATCGCAGCGCTCGTAAAATGCCTGCGCGCTCGCGCCCAGCGCCAGCGCCTCGCGGTAATCGTGTTCGATAAAGGCGAAACAGGCCGCCGCCAGCTTGACGCGCGCGACGTCGATCGGGTTGCCGCTGCGCTCCCATTGCGCGCTCCAGGTCCGCTTGCTTTCGCGGACGCGCTCGACCCGGTTGCTAAACACATGGAACATATACCAGCAGATCTGCAAGTCGCCCAGGATGGCGGCATCGATCGCATCCTTGCCTTCGTAGATGCTGACCGCATAGCGCAGCGCCAGGTCCGACTCGATCGCCAGCAGCGCACTTTGCGCTTCGCGCAGGCGCCCGCTCCACATCACCGAACGCACGTACGACAGGCGCAGCGTGATGCGCTCGAACAGGGTCTCCTCCGGCAGGCGCTGATACCAGCGGATCAACTGATCGTGGTCGCCACGGCGCTGGGTAACATCTTCGACGCAGCGCTCGATCAGGTCGGCTGCCAGCGCCAGGTCGCCCGACTGGAAGGCGCAGCCGATGGCCTCGTCGCGCAAGCCATGGCGCGCGAACCAGGCGCTGGCCGCGCGGTTGGCCAGGCAGGCCTGGTCGGGCGCGCCGGCGGCGGTGGCGCCGCGCAGATAGTCGGACAGCAGATGATGGTAGCGGAACCACTGCCCGCCATCGTCGAGCGCAATCAAGAACAGGTTGTGCGCGCGGATCCACGCAAGCGTCGCGCCGGCATCGTGCTGGCCGAGCGCTTCGCTGCACAGCGCCAGCGAAAAACGGTCGAACAAGGCGGTCAGGCTCAAAAAGCGCATGACGCCAGCGGGCACCTGCGATAGCACCGCTTCGAGCAAGTAGGCGCTGACGTCGCGGTCGGTGCCGGAAAAGTCGTCGATGAAGCCGGCGCCGCGGCCATCGGCCTGGAGGGCCATCGCCACCAGCTGCAAGCCGGCGGCCCAGCCCTCGGTGCGTTCGAACAGGGTGCGCACCTGCTCCGCGCTCAGCGCCGGCAGTCGGGCGGCGTGCAGGAAGCACGCCGTTTCGTCCAGGGTCAGACTCAGTTCGGCGCTGCCGATGTCGGCCAGCACCTGCTGCCGACGCAAGCCATCCATGGCCGCCGGCAGGCAGTAGCGGCTGGCGACCAGCACGCGCAGGCAATCCGGGCTCACGCCCAGCAGCCAGGCCAGCAGCGCGTGGATAGCGGGGTTGTCGATCAGGTGATAATCGTCGAGGAACAGCGCCAGCGGCGTGGCGCGCGCCGCCAGGTCCTCGCACACCGAGCACAGAATCGCCTTGAGCGCGTCGACATTGGCCTCGTTCACGTCGGCCAGCCGGCACTGGCCCAGGCCGGGCAGCGCACGCTGGAGCGCTTCGATCACATACTGCAGGAAGCGCGCCGTCTCGTTATCCTGCGCATCCAGGCTCACCCAGCAGGTGGCGCAGCCGTCGGCGTCGAGCGCGCGCGCCAGCTTGAGCAGCGAGGTGGTCTTGCCGAAGCCGGCCGGCGCGCTCAGGCACACCACGCGGCGCTCCAGGGCCGCCGCCAGCACCAGGTCGAGGCGCGCCAGCGCCACCAGTTCGCCCGCCACCTGCGGCCGCCGGAACTTGGTCTCGATGAAGCGCCCGTCCGCTCGCGGCGCGCACGGCATCGTCGGGGCGGGATCGGGCGCGGCCATCGTGGTCAGAGCAGGTTCAGGCTGCGCGCCCGCGCCACGGCGCCGCTGCGGTTGCGCACGGCGAGCTTGGCGAAGATATTATGCAGGTGCCACTTGACCGTCCCTTCCGAGACGAACAGCAGCGCGGCCAGCTCGCGGTTGGCCAGTCCGCGTTCGGCCAGTTTGAGCACCTGCACCTCGCGCGGCGACAAGGCATGCGCCTCGGGCGCCGCGGCCGGCTCGGGCGCTTCGGGCGGCGCATGCTGCGCCGGTGCGCCGCAAGCGGCCAGCAGCTGCGCCAGGTAGTCCGGCGACACCAGCCGCACATCGCGCCGGCGCGCATGCGACTGCCACGCGCCGTGCCCGGCGACCATGGCGCGCACCGGCTCGCCCTCGTCGGCAATCGAGCGGCACAAGCCGCCCTCCTCGCCGATCAGCAGCGCTTCATGCAGCGCCGCTCCCGCTTCCTCGTGCTCGGCGCGCGCGGCATGGTAGCGCGCTTGCAGGCACAGGAGCTTGACCAGCATGCGCAGCCGGCCCTGCGAGCGCGCGCGCGCGCTCAATTCCTGCATGCGCGCGGCGATGGCGCCGCCATCGGTGCCGCCCTGCGCCAGGCGCAGGCGGATGCGCGCGATGCCGACCGCGACTTCCTCGGCCTCGGCGCGCCCGTGCGCGGCCGGCCCGGCCACGGCATCGATGGCGTCGAGCGCGCACTCGTGGCTGGCGGCGAGCGCCACCTCGCCCTGGCGCAGCGCCAGCCGGATGCGCTCGGCCATCAGGTTGCGCGCCAGGCGCACCTGCTTGCAGTGCAGCGCGCTGGCGACGCCGTTGGCCAGCACCGCGTCGGCGGCGCCGGGCTGGCCCTGCACGCACAGCAGGCGCGCGCGGGTCAGATACGCGGCCATGTAGTCTTCCAGCAGGCCGAAGCCGTGCGGAATCACGCCGCCCTCGCCCTGCGCCAGCGCGACCGCATCGGTGGGAATCGTCAGCGCGCTGTCGAGCGCCGCGGCGGCCGCGTCGATCTTGTCGAGTTCATACGCCGCCTGTGCCAGGTGCACCCCGGTGTGCGAGGACACCATGGAGTCGGCGCCCAGGCGGTCGCGGTTGGCGACGTACAAGGCCGCCAGCACCCGTTCGGCCTCGCGCGCCTGCCCCTGTTCGAGCCGGATGATGCTGATGAAGCGCTCGGTCCACACCACGCCCGAATAAAAATCGGCGGCCGCGTAAAAGGTTTCGGCGCTCTGGCAGGATTGTTCGGCGACGGCGTAATCGTGCGCCACGAAGGCGCTGTAGCCGATCGCGATGTGCGCGCGCGCGATGTCGGACGGCTGCGCCGACGGCCCCCAGCGCACCAGCCACGCGCGGCTGCGGCTGGCCGCCAGCGCGGTCTTGTCCTGGAATGCGTACAGCAGGCACCACAGCATCTCCATGGTGCACAGGGTGGCGGCGGCAGCGGCCACCGGCGGGCCGCTCCCCAGGTCGTATTCCAGTTCGGCCAGCGCGCTTTCGGCCTGCTCGAAGCGGTTGTTCCAGATGCTCGACCGGATGAAGGTCAGGCGCAGCTGCACGCGCTGGGCCAGCAGGCGGTAAGGCACGGCCGACATCCAGCGCAGCAGCGTATCGAAACCGGCGCGGGCCCGAATGAGTTCATCGACGCAGGCCGCGATCAGGTCGACCGCGCGCGTGCTGTCGTCGCCGGCCAGGGCGTAGCGGATCGCTTCATCGTTCTCACCGGCCCGTTCGCACCAGTGGCTGGCGGCGCGGTAGTCGGCGCGCGCGGCCGCGCCATCGGCGTTCAGGTAGCGCGTGCGCAGATACTCGCCCAGCAGGTGGTGATAGCGGAACGACTCGCCGCGCCGGTCCAACGCAATGAGGAACAGATTGTGCGCGGCGATCCAGTCGATCAGTTCGGGCGCGTCGCGCAGCCCCAGCGCGTCCTGGCACAGGCGGCCCGAAAAACGGTCGAACAGCGCGGTGCGCGACATGAACTGGTCGACCTGGGGCGGCAGGCGCGCCAGCACCGCTTCCATCAGGTAGGACGCGATATCGTGCGCGCTGCCCGAAAAATCGTGGATGAAGCGTTCGCGGTCGGCGGCGTTTTGCAGCGCGATCGCCGCCAGCTGCAGTCCGGCCGCCCAGCCTTCGGTGCGCTCGTACAGCACGCCGCAGGCGGCGCCATCGAGCGCGCCGGCGCCCACCACGTCCATGAAGGCGCAGGTTTCCTCGCGCGTCAGGCTGAGGTCGGCCGCGCCCAGGTCGGCCACGCCGCCGCACAGGCGCAAGCGGCTCAGTTTCAGGGGAATCCGGCTGCGCGAGCCGATATACAAGGTCAGCTGGACCGGGCTGACCGCCAGCAGCCAGTCCATCAGCTCGTGCACGGCCGGATTGGCGATGACATGGTAGTCGTCGAAAAACAGGGCCACGTCGCAGCTCTGGTGGGTCAGGCGGTTGCACATGGCCAGCAGCTGGCCGCGCCCGCTGGCGTGCGCCGTGGCGCTCGCGCCGGCCGGATGGGCGGCTGCCAGCGCGGTCGTGAGGTGCTGCAGGAAGCGCTCGACATCGTTATCGGCTTCGTCCAAATTGATCCAGCAGCTGCCCACCGCACGCGCCGCCAGCGCCGCCATCTGATGCGCCATCGTGGTGCTCTTGCCGAAACCGGCCGGGGCGACCAGGCACACGATACGGGCGCCAGCAACCGCCGCGATGCGCTGGTGCAAACGCGGAACGGGAAGAAACCGGACGGGCAGCACCGGCGGATGGAATTTTGCGTCTGTTGGCATGAAAAGGGCGTGCAAAAACACAAGTCGGACGGCGCGTCTCGCCACAGCAAAAACGTGAACAATCACGTCTGGTTTTGTGACAATTGCATTACATATTAACCGAAAAGCATCTAATGAATAGCGTGGATTGTTACTTTTTCACTGCCCCGGCGTGCTTGGCACGCTTAATTTCTCAGAAGAAAAATTCTTAATAAACACATACATTTTCACCGGGAATCGATTTGACCGATTGGCAAGAACGAACCTAACTTTCGATAGGTAGCCAGCCTCCCGCTTCATGCTTTGATGTGTTGACCGGCGCCTTTCGTGCCCGGTGCGTCGGCCAAGAGACAGCCGCCGAAGCCACAATCATGACAAGGAGTATTTATGCGTATACATATACATGTTGGCGGAAAACAACTATATGAGAACTGCATGGTGAACATCCGTGAGTTTCGGTCGGCTGCCACGAGCAACGAGCTGCTCGCCTTCAGCGGGCTGGACATCTCGGCGCTGAACCCGCACGGCGGCAGCGCCGACTTCCTGTGCGATGCCAGCCTGTCCAACGTGGTGCTGGTCGACAGCCGCGAATATCGTCTGCTCGACGCCCTGGCCCCGGCCCAGCGCATGGCGCGCGGCATGGCCGACCGCCGCCTGTGGCCCGCACCCCTGATCCTGGCGGTCGACGCCCACCAGAGCCCGCCCAGCGCCACCGATGCGGGCATGCTGGCCGCCGACTGGGTGTTCGCGCCGGTCAGTCCGACCGACCTGCTGCGCCGCGCCGCGCTGCTGCTGCACCGCTTGCAAATGCCACCCGGCAGCGCGCCCGAGACGCCCACGCCCACGCCGCAGCCGGCATACCCGGCCGGACCGGCGCTGTCGCTGCATGCGGCCTCGCTGTCGGTGGGTTACCAGGGCCGCTCGATCCGCCTGAGCCGCACCGAATTCATGCTGATCGACCTGTTTCTCAGCCGCACGGGCGGTGTGGTTTCCTTCGGGGAACTATCCGAATTTTTCCAGACCCACGGCAAGGCCGACACGCGCAGCAATATTCGCGTGGGGATTTTTGAGCTGCGCCTGAAACTCGAACAACTGAGCGGCTCCGCGCTGGGCCTGGTCAGCATTTACCGCCAGGGCTACGCCCTGCGCCACACCAGCGGCCGCGCCGCGCAGCAGTACGGCGCTCCGCTCACAGCCGCGTCAGGCAGCGGCTGGCCTCGACAATCTCGCGCCGAAACGGGTTGTTGACACTGCTGGCCTTCAGCTCGTACCTGAAGGCCAGCCCATCGATGTCGAAACTGAGCTGGAAACGGTCGGCCTGCGCGGTTTTTTCCAGGCGCCCCAGGTCGAGCATGTGCAGCCAGGCCCATGATCCCTCGGTGTGCAAGCCGCTCCCTGCGGCCGCGCCGGCCAGCAGCCGCACCTGCTCGCTGCCTTTGCCCCCAAGCACCTGGAAACGCATCGCGGCGCCCGTCGCGGCTGTCCCGTGACTGAGAACCTGGCCCTCGATATCGAGCACGGCCCTGGCCAGCGCCGGGTCGGCGTCGAGCGGGCGCAGCGAAAAGCGCATCGCCACCCGCGTGCCGCCGTCGGCAAACCAGGTATCGCGGATGCGCGCCGCGCGCTGGAATTCGTCCAGCACCGCCTGGCTGAGCCCGAGGCGGCTGCTGGCGCCCGCGCGCAGGCGCCAGCGCCCCGACCCGGTCTCGACATGCGGCGCCAGATGCGTGGTGAAGAAACTGTCGACCAGGCCGCCGGCGCCATAAAAATTGCCGAAGTCTTCGGCGCTGGCGTCGACGCTGGCGCCGCGCACCAGCGGGTAGCGTCCCTCGATCGCGCTGCGGCACAGCTGCGCCGGCCCGGCTTGCCATAAGGCGTTCAGGCGCGCGTGTTCGTTGTCGAGCGTCAGGCCGGCCGCGCTGGCATGCGCCGTCATCAGCAGGGCCGCCATGGGCGTGGGCAAGCCCTCCCCCTGTTGGCGCAGCCCGGCCAGCGCGGGGCCGTCCGGCATCGGCTGGCCGCTTTGCTGCGCCAGGCCGACCGCGGCCAGCTCGGCGGATGCCTGTTTCAAGGATTCCATCAGGCGCTCGAACTCGCTGACCTTGTCCGCGCCCGCTGCCAGCAGGCGCTGCAGGCGCGCGAAATGCAAGTCGACCGGGTGCGCCGGCGGCGTGGCGGCCAAGGGCGCCGGCGCGGCCGACAGCGCCGCCTGGACCCGCGTGCTGGTCATCCGCACCACCTGTTGCAGGGCGAAGCCGGCGGCGGGGGTGGCGACGCCGCGCCCGGCGCCCGCCAGGCGGGTCTGGGTGGCCGCGGCCTGCAACAGTTTGCGCAGCGGCGATTCGCTCCCCGCCAGCGCGTTGAGGCTGCGCACGGCGGCGTCGACGCTGTCCACCGGCGCCAGGGCGATATCGGCCAGCAGCGCGTCCCACTGGGCGATGTAGTCGTCGGCATACAGGCGCAGCACGGCGGCCTTCAAGCCGGCCTCGCGCCGCTCCAGCACCCAGCCGTCGGCCGCTTCGGCAGCCACGGCCTGGTCGAGCAGGCCCAGGAAGGCCGTGTTGCCGGCCACGGTGTACATCCCGCCGATGCCGCGCGTGAATGGCAAGCCGCTGCGGCGCACCAGCACCTGGCTCAAACCCGGACCGCCGAGCGCGGCCAGGTCCAGGTCGGGCAGCCCGGCCAGGGCCGGCGCCTGGCGCAGGCGCTTGTAGACGCGCTCGCTGAGCGGCAGCGCGTCCAGCGACTGGCGGGTGGCGGCGATCAGTTGCGGGTCCAGCCGCACCGACGCGCCGTCCAGCGTGCGCGCCGAGAACAAGGCGGCCAAGTGGCGCGCGGCCGGCGCGGCGCCGTCGAGATGGCGTTCGGCCCAGCCGCGCAGGGCCAGCGGATCGCGCTGGCGGGGCTGGCCCAGCATCAGGTAGGCGCGCAGCAAGTCGTAGCGGGCCTCGCTTTCCTGCGCGGCGCTATCCTGCGCGGCGCTATCCTGCGCGGCGCTATCCTGCGCGGCGCTATCCTGCGCGGCGCTGTCCTGCGCGGCGCCACGGCGCAGTTCGGTTTCCATGCGCTCCTGCACGCGCGGCAGCAAGGCGCTGCGCAGCAGGCGGCGGTAGGCCTGGTCCGCCGCCGCGCCCAGGCGCTCGCCCTGATACAAGCCGAGCCGCATCAGCGGCGGGATGCCGGCGCCGGCGTCCGGCACGGTGCCGACGGCATCGAGCAGCGCCAACGGCGCCTGGAGCGTGCGGTCGGCCGCAACCACGGCACGCGCCGCGCGCTGCGCCTGCACGGCCTGGCGCGCCGCCTGCTGCACGTAGGCGCGGTTACCGGTGAAGCTGCGCGCCAGGCCGGCCGTGCCCGCGAGCAGGATCAGGGCGCTGGCCGCCAGCGCAATGCGCCCGTGCAAGCGCCGGCGGCGGGCGCGCGCGGCGCTGTGCGCCTTCAGGCCGCTCTCCTGGAATACCAGGTCACGCAGCAGGCGCGTCAGGAAATAGCTGCGCGCGCCCGGACCGAAGCCGGCATCGGCCGGCGCCGCGCTGGCAAAATAAGCCCCGCGCAGCATCAGTTCGTCGCCAAACTCGCTGGGCTGGAAGGCCTCGTCCAGGAACGCGTGCAGCGCGTCGCCCAGGGCGGAAAACTGCTGCGGGAAGCCGAACAGCAGCGCGCGCCGCGTGTCGTCGCCTTCGCCCTGCATGCGTTCGATCAGACGCGAACGGATCTGGTGTTCGAGCGCGCCGAAGCGCGCGCCGGCATCCACGCCGGCCGCTTCCGCCCCGAGCGGGAAGCTCATGCCCCACACCTGGGTGCGGTCGTGCTCGCCCAGCGCGTCGAACCAGGCGCCGAAACCGGGCAGCAGGTCGCACTTGCTGACCACCACATACAGCGGCACCACGACCCCGAGCTGGCGCTGCAATTCATCGACGCGCGCGCGGATCGCGTGCGCCTGCGTGCGCCTGGCCGCCGCGCCCTGGGCCAGCATGGCGGCGGCGCTCAGCACCACGATCACCCCGCCCAGCGGACACTGGCGGCGCTTGCGGCGCAGCAGATCGAGCACGCCGGCCCAGGCGGCGCCATCGTCCGTGCTGTAGTGGCCGGGGGTATCGAGCAGCAGCGCGGCGCCGTTGACCCGCCATTCGCAGCGCGCGGTCGGCGCCAGGGTGCGCCCGGCGCGTGCCTGTGCCAGCGCCATGGTCAGGCCCGACTGTTCCAGCATGCTGGTTTTACCGCTACCGGGGCCGCCCAGCAGCACGTACGATGGCAGCGGCGCCGCCCAGCGTCCGCGCCCCTTGCGGCCCAGGGCCAGGGCCGCGCGCAAGCGCTGTGCCAGCAGGCGCCGATCGGCCTCGGCGGCCAGTTGCCCGGGTTCCGGCGGACTCGCTTGCGCGCGCCGCGCCAGCGCCGCCCGGCCCCAGCGCACGCCCAGCCAGACCAGCCAGGCGGCCAGCAGCGCCACGATCGCCAGCGCCCGCGAGCGCGCCGATGCGAACGGCACGGCGCCATTGAATGCCAGCAGCGGCGCCTGGGTCCAGATCAGCACGCCTACCAGCACCAGCGCGATGAGCGCTAGGCCAGCCGGCGAGACAAGAAAGCGCAGCAATCGTTTCATCGGGTTCCCTCCTGGTGGTCGCGCGACAGGATGATCACCACGCGCCGGTTGCGGGCGCGGCTGGCCGCGCTGTCGTTGGGCACCAGCGGCGCGCTATCGCCGCGCCCCTGGGCCGTGAAGCGCTCCGCCGATGCCGCGCGCGCCGCCAGCAGCGCCGCGACCGTGGCCGCGCGCGCGCCCGAGAGCGCCTGGTTCGACGGAAAGCGCGGCGAGGCGCTCTTCACGTCGTCGGTATGGCCGATCACCAGCACCCGCCCCGGCAAGGGTGCCAGCGCGCCGGCGATGCGGTCGAGCAACGGCAGGAATGGCGCGGCGACGTCGGCGCTGCCGGAGCCGAACACGCCCTCCCCGTGCAGCACGATGGTCGACTGGCCGGCGCCATCGGTGACGCTGATCAAGCCGCGTTCGACGTCGGGCGCCAGCAAGGCGGCCAGGCGCGGCGCGGCCGCGACCGTTGCAACAGGCGGCGGGGGCGCGCCATCGGGCACGTTCAGCGCGGCCAGGCTGGCCGCGACCGGATCGGCGCTACGCTCGAGCGCCAGGCGGGCGCCAACGCCCAGTACCAGCAGCGTGGCCAGCATCGCCGCCAGCGTGAGCGCCAGCACGCCCGGACGCGCCGCAGGGCGCGCCACAGCCTGCGCCTGCCAGTCGGGCGACAAGGCCATCTCGCCGGCGCCTCTTTGCTTGCGGATCAAGAGCTGCAAACGCTGGCGGATGGTGTCGAGCCGCGCCTGCCCGCCATCGATGACGCGGTAGCGCCCTTCCAGCCCCAGCGCCAGGCACAGGTACATCAATTCCAGCAAGTCCAGGTTGGCGTCCGGGTCCTGGCACAGCTTCTGCAAAATCAGGAAAAACTTTTCGCCGCCAAACGCTTCATTGTGGAAGTGCACCAGCAGGCTTTGGCTGGCCCAGACGCCATTGCCGCCCCACGCCGTGCTTGAGATCGTTTCATCGAGCAAGGTGCACAGGCAATATTGCGCCCCCGCCACCGTGGCCGGCGCGCTGCCGTGGCGCGCGGCCTCGGCGGTAAAGCGCTGCATCGCTTGCAGCAATTGCTGGCGCAGCGCGGGCAGGTCGACATGGGCCGTGGCGGCGCGCGCCTGGAGTGCGAACGCCAGCAGCGGCGTGGCCAGCCCGACCAGGGCATTCGGCCAGCGCGGCGCATCGAACGCGCGCGTGCCCGGCGCGAACGCCAGCGGCGCCTGCTTCCCCGCCACGGCGGCCTTGGCCATGCGCACGCGCCGCGGTGCGCTCTCGTCGCCAAGCAAGACGGTCTGTTCCCAGTCGGGCGGCGTTGCGCCCTCTCTATCGATTTGCAACACGGTATGCCTTTCTCAGGAGCGGATCGCCCAGAACGCCATCTGCAAGCCGGGAAAGTCGCCCGCCACATGCATGGCGAAGCCGGCCGAGCTGCTCAACTGCTGCCAGGAGTCGCTGCCGTGCTCCAGTTCGAAGTAGGTAAAACCGGCGTGGAAGGGCAACTGGCGCGGCGCTACCGCCAGCGGGCGCAGGCCGATGCCGGGCAATTGCAGGTTGACCAGGTCGCGGATGCCTTCCACCGAGCCGATCTTGATCTGGCGCGGCAGCATCAGCCGCAGCGTCTCGGCCGGCATCTGGGCGTTGACCGCCAGCACGAAGGTGGCCGACTTGACCAGCTCCGGGTCGCGCAGCAAGGCCACGCGGATGCCGTACTGGCGCTCGTCGAGCGCCAGCGCCACCGCCTGCGTCTCCAGCACCAGCGACAGCGCCTGGCGCAGGTCTTCGATCAGCGGCGCGAAACTGGCGTGCAGATCGTCGTGGCGGTAGGCCGGGTAGCGTGCCGCGCGCCGCTCCCCTGCCCCGAAACTGCGCAATTCGCCCGCCAGTTGCAGCGCGGCGCGGTAAAATGCTTCCGGGTGCAGCAGCGGCGTCGCCGCCAGGTGGGCGAACAGCGGATCGGCGCGGTTGATCACTTGCAGCATCAGGAAGTCGGCAATCTCGGCCGCGCCCGCCGCGCCCGGCTGGCCCAAGCGCTGGGCCAGCGCATCGCCGCGCTGGCGCAGCAAGCCGAGCAGCTCGTCGGCAAAGCCGCGCAAATAAGGCGCCACGCGCAGATCGAGCGACGGCGGCTGGTAATCGGGATCGAGCACCAGCTGCTTGTCGGGGCGGCGCTCGATCACGCGCGCCACGCCGAGGCAGGCATGGGCGCTGGCTGCGTCCGATGCCAGCATCAGGCGCAGCCGCAGCTTGCCGACCTGGACCAGCGCGCTGCTGTCCAGGCCGGTGCTATCGCGCACTTCCTGCCCGGCCGTGGCATGGCGCGCGTAATTGTCGGCGCCGGCGCCGTCCATGGTGACTTCGTCGACGCCTGGGCGGCGCAGGGGCACGGCCAGCACCACCAGCAGGTCGCGCGCATCCTCGGGGATGTCTAGCGGCAGCGGCAGGTCTTCGTCACAGGGCAAGCTGAACACGGTTCCATCCGGCATGACAGCGGCGCAGGAGCTCAGCGCGATGCGGCCGGATGCGAGCTGGGTGACGTCGATGGCCAGCCGCGAGAAGCCATGGCCATACGGGCCCAGGGCGCGCACGCGGGCGTCGAGCTGGTGTTGCAGATAGCGGTCGTGCTGTTGCAGATGCTGCGGTTGCAGCAGCATGCCCTCGGACCAGACGACTTTACGGTTGCATGACATGGTTCAGGTTCCAGGGTAGTCGTGTGGAAGGGGCGCCGTTCAGCGGTCGCCCTGCATTTTGCGCAGCCGCGCATCGTAGGCGGCGGCGAACGGCGCGCCGAACAGCTGCTCGAAGTCGTGCCGCGCCGCCAGCGCCAGGTTGTCGTGGGCGTGCACGGCGTGCGTCCACAGGCGCGCCTCGCACTGCGACGGCAGCAGCCGGGCGAGCGCGCCGGATGGCCCGGCGTCGGCGGCGATGCGCACCGGGTCGAGACGGGCGATCACGCCCGCCAGGGCGGCGCGCAGGCCGGCCTCGATCGCCGCCTCGTGGCAGCGCACGCCGTCGAAGGCGCTGGCGATGGCCTTGTCGGCGCCCATGGCGCCAATGTCGGGCGCGAACAGCAGGTGCGCCAGCGCGCTCTCGGCATCGGGACAGGCCAGCAAGGGATTGCGCGTGTCTTGCGGCGGCGATTGCACCTCGTAGCGCGCGTCGCGGCGGCTGGCGGCGCGCGCCTTGAGCACGGCCATCGCACCGGCGGTGGCCTGGCGCAGCATCACGCCGGCCAGGTGGGCCAGTTCGGCCGGCGCCGCCGCCGTTGCGGTGTCGGACAGGCCCATGCCGGTCAACAGGGCATGGAGTACGGCCTGCGCGCCGCCATCGGCGGGAGGCGTCACATCGGCCAGCGGATCGTAGTCGTCGGGGATCAGCATGCGCGGCGCGCTGCACAAGCGCACCTGGTCCATCGGGATCGCATGCGCGGCGACGTGGTCGAATTCGGCGGCGCCGCTGTCGGGGGTGCGCCAGCCGTCGGTCAGCAGGCCAAGCGGGTCGTCGCCATCGGCCACTGAGGACGCGCCGATCAGGTCCAGGATATTGGTGCTGGCGGCCGCCTGCTCGGCGCCGTCCAGCATGGGCATGGCGAAGTTGGCTGGCGGCGCCAGTTCGACAGCGAGCACGTAGTCGCCGATGGCCAACTGGTCGCCATCATTGAGCGGCGCGGATTCGCCGCTGGCGAGCGGGCGGCCGTTGATGGCGCTCGGGTTGCGGCCCACGTCGGTCAGGCTGTAGCGGCCGGACTCGACAACGATGCGGGCGTGCTCGCGCGAGATGGTCTGGCCGGGGTCGGGCAGCGCCACAGCGCAGCCGGGCGCGCGGCCCACGCTGGCGCCGGCGTGGCCGATGCAAAACGTGGCCGGCGGCACGGGAGGCTGGCCGTGGTGGCTGAGAATGCGCAAGGTCAGTGGCATCTTGGGCGCCTCAATTGATCTTGACCAAAGCGCCTTCGATCGACATGATCGCGCCCGATTTGATGCTGGCCATGGCGCCCGACTTGACGGTCAGGTTGGCGTCGGCCTGCACCAGCACTTCCGGCGCCTTGATCGTGATCTTGCCCGGTTCGATCTTGATGCTGCTGGCGCCGACCTTCAGTTCGATCGAGGAATTGGCTTCGAGGACGATGCTTTTACCCGCCGACACGGTCTGGTCGCCGCCGATGTCGACCGCCTGCTTGCCGCCGACGTCGAGCTTCTGGTCGGCCTTGATGTTCACGCACTGGTCCTTGCCGATCTCCAGCCGCTGGTCGTTGCCGACCTTGCACTGCTGGTCGTGGCCGATCTCCAGTTGCTGGTCGTTGTGGATCGAAATCGACTGGTCGCCCTTGTCCTTCTTATCAAAGCCGACCTTGAGCGTGTCGTTGTTCTTGACCACGCGCAGATAGTCTTTTTCGGCCTGCACGAAAATCTCCTCGGCGTCCTTTTTGTCGTCCAGCCGGATCTCGTTGAAGCCGCTGCCATCGATGCTGTGCGACTTGATGGTCGAGCGGCTTTGCTGCTGCGGCAGGGTGTACGGCGGCATGGCGTCGCTGTTGTAGACGCAGCCGGTGACCAGCGGGCGGTCCGGATCGCCCTCGAGAAAGTCGACCACGACCTCCATGCCCACGCGCGGAATGAACATCGCGCCCCAGCCCTTGCCGGCCCACGCCTGCGATACGCGCACCCAGCATGAACTCTTGTCGTCGTCCTGGCCGTCGCGGTCCCAGTGGAACTGAACCTTGATGCGGCCGTATTTGTCGGTCCAGATTTCCTCGCCCGGCTTGCCGACCACGATGGCGGTCTGCGGCCCTTGCACGCGCGGCCTGGCGATGTGCGGCAGCGGGCGGTAGCCCTGATCGGCGCCGATGGCACTGAAGCGGCACAGCGCGCGCAGCGGACGCGAGATGGCGGAGGAAGCGTAGTCGTCGCCTTCGATGGTGAAGTCGGTCGCGGTGACGAGGTAGGCGCGGTTCTGGTCCGCGCGCGGATGGCCGCTCAAACCGAACAAGCCACCCGGGTACAGGCCCCGTGCATTGGTCGCCGCGCTCACTTGCTCGCCCTGCCCGTGCACGCTTTCCATGCGCCCCAGCGCCAGTGCTTCGCCTTCCTGGGCGGTGGCGTGGGTGCCGGGATAGTCGAACAATTCGTACAGGGGCTGGGTGGAGGCGGCCGCGCGCGCCCGCACCAGCAGGCTGCCGCTGGCGCTGGCGGCGGCCTTTTCGAAGTCGTAGTCGTTGAGCACATAGGCGCCGGAAGCGATTTCGCCCGCCGCCGACCAGGTCTGCACGCTTTCGCGGTCGGCGGCGTTGGCGCCGCTCTCGCCGCAAAAGGCCAGCGCGCCATAGCCGGCGATGGTGCTATGCGCGGCATAGGAGTCGGCCAGTACCATCGTGTGATGGCCGCTAGCGTGGGTGAAGTAGAAGTAGATGCCGGCGTGTTCGAGCAGGCGGCAGACGAAATCGAAGTCGGTTTCGCGGTATTGCACGCAGAACGGCAGCTTGGCGTACTCGCCGCTCAAGCCCTTGGACGACAGGTCGGCCAGGCCGCCATAGACGGCCGCGCCGCAGACTTCCTTGACGATCTCGATGACGCTGCGGTTCTGGAAAATGCGGCAGTTCGAGGAGCGCTTGAGAAGCCACAGCCAGGGGTGGACGGTGGCTTCGTAGACGGCGAACTTGTCGTTCCAGCCGCTCATGCCGAAGCGCGTGACGATGCCGTTCCAGTGGCGCGTCTTGCCACCCGCAAGTTTGAGGCGCACGGTGAGCGACTTGCCCAGGACTTCATCGATCCTGATGGCGTGATTGGTGCTGAACAGCTGCAAGCGGTATTCCGGCAGACGGCCCAGCCGCTCGGTTCCATTCATGCGATGGAACAGCAGCGTGTCGGCACCCAGCGGGGTGCTGACGGAAACGTCTCGGTTCTCTTGCGTGTCGAGCATGGGGTCCTTTGCGAAGTCGGTGCGCTCGCGCGTCTAGGGAATCATCGTCTTGATGGTCCCGGCGGTGGTGAAGGCGATCGCCCCGCCCCAGTTGCACAGGCACTTCGACAAGTTGTCGAGCGCCGGCATATTGCCCAGCAAGACCGTCGGTGCGCCCGTGACCCAGGGCGCGCTGGTGACGGGGATGCAGGGCATGGGCGTGAGTGCGCCCAGCGCGGCGGCGGTGGCGGCGGCCACCATCGGGTTGGCCATCGAATTGCACATGCCGAAAGGCGGAATGTTCACGATCGGGATGTGGTCCATGATGTTGGCCGCCGGCGGACCTTCGGCCAGCACCTTGTTCTTGGGGAGTACCACGAGGGTCGACGGCGCGACGCCGAAGGTGCAGGTCATCATCGCGCCCATGGAAACCTGGCTTGCCATCAGCTTCTTTCGATCAAATGGACGGTGCCGCGTTCGAGATCGAGCTCCGTCTTGAGGAACAGGTGTTCGGGAAAAGGCTGGCCCCACAGTTCGGCGCAGATGTCGAACAGGATGGTGTTGCTGGCGTTGGCGGCGGAAGCGACCGCGCTGACCGACACCGAATTGCGCAGCAGGCGCGGCTCGAAATCCCAGATCGCCTGGCGGATGCCTTGTTCAAGACCGGCCAGATCGAGGCCGTCGACGCTGACGCCGGAAATATCGGGAATGCCGTAATTGAGGACGCTGTCGTGCACATGGCGCGGCACGCCGCTTTGGGCGCGCGGGAACAGGCGGCTGGCGTTGAGCAGCCAGGTCAGGTCGCGCAGCACGGCGCGGCGCAGGCCGGCCATGCACAGTACGCGCTGCTCGCGCGGCTCGGATGCCTGGTCCGGCGCGAGGTCGGTCAGGCGGTCGAGCAGCGAGGGCTGCAAGCGCTCGCGGGGTGCCAGTTCAGGCATGGTTCGGTGCTCCCAACAGGTCAGATGCCACTTCAGCCGCACTCCCGGGACCGGGTGGCCCGGGAGTGCGCTCTCCTTATGCTGCCGCTTTTCCGTTCGCGTCGTTGCCGGCGATATTCCAGGTCAATTCGCCTTTATTTTTAGTATCGCCTTTCTGATCCTGGACGAAGTACTCGACCTTGACTTCGCCAAAGTGCAAGGATACGTTTTCGGTCAGGCGGTCTTCGCCGCCGCTGCCGCCGGTCGAAATCGACGTGACCAGTACCCTGGACATGGTGATTTTCAGATAAGGCTTCTGGCCCTCGCCGGCCTTGCGCACCAGCAGCGTGCACACGGGGATGTGCGAGCCCTTGGTCAGCGCGATCATCAGTCCCGTCGATGCGGTATCGAGGTACTTGGTGAACGACAGGTCCTGCGCCGACGCCTTGCCGGAGCCGCCGCCGCCGCCGCCGTGGAAGGAACCGGAATTCTGCAGTCCCCAGCCCCACGCCAGGATGTCGACGTCGCCCAAGGGGCCCTGCACTTTGTCGTGGCACTCCCCCTTGATGTTATCGCCCAGGTTCAGGAACATATCTACAGCCATTTTTCACTCCTTATGATGCCGGCGCTTGCCGGCGTTGTGCTACAAAAGGACCAGGCGCCATGCCCGGTTCACGCTCCCTGCCAAACCTTATGCGCCTGCCGCCGATGGCAGCTTGGAGACCAGCCGCAGCGACACGGTCAAGCCCTCCAGCTGATAGTGCGGGCGCAGGAAAAACTTGGATGTGTAGTAGCCCGGATTGCCTTCGACTTCTTCCAGGATCACCTCGGCGTCCGACAGCGGTTTCTGCGACTTGGTGCGCTCGCTGGAATTGGCCGGGTCGCCATCGACATAGCGGTTGATCCAGTTGCTCAGCCAGCGCTCCATCTCGTCGCGGCCCTTGAAGGAACCGATCTTGTCGCGCACGATGCACTTGAGGTAGTGCGCGAAGCGGCAGGTGGCGAACAGGTATGGCAGGCGCGCCGCCAGGTTGGCGTTGGCGGTCGCATTCGGATCGTCGTATTCGGCCGGCTTGTGCAGCGACTGGGCGCCGATGAAGGCGGCGAAGTCGGTGTTTTTCTTGTACACCAGCGGCATGAAGCCATTGGCCGCCAGTTCGGCCTCGCGCCGGTCGGAAATGGCGATCTCGGTCGGGCACTGCATGGCCACGCCGCCGTCGTCGGTCGGGAAGGTATGCACCGGCAAGCCCTCGACCGCGCCGCCCGATTCGATGCCGCGAATGCGCGAGCACCAGCCGTATTCCTTGAAGCTGCGATTGATATTGACCGCCATCGCATAGGCCGCGTTGGCCCAGGTGTAGTTCTTGCTGCCCGGGGCGCTGGTGTCTTCCTCGAAATCGAATTCCTCGACCGGGTCGGATTTGGCGCCGTACGGCTGGCGCGCCAGGAAGCGCGGCATCGCCAGGCCGACGTAGCGGGCATCCTCGGTTTCGCGGAACAGGCGCCAGGCGGCATGCTCCGGCGTCTGGAAAATCTTGGTGAGGTCGCGCGGATTGGCCAGCTCCTGCCACGATTCCATCAGCATCACCGATGGTGCGGCGGCGGCCAGGAACGGCGCGTGGGAGGCTGCGGCCACCTTGGCCATGGCGGCCAGCAGTTCGACGTCGGGCGGGCTGTTGTCGAAGTAGTAGTCGGCCACGATGGTGGCGAACGGCTCGCCGCCGAACTGGCCGTACTCTTCTTCGTACATTTTCTTGAAGATCGGACTCTGGTCCCAGGCCACGCCCTTGTACTTCTTGAGCGTTTTGCTCAAGTCATTTTTCGACACGTTCATCACCCGGATCTTCAGGCTTTCATCGGTCTCGCTGTTGTTGACGAGGTGGTGCAGGCCGCGCCAGGCGCCTTCCAGTGCCTGGAACTGCGGCGCGTGCAGCACCGCGTTGATCTGGTCGCTCAATTTCTTGTCGAGGGCCGCGATCAGGCTTTCGATGGTGCCCAGCACATCGTCCGATACCAGGGCGGTGCCGGCCAGGGCTTGCGCGGCCAGGGTGCGCACCGCATTGTCGACCGCTTCTTTCGCCCGGTCGGACTGGGGCTTGAATTCCTTTTGCAGCAGGGCGCCAAAGTCGCTCATGTCGAGCGTTGCGCCGCCCTGCTGCGCTGGTGCGCTTGTTTCTACGTCTGTCTCTGCCATGGTCGTCGCTCCGTTGTCTGTTTATTCTTGCGGCTTGGGCGCCGCGCTCAATGCCTGCATCAGCGCCGGCTCTTGCAGCAGCCGGGCGATCAATTCCTCGGCGCCGGTCTTGCCGTCCATGTAAGTCAACAGGTTCGACAACTGGGCGCGCGCTTCCAGCAACGCCTTGAGCGGTTCGACATTGCGGGCGATGGCCGCCGGCGAGAAATCGTCGAGCGAGGAAAACGTCATGTCGATCGCCATGCTCCCTTCGCCGGTCAGGGTGTTGGGCACCTGCAGCACTACGCGCGGCTTCATGGATTTGAGGCGCTCGTCGAAATTGTCGATATCGACTTCAAGGAACTGGCGCTCGGCCACCGGTGCGAGCGGCTCGGCGGGCTGGCCCGACAGGTCCGACATCACGCCCATGACGAAGGGCAGGCGCACCGTCTTTTCGCTGCCGTACACCTCCACGTCGTATTCGATCTGCACACGCGGCGCGCGATTACGCCCGATGAATTTTTGGCTACTCTGACTACCCACGGTCCACTCCTTGATGATTAGATAAACACTGCAACGTTCAGCGCCCCGCCGCGTCTTCGCACGAACCGCTGACGACCAACAACTGCCTTACGCCATCGGGCGCGAGGTCCTGCATCGCCTCCATGAAATTCATCGGCACCAGCCGCTTGACGCGGTCGAGCAGCAATGGCACCGGACTCGATGGCTCCGACTGCGTGTAGTAGGCGCAGATCCGTTCGAGCATGCGCAGCACGTCGGCGCGGCTGGCGATGGCGCCGTCGGGCGCAGCTCGCGTCACTGCATCGGCTAGCCCGGCCACGGCTTGCGGCAGCAGCGCCGCGCGCCGCGCCAGTTCGGCATCGAGAAAATCGAGGCCGCGTTTGAGGGGCCGGGTCAAGGGGGCCAGATTGAGCGCGTTGACGACGCCCAGCTTGTGCATCAACAGCGCTTCAATCGCCAGCGCCTTGGTGTGCGCCTGGCGCAAGGCGCTGGCTGCCTGCTCCAGCGGTGCCGGCGCCAGTTCGGCGATGGCGCGTTCCAGGGTCGACATGGTGTGCTTGTCGGTGCCCAACCTTGGCGCGAGGTCGCCATTGGCGATTTCCAATTCACGCACCGTCAGCGCGCCAACGCCAGGCAGGGTCAAAAGCAGCATGTCCTTGACGGCGCCGGCGACCGCATCGCCATCGGCCAGCGTGGCCAGGGAATTGACGCGCAGGGTCGGGTCCATGTCGTCGGCCGGATCGAGCTGGGGATGGACATCGTCCCAGTGCTCGGTCAACAGCTTGTCGATCAGCGTGACGCCGTGCGCCAGGCCGCGCAGGCCGTGCAAGGCGAGCGATGCGCGCAGCAGCGGACAGGCGATGCGCAGATCACGGCTACGTTCGAGCAAGGCGGTGGCGAGCGACTCGACCGCCTTCCACTCCGGCTCCACGGCCGCCACGATTGTCTTGCCGTACTGGACCTCTGGCTTACCGCGCATGAGTTCTTCGAGTGCAAGAAAGTCGGCGTCGTATTCCAGGTTCGGCCCGCATGACGTACGTTCGTCATGCGCGCCACCGGTAGCGCCGGCTGGCGTTGGGTGGGTCGCGATGTTGTCGGATTCAGCCATTGAGGGAGATGAAGCACAGTGTTCGGTTAAGTGGTCGGCACACAATGCGTGCCGTCGATGAATCCACGATATCCGCCGCGGCAGCATCCTCCAACGATTATTAGAACGATTAGGAATCATTAGAATAATTCGGAACAATGCTTATTAATATTCGGCCCTGCCGCACGGGACAGTAAGCATCGACCTGCCCAGCGAATCGGTAAAACCGCGAGCACTTGAGCGCACGACACTAAACACGTAGACAGGCCCCATACGCTCGCATTCCGATTGCTAAATTTCGGACGCAACCTTACCCGGCGTCATCTGTATGACGATTCATTTATTTTTTCGCGGTTATCACACTACAGGAAACAAGTCACAATCCGCTGCGCGTTGCCCGCTTTCAGCGTGATGCGTGTGTTCCGCGCTGGAACGCCGTAGATTATGATGAGAACATTGCAGTTACTTTTGCCGTGATCATTGCAAGATCACGTTGCCCGAATTTATCTGATTTCGTCGCTTTCAAAGTTTCAACTTCTGATATCCGCTCCTTCGGAATAGTGGATGTAATTGGCTTAAGAAAACCCTTTTGGGGAGCGGGAATCGGCTCGCTATAGCGGATACTTTCGATGGCTTTTCCCTCGGGAGACGGCAGCCGATGCACGTCCACGAAAGTAATATGTTTTGTATGAAAGTATTCAATTCTTTCCTGGATTAGTTCGTGCGCGTGCACAGTTTCAATAAATACCACCTTTTGCCCAAGCAAACCCAGTGCATCCATCCCACCGCTCTTCATACCCACATGGACGACGTCGCAGTTGTACATTGCTGTCATATAATCAAAAAAACCATTTTGCCTGAGCCGCCCCTTGATTGACGGTAGTGCTTCCCAGAATTTCCCCATATCAAACACCTTACTTATATTTTTTTTGGTATGGGAAGAAAAACCCGTACCGACCAAGAATATAGCTTTCAGATCCGGGATGTCTTTCAAGAGCTTTTCACATAACTGCTGATTTCCGGCCTCTGACGAGTTGTATTGGGGGTTCGCACCACCCTTTAGAGGAACAACTCTGTCCCAAATGCACACAAACTTTGCCTTACCCCTGAAATTGTCATTACTGAATTGTGACGACTTGAAAAAATCTTCCGAGAATTTCCGGCAAGCGTCTGCATACGCTTGAAAAAGTGGATTGCCGTTTCCGCGTGTAAGTTGTTGCCACGCCGGCGTGAAAGTTGATCCGCCTTTCATTTTCTTGACGAACTCCGACGCATGCTCCGTAGCCTCCATTGGGCCATATATTTTCTGCTTATTTTGCCCCATCGATCCAGATGTGGACGCCTCAATTATCTCCCACAGTTTTCTATCCGCCGCTCTCCCTACGTTCTCAAATACCAAAACTGTGACAAATTTCTGCTCTTGATTACAGAATCGCTCCAATGCGAAACTCAAGTCGAGTAGTACACCTTTGTCATGCTCCTTCTCGAACGGAATTATAAAATTTACTTTTGTATTGCTTTTCAATGTGGAGATGATTGCCGCATAAAAATGAGGGAAATCGCCAGTTTGCCAGCCGAAATTGCAGTACGTTCGATCAGCGCTTTCGAGCCGGCTTTTCGCTGCAGGATTCTTGCCACCCCATTCCTTGTATATCATTTCCGGCTGCTTTTTTTCCGTCTTTTTTAAAAAATGTACTTGTAAAAAATCCATATTTTCTCCGAAATTAAGATCCACAGATATTAATTGCACTTCATATCGCAATAAATATATCAATCACCGTTACAAAAATCTTCTTTACGCCGGCGAATTTAAATTGATCAAGACATTCCATTAAACTCAAAAGATCCAACTGAATTACGCTGCTAAAAGTCAATTTTCCACCTTCCTCCCTTATTTGCACGGACGATTATCATCCGCGTCAGCGCCAAATATCAAACACAATTAAAATGATAAGAATAATTAGAATCATTAGAAATAATTAGCATAATTAAGACTCCGTAGTTGAAGGATGGATTTAAAATATTCGGCGAGCTAGTGCGTGAGCGAATGCGCGAGATCGAAACCCAACAACATCCAGGAGCGCTCTGCCATGCTGCAATGCAAAATTTGCTGTACAGACCGCCACCAATCATGAACCCCGCCTTTTTGCGCTACTACAGCCAGGAGCTGCATCACCTGCGCGAGATGAGCGGCGAGTTCGCGCGCGACTATCCCAAGATCGCCGGCCGCCTGGGCCTCGATGCCTTCGAATGCGCCGATCCCTACGTGGAGCGCCTGCTGGAAGGCTTTAGCTTCATGGCCGCGCGCGTGCAGATGAAGATCGACGCCGAATTCCCGCGCTTCACCCAGCACCTGGCCGAACTGGTGTACCCGCAGCTGCTGGCCCCCACGCCGTCGATGGCGGTGGTACAGATGCAGCCCGATTTGTCCCACCCTGCCCTCGCCGCCGGCGTGACGGTGGCGCGCGGCACGCCCATGCGTAGCGTGCTTGGCAAGGGCGACGCCACCGCCTGCGAATACCGCAGCGCCCATGCGCTGACCCTGTGGCCGATCGAACTGGTGGCCGCGAATTTTTTCACGCACAGCGGCATGCCCGAGGTGGCGCTGCCGGCCGGCGTCAAGGCCGGCATCCGCCTGCGCCTGCGCACCACGGGCGGCGTCGCTTTCAAGGACCTGGCGCTCGACACCCTGGCGCTGCATCTGCGCGGCAGCGACGCCATGCCGGCCCGCATTCACGAAGCGATGCTGGCCGGGATCGAGGGCATCCTCGTGCTGCCCGCCAACCGCCCGGCGCGCTGGCACAAACTGCTGCCCAAAAGTGCGTTGCGCCCGCTGGGAATGGAAGAAGACGAGGCGCTGCTGCCGGGCAGCGGCCGCAGTTTCGACGGCTTTCGCCTGCTGCGCGAGTATTTCGCCTTCCCGCAGCGCTATCACTTCGTCGAAATCGGCCAGCTGCAAGGCGCGCTGCGCTCCTGCGACGACACCGAGATCGAAATCATCGTGCTGCTCAACCGGACCGATGCCCACCTTGAGCAAGCGCTCGACGCCAGCCACTTCGCACTCAATTGCACGCCCGCCGCCAACCTGTTCCCACGCCGCGCCGACCGCATCAACGTGGCCGACGACAAGTTCGAATACCACGTGCTGGTCGACCGCACCCGCCCGCTCGACTACGAAGTGCACCACGTCGAGCGCGTCACCGGGTACGGCAGCGGTGCCGGCGCCGAGCAGGCCTTCCTGCCCTTCTACTGCGCCAAGGATGGCGGCGGCGAGGGCCGCGCATACTTCCAGATCCGGCGCGAAAGACGTACGCTGTCGCAGCGCCAACAGCAGTACGGGCCACGTTCCAGTTACATCGGCAGCGAAACGTACATCGCGATTGTCGATGCGGCCGAGGCGCCCTACCGCGCCGATCTGCGCCAGCTCGGACTGACCTTGTGGTGCACCAACCGCGACCTGCCGCTGTCGATGCCGCTGGGACTAGGAAAAACCGACCTGGTGGCCGATACCGATGCGCCGGTGACGGCGGCGCGCGTGGTGGCCGGGCCAAGCCGGCCGTTTCCCTCGTTCGCCGAAGGCAGCACCACCTGGCGCCTGATGAACCACCTGTCGCTGAACTACCTGTCGCTGGTCGACAGCGATCCCGAACATGGCGCCGTCGCCTTGCGCGAACTGCTGTCGCTGTACTGCCAGCCGGGCGACCTGCAAGGCCAGCGCCAGATCGAGGGCCTGCGTTCGGTGAGCACGGCCACCGTCACGCGGCGCCTGTCCGCGCCCGGCCCCATCGCCTTCGGCCGCGGCCTGCAAATCACGGTGACGCTGGACGACGCCGCATTCGAGGGCAGCGGCGCCTTCCTGCTCGGCGCGGTGCTGAACCGCTTTTTTGCCCAGTATGTGTCGATCAATTCGTTCACCGAAACGGTCATTCGCACCGTGGCGCGCGGGGAGATCATGCGCTGGCCCGCCAGCAGCGGCGTATGCGCGATCCTGTAGCGCTCGACGCCCGGTTACAGGCGGGCGTACGCGGGATGGAGTTCTTCCAGATCCTGCGCCTGATCGAAAACGCCCATCCGGACAAGCCACGCATCGGCGCCTCGCTGCGCGCCGGCGACGACGCGGTGCGCTTCGGCCAGGACCCGGTGCTGACATTCCAGGCGAGCGCCGTCGGCGCCTACGTTCCGGCGCGTGCGCGCGTGCTGCCTCGCCTGTCCGTCAATTTCTTTGGCATGTTCGGTCCCGGCGGCGCCCTGCCCCTGCACCTGACCGAGCACGCGCGCGAGCGCGCGCGCAATGCTGGCGATACCACCCTGGCGGCGTTTGCCGACCTGTTTCATCACCGGATGCTCGCCCTGTTCTACCGCGCCCGCGCCTGCGCCGAACCGGTGGTCGGTTTCGACCGGCCGCAGAGCGACCGCTTTGCCGATTATGTCGGCAGCTTGTGCGGCATCGGTTCACCCGCCATGAAGGGGCGCGACAGCATCGACGACGCCGCCAAGCTGCACGCGGCCGGCCTGCTGGCCAATCGCGCGCGTCCGGCGGCCGGCCTGGTGACGCTGTTGCACGACTATTTCGGCCTGCCGGTCCGGATCGAGCAGTTCGTCGGCCACTGGATGCCGCTGCCGGACGACAGCCAGACCCGCATCGGCGCGCCCGAACGCGGCAACCGCCTGGGGCAGTCGACAGTGCTCGGGCGCCAGGTGTGGGATTGCCAGCACAAATTCCGCATCGTATTCGGTCCCCTGTCGCTGCACGATTACCAACGCATGCTCCCGGGCGGCGACAGCATGCGGCGCCTGTCCGACTGGGTCAGGCTGTACGCCGGCACGGTGCCCGACTGGGACGTGCGCCTGATCCTTGCCAGGGACGAGGTGCCGGGCCTGCGCCTGGGTGCGGCCACGCGCCTGGGCTGGACCAGCTATGTCACCAGCGCCACGCCCCTGCACGATCCTGATCAACTGCTTATCAACCCCCAGCCCCGCGCGGGCTGACTCCGACGAAGGAAAATTCATGGCCGACATCAGCCGCGTTGCCTTGTTTGGCAAGCTCAATTCCCTGTGCTACCGGGCGATCGAGAGCAGTACCGTGTTCTGCAAATTGCGCGGCAACCCCTACGTGGAACTGGTCCACTGGCTGCATCAGCTGCTGCAGCAGGACTGCGACCTGCGCCGCATCGTGGAACACGACGATCTCGATGCGGCGGCCCTGGCACGCGACGTGACGGCGGCGCTGGACCGGCTGCCGCGCGGCGCCACGTCGGTGACGGACCTGTCGTCCCGGCTCGACGAGGCGGTGGAACGGGCCTGGGTCTACGGCACGCTGCTGTTCGGCGACACGCACATCCGCTCCGGCCACCTGCTCATCGGCATGCTCAAGACCGCCAACCTGCGCCACGCGCTGCTGGCCATCTCCAGCCAGTTCGACAAGCTGCGCGCCGACGACCTGGCCGATGCCTTCGCAAGCCTGCTGGCGCAGTCGCCGGAGGCGCACCTCACCACCAGCAATGGCGTGGACGTGGCGCCGGGCGTCACCAGCGGCGCCATCGCGCCCGGCCCCTTGGGCAAGAACGAAGCGCTTAAAAAATTCACCGTCGACCTGACCGCGCAGGCGCGCGACGGCAAGATGGACCCGATTGTCGGGCGCGACAACGAGATCCGCCAACTGGTCGACATCCTCATGCGGCGGCGCCAGAACAATCCCATCCTGGTTGGCGAGGCCGGTGTCGGCAAGACCGCCGTGGTGGAAGGCTTCGCCCAGCGCATCGCGCGCGGCGACGTGCCGCCGGCGCTGAAGGATGTGCAATTGTTGATGCTCGACGTCGGACTTCTTCAAGCCGGCGCCAGCATGAAGGGTGAATTCGAGCAGCGCCTGCGCGCCGTCATCGACGAGATCCAGGGCAGCGCCAGGCCGGTCATCCTGTTCATCGACGAGACGCACACGCTGGTCGGTGCGGGCGGCGCGGCCGGCACCGGCGACGCCGCCAACCTGCTCAAACCCGCCCTGGCGCGCGGCACCCTGCGCACCATCGGCGCGACCACCTTCGCCGAGTACAAGAAGCATATCGAAAAGGACCCAGCCCTGACGCGGCGCTTCCAGATGGTGCAGGTCGACCAGCCGGACGAGGCGCGCGCGCTGCTGATGATGCGCGGCGTGGCCGCAACCATGGAAGCGCACCACCGGGTGCAGATCCTGGACGAAGCGCTCGAGGCGGCGGTCAAGCTGTCGCACCGCTACATTCCGGCGCGCCAGCTGCCCGACAAGTGCGTCAGCCTGCTCGACACGGCCTGCGCGCGCGTGGCGATGAGCCTGCACGCAACGCCGGCGGCGGTGGACGACAGCCGCCGCCGCATCGAAGCGCTGGAGACGGAACTGGCCATCGTGGGCCGCGAGCGCGCCATCGGCATCGACACTGGCATGCGCGCCAACTGCGCCAACGACCTGCTCGGCCTTGAACGGGATCGGCTGGCGCTGCTGGAGGCACGCTGGGGCGCCGAACGCGCGCTGGTCGACCGGCTGCTGGCCCTGCGCGCCACCTTGCGCGACGGCGCCGCGCAACCATCCGGAGAGAATGAACGCGATGCGATGACGGCGCAGCTCAAGGCCCTGCAACAGGAGCTCACGACCGTGCAGGGCGAGCAGCCGCTGATCTTGCCGACGGTGGACTACCAGGCCGTCGCCGCTGTGGTGGGCGACTGGACCGGCATTCCGGTCGGGCGGATGGCAAAAAACGACCTCGAGACGACGCTGGGCATCGCGTCCGTGCTGGCGCGCCGGGTGATCGGGCAGGATCATGCGATGGACATGATCGCCAGGCGCATCCAGACCTCGCGCGCCGGACTGGATAACCCGAACAAGCCGATTGGCGTGTTCATGCTGGCCGGGACCTCGGGCGTGGGCAAGACCGAAACCGCGTTGGCCCTGGCCGAGGCCTTGTACGGTGGCGAGCACAATCTCATCTCGATCAACATGAGCGAGTTCCAGGAGGCGCATACCGCGTCCACGCTCAAGGGCGCGCCGCCGGGCTATGTGGGCTACGGCGAAGGCGGCGTGCTGACCGAGGCGGTGCGGCGCAAGCCCTACTCCGTGGTGCTGCTCGACGAAATCGAGAAAGCCCACCCCGACGTGCACGAAATGTTCTTCCAGGTGTTCGACAAGGGCTATATGGAAGACGGCGAAGGCCGCGTCATCGATTTCAGGAATACGCTGATCATCCTGACCACCAATGCCGGCACCGACGCCATCGCGCAGCTTTGCCGCGACGGCGCCGCCAGGCCGTCGCCGGATGCGATGGCGGCGGCGCTGCGCGGCCCGCTGCTGCACGTGTTCCCGCCGGCGCTGCTGGGCAGGCTGGTGAGCATTCCCTATTATCCGCTGGCGCCGGCCATGCTGGAGCAGATCATCCGCTTGCAGCTGGACCGCATCAAGGCGCGGGTCGAGCAGCGTTACGGGATCCGGTTCGGGTACAGCGATGCGGTGGTCGAGCTGGTGACGCTGCGCTGTACCGAGAGCGAGTCGGGCGGCCGCATGATCGATGCGATCCTGACCAACTCGATGCTGCCCGATATCAGCCGCCAGTTCCTCACCCGGACCATGGAAGGCAGCGCACTGGCCGACATCGAGGTCGGGGTTGCGCATGGGGAGTTCGTGTACATCCAGGCGTAGGCGCTTCGGGCGCGCGGTGGCGGCGATGAAGCGCGCCTGAGCAAACCTCTCGACATACCTCCAATACAGGAGGGAGCAGGCATCGATGCCATGCCACGCTCCCGCACTGGGTGCCCGTCATTCCAGCTTGGAGTCTTGGCCACAGGCGTATTTCGGATACGGCGCTGGAGCGAGGAAAGTATCGATGGCGGATGTCATTCTGGCCTTGAGTTGTTCACTGCCAGCATCGTGCATATCGTTGTGGCGGGAGCCTTCGATGCGGATCACGCAGGTACCGTAGCGGCTCCGCTCTTCCTCGTTCGGCAGGACAGCGGGGTCCGCAGTGGTGTCGCTGGCACGAATTGTCAGGACGTGGATGCCAGCTGAGCGGGGCAACGCGACCCGCCGGCTGTCCAGGCTGATCAGGCTGGAAACGCGGTTCGGGTAGTCAGCGGCGAACTGAGCCGAACTGTCTCCACCAAGGGAGTGCCCGACGAGGAGCAGGTGGCGCCAATCGAACTGGGGATACCGTAGCGCGATGTCGTCGATCGCGGTGGAGATCGACCGCGAGGCCACCCGGGCCAATGCTTGTACTTGCTTCGACACTGGGGCGTTCGGGTCCATTTTTACGCCGCCGGCACTGTCTTGCAGGGCGACAACCAAATAACCCTTCCCGTTAAGATAATTGGTGACGAAGGAGTAATCCGAACCAGAAAATCCATATCCCGGGCTAAGGATTGCTACTGGGCATGGTATCGCATTCGTACAGGCTTGGACAATGGCTGGAACGTGAATGTCCACGGGGATGGCAGCCATGGCCATAGGCATGCCAAACAGCAAGGGTATGAGGGAGTACAGAGGGAGCATGAAATTCTTTCTTGATAGGTGGCGGCAATGCTGAATCTGGCGTTGCTGGTGATTTTCTGATGAAAACGAAACGGGAGAAGCTGGAACCCGCACTCGCCAACAGCCTCGTGCCGGCAGGGCCCGCAGTGTCAATAACAGGGCCCGGTGGCGTCGAGGGTGGCGCTATCGGAATGGCCATCGCTCACGGCGCGCAAGGCCCGGACAAAATCGTCGAGCTGGCTGGGCAGCGCCGTGAGGTAAAGCGTTACCTCACTTGCCACTTCATTGACGGGGAACGCAACGAACCGCGATTGCGCATGCACCGTGATGAGCAGGTCCGCATGTTGATCGAACTGAAAGCGCGCATGGAACGCGCCTGCGGCATAGGCAGGGCCGAAGACGCCGAAACGCAGGTCATACACTCCGCCGTACACGTCGTCCTTGAAACCATCCAGTGCGCGCACGGCATCGCGCAAGCGCTGATGGCCGACATACACCTCGTGACGGAATCGGGACGTGCCGTCGCAGATCGATATCGTCAATTGCGACATGTCGTCATCCGACCAATTTTTGACAAACTCGATTTTCGCATCCATGGCGCCAGCCCTTTCGACTGAGGATAGATAACATGCAAAAAGGCCCGCTGCATGGCGGGCCTGACTACCTGGCCACGCCCTGTTGCCGTCTACCAGACGGCAACAGGGCGTGGCACCAGCATACGTTATCAGAAATCGAACGCCGCCGACAAACGCACGGCACGCGGTGCGCCCAGGTTCACGCGCCCCGTTCCCCACGCGCTTTCAAAGTACTCCTTGTCGGCCACATTGGTCACGTAGGCACGCAGCACCACAGGCATTGCGCCAAAGCGCGTCGCGTAACGCGCGCCCAGGTCCAGCGTCGTCCACGAATCAAGCTTCAGGGAATTGTCCGACGCCAGCCACTGCGAACCTGTGTAGTTCACGCGCGAACTCAGTTCCAGCCCCGGTACCGCCGCCACCGCGTAATCGACGCCGATGTTGGCCGTCAGGCGCGGAATACCAAATTGCGCCTTGCCCTGGTTGAGGCCCTTGGCGGTCTTGGTCTGCTCGGCCTTGGTGTACGCGACGCCACCGAGCAAGGTGATGTCCTTGCCGGCCTTGCCGAACACATTCCACTCCACGCCACGGTTGCGCTGCTCGCCGTCGGTCGTCATGCGGTTGTTCGTTTCGATCAGCGCCGGTTTGCTGATCTGGAACAGGCTCAAGGTCTGGGTGAGCGTATTCATCGCCCATTTCACGCCAGCTTCGGCCTGTTTGGACTTGTACGGCTTGAACGTTTCACCTTCATTGGCATACGGTGCCTTGACGGTGGTGCCGGCGCTCAGACCTTCGACGTAGTTGGCGTACAGGGACACATTCTCGCCCCACGGCTTGACTACCACGCCGGCCAGCGGCGTGACGGCGGTTTCCTCGTAGTTGCTCAGCTTCTGGTGCACCTTCTGGGCGCGCGCGCCGATGGTGAGCTGCAGCTTGCCGTCCGCGAACCACATCGAATCGGCCACGCTGACGGCGCTCATCACGTCGTCGTTGAACTGGCTGTAGGTCGATGCATCCTTCCCGGCCGGCATGGTGATCGGGGTCGGATTGTAGATGTTGCTGACGATCGGCGCGGTGCCGTTGCCGCGGCTGCCGCCTTCGTAATTCATGACATTGGCTGCCACGGTCACCTTGTGCGCGATGGCGCCGGTGGCGAACTGGCCGCGCACGCCCGTCTCGAAGGTGGTGGTTTCGTACTCGCCCCACGAGTTGTAGGCGGTGCCGGTGGCCTTGCCGCTGTCGCCGCCGGACACCGGCAGCACCGGACGGGTGCCGAAGATGAAACCGTCATACGAGTGCTTGGCCGTGCCGGCCGAGGCGAACGCGCTCCAGCCAGCGCCCAGTTCGACCTGGCCGCGCACGATCAAGCCCTGGGTTTCGGTGTTGCCGTACACATCGTCGCCGTAAAAGAAGTTGGTCGAGCCATGCGGCGCTTTCGGCACGCTGGTCCAGCCGGTGATGATCGGCTGCATCGGTGCGCCCTTGCGCACCTTGTTGGTCAGCGAATAGGCGTCCATGTCGACGTTCCAGCCCTTGCCTTGGTAGTCCACGGCCACATGGCCGATCTCGCGCTTCTTGGTCTGGTGGTCGAGCCAGGTTTTGCCGCCGGACAGCACGCCGTTGACGCGCACGCCCAGGGCCTGGTCCGCGCCGAAGCGGCGCGCCACGTCGGCATGCACGCCGACGTTCGATTTGCTCGACACCGTGGTCGTCACGCGCGTCAGCGGGGTGGCGCCGGCGCGCTTGGGCACCAGGTTGACCGCGCCGCCCACGTCGCCCGCTGGCGGCAGGCCCATCATCATCGCGCCGGGCCCCTTGAGCACTTCGACGCGCTCGAACAGTTCGGTCGGGGTGTTTTGCTCAGGCGCCAGGCCGTAAGCGCCATTGATCGCCATCGATCCCGCGCTCACGCCGAAACCGCGGATATTGAAGTTCTCGACGATGTGGCCTTCGTTGGTGGTGGTGCGTACCGACGGGTCGTTCTTGAGCACGGCGGCGATGGTCTGGGCCTGCTGGTCGGCAATGGTCTGGGAGGTGTAGGCGGTGATGTTGAACGGCGTGTCCATCACGCTCACGTTGCCGAGTACGCCGAGACGGGCGCCCTTGGCCACTTTGCCGCCGGGCGCGGCCGCTGGAAGGCTGTCGGCTGTTTCAGCAGCGGCCTTGACAGTGATTTCCTTCATGGTTTCGACAGGCGCCTGGGCCATGGCCGGCAGGGCCATGGTGGCGATCATGGTCATACAGGCCATGGGAATTGCACGGAAAGCACACACAGGGACAACTCGCATTACATTTGCTCCATTTGGTTAGAAGGTATTTGGCTTGAATTCGTTTGCGGGGACAGCGCCAGCGGTGCCGGCTCGCGCCAGACGCTGTGCAGCTCGCCGGAGCGGCCGCGCCGGCGCACGCGCGCCGCCATCCACAGCAGCGCCAGGCCGCCGAGCAGCGACAGGGCGTCGATGAACAGGTAATCGGTAACGTACGGCTTGCCGATCGGCATGCCGGGGAACACGCCCGCCAGCAGGCTCGTCGCGGGCACCAGCAGGGTCGCCAACGCGGCGGCAAGCGTGAGCCGGTAGCCGGCCCAGGCCGCGCCCTTCACCAGCGCCGCCAGCAGGCCGGCAGCCAGCGCGGTATTGAAGACGGACAGGCCAATGCCGGCCATGTCCAGGCCCAGGCTGGCTTGCCAGCGCAGCGCCACCAGCCCCAGCGGCAATCCGATGACGGCGCCCAGGCACAGCCCGACCGTCAGCGCGGCCACCCAGCGCACGTGGCGCGGCTGTGCGAGCGGAACGGCCAGCTGGCGGTTCTTTTTCAGCCGCGATTCGATCCATAGCAGGTTGCCGGTGTAGAACAGGATCGCGCCCAGCACGCCCATCACGGCATACGCCAGGCGCACCGGCACCCCGCCAAAACTGCCAAAGTGCAGTGAGAAGATGGCCGACAGGCTCGCTTCCCAATTGGTTTGCTGGCGTGGCAGCAAGCTGATGCCCTTGTTCAGCTGGCCGGTGGCGGGATTGAAGTTCATGAAGCCGGCGCGCGGCGCGCGCATGTGGCCGCTCCAGTCTTCGCCGCCCATGTTCACTTGCGGTTTCGGGCTGTTCAGGCCACGGTAGGTCAGTTCGGTCGGCGTGAAGCTGGCGGACTGGGCCCGCGCATTGGCCAGCAGGCGCGATGGCGTCACCCAGTCTGCGCTGGCGCCGGGCGCGGCCTTGCCCTTGGCGCCCGGCGCCGCTCCGGCTGGCTTGCCGATGGCGTGAATGGTGGCGTCCTGTGTGTCGTAGACCCAGTCGTGCAGGCAGAAGCCGGCCGTGGTCAGGGCAATGACCAAGTGGAACGGCAGGCTGGTGATGCCGATCAGGTTGTGCGCGTCGAGCCAGAAGCGCTTGACGTTGGCGGTAATGCGCAGCAGCAGCAAATCCTTGAGCAGCGACGGCAGCAGGATGACCACGCCGGAAATGAGCGCCAGCGCGTACAGCAGCGCCACCAGGCCGATGATCGGCTCGGCCACGGCGCCGGCCAGCGGCAAGCCGCCGTTGCGGTGCACCTCGTCCACAAAGTGGCCGGCCGGCGCGGTTTGCGCGGCGCTCGTTTGGAGCCGGCCGTCATTATCGAGCGTCACCTGCCAGCTGGCGCCCTGCTTGTCGGCATAGCGCATGCGGCCGAAACCCGGGCGCTCGCGGTCGAGCTCCAGCACCGCGCTGCCGATGGCGTCGTCGCGCGTGGCGAAAAATGCCCGGGCCAGCGCATCGATTGGCGAACTGGCGCCCTGCTGCGCGCTCGGGACGGCCTCGGCCCAGCGCCCGATCTCGGGCTTGAACATGGTGAACGCACCGGCGTAAAAGGCGATGAACAGCATCACGCCGCTGACGATGCCGACCCAGGTATGCACCACTTTATAGGTGCGCACGATCTCCGGCTTCATGCGGCACTCCCACCGGCCAGCGCCATGAGGTAAAAGGCGCCGGCGGCCAGCGCGTTGCCCAGCGCCAGCCAGGTCCAGCAGGCGCGCTTGCTGGACACCAGGAAGACCAGGGCGATCACGCTCACCCACAGCGGATACACCACCCACATGGCCAGTTGCCCGACCACCGGGCCGGCGTCCAGCCATTGCATCAGCCGGTGCAGCACGCCGCTCAGGGCGATCGCCAGTGGGTAGCCCAGGACCAGCGCCACCACGCCGTTATGCAGCAGCACCTGGTCGCGTTGCGTGCTGTCCTTAGCCATGCGCCCTCCCCGCGCGGGACTTGCGCAGCGCGCGCAGCACGCCGACGGCGGGCAAGGCGATCATCCAGACGGTCAGCACCGTGAGGATGGCCGTGAAGGTGCTCGCCTGCGCGGCGAGGATGGCGACCGCCAGCGGCAGCGGCGCCGCTCCCAGCGCCCAGCCCAGCATGCAAGGCAAGCGTGGTTCGGCCCGGGGCGTGCTGAAATTGCAGCAGACGGCGGACAGCAGGGTCAGGATCAGGGCAAAGGCAAACGGCATACTGGCTTTCAACTCGCCCGTGGGACTGGGGAGACGGCCGCATCTTACCTCAAATGTAAATGATTCTCAATACGATGGTTGAGTAAAATATATCTTTTAGGCGAAATTGAGTTCCGTGCGGGAATTTTGTTATAGATATCAATTCCCATGCCAGGCTGAGAGCGAGGCCAAGCGCCGCCTTTGCGTCCCCGCAGTTGCTGATCTGGCAGGCCGTGCATCGGGCGCTCCTTCGCACTGTTGCAAAATGCTGACGATGTGCTTCACCGACCGGGTGGCACATGGACATCGAATTCCTATTCCGGCGACATCCGGGGGTACGCGCGCCGTGCGTGCTCGATACCCCTCAGGAAGAACGTGTGGGCAGCTTATCCCGCCTGACCGCCGCAGCCATTACCGTGCTGATCGAGCTGGTGTCGCTGGCCGTCGAACCATTGCTCAGTTCAGTACTGTTTACCTTGACCCAACTGGTGTCGACCAGGGAACGGCTGAGCGGGGCCAGGCCTGGCGCCAATGTCAGCATCGGTGCCTGCGCCGTGGCTTCAACTTGCACGGCGATATCTTGATGGATCACCGCGTTGCTGCCGTTCGACCTTTCCACGGTGCTTGCCGTTGAACGTGGCAGGCGGTTTGATCGCCAGCGCACGGGTGTTCCAGCCGGTGAAATCGGCTGGAACACCCGTGCCTGGGTCACACTGAAACTGCGGATGCCAGCGCTGATCAGCGTGCCGACTGGCAGCGATCGGCGGCGTCGGTAACGATGCGTATCGTCCGCCTGCCAGCGTTGCCGGTGAACCGGGCGACTGCATGCTGCCAGTTCAGGGCGCTGCCCCTGGTGTTGTCGAAGCGCGCGACCAAGGTGTTGTCGACGTAGACCGCAATGCGGGTGGCGTACGCATCGTAGCCGATGTCCTTCCCGGTGATCATTTTAACAAGATATTTCCGCGGCGGATCGCCGCTGCCGTCAGGGCAGATCAAGCGATTTCAGCAATAAGCGCTCCCACTGTCCGTCCGGCATCGTTCGTTTGAACACTGAGCGCTGTGTATAGGCATACTGAACACCGTCGCCACCGTCCACCACGCCACGAATTTCGTCAAGGTAACTTTCGCAGTCCGTTTGCGCTGACATAGATCCTCTCAGCAAAACAGGAATAGACCTTGTTGCCGATAGCGGCGTAAGCGCCGCCCGGCACGGCGATACGGTCGCGCCGCGGATTGAACGGCCCATCCCCGCGCAGCGTCGTATGCAGCTCCTCTTTCGCCCCGACAATACGCCATGAACCAAACCGGAAGCCTTCGTCCTCCCAATGCAGTCCCCATCGCGGCTGCGGTAAGCGTGCGGGGTTAAGGTCGTCATCTGCACATCCCCGTTAGGAAATATCGAAAACGATGTCACCTCATTGATGAAGGGGCGCAGGGGGACCATGGCTATGGCCGGGGCGGCCATGAGCAGGCCGGACACGCGCATCAGCCAGGCCGATAGCGGCACCTTGTTTCGTTTTATGAGCGTCATGGCCACAAATGTTACACGGCTTGATGCACATCAAGTGGCAATTCGAGTAGCAGGGCGTAAATTCGATGCGCTGACCTGTCCACTTTCCAAGGAGCTGACAATGTACAAAACCATCCTGGTCCATGTCGATGCGAGTCCACGCCTGGGCGCGCGCGTGGAAGCCGCCGCGCGCCTGGCCATCGCGAACGACGCCCATCTGACGGGTGTTGCGCCGACCGGACTGTCGGCGTTCATGTTTCCGCTCAGCGCGATGGATGCGGGCATGCCCCCGATCGCCTTCCCGGTCGCGGAAATCCGTGCCGAGGCCGAGCGTTCGCTGGACCTGTTCGACAGCGTCGCGCGCCGGGCCGGGCTGAACGCGCCGGAGCGGCTGCTGGTCGACGAGGAAATCGGGGCCGGCCTGTGCCTGCAAGCCAGATACGCCGACCTGCTGGTCGTCAGCCCGGCGGCGGGCGATCCGCGTCCGTTCGCGCGCCACGATGTCACTCAATACGTGCTGCTCCACTGCGCCCGGCCGGTGCTGGTGCTGCCGGCCGCCGGCGCCATCGGCGCGATCGGACAACGCGTGACCGTGGCATGGAACGGCAGCGCCGAGGCGGTGCGTGCCATCACCAGCGCGCTGCCCCTGCTGCGGAAGGCCGTGCAAGTGGACCTGGTCGTCGTCGCCGGCAAGGACAGCCCGGAACGGTACGGCGAACAGCCAGGCGCCGACATCGCGCTCTACCTGGCGCGGCACGGGGTCGAGGTCGCGCTGAACGTGGTTCGTGGCGGCGACGACGATGGCGAGTCGCTGTTGTCGTTCGCTGCCGACAAAGGTGCCGACCTGATCGTCATGGGCGCCTTCGGCCACTCCCGCTTCCGCGAATTCGTGCTCGGCGGCGCGACCCGCACGGCGCTGCGCTCGTCGCCGATACCGTTGTGGATGGCGCATTGACGACGGCATCATGCATCAGGCCGAATTGAAGAGCGCCCTGCGGTACTTCATCGACAGCTGCGTCGACGACGACGAGGTCAAGCGCAGCGCCACGGCCTGGATCGCGCTCGACCCGGTTCCGGTAAAAGCGATCCTCGCCAGGATCACGCCGCACATGCGCCCGATGGCCGACGCCGACATCGGCTTATGGCAAACGATCATGCATTTCTACATGTAGGATCGCCCCGCACCGCGCTGACAGCGGCAGCGCAGACGGTTCCAGATGCACATCTTGATGCACATCATTTACCGGAAGGCTACGCGGCGCCGACGGTGAATGCCGATCCATCCACGCCATCAGGGACAACATGTCAATCGCGCTTCATGCCAGGCAGCGCGCATGGCGCAGGCCCGGCTTGAGCCGCGAGCATGCCGGCGCGGTGCGCTTCTATGCGTCCACCCGCTTCGCCGACCTGTTCACCGGCGTCAGGAACGCGCCCCTGTCGCTGGCGGCGCGCCTGCCCGAAGCCACGGGCCTAGCCGATGTGCAAACCACCATCGGACAGGTGGTGCAGATCGAGCTCGCCGGCGTCACCGAACCCCTGATCGGCCCGCTGATCAGGGTTGACCGGCGCCGTCCGCCGCGCATGAACCTGGTCTCGGTGGCGGCCGGGCGCGCCAAGCGTGCAGCCGGCCCGGTGCGCGCCGACGCCGCGATCGAAGCACTGGTCTTGCAAGCGTTCGCCCAGGCGCGCGCACCTGACGCCGCTGCGTTTGGGCGGGCCAACGATGCCGGGCATGAGTGCGCGACGGCCTGTCCGAAGGTGCGCAAGTGATCGTCTACCCCCCGGCCCAGCTGCGCGCCGGCGACCGGGTGCAAGTGCGCGAAGTATCCCAGGCGCCACGCGCTTCCAGCGTGGCAACGTCGAGGCGCGAGATCAGGCCAGCGTGACGTCGTCCAGATAGCCCGGCACTTCGCACGGCCAGCCGAGCTCCTCCCCGATGCGGCGGCGCAGGGCCTCGGCGGCGGCGCTTTCGCCGTGGGTGATGAAGGTGCGCTGCGGCGCATGCCGGATATGCGACATCCAGCCGATCAGTTCATCGCCGTCGGCATGCGCCGACAGATTGGCGATCTGCGCGACCCGCGCGCGCAGGGGAACTTGCTGCCCGTGGATCTTGATCGACGCGCAACCGGCCAGCATCAGCGCGCCGCGCGTGCCGCCGGCCTGGAAGCCGGCAAACAGGATCGTGTTGCGCGGATCGGGGGCGAATGCCTTCAGATGGTGCAGGACGCGCCCGCCGGTGGCCATGCCGCTGGCGGCCACGATGACCATCGGCACCTGGCGCTCGTTGAGGGCGATCGATTCCTCCACGCTGTTGACGATGGTGGCCGCGTGGCGCATCGCGAAGCATTGCTCGTGGCTGAGGCGGTGGCTGTGCAAGTGCTTCTGGTACAGCGCGGTCGCATCGGCGGCCATCGGGCTGTTCAGATAGACCGGCAGATGGGCCGGGATTGCGCCCTGCTCCTTCAGGCGGTGCAGGTCGTACAGCAGCGACTGCGCGCGCCCGACCGCGAATGCGGGGATGATGGTGACGCCGCCGCGGGCGGCGCTGTCGCGGATAGTCTGGCCGAGCAGCAGCAGCGGGTCGGCCGGGTCGTGCCGCTTGTCGCCGTAGGTCGCCTCCACCACCAGATAATCCGCCTCGGCGATGGCCGCCGGCGCGACCATGAGCGGGTCGTTGGGACGGCCGAGGTCGCCAGAAAACACGATGGTTTTCCCGGCGCAGCGCACCGTGACGATGGCCGCGCCCAGGATATGGCCGGCCAGCGCCAATTGCCCTTGCAGCTCGCCGGCGATGGCGAACGGCATGTCGAACGGCACCGGCACGAACTGGCGCAGGGCGCGCACCGCGTCAGCCTCTGAATACAGGGGCAAGGCTGGCGCATGTCTGGAAAAACCGTGGCGGTTGGCGTAGTTGGCTTCCTCTTCCTGCAGGTGCCCACTGTCCGGCAACAGGATCTTGCACAGGTCGAAGGTAGCCGGACTGCAAAAAATCTTGCCGGTGAATCCATTTTTCACCAGCAGCGGCAGGTAGCCGCTGTGGTCCAGGTGCGCATGGGTGAGCACCACGGCGTCGATGCCGGCCGGATCGACCGGAAACGGGTGCCGGTTGCGCAAGCGCAGTTCTTTGTGCCCCTGGAACAGGCCGCAGTCGACCAGGATGTCATGGCCGCCGGAGCTGAGCAGGTATTTTGAACCGGTCACGCTGCCGGTCGCGCCAAGGAATTTCAGTTTCATCACAAACCTTTCCAGAGTGGATACTGGAATATCGATGAGTTACCGAGCAAATACCTTGACGCAAATCAAAACCGACCGGATTCACGCTGGCGGGCGTGGGACCGCGCTTAATTCAGCAGGATCGCCTTGCGGTACGGCGCCATCGGCGGACGCGGGAATTGCACGCCGGCGTAGGCGCTGCGGAAACAGCTGGCCTTGGCATTCTCGACATCAGTCATGGTCTTGGTGACCTTGCCTTCCGCATCGAGCACCAGCACGATCGTGACCGGGTACTTCGACTTGCCGTGGCAATTGCCTTTCTGGTCGAGCTTGCGCTCGTTATTGAAGGCGATCGATTCGTTCTCGTATTTGGTGGCTTTGGCGTTCGGGAACTGGGCATCGAACTTGGCCATTTCGGCGGAAAAGTCCGGATTCTTCGGCGACGGCGCTTCGACCGCATTCGGGTCGGCCGGCTTGGTCCCCGTGGTTTCGCAACCAGCCATCAGCACCGCAGCGCACAGCATTGAAATTTTGATTAAGTGTTTACGCAAGTTATTCTCCGGTGGTCATCCTGGAACCAACAGGGCTGGAAGCAGCCGCATGTTGTCGAATCGCCATTGTACGGGGAAGTAACCATTCTTTCATTTTGATTCCCGCACGGAAACTAATTCGACGGCGCGCGGCCCTTCGCCTGCTGCGCCGCCGCCAGCCGCGCGCGCATGGCCGGCGTGGTATGCACCGTGCCGTGCGCGTCGATCAGCATCACCTGGTCCAGGCCCATGCGGGCGGCCATCGCTTCCCAGCCAGCCGGGCCGGTGATGAACAGGGGTTTCGAGTTGCCGTCCGAGCGCAAACCGGCATCCGCGCCACCCGCGGTCACGATCGTGACCGACGCCACCAGGTCGATCGGATAACCGCTGCGCGGGTCGATGATGTGCGGGCGGCGCTTGCCATCCTTGAGGAAATAGCGCTGATAGTCGCCGCTGGTGCCCATCGCTTCGTTGTCGCCCAGGTTCACATGCGCCACGGCGCCGGGGGCGCGCGGGTCCTGGATGCCGACCCGCCACGGGCGCGGCCCCGGCTGGCCGATGGCGAGCACATTGCCTCCTACGTTGACCAGCGCCGCCTTGACCCCGCCCTGGCGCAGGATCAGGGCCGCGCGGTCGAGCGCGTAGCCTTTGGCGTAGCCGCCCAGGTCGATCATGACCGCCTTGTTGGTGCTTGAAATCGTGTTGCCGTGGTAGCGCAGGTGCGCCAGGCGCGGGCGCGCGTCGAGCCAGCGCTGGATGTCCTGCGCCGCCGGAGCCTGGGGCACGATGTCGCTGCTCTGGAAACCCCACAGCCGGATCAGGCGCCCGATGGCCGGGTTGAACAGGTTGCCGGAGCGCTCCGCCACCAGGGTTGCCGATTGCAGCAGCGCGACCATCTCGGCGTCGGCGGTGAACGGCTCGCCGCGCGCGATGGCCTCGTTGAGCGAGGTGAGCATGCTCGGCTGCCAGGCATGGTATTTGTGGTGCAGGCGGTCGAATTCGTTCAGGACGGAGCCGCTGAGCTCGTCGGCGCGTTGCGGCGAGCCGCCGTAGATGCTGATCTCGACCGCGGTGCCGAACACGTGCCCGCGCATGTGATGGACCGTGTCGGCGCGCTCGCAGCCGGCCAGCGCCAGCAGGCACAGCACCGCCGCGATCAGTGTTGCATGTAAGGCGCGCATGGCGTTCTCCCTTGACAGGGCGGCAGCGCCGCCCTTCCCTTATCAGCGCGCCTTGCTGACCATGAAGTCGACCACCGCCTTCATTTCCTCATCCTTGAGGGCGGCATTGCCGCCACGCGGCGGCATCATGTTGAAGCCTTTCGTGGCGTGGTCGTACAGCACGTACATACCCTTGGCGATGCGCGGCGTCCAGGATGGCTTGTCGCCCAGTTTCGGCGCGCCCAGCACGGCGGCGCCGTGGCAGGAAACACAGGAGGCTGCATAGATTTTTTCGCCTGCGGCCAGTTCGGCCGGGCTGGCGGCGGCAGGGGCGGCGGCGGAAGCAGCCGGCGCGGCGGCCGCGACAGGTGCGGGAACGGGCGCCGGAGCGGGCGCCGCAGCCGGTACCGGCGCGTTCGCGCTTGGGCCGGCTGCGGGGGCAGCAGGGGCTGGTGCCTTGTCGCCGCAGGCCGCCAGGGCCGCAACGATCAACAGGGACAGCAAGGTCGTGCTTTTCATGATGTATTTCCAGTCGTTATAAAAGGGACGATCAATGGCGCATATCGCCGGCGGCGTGTCCGGTGTCGAGCATCGCTACCGTGATCTGGCTGTAGGGCAGCACCTTGCCGCCCTCGGCTTTGGCAAAGGCGGCCGCCTGCGCCGGATCCGAGAAGGCGCCGAAGGTCGGCCCCATCGAGCCCTGCTTCTTGCTGCCGACCACATACAGCGCATCCTTGGCGGCGATCCAGTGCCCGCTCGGCTTGTCCCAGGACGTCTTGCCCATGTCCTGCACGAACACGCCGGCGATGCGCCGCTTGTGCTCGGGCGCGAGCATCACCGTGAACAGTTCCATCAAGTCGCAGTAATAATCGGCCTTGCCTTCGACATACTGGATCTGCGCCTTGGGGCCGGGGAAATCGAGCAGCACCATGCCATCGAGCGCGCAGGCGGTATCGGGCATCGGTTCCTGGGCGCTGGCGGTCATGGCGTGCTGGCTGCATGCGCCCAGCAAGCCGGCGGTGGCGAGTGCGGCCAGCAGGCGGTTTATCTTGAAGGACATTTGAAACTCCAGTTGGCAAGCAAGAAGGGAATGACTACCCACCCGGCCATGATGGCCAGCAGGACCGCCGGATCGGTCAGGCCGCCCGGCATCACCGTGGCCAGGCCGTACATGGTTTGCGCCTGCTCGGAGCTGAAGATATTGAGCAGCCGGAACACATCGGCGGGGTTGAGCATCAGCAGTGCCGCGAAGGTGTTGCTGTCCAGGCGGCCCTGGCTCAGCACCAGCGCCCCCATCAGCAGCAAGTCGAAAATCAGCACGAAAAAGAACCACAGGCTGATCGCCACCCCACTGGCGCGCACGCGGTCGAGCGCGCGCACCGACACCAGCATCGAGATGCTCAGGAACGCCATGCCCATCAGGATGGCGCTGCCGACGAAGCCGGCGTAGTGGTAGCCGTCACGCACGGTCAATTCGGACGCCAGCGGCAGCAGGCCGGCCCCGAAGCCGAGCACGGTGGAACTGGCCAGCGCGGCGGCCAGCCCGCAATACTTGCCCAGCAATATCTCGAAGCGGCTGATCGGCATCGAGAGCATCAATTCCAGCGAGCCGCGTTCGCGCTCGCCGACGATGGCGTCGTAGCCGAGAATGAGCGCGATCAGCGGCACCAGGTAGATCACCAGGCCGACCAGGCTGGCCACCGTCACGTCGATGCTGCGAAAGCCGACCTCGCCCTGCTGCGAGGCGCCAAAGTAAGCGATCGCCAGCGCGAACAGGGCGAAAATGAGCGCCACCGCCAGCACCCAGCGGTTGCGGATGCGGTCGCGAAATTCCTTGGCGGCGATGACGAGCACCTGGCCCCACTCAATGCGCGCGCCCATGCGTGCCTCCATAGCCAAGGAACAAGTCTTCCAGCGAGGGTTCGCGGATGGTCACATCGACCAGCATCGGCGCCAGCGCGGCCAGCACCGGCGCCTTGAGCGTGGCCGCGCAGGCGATCACGACGCGCTCGCCATCGACGATCGTGGTCACCCCCGCCAGATGGGCCAGCGCCGGCCCGGCCTTGGCGCCGCCGCCGGGCAACAGCTGCGCGTCGATATGCGAGGGCAGCACCTGGCGCGCGCGCAGCTCGGCCAGGGTGCCCAGCGCGGCGACCCGGCCCGCATCGAGGATGACGAGGCGGTCTACCCGGTCCTGGATTTCGGCCAGGATGTGCGAGGTGATCACGATGGTGGCGCCGCGCCCCTGCGCCTCGCGCAGGATGGTATAAAAATCGGCGATGCCTTCCGGGTCGAGTCCGTTGGTCGGTTCGTCGAGAAAAATCAGTGCCGGGTCGCCCAGCAGCACTTGCGCGAATCCCAGGCGCTGGCGCATGCCTTTCGAGTAGGTGTGCAGGCGCCGCGTGGCGGCATCGGCCAGCCCGACCCGGCGCAGCATGCGGCCACATTCGGCGCGCGCCACCTGCTTGAGGTCGGCGAACAGTTGCAGCACTTCCAGGCCGGAGAGGTTGTCGTAGCTAACAAAACTCTCCGGCAGATAGCCGATGCGGCGCCGCACCTGGCGAAACTGGGCGCTGGCGGTGGCCACCCCGCCCACGCGCACCGCGCCGGCGCTGGCTGGCAGCAAGCCGAGCATCAGCTTGAACAAGGTGCTCTTGCCGGCGCCGTTATGCCCGATCAGGCCGAACATCTCGCCCTGCGCGATGTTCAGCGACACATTGCGGATCGCCTCGACCGGGCCGAAGGATTTGCTCACCGCGTCAAGTTCAATGGACATGTTTGTCATTCCAGCGCTGCCAGTCAGGATTGTTGGGCCGCATGCGCGGATAGCGGTCGACCACGCTGGGCGCGCGCAGCACGGGGAACTGGCGCGCCACGAAGCGCAAGGTGCTCACCGACGGGCTGGTCAGCAGCAGCTTGACCAGCGGGTATTGCCAGTTGAGGCGGTCGACCAGGTCGCTGGCCTCGTAAGCCACGTCGCCGGCGCCATCGCCGCCCTGGTCCCAGCCGTTGTAGCCGCTCCAGTAGTTGCCGCGCGTGCGGCCCCACTGGACGTCGCGCGCAGCCACGAACTTGACCGCTTCCTCGTTGCCGATGAAGTCGTTGCCATCGACCGCGTTGTTGGAGGAACCGGCCGACAGGTGCACGCCGGTGCGGTTGTTGATGACGATGTTATTGCGCAGCACATTGAACTCGGCGTCGTAGATGAAGAAGCCGCGCCCGTTGGCCGCCACCACATTGTTTTCGATCACCGAATCCTGGATGGTGCGCAGCATGATGCCGTGATCCTCGTTACCCCAGGCCACGTTGTTGCGCACCACCAGGTTGCGCACTTCCATCAGCGCCAGCCCGCCCCGGTTCTGGTAGGACTCGTTGTTTTCCCACGTGCTGTGGTTGGTGTTCATGTAGTGGGTGCCGTAGCGCAGGTGGTGGATCTTGTTGCCGCGAAACAGGGCGTGGCGCGAGAGGTCCACGTAGATACCGTCGCGCGCATAGCTGATGTTGTTGTCGATGACATCCACGTGGGCGCTGTTGAAGACCTGGATTCCATTGCCGCGCGCCGCCGATTGCAGGTCGCGCTTGCCGCTGATGGTGTTGCCCGCGAGGGTGGCATGGTCCACTTTTTCGAGCCATACGCCGAACAGGGTGTAGCTCAGCACGCAGTTGCGCAGCACAAAACGGTCGGAGCCGGGCACCACGTACACGCCCGCATTCTGGCGGTCGAGGTCGGCACCGCTGTCGCGGATGATGAGGCCATCGATGGTGACATCGCTGGCGCTGACCCGGATCACGTCGCCGCTGTTGCCGCCGCTGATGGTGGGCCGCTCCTGGCCGCGCAGGGTGAGCGGCTTGTCGATCAGCAGCCGTTCCTTGTAGAGCCCGCGCGCGACCAGGATGGTGTCGCCGGCGCTGGCGGCGCGCACGGCGGCGCCGATCGACTCGCCCGCGCGCACTTGCAGCACGGCGGCGCCGGCCAGGCCCGCGTGCAGGGCCAGCAGCGCGCCCAGGGCGATGGCGCGCACGCTCATGGCGGATCTCCTGCCGATGGCGCCGCCTTGGCCTTGAGCGCAGCGCGCACCGCGTCGAGGGAAATGAAATAGCCGGCCGCATTGATCGGCGTGAGCGCATCGCCATTTTTCTCGCGCAGCTTGCGTTCCTTGACCAGCGGCGGACAGGCGTGGTCATCGTAGTACAGGATCATGCAGTCGAGGCACAGCATGCATTCCATCTGGTCGATGCGGCCGGCGCTGTCGATCGCGTGCGAGCCGCAGCCGGCCGCGCAGGCGTGGCAAGTCTGGCATTCGGACTTGCGCTTGAGCCCGAACAGGCGGAACTTGCCGGGAATCGCCAGTCCGGCGCCCAGCGGGCACAGGTATTTGCAATACGGCCGCTCGCTCAGGAACGACCAGCCCAGGATGGCGCCGATGAAGGCCCAGAACGGCCACGTACGGTTCCATACGCCGACAATGAAGGTGGTTTTGAACGGTTCGACCTCGGCCAGCCGCTCGGCCATTTCCATGGAATAGAACGACACTGCCAGCAGTACGGCGAAAATGACGTATTTGATCCACTTGAGCTTATCGTGCAGCGGTTTCGGCAACAGCTTCTGGAAGCGTGCCAGCCCGACCGCCTTGCCGATGCTGAGCGCCAGTTGTTGCAGCGAGCCGAACGGGCACAGCCAGCCGCAAAACACGCCCCTGCCCCACACCAGCACGCTGACGATGATGAACCACCAGAACAGGAAAATGAAGGGATCGGAGAGGAACAATTCCCATTTCCACTGGTGCAGCAGAGAATGGAACCAGGTCAGCACCTGGGTGATGCTGGGCTGGGCCTTGAGGTAAAAGCCGAGGAACACCACGCTGACCAGCCACAGCACATGGCGCGGACGCGAAATCCATGGCTTGTGCTTGCGCTTGGAGGCGCGCACCAGCTTGTCGCGCTGCGAATACATGACTGCCGTGAAGGCCTGTACCAGCAGGAACAGCACGATCTGGACCGGCTTGCCCTTCCAGATGGCGCGCCAGCTCGCCTCGGGCTGGACGATGTGCGCACGCCCGCCTTCCAGGTAACGCGCCGGTAGCCAGTACGGCGCATTGAAGTGGACGAAGGTCTTGGCGCCGCTCTGGGCGTCGGCCTTGTTGGCCAGGAACGTAAGCTGCCACGGCCAGGCGGGATTGAAATTGGCCGAGCGCACGATGAACACGGCCGACTCGGTAAACGCCGGTGCGCCGGGCGCGTGCAAGCCGTACAGGTTCAGGTAATCGGTATCGCGGAAGGTGAAACTTTGCGGGTCCTGGCGCACCTGGATGCGGTCGTAGATGCCGCCGCGCACAAAGCCCGAGCCCTTGAACGAGGCTTCGCCATTGGCGATGATGAAGATGGCCTGCTCGTCCGGCTTGAGGTCGGCCATCAGGCGCCGGTAAACCGGTTCGCCCAGCAGGCTGATGCCGACCGTGGGCACGTTCAGGTGGCCGAAATACATGTCGATGTAGGCAGCGTCGCCGGTCAGGCCGACGTCCTTGCGCTGCAGGGGGAAATGCACCACGCTGCCCTCGTCCAGCAATTGCTGCCAGCTGAGGCGATCGTTAAGCGGGGTGTAGCGCGGCGCCGGCCGCACTTCGCCCTTGAAAATGCCGACCTGGCGCCCGATTTCGTAGGCGCTGCGCGAAATGACCTGGTTTTCGGCGATGACGGTGACGGTGGCGCCGCTGATCGCGTCCAGCCCGACGGTGCCGCCGGCCTCGTCGCCGTGGCCGATTTCAAGCTTGGCGTCGCCGGACTTGCCGGTGTACTGGCCGATGAATTTGAGCAAAGTCGATTCAGCTATCCCTGCCAATAAAATCGGCTCGGAATGCTTGAGCACGCGCACACCGGTGATGATGCCCTGCGTATCCATGCCGATCAGGGTGACGATGGGTTTGCCTGAGTAAGCGGGAATGTCGACCACGTCGGTCGACAGGAAAACATAGCCGATGACGCGCTCGGACTTGTCCGCTCCCACGGCGAGGGCCTCGACATAGCTCGGCCGCCCCTTGCGCACGGAAAACTTCTGCGCCTGCGGCATGACATCGCGGCAAGGCGCCTCGGCGCACAGGTCGGGGCCATGCAGCAGTTGCTGCGACAGCTCGGCCGAGTAGACCGAGGCGCACGCCGGCCCTGCCGCCAGCAACGATGCCAGGAACAACGGGGCAAACAGGCGCAGGAGGAAAGCCAGGGCGCGCATCGACAGTCCGGCTTACGCTTCGATCAGCAGGCGGCTGCGCATTTCCAGGTGCAGCGCGTGGCAGAAGTGGGTGCAGTAGATCCAGTAGGCACCGGGCCGGTCCGCCTTGAAGGTCACCGACTTGGTTTCCTGCGGGTTGACGATGAAGTTGATGTTGTACGTCGGAATGGCGCAACCGTGGGTCAGGTCTTCCACCTTGTCGTAGTTGGTCAGCGTCAAGGTCACCTCGTCGCCCACCTTGATCTTAATGATCGGCATGCTGAACGCGGGCGCCTGCGACATCAGGCGCACGTGCACCTTGTTGCCTTTGCGCTCGATACCGGCGGTTTCCGGCGTGACCGCGTTCGGGAAGTCGGTCATGGTGTGGATCTGGCGCGTCTTGACCACGTCGCGGCGCACGATGATGCCGTCGTGCGGTTCCGGATAGGCGGTATGGTCGGCCATCAAGGTCATCTTGGCGCCGCTGATGTCGATCAGTTGTTCGGTTTCGCAGTGCAGCGGGCCGACCGGCAGGAAGCGGTCTTTCGAGAACTTGTTACCCGAGTTGAAGTATTTGCCGTCGGCTTCCTTGGTTTCGCCCATTGACGCGTAGCCGTGGCCCGGCTGGTAATGCACGTCGATACGGTCGAGCACCACCTTGGCCGCCTTGTCGCCCTTGAACTGGGCAATCGACGCATCCACGTTCCATTTCACGACCTGGCTGTCGAGGAACAGCGAGGTGAAGGCATTGCCCTTGCCGTCGAACGCGGTGTGCAATGGGCCCAGGCCGAGTTCCGGTTCGGCTACCACGCAGTCGCGCGGCTGCTTGACTTCGCCACCGAACCAGCCGAGCACCTTGCTCAGTTCGATCACAGTCGCGGTCGGCGACAGCTTGCCGGCGCAGACGAAATATTTTCCGTCCGGGCTGGCGTTGACGCCGTGCGGGTTCTTACCGACCGGCACGTAGCAGGTCAGCGCGGTAGCCGGGTCGGCGTTGGCGGCCTTGCGTCCGTCCACCACCGGCACCTTGGAACTGCCGATGGTGGTGGCCTTGCCAGCCTTGATGGCTTGCTCGATGCGGGCCACGTTGAAGAATACGCAAGCGTCGCGCTCGGCCGACATCATGCCGGCCAGATCGGCGCCGCCCTCGGTGTTGTACTGGGTGGCGGCGGCCAGCTTGCCGTCGTAGGACGACGCGACCAGCTCCATGTTGCCATCCACGCGGCACTGCCAGCGTACTTCCATGCTGGCGGCGTCGACGCAGGTGAACAGACAGCCCCATTTGGTCGGATCGTCCAGGTCGCGTCCGTCGTTCGGCAGCGGCAAGTGGAATTCGGTGCCGCAGAACACGCGGGTGGTGTAGTTGATGGCGGCGTCGACCGGGTCGCGCTTGTCCGGGAAAATGCCGTGGAAGCCCATCACATTGGGCAGGCTGGTGATCTTGTCGCACTCCATCGTATCCATGCGGATGCGGGCCAGGCGCGCGTTGATCTTGTCGTTGACGAACAGCCAGCGGCTATCGTAGGTGCCGTCCTTGTAGCTGCCGTGCACGTGGTGGGTGTCGCCGGTGGTGTATTGCAGGCTGCCATCGGCCTTGGTGCCGATGATCGCCTTCGATTCGTTGGTGATGCCCCAGCCGACCATGCAATCGGTATTGAATACGGGAATGCGTTTCAGGGTGCGGCCGGACGGCAGGCCGAGCACGCGCACTTCGCCGCCGTGGCCGGCGCTGATGAAGGCGTAATAGGTATCGAGCTGGCCGGGTTTGATGTGCTCGCCGGTATCGGCGGCTTTGGCGGGCGCGGCGGCCTTGCCTGGCGCGGCCTCCTCCTTGCATCCGGCCAGTCCGATGGTAGCGCCCGCGGTCACCAGGCCCGCCAGGGCGCTCTTGCCAAGGAAATCGCGGCGGCTGCCTGGGGTGGCGCTACTGGACGTTGCTGGAATGTTCTTCTTCATGATGTCACTCTCCGGTTCTGGGCAAGGGGGAACGCTCCCCCATATCGCTGATTCGCGTCGACCTTCGGGAAACGTATGCCGACTGGATAAGTGTAAAGATCGGGCTAGACAGTGCCTATGCGCATGACGGTTGTGCGGGGCTGGTAGAAGGCGTAGGCGGACTACGCCTTTATGCTTATGGCGTGTGAGGATAGGAAAGCGTAGGGGTAAAAAAAGCCCGCCGGTGGCGCCGGCGGGCTTCTGGGAGTGGCGGGAGCTTACATCCTGACTGTCAGCGCCTTGCCCTCATAATTGACTTCCTTATCGGCCAGATCGAAGTTATCGGAACTCGATACGCCGGCCTTGATGAAACGGACCTTGAACTGGCGCTTGGCCACCATGCCCTTGTACTGGCCGGTGCGCTCGCCGATGGTCACCGTTTTGGTTTTGTCGTCGTAACTGAGCGGAATGCGCGTAAATTCGCCCCGGGTGTAGGCGTTGGTGACGCCATCGTCTTCATACAGGCTGAATTTGCCGTCGGCGCCGGTATAGATCGTGAGCGTGAGCGGCGCGTCCGGTTTTTCATCCACGTACTGGGTCACGGGGCCCATCGGCAAAATCGCGCCGGCCTTGACCAGCAGCGGCATGCGCGCGGCCGGGGCTTTCATGGTCACCGTCTTGCCGACCTGGTGCAGCGCGCCCGTGTAGAAGTCGTACCACGCGGCGCCTTTCGGCATATACACCGTGCGCTCGCGCGCGCCGTACACGTGCACCGGCGCGACCATGATGTCGCGCCCGAACAGGTACTGGTCCTTGATGTCCTTGACCTGTTCATCCTTCGGGAAATCCATCACCAGCCCGCGCATCACGGTGCCCGAGTGGTAGTAGATATCCGAGGCCGACGTGTAAATGTAGGGCATCAGGCGGTAGCGCAGTTTCAGGTACCACACCATCGAGTCCTGCATTTCCGAACCTTCGGGCGCGATGTTGTAGATCTCGCGCTTGACCACTTCGCCGTGGGAACGGAACAGCGGCGTAAAGGCGCCGAACTGGAACCAGCGCAGGTTCAGTTCCTGCCACTCCTTCAGGTCTTCCGGCTTGACGGTGGAGCTGCCGGTGCTGCGGTTTTCCTGGGCCGAGCCGGCATCGCCGCCCTGGAAGCGCACTTCCTGGGCATAGCCGCCGATATCGTGGGTCCAGTTGGGAATGCCGGACATCGAAAAATTCACGCCCGCCGAAATCTGGTCATGCAGATTATTCCAGCGCCCCACCGTGTCGCCGCTCCACACCGCCACCGCATTGCGCTGGATACCCGCGTAGCCGGAGCGCGACAGGATCAGCTGGCGCGTGTCGGGCTGATCGCGGTTGAGGCCCTCGATCAGCGCCTGCGTGTGCGGCAGGCTGTAGGTGTTGTAGGTGATCTCGCCGGCGCCGTACACGGTCGGCCCGATCAGCTTCTTGAAATCCTCGGGACGGGTGTTCGACAGCACATCCGGCTCGCTGTTATCCATCCACCACGAATCGAAGCCGAGGCTACCGAGCCTGGATTTGACCTGGCGATAATAGATATCGCGCGCTTCCTGCGTGTACGGGTCGTAATGGGCGTTTTTGTAGCCCGGGCCAACCCAGTCAAGGTCGCCGTTGTCGACGTTCCTGGTCCACATGTGGCCCTTGGACGCAAATTCCTTGTAGTTGTCGGTATCGGCGTAGAATTTGCCCCAGATCGACAGCATCACGCGCACATGGTTCTTGTGGATTTCATCGACCATGCCTTTCGGGTCCGGAAAGCGGGTCTTGTCGAAATCGTGCGAGCCCCAGCCATTTTCGGGCCAGTAGAGCCAGTCCTGCACGATGTTGTCTAACGGCCAGCCGCGCTTGCGGTATTCGCGTACCGCGCCGACGATCTGCTCCTGGGTTTCGTAGCGCTGGCGCGACTGCCAGAAGCCGTAGGCCCATTTCGGCATCATCGGCGCCTGCCCGGTCAGGTGACGGTAGCCGGCGATCACGCTGTCCATATTGCCGGCGTTGATGACGTAGTAATTGATCGCCTGGGCGATCTCGGACGAAAACGTCAGCGCATGGCGCTCGGCCTTCGGCAGCGGATCGTTGTGGGTGATGGCGATCATGCCGCCGGTCGGCTTCCATTCCAGGTGCAGCTTGACCGGCTTGTTGGCGTAAAATTTCACTTCGAAGTTGTGGTACCACGGGTTCCAGCCCTGGCGCCAGACGTCGAGCACCTGCTTGCCATCGAGCGTCAAGGTCGCGTAATCGGACGAATACAGCTGCATCTTGTGCACGCCGGCCTTGGCCGAGCGGATGGTGGCGTCCCACACCACCTTGACGTCCTTCAGCTCTTTCAGGGGACCGAGTTCCTTCGGCCAGTTTTCGGCCACGTCCTTGAGGTATTTGTAGTCGACGTCGGTTTCGTGGCGGGTCAACACCAGCTTCTCGCCCACGTAATAGCGCGCGGTCAGGCCGCCGGCCTTGCCGCTGGCGTCGACCAGTTTCAGGTCGCGCTTCATCGGGCCGTAGGGCTTCGGGTCGCCGAAGCGCGAGATCGCATTGTTATCCCACAGGACGCCGTAGTTTTTGTCGGAGATAACGAACGGCACCGCCACGTCCATATTGTGCTGCGCCAGCAGGACGTCTTCGCCGTTCATGTTCATCTGGGCGTTCTGGTGCTGCCCAAGGCCGTAGTACGCATCCTTCAGGCCCGGGTTGAAACCCTGCCTGATCGCCAAAAACGGCTTGCCGTCGACCTTGACCGGCGTCAGGCTTTCGGACGACTGGGTGAGAAACACTTCGCCTTTGGCGTTATAGAACTTCACCAGACCGGTTTTCAAAGAGACTTTGGCCGATATCTTGCCGGCGTTGAGGGTCACCACGTCCTTGTCCGCATCGCTGACCGTGAACTGGCAGGCGCACGGTTTGGCAACGATCATCATCGATGGCGTCAGTTCCTTGCCGGGCTGGTCGGATTTGACGACATGGATGATATTCTCGCTCATCACGTCAAGACGCACTTCCTTCGCGGCGCCCTGGTCGGGCTTGACGACGATTCCGCTGCCGGTTTTCTCGAAGGTGCCCGCCAGGGCGTGGCCTGAAGCCATCAAAGCCAGGCAGGAAGCCGTTCCCACCAGTGATTTAAGACGTATTCTATGATCTCCAATAGTATTTAGTAAGTACCGATTCTGATTTTCAGGACGACCGGTTTAGCCGGCAGGTTGATGCCGTAATCGACCTGGTCGCCATTCCAGTTGCGCTCCATGATCCATGTACCGGACGGATCGAAACTGCCCTCCTCCACCCGTGCCAGCATGGTCGGTTTGCCATCGTTGCTGCCCGCTCCACCCAGACGCAGGCGAACCTGCTGGCCGACCACGATGAATTCGTTGTCCCCGATCTGGGCAATCGCCACGCCGCCGCCCGGCTTGTCGGTATTGGCCGGTTCGTCCTTGATCTCGGGGTTCCATGCCTTTTCACCAAACTGCCACTGGCGGAACGACACCGTGGCCGTCCAGTTTTTCATCGCGATGGTTTGCTCGCTGCGCTCGTCGCTTTCGGCCACGCCGTAAGTGCGGCCCTCGAACGCCCATTTGGCCCACTGCCGTTCCATCGGCCGGAACACGGCAAAGATCGACCCGAACGGTTCGACCATCGTCTTGTCGGTCAGCTTGGAACCGAGCGGGAAGTTGCTATAGTCGGCGTAATCGATGCCGAACGGCGCGAACCCGAGCGCGCCGCGCCCGAGCACCTGGTAGGTGTAGCGCGCGTACGTGGCCGCGTTACCGAGTTCCGGCACCATCAGCGCATTGTCCGGGCGCTGGAAGCGGTCCAGCGTTCCGGTAAATTTGGCCGACTGCGGCATGTAGATATCGGGTGCGGCCAGGTCGATCGCCGGTGCCGCCACCTTGTAGATGTCGATCACATCCCAGGTCGGCCCGCCGCTGGCGAAGTTGCCCTTCCACGGCGCCATCGGTTCGAGCGGATCGCGCAGCGCGTTATTCACATACATCGGCAGGTTGTAGACCGCGCGCCCGGCCCTGGCGACTTCGCCGATATAGCTGGCGATGGCATAGGTATGAAAATACTGCTCGGCGTAGTCGCCATACACCTCGGACCACGTGCCCTTGGCCGCCAGCTTCACCGGCGACTTCTGGCGCTCCAGCACCGCCTGCGGCACCGCCTGCGCAAACGCCGCCTGCGCTTTTGCGCCGTAGTCGCGCACCAGCCCATACGTGCCCACTTCGTTCTGCACCTGCATCATGATGACCGTGCGATGCGCCTCGTCGATCTTTTTGATGTGGGCCATCAGCGCCACAAACGCCTTTTTATCGGCCTTGAGCGTCTCTTCGCCGAACGGCGACATGCAGTAATTGACCTTGCCGTCCTTGTCGAGCATGCGCGGAAAGCGCTGGTTGTCGAACTTGACCCATTCCGGGCTGTATTGCGGATTGGTGTTCTTCCAGGTGGCGAACCACAGCAGCACCAGGCGCACCTTGTTCTTGCGCGCCTCGGCCACCAGCGTATCGACGTAGCTGAAATCGAACTTGCCTTCGACCGGTTCGATCTGCTCCCACGCCACCGGAATTTCAAGCGTATTGGCGTGCATGTCGCGGATCGCCGGCCAGACCTTTTTCAATGCGGCCGGGTAGTTGCTCGAATTGTGCGCCTGGGCGCCGAGCATCACGAACGGCGCGCCATCGACCATGAGCGCGTGGCGGCCATCCTTCTGCACCAGTTGCGGCAGCGGCGCCGCCGCTGCCGTGACGCTGGCCGCTGCCACGGCCAGTATCGCAATAGCGCGGCGCGCCATCAGAAGCTGTAGCGCATCTGCGCCGTGTAGCGTGGCCCCGTGACGAACCAGGCACGCCCCTTGGCGCCGATTTCCTGGTCCATCTCCTGCTTGAACTTCGCATCGTTGATGTTCTGCGCTTCCAGGCCGAACGACAGGTTCTCGGTGATCTTGTAGAAAATCGAGGCATCGAGCTGGCCGTACGCGCCCGCCCAGGTAGGCAAGCCATAGCTCACCTTATGCTGGCCGAACGTCGGACTGGCCGGATTGGTGTCGGTGCCATCGTCGCCACGGGTGCCGTTCACGTTCACGCCCTGCAGGCTCCTGGAACGCCAGTTGTAGGCCAGGCGCGACGAGAGCGGCCCCTTGTCGTACATGAGCGCCAGATTGTACGAACGGCGCGACAGGTTATACAGAGGCAGATTGCAGAAGGTGCGGCCGTTGGTGTCGCAGCCATTCATGTTCAGGTTCATATTGGATGCGCCGTTGCCGGCCCCGCCCAGGCAATAGGCGTCGTACACCGGCGTGTACATGGTCTTTTTGCTGTCGACGAACGTGAAGTTCGCCTGCATGCCCAGGCCGGACAGCCATGGCGGCAGCTTGTCGAAATACTGCTGGTACGCCACTTCGAAACCGCGTGCCCGGCCTTTGGCGCCATTGATCGGCGCCGTGACGGTGAAGTCCTTCATGACGCCGTTCACATCCGGCAGCTGGAAGTTGTAGCTCTGGTCGACGATGATGTCCTTGAGCTGCTTGTTAAACACCGCGAAGGTGAGCGAACCGGCCGGGGCGAAATACCATTCGGCCGTCAGGTCGACCTGGCGCGACGTGACCGGCTTGAGTCCCGGATTGCCGGCCCCTTCTCCCTTGAGCGCCACGCTGTTCACGCGCACGATGTTGGCCCCGTTGTTGGTGGAGGTGTCGACATTCTGCGACAGCGTCGTATAGCCCTGCAATTGCGAAAAATCGGGACGCGACACGGCCGAACCCATGGCCAGCCGGAACTGCAGCTTGTCGCTCGCCTTCATGCGCAGGTTCAGCGTGGGCAGGACATTGCTGTAGGAGTTGCTGTAGTCCTGCGAACGCGAAAACGCCGGTATGTTCGGAATCTCAGGGCCGATCGTCTGATATCCGGCGGGGATTACCGGGCGGGTGTAGCTGAAGACCGTGTAGCCGCTCGCCTTCATGTCGGTCTTCACATAGCGCAAGCCGATATTGCCATCGATCGGCATGGGCAGGTCGTCGAAACCGAAACGCACCTGGGTGTACAAGGCGCCGGTCTTTTCGGTCTGTTCGTTCATGCCCTTCGGGTCATTGCCGTAGGCTGCCGCCTTCCATGGCGCGCAATCGGGCGTGGCGCCTTTGGATGCGGCGTGTTCGTTACACAGGATGTCGTGATACTTGTGCAGACCTTCGTAGCTGGCGGGATAACCCGTGGCCAGCGCCGTATTCGGCACCACCAGCGAGGGCACCGACACATCGCCGCCGAAGAAGTTGTTGAAGGCGTGCACGCGCGTATTGCCGCTGAAGCGCGGGTCGCCCAGCGAGGCAAGCTGGCCGATATTCCAGCCCAGTTGCCACGGCTGCGAAATGGCGACCCAGTTGTAGTCCGGGTTGGTTTTTTCGTTAACCGCGTCGCGTTTGGTCAGGCGCGCGCCGAAACGGATATCGCGCACTACCTTGTGATCGAAATCGTACTGGGCATCGCCCTTCCAGGCGCTTGACTTGGCCGTGCTGCGGTCCTTGTGCTCCTGGGTGAAGGCCCAGTAGTAGTTACTCGGATTGGCCAGGTAGGCCAGGTCGGCGCTGTCGAAAATCAGGTTCGGCCTGCCGCCGCTCAAGTCCAGCTGCTGCTTGGGCATTTGCACGCCCGTGGCCACGGTCGAATCGAGGTTCGCGGTCTTGGCACGGATGCTCTGCAAGTCCGACTTGAAGGTCCAGCTGCTGGTCGGGCGCCACACCACGTTCCACGACACGTCCGTGGTATCGGACTGGCGGTTCGCCATGCGCGTATCGCCGCCGTAGTTGATGCCGCCGTCGGTCGGATCGGTCAGGGTGCCGGTCAGCAGGGCGCCCCTCGCATCATAGGTCGCGTCGGGACTGACCTTGATGTTATACGGATTGGAGGCGGCGAAAATAGCCTGCTCGTCCCACTCCATCTTGTAGCGCGATTTGAAGAACGTCAGCGATGTGGTCAGGTCGCGCTCGGGGCGCCATTGCAGCGCGCCGTACGCGCCTTCGCGCTTGCGGTCGAAATTAAGGGTGCGCCATGACGCGCCCTTCGGAACCCAGACGGTCTTGCCATCGACGACATCGGTGCGGGCAAAATACGGATCGACCTGCAGGGCGTCGGTGCGGGTCGCGCTTTCGGAATACGCCAGGTCGACCAGCGCGCCGATTTCGCCGATGCCGGTTTTCCAGCGGTTCGAGAACAGCCCCGAGGCCGACGGCGAGCTGCGTCCCTTCTTCAGGGCCGAATACGTGGTTTGTCCCGACAGCGCCACCTTCATGCCCTTGAAATCGAAGGGCATGGCCGTGCGCAGGTTCACCAGGCCGCTGATGGCGCCTTCGATCTGTTCGGCGGACGGGTTTTTGTAAATGTCGACACGCGCCATCAATTCCGGCGGCACGTCCTCGAAATTGAGCGAGCGTCCGCCATTGGCCGAGAACGAGTCGCGGCCGTTCAGTTCCGCGCGCACGTAATTGAGGCCGCGGATCGACACGCCCGAGCCTTCCACCGAAAAGTGCTCCGGATCGGCCTTGCTCATGGTGCGGTCGATCGTCACGCCCACCACCCGCTGCAGCACTTCCGTGACCGAGCGGTCAGGCAGTTTGCCGATATCGTCGGCGACAATCGAATCGACGATTTCGTCGGAATTCTGTTTGACTTTCTGCGCCGAATTCAGCGCGGCGCGCTGGCCGCTGACCACCACCACGGCGGTATCGCTGGCAGCGAGTTCCGTGCCTGGTGCGGCTTGGGCCATCACCACGTTACTCGACATCAGCGCGATCTGGGCCACGGCCACGGCAATCGCTGTTTTTTTATGCTTGTTCAACTTGTCTCCTCGGTTTCGTATGTATTTTTATGCATTTATTTTCCGAGCTACGTCACCCCGCCACAATTACGAAAATGACGAATGCATGGAACGAAATCAGACAAACAAGACCCGCAGGGCGCGGGGGTATGCGCACCTGCCGCCGTCCCGGCGCAAATGCGTCAACGGCGGCATACCGGCTTACTTTTTCGGGATCGCGAGCGCGCCGCCGAGACGCACGGAAGCGCCGGGTTTCAAGCCGAGCGCGACGACCTTGTCGCCATAGCGCACGGTGCCACCGCCCTGCCCCGCCACCGAGCGGATGGTGGCGCTGGCCAGCTTGCCGTTGGCCCAGGCGATATCGACCTCGAAGCCGCCGCGCGCGCGCAAGCCCTTCACCGAACCGTCAGGCCACGACGACGGCAGCGCGGGCAGCAGATGCAATTCGCCGGTATGCGACTGCAGCAGCATCTCGCAGACGGCCGCCGTGGCCCCCAGGTTGCCGTCGATCTGGAACGGCGGATGGGCGTCGAACATATTGGCGTAGGTGCCGCCCGCGTTATTGGTTTCGGTGCCGGGACCGGCCTGCTGGGCGGCGCGCGCGCCGGGTTTGGCCAGCTGCCCGCGCAGCATTTTGTAGGCATGGTCGCCATCGTGCAGGCGCGCCCAGAAGGCGGTTTTCCACGCCATCGACCAGCCGGTACCGGCGTCGCCGCGCCCTTCCAGCGACTTGCGCGCGGCCGCCGCCAGCGCAGGGGTTTTGGTGGGCGATATCTGCCGGCCCGGGAACAGGCCAAACAGGTGCGACACATGGCGGTGCGTGTCACCGGTGGTGTCCAGCACCGGGTCCTTTTTCTCGTCCATCCATTCGAGCAGCTGGCCCCAGCTGCCGATACGCGGACCCGCCAGCCGGTCGCGCATGGCCGCGATCCGGTCGCGGAAGACCTTGTCGGTGCCCAGCACGTCCGCCGCTTCCACAGTGTTGTTGAACAGGTCCCAGATGATCTGCTGGTCGTAGCTCACCCCATCTTCGATCGGGCCGTGCTCCGGCGACCAGCCGCGCGGCGCCACCAGGCGGCCGTCGGGCAGGCGTTTCAGATGGTCCTCCCAGAACGCGCACACTTCCTTCATCATCGGATAGGCCACGGTGCGCAGGAACTCGCGGTCCTGGGTGAACGCGTAGTGTTCCCAGAAGTGCTGCGCATACCAGGCGTTGCCGGTCTTGTTCCAGATGTAGGTGGTGGCGCCAAAGGGATTCGATTCCGTGCGCACCGTCCAGCCGCGTACCGGCTTGTTCTGCGCGGTGAGGAAGCTCTCCTCGCCGGCCTTGGGCGGCTGCGCCAGCGCCTTGGTGGCGGTATCGAGAATCAGCTGGCGGTAGACCGGTGCCACGCCGGTGACGAAACCGAAAAACGGCAGCGCCGCTTCAGCCAGGTTGGCCGGCTCGGCGGGCCAGTAATTCATCTGGATATTGATGTTGGTGTGGTAGTCCGCATTCCACGGTGGCGTGAGGCTGTTGTTCCACAATCCTTGCAGGTTGGCCGGCAGCGAATCGCGCGAGCTGGAAATGAGCAGGTAGCGGCCGAACTGGAAGAACTGCGCTTCCAGCCCCGGGTCCTTGCCGTCGGCGGTGTAGACCTCGATGCGCTGGTCGGTCGGCAGTGCGCGCCGCGCGGCCGATGCGAGGCCGAATTCGATGCTCACGCGGTCGTACAGGCGCTTGTAATCCTGCTGGTGCGCCGCCAGCAGTTGCGCCCACGGCAGCGCCGCCGCGGCGCTGACCTGGCTTAAGACGCGCGGCAGCGGGTGCGCACCCTGGAAACGCCCGGCCGCGTCGTTGACATAGCTGGTGCCGGCGCCAAGCACCAGCACCAGCGCGTCGCAATTGGTGAAGACAATCCGCTTGCCTTCCACCGACAAGGTACCGCCCTCGTTGATCACCTGGATCTGGCTGGCGTAACTCATCACGTTCGACGTGGGCGTGGCAGGCGGCGTGGCCGGCAGCACGAAGCCGGCCAGCGACCCGGTGGCGTAAATGCGGTTACCGGCCACGCTGATGCGCGCCTCGTGCATGTCGGCCAGCTCGATCGAGCCGCTGTACTTGCCCGGCTGGTCGGCGCTCAGGCGCGCCACGATGGCTTGCGCCGGATGGCTGGCGAACATCTCGCGCTTGAACGCCACGCCGGCGTGGGTGTAGGTGACGCTGTGCAGGCTGTTGTCCAGATCGAGCTTGCGCACGTAGCCGCTGGCGCCGGCGGCGTGGCCCGGCAGGTTGATATACACGTCGCCAAAGGGCTGGTACGCGCCCAGCGTCTTGTCGTCACCGCTCCACAGGGTGATGTCGTTGAACTGGATGCGCTCGCGCTCCACCTGCCCGAAAATCATCGCGCCGAGGCGGCCGTTGCCGATCGGGAGCGCCTCGCGTTCCCATCCCTCGGGGGTGTCGGGCGCGGGCCGGCCGTAGCGCAAGATGCGGTCGCTGGCACTGGCGCTGTGCACGACGGCGGCGAGCAGCAGCGCGCAGCGCAGCAGGGTTTTCATCGATCACTGCCCCATCAGGCGCAGCAAGGTCGGCTCCATCGTCTTGGCCCACGCTTCGTAGCTTTGTTCGTTCAGGTGCAGCAGATCGGGCATCGCCTCACGCGACAGGGTGCCGTCCGCCGCCAGAAAAGTCTGGTTGATGTTCAGGAAATGGACTAGCTTGCCGTCGTCGAAGCCCGCCAGGATCTTGTTCACTTCATCGTTGATGCGCCGCAGTTCGCTGTCCGGCTTCGCGTCGCGCGGGAAAATCGCCAGCAGCAGGATGCGGGCATTCGGCAGGCGCTGGCGTACATCCTCGATATTGCGCAGGATGCCGGCCGCCGTGGTTACGGGATTCTCGCGCCGGTCGCCGGTATTGTTGGTACCGGCCATCAGCACTACGACCTTCGGGTCGAGGCCATCGAGCGCGCCGTGTTGCAGGCGCCACAAGATGTTTTCAGTGTGGTCGCCGCCAAAGCCCAGTCCCAGCGCATTGTGCTTGCTGTAGTAGCGCTGCCAGACCGGCGCGCCGGCTTTCTCCCAGCCTTCCGTGATCGAATCGCCGATGAAGACGATGCCGGTCTTCTCGCCAGCGGCTTTGCGTCGTTCCGCTTCCGCTCTTTTTGCCTCGTGACGCGGGCGCCAGCCGTTGATCGACCAGGATTGATTGAGCATCTCCGGCGTGACCGACTGGGTTTTGTAATCCGGGCAGGCGGCATTCGGCGTGCCGGTCTTGAGGAAGCGGACATGCGCGATTTCCACCCTGCCGCTGCCGCTGCCTTCCAGCGCGAACGGCGCGGTGACGGCTGAAAAATCGTCGCCATCATGGGCGAAGCAGCGCATCGAAAACACCAGCGGCTGGCGTCCCTTGCCCGCCATGGCCCGCGCCGGCACCAGATATGGCACCTGGCGCTCGCACCCTTTTCCGCAACCGACCTTGAACGACACCCCGCCCTGCGCCAGGTCCTCGACGTTCAGGTCGAAGGCCAGCACGCCGCCGGGCACATACGCGCGCAGGTCGAGCGGCACATCGCTTTCCACGCGCAGGCTGGCATACCAGGCATCCTTGAAATGCAGCGTCATCGCGTCCGTGCCGACATCGACGCCGACCCGGCTTTCGGCGACCTTGGGGACGGCCGGTTTAGGTACCAGGACAGAGGCGCCATCGACCCGCTGCGACAATTCAAAATCGGCGACGATCACGTGCGAGCCAAAGCGCGGCCCGGCCGCGTAGATCGTCAGTTCATCATGCTGATTCGCGGGCGTGGCGCAGGCGCCGACGGCCAGCAGCGCCGAGAACACGAGCGGCAGGCGCAGAGGCTTGGTGTGACGGTTCATAGTGTATCCCGGTGATCGGTTAGCGGCGGGCGGAGCGCGTAACGACGTCGACCCACACCGCCAGCGTGAGGATGGCGCCCTTGACGATCATCTGCCAGTAGCTGTCGACGTCGAGCATCGACATGCCGTTATCGAGGCTGGCCATGACCAGCGCGCCGATCAGGGCGCCGTACACGGTGCCGGAACCGCCGCGCATCGAGGTGCCGCCGATGAAGCTGGCCGCGATCACATCGAGTTCGCCCGAGGTACCGGCCGATGGCGAACCGGCCGCCAGGCGCGCCGTGTTGATCAGCCCCGCCAGTGCGCACATCAATCCCATCAGGCCGAAGATCCACAGTTTGACCGCCCGTACGTTCACGCCGGACAGGCGAGTCGCTTCCATATTGCTGCCGACGGCGTAAATGCGGCGTCCGAACACGGTCTGCGTGGCCACGTAGCTGAAGACCGCGAGCAGCACCAGGAGCAGCAGCACCGGCAGCGGAATGCCTTCGTAGCTGTGCAGGGTCCGCACCACCGAATAGAGCACCGCGCCAATTGCCAGCAAACGCACGCCATCGCGCACGGCGGTCGGCACCGGCAAGCCGTGGTGCGCCAGGCTGACGCGCTGGCGCCAGGTCAGCACCGCTGCCAACACGAACAGCAGCACGCCAAGGCCGATGCTCAGGCTGGGCGACAGGTAGCCCTGCCCCAGGTACACCATCTCGGCCGACACTGGCGCCACTGTCGTACCGCCGGTCACGCCGAGCACGATGCCACGATAGGCCAGCATGCCGCCCAGGCCCACAATAAATGAGGGAATACCCGCATACGCCACCAGATAGCCGTTAAATATACCCAGTACCAGCCCGCACGCGAGCACCAGCGGCACGATCACGGGCAGCGGCAGGTGATGGCTCACGTCGAGCACCGCCGCCACGCCGCCCAATAGCCCGAGCAGCGATCCGACCGACAGGTCGATCTCGCCGGCGATGATGACGAACACCATGCCGCAGGCCAGGATGCCGGTAATGGCCATCTGGCGCATCAGGTTCGACAGGTTGCGCGCCGAGGTGAAGCCGCCATCGGTTTTCCAGCTGAAGAACAGCCAGATGAGGGCAATCGCGGCCAGCAGGGCCAGGATTTTGTACTGCGTGAAGAGTTGTTTAAATTTGATCGGGTTCATGTGTTCTATCGCGAAGGTAGGGGCGTTCAGTGCGCGGCAATGGCGTGGTCGAGGGCGGTGGCGAGCAGGGTTTCCTGGCTCAGGCCCGCGTTGACGAAGTCGCCGCGAAGCTGGCCCTCGCCCATCACCAGCACGCGGTCGGAAATGCCCAGCACCTCGGCCAGTTCGGAGGACACCATGATGATCGACATGCCCTGGCCGGCCAGCTCGAACATCAGCTTGAAGATTTCATACTTGGCGCCGACGTCGACGCCGCGGGTCGGCTCGTCGAGAATGAGTACCTGCGGCTTCGTGAGCAGCATTTTCGACAGCACCGCCTTTTGCTGGTTACCGCCGGACAGGCTGGTAATCGGCAGGAACGGGCTGGCGGTTTTCAGGCCCAGGCGCTTGATCTGCTCCTGCACGGTTTTCAGTTCGGCTTCGCGGTCGATGCGGGTCAGGCGCGAAAAGGAATCGAGCACAGAGAGCGTGATGTTCTGGCCGACGTCGAGGTCGCGCACGATGCCATGCTGCTTGCGGTCTTCCGGCACCAGCGCGAAGCCGGCGCGGATGGCCTTGAGCGGCGTGCCGGTATCGACCACGGCGCCATGCAGGCGTACCTCGGCGTGGCTGGCACCCGGATAGGCGCCGAACAAGGCCGACACCAGCTCCGTGCGCCCTGCACCCACCAGGCCCGCGATGCCCAGGATTTCGCCTTTGCGCAGCGTGAAGGAGACGTTATCGACGCGCTTGCGTTCGGGCTTGTCGATGTCGTAGCAGGTGACGTTGCGCGCCTCGAAAATCACCTCGCCCAGCGTCCGTTCCTGCTTGGGATAGAGCTGGTTCATCTCGCGCCCGACCATCTGGGAGATGATGCGGTTGACATCGAGTTCGGCCATCGGCGTGGTCGCGATATGCTTGCCGTCGCGGATCACGGCGATGGTGTCGCAGATGGCAGCGACTTCATCGAGCTTGTGGGAGATGTAGACGCAGGCGACGCCCTTGGCCTTGAGCTTGCGGATGATCTCCAGCAGGATCTTGATTTCGGCGGCGGTGAGCGACGCTGACGGTTCGTCCAGGATCAGCAGCTTGGCGTCCTTGTTGAGAGCCTTGGCGATCTCGATCAATTGCTGGTGCCCGCCGCCGTAGTTCATCACCGGCAGCACCACGTTGACATCAAGCAGGTTCAGCTCCGCCAGCAGCTGCTCGGCGCGCCGGTTCATGGCGGGGTAGTTCATGCGCCCGCCGAAGGTGGTGATTTCGTTCCCCAGGAAGAGGTTTTCCGTGACCGACAGTTCGGGCACCAGCATCAGCTCCTGGTGGATGATGATGATGCCGGCCGCCTCGGTCTCGCGGATGGAAGCGGCGCGCAGGGGTTTGCCCTCGAACAGGATGTCGCCATCCCAGGTGCCGTGCGGGTAGACGGCTGAAAGGACCTTCATCAAGGTCGACTTGCCGGCCCCATTCTCGCCGCACAGGCCGACGCATTCGCCGGCGCGGATTTGCAGGTCGATGCCGTCGAGCGCGCGGACGCCGTCGAACTGTTTGACGATGCCCTTCATTTCAAGCAGATAGTCGGACATACTCAGTCTCCTGATTGAAAACGTTTTTCCATCAAAGGCGGCCCCCCCGTCGTTCCTGCCATTGGCAGAAACGACTTCCCGCGCCAAGGCGGCACTCGGCGCGGGGACGACGGATAGTAGATATCAGGTCACATGCTGCTTTACTTACCCGCGATCTGGGCCTGGGTGTAAAACCCGTCCGTCACCAGCAGATTGATATTTTCCTTGGTCAGCGCCGTCGGCTTGAGCAGGATCGTTTTCACCTTCTTGAAACCGTTGTCATATTCGCCGTTAAAAGCGGGCTTCTCATTGCGCACCAGTTGCACGGCCAGCTTGGCTGCCTCGCCCGCCAGCAGCTTGAGTGGCTTGTACACGGTCATCGCCTGCGACCCGGCAAGCACGCGGCGCACGGCGGCGATATCGGAATCCTGCCCCGACACCGGCACCTTGCCGTCGAGTTTTTGCGACGCCAGCGCCTGGATCGCGCCGCCGGCGGTAGCGTCGTTCGACGCCACAATCCCATCGATCTTGTTGTTATTGGCGGTCAGCGCATTCTCGACAATCGCCAGCGCTTCCGACGGGCTCCAGTCCTTGACCCACTGCTTGCCGACGATCTTGATATCGCCCTTGTCCACCAGCGGTTGCAGTACCGCCATCTGGCCTTCGCGCAGCACCTTGGCGTTGTTGTCGGTCGGCGCACCACCCAGCAGGTAGTAATTGCCTTTCGGACGAACCTTCACCACGCCGGCTGCCTGCATCTCGCCCACGGCCTTGTTGTCGAAGGAAATGTAGGCATCCACGTCGGCATTGAGCACCAGCCGGTCGTACGAAATGACCTTGATGTTGGCCTTCTTGGCTTCCTTGATCGCGTTATTGAGCACGGTGGCGTTGTACGGCACGATCACCAGCGCATCGACCCCGCGCGAAATCAGGTTCTCGATCTGCGCGATCTGCTTTTGCTCGCTGGCGTCGGCCGACTGCACGAATACCTTGGCACCCAGCTTGTCGGCGGCGGCCACGAAGTAATCGCGGTCGCGCGCCCAGCGCTCAAGGCGCAGGTCGTCGATCGAAAAGCCGATCTTGGGGTTTTTGGCATCGGCGCTGGCATGGCCGCTGGTCAGGATCATCATGGCCGATACGACCGCTACGCTCAAAACTTTTTTCATGTCTTTGTCTCCATTATTGTTGTACGACTTGGATGCTCCCCGGCACGGCGCCGTGTTTTTGGCAAGCGAATAGCGATTTCCGTCATTCATTGCCATATTTACATTTATTTCAAAACCGATGTCATCAATGGTTATGCCTTGGCAAATCGTGGCCGACGCCGCGGTACGGCAGCGCCATTTCCATGCAGCCGCCCTGCTCCAGCTGGCCCACGGTGGCGCGGTACAGCTCCTGCCACGGGGTCTGGCTCGGCGGCGTGGGCGGGATCGGTTCCTTCCTGCGTTCGGCAAGGACTGCATCGTCCACCAGCATGTCGCAGCGGCCGGTGTTCAGGTCGACACGGATGATGTCGCCACTGCGCACGTACGCCAGCCCGCCGCCGGCCGCGCTCTCGGGCGAAGCATTCAAAATCGACGGACTGTCCGAAGTGCCCGACTGGCGCCCGTCGCCCAGGGTCGGCAGGTTGAGGATGCCGCGCCGGATCAGCGCGTCCGGCGGCTGCATGTTGACCACTTCGGCGGAACCCGGCCAGCCGATGGGGCCGGCGCCGCGAATAACCAGCATGCAGCTTTCGTCGATGTCGAGCACCGGATCGTTGATGCGCGCGTGGTAGTCGCCCGAGCCGTCGAACACCACGGCGCGGCACTCGAACACGTTCTCATGGCCGGGGCGGCACAGGTAGCGCGCACGGAAGTCGGCGGAAATGACGCTGGTCTTCATGATCGCGAAGTCGAACAGGTTGCCTTTCAGGACGAAGAAGCCGGCCTTGGTTTTGAGCGGCGCGTCGTACGGGTAGATCACCTCGCGATCGACGCTGGCGCGGTCGCGCAGATTGACGGCCATGGTGGTGCCGGTGACGGTCAGGCGCTCGGCGCGCAGCTTGCCGGCCTGCTGGAGCTCCCACATGATGGCCGGTACGCCGCCGGCGCGGTGGAAACGCTCGCCGAGGAATTTGCCGGCCGGCTGCATGTTGAGCAGCAGCGGCACGTCGTGGCCGAATTCCATCCACGCGCTCGATCCGATCTCGATGCCGGCGTGGCGCGCCATGGCCATGATGTGCGGCTGGGCATTGGTGGAACCGCCGATGGCGGCGTTGACCACAATCGCATCGAGAAACGCGTCGCGCGTGAGGATGTGCGAGGGCCGCACGTCCTGGCGCGCCAGCTCGACGATGCGGCGCCCCGTTTCGTAGGCCATCTGGCCGCGTTCGCGGTACGGCGCCGGAATGGCCGAGCAGCCGGTGAGCGACATGCCCAGCGCTTCGGCCAGCGCGTTCATGGTCGAGGCGGTGCCCATGGTGTTGCAGTGGCCGGCCGATGGCGCCGAGGCGGCCGCGATTTGCAGGAATTTTTCATTGTCGATTTCGCCGGCAGCCAGCCGCCGGCGGCCGTGCCAGATGGCGCTGCCGGAACCGGCCAGTTCGCCCTCGAACCAGCCGTCGAGCATCGGCCCGCCGGACAGCACGATGGCGGGAATGTCGACCGTCGACGCGGCCATGATCTGGGCCGGCGTGGTCTTGTCGCAGCCGGTGGTGAGCACCACCGCATCGATCGGGTAGCCGTGCAGGATTTCGACCAGGCCCAGGTAGGCCAGGTTGCGGTCGATGGAAGCGGTCGGGCGGCGGCAGTTTTCAAAAATCGGGTGCAGCGGGAATTCCATGGCGATGCCGCCGGCGTCGCGGATGCCGTCGCGCACGCGCTTGGCCAGTTCCAGGTGGATGCGGTTGCACGGGCTGATGTCGCTGCCGCTCTGGACGATGCCGATGATGGGCCGGCCGCTGCGCAATTCCTCGGCGGTGATGCCGTAGTTCATGAAGCGCTCCAGATAGAGCGCCGTCATGTCGATGTGGTCGGGATTGTCGAACCAGTCCTGCGAGCGGTAGCGGCGTGGCGGAGTTGGATTGGTGCTCAAGCGATATCCTGTAGCGAAATGGTGTGCTGGGCCAGGCCCGGCGTGTCGGTGCGGAAGGCGAACAGCGCGCCGGCCAGCGGCTCGCGTGCGCGCTCGTCCTCGCTCAAGCCTTTCCAGGCGGTGGTCACGAAGGCGGTGCGCAGGTCGGCGTCGCCGAAGGCCAGCTTGGTGATATTGGAGACCGGGAAGGCGATCGTGCCGGTCAGTTCGCCGGCCGGGTTGTAGCGGTCGATGCGGGCGCCGCGAAACATGGCGACCCAGATGCTGCCGTCGGCGTCGACCGCCATGCCGTCCGGGTGGCCGGGACCGGCGGTGGCGACGAACAGGCGCTTGCGCGTGGCCGTGCCATCGGGCAGGACGTCGAAGGCGTAGATGTTCCTGGCCAGGGTGTCGGTGTGGTACAGGGTTTTGCCGTTCGGGCTCATCGCCGGGCCGTTGGTGATGATGTAGCCGCTGTCGACGCTGGTGAGGCGCCCGCCGGGGTGCAGGCTGTAGAGGGAGCCGGTGGGCTCGGTTTCGCCGACATCCATGGAGCCGAACCAGAGGGAGCCGTCGGCGGCGGCGAAGCCGTCGTTGAAGCGGTTGTTGGGCAGGTCGGCTTCGATGTGGCGCAGCGGGGAGAAGGCGCCGGTTTGCTCGTTGAAGTGGTACAGGCCGTCGTCGAGGCCGACGATGAAGCCGGCCCCGCCGTCGCCCCCGTCGCCCCCGCGCAGGCGGGGGCCCAAGTTTTCAGAGCCGCCGGTGGCAACGGAGCGAACTTGGGTTCCGGCCGAGTGCCGCCTTGGCGCGGGAACGACGGAGTTTAAGGTAGCGGCCGCAGGCACGATAAACCCCGCCCTCCCCGGCGCATTCCCCGACTGCCGCTGCGAGCCATCCGGCGCGCAGCGATGCACCTGGCGCCCGCGAATATCGACAAAATACACAGAATGACTGGCGCCATGCCAGATCGGGCCTTCGCCCAGCTCGGTGCCTACCGGCCACAAACAAACAGGCTGCTCCATACTCATGCTCCGTACCATCCCGCATCGACGAAATAATCGCGTCCGGTGCAGCGCGCCGCGTTGTCCGACGATAAAAACAAGGCCAGTGCGGCCACGTCCTGCACTTCCACCCGCTCGCGCAGGCATTGCCCGGCCAAAATCTTGACCTCTTCATCCGGCGTGTGCCACAACTGTTCCTGGCGCGGCGTGCGCACCGCCCCCGGAATAATGCAGTTGACGCGAATCCCGTCGACACCCAGATCGCGCGCCAGCCCCCGCGTCAATCCTTCGATGGCGGCCTTGGCCGTCATGTACAAGCTCAGGTTAGGCAAGGCCAGGTGCCAGGAAATCGATCCCATGTTCAAAATCACGCCTTCCCCCTTGCCGCGCATGCCCACGGCCGCAGCCTGGGCGCAAAAAAACTGGTGGCGCAGGTTGACCGCCATCCGCTGGTCCCAGTAGGCCGGGGTGACGTCGCCAATGCCGTGGCGGTCGTCGTTGGCGGCATTGTTGATCAGGATATCGACCGCCGCACCGCCCTGCCCGATCCGGGCAAACACGGCAGCCAGCCCATCCAGGTCGGTCAGGTCGCACGGCAGGAACACCGGCGGGTGGACGGCATCGGCCAGCGAGCGCGCCAACTCCTGCGACGCCTGCTCGGCAATGTCCACGAAAAACACGCGCGCGCCCTGGCGTGCAAAGGCGGTCACCATTTCGGCACCGATGCCGCTGCCGCCGCCGGTTACCAGCACGGTTTTACCGCCCAGATCTGGGTAGATCGCGTAAGTCAGCTTGCTCTGTTCGCTCATTGGGCAATTCTCAGCAGGCCGCGGCGGGCCAGGTTGTCGAACAGGGCGCGCACGCCGAAGGTCCACGGCGCCACCTCGTCGCTGCGCTGGACTTCATTGACGAGCCTGCCCAGCGAGGGTGTGGAAATGCTGACACGGTCGCCCAGGTGATGGGTAAAGCCGGCCCCGGCCGCATCGCGGTCCTTGATCGGCGAAAACATGGTTCCCAGAAACAGCATGAAGCCATCCGGATATTGATGGTGCTTGCCGCACACCTGGCCCACCAGGTCGAGCGGATCGCGGCTGATTTCGCACATGCGGCTCGCGCCTGCCAGGTGGAAATCATCATCGGCGCCTTCGATCAGCATGCTGACCTCGGCGTTGCGGATGGTATCGATCGTAAAGTGCTCGTCAAACAGGCGGATGAACGGCCCGATCGCGCAGGAAGCGTTGTTGTCCTTGGCTTTACCGAGCAGCAAGGCGCTGCGGCCTTCGATATCGCGCAGGTTGACGTCGTTGCCCAGGCTGGCGCCGCGCACCTCGCCGCGGCTGTTGACCGCGAGCACGATTTCCGGCTCGGGATTGTTCCATTTGGAATCGGGATGCAGGCCGACATCGGCGCCGAAGCCCACGGCCGACATCGGCTGCGACTTGGAAAACACTTCGGCGTCCGGGCCGATGCCTACTTCCATGTAGGGCGACCACAGGCCGCGCGCGATCAGGTCCTGCTTGAGTTTATCCGCCGCGGGCGAGCCGGGCTTGATGGCCGAGAGATCGTCGCCGATGCATTCCTGCATCGCCGCGCGCAGTTCGCCGGCACGCGCCGGGTCGCCCTTGGCCTGTTCCTCGATCACGCGTTCGAGCAGGCTGACGGCGAAGGTCACGCCGCAGGCCTTGATCGCTTGCAGGTCGTTGGGCGCCAGCAGGCGGGTGCCGTCGGTCTTGGCGTTGGCCAGCAGTTCGGCGAGCGTGCCGAGCGCGTCGCCGGGCGCGTTGCGGGCGATGTCGAGCGCGTCTGCGCGTTCCAGCAGCTCGGCCATGGTGGCCACGTGCGCGCTGATGTCGATGACCTGGCCCTGGCGCAGCACCACCACCGACGGACCGGCGCCGGCGCGCCAGGCGCGGCCGACCAGCAAGGCCCGTTCCGCGTCAACCGGCAATATCGATGTTACTGAATCTGTCATGTGTCTTTTCCCGTTGAAGTTGATGCCGGCCGGGGCCATGCCCGGGTCCGGAATCACGGGATAGATGGTGCACTTTGTGTTGGGTGTTTTCAATTATGAAATCCACCAAGGGGGATCATGATTATCCGCAGCGGCGCTGGCGCCGAATGTCCCGTAGGTCGGTGCGATCGCTCCCCCGTGGTGATCCTGTCCTTGTCGCCTCCGGGATGAAGCACATGGTGAGGTGAATTGGAAAACCGAAAAAGTCGAGCTTGGCGGGTTCGGCAAGGAAGTGGACCGTCTGCGGGGCCACGGGTATGAAAAAAAATTCCATTTTCCTGAGACAAGCGCATCGCCTCGCTTTCGCTGACAATATCGGCTTCGTCAATGACGCCGGACATCAGTCGAAGATACGAACTCTCTTATCTGGCCCCCTCCGGTAAGTGAGCAACGTTGCGGCAACCGCTCCGTATCGCTATAACATAGATAAACGATCGAAGGCGCACTTGCCGGTACCGGCTCGCACGTGACCTGGTAAATATAGCGAAGCGCGTCATGGCCAAGCGCGCGTACTAGGGGAGGAAGCGTTTGAACGTCGGCGCTGTCATCCGGGCGCGAGCATCCAGCCGCTTCAGTGTCGAGATCAGGGTGCGACGTGAGTGTAGTAGATCTTGCTGACGATCGTCCACTTCCCTTCGACCTTGAGCAGGTGGAAGAAGTCGCTGAAGACGAAGCCCGAGACGTCGTTGGAGTCGATACGCGCACTGGCGGCGGTGCCCACGATATCGATGTTGACGATCACGCTCTGAGCTTCGGGTGATGGGAGAAATGGCGGGTTGTCGATGGCGTCGAACAGTTCCTGGATCGCGCCGCCAGTCAGCTTGCCCTTGACATCGACGCTGAACATGGTCGCTTTTTCACTGAAGGCCGGCTTCATGATGGCGCTCCTGGCCTGCTTGCAGCCTTCGATGTACTTGTTCCGTACTTCGACGATGGCTGATAGTCTTGCACGTAGCTGGGGTTGCTAATGTTGTCACTCCTGGTTGTTCATGTGATGATGTATGTCGTCCTTGACTGGCATCGGTGCAATCCTTGCGGCCATGTGCGGCGGTATGCACCGCCGGGGTCCATGGTCCCAGTTCGGCAAGCTTGCCTGTGCAGTGGTCAAGCCACCAGCCGGCCTGTACATTCCAGTTGGCATAGACTGCGTCCGGGCTGGCCGCGCCAAGCGCCTGCTGTGCGTGCAAGGGAAGGTGCGGATCGCGCAGCGCCGCATGCCCAAGCGCGACTAGATCGGCCCGGCCCGGGGCGACGAAAGATTCGGCCTGCCTCGGATCGACGATCTTCAGGCCACGCTGCGGCCCTGACGAACAATCTATCTTCTTCGAAGCGGCTTTGAATCTGGCGCCCTGGAAAAATTCGATTTGACTGCGGCACTGCCATGCCAACCGTGCTTCGCCCCTCCGGATGTCCCTAGTGTTGCATATTGAGCAGAATGACGTGCGCAGTTTGACAGTGGTTGCCCACGAGCATAACCTTCAAACATGCCGGTGCTACGGGATGCGGTCCGGCTACGCCTGTCGCGGCACGCGACATCAGCAGTCAATACACTCAAGAGGCCCCCTTGAAAGACTATTTCCGCTCCAGCCAGTCGCGCTTCATCCTGCTGTTTTCCGCCATCTTTATTGCCCTGCTGGTCATTACCGTGGGTGCCATCACGCTCTTCATCACCCCTGAGCTGAAACGCGCCGAAGGCCAGCTGATCGGCAATGATGTCAACAACATCGCCATCAAGATCACTCAGCAGCTCAAGCAGGTGGAGGCGCAACAGCGCGCCATCACCCAGACCGTGGCCTTGATGGACAGCGCCGCCATCGATACCCTGCTGCCCGGCCTGGTGGACCAGTACGGTGACTTGAACGTGTTCGGCGGCGGCATCTGGCCCGTGCCCAGGAAACGCGATCCGGAAAAGGAAAAGTTCAGCACCTTCTATGCGCGCGATGCGGCCGGCAAGCTGCAGGTGAACACCCACTGGAATTCGCCCGAGTCGCTCAAGTATTTCGAGCAGCCGTGGTGGCAGGGCGGCGCCAAGGCGCCCAAGGGCCAGTGCGCCTGGGCCAAGGCCTACAAGGATGACGCCAGCGCGCAGCCGCGCACCAACTGCGCCATGGCCATCTACAAGAACGATGAACTGTTTGGCGTTTCGACGGTCGACGTCACCCTGGGCTTTTTCAACCGTCTGGTGGCTGACATGGAGGCGACCGTGCACGGCCAGATCCTGATCCTCGAACACGACGGCAAGGTCGTCAGCAACAGCAGCTATATCAAGAGCGAAATCGTGCTGAAGAACATCAGCGACCTGGCCGCCACCTCGCCGCTGGCGGCGCAACTGGCCAAGGTGCTGCCGCAACTGGGCGACAAGGCCTCGCTGGAATCGTCCTACAGCAGCGACGGCACCGGCCATACCCTGTTCCTCGCCACCATTCCGGGCAGTCCGTGGCTGCTGGCCACCGGCCTGCCGAACCATCTGCTGAGCCAGCAGAGCAACCGCATCCTGCACACCCTGGGCGTGGTGCAGATTCCGATCGCCGTCGTCATGCTGGTGCTGATCATCATGGGCATCCGCATGATCATGCGCCGCCTGGACGTTTTGAAGGGCAACATCGAGGTGCTGTCGGCCGGCGACGCCGACCTCACCCGGCGCCTGCCGCCTGGCGGCGGCATGGAGTTCGACGCCGTCTCCAGCAGCTTCAATGCCTTCATCGAGCGCCTCCAGAGCATGCTCCAGCAAATTGGCATGAGCACCCAGTCGATCGCCCTGGCCTCGCGCGAGATCGCGGCCGGCAACCAGGACCTGTCGGCGCGCACCGAGGCGCAGGCCAGTTCGCTGGAAGAAACGGCGGCCTCGATGGAGGAGCTGACCAGTACCGTCAAGAACAACGAGGACAACGCCAGCCAGGCCAACCGGCTGGCGCTGGAAGCGTCCACCGTGGCGGCGCAGGGCGGCAATATCGTTTCCAGCGTGGTGGCGACCATGGGCTCGATCGAGCAATCGTCGCGCAAGATCGTCGACATCATCAGCGTCATCGATGGCATCGCCTTCCAGACCAATATCCTGGCGCTGAACGCGGCCGTGGAGGCGGCGCGCGCCGGCGAGCAGGGACGCGGGTTTGCCGTGGTGGCCTCGGAGGTACGCAACCTGGCGCACCGCTCGGCGGCGGCGGCCAAGGAAATCAATGCGCTGATCAACGAGTCGGTGGTCAGCGTCGACAAGGGCGCCACCCTGGTGGCCGAAGCCGGCAGCACGATGCAGCGGATCGTGGTGAGCACCGATAAGGTGGCCGGCATCATCGGCGCCATCATGGGCGCCAGCGCCGAACAGAACCTGGGCATCGGCCAGGTCAACCGGGCCATCACCGAGCTGGACGACACCACCCAGCAGAACGCCGCCCTGGTCGAACAGGCGGCTGCCGCGGCCCAGTCCTTGCAGCAGCAGGCCACCAACCTGGAACAGATCGTCGGCGGCTTCAAGCTCTACGAAGGGCGGCAAACGGGCGGGATTGCCGCTGCGCCATCAGGCGAGCGGCACGTGACGCGCGAGATAGCGAGGTAGCCCGGGGGCGGACGCCATGATGTCCTGGCCGTCGCCCTGCACGCTGGCGCTACGTCCGCTGGCGGGGATGGCAGGTCTCGATGGATGGACGGCGACGGGTCGGGTTTGCCCGGCAGGAAAGGCTCGCTGCGCTTCGATTGCCAAGCCCGGCGCCCCGGCTAAGGTTGAAGGCGCGCCTGCTCGGCGGCACGCATGTCCGCAAACACGTGCAGCAACGGGCGCGTTTCGGGCAGGATATAGACGATGCCCTTGGTATTCTTGAAGGCCGGTGTCACAACGTTGTTGAAGAACACGACCGGCACATTGATGCATCCATACGAAATACGGTTGTCGAGCGAACTGGGCGTGGCCAGGCGTTTGCCGCGCCGCTCTTTCGGATTGCCGGTCACGACCCGGTGCAGCGAAATGGCGGCGCCATAGTCCACCCACAGAATATCCTTGCCCTGCAGGTTGCGGTCGAGCCGCGCCACGAAACGTCCAGCCGGCGTGGTGCGTTCCTCCGGGAGAATGGTCGACAACGCGCGCTCGCCGATGCCGGGCACCGAATCGTCGCCGATCGCTTCGCCGAGCAGCACGGCGGCGGCGCCACGCAATTGGCCGTCGGGATGAAAAACGAAGGCCTTGGCATTCTTCTTGTCGATGATCACGAAGGACAAGTGACGATTATTGCCCGAATTAAGAACCCAGTCTGCCACTTGCACGGCATCCGCCGACGCGATCTCGTGCTTGAAATTGGCGCGTATCGGTTGCTCGACAAGATCCGCCGCGCGCGCGGATCCGGGCACGACAACAAGACCCAGCGCACACATGCACAAGCCGCCGGCAAGAGCCGCGGCAGCTACGTTGCGCCTGTCCGGCAGCGTAACGACACGCGCCCTGCTCTGCCTGAGAACGGCGCAACGCCGTGTGTTGATCCTCATGATCGGCGCCCGTTCCTAGTTGCGGTCTTGTTTCGGTGGCCGGTTGAGCGGAACGTCCAGTTCCGGCGCCGGCTGCTCGACCGATGGCGCGACGACGACGTTCCGGGGCGCCTGTACCGGCGGCTGTACCGGGGGACGGACCAGCGACAGCGCAGGCGGCTGTGCCGGCGGTGCCATCGCGAACAATGGCGGCGCGTCAACCGGGTGCGGACGTACCGTGACGGGTGGCACGGTTGCGCCGGAAGATAGCGGGCGCGGCGGTGGTCCAATCATATATCGGACGGATACCGGAGCGAGCACGACAATCGGCGACGCGACAGCCTCCACTGGCACGGCAATGACGACGGGTGGCACGACCGCTGGCGGCGCGATAACGGGCGGCACGAGCACCGGCGGTACAACCACCGGGGGCGCCACAACGACTGGCGGCGGCACGACGACCGGGGGCGCCACCACGACCGGAGGCGGTACGACTACCGGGGGCGGCGGCACCACTGGCGGTGGCGGGACTACGACCGGCGGTGGCGGCACCACGACCGGTGGCGGGACTACGACCGGCGGTGGCGGCACCACGACCGGTGGCGGGACTACGACCGGCGGTGGCGGCACCACGACCGGCGGTGGCGGCACCACGACCGGTGGCGGCGGCACCACGACCGGCGGTGGCGGCTCGACCACTGGCGGCGGTACCACGACCGGTGGCGGTACCACGACCGGTGGCGGTACCACGACCGGTGGCGGTACCACCACCGGTGGCGGCACGACAACCGGCGGTGGCACCACGACTGGTGGCGGTACCACGACCGGTGGCGGCACCACCGCCGCAGTGATATTGCCGGTAGTGCTTACCACGACCGTACCGCAGCATGATTGCGGCAGCGCGAAGCTGCCGGCATTGCTACCGCCGAGGCTATAGCCTACCAGGGTGACCGGCTTGTCCTGGCCCACCTCCGCCGTGTCGAACGTGGCGCTGCTGCCAGGCGCGGCGATCAGGGTCACTCCGTCGGGCGCCCCCCTCAACGACGACATGGCCGTGGCGGTGCTGCCGTCATAGGACTTGTCCCCGCCGGCGGCATACACCAGCATCTGCTGGGTCAGGACTGCGCCCTCGGTCATCGTGAACATGGGCTGATAGTTGGTCGGCGCGTCATACGAGACCGGGTTGTACTTGATCGTTACCGGGGCATTCGGGCCGGTGATCGCGGACGGCAGCGCCTGGGGTGCAAAAATGACAGTGCCCGCCCCGCTGCCGTTCGTACCGGCGCTTAATACCAAGCCCAGCGGCAGGTCGAGGCTCTGACCCGAGATGCTGCTGCCCCTGGTCAGGGTCATGGTCGCACCGATGTTCACGTTATTGCCCGCACACATCATGACGTTGCCGTCGGTCGTGGTCATGGGTGCCGTGCTGTTCAAATTCAGATCGCGGCCCGCCCCCAGCGACACGCTGCCATTGGCCGTCGTGATGGGGGCGTTGACATTGATATCGCGTCCGCAACAGGCGACCAAATTGCCATTAGTGGCAGTGATGGCCTGATTGATATTAATGTCGCGCACCGCATTCAGGGTCAAGGTCGTCGGGCTGGTGCTGGCCGTCCAGCTGACGGCCTCGTTGACATGGATATCGCCGTTGCCCGCCGTGTTGGTATTCAAGTTGCTTACCGGAGGGGTGCCAGCCACCACGGAATCAGGGCCGCTTGCCGTGGTAATGACGACGCTGTTGGTGACCAGCAGGCCCGACAAGGTGGACCCGGATATATTGTCGGTGGGGGCGCTGCCGATCGTGAAGTCTTCCGGGTCGATCAGCCAGGTTCCCGCGTGTCCGTTGGGTGCCGCCGTCGTGATCTTGGCGTCCGGCGCGATCGTCACCCTGGCGGCGGACGTTTCGATGAAGCCGCCATTGCCGCCAGCCGGCGCGCTGGCGTCGAGGCTGCCGCCAACACTCATCGTGCCCGACTGCATGTCACCCATCAGCCTGATGACGCCGCCATGGTTTTCCACCCGTTGAGCCCGGATCACGCCGGTATTGTTGACGGCGGTATGGAGCAGGTCTCCCGCCCCCTGCGCGGTGAGCAGCACGGCGCCGCCGTCGGCCTGGATCAGGCCACCGTTTTGCACCAGCGCGTTGAGCGCGCCCTGGCCGACCGTCACGCCGAGCAGCTGGTCGCCCAGGACGTCGAGCGTCATGCCATTGCCGGCGCCGAGGGCCACCATTCCGTTGGTGGCCGAGATGTGCCCATCGTTGCTCACGCTCGCCCCGAGCAGGGCCACATAGCCGGCATCGGCCGCGTTCAGCGTGCCCTCGTTGCGCACTGCGCCGGTGCCGCCGCCGGAAAACGTGTAGTCACCGGCCATGAAGTGCGCATCCGTGATATTCCGGGTCGATGCCACCAGCGAGCCGACGTTGACCGATGCGCCCTTGCCGAACATGACGCCGTTCGGATTGACCAGGAACACCTTGCCGTTGGCGCTCACATTGCCCAGGATGCTGGACGGATTCGACCCGATGACCCGGTTCAGCGCGACCGCGCTGGCGTTCGGCTGCACGAAGCGCACCGTTTCGCCCGCGCCGACATTGAAGCTCTGCCAGTTGATCGCCACGTTCTGGGTCGACTGCTGGATCGTGGTGCCGCTGCCGGCGCTGCTGATGCTGGCGCTGCCGGCGCTGACGACGCCCCCCGTCGGCTGCTGCGCCAGGGCGCCGGTGCCCACCATCGCCAGCGACAGTGCGAGCATGTGCATGACGCACAGCGCGCCGCCAGCGGCCCCGGTTGGCGTTGCGCTGGCACGGGACGAAGTCCTTTTTCCTGCGCTCTTGGTGTGTTCGGACACGGCGACAAAGGTGCCCGTTTGGGCGTTCCAGATCGATTGGAAGATGATGTTCATGGCGATTCCTTTTGCTTTAAGCAAAGGGCTTGGGGCGCGTTCGCTCGCGTCCCTTGCACTTAAAAATATTTCACTGCCTGGATCCAGAAGCGGCCCGATCTGTCGGGAGAGGAACTTGCTTTTTCACTACCGAGCTTGCCCGCGTAGAAAGCCGTGACCAGGTAGTTGGCACGCTCGGACAAGACGATCCCAAGCCCGGCACCGCTCAGGGTTCGCTTGTTCGGGCCGGTGGTCCACGGGTCCTTGTCGCGCGTGACCGTACCGGTGTCGGCAAAGGCGATCAGTTGCACTTCCCCGGCGGGCAAGACTGGGAATGTCGGCAAGCGCAAGCGCGCTTCCACGCTCAGCACATAACCCTGGTCCGCGTACGCTTCGCCTTCCGGATAGGCGCGCACCGCGTTCATGCCGCCCAGTTCCATCTTTTCCGAGACATCCAGATTGCTCGACGCGACTTGCCCCTTGACGGCAGCCGACAGCGAGAGCGCGTTGCCGATGTACTGCACCCGCTCGGCGCTGTAGCCAAGCTTGCCGTAATGGCCATCGCTGCGCGCTGTCGCCGCATCGACCGCCCGCAGCGCCGGGGTGGCGATGTCGAGCTCGCCGGTCGACAAGGTGAGCGAATACCTGGTCGCGCCCGCACCGCCGACGCTGTCCCGGGAATCGCCATACACACTGGCCATGAGGACCTTGGCCTTCTTGTCGCTAAGCGAGCCGGACAGGTCGACCTGGTCGTGGAAGCGCTTGTCGTCGTAGGCCAGCAGCACGGAATGGTTACTGTTGCGGGTGCGCATCAGCGGATAGCTGACAAACGCGCTGGCGACGCCGGCCCGACCGTGGGCGTGCAATGGGGCAAATTCCTTGCTCAGTTCGTAGCGCAAGGTGCTGTACGCCACACCCGCCCGCGCTTTGCCAAATTGCATCTGGTAAGCGAGGCGCGCATAGTTCAGACCCTTCCCGGAAGTGAGCACGTGCACGCCGAGCACGTCACCCATGCCCAGCAGCTCGTTGACGTTGAGGCTGGCGCCAACCCGGTATTGGCCGGTGTAGCGGTTGCCCGCGTTGTCGGCATCGACACTTCCTGACAGAAACTGCCCGGGCGTGACATCGACGATCAGGTCGGACGTGCCGAGCGATGCGCCCGGCACCAGGGTCGATTTGATATTGACGCCGGCAATGTCGGAAAGCCGCAACAGCCGGCTCTCGAGCGGCGCGCCGGTGACGACGTCGCCGCTAGCGAGGCCCGCCAACTGGCTATGGACCAGTTGGTCCGATAGCCGCGACGTGTTGCGCACCGCGATCTTGCCGTACTGGCCTTCCATGACGGTCATGGTCACGGCGCCGTTCTTGATATCCTGCGGCGGCAAAAAGACCTGGGCCAGCAGATAGCCGTCGCGGTGGTAGCGTGCGCTGATCGCCGCCGCCATGGCCATCAGCTCGGACATGGTCAATTCGTTGGCCGGCTGGAAGCCCGTGAGGGCGAGCAGTTCGGCCTCCGGGTAGGCGCGCGCGCCCGTCAGGCGCAGGCTGTTGACGACGATCCTGACCTGGTCGGCCGCGCTCGTCCCTGGTGTCGTGCCCGATTCGATGCGTACCACGGGAGCGCTCTTGGGCATCACCGGCGGCGCGGGAATTTGCTGCATCTGGCTGCCAGCGGTGGGCGCCTGCGCGGAGGCGACGGCTTGTACCAAGACCGACAGCGCAAACGGTAATATTTTCTTATTTAACATGAAAGTGCCCCTATAAACGCCAATTGGCTGCCACCTCTTCTGGTAAAAAATTTTACTCCAATGCAATATTCGATCCGTACGGAACCGTACGGACGGGGCGAAAACAGGCGACCTGTTGCTTTTTGAGCCCACACCTGGCTACGCCATCCTGATCCTGCACGGCCGGCGGCGGCAATTGCCCGCGCGCGGCGGCAGTCCTGCCGCCGCGCACGGGTCTTGCGGCGCCCTGGATCAGGCGCGCCGGCGGGTCCAGACCGCGATCAAGCCCAGTCCCAGGCCGAACAGCGCCATGCTGCCCGGCTCGGGCACAGCGGCCGCCGTGGCGTCCACGCGCAAGCCCTGGGCCAGGCCCAGGCCGGCGGCGTCGTACCACTGGCCCGCCTGCATCTGGGCGTAGCCGTCCAGGGGACTGGCGACCGCGCCGGGCATGCTGGCCTGGCTGGCATTGGCGTAGGTGGAGCTGAACATGACCCAGTAGCTGCCCTTGCTCACCGTCCAGTTCAGGCGCGCGACACCGCGCCACGCCAGTTCGCCCGCGCCGGTGGCGAAACTGGTCGAACGCAGCATGCTGCCGGGAACGAAACCGCCCTGGCCGTCGGCACTGCTGCCGAACACGCTGACCTAGACTTCGCCGGCATCGGTGCTGAAGTATCCCTCGATGCTGTTGATCGCCAGGTCGGACAGCACCGAAAACCGCCCTGCGTAGCTGTGTTCGCTGTTAAAGGCCCAGCCGGCGCCCACGGCGTTCGATGGCGTGCCGGTGTCGACCACCAGTGCCGCCCGTGCCGGGGCGCACGCCGTGCCCAGCCCCAGTAAAAGGGCGGCGTAACCATGCAATCGTTTCACAGACATGCTGATCTCCATAAAGTGGCTTGGTTACTTGAGCTTGCCGGCGCCGGCCTGCGCCGGTACGGCACTCAGGGTCGACGTGGCCGTCTGCAGCGCGTACAGGTAAGGCGGGGTCCACAGGTCGGCCGAATCGGGACGGGCCATGCCGCACTGGCCGTCGACCGCATTGGTGCCGGCGCGGTCGCTGGTAAACATGTGGCCCGACGAGCGGAAGCCGATGAAACCCTTGCCCTTGATCACCTTGCCGCAAAATTCGGAAAGCTTGACCCCGGTGATGTTGTAGTAGTTATTTTCGAGCAGCATGTTGGAGCGATAGCGTGCATCGGTGCCGCTTTCGAACTTGATGTCGGCATCCTTGGTCATCACGTTGCCGCTGACGAGATTGTTGAACATGTGCACCTGTCCATAGCGGTTCAGGGGAAGGCGTGCGGCCACCCCATTCCACCAGTTGCCGGAGAAGGTCACGTGCAGGCGTCCCTCGTCGCTCCAGGCACGGCCGCCATCGCCATTGCCCACCAGGGTGGTCTTGTGATGGGTGGCAAACGTGCTGTTGGCAATGGTGACGTAATCGCTGCCGCGCACCACGTCGAGCGCGCCATCGTGGCGGGTCTTGTAGGTGCCGGTCGCCAAGGACTCGGGGGTGTCGCCATCGCTCACGCCGACGTGGTCGATGAAGATGTTCTGAGCGCGCGAGACGGTGATGCCGTCGGCATAGGCATTGCCCGCATCCTCGGGATTGACGTCCCATGGCGTGTCGATCACCAGGTTGCGCACGATGATGTTGCGGGTCCAGGTCGGATACGCTTCGCCATCCTTGCCATCCTTGATCCACTTCTTGAAGTCCACTTCCGGGTCACCGCCTGGCGCCAGCGGCATTTCGGCGCCGATCAGCAGCGCGGTGCCGGTGATGCGCGCCGGCCGGCCCTGGGCGTCGTTGATGCCCACCAGGGTCGTGTTCGACGGCAGGTTGATCGAGCCGCCGTATTTCTGGTCCGAATAACTGGTGTATTCCTTGAACAGCGTGTTGTTCTGGCTCCAGCGCAAGTCGATATGGCCGACCACGCGGATGATCTTGGGTTCATTGCCGGCCTGGTTGATGGCGTTCACCAGTTGCTGGCCGTTGAAGACGGTGTAGACGCGGTCGGCCCTGGCCGCGCTGCCGCCGCTGACCACCACCTTGCCCTTGCGCGACCAGGTATGCCAGCCGGTCGCCGGCGCGCTCTGGCGCTCGAAGGTGAGCACGCCGCCGGTCGGGTCGACCTGGGCGAACTGCCACGCCGGCAGCTTGGGCGCGGCCATGTAGCTGGCGGGGTCGTGCAGGCCGCCCACCAGCACCGGGGCTGAGTAATTGCGCACACCGTAAGGAACGGTTTGCAGCGGTGTGCTGGCGCCGACGAAGGTGCTGGCGTCGATGGTGGCCGCTTGCGCGGCCGATGCCAGCATGACGCTGGCGGCGAGTATGGTTTTTTTCATGGTTGTCTCCTATGAAGCACATAAAAATGGCGCGCGTTCTTTTATTGAACTTCGACGTGCCGCGCATGACGATCCCTACCCGCGCGCCGGTGCCTTGCCTGTGGCAATGCCGGATCGGCGTGAACAACGGCGCGGCAAGCCGCAGCGCATCACGCGCGATGGGGTCCAACGGCTTGGGTAGGGAACAGCTTTCAGCATCCAACAGCGATGACTGAGACAGGTACCTCGCGTGCCTGTCGCCGTTGCGAGGAAGGCGGGGAGCCGGGTTCGCGCAGGTCGGAATCGGCGCCGGCAGCCCCTGGCGGGGTCGTCACGGCAGCGACGCGTCCATACTACGCTGGATAAGATGATTAAACAATCAGCAAGTTGTATGATGTGTGGTTTTCGGGCAGCGGATCGCTGCCCTCGCCCGGCGAAACGCCGGCCACGACTCTTTGAAAAGCCGCAACCACGGCACGTACGCGCCATGCCTTATCTCCCGCTTCGACTGGTCTGCTACTTCACGCTGGGGTGGCTGATCGCCAGAACATTCAGCGGCGTCTTCGGCGCGGCCTTGCCTGTTGTATTGATTTTGTGGTGCGCAGGCGGATGCTTTCATTTTGCGAGGGATATCATCGAGATCATCCCGGCGCTCAGGCGCGCCGCGCGCCGTTCGGCATCCGAAAAATGGAACGGCCGCTATTACGCGTACTACGGGACGCAGATCCGCTTGTGCCTGGTGGAAGACATGGTCTGGATCGTCGAGGAAGATATCCGGGCGATCCTGTCACCCGCCGTCACCGAACGCGAACAACGTCTTCTGGGCGCCGATTACGCAACCATTCCCGGCACCGCGCTGCATGGCTATAGCGAGCAGGGCTTGTTGCGGCTGCTCAAAATCCGGCTGATGCGACGGGGTGGAGAAGCGGACATGAAAAAATTCATCGTCTGGCTTCAGAACGAGGCGCTGCCTAACGTCAAACGCGTTCCGACGTCATCCGCGATTTGAGTCATGCCTGCGTGCGGCCTCGCGCAACGGATCCGCTCTTCCGCGAGGTCGACTTGATGAATTACCCTGCATTCTTCTTGCTCCCGATTCCTCGGTAGGTAGCCGATCGCGTCGATGATCGGCTAGCGCTGCGCCGTGATCTCCCGGCGCAGAAGCGCCTTCGGCTTGTTCCGCGTACGCGCCATGCTCGACGCCAGCATCAGGCCGGCCTGCGTGGCAAACCGCGTCTTGATGCCGGCCTGCGTCGCCTTGTAGCCGAGCGGCACCTTCGCCCCGGGCCGCGAACGGCACTGTTCACCATATCCATTCTTCCTTTCGCCCGATGTCGAGCCATTTGCTGTTTCATGTCCAAATCATAAAATAGTTTTTCCGGGGAAATATAACTTTAGAAAGGTAATAATGATTGCCTTTTTATACGGTTTATTTACTTTCCCTGGATATCGCTTGCGTCATATCCCTGTAACTTTTGAACATTAGAATCATTCCCGTTCATTACCGGCTGCGCGATTGCAGCCTGTATCAGAGCGCTCAACGATGTAATAACCTATTTGTTTGTCCGTGAAATAGCGCATTAGCCAAGAGGCCACCATTGCAATCAACATCCCGCTTTATTGGCTCACTGATTACCGTCACCGCCGCAATGGTGCTTAGTGCGTGCGCGTCGAGTGCCACGACGGCCCTATGACGTTTCCGGTGAAACTTGACATCGGCTATGCTGTGAGGTTCTACCGTCCCGGAGTGCGGTCAAGGGCGGCGCGCGCTGCGCGCGTGCCGGCGTAGCGCACCCTTGACGGCATGCAGG
>NZ_WHJG01000029.1 GCF_011682175.1 Massilia frigida
TTCATGGTGTGGGCGTTTTGATTAAGCGTTAGAAACTAAATCATGCCAGAAATGGGCGCCCACCCCCACCTTTTCGCTTGCGCTGCCAAGCAATTTTCATCCGTTCCGCTAGTTTTGCAAGAGGCTCAATAGTCAGTGGCATCTCGGGACTCACGTACCAGTTTTCATCGAAGATCAGCCAGAATTCCGCGGTGGTTATCCATGGGATGTACTGAAGGCAACTCTTCTCGACGGTTATGTACAGCTATTGCAGAGTGGCTACGACACAAAATCGTTCGGTGACACGCACAGCCTCGTACTGTTGGTAGATTCACTTAACGTGCAGGCCTCGCTGCTCAATCTTGTGACAAGCGCAGACGGAACTCGTGACAAAGCAACCCGACTTGTGCGCGATGTGTTGACGGCAGCCTCAAATCTCTCGGTGGCAGGTGGGGGTGCTATTGGTGGTGGTCAAGGCGCGGCGGAAGGCGATGTACTGGAAAATGTTGTGAATGCACTCGCGGGCATGTTCCTCGGAAAAGACAAGTACCGCCAGCTCTTGGGTAGCCCGAGTGGAGGGACATGGGCTACACTGGATTTCAAAGCAAAAGAAAACGAGGCTGAGTATACGGGGCGTACGAAGTTCTATGAAGTCCTTACCGCAGTCACGAATAGCACCGCTTACAAGGGATTGCTCGGCAAGATGCAGCTTTCCGGACCGGAAACGACAGGGTCCGATGCCAGAAAAGATTTCGGTGCATTACTCAGTGTCGTGTACTTGACGCCTTTCGCCTTGTCTATTGGCGCCGACAAGGCATTAGCGCAACTGCAAGCAGTCAATCCCGAGCTTGCTGAAAAATTCAACAAGGATCTTCAACTCGGAACTAAGGATTTTCTTCATGGCGATGCGAGTCTGAGCAACGAGTATCTCAACACACGTGCTGATCTGGCTAAAAGAAAACTGTATTACAGTATCAAAAATGGGCGCTATGATTTAACCGTCGGCGCGGAAAGTGCTGCCGATAAGTCGGCAACCAGTTACGATAATGACGGCATAGTCTGGATTGACCGTGCAAGCAAATTGATCGTTAGGCGCAAGGAAGATGTCACGTCCGCAAAATTTGTTGTGTTCGGTAGCGATCAGAGTGAATCTGATATCACGGGGGGCGGACGGGACGACAGCTTGTTTGGCGGCGGCGGTGCCGACATCGTCAACGGCGGCGCGGGTGACGATCATCTTGAAGGCAATGACGGCGCGGACGTTCTCAACGGCGGTACCGGCAAGGACAAGCTGCTCGGTGGCAGTGGCGACGACAAACTTGACGGTGGCGTCGGCAACGACCTGTTAAACGCCGGCGAAGGTAACGACACCTACGTCTTCAGCGGCGACTACGGCAACGACGTTATTTACGATCTCGGCGGGGTGGGACATGTCCAGATCGATGGCGTCACCATTGGCAAAGGCGTCGGCAACGGCAAGCGCGACCAGTGGCGCTTCGAGATGGGTGGCGGCGTATCAGCCACGCTATCGTTGCTGGACGACCCCGAAAGCAGCACAGGCAAGAAACTGGTCATCGTCAAGGGTGATGACGGCAAGAACAGCGTTACTATCGGCAATTTCGATCTCGCCAGGGCGCAGGCCGGCGGCTATCTGGGCATCCAGCTCGATAACACTGTCAAGGCAGCAATCAAGGTCGGCGGCGGCGACAACCTCTGGCGGCAGCCCACGTTCGATCCGGGCAGCCTGGCCGGCGCCAGCGTCGATGTGGTGGAAGGCACCGGGCGCACCTTCACGGTCTACCTGAACCAGGCCGCCAAGGCAGGGCAGAGCGTCACCCTGAATATCGGTGGCGCCGGTGATACCTTGAAAGCCATTCTTGGCGACATCACGGTTCCAGCCAGCGGCGCGGTCATTCCCTTGGTGGAAGGACAAACGCAGGTCTCCTTCGCACTGGTGCAGGATGGCGCATTGAGCGCCGACCTCAATGCGACTGTGATGGCAATGGTTACCGGCAAGGATGGCACTGCGACGACGAACACCTTCAACCTCGCCTTGAAGGATAGTGGCGAACTCACGCGGACCTACAAAGGCGATCAAAGCCCCGCAGCAAGCAGTCCTACAGATCTGTATGACTGGTCGACGTCGATATGGCAGGCCAACGGCACGCTGACCAATGCGATCGCGCAGCCGAATTTCTCCGATGTTATCTACGGCAGCAATGGGCGCGACAAAATTTTCGGCTTTGGCGGCAACGACGCGCTTGACGGCGGCAAAGATGCCGACGATATCGACGGTGGCGATGGTGACGACATGCTCGGCGGCGGAACGGGCAGTGATCGCATTGTGGGCGGAAATGGAAACGACTTTATTTCAAGCGCGTCAACGCTAAACGTGGGCCGTCGCAGAAGACCGGATGACAGCTTTACTCCACCTGAGGGCGCGACGCCAATCGCTGCCGGTGCGGGTTGGGGCGTTTATATGACAAAGGGAGATGAACCTAACCAAACAGCCACTTGGAGCGGCAGTAACGATCCTTCCGGCAGCGATCCTGACTATGTTGACGGCGGTGCCGGCAATGACGCCATAGTTGGCAGCGACGGCGCCGATCGTCTACTTGGCGGCACGGGTGACGACAGGATCTCCGGCCGCGCGGGCGATGACGTAATGGAAGGCAACGATGGCGACGATGCTATCGATGGCGATGGGATAAGCACACCGGATCTTTTTACCACCCTTCCGACGTCAATGCATGGCCACGATTTTATCGATGGCGGGGCTGGTAACGACCGCCTGTCCGGGCAGGGCGGCTCCGACGTCGTGTTTGGGGGGGCCGGCAACGACAATATTTCCGGTGACACCTCAGGAAAAACTGATGACAAATCGTACGCCGCGCCTCAATACCACGGTGAAGACTACCTCGACGGCGAGGGTGGCAACGATTACCTAGAAGGCGGTGGCAAGAACGATACCTTGTACGGTGGCTCGGGCGCTGACAGTTTATGGGGCGATACCAGCGCCGCCAATCTTACCTCACCCAGCGACAATGCCCTGATCTGGGGCGACGACTACCTCGATGGGGAGGAAGGCGACGATTTCCTGACCGGCGGCGGTGGTGACGATGTCTTGTTCGGCGGCATCGGCAGCGACAATATGTGGGGCGATTCCGCCGACAGCACCTCCTCTGCGGGCCACGTCAAGGTCGAGTTCCAGGGCAACGACTACCTCGATGGCGAGGATGGCGACGATAATCTGAGTGGCGGCGCGAAGAACGATTCCTTGTTCGGAGGCGCAGGCAACGATAACTTGTATGGCGATCTTCCTGCGTCCGGCGTTGGGGCGGGCGAAGGCGCGGTCGTATGGGGGAACGACTATCTTGGCGGCGAAGATGGCGACGACTATGCCCAAGGCGGCGGCGGGGATGACACGCTGAGCGGCGGCAGCGGCAAAGACGTTCTGTTCGGGGATGAGCGAAGCGCGGCTCTCGAAGGCAGCTTCCAGGGCGACGACATGATCGACGGCGGCGAAGGCGACGATCAACTGATCGGTGGGGGCGGCAAGGATAATCTGATCGGCGGCGCGGGCAACGACATTTTGCTCGGCGACGATGAGGCGAGCGTGCTGCCCATCGAGGCCAATGGCAACGATTTCCTCGACGGCGGAGATGGTAACGATCAGCTCGGCGGCGGTGGCGGTGACGACGTGCTGCTGGGCGGTGCCGGGAACGACATCCTTGATGGCGGCACCGGTGCCGACGTGCTCGATGGCGGTGATGGCGACGATGTGTACAACGTCGACAACGAGGGCGATATCATCCGCGAAACTGCGCCGCCGTCAACGGTAGCTGCCGGCAAACAATCGTCATCAGGGAGCAGCCCGGATCAAATCGGAGGCAAGTTGATGATGATCAGTAATCCGTCCGTCGTAGTGGCAGCCGGTACGAGTGTCGACAATGTCAACAGCAGCGTCAGCTACCAGCTTGGTGACAATCTCGAAAACCTCACACTGACGGGCAACAGCGCCATTGATGGCACGGGAAATGAGCTGGCAAATCAAGTGGTTGGCAACGGTAGTGATAACAAGCTCCTTGGTGGAGCGGGTGATGATGTGCTCAATGGTGGCGCCGGCAACGATGTCTACCTGTTTAACCGTGGCGACGGTAAAGACACCATCGAAAACGTCGATCTGTTGCGCAATACCGGCAATCTGGTGATCCCACAGGCTTTGGACGCCCTGCGTTTTAGTGCGGACATTGCGGACACGGATGTCATCGTTTCGCGTGACGTGGATCATCTGGTCTTGATTATCAAAGGTAGTAACGATCAAGTCTCCCTAAGAAACTATTTTGCTGCTAATACGATTGCGGGAACAATCGTGTCCGATAGCAAGGTCGACCGCATCGAGTTCGCCAATGGCGTGGTCTGGACCCCGGAGAAGATCGCGGCCATCCTTGCTCGTCAGGCAAATAACCAATCCCCGGTTGCTGGCCCTGGCGTGCCACTTCTCAAGGCGCGTTCGGGTGATGCGTTCAGGTACGCTCTCGCTGCGAACAATTTGACCGATCCGGATGCGGACGACACGCTCCACTATACTGTCACGCTGCGGGACCAGCCGACTGCGCCTGCATGGCTCAAATTCGATGCCGCGACCCGTACGCTGTCTGGCATACCGGATGACGCCAGCGTCGGTCGGTTGGAGCTGACGGTGCTTGCGACTGACGATTATGGTGCCGGCACCGGAATCGGTATTGCTGTGGATGTCGGTGCAGCCAATCGCAAACCGGAGTCGAAATCGACTCCGCCCGATGCGAAGGCATCGCGTGGTACGCCGCTCAGCTACCTGGTGCCTGCCGGCTTGTTTGCTGACCCCGACGGTGATGCGCTGACCTACAGTGTGACCTTGGACAAGGGCGCGAGCCTGCCATCCTGGCTGAACTTTAATGCCAAAACAGGGGTGCTGAGCGGTACCCCGACTGCACTCGAACGGCTCGTGCTGGCCATCACGGCCACTGACGCGCACGGTCTGAGTGCGCAAACCCTGATGAAACTCGATGTTGAAAATCGCGTACCGACGTTTGGTGCCTGGTCCCAGTTGCCAGGCGGGGCGGCAAACGAAGCGTTGAAATTTACCATCCCGCAAGGGAGTTTTACGGACGGCGATGCCGGCGACGTGCTGACGTATGCCGCCACCGCGGCCGATGGCAGCGCGCTGCCGGCGTGGCTGAAGTTCGACGCTGCCACCCGCACCTTGTCGGGCACGCCGCCAGCGGTGGGCGAGTACAAGGTGCTGGTCAAGGCCAGCGACATCAACGGCGGAACGGCTTCCGCGCTGCTTCCGATCATGATTGACCCAAATCAGGTCTACGCCGGCACCGACGCCGCCGATGTGAAAGAGGGCGGCTGGGGCCACGATAGCCTCAAGGGCCTCGGCGGCAACGACACTTTGCTCGGCGCCTTCGGCAACGACCGCCTCGACGGTGGAGTCGGCAACGATCTGCTCAAGGGTGGAGGCGGTGCGGATACCTATGTCTTCGGCAAAGGCTACGGCAACGATACCATCGACAACCAGGACCTGCCGTCGCAGGCAGGCATTGACACCATCGAGTTCCTGCCCGGGGTCGCAGTGGGCGACGTCAAGCCGACGCGCTTGGACAACGACCTGATACTGAGCCTGCCGGCAAGCGGCGACAGCTTGCGCGTGTTGAACTACTTCAAGGCTGACGAGCTCGCACTGTCGCAGGTCGAGGCCATCAAGTTTGCCGACGGCACAACCTGGACCCTGGCCCAGATCCTGCCATTTTTGCTGGTCGGCTCGGCCGGTAACGACAAGCTGTACGGCACCGATGGAAACGACCTGCTCGACGGCGGCGCCGGCAACGACCGGCTCGACGCGGGCGCCGGCAACGATACCCTCGCAGGCGGGACCGGCAGCGACGACCTCATCGGCGGCGCCGGCGCGGACACCTACCGCTTCAACAAGGGCGACGGTAAAGATACCATTTCCGACGTCAGCCCGGCCGTCACGACACCGGACGTCGACCGGCTCGAATTCGGCGCCGGTCTGTCACCGGCCGATGTGGAGGCCGTGCGCGACGGCCCCACCTTGCGCCTCAATTTCGGCAACAGTGGTGACGGGGTCACCATCTGGAGCTATTTCAGCGCACGAACCGACCTGAATCTGGCGGTCGAGCAGATCGCCTTTGCCGACGGCACCTTGTGGACCCAAGCCATGGTCCTGCAACAGGTGCTCAAAGGCACCGACCTGGACGACAAGCTCGACGGCACTTCAGGCAACGATGTCATCACCGGCCGCAAAGGCCAGGATACCTTGCTTGGCATGCAGGGCAATGACAGCCTGTCCGGCGGACCAGGCAACGACACGCTTGACGGCGGCGCCGGCGACGACGTGCTCGACGGCGGCGCGGGGCGCGACCGCATGGTGGGCGGCGCCGGCAATGATACCTTCGTGTTCGGCCACGGCGACGGCCCGGATTTCATCTTCACCAGCGACACGGCGCCCGGCAAGGTCGACACCATCCGCTTCGCAGACGACGTGCAGGCCAGCGATGTGCTGGTCGAGCGCTGGGAAAACAAGCTGGTGCTGACCATCCGCAGTTCCAAGGATACCTTGTTTGTCGAGGATTATTTCCTGGAAGCCAACGGGGTACGCACTGGAAAGATCGAACAGGTGCAATTTGCCGAGGGCGTCAGTTGGAGTACGGCGGTCATCGACCAGATGGCGGTTCCCCACACGAACACGAAACCGCTCATATCCGACTGGGCATTCGACATGAACGGCAACGTCAACAGTACGTTCAGCGTGGTGTTGCCCACGAACCGGATCGTCGACCCGGATTATTATGACGTGTTGTCCTTTACTGTCGGCGCAATACTTGGCGCCCCTGCGGTGCCCGCATGGCTGAAATTTGATCCCCTCACGATGAAGCTGTGGGGTACTCCTGGAGCCAATGACCAGGGCACGGTGGCGTTCCACCTCTTCGGCACGGACCTGTACGGCGCCACCACCGCGCGCCAATTTTTTATTAACATTGGCCCCGTGAGCATTGCACCCACGGTCCAGTCGTCCATACCCGACCTCGTCACGTCGCAAGGAACGCCATTCCAGTTCACCCTGGGCGACGTGTTCACGGACGTCGACAAAGGCGATGTGGTCGCGTACAGCGCAACCCTCGCATCCGGTGGCGTGCTGCCGACATGGCTGACCTTCGATCCGGTCACCCGTCAGTTCAATGGCTTGTCCAACGCCGCCGGAACGGTGAGCGTCAAAGTCACTGGAACTGATCTGGGTGGCAAAACCGCATCGGATGTGTTCGATATTGTCGTCAGCGCCAACAACATCGTCACAGGCACTGCCGGCAACGATACCTTGAAGGGCGGGGTTGGCAACGACCTGATCAAGGGACTCGGCGGCAACGATGACCTCGAAAGTGGTTTGGGCCGCGATACCCTGGAAGGCGGCACGGGCGACGATACCTATGTCATCAATGATGGCGACGATTCCGTGATCGAGAACGTCAACGAAGGTATCGATACCGTGCGAACAGCGCTGCCGGACTACACACTGCCAGCCAATGTCGACAACCTCGTGTTCAGCGGTGAAGGAACGCAGAGCGTTCTGAATGGTAATAACCTCAACAATAACATCAGCGCCGGGCTGGGTAGCCAGACGCTTGATGGCGGCATGGGCGCCGACACCATGGCCGGAGGTACCGGCAATGACGACTACGTGGCCGACAGCACGCTCGATATCGTCGTTGAACTGCCTGGCGGCGGGTACGATAGGGTCAATTCCAGCGCGAGCTTTACATTGCCCGCCAATGTGGAATCGTTGGAATTGCTGGGAACGGCAAACATGGATGCCACTGGCAATGTGGCAGACAATACGATCCATGGAAATGAGGGCAATAACCGCCTCGACGGTGGCGCCGGCAGGGATTATCTCTACGGCCACGGGGGCGACGATACCTACGTCATCGACAACATCGACGACGTGGCTGTCGATGACAGCGGTAACGATACGGTCGAAACAAGTATCAGCTCCCAATCCGTTTTGTTTGATGGCATCGAGAACCTGACACTGACCGGCGGCGCGCTCTCGCGCTTTGGCAACGCGCTGGACAACGTCATCAAGGGCAATACGCTGAAAAACACACTGTCCGGCCTTGCAGGCAACGATCAACTGCTTGGCGGTGCCGGCGACGATACCCTGTCCGGCGGCGCGGGCAACGATGTGTATGTCGTCGAACGTGGCGACGGCAAGGACGTGGTCATCAACGACGATGTGCTTGGCGCCATCGATACGCTGCGCTTCGGCAAAGACATCGCAGAAGCCGACGTCATTGCGCAACGCAGTGGCGACAATCTGCTTCTGCAAATCAAGGGGAGCACGGATCAAGTGACGTTCTCCAAGTACTTCATTGCAGACGTGAGCAAGGATGGGGCGATCGTTAACAACAAGATCGAGCGCGTCGAGTTTGTCGGCGGTGCCGTATGGGATCAAGCCAAGATACAAACCCTGGTCGATATCAGCACCGCCAACAAGGTGCCTGTACGCGGCCCGGGGGCCGTGGCGCCGTTCAAGGCGGAGGTGGGCAAGCCGCTCACCTTCACCCTCGCAGCCAATACCATGGTCGATCCGGACCCGCTCGATACCTTCGCCTACAGCGCATCGTTGGCCAACGACGTGCCCTTGCCGGCATGGCTGAAGTTCGATGCTGCCTCGCGGACCTTCAGCGGCACGCCCACCGCCACCGACGTGGGCTCGGTTCCGGTCAAGCTGTGGGGAACGGACAACCATGGCGGACGAGGCTATATCGACTTGCCGCTGGTCGTCAGCCCGGCCAACCGCACGCCGGTCCTGGCGGCCGCGCTTGCTGACCAGGCCAACGCCCTGGGTACGGCATTCAGTTATGTGGTGCCGGCTGGCGCGTTCACCGATCCGGATGCGGGAACCGTGCTCAGCTACAGCGCCACCATGGCCGACGGCACGCCTTTGCCTGGCTGGATGTCGTTCAACGCCACGACGCGGGCATTTGGCGGCACCGCGCCGGCTGCCGGAACGTTCAGCGTGAAAGTCACCGCCCGCGATGCCGGCAATCTGAGCGCCAGCGATGTCTTCGATCTGGTCGTCAGCGTCAAAAACCTGACACTGACCGGCACCGCCGGTGCCGACCAGTTGAACGGTGGTGCAGGTAACGATATCCTCAATGGCCTAGACGGCAACGATAAGCTCAACGGCGGCGAGGGCAACGACAGCATGGACGGTGGCCTCGGTAGCGACACCATGAGCGGCGGGGCGGGCGACGACGTGTATGTGTTCGATCAGGCGGCCGACGTGGCAGTGGAAGCTGCCAACGAAGGCAACGACACGGTCAAGTCGGGCCTGACCACGGTATTGGGCAACAACATCGAGGCACTGACCCTGACGGGCACGGCGCCGATCAATGCCACCGGCAATGCGCTGAACAATGTGTTGACCGGTAACTCGGGCGACAACACGCTCGACGGTGGTAGCGGGGCCGATATCCTCAACGGTGGCTCCGGGAACGACCTCTACATCGTGGACAACGCTGGCGATATCGTCAACGAAGGCAACTACGTCGGCGTCGACACCGTGCAGACGGGCTTGAATTACGAGTTGGGCGCCTACCTCGACAACCTGACCCTGACCGGTAGCCTGGCGGTCGATGGCAAGGGCAATGCCGGTAACAACGTAATCAAGGGAAATGCCAACAACAACCTGCTCGATGGTGGCGCCGGGGCGGACGCACTCAGCGGCGGGGCCGGCAACGACACGTACATTGTCGACAATGCCGGCGATACCGTGGCCGAGCTGGCGAACGAAGGCATCGATACCGTCAAATCCGGCGTGAGCAGTGTCCTGGGCGCCAATATCGAAGCGCTGTTCCTGACAGGCGCGAACGGGATTGGCGGCAGCGGTAACGCGATCAACAACCTGCTCGTCGGCAATGGCGCCAACAATGCGCTGAACGGTGATGCGGGCAACGACCTGCTTCAGGGCGGTGCCGGCATCGATACGCTCACTGACACCCTCGGCAATAATCTGCTCGATGGTGGCACCGGCAACGACACGCTCACCGGTGGCGCTGGCAAGGAGATGTTGATCGGCGGCGCCGGCAACGATGCGATCGTCACTGGCGACGGGGCCGATATCATCGCCTTCAACCGCGGGGACGGGCAGGATGTGGTCAATGCCAGCACTGGCAAGGACAATACCGTTTCCCTGGGCAAGGGCGTGCTGTACGCGGATTTGCTGTTCAAGAAAACCGCTAACGACCTGGTGCTGGTGACCGGAGCTGCCGAACAGATCACCTTCAAGGATTGGTACGCGGCACCCGCCAATCGCAGCGTTGCCAATTTGCAGGTGGTGATTGAAGGCGGCAGCGACTACAACGCTGCGTCGGCCAACAAGCTGAACAACAAGAAAGTCGAGCAGTTCAACTTTGATGGTCTGGTCGGGGCGTTTGATGCTGCCCGCACTGCCAATCCGGCGTTGACGAGTTGGGCCCTGTCGACCTCCTTGCTCAATTTTTACCTGAGCGGCAGCGATGCGGCGGCACTGGGCGGCGACCTCGCTTACCAGTACGCCAGGAACGGCAATCTGACCTCGATGTCGATGCTGCCGGCCGGCGCTCTGTTGTCGAGCCCGGCGTTTGGTGTCACTGCGCAGCCGCTGCAGGCGGGTTCGGCATTGCGCGACCTGTCGCCTCAGCTTGGGTAATTGACTGTAGTTCAAGAGGGGGGATAAGCGCTTCATCACCCTGCAAGCCGCCTGGGTCACACCAGGCGGTTTTTTTGATTGCTTATAGTAATGCGTTCATGTCGAATTGGTATTGAAAAGCATGGTCCGGTCTTCAGAGCGCTACCTCGTCGGAATAGGCCAAGGCTAGAGTGCGCCTTGCGCATTTGCCAAAGCGAGCCTTAGCTCGGCAAGCGATTTCGCGAACATCAGCACCGCCTGCGCAGTGACCATGTTGTAATCATGGTAGAGGTGGTTTCGTAGTGCCGCGACCTCGTCCCAAGAAAAATTTCGCGGCGAGTTTTTTACGAAGACAGTTGGCGCAAATGTTTTCGCATAGCTGATCGCTTCTCCGATGACGCCAATCCTGTACGCGCACGCGTCAAGGAGAATGCTGTCGCCAGCCAATGTAGCTTGTGAGACATTTTTCAATCGCTGTTCCACCAAGTCCACGGCGTTCAGTGCATCCGCGATCCGGGCTTTCGCTTTGACGACGGGACTGCTCACAACAAAAATCCTTCACGCATTGCCGCGTTCAAAACCTCGGGCTTGGCCATGATGTTCGTAATTGCGTCAATGGCAACGGCGGGAAACCTGCGTTGCGCTTCCAGAATGAATCCCATCGCCGGAAACAAAGTCCCATTCGCATCGACTACTAAGAGAATATCAAGATCGCTATCTTCCCGATCGTCGCCTCTCGCCGTCGAACCGAACACGCGCACCTCCACCAGTCCACGCTCCAGCGCAAGGGCACGAAGTTCTTCGCGATACAGGGAGAGGGCCTGGGACGGTTTCATGGATCGATACTAGCATGGACCCGCGCGCGCACGCGAGCAACCGCGCCGTCAACGGCGGGGAAAAAGCGAATTCGGCCCGCTCGTCGGCGGCTGTCCAACAAAATTCCAATGACCCTCATTAATACAAACAATGAGGTGCTCAGCCTATCTTGTCGTATCATAATAACCAATGAGAGCTTCTCATTCGATAGTTTTTCTTAACCCACAAAATTCACGCACGAGGATACCCATGTCGCTGATCAATACGCAAATTCCGGTTTTCAAAACCCAAGCTTTCCACAACGGCAAATTTGTTGAAGTCTCGAACGAGTCGATGAAGGGCAAGTGGTCGGTCGTGATCTTCATGCCTGCCGCGTTCACCTTCAACTGCCCGACCGAAGTCGAAGATGCGGCCCAGAACTACGCCGAATTCCAGAAAGCCAACGCGGAAGTCTACATCGTCACCACCGATACCCACTTCTCGCACAAAGTCTGGCACGAAACCTCGCCAGCCGTCGGCCAGGCCAAGTTCCCGCTGGTGGGCGATCCAACCCACACGCTGACCCGCGCGTTCGGCGTGCACATCGAAGAAGAAGGCCTGGCACTGCGCGGCACCTTCATCGTCAATCCGGAAGGCGTCATCAAGACCCTGGAAATCCATGACAACGCCATCGCCCGCGATGTCAAGGAAACCCTGCGCAAGCTCAAGGCTGCCCAGTTCGTTGCCGCCAACCCAGGCCAGGTGTGCCCGGCCAAGTGGAATGAAGGCGCGAAGACCCTGACCCCATCGCTGGACCTGGTCGGCAAGATCTAAATAGCAGCAAACAGGGAGGGCGCGGCGCCTTGCGCTGCCTTTCCTGCACCGGGAACCAGCCCGACGGTTCCCGGATTTAATTCAAGGCACTTTCTTACGGATATCAACATGCTTGACGCCACCCTCAAAACCCAGTTGCAAGGCTATTTGCAGAACCTGCGTGCGCCGATTCGTCTCATCGCAACGCTCGATCACAGCGAAAAAAGTGCCGAACTGCGGGAACTGCTGGCCGAGATCAGCAGCCTGTCCGATAAAGTCAGTGTTGACGAGTCGGGCACCGATAGCCGCAAGCCTTCGTTCGTGATCGCCCGCGAAGGCGAAACCCACGGCGTGCGCTTCGCCGCCATTCCCCTTGGCCATGAATTCACCTCGCTGGTGCTGGCCCTGCTGTGGACCGGCGGTCATCCGCCGAAAGTGGAACCCGAAGTAATCGAGGCCATCAAGGCGCTCGACGAAGCAATGGATTTCGACGTCTACATGTCCCTGTCCTGCCACAATTGCCCCGACGTGGTGCAGGCAGCGACCTTGATGGCGGTCTTCAATCCGAAGATCCGCACCGTGATCATCGATGGTGGCTTGTTCCCGTCGGAAGTCGAGACGCGCCAGGTGATGGCGGTCCCGATGGTCTTCAAGAATGACACGATGTTTACATCCGGTCACATGACCGTGGAAGAACTCGTCGCCAAGCTCGACGTGAATTCGGCTGAACGCGAAGCGAAGAAACTCAATCAAAAGTCCGCCTTCGACATGCTGATCGTCGGCGGCGGCCCGGCCGGCGCGGCGGCAGCGGTGTACGCGGCCCGCAAAGGCATCCGTGTCGGCGTGGCGGCGGAACGCTTCGGCGGCCAGGTCAACGACACCATGGCCATCGAGAACTATATCTCGGTGCTGGCAACGGACGGCCCCACCTTCGCCGCCGCGCTTGAGGCGCAGGTACGGCACTACGAAGTCGACATCATGAACCTGCAGCGGGCCGAACGCATCGTTCCCGCCGCCACGCCGGGCGGCCTGGTCGAAGTGCACATGCAGAACGGCGGCGTGCTCAAGGCCCGCAGCGTGATCGTCTCGACCGGCGCCCGCTGGCGCAATGTGAACGTGCCTGGTGAAGCCGAGTACAAGAACAAGGGCGTGGCCTACTGCCCGCATTGCGACGGGCCCTTGTTCAAAGGCAAGCGCGTGGCCGTGATTGGCGGTGGCAACTCCGGCGTGGAAGCGGCAATCGACTTGGCCGGTATCGTCCAGCACGTGACCCTGGTCGAGTTTGCCGATGCGCTGAAAGCCGATGCGGTACTGGTCAACAAGCTCAAGAGCCTGTCCAACGTCACCATCCACGTGAACGCCCAAACCACCGAGATCACCGGCGACGGCCAAAAGGTCAATGGCCTGGGCTACAAGGACCGTACCACCGGTGCGGATCACCATGTGGCGCTGGAAGGCGTGTTCGTGCAAATCGGCCTGGTGCCGAATACCGAATTCCTGAAAGGGACTTTGGAACTGAGCAAGTATGGCGAGATCGTTGTCGATGCCAAATGCCACACCAGTGTGCCGGGCGTGTTTGCCGCCGGCGACGTGACCACGGTGCCGTACAAGCAGATCGTCGTTGCTGCGGGCGAAGGATCGAAAGCCGCACTCAGCGCGTTCGACTACCTGATTCGTCAACCGGTGGTGAGCAATGTTGCCAATGAAGAGGAAGTCGCGCTGGCAGCCTGATCGCAGTAGTGCTTCGCCTCACACAAAAACCGCCCGGCTTGAAACCGGGCGTTTTTTTGCGCCTGCGAACTGGGCTGCCCGGCGCCAATGAACTTTTGCCCAGGAAATGCGACTGTCCGCCGCACCGCTTTTTCCGCAAACGGGACGCTGTGTGCGTGCCGCCGCAGCGTGATATGGCGCAGACGCGCCCGCACGCACCGGCCTATTCTTGAAGCGGGCCATGCGCGCGTCACGGCGCAATGCCCGGGCCAGGTTCGCGTTCATCGAACCCATCCGATTTCAGTCAAGGAGTCCTCCATGCTCATCCCCAGGCATTGCTTCAGACTGGTCCTGATTGCCGCCCTCGCGTTGCCGCTGGCAGCCCCGGCGGCGACGCGCTACAGCGTCGCCACGGTCGGCGCCGCCGGCTGCAGCGCGCGCGACATCAAGCTGAGCGGTCACGTGCCTGGCGCCTATGCCGACGCCAGCGGCACCATGCGCGAGCTCGGCGCCCTGGGCGGCAAGGAGGGCGGCAGCATGGCCTTCGACATCAATAACCTGGGCCAGATCGTTGGCGAAGGCAACAGCGAGAGCGTGCAGCGCGCTTTCCTGTATGAAAACGGCGTCCTGCGCGACCTGACCACGCTGATCGATCCCGCCTGCGGCTGGCTGTTGCAGGAGGCACGCGCCAGCAACGACTGGCAGCAGATCGCCGCCAGCGGCTGCAGGGGCGGCCAGTGCGGCACCTTGCGGCTCGATCCGGCCAGTGCCGTGCCCGAGCCCGACACCTATGCGGTGCTGCTCCTTGGCCTGTGCATGGTCGGCTTTGCCGCGCGCCGCGCCGCTGGCGTGGGCGCCAACCGGACGGTGTCGAGCAGCGAGCGGCACGGTGCTGCCGCGCTGCCATTCGCCCGGTGAGCGGCGAGGGCAGCGCAGCAGGTCCTTACACGCCGCAGTAGGCGGTCTTGACGGTGGTGAAGAACTCGGCCGCGTACGTGCCCTGTTCGCGCGAACCGTAGCTCGACCCTTTGCGTCCGCCGAACGGCACGTGGTAGTCGACACCCGCGGTCGGCACATTGACCATCACCATGCCCGCTTCGGCGTGGCGCTTGAAGTGGGTGGCGTACTTGAGCGAGGTGGTAACGATGCCGCTGGCCAGGCCGAACTCGGTATCATTGGCCATCGCCAGCGCATGCTCGTAGCTGTCGGCCGGAATCACCATGCCGACCGGGCCAAAGATTTCCTCGCGGCTGATGCGCATGTCGTTGCTGCAATCGGTGAACAGGGTCGGGCGCAGGAAGAAGCCCGGCGTCGCGCATTCCACGCGCTCGCCGCCGAAGGCCAGGGTGGCGCCTTCTTCGCGGCCAATGCCGATGTACTCCATGTCCTGGTCGAGCTGGCTCTGGTCGACCACCGGGCCGATGTCGATGCCGTCGCCGAGGGCGTCGCCGACTTTCAATGTGGCCAGCTTGTCGCGCATGGCGGCCACGAATGCCGGGTAGATGCCTTTTTCGACGATCAGGCGGCTCGACGCCGTGCAGCGCTGGCCGGTCGAGAAGAACGAACCCTGCACCGCGCAGTTGACGGCGGTGGCGAGGTCGGCGTCGTTGAGGACGATCAGCGGATTCTTGCCGCCCATTTCGATCTGCACCTTGGCCATGCGGCCGATGGCGGCGGACGCCACCTTGGCACCGGTCGCGGCCGAACCGGTGAAGCTGATTGCGTTGACCCGGCGGTCATTCAGGAATGCCTGGCCGACCACGCTGCCGCGGCCCATCACCAGGTTGAACACGCCCGGCGGCAGGCCGGCGCGGCTGATGATGTCGGTCAGGGCCCAGACGCTGGCGGGCACCAGTTCGGCCGGCTTGATCAGCACGCAGTTGCCGTAGGCCAGCGCCGGTGCGATTTTCCAGGATGGGATGGCAATTGGGAAGTTCCACGGCGCGATGATGCCGACCACGCCGACCGGCTCGCGCGTGACTTCCACGTCGAGGTTGGGGCGCACGGACGGCAGCTTGTCGCCGCGCAGGCGCAGGCATTCCTGGGCGAAGAATTTGAAGATGGCGCCGGCGCGGGCGACTTCGCCGATGCCTTCCGGACGGGTCTTGCCTTCTTCGCGCGAGAGCAGGGTGCCGAGCTCTTCTTTACGGGCCAGGATTTCGCTGCCGATCTTGTCGAGCGCATCGGCGCGCATCTGGATGTTCGACAGGGCCCAGCCCGGTGCGGCGGCAGCGGCGGCGGCGATCGCCAGCTCGGCTTGCTGGGCGTCGGCCTGGGCGTAGTGGCCGATGATGTCGGTCGTGTTCGAGGGATTGATGTTGGCGGACGACGAAGCGCCGTCGACCCAGGCGCCGTTGATATAGTTCTGTTTCATGGAAGCTTTCTACGTGGTTCGCAGGGGATCGCGATGCGTGTTTGTCAAAAAACAAGAGCTTACCATTGCGGGGGGAATGCTGTCGAAGGGAGGCGCTCGATGGTGGGGGATTGTGCCGATTGCGGCGTGCTTGGTGCGTTTCTGTAACCTGTAAGCCGTTGTTCCACCTTCCCCGTCGTTCCTGCCATTGGCAGAACCGACTTCCCGCGCAGGGCCAGGCGCCTCCACGGCAACCCAAGTTTGTCGAGCCGCCAGTTACGGTACGAAATTGGGGGGAACGCATGCGTTCCCGCCAAGGGGGCCGCCAAGGCCGGGAACGACGGGGGACTTAATACTTGTAATGCAGCGCCAGGCCCACCGCCCGGTCGTAACGGCGCGTGTCGCGCACCAGGCCCGGGTCCTTGTTGAAATAATCGTGATACGGCTGGTCCAGCAGATTGTTCCCATCCAGGGTCACGGTCAGCTGCTTGTTGATCCGGTACGACAGCGACCCGTCGAGCGAGCGCAGCGGTGCCACATACAAGTCCAGCTTGTCATTGCCCCGATAGCGTTCCTCCGCCATGAACTTCGAGCGCCAGTTGTATGCCAGGCGCGCCGACCACGCCTCCTTCTCGTACAGCCCCACCAGGTTATACGAGGTTTTCGACATCCCCAGGAAGGTCGACTCGCGTCCGTCCGGATTGGTCTGCTTGCCGGTGATGTAGGTGAAGTTCGCCTCCAGCCCCAGCCCGCTCAGCATCCCCGGCAGGAAGTCGTAGAATTGCCGGTAGCTCAACTCGACGCCTTCCAGATTGGCCTTGCTCAGGTTGTAGCGGCGCGTCACATCGTACTCGCGGCCGTTGATGATTTCGCGCGCCGCCTTTTCCACCGAGCGGTCGGTGAACTTGTGCTGGAAAATGGTCCCGGTCAACGAACCCGTCGGCGCAAAATACCACTCCAGCGCCACGTCGATATTGTCCGACCTGGTCGGCCGCAGATTCGGATTGCCCGCCGCGCCGGTGCCGACGATGCCCGACGAGGTCGGCGTCGCCGCCACCCCTTCGGTCAGCCGCAGCGCGGGATTGTAGTCGGCAAACGCCGGCCGCTCGACCGCGCGGCCACTAATCAGGCGCGCCACCAGGGTCGGCGCCAGATCCGCGCGCAGCGCCAGGCTAGGCAGCACATCGGTGCGGCTGGTATCGACCGACACCGGCGCGATCACGCCGACGATCGACGAATTGCCCTTGAGCGTCTGCTCGGTGCGCACCACGCGCGCGCCCACCACGCCGCTGATCGGCACGCCCATGTGGAAGCCGAACTTGGCCTTCGCGTACAAGGCCGAGGTGCGCTCCACGTCGCTGTAGTACGACAGCGGATTGTCTTCCAGCTGCGTGGGCGAGCCGGTCAGGATGGTGCGCACGACGTCGGTATGATCGAGGATGTAGTTATGGTCGGCCACCACGTAGCGGTTCACGCCGTAATTGCCGCCGGTCGGTGCCGACCGCGTCCACAAGCCAGGAAAGCTGCTGGCCGGTACGCCATTTTGCGGACTATTCGCGTACCACATGTCGCGGATGCCGCGCGAGGACGCCTTGCGCTCGGCCAGGCGCACGCCGCCGGCCAGTTCCTTCACAAAACTGAGCACGCCATTCTCGCTGGCGTCGTAGACCACATCGCCGCGCCAGTCGTTCGAGGTGCCCTGGCGCGCGTTGGCGATGTCGGTGCCGCCGCGTACGCGAAAATTTGCGTCGTCCGGGTCTTCCATGTTCGTGCCCGGGAAGTCCAGGTAGCCGCCGCCCGAGCGCACCGCGCCCACGAAGCCGCGCGCCGTGTAATCGAAGTCGAAAATCACGCGCCGCTCCTTGAAGTAGCTGGCGGTGCGCGCCACTTCGGTGGTCAAGCGCAGGGCCGGCGTGGCATCCCAGCGCGCGCCCACGGCCACCTGCTCGTTGCTCACATCGTGCTGGTAAGCCTGGGTCGACGAGAAGCCTGGCGCATCCTGGTTCAGGCGCGTGATGGTGTCGAGATTGTTCGTGCCCGGCTTGCTCGTGATGGTCGCGCCGGCGAAGTGCGGCGGGAAACCGATCATGAAATTGTTCTGGAAGCGGTGATCGATATTCGTGCGGAAGCCTTCCGCGAACACTTCCACGGCCGGACTCGGACGCCATTGCAGCGCAAAATTGCCCGCCTCGCGCTTGCGGTCGCCGTTCCCCATGAAGCGGCCGAAGTTCTCGGCGCCGGTCACGCCATTATCGATCGGGATCGGAAAGCCGGCGAATGCCACTTCATCGTGGTAGCGCCCGCGCTGGTACGACAGGCCGACCAGCGCGCCAATCTCGCCGATACCGGTCTTCCAGCGGTCGCTGACCATCGCGCTCAGGTCGGGATTATTGGTCTTGGCCTTGTCGCGGTTCTCCACGCGCGCATTCAGGTTGACCTGCCTGCCCTTGAAGTCGAACGGGCGGTTGGTGCGCACGTCGATCACGCCGGCGGTGCCGCCTTCGGGCAGGTCGCCGCCCTGGGTCTTGTAGACGTCGATGCGTTGCAGCATGGAGGCCGGCACGTCCGACAGGTACAGGCTGCGGCCGGTGTCGGAAAAAAATTCGCGGCCATTGAGGAGGGCGACCACGCCGCCCAAGCCGCGGATGATCACGGTGCCGGCTTCGCCGCCGCCGCGCGTGACTTGCACGCCAGTGACGCGCTGCAGGATTTCGGCCACGTTCTTGTCGGGGAACTTGCCGATATCGTCGGCGACGATGGAATCGACCACCTGGTCGGCGTTCTTCTTGATCGTCTGCGCGCTTTGCGCTGCTTTACGCACGCCGCTGACGGTAACGACGGCCGTATCGGCGGGAATGGGAAGGGCTTCCTGGGCGGCTACCGAGACGTGGCTCAGCATGCCGGCGCCGAGCAGGGACGCGACCAGGGATTTGAGGACGATGGGACGGGCCGTGCGGGCGCGGCCGCAGGCGAGGGCGCGATTATTCATGGGTCTCCGATGATTGTTATTGAGCTAAATGCTCTTATTTGCCCGAATCATAGGGGACACGCAGAAATTGCTCCAATCATGTTTTTGCCGCTGCCGATACCGATCTTGGTATCGGCAGCACGGATTTCATGTGCTGCTTGACCGGGGTCTGACCCCGGCTAAGGGGTCAGACCCCGGCTAAGCAACATCGTCAGCCGGCCTAGTCGTCGTTTTGCCAGAACGGGCCATTCTCCACGAACACCACTGTCGTGCGTGGCGGGATGGTGAAAGTGCCGCTGGTGCGCTCGTACGTCGCCGTCCTGGCGAGACGGTCATTGTCCGACTTGCGCTGCACCTTGTGCACGGCTAGCCTGCGTCCCTTGAGTTCATCGATCGTGATGGTCTTGGCGACCTTGTCGACGTTGAAGAAGGTCGCCACGCCGCCGTATTTCGCGCCCGGATAGCGCCGCCCGTCGATGCTCATCGCGATCAAGCCGGCGATCTGCTGCGGCCCGACGTTGTGGAACCTGAGCCGCTCGCTTACATCCCTGGCGCTGCGCAAGCGGAACAGGGTGGTGTCCTTGCGTATTTCCAGCAGGTCGAGGAAGTAATCGCGCGCCGATACAATTGCCGCCGTATCGGGCTTGATCAGCGCATTGGCCAGGATCGGGGACATGAATTCCCAGTTGGCCTTGTTCACGCCGGCCATCGGCAAACCGACGCCGAAGTTATTCGACTGGTATGAAAAGTCGAGACGGTTGAACCAGTCGCCCGCGTTGTAGCTGTCGCGGTCGAGCGACTTCGAACGCAGGATCTCCTGCCCCGCGTGGAAGAACGGCACGCCCTGTGACAGCATGTTGATCGCCGCGCCCAGGTTCTGCACGCGCACGCGGTCGGCCAGGCTGGTCGCCTGCGGCAGCTTGAAGGCGTTCAGGTCGAACAGGGTCTGGTTGTCATGCGCTTCGACGTAGTTGATGGTCTCGGCCGGACTGGCCGCAAACCCGGCCTTTTGCCCGAAATAATCGATCTCCGCATTCTTGCGCACGACGCCCGTGCGGTCGATGAAGCTGTAGTCGCGCAAGGTGCCCGACAAGCCCACCTTGATCAAGTCGCCCAGGCGCAGCAGGTCGTCCTTGGTTTGGGTGCTGGCCGCATTCGGGTCATAAAAAGCGCCATTGATGAAGCCCTGCTGGCTGATCAGGTCCGCCCCGCCATCGCAGCAGCCGCCGCCCCGCACGGCATCGCGCAGGCGGTCGTTGAACGAGCCGACGCCGCTGCCGAACATATTGGCCTGGCGCGCCTGCACGAAGCGCGCGTCGTTGCCGACCACGCCGAAGTTCCAGGCTTCGCCATATAGGTAGATGTCGCGCTGGGCGGCGCGGTCGACGGTCGCTTTCAGCCTGGTGATGACCGACAGCGGCGCCATGCCCATGATGTCGAAGCGGAAGCTGTCGACCTTGTAGTCGGTGGCCCAGGTGACGACGGAGTCGGTCATCAGCTTGGCCATCATCGCGTTTTCGGCGGCGGTGTCGGCGCAGCAGCTGTCGTTGGTGATGGCGCCGCTCGGGTTGAGGCGATAGTAATAGGCCGGCACGATCTTGTCGAGCACCGACAGCGGGCCTTGCTGCGAGCCGCTGGTGTGGTTGTAGACCACGTCCATCGTCACGCGCAAGCCTTGTTCGTGCAGCGACTTGACCATTGCGCGGAACTCGCGCACGCGCACCGCGCCATCGCTGGCGTCGGTCGCGAAGCTGCCATCGGGCGCGCTGTAGTGGACCGGATCGTAGCCCCAGTTGAAGCAGTCGCTGTCGCCGGCGGCCGCCACGGCGGCTTGCTGCGCCTCCGAATTGGACGCGGCCGCCGGAATTGTGGGCGTGGCGCAGCCGGTTTCATTGACGCTGGCGATGTCGAAACTTGGCAGCAGGTGGATGTGGCTCATGCCGGCGCGCTGCAATGCGCGCAGGTGGCGCATGCCGTTCGAGTGCACATCGGTGAATGCGAGGAACTTGCCGCGATGGCTGGCCGGCACCGTCATGTCGCTGGCGCTGAAATCGCGCACCTGCAGTTCGTACAGGGAGATATCGGTCGGATGCTCCAGGCGTGGAATCGGATGATAGTCCCAGCCGAACGGTTTGAGCGCGGCGCTGTCGAGGTTCGCGATGAAACTGCGCTGGCCGTTGGCGTTCAGGCTCAATGAATACGGATCGGTGACCACGTTGCTCACCACCGTGTTATTGGCCCAGCGCGACAGCACATTGACCGTGTAGGTGTAGTAGGCGCGATTGGTCCAGGCGGCGTTGGGGGCCGTGTAGTGCCACACGCCGCTGGCGGCGTCGCGCGTCATCGGCACGCTGCTGGCGCTGGCCGTGCCGGCGTTCGCGTACACATTGAGCGCGACCGACTTGGCGGTCGGCGCCCACACGCGGAAGGTCGGCACGCCGGCCCGGTTGAAGGTGGCGCCGAGCGCGCTGTTGGCGGCGGCCGGGGCGAACAGGGCGTCGAGCAGGCCGCTCGTTTGCAGCGACGTGACCTGTACCAGCTTGCCCGCCGCGTCGAACTGGGCGATGGCGAACTGGCCGCTGACTTTGGCGGGCAGGCCGGCCACGTCGGCGCCCGATAGCGTCAACGCGGTGGATGCGGCCAGGTGCGGATACTTCGTTTGCAGCGTCGGCGTCAGGGCGCCGGCCACGCGCAGCTCAATGCTGCCATCGGCGCCGGTAACGCCGCCCGGCGCGGAACCCAAGCCGCCGTTGGCCGCGTAAAACAGCTTGTAGCTGCCACCGGCCGGCGTGCCCGGCCACACCACGGTATCGGGCGAGAGCCAGTGCGCGGCGGCGTTGGCCAGGTTGCCGAAGCTGATCGCCGGGGCGCTGGCGTAGACCTTGCAGTCGCCTTCGAGCAGCCAGACTTCCTGGCCGCGGGTGGCGATGTCCGCCGCAAAATCGCCGGCCTGGTCGCTGGCGCAGTTCTTGTTGCCGCTGCCGTTGGTGAGCAGGAAGTCGATTTTGGGTTTGGTGGCGTCGACCGGAATGTCGACATAGCCGCCGTAGCTGTCGCTGGCGGCCAGCATGAAGCGGTCCTTGATCCATTCCACGCTGGGCTTGGCCGGGCCGGACCAGGAATATACGCCCCACTGGGCTTCGTCGCGTTGGGCGCGCCGGTAGTGCATGCGGATGGTGCCGGGTGCCACGGCAGCGACTGCGACCGATGCGCGCTGGACCGACTCCGACATCATTGTCGGGGTTTCGGGGGCGCTGGTGGAATCGGAACCGCCACAGGCGGCCAGCAGGCTGGCGCACAAGCTCGCGCTGAGCAGGCGCTGATATGGCGATGTGAGGCGTGAAGTAATACTACCTAGAGAATGCATGTGCAACTCCTGAAGAGGGGGATGTGCAGCGGCGCCCTTGTGCTTGGTACATCGTTTTTGTGGCGCCGCTGGCGAGAGGCTGAAGCCGATGTAATATTACTACACATCTTTTCTGGAGTTATAAGAAAATCAAGGCGAACGCCGGCCGCCGCCGCCGGTGAGGGCGGGGCGGGATGGCTGTTTTGTAAGGATGGGAAGGCGGGGCGGGAGGTACTTGTGCTACGAACAGCTCAGGGCAGGGCCCAGATCCAGCGCACGATGTGGAAGAAGACCGGGGCGGCGAAACCGAGCGAGTCGAGGCGGTCCATGTAGCCGCCGTGGCCGGCGATGCCCGTGCCCCAGTCCTTGGCCCCGAGCGAGCGCTTCACGCCCGACATGACCAGGCCGCCCATGACGCCGCCGATGACGATCAGCGCGGCCATGCCGGCCGCCTGCAGGGGCGTGAACGGCGTGACGAAGGCCAGCAGGGCGCCGATCCCCATCGTCGCCAGGCCGCCGCCGATCAAGCCTTCCCAGGTCTTGTTCGGGCTCAGCTTGGGCACCAGCTTGTGCTTGCCGAACAGCTTGCCGAAGACGTACTGCAGCACATCGCTGATCTGCACGATGAAGACGAAGAAGAACAGCAACTGGGCGTTGTGGCCTTCGAAGCTCGGGATGTCGAGCATCAGCAGCGCCGGCGCGTGGCTGACGCCGTACACGCAGATCATCACCGCGAACACGATGCGCGCATTGCGCGACAGGAAGTCCTCGGTATCCTGGCTGATCGCGCTGGCGGCCGAGATCAGGAAGAAGATATACACCGGGATCATGATCGCGAACAAGCCGTACCACTGGGTCCACAGCAGCCAGTACTGGGCTGGCAGGGCGATGAAGAAGGCGATGAACAGCGGCCAGTAATCGCTCTTGCGGGTCGGCGTGAGGGTGAGGAATTCGCGCAGCGCCATCAGCGAGGAGAAGCCGAACACCACGATCGTCACATAGCGGCCCAGGACCAGCGCCGAAAACAGCACGCCGGCCATGACCCACCACGCGTTGATGCGGGCGTTCAGGTTGACGATGGTCGCGCTGCCGGGATTTTTGAGGCGGAGCACGAAGCCGACGCTGGAGGCGACCACCAGGATCGCCAGCAGGATCTGGCCGGTGAGTATGAATTGGGGAGTCATCGGGGGCGTCTCAGAAAGTATCGGCCAGGTCGCACACGGCCTGGTGCATGCGGGCGAGGAAGGCGTCCTTGTCCTCGCCGCGGTCGTTGTACAGCGGCGCGCCGAAGTGCGAGCGGCACAGCAGCGGCAGCGGCAGCGGGGCGCCCTTGGGCAGGGCGCGGTGCAGGTTTTGCTGGTACACCGGCACCAGGGCCAGGGTCGGCCGATCCTTGCTCAAGTGGTATAGCCCCGATTTGAACTCGCCCGGCAAGGTCGCATCCTTGCGCGTGCCCTCGGGGAACACGATCAGCGAATCCTGCTGGTCGAGCGCCTGGGACAGCGGCACCAATGCGTCGGCGCCGCCCTTGGCGCGGTCGACCAGCACCACATTGAGCAAGCGGTGCGCGATGTAGCGGCGCAGCGCCGTCTTGTCCCAGTAATCGGCGCCGGCAACCGGGCGCGTGCGGTCGCGCATGGCCGGCGGGATGGCGGCCAGCAGGCCCGTGGTATCCAGATGGCTGGTGTGATTGGCGAAAAATACGCAGGGATGGACGGGAGGCACGTCGTAAAAGGCGGCGCCGCCCACGATCAGTCGCTGCAGGCCGAGCAAGGCGTCGCGCTGTATGCGGAAGAAGGGGTTCACTGCCTGGCTTTCTGTTCGAGCTGGCGGCACAGGGCCAGCGTGCGGGTCACGCAGGTGACCAGGCTTAACAGGGCGATGATGGCCATCGCCACGCCCATGGTCGGGTAGCCGAGCGGAAGCACCGGCACGGCAGCGGCGGCCAGGCAAGCCACGGTGAGGACGGCCATCCGGTGCTGCTTGGCCATGGGGCCGCGGAAATCGTGGCCGAGGCCGCAGGAAGCGCCGTACACGCGCACGTACGCGGTCAGGGCGGCGGCCAGGGCTGCCAGCCAGCCGAGCACGGGATCGCCGGCCGCATAGCCGGCGGCCACCAGCAGCAGGGAATCGGCGATACGGTCGGGGAATTCGTTGAACACGGGGCCGAGCGGCGTGGCCTTGTTGTACTCGACCGCCACCATGCCATCGAACAGATTGCACAAGAGGCGGCCCTGGATGCACAGCGCGGCGGCGACCAGGAACGGGGCGGCATTCTGCATGAAGAGGCCGCCACGGATGAGTGCGGCGGCGCCGAGGGCGGCAAAGACGATGCTCAGAACGGAAATCTGATTCGGGCTGATGCCTTTGCCGGCCAGCAATCGTGCAATCCGCCGTGCCCAGCCGGCATCGCGGACGGTAATGGGCCTGCGGTCCGATTCATCGTGTTGCGTCATGGCATCTATTATTGGAAGTAAAGGCGCCCTAGTGTAGTTGTTATTTAACTGTCTATCAACGTTAATATTTTTGCTTTGTGCAATTCATGCACAACCGGGGTCAGAGCTCTGACTAGCAATTAATTGCGGTGTTGCATCATAAACCCAGCGTCAGGCTTAGCTAGACACAACCGGGGTCTGACCTCTGATTAGCAATTAATTGCACTGCTGCATCAAATACATCAAATTAGTCGGACGTGTCGTTGATCTGGTTGATCGGGAGCCCGCCCCAGAGGGGCGAAGTTCGCTGCGTGAGGATTTATCCGCGCTGGGCCAGTTGCTCGTTTGAAATAATTTCTAATCAGAGGTCAGACCCCGGTTGTAGGAGGTCACCCTTGGATTTTGCGGGTTTTCTGACTCTGATTGAGCAATTATTTCTAATTGGAGCTCTGACCCCGGTTGGGTAATTGTGATTGGCGGTTAGCCTTGGGCGATGCGGCCGGCGATGTGGGCCAGCGCTTCGTCGACCTGGTCGATCAGGATCAGGCACAGGTCGCCTTCGCCGAGACGCGCCAGCGCCGTGTCGATCGCGACGAACTCGCCGTTGATTTCGTCCACGTGCGTGGTGCGCACGGCGCCCGTCAGGCCCTGGCGCAGCAGCGCGACGACTTCGCCGTCGGCACGCCCGCGCTGGCACTGGTCCTGGTACAGCAGCACGTCGTCGAACGCGGCGCCGAGAATCTCGGTCTGCTGGCGGATGTCTTCGTCGCGCCGGTCGCCTGCGCCGCTGATGACCACCGAGCGCCGCTTGGCCGGCATGCTTTCCACCGCGCCGACCAGCGCCAGGATGGCGTCCGGATTGTGGCCGTAGTCGGCAATCACGGTGGCACCACGGTAGCTGAAGACGTTGAAGCGCCCCGGTGCGTTGTCGCTTTCGTTGGCGAACGATGTGAGCCCGGCGCGGATGTCGTCCCACGCCGTGCCGACCGCCCATGCCGCCGCCACCGAGGCCATCACGTTATCGACCTGGAAGCCGATGCTGCCGCCGCGCGTGATCGGCACGTCGGCCAGCGCGATGCGGTGCTCTTGCTTGCCTTGCGCGGCAACGAGCATGCCGCCGTCCACGTAGACCACGCGCTGCCCTTGGGCGCGGTGGGTCGACATGACCGGATGCCCGCTGTCGGCCGTGAAGAAGGTGACGCTGCCACGGCAGTTGTTGGCCATGCCGACCACCACCGGGTCGTTGGCGTTCAACACCGCCACGCCGCCATCGGCGACGTTCTGCACGATCACGCGCTTGAGCACCGCCAGGTCTTCGACCGTGGTGATGTAGTTCAGGCCCAGATGGTCGCCAGCGCCGATGTTGGTGACCACGGCCACCTGGCAGCGGTCGAACGCGAGCCCTTCGCGCAGCATGCCGCCACGCGCGGTCTCGAACACGGCGGCATCCACGTCGGGATGGAGCAGCACGTTGCGCGCGCTGCGCGGGCCGCTGCAGTCGCCGCTGTCGATGCGCCGGCCTTCGATGTACACGCCGTCGGTGTTGGTCATGCCGGTGCGCAGGCCGCCGGCGGTGAGCAGGTGGGCAATCAGGCGCACCGTGGTGGTCTTGCCGTTGGTGCCGGTGACGGCCACCACGGGAATGCGGCCGTCGTCGCCATCGGCGAACAGGGACGAGATGATCGCTTCGCCCACCGGACGGCCTTTGCCGAACGAGGGCGAGAGGTGCATGCGCAGCCCGGGGGCGGCGTTGACTTCGACGATGCCGCCGTTCTGTTCTTCGATCGGTTTGAGCACGCTGTCGCACACCAGGTCGACGCCGCAGATGTCCAGGCCCACCATGTGGGCGGCGGCAATCGCGCGCGCGGCCACTTCGGGATGGACGTCGTCGGTGACGTCGCTGGCGGCGCCGCCGGTCGAGAGGTTGGCGTTGTTGCGCAGGATGACGCGCTGGCCCTTGGGCGCCACCGATTCGGCCACCAGGCCTTGCTTGGCCAGGCTGGCCAGCGCGATGTCGTCGAAGCGGATCTTGGTCAGCGAGGTCGAATGCCCATTCCCGCGGCGCGGGTCGAGGTTGACCTGGTCGACCAGTTCGCGCACGCTGTGCTTGCCGTCGCCAACGACGATCGGCGGGTCGCGCCGCGCGGCCGCAATCAGCTTGTTGCCGATGACGAGCAGGCGGAAATCGTGGCCGGGCAGGTAGCGCTCGACCAGGATATCGTCGCGGAATTCAGCGGCGGCGTGGTAGCCGGCCACCAGCTGTTCGCGGGTGGTGACGTTGACCGTCACGCCCTTGCCCTGGTTGCCGTCCTTCGGCTTGATCACGACCGGCAGGCCGATTTCCAGCGCGGCGGCCCAGGCGTCGTCCGGGTCGGCGGCCACGCGGCCCAGCGGCACCGGCACGCCGGCCGCGTGCAGCAGTTTCTTGGTCAGTTCCTTGTCTTGCGCGATCGATTCGGCAATCGCGCCGGTGCTGTCGATTTCGGCGGCCTGGATCTTGCGCTGGCGGCTGCCCCAGCCGAACATGACCAGGCTGCCATCGGTCAGGCGCCGGAACGGGATATTGCGGGCCACCGCGGCTTGCACGATGGCGCCGGTGCTCGGGCCCAGGCGCACGTCTTCATCCAGGTCGCGCAGCTGCAGCAGGGCGGCACCGAGGTCGAACGGGGTATCATCGGCAGCGGCGGCGCACAGTTGCGCGGCCAGGTCCATGGCGAGGCGGCCGACCGCTTCTTCGGAGTACTCGACCACGACCTGGTAGATGCCCTTTTCGGGCGTGGCGGTGGTGCGGCTGAAGGTGACCGGGCAGCCGGCTTGCGCCTGCAGCGACAGCGCCGCCAGTTCCAGCACCTGGGCCATGGCGATGGGGTCGTAGTGGCCGAGCGTTTGCAGCGAACTCATTTGCGGGAACAGCGCGCGCAGGCGCTTTTCGAAGCCGGGCAGGGCGTCGATATCCTGTTCGCCACTGGTGCAGGCAACGATCGCTTCGATCGAGGTGTGGTGGCTCCAGAGGTTGGGACCACGCAGGGCCCGTACGCGAGATACTTCCATAAACCGTTTCATCCTAAGTGTTGCGCTGGTGCGTCGCTGCGCCCTCGGGCGTTGACACTGCCGGCAGCCAGGCCGTTTCCGGCCGGGCGCTGTTTTGTTAAAGTTTGGCTTTTTTGGCTGTGTTGTTCGGCGCCGTGTCGAAGGTGCGCAGGCCGGCGCCGATCAGGGCCGCCGGTACGTCGAGTGCCCAGGCCGCCGCCACCGCCGCCAGCACCGTGTCGGGATGCTTGGCGGTGCCCGGCTTGAGCGTGGACATCTGGAACAGCACCGTTTCCTGGGCGCCGTCGCCGAGCACCACCTCCTGGCCGCGCATGAAGACCGCGCGTTCGCCGGCGGCGCGGTGCGCCACGATCACGGGCAGCTCCGGGTCGAGCGCGTAGAAGATCACGCGCCCGTCGCACAGTTCGGCCAGCGCCGCCACGCGTTCGTCGGCGCCGTTGAGCACCGCCGCGCCGTCGGGCAGGATCACGTCGACCTGGGTGCGCAGCACGTTGGCCATGCCGTCGGCGTCATGGATGTGGAATTCGGTCAGCGCTTCCTGGCCATCCATGTCGGTCACCACGCCCACCATGCATTTGTCGTAGGCCAGGCCTTCGGCCAGGATGGTGTGCGCATTGCTTTCAAAAACAGCCGCTTCGACGGTGCGGTTGATCAGCAGGCGCTGGCCGGCCTCGAAGGTCATGGCGTCGTCGCCGGTGACCTGGCGCTGGTCGAGGAACAGGCCCTGGCCGCTGGCCACGCCGGTGTGCTTGCCGGTCAGGTGTACCAGGCAGCCGATCAGGCGCGCAATCAGGCTGGTGCCCCTGGTGCCGGTCACGCCGATCAGCGGAATGCGCCCGCTCTCGCCCTCGGCGAACAGGTGCTCGATGATGGCCGTGCCGACCGGGCGCGCTTCGCCCTGGCCCGGTTTCAGGTGGGCCAAGAGGCCCGGACTGGCATTGACTTCGATGATGGCGCCGCGCTGGGTGTCGAGCGGGCGGGTGATGTCTTCGGCCACCAGGTCGATGCCGGCGATGTCCAGGCCGACGATGCGCGCGGCCAGCGCGGCGGCGTGCGCGATCGAGGGGTGCACCTGGTCGGTGACGTCGATGGCGACGTTGCCGTTCGGCTGGATCAATACTTTTTGCCCGGCCAGCGGGACCGAGTGCGCGCTCATGCCCTGGCGTTCGAGTTCGAGGATGATTTCGGCGGAGATGTCGGGCGCGATGAGGTTGAGCGGCGAATCTTCGCCAACGCCGCGGCGCGGGTCGATGTTGATCTGGCTGTCGACCAGGGCGATGATGTCGCCGACGCCGTCGCCGGTGACCCACAGCGATTCGCCCTTGGCGGCAGCGACCATGCGCGTGCCGACCACCAGCAGGCGGTGTTCGTCGCCGGGGATGAAGCGCTCGACGATCACGCTGGCGCTTTCGCCCTTGCGCGCGGCCAGGTGGTAGGCTTTTTCAACGTCGGCCTGGGTCATCAGGTTGAGCGAGACGCCGCGCCCGTGGTTGCCGTCGTAGGGCTTGACCACCACCGGCAGGCCGATGTCCTGCGCTTCTTCCCAGGCTTGCGCGGCGCTGCGTACCAGGCTGCCCTCGGGCACCGGCACGCCGCACGATTGCAGCAGGGTCTTGGTCAGGTCCTTGTCGCTGGCGATGCTTTCGGCAATCGCGCTGGTGCGGTCGGTTTCGGCGGTCCAGATGCGGCGCTGGGCGGCGCCGTGGCCGAGCTGCACCAGGTTGCCGTCGGTCAGGCGAATGAAGGGGATCTTGCGCTCGGTGGCCGCTTCGACGATGTGGGCCGTGCTGGGCCCCAGGCACTGGCGGTCGACGATGTCCTTGAGGATGGCGACGGCGGCGTCCAGGTCGAACGCGGTGTCGTCGATGGCGGCCATCAGGAGCGCGCGCCCGGTGTCGAGCGCGGCCAGGCCAACTTGTTCCTGGCGCGTGCGGAAGGCCATCTTGTACACGCCAGGCTGGCCGGTGGAGCGCGTCTTGCCGAAGCCGGTGCGCATGCCGGCCAGGTTTTGCAGTTCGAGAACGACATGTTCGAGGATGTGGCCGGACCAGGTGCCTTCGCGCAGGCGTTCCAAAAAGCCGCCGCGCTCGCCCACGCCGCAGCGGTGCTCGACCAGGCCGGGCAGCCAGGCGGTCAGGCGTTCGTACAATCCGGGCAGCAGGTTCGATGGAAAATCTTCGAGCGCGCCGATATCCAGCCACGCCTCGATGACCGGGCGATAGGTCCAGATGTTGGGTCCGCGCAGGTGACTTACCCGCAGAACACTGATTTCTTTCTTCTTTGTCATGTCGTTATTTCTTGATAACAGGCTTGGCGTTGTTCACGCCCCAAGACCTTGTAAGGCTTTTCAAAGCGCATCATGTTGTATACTTGCTAGAGACGAAGCTTACCGTGCTGAACCGATTTCTGCCAGTCTGGATTCCCGAACGCGTCGCGCGGGCCTGCCCCGCAGCGCTCCGGTACGGCATCTCCGGGAGCCTTCCTGATTGCTCCCACGTTGAACAATTTCCGCCCGTAAATTCGTGGCCCAGAGCCGGAACCGCACTACGATGACTATAGATCCATCTGTTTCTCCTATGACGACGCCCTCCGGGCCGCTTTCCCTGCCTGGACACTGGCAGGCTGACGTCGCCAAAATACTTGCACCTGGGGAAAACGTTTTAAGTGGCGTCGAGGTTGACCTCGATGACAAATTGCGCTTCAAAAAAGGCTTGGTGCTGGTCACCAGCCACCGTCTGCTGGCGCGCGCGCCGGGCGAAACCGCGTGGCGCGAGTGGGCTTTCCGGCCCGGATTGTCGCTCACGCACCACGATCATGCCGGCGTCGGCCATCTGCAATTGTTTGACGAACAAGGTTTGCTGAGCTCCTGGCGCTTCACCCTGGGGCAGAACTTGCACGCCATCCGCGTGCTCGACCATTTCAGCGAGCAGCGCGACAGTTTCCTGAGCGGCTTGCCGGTGCAAATGGCCGAACAGAATGTGTGCCCGAGCTGCAAGGCGCCGCTCGAACCGGGCCAGGATGAATGTCCGATCTGCACCAAGGTGCTGTACACGCCGCCGTCGACCTGGACCCTGTTCCGCCTGTGGCGCTTCGCCAAGCCGTACAGCGGGCAGCTGGGGCTGGGCTTTTTCCTGATGCTGGCCAGCACGGCGGCGCACATGATACCGCCGTATCTGACCATGCCGCTGATGGATAACGTGCTGATCCCGTTCCAGAACGGGCAGCCGGTCGACCAGCAACTGGTGTGGATGTACATGGCCGGCCTGTTCGGCTCGGCCGTGCTGGCTTACCTGCTGGGCTGGGGCAAGACCTATGTGCTGGCGCTGGTGTCGGAACGGATGGGCGCCGACCTGCGCTCGGCCACCTACGAACATTTGATGAAGCTGTCGCTCGAGTATTTCGGCGGCAAGCGCACGGGCGACCTGATGTCGCGCATCGGCAGCGGCAGCGACCGCATCTGCGTGTTTTTATCCCTGCACCTGCTCGACTTCGCGTCCGACGTGCTGATGATTATCATGACCGGCGTGATCCTGTGCTCGATCAATCCGATGCTGGCCGTGATTACCCTGGTGCCGCTGCCGTTTATCGCCTGGATGATCCATATCGTGCGCGACCGCCTGCGTACCGGTTTCGAGAAAATCGACCGGGTCTGGGGCGAAGTGACCAATGTGCTGGCCGATACCATTCCCGGCGTGCGCGTGGTGAAAGCCTTCGCCCAGGAACAGCGCGAAGCGACCCGTTTCCGCGACGCGAATAAACATAACCTGGCCGTCAACGATAAACTCAACCGGGTCTGGTCGCTGTTTTCGCCGACCGTGTCGTTCCTGACCGAACTCGGTTTGCTGGTGGTGTGGGTATTCGGCATCTGGCTGGTATCGAACAAAAATATCACGGTCGGCGTGCTGACCTTGTTCATTACCTACAGCAGCCGGTTTTACGGCCGCCTCGATTCGATGAGCCGGATTGTGTCGGTGACGCAGAAATCGGCCTCCGCCGCCAAGCGGATTTTCGATATCCTGGACCATGTGTCGAGTGTTCCGGAGCCAAGCAATCCGGTCAAGCTCGACAAGATCGAAGGGCGCATCGATTTGCGCGAAGTGGGTTTTCGTTACGGCAACCGCGCGGTCAACCGCGGCATTTCGCTCAATATCAAGGCGGGCGAATTCGTCGGCCTGGTGGGGCATAGCGGATCGGGCAAGAGTACCCTGGTCAATCTGATCTGCCGCTTCTACGACGTGTCGGAAGGGGCGATTCTGCTCGATGGCGTCGATATCCGTTCGTTTGCGGTGTCCGATTACCGGAAAAATATCGGGCTGGTGCTGCAGGAGCCGTTCCTGTTCTTCGGCACCATCGCTGAAAATATCGCGTACGGCAAGCCGCATGCGACGCGCGAGGAAATCATCGCCTCGGCGCGCGCGGCGCACGCGCACGAATTCATCCTGCGCCTGCCGCAGGGCTACGATTCGATGGTCGGCGAGCGCGGGCAGGGCTTGTCGGGCGGTGAACGCCAGCGCATTTCGATCGCGCGCGCGCTGCTGATCGATCCGCGCATCCTGATCATGGATGAAGCGACCTCCTCGGTCGATTCGGAAACCGAAAAAGAAATCCAGAAAGCGCTCGATAACCTGGTGCAGGGCCGCACCACGATCGCCATCGCGCACCGCCTGTCGACCTTGCACCGGGCCGACCGCCTGGTGGTGCTGGACCGGGGCGTGGTGATGGAAGAGGGCAGCCATGACGAATTGATGGCGCGCGAAGGCGCCTATTTCCGTCTGTACGAGGCGCAGGCGCGCAACGTCGATACGGATATGGACGACAAGGATGGGGATTAAGACATGGCAAGCGCAGCAAGCTCGATATTTACATTAAGCCGCGACAGCTTCGGCAAGCTGACACTGACGGCGGAAGACGGCGAAGTGCATTACGGCGTGGCGCCGGTGCGGGCATTCCCGATCCAGGCGCCGGAGCAGGGCATTTCGATGGTGCTATCGAACGGCAAGGAAGTCGGCTGGATCGACGATTTGGGGGCATTGCCAGCGGCGATCCGCGAATTGGTGCAAGATGAACTCGATGGGCGCGAATTCATGCCGGTGATTCACCATATTGTCAGTGTCAGCAGTTTTGCCACGCCATGCACATGGGAAGTCAAGACCGACCGGGGCGATACCGCGTTTACGCTCAAGGGCGAAGAGGATATTCGCCGGATCGGCGACGCGTCGCTGCTGGTGGCCGATAACCACGGCATCCAGTTCTTGATCCGCGATATGTTCACCATCGACAAGCACAGCCGGAAGATTCTCGACCGGTTTTTATGATGGCGTTTTGATGGAGATTGCATGCACTATTTGTTATGTTACGACCTGGCCCCGGATTATCTCGAACGTCGCGGCCAGTACCGCGACGAGCACCTGAAACTGGCATGGGAAGCGCAGGAGCGCGGCGACCTGATCCTCGCCGGCGCCTGTTCCGATCCGGCCGATATGTCGTTTCTCATTTTCCAGAGCGAGTCGGCGGCGCTGATCGAGGCGTTCGCCAAGGCCGATCCCTACCTGATTCATGGCATCGTGACCGGCTATAAAATCCGGAAGTGGAACACCGTGGTCGGAAAAGATGCCTTCACCCCGCTGCGCCCCGAATAACGAACGTTAGTCGCAAGACCGTCATCCCCGCGCAGGCGGGGATCCAAGGTACGTATGAATATCGTTGTCAGGGCGCGACTGCTAGCGCTGCTACCTGCGCGCCGATCATCGGCCTACCCACATCGACCCGCCAACTCATGCGCGCACTCCACGCTTCCTTCCTCCTGTTCCTCGCTGTCTTCCACGCCACCGTTCTCGCTGACGACACTCCCCAGCGCCCCAAGATCGGCCTGGTGCTCTCCGGCGGCGGTGCGCGCGGCGTGGCCCATATCGGCGTGCTCAAGGTGCTGGAAGACATGCGCATCCCGGTCGACTACGTGGTCGGCACCAGCATGGGATCGATCGTGGCCGGCGCCTACGCCATGGGCAACCGTCCGGGCGAACTGGAAAAACGCATCGCCGCCGTCGAATGGGACAAGGTCCTCACCGACAGCCCGCCGCGCGGGGAACGCTCCACCTACGCCAAGGCGACCGAACGCAAGAATATCGTCAGCGGCGAGATCGGCTTTTCCGACGCCGAAATGCGCCTGCCGCGCGGCTTGAATTACGGCCAGCAGATCGAATTCTTTTTTAATACGCTGGCCGCCAAGACGGGCGATGTCACGCATTTCGACGAACTCGATATTCCTTTTCGCGCCATCGCCACCGACATCGAAACCGGCAAGATGGTCGTGCTCGAACGCGGCGGCATTGCGCGCGCGATGCGGGCCAGCATGTCGGTGCCGGGCGTGTTCGCCCCGGTTGACATCGACAACCGCGCGCTGCTCGACGGCGGGCTGGTACGCAACCTGCCGGTCGACGTGGTGCGCGCGATGGGCGCCGATATCGTCATCGCCGTCAATCTCGGCACGCCGCTGCTCAAGCGCGACAAGATCGTTTCGGCCTTCGGCGTGGGTCAACAGATGCTCAATATTCTCACCGAACAGAATGTCGAGGCCTCGCTGCGCGAATTGACGCCGCGCGACGTATTGATCCTGCCGCAGTTGGGCGACTTCAGCGCGGCCGACTTTGAAAACTCCGCCAAGACCATCGACATGGGCGCGGCCGCCGCGCGCGTGGCGGCGGAGCGCCTGGCGCCGCTGGCCTTGTCCGAAGCCGACTTCAAGGCGCACCTGGCCGCGCGCGCGGCGCGCCATCCGGCCGCGGTCAAGGTCAATTCGGTGCGCATCGATACCAAGCAGCTGAAAAATGTCAGCGCGAATTTCATCAACCGCAAATTCTCGATCAAGCCGGGCCAGGCATTCAGCACGGCGGAACTGCACGCGAATATGAACAGCCTGTATTCGACGGGCGACTTCGAAAACGTCACCCACCGTTTCGAGAATGGCCCGGACGGGCGCACGCTGGTGATCGAACCGGTCGAAAAGGAATGGGGTCCGAATTACCTGCAAGCCGGCGTGCGCTTGTCGACCGACCTGGCCGGCGAAAGCGACTTTACGATCCTGCTGGCGCACCGTGGCAAATGGCTGACGCGCTCCGGGCTGGAATGGCGCAATACCGTCTCGCTGGGCCAGTTCAATTCCTTCACCTCGCAGCTGTATCAGCCGCTGGGCGGCGCAAGCCGCTGGTACGTGGCGCCCACGGTGCGCTTTTCGCAAAACAAGGATAACCTGATCATCAACGACAAGGCGGTGGCGACGTACAGCGCGAAACAGGCGTCCATCGGGGTCGACCTGGTCAATCACGTGGATGACGACAGCACCTTCAAGGTGGGGTTGGAGCGCGGTACCGAACGGGCCGATCCGAGCATCGGCGTGGCGCAGCTGGCCACCGCGAAAAGCCAGATCGGCGTGATCAAGTTCGAATACGTGCAGGACCGGCTGGACGATTGGGTGTTTCCATCGACCGGTAATTACAGCTTCGTGAATGCCCGGATTGCCCCGACCTCGGTCGGCGCCACGGTCGAATACAAGCGCCTCGAAGCGGGCCACGAAATGGCCTGGAACCGGGGTTCGCACAGGTTCAGCGTGGCCGGACGCGCCGGCCATCTATGGGGCGACGAATTGCCGCTGATGGAGCTGTTTTCGCTGGGCGGATTCCTGAACCTGTCCGGTTACCAGGCGCGCCAGCTCCTGGGCGGCGATTATCTGTTCGGGCGCGGCGTGTACACGCTCAAGACCACCTTGCTGGGCACCCGCAATGTGTACCTGGGTGGTTCGGTCGAACTGGGCAAGATGACGCGCCGCTTGAATGGCGACCAGATGGAACGCGCCCAGTTTGCCGGCTCGGTGTTCGGCGCGGTCAATACCGCCCTTGGGCCATTCACCGTAGCGGTTGGCGTTGGCGAACGCGGCAACCAGACGTTTTATCTGTTCTTCGGCAAGCCATAAAGGAGCGCTCTCCCGAACCTCAACGGCGAAGGCGTGCTTCGCCGACGATGTAAGGCAGCAGGCGCGCGATATTGCGGGCGTCGTCGATGCCGCGATGGTGCGCGCCGGCGAAGGTCATGCCGGCCATCCGGATGGCTTCGCCCAGCCCCGGCTTTTTTGACAGTTTCTGGCGTTCCGCCATCATGCGCTTGACGTTCGCGTGGGACCCGCTGATCGGATAGGGCACGTTGTGGAATGCGTAGTCCTGGCGCAGCTGTTTCAGGTCGTAGTCGCCCCAGGAACAGAAAAGGAAGTCGCTGTATTGCAGGTGGCTTCAAAGTCGATGACGAGATAACGGTTGGCTTGCATGTCAGTGAATTTCCCATGTGTGTTCAGGGCGCTACTATAATCAATGAATGAAAACACACGACATTTCACTGATGTTGGCCGATATTGCGATGGTCGAGCAGATCGAGTACGCCCTGCTCGAATGCGAGGAAGACCTGAGCGAGGAAGAAATCGGCGTGCGTTATGGGCGTATTGGCGATATTCTGCTGGCCAACGCGCGTATCCACGATCTGGATGAAGATATGATGAATCTTCTGTGCTTTTCGCGCTGCGTCGCATGCGAATTGCTGTGCGAGCCCATGCGCACGAGGCATTTTCATGGGAAATGCTGGGAGTTCAAGCCTCCCTATACCAGGCATCATGGTAACAATGACAGCAGCAGCGAAGTCCAGCCCGTTGAAATGCAGAAGATCGGTTTGGTGATGAACCTGCTTTATTTCCTTCGCTATGACCCGGTGTTCGTGCCCGGCATCAAAGTCCTGCAAGCCTATCACCTGCGGCACGATTTGTGGACCGGGGCCGATATGAGCTGCCGCGAATGATGGGAGCCGTAGCCCCCCATCCCGCGTGCCGCTATTGTGCCGATGCGATCCAGCGATCCAGGCGCGCTTCGAGCAGCGGCAGCGGCAGGGTGCCGTCGCCGATCACCACTTCGTGAAACTTGGGCAGGCTGAATTTGTCGCCCATCGCCTTGCGCGCGCGTTCGCGCAATTCCAGGATTTTCAGCGCGCCGATCTTGTAGCTCAGCGCCTGCGCCGGCCACACCATATAGCGCTCGATCTGGTTCTTGGCGCGCGCCTCGCTGTAACCGAGCGTTTCGCGCGCGTACGCAATCGCCTGTTCGCGGGTCCAGCCTTTGGCGTGCATGCCGGTATCGACCACCAGCCTGACGGCGCGCAGCAATTCATCGTTCAGGTGGCCGAAGTAGGCTTCCGGATCGTCGTACAAGCCGAATTCGTGGCCCAGCGTTTCCGCATACAGGGCCCAGCCTTCGGTAAATGAGCCGATATTCGGGTTTTCGGTATTGAATTTGCGGAAGTCCGGTACGTCGAGTTCCTTCAGCAGCCCGGCGTGAAAATGGTGGCCGGGCTGGCCTTCGTGCAGGTACAGGGTGACCATGCCGGTCCGGCTGTATTGTTTGGGGTCGTTCACCACCGCCCAGAACACGCCCGGATGCGAGCCGTCCGCCGCCGCCGGCGTGTAATGGTCGGACGCCGTGGCGCGGCTCAATTCCGGTTCGAGCTGCAGTTCGAGCGGCGCTTTCGGCAGCAGCGAAAACAGCGGCGCGAGTTTACCCCTGACCTTGGCGTCGATCTGGCGATAGGCGTCGAGCACCTCGGCCTCGGTCTTGAATGGCTTGAATTTGTCCTGTGCTTCGACCCATTGCGGCAGCGCCGCCGGTGGGCCGCTGTAACCGAGCTTGGGACCGAGTAGCGCCCATTGCTGCTCGATGCGGGCCACTTCCTTCAATCCCAGCTGGTGAATCTCTTCCGGATTCATCGATACCGTGGTGCGGTCCTTGATTTGCGCCTGGTACCACGCCGCGCCATTGGGCAGGGCGCTCCAGCCATCGCTGGCCCGGCTGGCCGGCAGGTATTCCTTTTCCAGGTACATCGCCAGCCGGTCCAGGGCAGGGGAGAGCTTGTTCGCAATCGTGCTGCGATAGGCCGCAGTCAGGCGCTCCTTGTCCGCCTGCGAAAACGCCGCAGGGAGATTCCTGATCGGCGTGTAAAAGATATTCGCTTCCGGCGTGGCGCTGCGCAATTGCTGGAACTGGGGCAGCATCGCCACCGTCATCGCTTTCGGCTGCACGATGCCGCGCTTGACGCCCTCGCGCATATTGGCGATGGCCTGGTCGATCCATGCCGGGAGCTGGTTCAGCCGGCTCAGGTAATCCTGATACTGGGCCACCGTGTTCAATGGCTGGGAGCCGGTGCCGCTGGCGTAATTGGCCAGGGTGCCGGGAACGTTCTCGAAGTGGTTCAGCGGGAGCAGGTGCTCGGGGAATTTTTCCAGGCCCAGGCCACTTTCCAGCTCGAATGCGAGCAGGTCGTAATTCAATTGTTCCTTGTCGCCCAGGCGCGTGCGGTCAATGGCTTTCAATTGCGTCTGCATGCGGCGGTACAAGGCAAACTGGCGGGTGCGGCTTTTCGGCGATATGCTCATTCCCAGCTGGTCGTTATAGCGGCTGTCGCCGTTGGCGGTAATGAGCAGCGGATCGAAGCGGGCGCGCGCCTGATAAAACGCATCCGCCAGCTTGTGCAACTGACTCGTGGCGCGCGCGGGTGCGGTGCTCGCGCTTTGATTGGCCGATGGTGCGGCGGTCGCAGGGGAGAGCGGGGACATCAGCACGGCCAGCAATGCCGTGGTGCCGAGCAGCGGGCGGGAAAAGCGCAAACGCATGAAGATTCCTTGATGTGGATGGTGGAGACGGGAACAGAATAGCGCAAATGCGCGTGGCTGGGCAGTGCCGGCACTGTATGATGAGCGGCCTTTCGGGCCGTTCCGGCCGCCGGGAGGTCCATCCTCTTATGGAAGCGCCATGTCCGATTATTCGACCGTTTTGCCGCATATTGTCGTGGTTACCACCGGCACGGCCGGCGACCTGTTTCCCTTCCTGAGGCTTGGGCTCGGTTTGCGCGAGCGCGGCCATGCCGTCACCTTTCTCGCGCCCGCCATGCATGAAGCGCTGGTGCATCAGGCCGGCCTGGCGTTTCATGCCATGCCGGCCGATCCGGCCGTCCTGAACGATCCCGACCTGTGGCATCCCCGGCGCGGTTTCGGCGTGGTCTGGCGCGCCATGCAGCCTGGCATGAACGAGATGCGCGCTTTCATGGCAGCCCTGCCGCCGGATCAGCCGTGCACGATGCTGGTCCATCCGCTGATCGTGGCGCATGCCGATCTGTGCCGGGCGGATCGGCCCGGCATCAGCATCGTGGCCGGGATCCTGGCGCCGTCCAATCTGCGCACGGTCCACGATCTGCCGGTGCTGGGGCCGTTCGCGGTGCCGCGCTGGATGCCATTGGCGGTGCGGCGCTGGATGTGGCGCGGGGTCGAGGCGTCGGCGATCAATCCGGTGGCCCTGCCCGACGTGAACGCGGCGCGCCGGCTGCAAGGGCGCTCACCGATCTCCAGTTATATGGATACGCTGTCTGGCGCGCCCGATTTGTCGGTGACCTTGTTTCCCGAGTGGCTGGTCGGGCGCCAGCCGGACTGGCCGTCGGCGCTGGTGTGCGGCGATTTTCCGCTGTACGACCCGCACCCGGGCGCGTCGATGGCGCCGGAGCTGGTGCAGTTCATGCGCGCGGGCAGTGCTCCGCTCATCGTGACCCATGGCACCGGCAACTTGCAGGCGGCCGCGTTTTTCGCCAATGCGCTGGAAGCGGCGCAAACGCTGGGACGGCGCATCGTGTTCCTCACGCCGCACAGGGCGCAGGTGCCGGCGACGCTGCCGGCATCGGCCTTCTGGCAGGATTACTGCCCGCTGTCGGCCTTGCTGCCGGGCGCGGCGGCGCTGGTGCACCACGGCGGCATCGGCACCACGGCCGAAGCCATGCGCGCAGGCACGCCCCAGCTGATCGTGCCGATGGCCTACGACCAGTTCGACAATGCCGCGCGCGTCACGGCGCTGCACGCCGGCCTGACGCTCAAGGCGGGCCGTGCCAGCGCGCGCGCGCTGGCCGACGCCCTGCGCCAGTTGCTGCAATCGCCAGAGGTGCATATCGGTTGCTCAGCATTAAAAGCGCGCCTGGCGGCGGGGAGCGAGCTCGGTGGCGTGCTGGAATCCATATCAAAAACGGTATCGAAAACCGGAAAAATATGATTGGATTGATTCTTTGGCTTTCCTTACTATCCGGTTCAAGGGCTGAAAATACCCAGGAATCATATAACTAGAACGCCAAGGAGACGTATGACACTGCACGCACAAGGCCCCGTCACGGCCATTTCCCGCACCCCCTTGACCTTGAAGATGACCGTGGCGGCGCTGGCCGGCGCCGGCATGTTGAGCGGCGCCTCGGTGTGGGCGCAGGATGCGGTCCCGGCCGAGGGCACCAGCGTGGTCACCGTCGCCGGCGTGCGCAAGGCAGCCCAGAGCGCCCAGGCCATCAAGCGCAATGCCGATGAAGTGCTCGATTCCATCGTCGCCGAGGAAGCCGGCAAGTTCCCGGACAAGAACGTCGCCGAAATGCTCGGCCGCATCACCGGCGTGCAGATCCGCCGTGAAAACGGCGAAGCGCGCGAAGTCGTCATCCGCGGCTTGCCCGGCCTGGTGACCCTGCTCAATGGCCGCGAAATGTTCACCGCCGGCAAGGAAGGACGCAGCCTGTACCTGGCCGACATTCCCGCCGCCATGCTGCAGCGCGTGGACGTGTATAAAACGCAGGGCGCCGACATGGTCGAGGGCGGCACTGCCGGCGTGATCGATGTGCGCACCGCGCGCCCCTTCGATGCCAAGGGCTTCGCGGCCAGCGTCACGGCGCGCGTGGAAAACCGCGACAAGTCGAATACCAACGATCCCAACCTGTCGGGGATGATCTCGAACCGCTGGAAAACCGGCTATGGCGAGATCGGCGCGCTGCTCGGCCTGTCTTACCAGGATGGGAATTACCACGATGAGGTCACCTGGAATTCGCCGCCGAAGGACCGTGCCGCCGATCTCGGCGCCGGCATTTCCGCGCCGGACGAGCTGGGCCATGTGCTGTACCAGGGCCAGCGCAAGCGCGTGGCGGCCAACCTTGCCGTGCAGTGGCGCCCGAACCCGGACCTGGAATTTTTCGCCGAAGGCATGTCGACCGAAATCCATCACGATGCCGAACGCCAGTTCTATGTCGGTTCGCTCGGCCTGAACAAGCGTTCCAGCTATTCCCTCATTCCCGGCACCAACCAGGTACAGACGGCCACCTCGACCAATTCCAACCCGTTCGCGCTGGGCTCGACCCAGGCGCCGCACGATTACTCGCTGGGCAGCCAGGGCGCCATCGGCGCGCGCTGGAACGTGGCGCCGGGCTGGCGCGTGAGCACCGAGCTGGCGCGCACCCTGAGCCGCGTGCGCCAGGAATTTCCGATTGTCGACCTGGTGGCGGCCCCGCCTACCATCACGGGCAATACCTACGTGAATGGCGGAGCGCAATTCTCCTATCCCGGTTACGACATGACCAACCCGGACAATTACCGGGTCACCACGTTCTTCGATAACCACAACCATGCCGAAAGCCGCTCGACCGACTGGCGCGCCGACGCCACCTGGAGTCCGGACAACGATGGCTTCATCAAGGAAGTGGCCACCGGCGTGCGGGTTGCCAAACGCACCGCCGCGTATGTGCACGAGCTGAACGGCTTCACGCCGGCGCCGCGCAATATTCCTCTGGGTTCGGTGCCCGGCCTGGCCTGCAATTCGATGCCCATGGCGGGCGACTACGGCATGGCCTCGTGGGTCACGCCGTGCGCTTCCTACATGCACGACAACATCGGTTCGCTGCGCACCCTGTTCAACGGCACCGGCGCCAAGACTGCGGAAGACAAGCTGTCCCAGTTCGACAACCAGGAAACCACCTACGCCATCTACACCAAGGCCAAGTACGGTTTCCGCGCCGGTGATGTTCCGGTCGACGGCACAGTCGGGGTGCGCGTGGTGCAGACCAAGGGCGTGCTGAACGGTTATTCGCAGGCCAACGACGTGATCTTGCCGGTATCGAGCTCGCCAACGTCGACCGATGTGCTGCCGAACGCCACGCTCAAGGCCATGATCCTGCCGGAGGTGCAGGCGCGCCTGACGGCGGGCAAGTCGGTACAGCGCGCCAATTTCGACCAGTTCAATCCAGGCGTGTCCTACAACGTGCCGAGCACCACCGTGCAAGCGGTGGGCACGGGCGGCAATCCCGACCTGAAACCGATCGAAGGCAAGAACTTCGATGCCGCCGCCGAATGGTATTTCGCGCCGACCGGCTCGCTCACGGCCACCCTGTTCCGCCACGACTTCAAGAATTACATCCTGACCAGTTCGACCAAGGAAAGCTATAACGGCATCGTGTACGACGTGAACCGTCCGCGCAATATGTCCAAGGGCACGCTGCAGGGCGCGGAACTGTCCTACCAGCAGTTCTACGACAAGCTCCCGGGCTGGCTGGGCGGCTTCGGCCTGCAAGCGAACCTCACCTACATGAAGGGCGAGCTGACCGATACCGGCGGCGTGCTCAAACCGTTCGTGGGCATGTCCAGGCTGTCGTACAACATCGTCGGCCTGTACGAGCGCGATGGCTGGTCCGGCCGCCTGGCCTATAACTGGCGCGACAAGTATGTCGACACCTTCAACTATCGCGGCCTGGGCTTCGACTTGATCGTCGACCCGATCAAGACCATGGATGCCTCGGTCTCCTACAAGATCAGCGAAGCGATGAGCCTGACCATGGACGTGGAGAACCTGCTTGACCGCAAGTACCACGATTACCATGGCGTCGCCAGCAATCCGCGCGATATCCGCCGCTACGACCGCGTGCTTGGCTTGTCGCTGCGCTACAAGATGTAAGTCGCGCCTGGTGAACGTCCCGGAAGCGTTGCGTGGACATGGCACGCAGCGCTTTCTGTCCTTGTATGGCTGAGAAAGTTTGAATGAATATGCTGGCTAACAATTCCCAAAAGTTGTCGACCCTCGAAAAGGTCGGTTTTGGCACCGGCGACATGGCACTGAACGTGGTGATCTCGTCGATGATGCTGCTCATTACCTTCTTCTACACCGACATCTACGGCTTGCGCACCGAGCATCTGGCGCTGCTGTTCGTGGTGGTGAAAATCATCGGCGCGGCGGCCGACCTGGCCATGGGGCAGGTGACCGACCGCTTCACCTCGCGCCTCGGCCGCTACCGCCCGTGGCTGCTGTGGCTGTGCGTTCCCTACGGCGTCAGCGTGTTTTTCGTGTTCACCACGCCAGCCTGGGGATATGACGCCAAGCTGGTGTGGGCGTACGGCACTTACATCCTGATGACCCTGATGACGGCCGGCGTCGGCATTCCCTACATTTCCCTGATCAGCGGCTTGACCAGCGACCCGCAGGAGCGCCTGTCGGCCAACGGCTACCGCCTGTTCTTCGCCAAGGTCGGCGCCTTCATGGTGACCATCATCGTGCCGCTGCTGGCCGAAGAATGGGGCAAGGGCAGTGCGGCGGCCGGTTACCAGGCCGCGATGGCGGTCATGGCGGTGATGGGCGTGGCGCTGTTCCTGTTCTGCGTGTTCACCACCACCGAAAGGGTGATTCACGTGGTCGAGCGGCAATCGCTGGCCGAGCAGTTCAAACTGCTGATGCGCAACGACCAGTGGCTGATCCTGTGCGGCGTGTGCGTGACCGGCACCATCGGCTATGTGGTGCGCGGCTCGGTCGCCATCTACTACGCCACTTACTACCTGGGCCTGGGGCCGAAGATGGTATCGGCCTTCCTGTCGACCGGCGTGGCGGCGGCGATCCTGTCGATGGTCGCCTCGACCTGGATCACCAAGTCGTACTGCAAGGTCAAGCTGTTCCGCTACACCCAGCTGGGCGTGGCCCTGATCAGCGTGCTGATGTACGTGGCCATCAAGCCGGGCGACGCCGTGCTCGCCTTTATCCTGTATTTCGCGCTCTCCTTCGTGGTCGACCTGCATGCGCCGGTGTTCTGGTCGGCCATTGCCGAAACCATCGATTACGGCCAGGTCAAGACCGGCAAGCGCGTCTCCGGCTTTGCCTTCGGCGGCATTTCGGTGTGCCAGAAAGCCGGCATGGCGGTGGCCGGCGGCATGGTCGGCCTGTTGCTGACCTATTTCCAGTACGTCCCCAACCAGGCGCAGACTCCGCTGGCGCTGAGCGGCATCGCGCTGATGCTGACCGTGATCCCGGGCTTCTTTCATTTCCTGATGGGTGCGCTGATGTTCAAATACCGCATCACCGACAGCTACTACGGCGACGTCAAGAGCGACATGCGCAAGCTCGGCCTCGCCGCCACCTGACTTACCATGCACAACGCCACGACCATGCAGATCCTGACACCCCTGATCGAACAACGCGCCGATCCCTTCATCTACAAGCACAGCGACGGCTATTACTATTTCACCGCGTCGGTGCCGGAATACGACCGCATCGAAGTGCGCCGCGCGCGCACCATGGCGGAACTGGCAAACGCGCCCGCAGTCGATGTCTGGCGCAAGCCCGATTCCGGCCCGTACAGCGAACTGCTGTGGGCGCCGGAAATCCACTTCAACCAGGGCGCATGGTACGTCTACTTCGCCGCCGCGCCCAGCCGCGAGATCAAACACAAACTGTTCCAGCACCGCATGTACGCCGTGCGCAACACCAACTCCAACCCGCTCGAGGGCGAGTGGGAATTCATGGGCCAGATCGACACCGGCATCGATACCTTTTGCCTCGACGCCACCACCTTTACCCATGCCGGCGTGCTGTACTACCTGTGGGCGCAAAAGGACGAGGCGATCGAAGGCAACTCCAACCTCTACATCGCGACGATGGCCACGCCGTGGCAATTGAAAGGGCCGCCGGTCATGCTGAGCAAGCCCGAATTCGGCTGGGAAATCCGCGGCTTCTGGGTCAACGAAGGGCCGTCGCTGCTCAAGCGCAACGGCAAGATCTTCATCAGCTACTCGGCCAGCGCCACCGACGAGAATTATGCGATGGGCTTGCTGTGGGCCGACGAGAACGCCAACCTGCTCGACCCGGCCGCATGGACCAAGCTGGCCGAGCCGGTGCTGCAAACCTGCTACGAACACGGCATCTACGGCCCGGGCCACAACAGTTTTACCTATGCCGAGGATGGCGACACGGTGATGCTGGTGTACCATGCCCGTACCTATACCGAGATCGTCGGCGACCCGCTGTGGAACCCCGACCGCCATACATTCGTCAAGCCATTGCGCTGGGACGAGCAGGGCATGCCCGTGTTCGGGCGTGCGTCGCTCGCCTGAGCGAACCCAAACGAGGAGCACCGTGCAAGCGAGTATCACGCAAACCGCATTCGGCCACCTGCCCGACGGCAGGGCGGCCACGCTGACCACCTTGACCAACCCGAACGGGCTGCTTGTCAGCATCACCGATTTCGGCGGCATCATCACCGAAATCCACGCGCCCGACCGCAACGGCGTGCTGGCCGACATCACGCTCGGCTTCGACAGCGTCACGCCGTACGTGGAGGAGTCGCCGTACTTCGGCGCCCTGATCGGGCGCTACGGCAACCGCCTGCGCGATGGCCGCTTCACGCTCGACGGCCAGGTAGTGCAACTGCCCGTCAACGATGGCGCGCACCATTTGCACGGCGGGGCGCTGGGCTACCACCGCGTGCTGTGGCGCGCGATTCCCTTTCAAGAAGGCGAGTCGGTCGGCGTCACCCTGATCTACCGCAGCCCTGATGGCGAGCAAGGCTATCCCGGCACGCTCGACGTCACCGTGGTGTACGAACTGACCGCCGCCGATGAACTGGTGGTGGCCTTCGACGCGGTGACCGACAAGGCCACGCCGGTCAACCTGACCCAGCATGCGTACTTCAACCTGGCCGGCGGCGGCGACATCCTCGGCCACGTGCTGCGCATCGATGCCGACGCCATCACGCCGATCGACAGTACCCTGATTCCGACCGGCGAGCTGGCGCCGGTGGCCGGCAGCGCCTTCGACTTCCGCACGCCGCACGCAATCGGCGAGCGCATCGGCGCCGACGAAGAACAACTGCGCCACGGCAGCGGCTACGACCACAATTTCGTGCTCAACCAACCGGCGCCGCGCACGATGACCCTGGCCGCGCGCGTGCATGAGCCGGTGTCGGGCAGGGTGCTCGAACTGTTCACGGAAGAACCGGGTGTGCAGTTTTACAGTGGTAATTTCCTCGACGGGACACTCAGCGGCAAGGGCCGGACCTACGGCTTTCGCTGCGGCTTTTGCCTGGAACCGCAGCACTTTCCCGACTCGCCCAACCAGCGCACGTTTCCGAACACCATCTTGCGCCCCGGCGAGGAATATGCGACCGTATCCAAGTACAAATTTTCGGTGGAGAAATGATGCTTGAACTAATGGTCGACGCCAACAATGCGCTGGGCGAATGCGTGCTGTGGTGCGAGCGTAGCGGGCGGGTCTTCTGGACCGATATTCTGGGGTCGACCCTGTGGGCGCACCATCCTGCCACGGGCGCCACGCGCAGCTGGACCATGCCGGAGCGGCTGGCATCATTCGCCTTCACCGACCATGACGGACGCCTGCTGGTCGCTCTGGCGACGCAGCTGGCGTACTTCGAGCTGGAAAGCGGGGCGCTCACGCCGATTTGCGAGGTCGAGGCCGGGCTGAGCACACGCCTGAACGATGGGCGCTGCGACCGCCAGGGACGTTTCGTGTTCGGTACCTTCAATGAAGTCGAGCCGCGCCTGGCGATCGGCGGTTTCTATCGGCTCAACCGCGACCTGAGCCTGGAGCGCCTGCCACTGCCGCACGTGGCGATTGCCAACAGCATCTGTTTCAGTCCCGACGGCGCGACCATGTATTACTGCGATTCGCCGGAGCGGATGATCCGCTGCTGCGACTACGACCTGGTCAGCGGCGCGCTGTCGAACCAGCGCGTGTTTGCGCAGGTACAAGGCGAGGGCGAGCCGGACGGCTCGTGCGTGGATGCGCGCGGCTACCTGTGGAACGCCCAGTGGGGCGCGGGCAAGCTGGTGCGTTATGCGCCGGACGGCAGCATCGACCGCAGCGTGGCGCTGGCGGCCAGCCAGCCGAGCTGCGTGGCATTCGGCGGCGCGCTGCTCGACCAGTTGTATGCGACCAGCGCCAGGGTCGGGCTGGCCAATCCGGTGCAAGCTGATGGCGGGCTATTCAGGGGGACGGTGCCGGGTGTGCGCGGCTTGCCGGAGAGCCGGTTTATTTGCTGATCGTGCCCCTGGGGTTATTCCAGCAAGGTATTGATTGCTGCAAGGTCGTCAACGCTCAAGCGTCCGCCAGCCTGCTTGAGCAGCAGCAGTGCGACGACATGGCGATGGCGCGCTTGGGTCAGTTGCAGTTGTGCCTGGCCATTGGTCTGGATCGCGTTGAGCACATCGGTGAGGGTGCGGGTGCCGATTTGCTGGCCCGAGCGTATGGCGGCAAGCGCGCGCTCGGCCGCTGCCGCCCCCGCTTCGATGATCTTGATTTGCGTAATACTTCCTTGTGCTGCCTCCCATTGTGCCTTGATGTTGCGCGTAATGTCGCGCCGGGTCATTTCGACTTGCGCGATTTGAATGTCTCGCCTTGCCACGGCTTGCCTTTCTTGTGCCAGGGTGGCGCCACCCATCATGAGCGGGATGGACAGCTGCAGGCCCACGGCCGAATGCGTCGACGTCCTTGGGGGCTGATAGTCACGCGGAGCCCGTTCCGAGGTGACAGTGAGCGCTAATGTGGGAAGATGACCGGCCTGCGCCGCATGAATGCGTTCTTTTGCCGCGCTAATGCTGGCGTCGCCAGCTTGAAGTTGCGGGTGGTCGGCCAGGGTATCGGCTTGCGGGTCGGGCTCAAGCACGGCAGGCTGCCATGTTTTCTTCAAGTGTTTGAGTGGTTCCGGTGCACGGCCGACGAGTTGCTGGAGTGCCTGGCGGGCGTCGGCCAGCGCCTCCTTTGCCTGTTGGGTAATCGCCTGTGCCAGGCCGAGAGTTGCGCGGGCTTGATCGACGTCCGCGGCTGCCGACAGCCCCTCGGCCACGCGCACTTCGCTCTGCCGTACCAATTCGGCAAATGCGGCTTCGTTGGCGCCGTACGTGGCAAGCTGGCTCTCCGCGGTCAGCATGTCGAAGTAGCGAATGGCGAGCTCGGCCAGCAGAGCCTGCTTGGCTACATGGAAATTGGCGTCTTGTGCATTCGCCTCGGCGCGCGCGGCGTTCAAATTGGCGCGGGCGGCGACATCCACCACCGACTGCGTGATTTTACTGCTGGTCGTATTGTAGGATGGGGCTCCGCCCGCGCGCTGCTGCGACACACTCAGCTGCCATTGCGGCAGCAATGGCGCACGGGCGGCATCGACATCCGCGCTGGCCAGGCGGGTTTGAGCGGCGGCGCTTTGCAGCGTCGGGTAGTTGACGCGAGCATGCGTGTATAGCGTGAGCAAGTCGTCGACTGGCGCTGCCGCCACATGAGGCCCGATGCCAAGTAACGCGATCCAGGCCCACTGCTTCACGCACTGCCTCCCTTGGCAGTGAAGGCACTCGACAGGCGAGTCACTTCGCTTGCGTGGCCATCCTTGACCCGGACGATCCGTTGGGCGCGCTCGGCCAAGGGCAAATCGTGCGTTACCATGACGATGGTTGCGCCGCCAGCGTGGAGCTCTTCCAATAGTTCCATGACGCCGCGCGCCATTTCGCTGTCGAGATTACCGGTGGGCTCGTCGGCCAGCAGGAGTGCCGGCGAGCCAGCCAGGGCCCGGGCGATTGCCACCCGCTGTTGCTGACCACCCGACAGTTGACCAGGATAGTGCTTTGCACGGGAGCCGAGACCGACCCGTTTTAGTGCGGCTTCAGCCAGTTCCAGACGCTCGGAGGCTTTGATGCCCCGGTAAGCCAAAGGGACTTCAATATTGTTGATCAGGTTGAGATCAGGAATCAAATTGAAGGCTTGAAAGATGAAACCGATCTTGCGATTGCGGAAGCGGCTCCGTGCGCTATCGTTCATCGTGCTCACGTCGGTTCCATCGAGCGAATAGGTGCCGCCGGTGGGCGTATCGACCAATCCGGCGATCCCCAGGAAGGTACTTTTTCCCGATCCGGACGGCCCGGTGACTGCGACGAATTCGCCTTGCTTGACGCTGAGGTTAAAGTCACGCAAGGCGTTTGTTTCGACGCTCTCGGTACGGTAGACCTTGGCAATATGTTGCATCAGAAGCATAGATAACCCTACTTGATTAGTTGAACGCGTTCGGCGTTTTTGAATAGTTCGCTACCTGAAATAATGATTTCTTCGCCGCTCTGAATGCCATCCAAGATCTCCACTTGCGACATGCCCTGTGCACCGAGGCGTATCGGGCGGCGGACCGCCACATCGCCCGTGACCACGTAAGCCCAGCGCCCGCCGCCTTCTTCCACAAACGCGCCGCGCGCGATGCGCAGTATCTTGGCGCGGTTGTCGAGTAATACGCGGACGGAAAGCCGTTGATTCTGGCGCAGTGCCTCAGGTTGCGCCCCATCAAAACGCAGTCTTGCAGAAACTTCCCCATTGACTACTTCAGGCGACACGCTGCTGACGCGGCCGCGCCACTGTCCGCCATTGCCGCTGATTTCCCCGGGCATGCCAGCGGTCAGCTCGCGCGCCTGGCTTTCCGCGACTTGAACCTGGACCTCAAGTTTGCTCAGATCGACGACTGCCAGCAGTTTTGCATCTTTGGCAACCGTGGAGCGGTCGTTGACGAAAATCTGGCCCACTTGCCCGTCGACCGGTGAGCGCACCGACAGTTCTTCTTGTTGCCGCTCCAAATCGCCTACCTGTAATTGAGCGCGTTCGTAAGCATGGCGGCGCGCGGCAAGCTCGAAGCGGGTCGCGTCATTTTTCAGGGTCGATGCCTTTTTCGCTTGCTCATACGCAATTTTGGCGCGCGCCACGGCATCCCGCGATTGTTCGACTGTCAGGCCGGAAGTAGCGCCGACGTCGAATGCACGCGTCTGGCGAGCAAGTTCGTTGCTGGCAGAGGCAAGTCCCAATTCGGTCGTTTGCACCGCAGCCTCGGCGCTCGCATCCGCCAGGCGTGTATCCGCCTGGGCAAGCAGCCAGGCGCTCTTGACCGCGTCGGCGGCACTTCGGGCTTGTGCCAGATTGGCTACTAATTCAGGGCTGGTGATCGTTGCCAGGACCTGGCCTGCTTTCACAGGGTTGCCAGGTTCGACGCTCAAGGTGATCGATCCGCCCGAACCCGCATACAAGGTCGGCGCCGAAGCGGCCACCACTTTGCCTTCGGCCGAGACATCGCGGGTCAGATCGCCGATCTCGGCAGTTGCCGTGGTCAGACGCGAACGGCTGTAGCTTGCTCCCCCGTTGACGGTATGTTTGAACTGGAACCCGATGCCGGTTGCCGCGGCGATGGCGAGTATCCCGGCGAAAAGCAAGCGTTTTTTACGCGGTCCGGAGGTCGGAAGCGCAGAGTCCTGGGCAGAGGTATCGGGTATCATTTTCCGGGAAAAATTATGCGTGTTGGGTTGTCAGGCGGACTTGATTGCGGTCATCGGTGAAATGCTGGAGGCGCTCAGGGCCGGCGCCAGGACAGCCAGCTGGCCCAGAATCCATAGCACAAGCGCGCCGATCGGCATGTAGACAAGTGGTAGTTTGGGCAATTCGTAATAACGCATCAATCCGAGATTCATTTCATAGGCGAATAGCATTCCCAAAGTGATCCCGAGCGTGACGATGATAAAGTTTTCGATTTGAAAATAACGCAGGATGTCGCCTTTGGTGGCGCCGAGGGCACGCCGAATCCCGATCTGCTTGCCGCGCTGGGCGACCCAGAAGTTGGCCAATCCGATAATGCCCAATGCGGTGGTGCCCAGCAAACCCGCGATCAGGCACAGCAGCAATCCCAGCATGATGTTCGATTTTTCAAAAAAATCGTGGCGCAGGTCTTGCAGGCTCTGGCTCGCGTCCAGGTCCACTATCAGATTGGGAGCGGTTTTTTGCGCGATTTTCCTGGCGTCGGCGACGATGCGCGCCATCTCGTTCGGATTGCCGCGAATGAGGTATTTACCATCAAAACCTGCCCCACTGGCGGTCGGAACGAATACCGTCCAATCGGGATCGTCCTCGGCGCTGATACTCGGATAGACCGCCGAAAAGTGGTCCAGCACACCGATCACCCGGAATGCCGTGTTGGTCACCCAGAATTGTTGTCCTATCGGGTCCTTCCCGGGCCAGAATTTCGCTGCGAGCTTCCTGGTGATCAGGACGGGAGGATTGGCGGGAAACAGTTGGGTGAGCGGTGTGTACTCGTCCTTCGATGGCACGCGCCCGCTGATGAGCCGCAAGCCGAACGATTCGATGGCGGCACTATCGCCGAGATAGAAGTCGATCACGCCGGCCGACTGTTTTTGTTCGGGGTCGAGATGCACCCCGGCCCTCAGGCCGCCACCGCCGAACGGGACCGCGCTGACCACGCTGACGTTCTGGACCCCGGCCACGCCACGCAAAGCGGCGACCATGCGGGCGTTCAAGTCGGGCGCCTGCTGTTGATCGTAGCCGACGATTTTGATCAGCGCCAGGGACGGTTCCTCAATACCGCTGTCAATGCGCATCGACTCGATACGCTGCATGACGAGAAAGCTGGCATTGCAAAGAACGGCGCAGGAGAGCGAAATTTGCAGGGTAATCAGAAATGTCACCAAGCGATGCTTGCGTAACGCGGCCAGCACATATCGAATCTGCATAAACTCCTCTCTATAACTGGTTTAATTGTACTGCGGGTTGAATCAGCGTGGCACGTAATGCCGGTATGATTCCAGCCAATAAGCTGACCGCCACGGACAGCGCGAACGTCATGCAGAACATTGGCACGTCCAGGTAAGCAAGGTCGACATAAGACACGGGCTGCTGACGCACCAGATAAAGGCCGAACAGGGTTAACAACAAGCCTGCTACGCCACCCAGAAAACCGATGCAAGCGGCTTCGGCAAGGCACTGCGCAAATATCGCGCCGCGCGTGGCGCCGAGCGCGCGGCGCAAGCCGATCTCGGGGCTATGGCGCAGGAATTTTGCCAGCAGAAGCGCCACCACATTGATCAGGCAAATGGCCAGGAAGGCGAATGCGAGCACGGTTTGAAGTTTTACATCGGCGGGCACCACGAGGTTAAAGTCCAGCCATTCGCCCAGGGTCCGAAGGCGCGTATTTTCAGCATATTTGACGCGCCCTTGCTGTTTGAGTTGCGCCGCGCTGTTGTCCAGAAAGCGCTTATAGGCGGCAACCTTGGCCGGGTCATCCAATCGAACCCACAAGCCAATCCAGGTGCAAGGCGCGCGTTCCAGATTTTCCAGTTGATCGCGTTTCGCCCAGCAGTTGAAAGGTTGGAAATTTCCGCCGTTGACTTCCAGGCTGGTAAAAAAAGGCATGAATACATCATCGGGTTGCCTGTAAAACGACGATGTGTCGCCGCCACTGAAGCGGCCGCCGCGGACGGCATAAAACAATGGCGCCGGTCGCCACGCTGCGAGCACACCGACGATCTTGACATCGGCGTTCGCTACGCGAATGACCTTGCCGACGCTATTCGCGCCGCCGAACAGTTTTTCATTGAGCGATGCCGAAATGACCGCCACCCGCGTCCGTCCAGTGTCATCGGCGGCGCTCCATGCTTGTCCAAAGTGAAAAGGGACATCAAACATGGAAAAGAAATCGGCAGTCGTGGCGCGCAGCGACAGCATTTGCGCAGGGAGCGACGCATCGGCCGGACGCACCTTGGCCTTGCTGCCTGCGACCAGGATCTGCTGATCCGCCTGGCCGGCCTTCCACAGGTCGACCGCCGTTTGGTAATCAAGGACGTCTGGCGGCTCCTTGCCCTTGGACTGCGGGTTGACATCGATCTGAGCATAATAAATGTGCTGGCTTCGACCGGGCAGGGGATCGCCTGACAATAGACGCATCACGGTGAGCGTGGTCATGCTTGCGCCGATCCCGACCGCGATCGCCAGCACCATCAAGGCAGTCAGTACCCTGTTGCGCTGCGTATTATGCCGAACTACTTTTAAAATATAACTTAACATAAGCCGACCAATTAAAAAGACCCAGTGGGGGATGTCGCCGGCCCCGTGTTGCCGGGCAGGCGCTGAAGAATTCATTTCCAGGCGCAATTGAAGTCAAGTTTCCCGGCGCAGCATTGCGATTTCCTCATCCGCTGTATCGGGGCGCGAACCCTGCATGTGATCGCGGCCCGGCGAAGCGTTTCGGCGCTTCAATCGGCACTTTTTTAACCGGGCTGGGCTTCTTCCGTCTCGACCGCCTCAAGCACTTGCCTGGATGGCACGCTTGCACTGGTGCCTAGCGTATGGACCTTATCGAACATCGAATAGTATTCTTCCGAGGCATGCATGATCATCACTAAAATCTTTCCCTTTGTATGTTCCCAGACGGCTGCCATCGCGATTTGACGGCTGTTGATATCGAGATTGGCCAACGGTTCGTCGAGTACATACAGGTCCGCCTCTTTCGAAAGAGCCAGTGCCAGCGAGACTTTCTGCTGCTGCCCGGCCGACAGTTGGTCGGGATATGCATCAAGGATGTCCGGCTTATCGATCATGAAGCGCTTGAATAGTTCCGTCTTGATTGCCAGGTCGCGCACGCGAATCGGCGGGAATAATACCGGCAAGGTCGCGGCGCTGATTTCCCGGGGCAGTTCCAGCTGGCCGCTGGACGGCGACAGGTAACCGGCCAGCATGTTCGCCAGCGTGGTTTTTCCCGAACCGTTATTGCCGACAATCAGAAGGCGCGTGCCCGGCTCGACATGAATTGAAAAATCGGAGATGACCTGGTTATCGGCATAGCTGTAGCTGATGCCGCTTGCCGCCACGGCACTGCCGCTCTTGTGGTACGGGACGGCATTCTGGTCGCCGATAAACGACTTCAAGCGATTGACGATAGCGCCGAGCGCATGCAGCTCAGCCGACAGGCTGAAGATCTGGATCAAGGTGGTGGCCGATCGCCAAAATGCGTTCATGAAGGAAAAATATGCGCCAATGGTCATCTGTTTTTTTAATACCAACAGGGAGCCGATGAAAATCGAACAGGCATCGGACACGCTCATCGTCAGATCACTCGCAGTTTGCAGGCGGCGAATGACGCGCTGCTTTTGGTAGCCGGATTCCAGCGTCTCATCCATGGTTCGATTGAACTTGTCGAGGGTCTGCGGCACCATCATGTAGGTGCGGACCATTTTGAACGCGTCCACCGATTTGGCAAGAACCCCCATCAACGACGCTTCGTTATCGCGCTCGACGAGCGCCAGGTGGCGAATCTTCTTGCTGACCTTGACGCTGACCCAGGTGGCAACCGGGATCAGCGCGGCCAGGATCAGGAACGCTTGCCAGGAAAGAATGATGAGAACCGAGATAAGCCCGACAAACATGACGGCACAAATGGTGGCCCGGCGTACCAGGATCAGCATCGGTACCAAGCCATCCTTGACGTCGGATCGGATTCTGGCGAGATAGTAACCACTACCTTCCCGCAATACGTCGCCGTACTCCTTGCCATAATAGGCATGCAGGACCCGGCCGCTGATATCCGCCACAATCTTGTTGTCTATTCTCATTTGCCAGAGCGACAGATAGTAGCCGATGACATTGAGAACAACCCCGAGCAATAAATAGAAGAACACGAGCATCACAAACCGGCTAAGCTCGGTTCCCTGATTGACGCCGTCAAAAATCTCCTTGACCAGCAAGGGATGGATGATCGTTTCCGAGCCGGCGGCGACGCAATTACAGAACAAGGCGGTCCAGTATTGGCGTTTTGCCGCGCCAAGCATGCTGAAAAAATTCCGGAATGTCGATGAATCGTCCAGCTTTCGGCTTGATCCGGGATTGTCTTTACTTTGTGTGTTCATCTGCTGGGACTCGATATCAGGATTGGCTTGCGGGCGCTGTCATCACTGCATCACGCTGAAAGTTGATCAAGTTCATCCAGACAAAATTCGTCCTCCGCCGGGTTTGCCCGCCGATGGAATGTCCGCATGACGCCGGCGACGCCAGTAGCGTAATCGCACGTAATTCGGAACAAGTTTTCGCCTGGCGTCGCGTAGCCATCATCAAATTTCAACAGGTAAAGATCGATGATCCCCTGGAGAGACGAGTCCGCCATCGTCAGGTATTTTTTATCGTTGGAATATCGGTAGGCATCGATCAATACGTCAGCGAAGCCCGCCAGGCCGAAAATGACGCCCGCGAAACTGGCGTATTTGCGATCGATATCACCCATGAATCCATCCAATTCACTGCCCCACAGGCCGTAGCGAATGGCTACTTTTACAATTCCGGCGCTACCTTCTTCAATGTAGTGTTCGTAGGTGCTGGTGTCCTCAGGGTTCGCCGCGACAGTCAGGTTGCCGGGTTCCAGTTCACGGCCCCAGGACATGTCGTACAGTACGGCTTTCTTGCCCATGGCCCGCCATTTTTCCTCGCCGGTAACCTGGGACAAGCGCAGTAAAAAGAGCGCGACGCCACTTTGCCCATAACCGAAACCGATCCACACCTGGCCATCTTCCTCCCAGTACACGCCGCGTTCATTCTCTTTCGATTGTTTCTCCAATGTCATGGCCAGATTGACTGCCGCGTCCAGGTAGCGGCCGTCTTTCAAGCGGAGATAGGCGGCGAGATTGGCCATGCCGATGCCGGCCATGCCGAAATAAAGCGAGTGATGGGCGTGCGTCAGCGGGCTGTGATTTGCATGCTTGAGCAATCGTTCCGCAGTTTCCCGATCCCCCGCCAGCAAGGAACACCATGCAATGCCAGAGGTACCGACCAGGAACCCGGGGGTGATCTCGTCCAGTTTAAGGGCCGCCAATTCATTGCGTTGGCGTTCGAGAGCGGGCAGGGGGATGTCGTAACCGCACGCCGACAGCGTATGAATAATGCCGGTCGCGCCGAAACCGAACGAACTCGGATTGTCGCGCTGGCCAAAAGGGTCGACCGGGAACAGGGTGAATATCTTGTCAAGCCGATAATTTGAAGTAATGAAGCGCGCCATGTGATCGCTGATTTCGATCGGCATATCCCGTTCCAGGGGGCGCCGCTTGATCGGCTGCTCGATCGTGTACTCACTCTGTTCGAGCAGGTCGGCAGCCTGGCTGCAAGTAATCTTATTATCGACCAGCTGGGTAATGATGGAGAGCGCCGGAGTGTTCGCCCAGCCCACATCGGCCACCAATCTCGGCAAGACGGCGCTAAATAAATCTTCGCGCAGGAACTGCATTGCAGCAATCGGGAAGATGGCATACATCATGATCACGCCGATCGCGAACGTATCGTCGTCGTAGGTGCTGTTCAGCTCGCGTCCCTTGGATGGGATGCGGAACTCGGGCGTATGCAGGCGTTGTGGCTCATCAATGCCAGGGCGGAATGCGCCTTCCAGGTCGATGAATCGAACCGTCATGCTGTCCCGGTCAACCAGGATGTTTTTTGGCGACACGTCGCCGATAACGATGCCCTGTGCGTGAATACGCGCCATGCCGCGCAGGGCACTGCCAAATGCCTTTTTATAGATATTGTAAAATTTTTCACTGGCGGCGATGGACGGCCGGGTGTCCACCAAGGGGCTTGATTCCAGCATCACCAGGCGTATGTCGGGAGCCGGAAAATACTCTTCAACGACGTAATAATTCTCCCAGTCCCGGAAAGAGTCGTGGATTTCGGGAGCAAGGCCGGTCCCACCGAGCAAACGGAGAATTTTTTCTTCCTGAACCAGGCGCGCCACGGCATCCATGTCGTCTTCACCCAGCTCGATATACGGGCGCGCCTCCTTGATCACCACCTGTCGCCCGCTTGCCGTTTCGGTTGAAAGGTAGACTCCTCCCGTATTCGAGAAACCAAGCGCTTCCGTCACCAGGTAGCGCCCGTTATTCAGAGTGAATTCGGCGTGATCAGGCTGTTCTTCGGGGAACGGATCGGACGTCCACGGGGGAGTTTCGAAATACGGTGTCCGATTATCCGGAATTTGCTCGCCATCCGGTGAGAAAATGACCGGCTGTTTCTCGCTCGTGTACAGCAGCTTGGTAACGGAAGTAATGCCGCCATAGCGGTAGTAGAGGCAACGACTATCCTTGTAGCGCCGGTCCGACAAGATGTATGAACCGATATCATCTTTCAAGACCGCATAGGCCTTTTCGATGATTTCCCGGAATTTTTCGTCGGTAGGAGGATATAGCGTGATAAATTTTCCGGATCCGCCGCGTGACCATCGCTTCGATGTCATCATCTTGAGCGTTTCGGTGTCATTGGCGAACTTGAATTGAATATTGTTCTCAAGCGCCAGGGCTGCAACCTTGACAAGCAGGTTGCGGCAATTGGCCGCGATGGCAGACACGTGAATTTTCCACCCCTGGACCGGAAGCTTGTTCGATTCCGTGCGGTTGGCGGGAAGGATGTGGGTCCATACGTCCGAGCGATGTACTTTCCATGGCTCTGCGCGCCCTTCCAACATGGGGCGGACCAGGCTGATCAGCTCTTCGCCAGGTTGATAGTGCGTGTAACCGTGTTCGTAAAAACGCTTGCTGGGCCGAAGATAGGCTATTTTGTCGATGTGGCGCAGATCGCGCATGCCCCTAAGCTTCTTCACCATATTCTAGCTCCATTTGTTTTAATTCGACTGTTTTTTAAAGCAGTTTGTCTCTGAATTGAAAAGCTGTTTATTTCTGCCGCGTCGCATTGCGCGAGCGCGCGTGCAGGTCGATCGCACATGCGGGGTGAAGCGGGGTACTTGCATCACTATATCGCCGGATCTAATTTTTTTACGGCAACATCGCGCTGGATATCCGTTGTATACATGGCACACCGCCAGCGACGTCCTTCCTGCATGCTGCCAAGGTCGTTTGGCGATAAAGCGGTCATTACTGGCTTGCGGCTTGATGCGCTGCTACGGCTAGAATCAAGAAAGATCGCTTTGGAATTTATATTCTCGGATGATTTCTTGAAAAAACAATTCGGGTAACTATAAAAAAAGTTACCCGAATGAAAAGCCGGTCGCGATCAGGCGCAGCGACATGCGGCTGTTGAGCTGTTGCTCCCTTCCAGGCTGACATCCAGACACTGAAAATCAAACATGACAGTCTCTGGATGCGATGCCGGATTGGATTAGCAGCAGCCCGCGCCCGAGCTGGTGCAGCTCTTTACTTCTTCAACGGCTTTGTTGTAGTCGAGGCGCTGCAGATTCAAGATGCGATTCATTTTAATTCTCCTAATAAATAGTGATTTGTGAATGCAAAATTGCATCGGATTAGCAGCAGCCGGCGCCGGAGCTGGTGCAGCTTTTCACTTCTTCAACGGCTTTGCTGTAGTCCAGGCGTTGCAAATTCAAAATACGGTTCATTTTAAGTCTCCTGAAAAAATGATGATTTATGAATCTGATGCGGATTCGAATTAGCAGCAGCCTGCGCCGGAGCTGGTGCAGCTTTTCACTTCTTCGACGGCTTTGCTGTAGTCCAGGCGTTGCAGATTCAAGATACGGTTCATTTTAAAACTCCTAATTTTTAGTTATGGATGTGATTCCGAAACCGATAGGCAGCAGGCTGCGCATCGCGCTCCGGATAAAATGCCCTACGCTTAAAAACCCTCGACATTGCATACCTGCAGAATAAGCAATCACCCTCTGGTGCCAGTTTCTTTTTCGGTTATACGAATAGCCCCGGACCGGTGATCGCTTATCAATTCATGTATTGTCAAAAGCAGATTCACTATATGTGAGTCTTTTTTTTAAGTCAACATTTTTTTTCTATCATAGTTGAAAATTTTTATATGCGGCATAGCGCCCTCAACGGCGGGCTTTTCCCTATGTTCTTACCGGCCGGGGACGCGCGTCTTTACCCGCATTACATAAATAGACGGATGCTCGGAATAGCGGTGCTTTTGTTTTTCCGGCGCGGGACGCGCGGCGTTACCCGCATTGCATTGCTTAAAGGGTTTTCGGAATATCGGAGCATGTGTTGCTTCCGATCCGGAAGGTGCATCATTACCCTTTTTGCGTGAATCCAGGCGTGCTCGGAATAGCCGTGCTTTTACGATTGCCAGTAATCGCAACGCTTGAATGCGTGCGCCGTGGCGGGCGTGGCGAATCGGTCGCCTGCTTTCCAGTCCGCGTGGTTTATCGATGCCTCATCGCGGCAGCGCTTATCTTTTAAACGTGGCTTCCGGATGGCCTGCCGCGAGGTTGCGGATCGTATGCATGAATTTGACGGCGCCTGCGGAAAACGAGAGTTCGGTAGCCATGATAAAAACGCTCGCACGTGCTGCGGCTGGAGGAAAAACCACGTCTCCGCGAAGCTGGCGGTTTCCCGGCCGAGTTCCCGGTCTTCTCCGACGGCTAGTGTGGCAAAGGCTCATGTCCGTTGCGCCGAAAAGCCAGGTCCCGACTGCGCCCTTCCAAGGGCGTATGGTTTGGAGTGGAAATTATTTCTTAGATGCAATAGTGTCTGCGCCAGGCTCCAGCCGAAAACGCGTAGTGAACAGGCCCATTTCCTTGGCGGGGAGTGGGCCTTTTTTGGTCGCCATGGCATCGGCCATCCCTGTGGCCGGCACGCCGATTAATACCATAATCGATATCACTATCGCAGAAAAAGTGATTGGAAAGGCATCCCAAGAATCTTTAGTATTCCTCTATCGCTGACCGGACGACGACATGAGTTCGAGATGGCATCAGAATAAACAGGAGGAATACATGTCTGAGACGAAAAAACCGGAATTGCGCTCCGCGCAGTGGTTCGGTACCCAGGATAAAAACGGTTTCATGTACCGCAGCTGGATGAAAAACCAGGGCATTCCCGACCACGAGTTTCAAGGCAAGCCGATCATCGGCATCTGCAATACCTGGTCCGAACTGACCCCCTGCAACGCGCATTTCCGCCAACTGGCCGAACACGTCAAGAAGGGCATTCTCGAAGCCGGCGGCTTCCCGGTCGAGTTCCCGGTGTTTTCCAACGGCGAATCGAACCTGCGCCCGACCGCCATGCTCACCCGTAACCTGGCCAGCATGGATGTGGAAGAATCGATCCGCGGCAATCCGATGGATGCGGTGGTGCTGCTGGTCGGCTGCGACAAGACCACGCCAGCCCTGCTGATGGGCGCGGCCAGCGTCGACCTGCCGACCATCGTCGTCAGCGGCGGCCCCATGCTCAACGGTAAGCTGAACGGCAAGAATATCGGTTCCGGCACCGCCGTCTGGCAGCTCCACGAACAGATGAAGGCCGGCACCATCACCCTGCACCAATTCATGTCCGCCGAATCCGGCATGTCGCGCTCGGCCGGCACCTGCAACACCATGGGTACGGCCTCGACCATGGCCTGCATGGCCGAAGCGCTCGGCACCTCGCTGCCGCACAACGCCGCCATTCCCGCAGTCGACTCGCGCCGCTACGTGCTGGCCCATATGTCGGGCATCCGCATCGTCGAGATGGTGCAGGAAGACTTGCGCCTGTCCAAGATCCTGACGCGCGCAGCGTTCGAGAACGCGATCAAGGTCAACGCCGCCATCGGCGGCTCGACCAACGCCGTGATCCACCTGAAAGCCATCGCCGGCCGCATCGGCGTGCCGCTCGAACTGGAAGACTGGACCGCCATCGGCAAGGGCACCCCGACCATCGTCGACTTGCTGCCGTCCGGCCGCTTCCTGATGGAAGAGTTTTACTATGCCGGCGGCTTGCCGGGCGCGATCCGCCGCCTGGGCGAGGGCATGCTGCTGCCGCACAAGGGCGCGTTGACGGTCAACGGCAAGAGCCTGTGGCAGAACTGCGAAGAAGCGCCGATCTACGATGACGAGGTGATCCGTCCGCTGGCCAAGCCGCTGATCGAGGATGGCGGCATCTGCATCCTGCGCGGCAACCTGGCGCCGCGTGGCGCCGTGCTCAAGCCGTCGGCCGCCTCGCCGCACCTGATGAAGCACAGCGGCAAGGCCGTCGTGTTCGAAGACTTCGAGCACTACAAGAGCCGCATTCTCGACCCGGACCTGGATGTCGATGCCGATTCGATCCTGGTGATGAAAAATTGCGGACCGAAGGGCTATCCCGGCATGGCCGAGGTCGGCAACATGGGCTTGCCGCCCAAGCTGCTGGCCCAGGGCGTGACCGACATGGTGCGTATCTCGGACGCGCGCATGAGCGGCACCGCCTACGGCACCGTGGTGCTGCACGTGGCGCCGGAAGCGATGGCCGGCGGACCGCTGGGCATCGTGCAGGATGGCGACGTCATCGCGCTCGACTGCCACAACGGCAGCCTGAACCTGGAAATTTCCGATGAAGAAATGGCCAGCCGCCTGGCCGCCCGTGCCGGATCGCAAGCGCCGGTAGCCAAGAGCGGTTACCAGAAGCTCTATATCGACCACGTGCTGCAAGCCGACGAAGGCTGCGACTTCGACTTCCTGCTCGGCAGCCGCGGCCCGGCCGTCCCGCGCCATTCCCACTAAAGCGCCCGGTGCCGGCCTGCCATCCGGACACGGGCTCATCCGCTTAGCGCTTGAGCCTGTGTCCATTTGCCGGAGCTGGCGCCGCAGGCTTGTCATTACCGGAGACCACCATGTTGCTCGTCCAATTTACCAATGAAGCCGGCGCGCGCCGCGTTGCCGTGCTTGAGCAAGACCGGCTGCGCGTCGTCGATGGCTACGCCAGCACCTACGCCCTGGCGCGCCAGGCGATCGCCAGCAAGACCAAACTGGCCGAACTGGCGGCCGCCGCCATCGGCACTGAAACGCACTCGTACGACGCGGTCGCTACCGCCGGCCGCCTGCTGGCCCCGCTCGACCATGCCGATCCGGCCCACTGCTACGTCACCGGCACCGGCCTGACCCACCTCGGCAGCGCCGATACGCGCGACGCGATGCACAAGAAAATCGGCGGCGACGTCGGGACCCTGAGCGACAGCATGAAAATGTTCCGCCTGGGCGTGGAAGGCGGAAAACCCGCCGACGGCGCGCGCGGCGTGCAGCCGGAATGGTTCTATAAGGGCGACGGCTCGGTGGTGCGCGCCAGCGGCCAGCCTTTGCTGATGCCCGACTTCGCCCTCGATGGCGGTGAAGAGCCAGAAATCGCCGGCCTGTACCTGATCGGCGACGATGGCCAGCCGCACCGTCTCGGTTACGCCATCGGCAATGAATTCTCGGACCACGTGACCGAGCGTCAGAATTATCTGTACCTGGCCCATTCCAAGCTGCGCAATTGCGGCCTCGGTCCTGCGCTGCTGGTCGGCGAACTGCCGGCCCACGTGTCCGGCACCTCGCGCATCATCGGCGTCGATGGCAAGGTGCGTTGGGAAAAGGCGTTCGTGAGCGGCGAGCAGAATATGTCGCACTCAATCGCCAACCTGGAATACCACCATTTCAAATACGGCCTGTTCACGCGCGCCGGCGACGTCCACATCCATTTCTTCGGTACCGCCACCTTGAGCGTGGCCGATAACATCACGGTCCTGGCCGGCGAAACGTTCGAGATCGTATCGCCCGTCTTCGGTCCGGCCCTGCGCAACCGCCTCGACCGCGAAACATCCACCTTTACGAAAGTGAACGCCTTATGACCATGACCGGTGAAGCATTGATTGGCGGACACGCAGTTCGCGGCAATGGCGGCTCATTCCAGGCGTTCGACCCGTCCACCCGTGCGCCGATCGAGCCATCCTTCCACATGGTCGATGGCGCCCAGATCGACGAGGCTTGCCGCCTGGCGGAGGCCGCGTTCGACCCATTCCGCGCCACCAGCAACGAGGCACGCGCGACGTTCCTGGAAACCATCGCCGCCCAGATCCTGGAACTCGGCGACGAGCTGATCGTGCGCGCGATGACCGAATCCGGCCTGCCGCGTGCCCGTCTCGAAGGCGAGCGCGGCCGCACCATGGGCCAGCTGAAGCTGTTCGCCGACCTGCTGCGCGAAGGCTCGTGGGCCGATGTGCGCATCGACAGCGCCTTGCCTGACCGTCAGCCTTTACCTCGTCCCGACCTGCGCCTGCGCATGATCGGACTGGGTCCGGTTGCAGTATTCGCGGCAAGTAACTTCCCGCTGGCGTTTTCGGTGGCTGGCGGCGACACGGCTGCCGCGCTGGCAGCCGGCTGCCCGGTTGTGCTGAAAGCCCATTCCGCCCATCCGGGCACGTCCGAACTGGTAGCGCGCGCCGTGGTCAAGGCGATTGAACTGTGCAAGCTGCCGGCCGGCGTGTTCGCGCTCCTGACCGGCACCGGCAACGGCATCGGCCAGGCTCTGGTGGCGCATCCATCGATCAAGGCGGTCGGCTTTACCGGTTCGCGTTCCGGCGGCCAAGCGCTGATGGCCGTGGCCGCCGCGCGTCCGCAGCCGATTCCCGTGTATGCGGAAATGAGCAGCATCAATCCCTTTTTCCTGATGCCGGACGCGCTGGCCGCGCGCGGCGAGCAGATCGCCACTGCCTTTGCCGGGTCGATGACGATGGGCGTAGGCCAGTTCTGCACCAATCCGGGCCTCGTGCTGGGATTGAAGGGACCGGACTTCGACCGCTTTGCCGACAAGGCCGCGCAGGCGCTGTCAAGCATCGAAGCGGGGACCATGCTGACGGCGGGTATCGCTTCGGCGTATCAGAGCGGCGTGCACAAGCTGGCGCAGCACGCGGCGGTGGATGCCTTGAAAGAGGCGTCGCACACGGAAGGCAAGGGCGGTCCCGCGCTGTTCCGTACCAGCGGCAAGGCATTCCTGACCGAACCAGCGCTGCATGGCGAGATTTTTGGACCGGCGTCGCTGCTGGTGGCCTGCGACAGTATCGATGAAATGCGCGCCATTACCGAAAGCCTGGAAGGGCAGTTGACGGCGACGGTGCAGATGGATGAGGGCGATACGGAACTGGTGCGTGCCTTGCTGCCTGTGCTGGAGCGGAAGGTGGGACGGATTCTGGCCAACGGCATGCCGACCGGCGTGGAAGTGTCGACCGCCATGGTGCACGGCGGGCCGTTCCCGGCAACCTCGGATGGGCGCAGCAGCTCGGTTGGGACGGCGGCGATCCAGCGCTTCCTGCGGCCGCTGTGCTACCAGAACCTGGCGCAGGGTTTGTTGCCGGAAGTGCTGCGCGACGATAATGAGGGTGTTTGGCGCCGTCGGGATGGGGCGTTGACGAAGGCCTAAGCACCGGCCCCAATAACCGTGCCGCTAAATTCCGCTCCGTCGCGGTAAGTAAATTAGTTGGAGATAGCATGAAAAAATCAGCCACCTACCCGAGCCTTCAAGGAAAACGGGTCTTCATTACCGGCGGCGGCACCGGCATCGGCGAGTCGCTGGTGGCCTCCTTCGCCGCCCAGGGCGCGCAGGTCGCCTTTGTCGACATCGTGCGCGACGCCAGCGCAGCGCTGTGCGTGCGCATCGCCGAATCCGGCGCGCCGGCGCCGGTCTTCCGCTACTGCGACATCACGGATATCCCGGCCCTGCAAGCGACGATGGCCGAGCTGGCAGCCCAGCTGGGCGACTTCGACATCCTGGTCAACAACGCCGCCAACGACCAGCGCCACCAGACCGAAGAGGTCAGCGTTGCATTCTACGACCAGCGCATCGCCATCAACCAGCGCCCCATGTTTTTCACCTGCCAGACGGTACTGGCCGGCATGAAGAAGAAGGGCGCCGGTTCCATCATCAACGTCGGTTCCATGTCGTGGCACGCCAAGAACGGCGGCTACCCGGTGTACGCGGCCACCAAGGCGGCCACGGTCGGCCTGACCCGTGGCCTGGCGCGCGACTTCGGCGCCCATGGCATCCGCGTCAACACGGTCACGCCCGGCTGGGTGATGACCCAGCGCCAGCTCGACCTGTGGGTGGACGACGCCGGCAAGGCCGACATCAAGCGCAACCAGTGCCTGCCCGGCCCGCTGATGCCGGACGACATATCGGCCATGATCCTGTTCCTCGCGTCCGACGACAGCGCCATGTGCAGCGGGCAGGATTTCATCGTCGATGCCGGCTGGATCTAAAACCGCTTTCACGTACTACCCAAAATAAAGACGATTCAGGAGACAGCATGAATATCATCAAACAAAGCATCGCCGCCATCAGTTTGGTCACCATCAGCACGTGGCCCGCGTTCGCCGCCAATCAGGTCAGCGTAACGATCGATGCCGGCAAGCCGGGTCCGGTCATCAACAAGAATGTCTACGGCCAGTTCGCCGAACACCTCGGTACCGGCATCTACGAAGGCATGTACGTCGGCACCAGCTCGAAAATTCCGAACACCAAGGGCTGGCGCAATGACGTCGTCGGCGCCCTCAAGCAATTGCACGTGCCGCTGGTGCGCTGGCCGGGCGGCTGCTTCGCTGATGAATACCACTGGAAAGACGGCGTTGGCCCGCGCGCCAAGCGGCCGGTCAAGGTCAATACCAACTGGGGCGCAGTGGAAGAGAGCAACGCCGTCGGCACGCACGAATTCTTCGACCTGGTCGATTTGCTGGGGGCCGACGCCTACGTGAACGGCAACCTCGGCTCCGGCAGCGTGCAGGAAATGGCGGACTGGGTCGAGTACATGACGTCCGACAGCAAATCGAGCCTGGCCAATCTGCGCCGCAAGAATGGCCGCGAGAAACCGTTCAAGGTGGCGTATTTCGCGATTGGTAACGAAGCCTGGGGTTGCGGCGGCAATATGACGCCAGAGCACTACACCAATCTGTACAAGAATTACGAAACGATGCTCAAGGCGCCGAAGGAAAGCCGGCCGTTGATGATCGCCAGCGGCGGCAACGACTACGATACCAAGTGGACCGACGTGATCAGCAAGAATGCGAAGGCCCAGACCGCGGGCATCAGCTTCCACTATTACACTATTCCCACTGGCAAGTGGGAAGGCAAGGGCGCGGCCACCGGTTTTGCCGAGCCGCATTGGATTTCGACCCTGGCGAACACCTTGAAAATCGAGTCGATGATCAAGAACAACGTCGCGGTGCTGGACAAGAACGATCCGGAGAAAAAGATCGGCTTGTACGTGGATGAATGGGGCACCTGGTACGACGTGGAAACCGGCACCACGCCGGGCTTCCTGTACCAGCAGAACACACTGCGCGACGCCGTGGTGGCTGCGCTCAACTTCAATATTTTTCACCAGCACGCCGACCGCGTCCAGATGACCAATATTGCGCAGATGGTCAATGTGCTGCAGGCCATGATCCTGACGGAAAAGGACAAGATGCTCCTGACCCCGACGTATCACGCCTTCCACATGTATGTGCCGTTCCAGGATGCGACCTCGCTGCCGGTGACGGTGGCGGACGACAAGGCCTACACGCTGGGTGAGACGACGATTCCGGGGATCAGTGCTTCGGCGGCGCGTGCCAAGGATGGCAAGCTGTACCTGTCGCTGGTGAATACGAATCCGGGCCAGCCGGCTGATGTGGTGGTGAATGTGGCGGGCAAACAGTTGGCGGGTGCGAATGGCCGCGTGCTGACGGCAACGGCAATGGATGCGCACAACACCTTCCAGAACCCGCAGGCCATCAAACCGGCGCCGTTCAGTGCCAAGGCGAGTGGCGGTAAGCTGACGGTGACGGTGCCGGCGAAAGCTGTGGTGGTGGTAGCGCTGGAAGGCTGATCGGCTTCCATTCCCCCTCATCCTAAGCTCCGTCGTTCCCGCCGAGTGCCGCCTTGGCGCGGGAACGACGGTTTTGAGACTAACGGCAATCCGTATGCGTCAATCCATCCAGCAATTGGTCTGCATCGCAGGCCTGCTCTTCACCACCGCTACCCACGCCAAACAAGTCAGCGTCCACGACCCCGTCATGGCCAAGGAAGGCAAGACCTTCTACCTGTTCAGCACCGGCCCCGGCATCACCTTCTACAGTTCCACGGACATGTGCAACTGGAAGGAAGAAGGGCGCGTCTTCCCAGGCGAACCCAGCTGGGCCAAAAAGGCCGCCCCGACCTTCAACGACCACATCTGGGCGCCCGACATCTCCTTCCACAACGGTAAATACTACCTCTACTACTCCGTCTCCGGCTTCGGCAAAAACACGTCCGGCATCGGCGTCACCAGCAACGCCACCCTGAACCCGCGCGCGCCCAACTATGCATGGCAAGACCAGGGCATGGTCCTGCAATCGATCCCCGGGCGCGACAACTGGAATGCCATCGACCCCAACATCGTCGATGACAGCAGCGGCACGCCGTGGATGTCGTTTGGCTCGTTCTGGAGCGGCATCAAGCTGGTCAAGCTGGATGCCTCCCGCACGCGCCTGGCCGAGCCACAGGCCTGGCATACGATCGCCCAGCGCACGCGGCCGGCCGGCGTTCCGGAGGAAGAAGCGGGCCCGGCGGAAATCGAAGCCCCGCACATCCTCAAGAAGAATGGCTACTACTATCTATTCGTTTCCTGGGGCCTGTGCTGCAAGAACGAAGCGAGCACCTACCACGTGGTGATGGGCCGCTCGAAAGACGTCACCGGACCCTACCTCGACCGTGCGGGCAGGGACATGGCCAAGGGCGGCGGCTCGCTGCTCATCGAAGGCAATGCGCAGTGGAAGGGTGTCGGCCACAACAGCGCCTACACCATCGACGGCCAGGACTTGCTGGTCATGCACGCCTACGAAACGGCCGACAATTACCTGCAAAAGCTCAAAATCCTCGACATGAAATGGGACAAGGATGGCTGGCCGTCGGTCGACCCGCAAGACCTTGACCGCTATCAGAGCAAGCAACAATAAGGCGCCATGAGACACCTCCTTGCAGCCGCGCTGATGGCGGCGTGCGCGCTGCCAGCCGTCGCCGCCGAACGTTTTCCGCTGGCCGACGTGCGCCTTGCCGCCGGCCCCTTCCTCGACGCCCAGAGCACCAACCTGCGCTACCTGATGGCGCTCGAACCTGACAAGCTGCTGGCGCCATTCATGCGCGAAGCCGGCCTGCCACTCAAGCAGGAAAGCTACGGCAACTGGGAGTCGAGCGGGCTCGACGGCCACATGGGCGGCCATTACCTGTCCGCGATGGCGCTGATGTATGCCGCCACTGGCGACAGGGAAGTGCTGGCGCGCCTGAACTACACCATCGCCAAACTCAAACAATGCCAGGAAGCGAACGGCAACGGCTATCTGGGCGGCATTCCGGGCGGCAGCGATGCATGGCAGGCCATCGCCAAGGGCAAGCTGGAGGCGGATAATTTCTCGGTCAACGGCAAGTGGGTGCCCTGGTACAAGCTGCACAAGGTCTACGCCGGCCTGCGCGACGCTTATCGCTATGCCGGCAACGAGGACGCGCGCGCGATGCTGGTTTCGCTGTCGGACTGGGCTTTGAAGCTGAGCGCCACGCTCACGCCCGAACAGATGCAAACCATGCTGCGCAGCGAGCACGGCGGCATGAACGAGGTCTTCGCCGATGGTGAACCAGGTTGAAGGCCCGGGAACTTGCAACACTTACAATATGCTGCGCCTGACGGAAATGCTGTTCCTCAAGGACCAGCAAGTGCGCTACACCGATTATGTGGAGCGTGCGCTATACAACCACATCCTGTCGTCGCAGCGGCCATCGGACGGCGGCTTCGTGTACTTCACGCCGATGCGGCCGAACCATTACCGCGTGTATTCGCAGGCCGACCAGGCGATGTGGTGCTGCGTCGGGTCCGGCATCGAGAGCCAGTCGAAGCACGGCGAATTCATCTACGCGCACGATGGCGACGCGCTGTTCGTGAACCTGTTCATTGCCTCGACCTTGCACTGGCGCGCGCAGGACGTGAAGCTGACCCAGAGCACCCGCTTTCCGGACCAAGGCAAGACGCGGCTGACGATTGAATCGGACCAGCAGTTCACGCTCAAGCTGCGCTATCCGGGCTGGGTCAAGCGCGGGGCGATGCAAGTAAAGGTCAATGGCACGGCCGTGAAGGTCGACGGCGAGCCGGGTGCGTACGTCAGCCTGCGGCGCGCGTGGCGCAAGGGCGACATGGTCGATGTGATCTTACCGATGCACACGACGCTGGAGCAAATGCCGGACAAGACCGACTATTACGCCGTCCTGCACGGTCCGATCGTACTGGCGGCCAAGACCCAATTGTTCGCGGACGACAAACTGAACTTTGCCGCAGATGCCACGCGCATGGGGCATATTGCGTCGGGGCCAGTGTGTCCGCTGGAAGCGGCGCCCATTTTTGTGAGCGATACGCGCGATTTCGTCGCCCGGTTCAAGCCGGTCAAGGGCCAGCCGCTGACCTTCACGGCGCCGGGGCTGATCCGGGGGAAGGGCGCGGGCAGTTTGCGGCTGATGCCGTTTTTCCGTTTGCACGACTCGCGCTACATGGTGTACTGGCCGTATTCGACGCCGGCCAATCTGGCGCTGACGCAGGCGGCAACCGCGCGCGGCGAGGCGCAACGGCTGGCGCTGGACGCGCTGACCATCGATCAGGTGGCACCTGGAGAGCAGCAGCCTGAGTCCGATCACGGCTACCAGGCGGACGGCGGCGATGCGGGCGTGAACCAGGGCCGCCATTGGCGGCGCGCGAGCGGCTGGTTCAGCTATGTGCTGAGCGACCCCAGGCTGGAAGCGGCAGCGCTCAGGCTCAGTTTCTCGACGCTGGATGCGGGACGCAAGTTCGACGTGGTGCTCAATGGCCAGACGATTGCCGCGGTGGAGCTCGATGCGCCACCGGGGCAAGAGATGTATACGCGCGATGTTGCAATTCCGAAGGCAATGGTCGCAGCCTCGGGTGGAAAACTGGTCGTGAAATTCGTGGCCAGGCCGGGGTCGATAGCGGGTCGATTGTATGGACTCAGGCTATTGCGCGGGGCTCAGCAAGGAGGGATACCGATTCCGATATCTCATGCGTCAAAAAATTGATTGGATGGCTATGTGACTTTCTCCTAACATACAATAATAAAACGGAGTCCCGAATTCCCCCCCTACAAAAACAGGAGACAACACATGAACACTACCCGCAGGGCCGTTCTGGCCACCGCATTGCTTGGCGCTTTCACCACCTTTCCAGCGCTGGCCGCTAAACCACTGACCATCGGCTTTTCCCAGGTCGGCGCAGAGAGCGAATGGCGCACGGCCAATACCCTGTCGATCAAGGATGCCGCCAAGAAGGAAGGCGTCAACCTGAAATTTGCCGACGCCCAGCAGCGCCAGGAAAACCAGGTCAAGGCGATCCGTTCCTTCATCGCCCAGCGCGTCGATGTGATTGCCTTCTCGCCGGTGGTGGAATCGGGCTGGGAAACCGTGCTGCGCGAAGCCAAGGACGCGAAAATCCCCGTCATCCTCACCGATCGTGCAGTCAACGTGACCGATCAGTCGCTGTATGCCGCCTTCATCGGTTCCGACTTCGTCGAGGAAGGCCGCCGCGCCGGACGCTGGCTCATCGAACGCGCCGCCAAAACCCCGGATCGTACCTTCAACATCGTGGAACTCCAGGGCACCGTCGGCTCGGCACCCGCCATCGACCGCAAGAACGGCTTTGCCGAAGTCATCGCCGCCAATCCCAAGCTGAAAATCACGCGCTCCCAGACCGGCGACTTCACCCGCGCCAAGGGCAAGGAAGTGATGGAAGCTTTCCTCAAGGCGCAAGGCAAGAGCATCAATGTGCTCTACGCGCACAACGACGACATGGCCATCGGCGCCATCCAGGCGATCGAAGAGGCAGGCCTGAAACCCGGCGTCGATATCCTGGTGATCTCGATCGACGGCGTCAAAGGCGCGTTCCAGGCCATGATCGCCGGCAAGATGAACGTCACCGTCGAGTGCAGCCCGCTGCTCGGACCGCAGCTGATGTCGATCGCGCGCGACGTGGTGGCAGGCAAGCCCGTACCGAAGCGCATCACGACGGTCGAGGGCGTGTTCCCGGCTGAAGTGGCTGCCAAGGAACTGCCAAACCGCAAATACTAGGCTGGGACATGAGTCAGGCAATGCAAGCCGAGTCTCCGGTGCTGGAGCTGCGCGGCATCAGCAAGCAGTTTCCCGGTGTGAAGGCACTCAGCGACGTGGGCCTTCAGCTGTATCCGGGGGAAGTCCACACCCTGATGGGCCAGAACGGGGCCGGCAAGTCGACCCTGATCAAGGTGCTGACGGGCGTGTATGCGCCCGACAGCGGCACCATTGTGATGGAAGGGCAGGAGATCCGCCCGGGCTCGACCCAGGATGCGCAGCGCCTCGGCATCAGCACGGTGTATCAGGAAGTGAACCTGTGCCCGAACCTGTCGGTGGCCGAGAATATTTTCATCGGCCGCTATCCGCGCAAGTTCGGCATGGTGGACTGGACCGGCATGCGCGCGCAGGCCGCCGTCTTGCTGGAGCAGCTGGAAGTGCGCATCGATGTGCGCGCCCAGTTGTCCAGCTTTCCGCTGGCGATCCAGCAGATGGTGGCGATTTCCCGCGCGCTGAACATTTCCGCGCGCGTACTCATTCTCGACGAACCGACATCCAGCCTCGACGAGGCGGAAGTGCAATTGCTGTTCCGCGTGCTGCGCAAGCTGCGCGACCAGGGCATGGCGATCCTGTTCGTTACCCACTTTCTCGACCAGACGTATGCGATCTCGGACCGCATCACCGTCATGCGCAACGGCGAACGCGAGGGCGAGTACGCCTGCGCCGAGCTATCGCGCCTGGCACTGGTAAACAAGATGGTCGGCGCGCCCGATGCCAGCGAGCATCCGGCCGAGATGGTCCATGCGAGCGCCGCGCCGGCGGCACCGGCCACCTTGCTGCAAGCCCGCGCCCTGGGACGCAAGGGCGCGCTGGCGCCGCTCGACCTTGATATCCGTGCCGGCGAAATGCTGGGCCTGTGCGGCCTGCTCGGTTCCGGGCGCACCGAGGCGGCGCGCCTGCTGTTCGGGGCGGACAAGGCCGACAGCGGCACGATTCGCATCGGCGAACGCACCCAGCCGTTCGGCTCGCCGCGCGACGCCATCGAGGCCGGCATCGGCTTTTGCTCGGAAGACCGCAAGCACGAGGGCGCGATCCTGGAACTGTCGGTGCGCGAGAACATGATCCTGGCCTTGCAGGCGCGCGCCGGCATGCTGCGCGCGATCCCCTTGCGCCAGCAGCAGGCGCTGGCGCAAGACTATGTGAAGTGGCTGGGCATCAAAACGGCGGACATCGACACGCCGATTCGATCATTGTCCGGCGGGAATCAGCAAAAAGTGCTGCTGGCGCGCTGGCTGGTGACCGCGCCGGCCATGCTGATCCTCGACGAACCAACGCGCGGCATCGACGTGCGCGCCAAACAGGAAATCATGGATTACGTTAGTGGACTTTGTCGCAAAGGGATGGCAATTCTGTTCATCTCCTCCGAACTCCCGGAAGTTCTGCGCTGTAGCGACCGGCTGGTCGTGATGCGCGAGCGCAAGGCTTGCGGCGAGTACCAGCGCGGCGAACTGGACGACACGTCGGTGCTGCAAGTCATTGCGGGAGAAGCGGCGTGATGGCCGCACCGGCACAGGCCGTCTCGAAAGAAAGCGCATCACCCGCATTCGCATTGCTGCTGCGCCATCCGCTATTCCGTCCGCTGGCCGCGCTGGCGGTCCTGCTGCTGATCGACCTGATCGCTATCCCGGGCTTCTTTCACCTGTCCATCAAGGATGGCCACCTGTACGGCAGCCTGGTCGATATCGTCAACCGCGCCGCGCCGCTGATGCTGGCCGCGCTCGGCATGACCTTGGTGATCGCTACGCGCGGCATCGATATTTCGGTCGGCGCCGTGGTGGCGCTGTCGGGTACGGTGGCAGCCATGCTGATCGGCGGCGGTCCGCAGGCTGAATTGCCGCTGATCTGGGCGATGGCTGCCGCCATCGGCGCGGCCCTGCTGTGCGGGCTGTGGAACGGGGTGCTGGTCTCTGCGCTGGGCTTGCAGCCGATTGTCGCCACCTTGATCCTGATGGTGGCGGGCCGGGGACTGGCCCAGTTGCTGACCGATGGCCAAATCGTCACCGTGTATTACGAACCTTTCTTTTTCCTCGGCGGCGGCTACTTTGCCGGCCTGCCGTTTTCGCTGACGGTGGTGGCGGTCGTGTTCGCGGGCATTGCGCTGATGATGCGCAAAACCGCGCTCGGCCTGTTCATCCAGGCGGTCGGCATCAACCCCGTGGCGGCGCGCCTGGCGGGCCTGAAGACCGCGTCGCTGATCATTTTTGTCTATGTGTTCTGCGCCGCCTGCGCCGGGCTGGCCGGGCTGATGATCAGTTCCAACATCAAGAGCGCGGATGCGAACAATGCCGGCCTGCTGCTCGAACTCGATGCGATCCTGGCCGTCACCCTGGGCGGCACCTCGCTGGCCGGGGGCAAGTTCAGCCTGGTCGGCAGCGTGATCGGCGCGCTCATCATCCAGACCCTGACCTACACCATCTACTCGCTGGGCGTGCCGCCGGAAGTGAACATGGTGGTCAAGTCGGTGGTCGTGTTCCTGGTATGCCTGTCGCAATCGGCCGAGTTTAAAAAAATGTTTTCGCGTGCGAGGGCTGCATGAAATCGCCTTACTTTACTCCGCTGGTCACGGTCGTCCTGCTGCTGGCCATGCTCGGCATCGGCGGCGCCGTGTATCCGGGCTTGCTGTCGGTCCAGGTGATCCTGAATTTGCTGATCGATAATGCGTTCTTGCTGGTGCTGGCCATCGGCATGAGCTTTGTGATCCTGTCCGGCGGCATCGACCTGTCGGTCGGCTCGGTGCTGGCGCTGGCGACCATGATGTCGGCCTGGCTGCTGCAAGTGGCGCACTGGCCGCCGCAAGCGGTGATCGCGCTCGTGCTGGTGCTCGGCGCGCTGTTCGGCGGCGGCATGGGCGCGATGATTCATTACTTCAAGCTGCAACCGTTCATCGTGACCTTGGCCGGCATGTTCCTGGCGCGTGGCCTGTGTTACCTGATCAGCATTAACTCGATCACCATCGAGGACCCACTGTACCTGGTCATGTCGCAAACCCAGCTGGGCTTTTTGGGTGGCTTCGTCTCGCCGAGCGCGCTGATCGCGCTGCTGATGCTGGCGCTGGCCATTTTCCTGGCGCACTTTACCGCCTTCGGGCGCGGCGTGTACGCCATCGGCGGCAACGAACAGTCGGCCCTGATGATGGGCTTGCCGGTGGCGCGCACCAAGGTGCTGGTGTACGCCTTCAGCGGCTTTTGCGCGGCGCTGGCCGGGGTGCTGTTCTCGTTCTACATGCTGTCGGGCTATGGCCTGCATGCGCAGGGCACCGAGCTCGATGCCATCGCGGCGGTCGTGATCGGCGGCACCTTGCTCAGCGGCGGCTATGGCTATGTGGCCGGTGCGCTGTCCGGCGTGCTGGTGCTGGGCACGATCCAGACCTTGATCGCCTTCGACGGCACGCTCAGCTCGTGGTGGACCAAGATCGTCATCGGCGCCTTGCTGTTCGTGTTCTGCGTGGTCCAGCGCCTGATGGCCATGGGCGCGGCGCGGCGCGCGGCGGCCTGACACGGCCTGGCGCGGCCCGGCCTGGCCTGGCGCGGCCCGGCCCGGCCCGGCGCGGCCCGGCCTCATTCTAACTACCTGCAACAGGAGACAACATTGATCAGATTCGGATTGAGCGCACTCGCGCTCGGCTTCGCCACGGGCGTCGCCTCGGCGCCCAACCCCATCGTCAGCCATATCTTCACGGCCGATCCTGCGGCGCTGGTCGACAAGGGCCGCGTCTACTTGTACGTCGGCCATGACGAAGCGCAACCGGAAGGCAAGGATTACGTGATGAAGGAATGGCGCGTGTATTCCTCGTGCGATATGAGAACCTGGAAAGACCATGGCTCGCCGGTGCAGTATTCGACCTTCAAGTGGGCCGGGCGCGATGCCTGGGCGGGCGACGTTACCAAGCGCAACGGCAAATACTATTTTTATTCGACGGTCGACCACAAGACCATTCCCGGCAAGGCCATCGGCGTGGCCATGTCCGATAGCCCGACCGGACCGTTCGTCGACGCGCGCGGCAGCGCCCTGGTGAGCAACGACATGACGAAACAGACCGACATCTTGTGGGATGACATCGACCCGGGCGTGTTCGTCGATACCGATGGCCAGGCCTGGCTGTATTGGGGCAACACCGTGCTCAAATACGCCAGGCTGAAGAGCAATATGACCGAGCTCGACGGGCCGATCATGAGCCATGCGATCGATTCCTTCACCGAAGCGCCTTACGTGCACAAGCGCGGCGCCACGTATTACCTGTCGTACTCGCGCTACTTCCCGGAAGAGATGGTCTACGCCACCAGCACCAGCCCGGCCGGCCCATGGACCTTCAAAGGCGTGATCATGGACAAGAACGAGAAGGTCAAGACCATTCACCAGGCCATCATCGACTTCAACGGCAAGTCCTACGTGTTCTATCACAACGCCACATTGCCCGGTGGCGGAGAATTCCGGCGTTCGGTGGCGGTGGAAGAGTTGCATTACGAGGCAGACGGTAGCATCCGGTTCGTGCCGCAGACGGCCGCCGGTCCCGCCGCCAACCCGTCACCGGGCTGCCAATGATATCCGGATCGGTATGTTGCGATGCGTACCGATATTATTTAGGGGTATGATTCCATGATGGAGACACTCAACCCCAACTGGTTTTTAAAGGCGCGCTTGAAAACGCGTCAATTGCTGCTGCTGATCGCGCTAGACGACCACCGCAATATCCACCGCGCCGCCGAGGCGCTGCACATGACCCAGCCGGCGGCGTCGAAGCAGATCAAGGATCTGGAAGAAATGCTCGACGTTAAGCTGTTCGAGCGCTTGCCGCGTGGGATGGAGCCGACCATGTTCGGCGAAACCATGGTGCGCCACGCCCGCATGGCACTGACCAGCCTGGCACTGGCGCATGACGATATCCTGGCCCTCAAGGCCGGGCTGGCGGGGCAGGTGGAGGTGGGCGTGATCATGACGCCCGCCATGGCGCTGCTGCCGCGTGCGATTGCGCGCATCAAGCAGCACGCGCCGATGCTGCGCATCGGCGCGCACGTGGAAGCGAGCAATATCCTGCTCGACAAGCTGCAGCACGGTACGCTCGACTTCATGATCGGGCGCATTCTTGAAAAAGAGAATTCCGCTGGCCTGATCTATGAAGAATTGAACGAGGAACCGGCTTGCGCGGTCGTGCGCGTCGGCCATCCGCTGCTGGACGTGCCCAAGCTGGAGCTCAGGCACATCGCCGACCAGCCCTGGATCTTGCCGCCGCACGGCAGCATTTTGCGCCACCGCTTCGACATGATGTTCCGCCGCGCCGGACTCGACATTCCGGTGAATGTGGTCGACACCACGGCACTGCTCCTGATCACGGCGCTGTTGCAGCAGACCGATTCGCTGCACGTGATGCCGGTCGACGTGGCGCAGTATTACGCCTCGCTCAATGTGCTGAGCATCCTGCCGATCGAGTTGCCGTGCAAGATGGATGCCTTCGGTATCATCCGCCAGAAAGACCATTTGCTCTCGCCGGGCGCGGAACTGCTGCTGCAGGCGGTGCGCGACACCGCGCAGGAAATGGTTTGAACTGGTGAGCCTGGCTTCAGGCGGGCAACTGCTGGCGCAACGACGAACTTGGGTTGCCGCGGGGGCGCCCAGCCTTGCGCGGGGACGACTGAAACACCACCTTTGCGAGTACTTTCATGAGCAACGACATTACCCCCGTGCGACCGCGCGAAATCACCCTGCGTTTCCTGGCCGAGCCGACCGACGTCAATTTCGGCGGCAAGGTGCACGGCGGCGCCGTGATGAAATGGATCGGCCAGGCCGGCTACGCCTGCGCGGTCGGCTGGAGCGGCTATTACTGCGTCACCGTGTATATCGGCGGCATCCGCTTCTATAAACCCATCTTCATCGGCCAAATCGTGGAAGTGAAGGCGATGGTTGTGCATACGGGCAACTCCAGCATGCACATCGCCATCGATGTCTCGGCCACGGAACCGAAGACCGGCGCGCGCAAGCGCACCACGCGCTGCCTGATCGTGTTCGTGGCGGTCGACAATGCGGGCGATACCGTCAAGGTGCCGGGCTGGACCCCGGTGAGCGAGGATGACCAGCGTTTCGAGCAGTACGCCATTCACATGGCCGCCTTGCGTAAAGAGCAAGAAGACGAGTTGCAGGCGACCGAAACGACGCCACCGGTGTGACTGAAATGCCACAGTTCGTGGTTTTTTGGTGAAAACTTTTCAATTTCCAAACAGTTATGTACGCTACCGAACCGAACCACTCTTGTGGATAAGGAATAGTGGTCACCGAGCTAAGCACAAACGCATTAGCGATGACCCAATCAGCGATAAACCAATGGGTAGGCCAAGCCTGCCCCAACACACAAACGAGAGAATACAACATGACCTTGACTAAGAAAATCGGTACTCTGAGCGCAATCGGCCTCGCCATGCTGGCAGGACAAGCATCGGCACAAGACCAGTTCGTGAATCCAGAGTGGGCAAACAGCGCCACCTACATCGGCGCCGGTATCGGCCAGTCGCGCAGCTACACCAAGGCGGCTCCGGTGATCAAGAACCTGAATGCCCAGGGCGGTTTCGTCAATTCGTGGAATACCGACGAAAAAGACATGGGTTACAAACTGTTCGTTGGTAAGCAACTGAACCGTGTCTTTTCCGTCGAAGCTGGTTTCTTTGACCTGGGCAATTTCAACGTGAAAACCACCAACAACCTGGGTGGCACGGTCAACGCCGAACAGAAATACAAGGGCGTCAACCTGGACCTGATCGCACAAGTGCCGATGGGCGAGCGTTTCTCGGTCTACGGCCGTGCCGGTATGCATTACACCAAGGCATCGACCCGCTTCACGGGGACCCGCGCTGTTGGCATGTTCGCAGGCGAAAAGAGCGAGAAGAAGCTGAATCCGAAATTCGGCGTGGGCTTGGAATACAAGTTCACCGAAGCGCTGGCACTGCGCGCCGAAGCTGAAAACTATCGCATCGACGATACTCTGCGCAGCAACGGCAACACCAAGCTGTACTCGATGAATCTGGTCTACAAACTGGGCCGTCCGGCAGCATCGGCGCCAATGCCAGCACCAGCACCAGCACCAGCGCCAATGCCGGAAGCAACGCCAGCACCGGCACCGATGCCAGCACCAGCACCGGCCGCACCAGTGCCAGTGTCGGAAAAAGTCTCGTTCGCTGCTGAAGCCCTGTTCGACTTCGACAAATCGGTCGTCAAGGCAGAAGGCAAAGCCGCTCTGGACGATCTGCTGAACAAGCTGCAAGGCATGAACACCGAAGTCATGGTTACCGTTGGCCACACCGACTCGGTCGGTTCGGACGCGTACAACCAGAAACTGTCGCTGCGCCGCGCTGAAGCCGTCAAAGCCTACATCGTGTCGAAAGGCGTGGAAGCGTCGCGCGTCTACACCGAAGGCAAGGGCGAGTCCCAGCCAGTTGCTGACAACAAAACGGCAGAAGGCCGCGCTAAAAACCGTCGCGTGACGGTTGAAGTGGTCGGTACCCGTACCACCACCAAGTAATCTTCCGCTGTACTAAAAAGCCGCCGTGCCCGCAAGGGCCGGCGGCTTTTTTTACGTTTACAGATGAGTGTGTTGCTGTGGTAATGGATATTTCCACGATTAAAAGGCTATGTACGGTGGCGAACGGAGTGGCGAGTGGTAAAGGGCAATAGTGACTGACGTTGCTGCTTTCCGGCTACATGCTCACACCCAAGGACCACAATGAAAATTACGACACACGCGAGGGGGCTCATCTGCGCCGCAGGACTGTTCGCCGTTTCCCTATTAGCCGCATGCGGCGGCGGCGGGGACCAGGGACGCGATCCGATCCTGGGCCAGCCGGCCGCGGCCCTGGTCAGCGTCGCCGTCACGCCCGCCAACGCCACGGTACTCACCGCTGAAACCCGCCAGTTCACCGCCACCGCCACCTACGCCGATGGGACGTCGCGCGATGTGACATCGGCCTCGGCCTGGCTGTCCGCCTCGCCCGGCATTGCCGGCGTGGCCCCCGCCAGCGGCCTGGCCACCGGCGTGACTGCCGGCAGCGCTGCCATCACCGCCACTTTTTCCAGCAAGACCGGCGCCGCCACCCTGGCCGTGACGACACCGTTGCCGCCGCCACCGCCGGTGGTCACCCTGTCGTCCATCGCGGTCACGCCGGCGACTGCGTCCATTACCGTGGGATCGACCCAGCAATTCATTGCGATCGGCACTTACTCGGACAACTCGACCGCCATCATCACCAACGCGGTGACCTGGAACTCGGCCACGAATGCCAGCGGCACCATCGTGGCGTCCGGCATGGCCTCCGGCGTCGCTGCCGGCACCACTGCGATCAGCGCCAGCAGCGGCGGCAAAACCGCCAGCGCCGTCCTGACGGTCACCGCGTTGCCGGTCGTGCCGCCAGTCGTGCCGCCGGTCGTTCCGCCAGTCGTACCACCGGTCGTACCGCCAGTCGTACCGCCAGTCGTGCCGCCAGTCGTGCCACCGGTCGTGCCACCAGTCGTGCCGCCAGTCGTTCCACCGGTCGTGCCACCAGCTACCGATATCAGCCTGGGCCGCGCCGCCAGCTTTGCCGTGCTCGCCGGTACCTCGATCACCAATAATTCCGGCGGCACCACCTTGGTCACCGGTGACGTTGGTGCCCCATCGCAAACCACCGCGCCAACCCAGTCCGCCGGCTACGCGAACTACAGCTCCGGCGCGATCCTGGCGGGTGCACTGGAAGACTTGCAAATTGCCGTGACCAGCGCCAATAGCCAGACCTGTACTGTCAGCTCGGCGTCGGGTGTCGATCTTGGCGGGCTGGTGCTCACGCCGGGCGTGTACTGCTATGCCGGCGCCATCAGCATCACCGGCACGCTGACGCTCAACGGTCCCGGCGTCTACATCTTCCGCACCGCCTCGACGCTCAACAGCACGGCCAATGCCATCGTGGCGCTGACCGGCGGCGCATCGGACGGCAGCCTGTACTGGATTCCGGCTGGCCCGACCACCCTGGGCGCGAACGGCGTCTTCAAGGGAGCTGTCCTGAGCCAGTCCGCCGCCATTACCGTCGGCGACAACACGAGCCTGTTGAGCGGCCGTGTACTGAGCGGCGCCGCGGTCACCCTGCGCAATAACAAGATCAGCAAATAATCCGCCCCCCCCCCAGGCCGACCTCCATTTTTCGAAAGCACATCATGACATTAGCAAAACACATCGGCGCCCTGAGCGTCATCGGCTGCGCCCTGCTGGCAAGCCAGGCGGCACGCGCCGACGAGCCCTTCGTCAACCCGGAGTGGGCCAACAGCGCCTGGTACATCGGCGCCGGGATCGGCCAATCGCGCGCCAATATCGACAATGAGCGCCTGACGCGCAGCCTGACGGCCAATGGCGCGGTCCTGAACTCCTTCAAGGTCGATGAGCGCGACCTGGCTTACAAGCTGTTTGTCGGCAAGCAACTGAACCGCTACTTCGCGGTCGAGGCAGGCTTTTTCGACCTGGGCAAGTTCGGCTTCGATGCCAGCACGTCCCAGAATGGCCGTCTGGTCGGCGAAGCGGGCTTCCGCGGCGTCAACATGGATCTGGTGGCGCAGTTGCCGCTGTCGGACCGCTTTTCGGTACTGGGCCGGGTCGGCATGAATTACGCCAAGGCCAGCACGCACTTCAGGGGCAACCGCCTGTTCGCGGTGACCAATCCGAACCCGAGCGAGCGCAAGCTCAATGCCAAGGCCGGGCTGGGTCTGGAATTCAAATTCAGCGAAGCGCTGGCCCTGCGCGGCGAAGTCGAACGCTACCGCGTCAACGATGCCGTCGGTAATCGCGGCGATGTCGATATGGCATCGGTGAGCCTGGTGTACAAGCTGGGTCGTCCGGCCGCGAGCCGGCCGGCCCCGGTCGAGCCGATGCCGGCGCCAGCGCCGGTCGCGGCGGCACCGGCGCCCGTTGCGCCAGCGTCTGCCGCACCGGTTGCCGTATCGGAAAAAGTATCCTTCGCCGCCGAAGCGCTGTTCGACTTCGACAAGTCGGTGGTCAAGCCGGAAGGCAAGGCCGCGCTCGACGACCTGCTGGGCAAGCTGCAAGGCATGAACACCGAAGTGATGGTCACGGTTGGCCACACCGATTCGGTCGGTACCGATGCCTACAACCAGAAGCTGTCGATGCGCCGTGCCGAAGCGGTCAAGGCCTACATCGTCTCGAAAGGTGTGGAGGCGGCACGCGTCTACACGGAAGGCAAGGGCGAATCGCAGCCGGTTGCCGACAACAAGACAGCCGAAGGACGTGCCAAGAACCGCCGCGTGACGGTGGAAGTCGTCGGTACCCGCAGCGTCAATCAATAAAGCGCCGCCAGCAACTGTTGTCTGACCGGGGTCAGACCCCCTTTGCATCGGGGTCAGACCCCTTCGCATTGATGACGACAGTTGCATGCGCGGCAGGAACTTTGAATGGGCCAGCGGCCCATTTTTTGCCCGGAAAGGGCGTTCCATGGCGCCCGCAGGACTTTCCCGTTGCGTTTTAGTACAATGTTGCCAATCTTTAAGTCGTTATGTTCGCTGACGCACGGAAGACCCTGATGCGTAGGAGAATAGTGTTGAATGCACTTCGTAGCGGCAAGAAATTTTCATTCCCAAGGATGCTTTGATGAACATTACAAAATATACAACAACCCTGTTATGCGCGACCGGCCTGCTGGCCGCGTCCCTGCTGGCAGCGTGCGGCGGTAGCAGTGACCACGGCCGCGATCCGATTCTTGGCCTGCCGGCTGCGGAACTGGTCAGCGTCACGGTCACGCCGCCAACGGCCACCGTACTGACCGGCGCCAGCCAGCAATTCACGGCAACCGCCAGCTACGCCGACGGTACGTCGCGGAATGTGACCGATGTGTCGGTGTGGGCCTCGGCCTCGCCGACCATCGCCCGCGTGACCCCGTCCAGCGGCCTGGCCACCGGCCTGACCCCTGGCAGCGCCGCCATCACCGCCGCCTTCGGCGCCAAAACCGGCGCGGCGACCCTGGTGGTCAACGCACAAGTACCGGTCAATCCGCCTGTGGTCATCAGCCTGAGCGGCCTGTCGGTCACCCCGGCCGCTGCCAGCGTGCGCGTTGGCGCCAGCCAGCAGTTCACCGCGATCGCCACGTATTCCGACAGCTCGACCGCCGTCGTCACGAATGACGTGAAGTGGGCTTCGGGCAGCACCGCCATCGCTACCGTTGCCGCTTCGGGCAGCGCGACCGGCGTTGCCGTTGGCAATACCCTGATCACGGCCACCTCGGGTGACAAGAGCGCCAGCGGCGCGCTGACCGTCACCCCGGCATTGATTATCGACCCGCCGCCGGTGGTTCCACCCGTCGTTCCGCCAGTCGTTCCACCAGTCGTTCCACCAGTCGTGCCGCCAGTGGTGCCACCGGTCGTGCCGCCAGTGGTGCCGCCAGTGACCACCCCGCCAGTGGTGACGCCACCCGCCATTGACGTGCCTGCCGATGGCGGCATCGGCCTTGGCCGCGCGCGCGAATTTGCCGTGCTGGCAGTGACCACCATCACCAACAACGCTGGCGGCACCACCCTGGTGACCGGTGACGTCGGTGCGCCCGTCCAGAATGTCGAACCGCCGCAGCCTATCGGCTTCCGCAACGTCAAGTCCGGCTTCGAGCTGAGTGGTCCATATGAAGATCTGCAAGTGGCCGTGATCAATGCCAACAACCGTCCTTGCGCCATCCTGTCCGACGCCGGCATCGACCTCGGCGGACTGGTGCTCCAGCCTGGCGTGTACTGCTATTCCGGCGCGATCAGCCTGACCGGCAAACTGACCCTGAGCGGCAACGGTACCTACATCTTCCGCGCCAAGTCGACGCTGACCACGATGGCCAACTCCAGCATTGAGCTGACCAACGGTGCACGCGCCGACAATCTGTTCTGGGTACCGGTCGAAGCGACCACCCTGGGCGCCAACAGCGCGTTCAAGGGAACGATCCTGAGCCGTGGCGAAGACATCACGGTCGGCGACGGCGCGACGGTGTTGAACGGTCGTTTGCTGAGCGGCAAGGCTGTAACGCTGCGCAACAACAAGATCACCAAATAATAATAATTTTCGAGAGAGAGCAATGACATTTACTAAAAAAGCGGGCCTCATGGGCGCCATTGGCTGCGCCCTGGTGGCTGGCCAGGCAATGGCGGCGGACGACGTCTTCATCAACCCGGAGTGGGCCAACAGCGCCTGGTACGTGGGTGGCAACATCGGCCAGTCGCGCGCCAACATCGACGACGTGCGCCTGATCCGCAGCCTGACCGCCAACGGCGCCGGCCTGAACTCGTTCAACGCGGACGAGAAAGATGTCGGCTACAAGCTGTACGTCGGCAAGCAGCTGAACCAGTACTTCGCGGTCGAGGCCGGCTTCTTCGACCTGGGCAAGTTCAGCTTTAAGTCGACCACCACCCAGAACGGCACACTCAACGGCGAAGCCGGTTTCCGTGGCGCCAATCTGGACCTGGTGGCGCAAGTGCCGCTGTCGCAGCGCTTCTCGGTATTCGGCCGTGCTGGCATGAACTATGCCAAGGCGAGCACGCGCTTCAATGGTAACCGCCTGTTCGCGGTGACCAATCCGAGCCCGAGCGAGCGCAAGCTCAACGCCAAGGCCGGCTTGGGCCTGGAATACAAGTTCAGCGAAGCGCTGGCCTTGCGCGGCGAAGTCGAGCGCTACCGCGTCAACGATGCCGTGGGCAACCGTGGCGATGTCGATCTGTTCTCGTTCGGCCTGGTCTACAAGATCGGCCGTCCGGCCGCCAAGGCCGCACCGGCACCGGTTGCGCCGGCACCGGCGCCAGTGGTGCCGACCGTGGCGCCGGAAGCGGCCCAGCCACAGCTTGAACCAGCCAAGCCGCTGAAACCGGTCGCCGAAAAAACCACCTTCTCGGCCGAAGCCGCGTTTGCCTTCGACAGCGCCGTGCTGCGTCCGGCGGGCAAGGAATCGCTCGATGGGCTGCTGACCAAGCTGCAAGGCATGGATGCGGACGTCATGATCACGGTTGGCCACACCGACTCGATCGGGCGCGCCGCCTACAACGAGAAGCTGTCGCTGCGCCGCGCCGAGTCGGTCAAGGCTTACCTGGTGTCGAAGGGCGTCGACGCCGCGCGCGTCTACACCGAAGGCAAGGGCGAAACCCAGCCGGTGGCCGACAACAAAACGGCCGAAGGCCGCGCCAAGAACCGCCGCGTGACGGTGGAAGTGGTCGGTACGCGCCGCTAAGCCGATCCGGCTTGCTGTGCAAAAAACCGCCGGGCTGCGCGCCTTGCGGTTTTTTTTCGTCGATGAGCGGCGTTTACGCATGCCATCGATCAATTTTTGTGTGGCAGCGTACGGTCGGCCGAGGCTGGCGGGGGTGTAATGGCGGCTGGCATATCATCGGCAGCTCCCCATGCGCAAGAAAAACGGCGACGCCCACGCCATCGCAGCGCTGGCCCGGCCCGGCTTCGTCCAGGTGCGCGGCGCGCGCGAGCATAATCTCAAGAACGTCGATGTCGACATACCGCGCGACGCACTGGTCGTGTTCACCGGCGTGTCCGGCTCGGGCAAGTCCTCGCTCGCTTTCGGTACCCTGTACGCCGAGGCCCAGCGGCGCTACCTCGAATCGGTGTCGCCCTACGCGCGCCGCCTGTTCCACCAGATGCCGGTGCCCGACCTCGACGATATCGACGGCTTGCCGCCCGCCGTCGCCCTGCAGCAGCAGCGCGGCTCGCCCACCACCCGCTCGTCGGTCGGCAGCGTGAGCACCTTGTCCAATTCCCTGCGCATGCTGTATTCGCGCGCCGGCGACTATCCGGCGCGCCAGCCGCTCCTGTACGCCGAATCGTTTTCGCCGAATACCCCGGAAGGGGCGTGCACCGAGTGCCATGGGCTGGGCCGCGTGTACCAGGTCACGGAACAATCGATGGTCCCCGACGACAGCCTGACCATCCGCGAACGCGCCGTTGCCGCCTGGCCCACCGCCTGGCACGGCCAGAACCTGCGCGATATCCTCGTCACGCTCGGCCACGATGTGGATAGGCCCTGGCGCGACCTGCCCAAAAAGGTGCGCAACTGGATCCTGTTCACCGACGAGCAGCCAAGCGTGCCGGTGTACGCGGGCTTCACGCCCGACGAAGTGCGCGCGGCGCTCAAGCGCAGGGAAACGCCGAGCTACCAGGGCACCTTCACGGGTGCGCGCCGCTACGTGCTGCACACCTTTGCCAGCACCGAAAGCGCCTCGATGAAAAAGCGCGTGGCGCGCTACATGGTCAGCGCCGAATGCCCGCTATGCCGCGGCAAGCGCCTGCGCCAGGAATCGCTGTCGGTGACGTTTGGGGGCATGGACATCGCCGACATCGCGCGCCTGCCGCTGGAACGCTTGTCGACACTGCTGCGGCCCTTCGCCGATGGCAGCGCGCCGCGCAATGCCAGGGCGGCGGCGCTGCATCCCGAAAAAACCATCGTCACGCGCCGCATCGCCGAAGACCTGGTCGCGCGCCTGGACGTGCTGCTGGCGCTGGGCCTGGGCTACCTCTCGCTCGAACGCAGCACGCCGACCCTGTCGCCGGGCGAGTTGCAGCGCCTGCGCCTGGCGACCCAGGTGCGCTCCAACCTGTTCGGCGTGGTGTATGTGCTCGACGAGCCGTCCGCCGGCCTGCATCCGGCCGATACCGAAGCCTTGCTCACCGCGCTGGCCCAGCTCAAGGCGGCCGGCAATTCGCTGTTCGTGGTCGAACATGCGCTCGACGTGATCCGCCACGCCGACTGGATTGTCGACGTCGGCCCCGAGGCGGGCGAGCAGGGCGGCCATGTCCTGTACAGCGGCCCGCCCGACGGCCTGCGCCATATCGAGGCATCGCACACGCGCCGCTATCTGTTCGCGGCCGACCCGCCGGCGCCGCGCACGCCACGCACGCCAGGCGCCTGGCTGCGTCTCGAAGGCGTCAGCCGCAATAACCTCGACCGCCTCGATATCGACCTGCCGCTCGGCGTGCTGGCCAGCGTGACTGGCGTCTCCGGCTCGGGCAAATCGACCCTGGTCAGCCAGGTGCTGGTGGAACTGGTGGGCGCCGCGCTTGGCCAGCCGCAGGCGGCGCAGGCCGACGAAGCCGAGGAGCCGGAACACGAAGAGATCATTGCCACCGAGGGGCGCATCGTGTCGGGCATGGAGCACATCAAGCGCCTGGTGCGGGTCGACCAGAAGCCGATCGGGCGCACGCCGCGTTCCAACCTGGCCACCTACACCGGCCTGTTCGACCATGTGCGCAAGCTGTTCGCCTCCACCGGCACCGCACGCGCGCGGCGTTACGACGCGGGCCGCTTTTCGTTCAACGTGGCCAAGGGACGCTGCGCGCATTGCGAAGGCGAGGGACAGGTCATGGTCGAACTGCTGTTCCTGCCCAGCGTGTACGCGCCATGCCCGACCTGCAACGGCGCGCGCTACAACGCGAAAACGCTGGAGGTGACGTACAACGGCAAGAATATCGCCGAGGTGCTGGCCATGACGGTCGATGCCGCCGCCGCCTTCTTCGCGCAGGAAGCGCCGGTGGCGCGTTCGCTGGACGTGCTGCGCGATGTCGGCCTGGGCTACCTGCGCCTCGGCCAGCCGGCCACCGAGCTGTCGGGCGGGGAGGCGCAGCGCATCAAGCTGGCTACGGAATTGCAGCGCGCCGCGCGCGGCAGCATGCTGTATGTCCTCGACGAACCGACCACCGGCTTGCATCCGTCCGACGTCGACAAGCTGCTGGTGCAGCTGGAACGGCTGGTCGAAGCGGGCAACAGCGTGATCGTGGTCGAACACACGATGCGGGTGGTGGCCGCCAGCGACTGGGTGATCGATATCGGTCCGGGCGCCGGGGACGCGGGCGGGAAGGTGGTGTGCTCAGGGCCGCCGGCCGTGCTGGCGCGCGAGAAACGCAGCCGCACCGCACCGTATCTGGTCAAATTCCTGGCGGCGAAAAGCTGATGCGGCGTAGGGAAAGGAAGGTCAGTCGTGACGCTTGCGGCGGCTCCAGATGCGCGCCAAGGGCGCACCGCTTGGAGCGTTCACCGGTTTAATGAAAAAACAAGGCCGCCGCGGTACCGCTTAACACATCGGTGGAGCACAACAAATACGTTGCGGCGCTAGCCAGGGCGACGTGCAGGGCAGCCCAAGTCAGTGGAAATAAGCGCATCATGATGTCCTCCGGTCGTGCGTTAAGAGAATTGCTTTCGGTATGTGATCATCTTAGTCAATGTTCTCTGTAGAAACTATCGGTAAAACGTCCGACGACATGTAGGACTTTGGCTCGCCAGTTTCGCTGTTGCCATTATCCTACGAAAAATGTAGGCGACGTCCTATGGTGAACCGTTGGCGTGCGCCATAAAGTTGTGCCATGACTACTCACAACCAACAACTCCTCCACAACGGCGCCCGCGCCGCCCGCCGTCATACCATCAACAAACTGCTGCGCTCGATTTTTGGGGTGGAGAGTTTGCGGGATGGCCAGCAACAAGTGATCGACAGCGTCCTCGACGGCAAGGATACGCTTGCGATCATGCCGACCGGTAGCGGTAAATCGCTTTGCTACCAGATTCCAGCGCGCATCTTGCAAGGGACGACGATTGTCGTCTCGCCGTTGATTTCCCTCATGAAAGACCAGCTTGAAAAGCTCGACGCACTCGGCGTGCGTGCTGTGCAGGTCAACAGCAGCCTGACGCGCGAAGAGGAAGACGCGGCCATGGAGGGCATCCGCAGCGGCTTTCACGAAATCGTGTTCTGCACGCCGGAGCGGCTGTCGATGCCATCTTTCCTCGACGCGTTCAGGCAGATCGAGGTGGCGCTGCTGGTGATCGACGAAGCTCATTGCATTTCGCAGTGGGGCCACGATTTCCGGCCCGCTTACCTCGACATGGCGGCCGCCATCGATGCCTTGAAACGCCCGCCGCTGCTGGCGCTGACCGCCACCGCGACCGACGACGTGATGACCGACATCGCCCGCCAGCTTGGCCGCGCGCGCATGAACGTGGTCAATACCGGCATTTACCGTCCCAAGCTGCATTACCGCGTGGCGCAGGTCACCAACAACGACGAGCGCTATGCGCGCGCGCTGGACTATGTGCAGGCCTCGCAGGGCGTGGGCATCGTCTACGCGGCCACCGTCAAGGCGGCCGAAGAGATGCTCGCCATCCTGGTCAATGCCGGCGAAAGCGCCACGCTCTATCACGGCAAGCTGCCTGCGGCTGTGCGCAAGCGCAACCAGGATGAATTCATGTCCGGCGAAAAGCGCGTGATGGTCGCCACCAACGCCTTCGGCATGGGGATCGACAAGCCGGATACCCGTTTCGTGCTGCACTTGCAGCTGCCGGCCAACCTGGAAGCCTACTACCAGGAGTCCGGCCGCGCCGGGCGCGATGGGCTCGACGCCGAGTGCACCCTGTTGTACTTCCAGGACGATAAGCGCCTGCAGCAGTTCTTCCTCGTGAAGCACTACCCGACTGCGAACGACCTGAAAGCGGTCTACGATACCGTGTGCGCGATGGCGCAGGAAGAGAAGGTCGGTTTCGAGCGCTTGAACGGTGAACTCGATGAACTGGCATCGGGCAAACTGAAAATCTGCCTCAAGCTGCTCAAGGACGGCAAGCTGCTGCGCCAGAACCGCAAGCTCGATTACATCGTGACGCCGAAAGTGGCCAGCGCCGGCCTGTTCGAGGAGCTGTCCGCCATTTACGCGCACAAGCAGGAGCGCGACCGCGAATCGCTGGAGCAGATGGTGTCGTACGCGGTGAGCGGCTTTTGCCGCTGGAAGGTGCTGCTCGATTACTTCAAGGATGAAGTCGAGGGCTTCGACAAGTGCTGCCGCTGCGATAACTGCCTCAATCCGCCGGCGGTGGCCGAGATCGCGATCCGCGACGACGAATTCGAGCGCGATCCCGAACCCGCGCCGGCCGCGCCGCGTTTTGAACCGGGCACCCAGGTGCGCGTGCCCAGGTTCGACGTCGGCACGGTGGTGTCGATGGCGGGCGACCAGGTGACTATCGTCTTCCCCGAACATGGCGAAAAGACCTTCCTGGCCGATTACGTGGAAGTCGCCTGAGCAGCGGTCTGAGCGTCAGCGCCGTCCAGCGGCGCGAGGAGAAAAACATAGGAGTGCACGCATGTCGGACATGGTAGTGGTACGCAAGGAGGGACTGTTTTGCGTCCCGGGGCAGTTCTACATCGACCCGTGGCGGCCGGTGGACCGCGCCGTGATCACCCACGCGCATGGCGACCACGCGCGCGTCGGCCACGGCCACTACCTGGCGGCAGCCAGCGGCGTGAATGTGCTGCGCTCGCGCCTGGGCGACATCCACATCGACGGCCTCGAATACGGCGAGCGCATCGTGCACAACGGCGTGACGGTCTCGCTGCATCCGGCCGGTCACGTGCTTGGCTCGGCCCAGGTGCGCATGGAGCATCGCGGCGAAGTGTGGGTCGCTTCCGGCGACTACAAGGTCGAACCGGACCGCACCTGCGCGCCGTTCGAGCCGGTGCGCTGCGATACCTTCATCACCGAATCGACCTTCGGGCTGCCGATCTACCGCTGGCAGCCGGAGCAGGAAATTTTCGACGACATCAATCGCTGGTGGCGCAAGAATGCCGACCAGGGCCGCGCCAGCGTGGTCTTCGCCTATTCGTTCGGCAAGGCACAGCGCATCCTGTCCGGCCTCGATCCATCGATCGGCACCATCATCTGCCACGGCGCGGCCGAACCGATCAACCGCGTCTACCGCGAAGGCGGCGTGGCCCTGCCGCCCACCGTGCTGGTGACCCAGGTCGAGAAGGCGGCCATCAGGCGTTCGATTGTGATCGCGCCGCCATCGGCGGGCAATTCCACCTGGATGAAGCGCTTTGGCGACTACAGCGATTCCTTCGCCAGCGGCTGGATGCAGTTGCGCGGCGCGCGCCGCCGGCGTGGCGTGGACCGCGGCTTCGTGCTGTCCGACCATGCCGACTGGCCCGGCCTGATGACGGCCATTCGCGCCACCGAGGCGCTACGCGTGATCGTCACCCACGGCTCGATTCCTATCATGGTGCGCTGGCTGTGCCAGGTGGGCCTGGACGCCTCGGGTTTCGATACCGAATACGGCGACGAGGATGAAGCCGTGGAAGTGGCGGCGCCGGTGGCCGATCCCGCGCCCGATGGGACGCCCGATGGGACGCCCTATGGGACGCCCTATGGGACGCCCGAGGTGACGGATGCGTGAGTTTGCCCGCCTGTACACCGAGCTCGACGAGACCACCGCCACCAACCGCAAGCTCGAGGCGCTGCAAGCCTACTTTGGCAGCGCGGCGCCCGACAACGCGGCCTGGGCGGTCTACTTCCTGGCTGGCGGCAAGCCGCGCCAGGCCGTGCCGAGCAAGCTGCTGCGCCAGTACGCCATCGACTACGCGCAGCTCGACGAGTGGCTGTTCGAGGAGTCGTACCACGCCGTCGGCGACATGGCCGAAACCATCGCCCACATCCTGCCGCCGCCCGGGCGGCAAAGCGACATCGGCCTGGCCGAGTGGATGCAGGAGCGCATCGGTCCCTTGCGCGGCGCCGATCCGGCCACCATTCGCACGGCCTTGTTCGGGTTCTGGAACGAACTCGATTGGCGCGAACGCTTTTTGCTGACCAAATTGATCGGTGGCGGCTTTCGGGTCGGCGTGTCGAAACTGCTGGTCACGCGCGCGCTGTCCTCGCTGGCGGCGGTCGACAGCAAGCTGATTGCCCAGCGCCTGATGGGCTGGACCGATGGCAGTGTGCGGCCCACGGCGGCCGGCTTCCTGCAACTGATCGCCGCCCAGTCGGACGATGAGCACAAACTGCGCGGCGGCCAGCCCTATCCCTTCTTCCTTGCGCACCAGTTGCAGGGCGAGCCGGAAGGACTGGGGGAGGTGGGCGACTGGCAGGTGGAATGGAAGTACGACGGCATCCGCGCGCAACTGGTGCGGCGCGGCGCGCAAAACTTCCTGTGGTCGCGCGGCGAAGACCTGATCACGGAACGCTTTCCCGAGCTGGCGGCGCTGCCTCTGCCCGAAGGCACGGTCATCGATGGCGAAGTGCTGATCTGGACCGGGGAAGACACGCCGGCCGCGTTTGCGGACCTGCAAAAGCGCATCGGCCGCAAGACCTTGTCCGCCAAGCTGCTGGCCGAACTGCCAGCGGTGCTGGTGGCCTACGACCTGCTGGAGCAGGATGGCGTGGACCTGCGCGCGCTGCCCCAGCACGAACGGCGCGCCCTGCTGGAGGTGCTGGTGCGCGAGACGGCCAAGCCGCAACTGAAGTTGTCGCCCCTGATCCGCACGGCCAGCTGGCACGAACTGGCCAGGGTGCGCACCGAATCGCGCGCGCGCGGCGTGGAGGGCATGATGCTCAAGGCGCGCGACGCCCAGTATGGCGTTGGCCGCACCAAGAACGTGGGCACGTGGTGGAAATGGAAGGTCGATCCGTACACCATCGACGCGGTACTGATCTACGCGCAGGCGGGCCACGGGCGGCGCGCCTCGCTCTACACCGACTACACCTTCGCGGTGTGGGACGGCGAGGACGGCGAGCGCAAGCTGGTGCCGTTTGCCAAAGCGTATTCGGGCCTGACCGACGCCGAAATCGCGGTGGTCGACAATGCCGTCCGCAAGACCACGGTCGAAAAATTCGGGCCGGTGCGTTCGGTGCGCCCGACCATGGTGTTCGAAATCGGCTTCGAGGGCATTGCGCTCTCCAGCCGCCACAAGGCCGGTATCGCGGTGCGCTTTCCGCGCATCTTGCGCAAGCGCGACGACAAGACCGTCGACGACGCCGATTCGCTCGATACCCTCAAGGGCCTGCTGGCCGCCGCCGGTTCATGAGCAAGAGCCAGATGGCGCAGGCCATCGACGCCTGGTTCGCAGAGCGCAAATGGAAGGTATTCCCGTTCCAGCGCGCGGTGTGGCGCGCCGCGCTGGCCGGTGAATCGGGCCTGCTGCACGCGAACACGGGCGCCGGCAAGACGTACGCGGTATGGCTGGCGGCGCTGCTGCGCGGTGCGCTGGCCGGCAAGCGCAAGGCGTCCGGCCTGCGCGTGCTGTGGATTACGCCGATGCGCGCGCTGGCTGCCGATACCCAGCGCGCGCTGGAGGAGTCTGCGGCGGCGCTGGCGCCCGGCTGGACGATCGGCGCGCGCACCGGCGACACCAGCTCAAGCGAGCGTGCACGCCAGTCGCGCGCCATGCCGTCGGCGCTGATCACCACGCCCGAGAGCCTCTCGCTGCTGCTCAGTCACGCGGCGGCCCAGACCCAGTTCGCCAGCCTGGACATGATCATCATCGACGAGTGGCATGAACTGATGGGCAGCAAGCGCGGAGTGCAGGTGCAGCTGGCGCTGGCCCGCCTGCGTTACTGGAACCCGCAACTGGTGGTGTGGGGCTTGTCGGCCACGATGGGCAACCTGGCGCAGGCGCAGGATGTGCTGCTCGGCGTTGGCAAGGGCACGCTGGTCGAGGGCGACCTGAAAAAGGAAATCCGGGTCGATACCCTGATTCCCGCCAACGTGTCGCGCTTTCCATGGGGCGGACATCTGGGCATCGCCATGCTGCAACCGGTGATCGACGAAATCGAGGAATACAACGCCACGCTGGTGTTTACCAATACCCGTTCGCAGTCGGAGCTGTGGTACCAGAACATCCTGGAAGCGCGCCCCGACTGGGCTGGCGTGATCGCGCTGCATCACGGCTCGCTCGACCGCGAGGTGCGCGAGTGGGTCGAGAACGGCTTGAAAAAGGGGGAACTGAAAGCGGTGATCTGCACCGCCAGCCTGGACCTGGGCGTGGACTTCCTGCCGGTCGAACGGGTACTGCAGATCGGTAGCGCCAAGGGCATCGCGCGCTTGCTGCAGCGCGCCGGGCGCAGCGGCCACGCGCCGGGGCGCGTCTCGCGCGTGACGCTGGTGCCGACCCACAGCCTGGAATTGCTGGAAGCGGCGGGCGCGAAGCACGCTGTCGCGGCGCGCCGCATCGAAGGGCGGCTGGTGCCCAACAAGCCGTTCGACGTGCTGGTGCAGCATCTGGTGACGGTGGCGCTGGGCGGCGGCTTTCGCGCCGAACAGCTGTACCAGGAGGTGCGCAGCGCCTGGTCGTACCGTGCGCTCACGCAGGAAGAGTGGCAATGGGCGCTCGATTTCGTGGCGCGCGGCGGGCAAAGCCTGACCGCGTATCCGGAATACCAGCGCGTGATCGCCGATGAGGAGGGCGTGTACCGCGTGCCGAGCGTGGCGCTGGGACGGCGTCACCGCATGGGCATCGGCACCATTGTGTCCGATTCGACGATGCAGGTGAAGTACATGAGCGGAGGGCGCATCGGCAGTGTCGAGGAATCGTTCATCTCGCGCCTGAAGGCGGGCGACCATTTCCTGTTCGGTGGACGGATCCTGGAATTCATACGGGTGCACGAGATGACCGCATTCGTGAAGCGCGCCACCGGGGCGCGCGGGGCGGTGACGCGCTGGCAGGGCGCCAAGATGCCGATGTCGTCGGAACTGGCGCACGCCGCGCTGGAAGAATTACGCCACGCGGCACGTGGCGAGTTCCGAGGTCCGGAAATGGAGGCGATCCGCCCGCTGCTGGAAATCCAGCAGCGCTGGTCCGCGCTGCCGACCATCGATACGCTGGTGGTGGAGGCCATGACCAGCCGCGAGGGCTATCACCTGTTCATGTATCCGTTCGCGGGACGCTCCGTGCACATGGGACTGGCCTCGCTGTTCGCCTACCGCATCGCGCGCGTGCAGCCAATCACGTTTTCGATCGCGATCAACGATTATGGCTTCGAGCTGCTGGCGGCCGAACCGGTGGACTGGGCGCGCGCGTTTGTGGCGGCGTCGGCGAACGTGACGGGGCTTGAGGTGCCCTTGTTTTCCACCGAACTGCTGCTCGAAGACGTGCTGGCGAGCCTGAACGCGACCCAGCTTTCGCAGCAGCATTTCCGCGAAGTGGCGCGCATCGCCGGGCTGGTATTCCAGGGCTATCCGGGCCAGCCGAAAAGCACGCGCCAGATCCAGGCATCGTCGTCGCTGTTTTTCGAGGTATTCCGCAAGCACGATGCGGGCAACCTGCTGCTCACGCAGGCGCAGCGCGAGGTGATGGAACAGGAGCTGGAATTGACGCGCCTGCGCGACACCTTGATCGAGCTGCATGCGCGCGGCGTGGCCTTTCGCGAAGTCAAACGCGCCACGCCCTTCGGCTTTGCGCTGATGGTCGAGCGCTTCCGCGAAAAACTCAGCACCGAAAAGCTGTCGGACCGCGTGGCGCGCATGCTGCGCGAACTGGAGAAAGCGGCCCTGCCATGACGTTCCGCGAGATGCAGCTGGCCGGCGAGGCGGTCTTGCTGCTGCCCGAAAAGGCCTTATACTGGCCGGCGCGCCGGATGCTGGTCATCGCCGACATCCACTTCGGCAAGGCGGCCTCGTTCCGCGCACAGGGCGTGCCGGTGCCGCGCGGGACCACCACCGAGAACCTTGACGCCCTCGACGCGCTGATGGCCGCGCATGCAACCCGCGAGATCGTCTTCCTGGGGGACTTTTTGCACGCGCGCGCCGCCCATGCCTCGGCCACGCTGACGGCGATGCTGGCGTGGCGCGCGCGCCATCCGGACCTGGTCCTGACCCTGGTGCGCGGGAACCACGACAAGCACGCGGGCGACCCGGCGGCGGCGCTGGCGATCGGCATGGTCGATGAGCCGCACACGGTGGCGCCGTTCTCGTTTTGCCACCATCCCGACATCGCCGCGCCGGGCTACGTGCTGGCGGGGCATGTGCATCCGGTGTACTGGCTCTCGACCCGGCTCGATTCGCTGCGCCTGCCGTGCTTCCTGATCGGAGCGGCGCGCATGGTGCTGCCATCCTTCGGCGCATTTACGGGCGGCTTGGTGGTCGCGCCGGGGCCGGGGGAGCAGGTGTGCGTCAGCTCGGGCGAGGCTGTGCATTGCGTACGCTAGCGCACCGACGTCCGTATGCGTTGCGCGTAACTTGACATGACTGCTGGAAATATCCGGCTTCGCTGTACAACCTCCGAGGAGATCATCATCAAAACGACAACAATATTGCGCGTCGCATCGCGCGTCGCATTCCTGGCTGCGCTGCCACTCTTTTCCGTGACCCTGGCCGCGCCTGCACAGGCTCAGCAATACAACAACAATGCCGCCGCCTACACCCCGGTGATCCGTGGTTTCGACGTGGAAGAGGTGCGCCGCCTGAAACCCGGCGTGGAGCTGAACTTCAACCTGTATGGCACCCCGGGCGGACGCGCGACCCTGAGCATCGCTGGCGCCAACCGCAACCTGAACCTGACCGAAACCGAGCCGGGCCAGTACGAAGGCACCTACACCCTCGGCGGGCGCGACAACATCACGGGCGGCAGCGCCGTGACCGCCAACCTGCGCGTCGGTAACCAGGTCACCAGTGGCGTGCTCAGCGAATCGCTGCTGCGCGATGTTGGCCGCCATCCGCGCGACAACCAGGGCCGCGAACGCGCCGCCGATGTGCCGCGTATCGCGCGCTTCGAGGTGCAGGGCGATGATGATTTAACGCCGGGCAATGAACTGGTGTTTTCGGTCTACGGTACGCCGGGCGCCAAGGTCGACATGACCATCGCCGGTACCCGTGGCGTGTTCTTCTTGCCGGAAGTTAATCCGGGCGAATACAGCGGCGGTTATACGATCCGCCGCGCCGACCGGATTGCACCGAACAGCGCCGTGACGGCCACCATGCGCGTGGGCGGCCGCGTGTCGACCGCCGTCCTCGGCAAGCCGCTGCGTGTCGCGGCCGCCACGCCAACGCCACGCGAAGTGCGTTACTGCACCAATTGCGCCACGGTGGACGCGATCAATGTGGTCGAGGTCAATGGCGACGGTAATTATCTCGGCACCATCGGTGGCGGCGTGCTTGGCGCCGTGCTGGGCAGCCAGGTCGGCAAGGGCCACGGCCGTACCGCGGCACAGATCGCCGGCGCAGTCGGCGGCGCCTATGTGGGCCGCAATATCGAGCGCAATGCCCGCAAGACCCAGCATTACGAAGTGGTGATCCGCTTCAACAACGGCGGTACCCAGACCGTGACGTACGAAAACGACCCAGGCCTGCGCGTGGGCGAAAAGGTCCGGATCACGGACGGCGTGCTGTCGCGCGACCAGTAACATGGTGTGATGCAATGAAAACGGCGCCCCGCGGGGCGCCGTTTTTGCAAGCGGAAACGTTTCAGACGGTGGTGGTGGCCAGCACCTTGGCGTCGCCAGCCTGTTCGGCTTCGGCCTTGGCCTTGGCGGCGCTGTTCTGCTTGGCGCGCGAGCGCGATGGCGGCAGGCGGCGCAGGGTCTTGAGGGCATCGGCATCCTTGATGCCGATGGTGCGCTGGTCGACCGTGATGAGCCCGATTTCGTTGAAAGCCGACAAGGTGCGGCTGACGGTTTCCAGGGTCAGGCCCAGGTAGCTGCCGATTTCATGGCGCGTCATGCGCAGGTTGAACAGCTTGCTGGAATAACCCATGGCGGCGAAACGGTCGGCCAGCGACACCAGGAAGCGCGCCACGCGGGCTTCCGCGCTGAGCGCGCCCAGCATGCCGATCATGGCTTGTTCGCGCACCAGTTCGCGGCTCATCACGCCGTACATGACGTTTTCCAGTTCCAGGTGCACGCGGCCGAGGGCCGTGAGCTTTTTGAACGGCAGCAAGATCAGATCGCAGTCGGACAGGGCCACCGCTTCGGAAGCGTAGTGGCGGGTGTGGATGCCATCGACGCCGAGCATGTCGCCCTTCATGGGGAAGCTGAGTACCTGTTCGTTGCCGAATTCGTCGATGAGCACGGTCTTGAGGAAGCCGGAGTTGACGATGTAGAGGGTGTCGAAGGCCTGGCCGATGGTGTGGACGCGCTGGCCGGTCTTGAATTGCACATGCTGGAACAGCAGTTCTTCGCTGTTGATCGACACCGCCGCGCTGATGTGCAGCAGGTCGCAGACTTCCTTGAGATTGGACCAGAGGCGGCCCTGGCGCTGCCGGCCTGCTTCCATCGGAGAGGAATGCATGGTCGACGTGGGGGTGTTGCGGTTGTCTTGCGGTGGCGTGGTCAGCATGCTCATCTCCAGGGTAAGGAAAATTCGAAGTTTCAGGCTGCGGGTATCAGGCTTGAACAACGATCTGAACGACCTGCGACCGGAGCTTCAAAAGTGATGTACAGCACGGCTGGCTAGCTTGCGTAAGAACAATTTATGAACCGCAGGAAAGCCGAATCGCTGGATTTAAGTATGCCAACACGAGCCCGGCATTGATATCAGCGAACGCTGAATCTGGGAGTAGGATAGGGCGCGCTATTGTAGGACTATTCCTAATGTGAGTGCCGATCCACAGAGTGAAAACATGATCGTGGGAGCGAGGCGGAGTGCGTGCTACTGATGGGTACAAAAGGCGATTACTTGAGGTTTCTCGGCACGAATTTATCGCGCCGGTGTCTAAAACTTTCCGCCCCCTGTTACGTCTTGAATGGCGACAGCAGGCGATGGGCCACGGCGTACTGCACCATTTCCGATAGCGAGGTCATGCCCATCTTTTGCATGATGCGCGTTTTGTGGGTGCTGACCGTCTTCACGCTCAGGTGCAGGCTGTTGGCGATCTCGGTAATCGACTTGCCGCCCACCAACAATGAAAAGACTTCGAATTCACGGTCCGACAACTGCTTGTGCAGCAACTGTTCGTTGGGCGTCATGATGTTCAGCGCCAGCTGCTCGGCCACTTCGGTGCTGATGTAGGGCCGCCCGGAGGCCACCTTGCGGATCGCCCCCACCAGCTGGGTGCCGGCGCTTTCCTTGGTCAGGTAGCCCTGGGCACCGGCCCGGATGGCACGCACGGCGTACTGCTCTTCCTCGTGCATGGTGAGGATCAGGATGGCCAGCTTGGGCGCTTCGCTGCGGATCTGGCGGATCAGGTCGACGCCGCTGCGCCCCGGCATCGACAGGTCCAGCAGCAGCAGGTCGAAGCCGCCCTGGCGCACGTGCGACAGCACTTCAAAGCCGTTGATGGCTTCCCCGACAATATCGATGTCGAGGGCGCCGTCGAGGATGCGCTTGAGGCCCTCGCGCATGATCGTGTGGTCATCGGCAACAACAATGCGTATCATAAAATTACAATCAGATAAGTGAGCATGAGACGGCAAACACGCCGCTGAAAAAGACGACTGGGCAGCAAGACGGCGGCAACGCCAGCGCGGACGCCCCGCAGCCCGGGACAGGGTACGGCAAAATGGTCGCTTGCGCTATATGCAAATCTGCTAGCTAACTGCTAGGAGTCTGCGCGGCAGAAACTTGATATCATCCATGTCAACCGAGCAAACGCATTTTTGACCGATGACATCAAGCTATCTTCCCTACGAGCCGCAGCAGCAAATGCTGCTGCCCCACGCACTGCAGGACTGGCTCCCTGACGGGCACCTTGCCTATTACATTAGCGATACGATCGACTCGCTCGACCTATCCGCTTTTCATGCTCGGTATGCCGGGGGCGG
>NZ_WHJG01000002.1 GCF_011682175.1 Massilia frigida
GCAAAGGTGTCCATCAATGTTCTCGCCCTCTTGTTGAGGCGCCCGTCGCCAAGATTCAGATCGGCAAATTCGTCGTCCGTCCACCGCTGTGTCATCTTGTCCAAGTGCGCCACCCAAAAGGCAAGAGTAAACGCGATCTTGGCAAAGTTTACAAGCCCCTCTGGCAACTCATTGAATGTAAACGACTTTTTGGAACGCTACGGACTTATGTATAAGGGCATGCTTTTACCGATAAAACAGGAGTCCCGTACTACTACTGCAATGTCTACAAGAATTTGGATGATTTGAACGATGAAACGCTGCTCAACTGGTGGGTATGAAACTCAGGGCATCGGACAGTTTAGTACGGTGCTGACGCTGCGATATCTGCGTTCCACTTTTAAGTTGCCCTTGCGTCTGATATAGACGTACTGCGCCGCGATTGCCTGGAGTGTGTGACCAGCCACTAATCGATTCAGATGAATTGTCTTTTTCGCAAGACTGACCTGATCTGATCCAAGTGTGTCGCACTCGCGCATCCGCATCGCTGGTTCGAGCGCCAGTACAAAAAAGCATTAACGCATCTGGCGACTCGGACAGGCAAGCAATGATTCGCGCCTCCTCGTCCGCATCCACGCGCCTGTTGCGCTCAATGTCCACTGTTGTTTTGCCACCATTCGCGGCAGCCAGGTCCGCGTCCTCGGCTGTATAGCTTACGAAGCCGCGCTTGAAAAGCCGGGCGGGTTCGCTAGAAGGATCTGCGGATGGCGTCGGCAAACCCAGTCGATACACCTGGCTAACGCGCCGTGTCGGTGCCTGATTGTGTTCGGAGACAGGTTGTCGATATGCTTCATCCTGCGAATCCACGTTTCGGCCCACTCATAGTTCAGGTCATTGCTATCAACGTCGGCTACGCGTACTCGTATGGTGTCAAGCAACTTCTCCTCGGTGACGAGCACGGACTCATCGTACCTTGTATCGAATTCTTCTCTCGTTGCTTCGGCAGATCGGGCGAGCTGAAGCGGGTGCTTGCGACCTCCCCGCGGAACGGGCAAGGCGACACAGCTACTCATCGGCTCTACACCCCGCTGGATACGCCTGAAGAGCCTGGACGGTGGCAGGTCCGGTTCAAGCATGGCGCGACAGACGCTCACGCCATCCAGACTCTCGTTGCGCCATGGTTGACGTGGATGCTTGCTGGTTCATGGCTCCCCCGTGTTGTTGACCGTGAGGAGATTGTGCTGGCCATGCTGGCCGATGAACATCACGCCACGGGCTTAGCGCTTACTGATGGCGGGAGGATCAGACTGTCTCGCCGTGGGTTTCAATGATGGCGGCAAGCGGCCGACGCAGGCATTCGCCGTGCCGCTGCCTGATCGCACCGAGGCGCGCGAAGAAAACCATGCGCCGGTCGCCGCCGGCCAGGCGCTGCAATTGGCCGCGCGCCCGGTCGTGCTGCAGCATCACGCTGAGCGGGTGCAGCGCAAGTCCGAGCCGCTGCGCGTTCAGCCATACTTCCATCAGGCGCGCGCCGGCCTGGACCATCACCGTCGATGCAAGGTCGTCCGACGGCAGGCTACACAACAGCAGTTGCGCTGAGTCTTTTACCAGCGCCGCCAGTTGCGCCGCCATGTTATGCGGCACGCGCACGATGCGCAGCACTTGCATGACCTCCGGCGCCAGCACACATTGCATGATGCGCGTACGCAGCGGCGACATCGGTCCCATCAGGCTATGCAGATAAAAACCGTCCTCGGCCGGCTTGCGCGGATCGAAATGCAGGTAGCGGTAGGTTTCCTTCCATGCGCGGTAGCTGGAAAAGTCCAGCGCCGCGAATTGCCGTACCAAAGCGGCGGCACGGGCAATGAAGGCCGGGCTGCGTTCCACCCGGATATGCAGTTGGTCCCCGGTCAGCTGTTCCGGCCAGTGCCGTTCCAGCAATTGCGCGAGCACCATGTCACTGCAACTGCTCTCGGCAAACGGCGCGCGATGAGTACGGCGCTGCCGGACGCTGTCTTGCAACCCGGCGAATGCCGTAGCATCTGGAACGCGCTGCGGCTGCACAGCAAGCAACACCAGGCCCCGGCAGCCATGCCCTTGTTCCAGCGATTGCAGGGCCTGCGTATCGAGCATATCCAGCCAGTGCCAGTTGCAGTGAAAGCCCAGCGCATCGAAGGCCGCGCTCAACAAGCCGAGGAACATGCCGCAACTGAGCTGCATTTCCAGCGTAAGACTGGGTAATGCTCTCAAGGTACGCTTACGATCGATGCCCAGCAGCAGCAGCTGCCCATGCTCCGGCCAAGCATATGCCGGCAAAAGTTGCGCCCGCATCCGCCTGTCTTCGATATGCACCAGCTTCCATGGCTGGCAGTTGTGCGACGACGGCGCCTGGCGCGCAATGTCGACTGCTTGTAGCAGGTTTTCTACAAAGTCCATGAACGTCCCTTACCCTTCCCCGTGTGACACGCACTGTCCTACCAGCGCCAGCGCGTAATCGCCGATCAGCCCGCCGTAGCCGCTCAGCTGCGATCCTTGGCTGCTCGGCAACTGTGCCACCAGGCGCGGCGACACGCACCATGCCAAGCGGCCGTCGCAGCCGGTTGCTTCGAGCTCGAGGTCGGCAAACCAGCCGAATATGCTTTTCCCGTGTGCCTTCATGAAGGCTTCCTTGAAGGCCCAGACCGCAGTACAGGCGGCATCACCGCCGGCGGCGCTGACGCGCAATTCATGCGCAGTAAATGCCATCTCGCGTGCTGCATCCGGAAACGGCCTCACACGCTCTATATCGATGCCGACCGGATAAGCACTGGCCGCAGCCACCGCATATCCTTGCGAATGGCTGATGCTGACATGGGCACCGGCTGTCTCCGGCTGGCCGCGATTGTGTTCGGCACTGCTGTTGCCGATGACCAGCGCATGCAAGGGCGATTCGGCACCGGCCTGCGCATGCAGATGCTGTAATGCGGCCTTGGCGGCGACACGCCCGGCCATCCATTCGCGGCGCCGCTTGGCCAGCCGCAATCCGTGCAGCCGCTCGCGCTCGGTATCGCCAAACATGCGTGCGAGGTAAACATGATCATGTTCGCGCCGCGCTACCGCGTCGACCGACACTGCGCTGACAACGCAGTCACCGATGCCCACTGTGCAAGCCGTTTCCGTCTGAGGCAACATGATTGCGGCAATGCCGCTCATGCAGGCGCCCGGTAACCGGCGCCGAGCTGCGTGCCGGCGACTTCCTCCTCCACTTCCGCCATCGTGGAAAAGCCTTCCACCAGCCGCGCGAAGCTCGCGCTGCCCATGTCGCGCTGGAATGCCTCGTCGCTGCTCACCTTGATTACCTCGATATAGTGGAACGGCGCATCATGCGCGCTACTGACCCGGTACACGGCGAAACTGCGCACACTCGGCAATTCCGGACAGGTCGCATAGTCGGTGTCCAGTACCCAGTTTTCGAAAGCCTGCGCATGGCCGATGTCAAGCAGGCGGATTTTATGGATGATGGATTGCATGTGAGACTCCCGTGGTTAGTGAACGCTGCCATCTGCTTGCAGCAGCAGGTGGTAATTGATGCCGCCGGTGCCGAAGGAACTGACCGCCGCGCGCCGGCTGCCGTCGATCGCATCCCAGCGCGTGTTGGCGGTCACCAGTTCGGCCGGGATGCCCGCCAGCGGCAACTGCGGATCGATCCGGCGGCGCAGCAGGGTGGCCGGCAGCGCATGCCGCTGCAAGGCGAGCACCGTTTTCAGCAAGCCGGCGGCGCCAGCGGCGGCGAAGGTATGACCGATGTTGGATTTGACCGAACCGATGCGCAGCGGCACTGCGCGCGCGCCGCCGTACACGCTGCCGATCGACGTCAGTTCCGCCAGATCGCCCAGGCGCGTGCCGGTACCGTGCGCTTCGACGTACTGCACGGTCGCTGGCGCATAGCCGGCCTGCGCGAAGGCGCGGCGCATCGCCAGCGCCTGCCCGTCCGGATCGGGCGCGGTCATCGACACTGCATCGGCGGAGCCGCCAACGCCGGTAATCGTCGCATGAATACGGTCGCCGTCGCGCAGCGCATCGCTGAGCCGCTTGAGCACGAACAGCGCCGCGCCATCGCCCGGCGAGAAGCCGTCGGCATGCTCGGCAAACGGCGCTATCCTTTGTTGCGACAGCATCATTTGCGACGAACAGAGCACCAGATCGCGCAGGTTGGCCGGCAATTCGACGCCGCCGGCCAGCACCAGGTCGTAGCGATGCCGACGCAAGGCCAGCACCGCATTGTTGAACGCTGCCAGTGACGACGCGCAGGCCGCTTCCACCGCGACCGGCATCGCGGCCAGGCCGAAGCAGGCCGACACCAGTGCCGCACTGCCGCTGGCAAGGTAGCCGTCCAGCGTGAAATGATCGATGCCGTGGTCCGCCGTAGCGGCATCTGGCGCGCTTCCCAAGGTGCGCGCCAGTTCAGGCGCGTGCAGCCGGCACGCGAGTTCGCGCTCGCGGCCCAGGCTGAGATTGGAGGCGACCATCACCGCGGTGCGGCCGAGCTTGCCGCGCTTGTGCGCCAGGCCGAAATCGGCCAGGGCTTCGGCGGCGACATGCAGGGTCAGCTTTTGCGCGATATCCAGCCCGGCAGCCCGCTTCGGGAATATTTTATATGCGGCAAGACCGGCATCGTACTGCTCGCGCTGCTTGAGGTCAGCGCCGTATTCCGCGTAGCTCGACAGCAAACCGGCCTCGCCTTCGCCAAAATAGGCGGAGCGCGGCAGCACGTTTTCCGGCAGCGGCTGCACTGCATCAAGGCCGTCGAACAGGCGCTGCGCGAAGTCGGCGCTATTGCTGCAGGGACCGAAGGCACCGCCGATGCCGACGATCGCAATCGGTTCCTGCTGTTCTTGCGCAGGCGGCATAGCGGACGGCAATGCATGACTGGCACTGTCGGGTGCCGACAGCACTAGATGCCATTGCACGCCGGTCAGGCTGCTGCCAAAGACGCCGGCAAGCTGCGGCGCGTCGCCAGGCCAGGCAATCGCAGCATCGGGATACGCCATACCGGCACGCGCATGCAGCGCTGCCGCACTGCGCATCTGCGGCAAGGTTTTTTCGTGCAACGCCAGGCTGCTGCCTGCTACCGCGGCCAGTGCCGCATTGGCAAAGGTATGACCGAATGTGGCGACACTGGCGCCAACCTGCAGCGGCCGCTGCTTGCCCTGCGCACAGGCATCGCTCAAGACGCTCAACAACTGCGGCGCCTGGCTGCCGATGCCGGGCAGCACGCAGTCGATATACTGTTGCGCCGCCGCCGTCACGTCCGCCTGTGCACAAGCTTCATTGATCACATGGAACGCCGCCGTGCCATCAACTGCATACGCCAAAGCCCCCGGCACGTCCTGCCTTGCCGCACCCATGCCGCGCAGCACGCTGTAGATGCGGTCGTTGTCGCGTCGCGCATCGGACAAGCGTTTGAGCAGCAGCGCGGTGGCGCCTTCGCCCATGGGCGTGCCTGCTCCGTCCTGCGCAAAAGGGTGGCCGCCGCAGGCGCCGGTAAAACCCTTTCTTGCCAGTGCCAACGGCGTCAGGAGGCTCTCGATGCGTTGTCCGCTGGCGACGATGACTGCCCTGCTCTGGCCGCTGTGAAGCGACAGGCTGGCCGCCTCCAGCAGCGCGTAGCCGGTCGCATCCGCGCATTCCATTGCCTGCACCGGACCACGCAGCGACAGGAAGGATGCAATGCGCGCCGGAATGCTGCTTGCCATTTCGCCGACCCGGTCATGCGAGGAGGAACCGAAGCGCTCGCGCAATGTCTCCTTCAGGCGCGAAAATTGATCGGCGCTGCCAGCAAGTTCATGCGCCAGGCGCACGCCTTCCACCTTCAATGCGTTGGCGATGGTGCTGTCGAAGCCGAAGCAGGTGCCGCACATGACGGCCACCTCATCGCGCGGCAGATCGCGCTTGTCATACCCGGCATCGCGCACGCACTCGTCCGCCACCTGCAACAGCATCAACATCATGTGCGATACCGATTTGCGGTAGGCCGGCGGAATGCGGAAGCGCTTGAAATCGACTTCCATCTCGTCGAAAAAGGCGCCGTGCCATCCTCGCAACTGTTCGCGCACCTTGCCGTCAGTGTCCCAGTAACGTGCCAGCGGCAGCGGCGCAAAGTGAGACGTCCCCGCCTGCAGCTGGCGCCAGAACGCATCCTTGCCGCGCGCCTGGGGATACAGGCAACCGATGCCGACGATCGCGATCGGCTCGAACACCGGCGGCTTATGCATCGGCGCTGGCGATGTCGTTGCGCTCGCCCGCATGCGGCATGGCTGCGCTGTCGCTGGTGGGGCGAGTCAGTTGCTCCAGCGCGCGGTAGTCGATCTTGCCATTCGCATTCTTCGGCAATTCTTCCAGTTGCCGGGCCAGCCTGGGAATCATGTAGCGCGGAAGGCGGGCGCTGCAGTAGCTCTTGATATCGAGCACGCCAAGTCGTTCGCCGGCATGCCGCAGCGTGTAACAGGCAACGAGGTGTTGCGTATCCCCCGCGCACTGGGCCACGACCGCGACTTCTGCGATACCCGGCATCGCGCCCAGCACCGCTTCGATTTCGCCCAGCTCGATACGGTTGCCGTTGAGCTTGAGCATGCGGTCCTTGCGGCCGTGGTAGTACAGCAAGCCGTTCTCGATGCCGACCAAGTCGCCTGTGGCATGCCGCCCGTGCTGGTGGTTGACGTGATTGGCCGCTTCCTGCCGGCGCCAGTAGCCCGGCGTCACGCACGCGCCAGAAACGACCAGTTCGCCGATCGCATGTTCGCCGCTGACCGGCTTCCCGTCCGCGTCGACAATTTCCGCAATCACGCCGGGCAGCGTGCTGCCGATATAGACTGGCTTATCGCGGGCCATGTCAGCGTCGCGCACGTGGTAGTACAAGCAGACGTTGGTCTCGGTCGGGCCGTACAGGTTATACAGCGCGCATGCCGCAGGCAGGCAGGATTTCAATGCCTGCAGTTGCCGTATCGGGAATACCTCGCCAGCGAACAGCACATGGCGCAACGATGCGGCAAGCTCGGATGTCAGCTCGCCGCTGCCAGCGAGCAGCGCGAGTGCCGACGGCACGCTGTACCAGACGCTGACCTTGTGTCGCCGGATGCCGGCGATCAGTGCCGCCAGATCGCGCTGCTCGTCCTCGCGCACGATCCATACCGCAGCGCCGACTGCGGCAGCGGCGAAGTAATCGAAGGTGCTCAGGTCGAAATGAAAACCGGCATGGTTGGCGAAGACGTCGTGCGGCGTCATCTTCAATTCCGCCAGTGCCCAAGCGATGAAACTGTGCAGGTTAGCGTAGCTGATCTGCACGCCTTTCGGCACGCCTGTCGAGCCGGAGGTAAACAGGATGGCGGCGAGATCGTCCACAGCGGCGGCGAATGGCGGCGCCAGTTCGACCGACGGCTGTATTGCGGCAAGCTTCATGATCGCAGTGTGACCAAGCGGCGCATCATCGCCAGGCACATCATCCACGATCAGCACCAGTTTCAGCGTATCGCACTGCCATCCGTCCAGCGCACGGAAATGTGCGGCATCCGTGACCAGCACCGTCGGTTCGGCGCTGTCCAGGATTTTCCTTGCGCGTTGCGCCGGCTGCGTGCCGTCCAGCGGCACATAGACGGCGCCGATTTCCATCGCCGCATAGAGCGACAAGGCATAGTCCCGGCATTTCGGCAGCCAGATGGCGACGCGGTCGCCATGCTGTGTTCCATGGCGCGCAAAATGGGCAGCGCGCTGGCGCACGGCCTGGTAGAACTGTCTATAACTGATGGCGTCAGGATCAACGAACGCAGGACGATCGGGATGTTGCTGCGCGGCGCTGCGCAGGTAATCAATGACTGGGGTGAAGGTTGGAGTGCTCATGTTCTTTTGTTAATTAGATTGAGGTGCTGCACTTCTTTGTAAAAAAGAGGGTACCCGGTCCTGTGCCGTTCCCGTGCGCGCAGATTGCGATCCGGGATACGGCACCTCCCCCCTTACAGAGGGGGAGGAACCGTCAGTCCTTCACCTGAACACCTATCCCCGCACCTCCACCCCCACCTCCTTGGCCGCATCCACCAGTATCTGCGCCGCCTCATCGAGATCATCGGCCGTGTGCTCGCAGCTCACGCTGATGCGCAAACGCGCATCGCCGACAGCGACGCCGGGAAACACCACGGTCTGGCAATACAAGCCGCGTGCACGCGCCGCGCGTCCAAATTCCAGCGTCTTGCGATCATCGCCGACCACCACCGGGATGATCGCGCTGGCGGAATGCTCAAGGTCGAACCCGGCTTCCAGCAAATGGCCGCGCAAGTGATGGACGTTGCGCCACAGCTTGCTGATGCGCTGCGGCTCTCGCTCCATCACGTCGATCGCGGCGATCAGGCCGGCCGCGACCGCCGCCGGGATAGTGGCTGCAAACACATAGGAATGCGAATAGAAACGCAGGTAATCGACCACCTCCTCGTCGCCGCAAACGAAGCCGCCGACGCCAGCCAAGGTCTTGCTCATGGTGCCGACTTCCAGGTCCACCGCGCCCTTCATGCCGAAATGCTCGGTGGTGCCCGAACCGGTGCGGCCAAGCACACCGGTGGAATGCGCATCGTCAATCAAGACCCGCGCACCGTATTGCTTCGCCAGCGCGACCAGGCGCGGCAAGTCGACCACATCGCCGTGCATGCTGAACACGCCGTCGGTGACGATCAGCTTGCCGCCGTCGTGGTCGGCATATTTCTGTAGAATATTTTCCAGTCCGTCCAGGTCGTGCGGATAAATCTTGCGCGCTGCGCCGGCCAGCTTGCAGCCGTCCTGGATGCTCATGTGGTTCAGCGCATCGGTAAAGATCAGATCGTTCTGCCCGGCCAGCGCGGAAATGCAACCCAGGTTGGCGGAATAGCCGGACGGGTAGACGATACATGCCTGCCTGCCCTTGAGCTTCGCCAGCCGCCGCTCCAGTTCCATGTGCAGCACATTGGTGCCGCCGATCAGGCGGCAACCGGTATTGGTGGCACCGTATTCGCGCACGCCCTTGACGATCGCCTCGATCACTTCCGGATGATTCGCCAGGCCCAGGTAATTGTTCGACGCAAACATCAGGAATTCCCGGCGCTTGCCGCTGACCTCGTCGTAGATCACCGCACGGTTGCTGCAGCGCGATTCCAGCGGCATGCCGTACCAGTACAACTGTTCTTGCTGCTTGCGCTGATAGAAGGTATTGAACTCGCGCGCCTTGTGGAACAGGTCGCGATGCGGGATGTTGACGAAATCCCTCATCGTACGCGCGTCGTCCGCTGCCGGCTCTGCCGCCACGGAAAGCGCACTGGCGTCAGCATGGCCGAGGTTGTCGATGAACTCCGACCACTTCTTTTCTTCCGTCGCCGACGGCACTGCCATTGCCGGCGCTGCCGGTTCCAGCATGTCCAGGTGCACGAGAGGGCGCAGATGCGCGATGACCTGTGCAATGCTGGTCAAGCCTGTGGGAAAAGTGACGGCGGCAATCCCAAGCAACTTGGGAAGCTCGGACAACACGGCTGCCTGGGTAACGGAGTCGATGCCGAGATCACTCTCCAGCTCGGCATCCGGCGCGAGGTCGCCCGGCTTGTAACCGGTGTGGCGGCTGTAGGCGGCGATGACCGCCGTCGTCAGCGCATCGGCTGCGTGCTCCGGCACGCAGGGTCGCTGCGGCAAGGCAAGCGTCTTTCCGTCCTGTTCCAGGCATTGCCCGATATGCGCCAGCACCAGCGCAATCGTGCTTGTCTGTTGCGGATTTTGCCGGCTGGGCAGGCCGAGCGCCTTGTAAAGCTCCGCAAGGGTTGTGGCCAGCGTCACCGAGTCGATCCCGAGATCGCTCTCGAAATCAGCATCCGGCACGAGGTCGGCGCGTGCGTAGCCGGTGTGGGTTTGGAACATGCCCAGCACATACGCCTGCAGTCCTGCGTCCGGCGTTGCGATATGGTCGATTACCTGCTCGTTCATCATGCTCCCCCCGCTGCCGCTGCCAGTGCCGGCCGGCTTTCGCTTTGCAAGCGCTCGACCAGATCGAGCATGTGCTGCACCGATTTGAAATTGCTCGGGACCACCTCCTTCAGAGGCACCGTCACGCCGGCTTCCCGCCGCAGCAGGTCGACCAGATCGAACAAGGCACTGGAATCGATGATGTTCAATTCCAGCAAGGGCGTGTCCAACGCAAACTGCTGGCACTCGCCGCCGAGGTAGTTCTCCGCGATATACGCGAGAAGCTTGTTTCCTAACATGGTGTCCTCTCCTTCGATGATGTTTTCAGGTTGCTGACAGGCGCGCTCATTTCCGCTTTTCGCCGATGAACAAGGTGCGCGGCCCCGGTATCGCCTGCACCCTTGCATTGACGAAGCCCGCTTCCGTGAAGCGTTGCAGGTATTGCGCGCAGGTCGATTCGATGCCGCCGTCAGTGGACACCAGCATGTTGATCGACAGCAGCGACGTGAACAGTGGGCCGCTTTCGTCATCGGCCAACGGTGTCTCGCTGGCGATGAAGGTGCCGCCCGCCGGCAGCGCCTCGTGGATGTGACGAAGGATCTGCATCTGGATGTCCGGCGCATAGTCGTGCAGCATCCAGCCGAGATGAATCAGGTCGTGTTCCCCCTTGGGGATGGTGCCGCTGATGACGTCGCCCGCCACGATCTTGATGCGCTCGGCATAACCATGCTCGGCGATCTTGTCGCGCACGAAGCTGGTCGCCTGCGGCAGTTCGCAGATGCTCAGGCCAAGCTGTGGATAGCGCGCAGCGACAGCCATCGGCAAGGTGCCGATGCCGCTGCCGATATCCATGAATTTGCTGTAGCCGGAAAAATCGAATCCCTGCAGCATGCCCTCGATAAAGGGTTGCGCGAAAATGCCGAGGAATTCCTGGAAATCAACGACATCCTGCGGGTTCTGGTACAGGATGCTGAACCAGCTGCGCTCATCACCGAAAGCCGCCTGACGCTGATCCTTGTCCTCATGCACCCCTTGCGCCGTATGTGACCACAGCGGATACAGGAAGGTATCGATATGGCGGCCGAGCCAGCCCAGCCATTGCGCTGAACCACTCACCATGTAGTCGCGCGCGGCCTTGGTGAGGCTGAAATGATCCTCCTCCTTCGCCAGCAGGCCGATGGCAGTCAAGGCGATCAGCAGGCGCTTGCCGGATTGCAGCGGAATCTTGCGGTGCTCGCAAATGGCTTCTGCCGTTGCCGGGCCTTGCTCCAGCGCGTCGAAGACTTTCAGTTCCAGGGCGGCAGTAATCGTCTTGGTCTTGAAAAATCCCATCATCAAGTCAACGATCTGCTCTTTATTCATTTCCATGTTTCGGTTCCCATTAATTTAAAAAGGTGGACATTTCTTCGCAGACGGTCGCGAACGAACGCACGAAGTGATCGATTTCTTCCCGGCTGATCACCAGCGGCGGCTGGATGCGGATCACGGTCGAACTATTGGCCGTGACGAAGGTGAGGATGCCGTGGTCATTGCTGAGCTTGGTGACGAAGCGCATGCAGAACATCTCGGCCAGCGACTCTTCCATCTTGCTCATCGCATCGGCCAGGTGCTGCTTCACTTCATCGGGGAAGAAACGGTAGGTCAGGTGCCAGTCGCCCGGCAGGCGCGTGCCGAATTCGCGTGCGCAGGCTTCCACCGCGCCCGCGAAATCGTTGTCGAGCTGGATGCCGAGCATCAGGCCGCGCCCGCGCACTTCGGCGATGAACGGGTAGTGCTCGGTGGCTTTTTCCAGCTCCGCCTTGAAGTAGGTGCCGAGTTCGTCCGCGCGTTCGGCCAGACCCTGCTGATGCAGGCCGTCGAGCGCGGCCAGGCCGGCGACCGCGGCGATGTTGCAGCCACCGAAGGTGGATGTGTGCAGCAGGAAACGGCCCATGGTGCCGTAGGCGGCATCCCATACCTGCGCGCTGCTGAGCGTGGCGCCGATCGGGATCAAGCCGCCCGACAGCGATTTCGCCAGCACCATAATGTCCGGCTCAAGTCCTTCCCACTCGCTGGCGAACATGCGGCCGGTGCGTCCCAGCCCGGTCTGGATCTCGTCGACGATCAACAGCGTGCCGGTCTGGCGGCAGATCTCTTGCGCCGCCGCCAGGTAACCGGCCGGCGGCATCTTGACGCCACCCTCGCCCTGGATCGGTTCGACAATATAGGCCGCCACCTCTTCGGATAGCAATTCGTTGCGCAATGCCTCGAGATCGCCGAAAGCGACGCCGACACAGCCCGGCACCAGCGGCCGGAAATGCTTCTTGTGCTTTTCGCGGCCGGTCACCGACAAGGCGCCCAGCGTCTTGCCGTGGTAACTGTTTTGCGCGTACACGAAGCGGGTGCGGCCGGTGGCGGCACGCGCCAGTTTCAGCGCCGCCTCCACCGCTTCGGTGCCGGAGTTGCTGAAGAACACACGCTCGAGTTCGCCGGGCGCAATCGCGCACAAGCGCTCGGCCAGCCTTGCGGTCTCCTGCGGCAAGGACACGTATTGCACGAAGTTGGGCGTCGAATCGGTCAGGAACTTCTGGATCGCATCGGTCACGATGCGCGGATTGTGGCCGAGGTTCAGGCAACCGTAACCGGACACCATGTCGAGGAATTGCCGGCCTTCGGTATCGGTCAGCGTGCATTGCTCGGCGCGATCGAACACATGATCGCAGCGCTGCATGCCGAGGAAGTCGGCCAGCATTGGATTGATGTGGCTGCGGTAGCGCTGCAGCGTCTGGGTACGACGCTGTTCGCCGTCATCCGCCTGTGCCGGAGCCGACTCCTGGCGCCGGTGATAACGAGCCAGGCCGCTGATGATTTTCTCATTGATGCGCTCACCCCAGGACGCCAGCGGGAATGCGTAAAAGCCGTGGCGCTCAGCCAGCGCACCGATCTCCAGCACCTTTTCCGGCTCCAGCGTGCGCCCGATGGAAAAGCACTCGGCGCGCCCTTCCAGGGCCAGCACCATGGTCTCGGTCAGGCAGCCGTTGATCTGCTGCTTGATCGCCATGTTCAATGATTCCCCGCCCAGCTTCACCTGCGGCGAGGCGGTCATGCAGCCGCCGTCGATCACCAGCGTGTCGGTACGTGGCGGCGAGCTGCGGACCGCATCGCGCGGCAAGGCAATATCGACCACGATCGAACCCGGCAGCAGGCGCGCCTCGTCGATCACGTCGCCGGACGAGGTAGCCGATGCGAAGATGCGGTTGTTCGCATAGCAGTCGTCGATGCTGTCGCGCAGCGTCACCTGCGCATGCCATCTCGACGGCAAGTGTTCCAGCAATTCATCCCGACTGGCGCTGCCGCTGCGGTACAACAGGTCGAGGCGGCAGCCTTGCGCCAGCAACAGTTTCGCCAGAGACAGGCAGATCGAGCCGGGGTAACCGACAATCGCCACCTGTGCCTCCTGCGGGCGTAGTTGCAGCCATTCGAACACCTGCAGCAGGGCCTTGTAAGCGGCATAGGTCGTGAGCGAATTGCCGCTGGTGACCGGCAGGCTGGCGCGCTCGGCGGTGACCAGGCCGCGCTTGCCGATGATGGACGTGAAGCCTCCCAGGCCGACCAGCTGTGCGCCCTGTTTGCCGAGCGTATCGATGCCTTCGAAGATGCGTTCCTGCACCTCGCGCGCCGACGCCAGCATTTCATCAGCGGTCAGCGGCAGGTAGTGCACGACGCCTTCGCAGGTGGCGCCGGTGGCGGAACGGATCTGGCCGAAGTCGACGAAGGGAACCATGTTTTCGCGGCGCCACAAGTCACGTTGGTAGCCGCTTTGCAGGTCTTTCGATTGACGCTGCAGCAGGTCGAGCATCTTCACGTAACGCTTGAGTCCGACCGACGTCGGATGTGCGATGAATCCAAATTTCATTGTTTTTCCTGATACTTGTTTCTGATGGGGTTCATTAATTTAGCTGCCGTCACACGTTATCCCCTCCTCCTGGCAGGGGAAAGCAGCCCGTCCGCGCACGCCTTATCTGTCGTCACACGATCAAGGGCACATCTTCCGCCACGGCAGCCGGCTCAATCTGCATCGCATCGCGCTGCCATCCGGTCGCCGTCGCCAGGCTGATGCCGTCGCCTTCGTTGTTATGCCCAACCACCACCGAGAACAGATTGATGCGCCCCGGCTTCTGCAGCGCCTCGGCCAGCATGTCGGCGTCGAAGCTGTCGAGCGTGCGCGCGCAGACCTGCAGACCGCAGATGTCTTCTTCCCAGTCCGCGGACATCAGGTTCACCAGACGCATCTGGCGCGAAGTGCGGTTGAACAGGATGCGCTCCTGGTAGGTGTTGATCACCGAGTGGCCGCCGTTCATAAAGTAGAAGACGGTGAAGTTCTTGCGCATGCGGTCCGGATAATTGAGCGCGTTCTCGATAAAGCTCGGCAGAATGTCGGGCACCAGGCCCTTGGCGCCGTCGCCGATGAAGGCGACCACGTTGGTGCCGCTGGTGTACGCGACGCTCAGCGTGGCCTGCAGCGCATCACCCATCAGCGCCCGTCCGTACCAACCGGAAAAGCCGCGCCGGGTGCGCGCGACATTGCGGATCGCCGAGATGCCGCAGCGGCCGACGTCGTACAAGCCGGTGTAGTCGTAAGCGCGCTCGACGATCAGCTTTTCCACCAGGTGATTCAGGCGCGCGAAAAAATAGTTCGGGCTCATCGGTGTCGACGGCAGTTTGCTTGCCACATCCGACGGCGTGTCCGCCACCGACGCCATCAGCCGGCAGCGGCGTTCGCGCAAGGCCGGCGAGACGTCGAGGTGGCGCTCCACATGGCGCAGGAAGCTACGGTAGTCCATCACCAGCCCATGGTCGGTAAAGGGTGACATGTGGGCGGCGTTGCGGGTCAGTTGCACGATTCTCAGCTTGCGCATCAGCCGGCCTTCCGAAAACGGCGTACTGACCTGCCCAAGCTTGCTTTTCATGAAGAACAGGCATTGCTGCGACTGCGGATTGAGCTTGTCCCTGGTATGCAAGTAGTTGTACACGCGCGGACTGTAGCCGTACACTGCCAGCGTGCCGAGGTAATTTGGAATGCGCTTGCCGTCGCGGTACTTCGGCACCGAACCGGGATGGGTGAGGGAGTCGGTCAGCGCGATGCCGGCACGCTCCGCGATCGACAAGGTCAACGCCAGTTCTTCCTCATCCATCGGCCCGCATTGCCACAGCAGCCGTTCCGGCCCTTGGTTGATGATCTTCATCACGTCCTGCAAAACATCCTGCATCGCCTCGTCGGGCGCTGCCGTGCACTCCTTGAGCGCAGGTGCAAACAGCGCCGGATCGAGTTCGTCGCCGGCGTCGAGCACTGCCTGCGTCGCCAACAGCACCACCGGCCCCTGCCCTGCGTCGTACAGCGCCACCGCGCGTCGAAGGTCTTGCGCGATATTGTCGGCGTCTTCCATGTACACATAAGCAATGCCGCGCGCCTGCAGCACCGCACGCGTATCCTCGTCGCGGGAAATCGTGCCCTGGAACGCAAACCACTGGCTGGCACGGTTTTCCGCGCAGACGATGAAGCCCTTGGCGCGCGCCTCGCGCAGGTTGGCGAGCGTACCCCGGAATTCGTCGATCATGCCGCTGGTAACGATCACTGCGAACGGCTTCTTGTACAGCTGCCAGTTGGCCAGCGCGCCGCAAGCCAGGCTGTGTTCGCTCGGTCCACGTAGCACCAGCGCGCCAAGCCGGTTCGCTTCCACGTCAAAATAAGTGATCAGATTCGACACCAGCGAACCGGTGAAGTAAAAACCGAGCCAGTCACTGCCGGCGCGCGCGGACAGGAAGCCGGTCAGGAAAGCGGCCAGCGTATTCCTGCGCAGGCCGCGTGTGTCGGTCTTGGCGCGGCGATTGACATAACTGTGTTCGAGGAAATCCATCCACAGGCAGAGCAACTGCGTCTGCAGCACTGCCCTGTCGGACGGCAGGATGCATTCGATGTATTCCATCGGCTGGTAGCGGATGCGGTTCTCTTGCGGCGAGGCGAATACCGCCGTCGAAAACGACGAGCAGAATGCCGGCACCGCCGCCTCCTGCAGGCGCGTGTGGAAGCTGGCAAGCTGTTCGTCGATTTCTTGCGGGCTGATGCCATCGTACAGCGGATCGGCGTAATCGATGAACAGCATGCCAACCTGGAAGCCGCCCTGCGTGGGCGTGGCGGTAATCTTGCCGAACGCCGCCTCCAGACTGTCGGCCTGGATCACCTTGATCGCCAGGCGTTCCTGACGCGCGGCGAGGAAGCGCACCGCCTTGTCGCACGCCTCGCGATATACCGGGTTCGAGACCGACTGCGCTGGTGCATAGTCGATGTCGGCATCAATTTCCACGTGCTGGAATACGTCGCCGCGCACATCGTTCAACACACTGAAACCGGTTTCAAAGAACTCGCGGCGGCGCGTGACAACAACCACGCCTATAGCCGTCATATCCATATTTCTGTCCTTTAGTGGAAAATTGAAATCTGCGGAGATCACTACCGAATGTTTATGCGCTCGCTCTCTGCTCGACCAGCGCTTGGTCGGTATCGGCAACGCGTTCCTCGATGCGCACCACGCCGCCGTCACCGTCGAGGTAGATCAGGTCGCCGGTGCGTATGGTCTGGGTCGCCTGCTTCGCATTGACGACCGCCGGAATACCGAACTCGCGCGACACGATGGAGCTGTGCGACAAGGCCGAGCCGATGTCCGCGACCACCCCGGCCGCCAGCACGAACAGCGGCGTCCACGATGCATCGGTAAAGCGTGCCACCAGAATTTCGCCCTGGCGGAATTCGCCCACCTGGCGATTGAGGTCGGTGATCACGCGGGCGCGCCCCACCGCCACGCCGGGGCTGGCGCCGAGGCCATGCAGCAGGTCGCCCTGCGCCGCGTCCAGCAACGCCTGATCGTCGAGGCGCGGCACATGGCCGCCGATCAGCGCCATTGGCGGTTCCTGCAGGCGCTCGTTGAGCAGATGCTGCTGGCGGTTGCGCGCAATCAGTTGCGGAGCAAATGCCTGCTGCGCCGTTTTGCGCCCGGCCACGTAATCGCGCAATTCGTTGAAATCGATGTACGCCAGGTCCTGTATGCCACACACACCCTCCGCCGCGACGCGGCGCAGCACCTCGACGATGATTTTGCGGTAGAACCAGGTCTCGGCGATGTAGGTCGGACGCGTCGCTTCGCGCCGTTCCGCCATCTTCGCGTAGGCGGCGATCACGAAGCGGAATGTCATCCTTGCCTTGAGCGGCAGTTTGTCCAGCAATTGCCGCGTGTCTTCTTCGCGCGCCTTGTCGATCGTCGCCAGGCGCGATTCAAGCTGCACATCGCTGCTCAGGTACAGACGGATGATTTGCAACAGATAGGTCGGATCGTCGTTCCAGCGCGGAATGCTCAGTTCGAATTCCTGGCGGCCACGCGAACCGAACTCCGCGAGGAAGGCGCCGAAATGCTCGTCCCAGAAACGGCGCCCCTCTGCATGCTGCTGCAAGCTATCCGCCAACTGCGCCAGCGGCGTCTCCAGGAACAGGGTGCGCAGCACCGGCAAGCGCTCGACGTGCGCTGCCAGTTCGCACACGCCACGCGTCACCTCGATGGTACGCAGGCTGTTCATCGATGCCTTGATGCGGTTCTGCAGCCCTTTGCCTTCGTTCCCCAGCCACTTCTCGCACAGCTCCGCCAGCGCATCGTACAGCGCGAACGATTGCAGGAAGAACGGCATGTAGGCCGCGCAGGATGCGAGGAAGTAGCGGTCGATGCGCTGCAGTTCGGCATCGAGCTGCGGCAGGCTCATCTTCTCGAGATCCAGCTTGCCGAAGCGCTCAGTTTCGCGCTGGCGCAAGGCGATCATCTTGTTCACCGTGCCGCCGGCAGTGGCCAAATTATGTACCTGGCATACCATCCAGTAGAGGCTGCTCTTGAAGAATTGGAACCCGGACACCGGTTCGCCGTAGGGATTTTTGTAGTGCGTGAAGTCGACGTCGGCTGTCGCGTAGCGCCGCGTGAACTTCATCGGCTCGTGCGTGGGAGGGCATTGCGTCAGCAGCCGCGCCGATGCGGAAATGTTCAGGTACACATGCCCCTGCAGGTAGCCGACGTAATACTGCGAGCTGCCGATGTCGAGCAAGCCCATGGTCTTCACAGCCGGGCCGTGCACGTGGTGCTGGTAGAAGCGGGTGAAGGACAGTCCGAGCGGCGTCATCAGCCCGGTCAGGATTTCGCCGGTGTCCATGCGCGAAAACATCGTGTTGTCGCGCACCTGCTGACTGGTTTCCTGCGCGTCGCCGTACTGCTTGCCGGCGCTGGAAGCAGTCACCGTGATCGGCCGCGCCTGCAGTATCCAGATACTGTCATCCTTCAGTGCCCATTCGATATCCAGTTCGCAGCCGTAATGGCGGCGAATCCGTGCGGCACAGGCCGCCAGTTCGGATGCCTGCATATCGCTCAGGCTCGGCTGATCAACGAATGGCGGCGCTACCTCCTGCATCGCGACGCCATCGGCAGTGCGCGCACACATCACCGGCTTGGCCCGGATAATTCGCTCGATCAGCGCATGACTGTCGCTGTCCACCACATAGGTATCGGTGCTCGCCTGGCCCGACACCACGCCCTCGCCCAATCCCCAGCAAGATTCGATCACCGTGCGCCCGGCATCGCCGCTGATCGGGTCGGCGGTGAACAGCACGCCGGCAGCATCGGCAACGATCATCTGCTGGATCACCACCGCGATGCCGCCGTCGGCCCGCTTGCTTCCCTGATAGGCAAGCGCGCGTTCGTTCCACAGCGACGCCCAGCAACGCTTGACGCAATCGAGCAGCGCGCTCTCGCCCTCCACGTGCAGGAAGGTGTCGTACTGGCCTGCAAATGATTGTGCATCGCCGTCTTCATTGACGGCGGAAGATCGCACCGCGACCCGGCCGCTACCGAGTTCGCGATAGGCGGCGACGATCGCCTCCTGCAGCGCGGGCGGCAACGGCGCTTGCGCAATGCGTGCGCGGATCTCGGCGCAGCTGTCGCGGTCGACCTTGTCCATGCCGTCGATCCAGGCCGCCAATCCGGATGCCTGCAAAAAATCATGACAGGCATCGACCGTCACGCAATAGGCGCGTGGCACCGGGAAGCCGGCGCCGATCAAGGTATTGAGCGAGTTAGCCTTGCCGCCGAAACGCTGCACGCCGGCCGCAGGGTTGCCGGCAATTTCCATCACATGCAGGCCGGAAGGCAGTGCTTGCGCCACCATCGTCCCGGCCGCCGTGCGCTGCAGGTATGTCTGCGCCTGTTGTGCCGCAGCGAACCCTGCGCTCACTGCGCTCTCCAGGTTGCCGATGCCGACGCTGTCCTGGTTCGCAAAGGAAACCCCACCCACCGGCTGCGACGCCTGCACAAACAAGTCGGCTTTCATTTGCCCGCGCGAAGCGACCACCAAGGCCCGCGGCCAGCGCCAGATCCGGATGTCTTCCACCTCGTCAGAGGATAGTCCCTTCGCCTGCAGCATTTCCGACACTTCTTGCAAGGTCGCCTGCTGCAGCTGCGCAAACTCTGTCTTGCCGAGTTTGCCCTGGTTGAGCCGATCCGCCACCGGCTTCAGCAAGGTCAGCACACCGGCTTTCTTGCCGTCGTCGCGGTCCAGCCAGTTGGCGACCACGCACACGCTGCTGCGGCACCAAGCCAGCGGCGCAGCGGCGGCGGTATCTCCTTCGATCACATAGCCGCCGAAGTATTCAGTCCAGGCAGGGTTGCGCAGGTAGACGTTGGCGATGCAGTAGTCGCGGTGCTCGATCTCACGTATCGCCTGCTGCTGCTGCGCCGGCAAACCGGAGACCGCATCCAGTGCTGCATGCTTGGGCGCGGCCCACACCACCGCGCCGGCGCTGACCTCGCTCTGCACGCCGCCACGTTCAAAGGTGATGCGGTAACGTTCGCCATCACGCGCAACCGTCTGCACGCGCGCACCGGTTGCAATACGGCAGTTGCCACGCTCGCGCAACGCCGCCTGCAGACGTTCGCTGAGATAACCGTTCCCGCCGGGGAAGGTCACCAGCGTGCCATACAAGTAGCCGACCAGGAAGTGCAGCCCGACATAGGCGGACACATCCGCCACCGACAGACATTCCACTTTCAGGGTCGTCTCGACCGCATCGCGCACCAGCGGGCCGAACTTCACATCCGGCACCAGCGCCGTTGGCAGCCGCGCACGCACTTTCTCATCGAACAATAGTTCGGCCAGCGAGATCGAGTCGAACTGTTCCATCTCCTCGCGCGTCCAGCCGCATCCGGCTTGCCACGGTAGCGCCGGATACTTGCCGCCATCCTTGCGGAAGCGCTGCAGGTAGGCATATAGTTCCGCAAACACCGGATCGCCCAGCTTCTTCGGCGCCGCGATGAATTTCTTGCCGCGCAATGCGGCGCCGAGCAGGTTGCATGTCAGTCCATACATCGCCGGGTTCAGCAACTCCTTCGGCTGCTTCAGCAGCCCCAGTGTGACCTCCCCCAGACCGCGCAGCAGATGGTGTGTGTTGAACAGCACGAATTGACTGTCGCCGGTGGAGCGCCATGCATTGGACAAGCCGAGCCCGCTCAGCAATTGCGCCGTGTCCGAACCGGGCACCGGCTCCTGGAAGCAGCTGCCTGCTGTGGCGAAGCGTAGTTCACCGCGCTGCCCGCTGCGCGCCGCGCCGCCCACCGTGCTCTCCCGCTCCAGCACCAGCACGCGATGGCCAGCAAGCTTCCAGGCTGCCGCGAGGCCGGACAGCCCGCCGCCGACCACCACCACGTCGCAAGCGCCGGCCGGGTCGCCTTCCCCTGCACCGCGATCGTCCGCAACGGGAATGGCCGCTGCACCTGTTTCATAATCCTTGCTGGGGAATTTTTTCTGCGTTGTCATTTTCTGCCTCTATCTTTTCCTGGGTTGAACAGCTGCCTTCAAACAGCCAGCTTTGCAAGACCGTTGGACACAACTAGCCACGGACAAGCCATGTTGTCCGGCGCGTATGCGAAACCGAATGATTCGGGCTAACGCAGCCCCATGTGCCGTGCGATGAACTCGCGCTGTATTTCATTGGTGCCGGAGAAGATGCGCGCCGGCAGTGCATCGAGCAGCAAGCGATCGATGCCGGTCTCGCTGCAGACACCGGCGCCACCAAAGATCTGTACCGCGTCCAGCCCGCATTGCACCGCGCACTCGGACACCCACAGCTTGCTTTGTGCGATCGCCTCTTCATGCGGCAGGCCCTGATCGTAGAGCCAGCCGGCGCGGTACAGCAGCAGGCGCGATGTTTCCAGGCGCAGCTTGAAGTCGACCAGCCGGTCCGACACCGCCTGGTTGTGTCCGATCGGACGGCCGAACTGCTTGCGTTCGCGCGCATGCGTGACGCATTGCTCAAGCACGCGCTCCATCGCGCCGACATAGGCGGCAAACAGGCAGCCGCGCTCCCAGATCATGGAGTCATGGAAGATGCTCGCGCCCGCGCCTTCCTCGCCCACGCGCGCCCATGCGGGTACTCTGCAGTCGTCCAGATGGACGCTGCCCCAGGGCGAGGTGCACAGGCCCGACTTGCGCTCACCGGTAGTGACTGTGAGGCCATGCGTTGCGCGCGGGATCAAAAAGGCGCTGATGCCGAAATAGGATTGGTGCGCATCGGTCTTCGCATACAGCAGGAAGACATCGGCCACCGGCGCATTGGTGACGAAACATTTTTCGCCGTTGAGGATGTAGTGCTCGCCGTCGCGCCGCGCGCTGCTGCGCATGGCGAATGCGTCGGAACCGGAGCCGGGCTCGGTGATCGCATTGGCGGCAATCAGGCTGCCTTTCGCCATGCCAGACAGGTAGCGCTCGTGCAGCTCGCGCGAACCATGGCGCCACAGCGGCACAGCGCAAGCGAACATGTGTGCACACAAGGAGAACACCAGCCCCATGTCGACGCAACCTCGGCCGAGCGCCTCCACCGCGAGCATGGTATCGAGCGCACCGAAGCCGGAACCGCCCCACTCTTCAGGCAAGGGCAAACCGGCCAGGCCGATCTCTGACGCCTGCGTCCACTTGTTGCGGTCGAAATGGGAAGACGCGATGCGTTCGCTGGCCGAGGCGGACAACACGTCGCGGGCAAAACGATGGATGTGTGAAACAGTTTCTTGCTGCTCGCTGCTGAGACGAAAATCCATGCACCTGCCCTCTATTTGGTGCAGCGGCAGTAGCGGCTGCACATGTTTTTACTGGAAGTTCCCTTGGCAATACATCATCACGCCTGCACGATCCGTACCGCTACAATTGCACTGCACTACTGTCTAACAGCCTGTTCGAGATCTTTTAACCTAGAAACGGCAGTTGACCGCTCAATTTCGAAGCGCTTCCACCTGGAGCTCCGCATGAGCATTGACTTTCGCTGCTTCGATACCGTTCACCAGTTGGGTGAGAGCGCTACAGGGTCGATTGCACACTTTTTCGGCTCCCTGGCGGCGTTGTTCGTCGTAGCAGAACGGGCCACGCAAACGAGGCGCAACGCCGTAGCGCGCCCATCAGGTTAAATTCCACCTCTTTACGGTGATTCCGGCGCCGCACTTCAGTTAAATTAAATATTAAAAAATACATGTATTCCAGAACGTTGAACATTAATCATGTTGAATTCAAATGTCTAGTTACGGTGCATATTTCAAGTCGATTCCGACATTTTTCGGCCTACCTGGAGGCTAAGCAGGCTAAGCGGGCTAAGCGTTCAAAGCCCAGCGGGCGGGGAAATTTGGTCGCAATTTTACCGGTTCAACATGTCGGTATATGTATCGGAACAGGACGGTTGACGCGTTTCAGTACGGAATCCATAGGCACTGCTGCCCGCGCCACTCGGCACCTGCAGGATGCGGCGTTCGGCGCCGCGGCCAGCATCATCGGCGCGGCAACGTTGACCGACACGGCCTGCGCCACCGCCAGCCGATCCTGCTGGTGCAGCGCCCCGACCGCTTCCACCACGCCCGCATTGTTAATCAACAGCACGCGGGTACAGCCGCCGCGGTCATGCCGTAGCGCGTCACCGGCCAGCCAGCGTGCCAGCGCCCCGGTGCCGGCAAGATCGGTGTCTGGGCCATGGCCTGCGCCACAGCGTCGAAGACGGCATGAAATTGTGCGCCCATCCTGGCGCGGGACTCGCGCCGGCCAAGCTCGGCAACGATGAAGTCGAACAGATCTTTCCGCAGCTCCAGGTTGGGACCGGCCAATGCCAGGACGTCGTGGGCGAGCCATGTGGTAAGCGTTCGGATGTCGCCGGCAAGCGCATGCGCCTTCATTTCCAGGTCTGCCTCGGCGTAAATGTTTGTCGTATCCAGCGGCACATGTCCCAGCCAGGCCCGGATCGTGTTGATGTCGACGCCAGCGCGCAGCAAGTGAATGGCCGTCATGTGGCGCACCAAGTGCGGGCTGACGCGCTTATCCTTCATCGTAGGGATTGATGTTGCAGCGAGTGCGCCATAGTGCGTGACGATGCGATGTATACCGAAACGTGTCATCGGCTCACTTGTACGACCAAGGAACACGCTCGCCGCGCTGCAAACGTCCAATAGTCAGCTTCGCAACTTCGTCGGCACGAGCGCCGCTGTTGTAGAGGAACAGGAGCAAGGCATAGTCACGTGCGCCCATGACGGTCCGGCGCTGCCAGCAATGCGTCCATCTCCGATTTCTCGAGATGGCCGACCATGGTCTTGGCCGTTTTCTTGAACGGGATTGATCGCACCTCGCTGCACCATGACAGATGAAGCGGCGAATGCATGCCGATGAAGCGTGCCAGCGAGTGGATCGCGCTCAGCCGCAGATTGCGGGTGGCGCCGCTGCAATGCCGATCATGTTCGATATGGTCCAGAAACCGGCGAACGATGGCTGGAGAGATATCCCCAACCGTCATCCGGTCGATTGCGAGGCCACCGATCTTGGCCGCGAACGGCAGCAGCAATATCAACGTGTCGCGGTAGCTGACCTGGGTGTTAAGTGAGAAGTTACCTTCCGCCACCATATGCTCGAGCAGAAAGCGCCGTATCCATGGGCCAAGCAGGTTCCGGTCATTCATGATCATCTCCGCACTGTGCGGGGGAGGTGGGGAATTTTTCCATCGTTTCGGTTAGCCAGCGCATGGGATCGATGCAGATGTCACCGCAGTGGCCGGGGCGGACATTGCCATTGCCGCGATCCGATGCAGCGACATGAAAACAAAAACCTGGACAAAAAAATAGCCCACGTCGCGGTGGGCTATTTATTAACACATGTTCTGGAGGCGAGGACGGGAATCGAACCCGTCTAAACGGCTTTGCAGGCCGCTGCATAACCTCTTTGCTACCTCGCCAGAGACTTGCTGCGCCACCCTCTTGAGGGTGACAAAAAAGGAAGCGATGCTTCCCTTTGAATTCTGGAGCGGGAGAAGAGTCTCGAACTCTCGACCTCAACCTTGGCAAGGTTGCGCTCTACCAACTGAGCTACTCCCGCATTGGAGTCCTGCATATTACCCGTTACTGCCACTTGCAAGCAAATCCAGAAAACTGGAGCGGGAGAAGAGTCTCGAACTCTCGACCTCAACCTTGGCAAGGTTGCGCTCTACCAACTGAGCTACTCCCGCATTGGAGTCCTGCATTCTACTACTTACCGCCACTTAAAGCCAGATCCAGAAACTGGAGCGGGAGAAGAGTCTCGAACTCTCGACCTCAACCTTGGCAAGGTTGCGCTCTACCAACTGAGCTACTCCCGCATTTTTTCAAGACAATGATTATCGCAGAAACCAGGCAACATTTCAAGGGCAACCTGACGACGTTTTCTCCAAGTATCTGGAGCGGGAGAAGAGTCTCGAACTCTCGACCTCAACCTTGGCAAGGTTGCGCTCTACCAACTGAGCTACTCCCGCTTTGTTACAACATCGTCACAACAGGGCGGCATTATAGAGGATCTGGACAGGCTGTCAAGGCTGGATCGGTTTTACTTCATCCATCCATCATGCCGCCCTTTTCCTTGATCAGCGGCCAGGCCAGGCGCATGTAGTAAAACATCGACCAGACGGTCAGCACGGCGGCCAGGTACATCAGATATTCGCCGAGGCGCTGGGTGTCGACGACGCGAAACAGCATGTCGTGCCACAGCAGCAGCGGAATGGCGGTCATCTGGGCCGCGGTCTTGATCTTGCCGATCGAGCTGACCGCCACCGAACGCGATGCGCCGATCTGCGCCATCCATTCGCGCAGCGCCGAAATGGCGATCTCGCGGCCGATGATGATGAAGGCGATGAAGTGTTCGACCCGGTCCAGGTGCACCAGTACCAGCAGCGCGCCGGCCACCATCAGCTTGTCGGCCACCGGATCGAGGAAGGCGCCGAAGGCCGAAGTCTGGTTCCAGCGCCGCGCCAGGAAGCCGTCGAACCAGTCGGTGACGGCGGCGACCACGAACACCAGGGTCGCCGCCGTATCCTGGTCGGAGCGCGGCAGCCAGTGGGCCGGCAAGTAGTACACGCCCACAACGAGGGGAATCAGGGCTACACGTAACCAGGTCAGGAGAATCGGGATATTAAAGGGCATAGAGGCGGGCGCACTGGTTAAGCGTTGATAGATGCTTGCGCCGCTAGTCTACCTTGCTAATGATCTTTTAACCAGTTTGGACCGTGCGCACCGATGCCGGCGCACGGCCGCTCAATGACGCTCAGTGCAGCTGCTTGTAAATCTCTTCGGCCAGCTGGGTCGAAATGCCTTCCACCGACATCAGGTCTTCGACGCTGGCGTCGACCACGCCACGCAGGCCGCCAAAGCGCGCCAGCAGCTTCTGGCGGCGCTTGGCGCCAATACCCTCGATCTCTTCCAGGCGCGAGGTCTGGCGCGTCTTGGCGCGCTTGGCGCGCATGCCGGTGATCGCAAAGCGGTGCGCCTCGTCGCGGATCAGGGCGACCAGCATCAGCGCGGCCGATTCCTTGCCCAGTTCCTGAGAGGCGCGCCCGTCGACGAACATCAGGGTCTCCAGGCCGACCCGGCGCCCTTCCCCCTTGGCCACGCCAACGATCAGCGAGATATCCAGGCCAAGTTCGGCGAACACCTGGCGCGCCATTTCGATCTGGCCCTTGCCGCCGTCGATCAGCACCACGTCGGGCATGATGCCGTCGCCATTGGCGACCTTTTCGTAACGGCGCATCAGCACCTGGCGCATGGCCGCGTAATCGTCGCCCGGCGTGATGCCGTTGATGTTGTAGCGCCGGTATTCGCCGTTCTGCATGGCGTGGTGATGGAACACCACGCACGAGGCCTGGGTCGCCTCGCCCTGCGTGTGGCTGATGTCGAAGCACTCGATGCGCAGCGCATCGAGATCGGTCGCGTCGAGCGCGAGCGCCTCGGCCAGCGCGCGCGTGCGCGATTGCTGCGAGCCCTGTTCGGACAGCAGGCGCGCCAGCGAAATCTCGGCGCCCTTGTGCGCCATTTCCAGCCACTGGCGGCGCTGCCCCTGCGGCTGGAAGATCAGGTTGATGCGGTGCCCGCACTGCTCGGTGAGCGCCACCATCAGGGCCGGCTGGTCGAATTCGATATTCAGGATCAGCACCCCGGGGATGAATTTTTCGCTGTAGTGCTGCGCCAGGAAAGCGGCCAGCACTTCGACTTCGATCGAGCCTTCGGCAATCGCGGCGGCGTCGCTGACCTGGGTCGGAAAGTAGGCGCGGTCGCCCAGGTGGCGCCCGCCGCGCACCATCGCCAGGTTGACGCAGGCGCGCCCGCCCTGCACCACCACGGCGATGATGTCGACGTCGGCGTCGCCGCCGGTTTCCATGCTTTGCTGGTGCAGCACGCGCGCCAGCGACTGGATCTGGTTGCGCACGGCGGCGGCCTGCTCGAATTTGAGTTCGCCCGCGAACGCGTGCATCTTCGCTTCCAGGTCGGCCATCACTTCGCTCTGGCGCCCGCGCAAAAAGCGGGCGGCATTGTCGACGTCGATCTTGTAGTCGTCGCGCGTGATCAGGTCCACGCAGGGACCGCTGCAGCGGCCGATCTGGTGCAGCAGGCAGGGGCGCGTGCGGTTCGAGAACACGCTGTCCTCGCAGGTGCGCAGCATGAACACCTTCTGCAGGATCTGCATCGATTCCTTGACCGCCCACGCGCTCGGGAACGGCCCGAAATACTGGCTCTTCTTGTCGACCGCGCCGCGATAGTAGGCCATGCGCGGCACGTCCTGGCCGCTGATCTTCAGATAGGGGTACGATTTATCGTCGCGGAACAGGATGTTAAAACGCGGCTTGAGCGTCTTGATCAGGTTATTTTCGAGGATCAGCGCCTCGGCCTCGCTGTGCGTGACGGTCGTTTCCAGGCGCGCGATGCGCTCGACCATCATGGCGATGCGGGGGCTCGACAGGTTCTTCTGGAAGTAGCTCGACACGCGCTTCTTGAGGTCGCGCGCCTTGCCCACGTACAGGACCGCATCGACGGCGTCGAAATAGCGGTACACGCCCGGCAGGTTGGGCAGCTTGGCGACAGTGGCGAGCACCTGTTCGCGCGCGGCGACGGCGGCGCCAGGATCTGCATCGGGGCTTGCGTTGGAAATCACATCGGTCATTGCAGCATCAATCCGGGTCAATTAAATCAGGCTTGCCGGGTAACGATCACGAAGGCGACGCCGTATTCGGCTTCGTCGCTCACCGTCACCTGGGCAGTGAGCCCATTTTGCCGCATAAAGGCGTCGAGCGCGCCACTGCACACCATGACGGGCTGGCCGGCCGGCGTGTTGAGCATCTGCGCGCTGCGCCAGGCCATCGGCGCGCGCAGGCCCAGGCCGATCGCTTTCGAGAACGCTTCCTTGGCCGCGAAGCGGGTGGCCAGGTAGCGCACCCCGCGCACCGCATTCTGCGCGCGGCGCTGGCGAAATACCGCCAGTTCATCCTCGCCCAGGATCTTGGTGGCGAAGCGCTCGCTGCGCGCCAGCGCCGCCTCGATGCGCGCGACCTGCACGATGTCGGTGCCGATCCCGTAGATCATCGGCGCGGCGCGGGGCTTATGCCGCCAGGCGCGCGGCGACCATGATGGCCTTCATCTCGCGCACCGCGTTTTCGAAGCCGGCAAACAGCGCATGCGACACGATCGCGTGGCCGATATTGAGTTCGCCGATATCGGCGATGGCCGCGATGGCCTGCACGTTCTGGTAGTGCAGGCCGTGGCCGGCGTTGACCTTCAGCCCGCGCGAGACGCCGAAGCGGGCCCCACGCCGGATGCGCTCCAGTTCGTGCGCCAGTTCGCCCTGGCCTGCCTCGGCGTAGCGTCCAGTGTGCAGTTCGATCACCGGCACACCCATGTCGGCGGCCGCGCCAATCTGCGCTTCGTCGGCGTCGATAAACAGGCTGACGCGAATGCCCTCGCCTTGCAGCTGTTTGACGGCCGCTTCGACTTGCCGGTAGTAGCGGATCACATCGAGGCCGCCTTCGGTGGTCACTTCCTCGCGCCGCTCGGGCACCAGGCACACATCCTGCGGGCGCACGGAACAGGCGAAATCGATCATCTCGCGCGTCACGGCCGCTTCCAGGTTCATGCGCGTCATCAGCTGCGGGCGCAGCGCGATCACATCGGCATCCTTGATATGGCGCCGGTCTTCGCGCAGGTGCAGGGTGATCACGTCGGCGCCGGCCTGCTCGGCCAGCATGGCCGCGCGCAGCGGGTCCGGATAGACGGTGCCGCGCGCATTGCGCAAGGTCGCCACATGGTCGATGTTCACGCCCAGGTCGATGACCGGGCCATTCGGTTGGAGGAAGCTCATGATGGTTGCTCGGTTGCTTGGTTGGGTGATGAATCTATAACTGCATCAGGTCGATCAGGATCTGGCGCGTGTTCAGGGGTGATCCGCCCAGCTGGTGGGCCAGCAGGAAGCGCATCAGCACCTTGCTCTGCGCCTGCGTGACAGGGTCGCTGTAATCTTCGCGCTCCATGTCGATCAGCGTCTTGCCGCTCACCGCCGGCCAGCTGTCCGATTCGCGTGCCAGGCGCGCGCCGCGCTCGGGATCGACCACGTACTCGCCATCCGGTTCGACTTGCGCGCGCGTGCTGGTGCAGCGCGTCAGGTCGGCGGCCACGCCTGTCTCTTTAAGTAAGGCCCGTTCGAATTTTCGCAAGACGATCGTCGCCGGTTCGTTGTGGGCCAGCTGGTTCAGGGTCGAGACGTAGTGGTCGAACAGGGCTGGATGCGGGTCGTCGCGCGCGATCAGCTTGACCAGCAGTTCGTTGAGGTAAAAGCCGCACAGCAGCGCGGTCTTCTCCAGAGGGAGCATGCCGCCCACCCACTCGGCGTCGATCAGGGTGCGCAGTTCGGACTTGCCGCTCCAGGCCGCTTGCAGCGGCTGGAAGGTTTGCAGCACGCCGCGCAGTTTCGACAGCGGCCGCTTGGCGCCCTTGGCGACCAGGCCCACGCGGCCGAAGTCGCGCGTGAACATGTCGACGATCAGGCTGGTTTCCTTGTAGGGATAACTGTGCAGCACGAACGATGGCTGGCCGCCGACCCGCTCGCCGCGCTGGGGAACGCGCCGCCTGGCAGGCGCCGGCTGTGGCGGCGCCGCACTCGCCGCTACGGCGACGGTCAGGTCGGCGTCGTTGGTGGGCATGCGGGTGGCGGGGCTGCTCCGCGCTTACTCGTAACCGTAGGCGCGCAGGCCCGCTTCATTGTCGGCCCAGCCGGATTTGACCTTGACCCAGATTTCCAGGTACACCGGGCCGCCGAACAGCTTTTCCATGTCCAGCCGCGACTGGGTCGAGACTTCTTTCAGGCGCGCGCCCTTGTTCCCGATGACCATCGACTTGTGGGTGTCGCGCTCGACCAAAATGGCCGCGAAGATGCGCCGCAAGTCGCCTTCCTGTTCGAATTTTTCGATCAGGACGGTGCTGGTGTAAGGCAGTTCGTCGCCAACCAGGCGGAACAGCTTTTCGCGCACGATTTCGGAAGCGAGGAATTTTTCGCTGCGGTCGGTAATATCGTCCGGGCCGAACACCGGCGCGTTTTCCGGCAGGAGCCGCTTGATTTCATTTTGCAGGCCGTCGAGCTGGAACTTGAGCTTGGCCGACACCGGCACGATGGCGGCGAAATCATGCTTGGCCGCGATCTGCTGGGCGAACGGCATCAGGGCCGCCTTGTCCTTGACCCGGTCCGACTTGTTGATGACCAGGATGCACGGCACGTCCGTCGGCAGCAGGTCGATCACCTGCTGGTCGGCCGGGCCGAAGGTGCCCGCTTCGATCAGGTACAGGATCACGTCGGCCGAAATGAGCGTATTGGTGACGGTCTTGTTGAGCGTCTTGTTGAGCGCATTCGAGTGGCGCGTCTGGAAGCCCGGCGTGTCCACGTAGATGAACTGCGCGTCATCGACGGTCTGGATGCCGGTGATGCGGTGGCGCGTGGTCTGGGCCTTGCGCGAGGTGATCGAGACCTTGGCGCCGATCAGCACGTTCATCAGGGTCGATTTGCCCACGTTGGGGCGGCCGACGATGGCGATATAGCCACAACGGAAGGTGTCTGGGGTAGTTGTGGTATTCATGCTGATTTCGTTTCTGGATGCGGGTGTTGAGGGGTTTTGGCGTCGACCGGCAGCGTGCTGTCGTCGTCGGCGTCGGGCTCGGCGTCGCTCTGGATGGTGGCGATGCCGGCCAGTTTGAGCTGGGCGGCGCGCGGCTTGGCCTTGCGGCCGGCCGGCGGGGTTTTCAGCAAGGCTTGCTCGGCCACTTCGAGCGCGAGCTTGGCGGCGGCCTGTTCGCCGGCGCGGCGGCTGCCGCCACGGCCGTAGACCTGGATGCCGAGCTTGGGCACCAGGCATTCGATCTCGAATTCCTGGCTGTGCGCGGCGCCATGGGTGGCCACCACGTTATAGGTCGGCAGCGAGATTTTTTTACTTTGCAAGAATTCCTGGAGCAAGGTCTTGGCATCCTTGCCGAGCGTGCGCGGGTCGACCGAGTCGAGAATCGGGATATAGAAGGCGCGGATCACGTCGCGCGCGGCATTGAAGCCGGCGTCGAGGAAAATCGCGCCCAGCAGCGCTTCGAGGGTGTCGGCCAGGATCGAGGGCCGGCGAAAGCCGCCGGACTTGAGCTCGCCCTCGCCCAGGCGCAGGAATTGCGACAATTCCAGCTTCTGGGCGATTTCGTAGAGCGATTGCTGCTTGACCAGGTTGGCGCGCAGGCGCGACAGGTCGCCTTCGTCGATGGCGCTGAAGCGCTCGTACAGCACCGACGCCACCACACAGTTCAGGATCGAATCGCCGAGGAATTCCAGGCGCTCATTATGCAAACTGCTGTGGCTGCGGTGCGTCAAGGCTTGCTGCAACAGGCCAGCATCCTGGAACGTATATCCTAAGCGCGTTTGCAATAACTGAAGATTCATGTGTCGGACTTCTTGGTTGGACTGCCTTAACGGATGGGTTCGGCTGGTTTTTCAGGAATCTTGCCGCTCGGATCGGTGGTGCCGGCGTAATCGATCAGCAGGGTGACATTGGTGATCAGCGGGATGCGCGCGGTGTAGGCAAACGCGACCTGGGTCTCGCCGGTATCCTTGGTGATGATCAGGTCGGTACCTTTGATGGATTCGATGCGGTTGATGTTGGCATGCTTGTCGAAGGAAAGCTGGATATCGCGCACCGTCCCCTCGACCTTCTTGGCCGAGACGATGCCGGCCTGGACCGCGCGGTATTCCAGAAAGGTCGGGAAGACTTTCATGGCAAACATGGCAATAAAAGTAATGATTGCCAGCAAAAAAATCAGGCCCGACAAGGAGACACCCTGCTGTTTCGCCAGATTGACCGGTTTCGATCCGTACATAGTAAATCCCTTTGACGTTAGTGAATGCTGCCGATGCGGCCAAGACTGCCCAGGTTCATCCAGACAAAAAACGCCTTGCCCACGATATTCTTATTCGGGACGAAGCCCCAATAACGGCTGTCGGAGCTATTGTCCCGATTATCGCCCATCATAAAGTAATTGCCGGGAGGTACGATACAAGTAAATTTATCGACGGTATAGGTGCAACCTTCCCGGTTCGGGAAGTTCTTGACCTGGTCCAGGTTGTAGACAGCCTTGCCGTCATCGTTGAGGATGCGGTGCTGCACGCCGGTCAGGTCTTCCGTGTATTGCTTATGGTACACGGGCGACTCGTCGTCGAGAAATTCGGGGAGCGCCGTGTACTTCAGTTCCTGGCCATTCACGGTCAGGCGCTTGTTTTCATAGATGATTTTATCACCGGGAATGCCGACCACCCGTTTGATGTAATCCTGCGACATATCGTCGGGATACTTGAACACCATCACGTCGCCGCGCTGGGGATCGTTGACATCGATGATTTTCTGGTTCAGCACCGGCAGGCGGATGCCGTAGGTGAACTTGTTTACCAGGATCAGGTCGCCGATGACCAGGGTCGGCACCATCGAACCCGAGGGAATCTTGAACGGCTCGTACAGGAAGGAGCGCAGGATGAACACCAGCGCGATCACCGGGAAAAAGCTGCCCGAGTATTCGATCCAGGTCGGCTGGCGCAGGATGGCCGCTTCGATCGACTGGCGGCTGGTGCTGTCGACCTTGATGCCTTCGGCGCTCAGCTTGGCATTGCGCGCGTCGAAGGCGGCCAGGGCCGCATCGGCCGCGGCACGCCGCTGGCGCGCGAAGTGAAACACATCCAGGCACCAGACGATGCCCGTGATCACCATCAATACGAACAGGATCAGTGCAAAATTCCCTAAGATAAACTGCAGGTTCATTTATCGTCCACTTGTAAAATTGCCAGGAATGCTTCTTGTGGAATTTCCACCGAGCCGACCTGCTTCATGCGCTTTTTACCGGCCTTCTGCTTCTCAAGCAATTTCTTCTTGCGGCTGATATCGCCGCCATAGCACTTGGCCAGCACGTTCTTGCGCAGCGCCTTCACGTTTTCGCGCGAAATGACGGTGGCGCCGATGGCGGCCTGGATCGCCACGTCGAACATCTGGCGCGGGATCAGTTCGCGCATCTTGGCGGCCACCTGGCGGCCACGGAACTGGCTGTTGGCGCGGTGCACGATGATGGCCAGCGCATCGACTTTTTCGCTGTTGATCAGCATGTCAACCTTGACCACGTCGGCCGCCCGGTATTCCTTGAACTCGTAATCCATCGAGGCATAGCCGCGCGAGGTCGACTTGAGGCGGTCGAAGAAATCGAGCACGATCTCGGCCATCGGCATTTCGTAGATCAGCTTGACCTGGCGCCCGTGGTAGCTCATGTCCATCTGCACGCCGCGCTTGCCGATGCACAGGGTGATCACCGAGCCCACGTATTCCTGCGGCATGTACAGATTGACCGTGACGATCGGCTCGCGCACTTCCTCGATCTTGGACGGGTCCGGCATCTTGGAGGGATTGTCGACCCGGATCAGGGAACCGTCGCGCATGATCACTTCGTACACCACGGTCGGCGCCGTGGTGATGAGGTCCATGTCGAATTCGCGTTCCAGGCGTTCCTGCACGATTTCCATGTGCAGCAAGCCGAGGAAGCCGCAGCGGAAGCCGAAGCCCAGCGCCTGCGACACTTCCGGCTCGTACATCAGGGCGGCGTCGTTGAGCTTGAGCTTTTCGAGCGAGTCGCGCAGCGCATCGTACTGGTTCGCTTCGACCGGGAACAGGCCGGCGAACACCTGCGGCTGGACTTCCTTGAAGCCTGGCAGCGGCGCGCTGGCCGGCTTGGCGGCGTGGGTGACCGTGTCGCCCACCTTGGCGGCCTTGAGTTCCTTGATGCCGGCGATGACAAAACCGACCTGGCCGGCGGAAATTTGCGGCAGGGATTGCGATTTCGGGCTGAACACGCCCACGCTCTCGACCAGCTGCACCGACTCGGACGCCATCAGCAGGATTTTTTCTTTCGGTTTCAGGGTGCCGTTGATCACGCGCACCAGCATCACCACGCCGACGTAGTTATCGAACCACGAGTCGACGATCAGCGCTTGCAGCGGCGCGTCCGGGTCGCCTTTTGGCGGCGGTACGCGGGCGATCAGCGATTCGAGCACGTCTTCCACGCCCAGGCCGCTCTTGGCCGAGCACTTGACGGCGTCGGTCGCATCGATCCCGATCACGTCTTCGATCTCGGCAATCGCATTGGCCGGATCGGCGTGCGGCAAGTCGATCTTGTTCAGAACCGGCACCACTTCCACGCCCAGGTCGAGCGCGGTGTAGCAGTTGGCCACGGTCTGCGCTTCCACGCCCTGCGAGGCATCGACCACCAGCAGCGCGCCTTCGCAGGCCGACAGCGAGCGCGACACTTCATAGCTGAAGTCGACGTGGCCGGGCGTGTCGATCAGGTTCAGGTTATACACCTGGCCGTCGCGCGCCTTGTAATGCAGGGCCGCGGTCTGCGCCTTGATGGTGATGCCGCGCTCGCGCTCCAGGTCCATCGAATCGAGCACCTGGGCTTCCATGTCGCGGTCGGACAAGCCGCCGCAAATCTGGATGATACGGTCGGCGAGGGTCGATTTGCCGTGGTCGATGTGGGCAATGATGGAAAAGTTACGTATGTTGTTCATTAATGCAATTCAAAACCAAGTAGGGAAGGACGACATTCGGGATGGTCGCGCGCTCTTTGCTGCACCAGCTTGCTGCACCAGCTTGCTGCACCAGCTTGCTGCACCAGCTTGCTGCACCAGCTTGCTGTGCCGGCTTGCCGTAGTGGACGACGCCGCCCCATACGAAAAAAGCGCTCCGTGGGGGGCATGGCTATCCCCAGGCGAGCGCCTTATCAAGCGAGAGAAGCTGTCAAGCTCAGGACAGAAGCTATTTCCGACCCCCGCATTTTACCGGATTTCAGGGTAGAAAGCCGGTCTATTGCCGAATTCCGTGTAAACATTGTTAAATCAACACAGGCGATGCCGCCAGGTAGGCGCGCACGGCCGCCTCGTCGAGGAAGTAGTGGCACAGCTCGGGGGCGGCCGGGTCGCCGAACAGGACCGGCACCAGTTCGTCGAAGCGCTCGACCAGGGCCGGGTCGGCATCGACGTCGATCACCTCGACGGCGAAGCGCAGGGTGTCGGTTTGCAGGGCGTTGAGGGCGTCGAGCAGGTCGTCGCACAGGTGGCAGTAACTGCGGGAATACAGGGTGAATCGAATCATGGCATCGCGTTGTTAAAAAGGAAAAACCGGCGGCCAGGGGGCGCCGGCGGGCATGGGCGTTCCAGGGCGTCCCTCAGGTCTTGGGATGGATCACCACGTACTGGGTGGCATCGTCGCGCCGTACCAGCACCACGGCATTTTTCTTGGTGTCGAGCCGGCCGACCAGGGCATTGAACTGTTTCGCATCCTTGACTTCGACATTGTTCAGTTGCAGGATCAGGTCGCCCGGGCGCAGGCCGGCGCGCGCCGCCAACGCTTCGCTGGCATCGACCAGCACGCCGGCGTCGATCTGCAATTCCTTGCGCTGCGCCTCGCTCAGGTCCGACACGTGCAGGCCCAGCGCGTTCGCGGGCTGGTTCGGGGCCGGCTTTTTGGGGCCGGGCTTGCGCGCGGCCTTGTCGTCGTCGAGGGTGACGATGCCCACCGTGATCTCTTTTTGCCGGCCCTGGCGCCAGACCGTCACGACAGCCTTGCTGCCCACGGCCGTGGCGCCCACCAGGCGCGGCAAATCGCCGCTGCGATCGATTTCCTGGCCGTTGAACTTGAGGATGATGTCGCCGACCTTGATCCCATCCTTGTCGGCCGGACCGCCCGCCTCCACCCGCACCACTTCGACCCCGCGCGCCTTGTCCAGGCCCAGCGCCTCGGCCACCTCCCTGGTGAGTTCATCGATCTCGACGCCCAGGCGCCCGCGCGTGACCTTGCCGCTTTTCTTGAGCTGGTCGGCCACGCGCATGACTTCATCGATCGGCACGGCAAAGGAAATGCCGTTATAGCCACCGGACAAGGTGGCGATCTGGGAGTTGATGCCGATCACCTCCCCGCGCATATTGATCAGGGGGCCGCCCGAGTTGCCGGGATTGACCGCCACATCGCTCTGGATCAGCGGCAGGTAATCGCCGGTATCGCGCGACTTGGCCGAAATGATGCCGGCCGTGACGGTATTGTTCAAATTAAACGGCGAGCCGATCGCGATCACCCATTCGCCGACGCGGATCTTGCCGGAGTCACCGATGGTCAGGCTGGGCAGTTGCTGGGCGTCGAGCTTGAGCAGGGCCACGTCGGAACGCTTGTCGGAGCCGAGTACCCTGGCCTTGAATTCGCGCCGGTCGGTCAGGGTGACCAGCACTTCGTCGGCACCGTCGACCACATGGGCGTTGGTGAGCACATAGCCGTCGGCCGACATGAGAAAGCCGGAACCGACGCCGCGCTGCACTTCATCTTCCTGGGACGGGGCCGGCAGCGGCGGCTGGGGCGCGCGCCGCCCGCGCGGGTCCTGGGCGCCATGGTAGCGGCGCAGCAGGTCGAGCAATTCATCCTCGGTCGGGGCGCGCTCGCCGGGCTTGAGTTTTTCGGTGGTGCGGATGTCGACCACCGCCGGCCCCACCTTGTCGATCAGGTCGGTGAAATCGGGCAAGCCAGTCACCAGCGGCACCCCCACCGGGGCGGCGCCGCCAGCCTGCGGGACGGCGCCCAGGGCGGCAGCGGCGATGAACAAAGCGGAGAAGAGCTTGCTGCCAGCGGAAAGTGTCATGGTGGTCGGATAGGGGGAATCGGATAAAGATTGACGTTATGGTAAGCCAAAACGCCAACCTTGTCGCGGCGGGTGTCGGCCGCCGGTCCGCCGCCGCGTGGTTTGCCTGAAAACGCCGCCGTGGGGCCAGGTCTCGACCGAAACGCCATGGCGGGCGCCGTAGCGGACGCCGTAGCGGGCGCCGTAGCGGACGCCGTAGCGGGCGCCGTAGCGGACGCCGTAGCGGACGCCGCTTGCGGCGCCATCGGCCGGCGCGGGCGGCATGCAAGGCAAGGCTGGCCGGGTTGCTGCGATAGAATCAGGACACCGAGGCGATGGCCGGCTTGGCCGCGCTGACCGCCTTGGGATCGGCCATGCCATCGGCCATGCCATCGGCCATGCCATCGGCCATGCCATCGGCCATGCCATCGGCCATGCCATCGGCCGCGCCATCGGCCTTGGCATCCCGAGTGGCGCTCACACCGTCTGGCTGCGGTTCGGTGATGGCCTCGCTCACCGGTTCCGCGACAGCGATCGCGTCCGGGGCATCGGGGGCGTCGCTGCCGCTCACGGGGATGGCGGCATCGGCCACCGCCGCCTCGCTGATGCCGGTCACCGGCCCGGCCGCACCGGCGGCCACGGCGGGCGGTGCGCGCCGCGCCAGGGCCGCGCTCGATGCGCGCAGCACGCGCTTGCCGGGCGGCGGCTCGGCTGCCAGGCGCGCCGCCAGTTTGCTGGCGAAGTCCCCGGACAAGGCGGGCCCGCCCGGATCGCGCATGGCGTCTCGGATGCGGTGGTAAAGGTCCCACGCGTGCTGGCCCTCGACCGAATGCAGGGCCGCGTCAGGCAAGGTGGACGGCGACAGTTCGTGGTCGCTGAACGCCGAGATCTGCTCCCGGACTTTTTTCGGGGTGTCCATCAGTATTTCCATCACTGTTGAGTGTGACCAAAAGTTAACCGATTAGAGCGATCATCGCTACGTTTAACGTCGTTTGTCAACCGGCATGTCGAGTAAAGGCCTCAACTTTTCCGCAATCACTTCGCGCGCCCGGAAAATCCGGCTACGCACCGTGCCGATGGGACATGACATGACTTCCGCTATTTCCTCGTAGCTCAACCCTTCAATTTCGCGCAGGACAATCGCATTCCGCAATTCGTGCGGCAGCGCCTCCATCGCGGCATTGACCGTATAAGCGATCTGCTTGCTTGCCAACACCGATTCCGGGGTGTTGATGTCACGCAAGCTGTCCGCATCGTCAAACGCTTCGGCGCGCTCCGCATCCGACTCGGTCGACGTCGGTGCGCGCCTGCCCTGGGTGACGAGAAAATTCTTCGCCGTATTGATTCCGATCCTGTACAGCCAGGTATAGAAAGCGGAATCCCCCCTGAAATGCCGCAAGGCCCGATACGCCTTGATGAATGTTTCCTGTACCACGTCCTCGGCCTCGGCCGGATCATGCACCAGGCGCGACACAAGCCGCATCAGCCTGCGCTGATATTTGCTGACCAGCAGGTCGAACGCCTGCCTGTCGCCAGCCTGGACGCGCTCAACCAGCAGTTGATCACACTCGCGTTCTGTCGTCACTGACCCTGCCCTCTTGGCTGCAGCAGCGGCCCGTCCCACTGTCTATAGAGTTGGCCGCTTGCAATAAGTTCAAAGTATTTTGTTATTTCCGACAAATTTATTGTCCCGCCCGGCAATGGCCCTGAGGGCCACCGACAACATCCGGAATTGCTCGCGGGCCAAACTGTCCGGCCAGATGAGCAGCACACTGACGAGCTTGCCACCGGGTGAGCCCAGCAGCAGGAGCAGGCTGTGCGGCCAGAGAGTCGATCCGGGAAGCAATTGCAGCACATCCGCCCGGGCCGGTACTGCGCCCAAGCTCTGTTGTACCGTCAGGCGAATCTCGCCGAGTCCAGAAATATCAATCCTGCGCCGCATTTCCCCCTGTGCCGATGCCCTGCATGCAAGCATTGCTGCCAAGGCGCAAGCCCCAGCGCACAATGCCGGCAAAACGCTGGCCGCGCCAATGCCCGCTGCCCAGCGCCAGACGAGCGCAAGAGCAACGGCCAGATTGAGCGCGGCATAGCCCAGCAAAACCAGACGCAAGGAACGCGACGGCCTGATGCAGGCGGAAACCGCAATCGACATAATCAGTAGGAAAGGTGCTGCGGGGCGCCAGTGCGTGATGGTGCACTGGGCAAATCGGACCCCGGCGAGAGCCGCCGGCGTTTCATCGACGCCCACACTTGAGACAAGTGCGGACGCCGAAAGTTCATGCTACGACGCGAAAATTTTCCTGCGCGTCATTGCACCAAGGATTTTCCTGGCTCAGGCCTTGCCGAAAACCAAGGTACCGTTGGTGCCGCCGAAGCCGAACGAGTTCTTCACCGCGATGTCGATCTTCATTTCGCGCGCCGTGTTGGCGCAGAAGTCCAGGTCGCAAGCGGGATCCTGGTTGAAGAGGTTGATCGTCGGCGGCGAGATCTGGTGATGCATCGCCAGCACCGTGAACACCGCTTCCAGGCCGCCGGCGCCGCCCAGCAGGTGGCCGGTCATCGACTTGGTCGAGTTCACCACCAGCTTGCCGGCGTGCGCGCCGAAGGTCTTTTTCAGCCCCTGCACTTCGGCCACGTCGCCCTGCGGGGTCGAGGTGCCGTGCGCGTTGACATAATTGACCTGGTCGGCATTGATGCCGGCATTGCTCAGGGCCGACTGCATGCAGCGGCTGGCGCCACTGCCGTCTTCGACCGGTGACGTCATGTGGTAGGCGTCGGCACTCATGCCGAAGCCCAGCAGTTCGGCGTAGATTTTCGCGCCGCGCGCCTTGGCGTGCTCGTACTCTTCGAGCACCATCACGCCGGCACCTTCGCCCAGCACGAAGCCGTCGCGGTCGCGCTCCCAGGGACGCGAGGCGGTGGCCGGATCGTCGTTGCGCGAGGATAGCGCGCGTGCCGAGGCGAAACCGCCCAGGCCCAGCGGCGAAATGGTCGCTTCGGCACCGCCGGCAATCATCACGTCGGCATCGCCGTACTCGATCAGGCGGCCAGCCGCGCCGATGCTGTGCAGGCCGGTGGTGCAGGCCGTCACGATGGCCAGGTTCGGACCGCGCAAGCCGTACTTGATCGACAGGTTGCCCGAAATCATGTTAATGATCGAGGCCGGTACGAAAAAGGGCGAAATGCGGCGCGGGCCGCGCTTGGCGTAATCTTCCTTGGTGTCTTCGATCAGCGGCAAGCCGCCGATGCCGGAACCGATGATGACCCCGATGCGCTCGGCATTTTCTTCGGTGACGACCAGTCCGCAATCCTGCATTGCCTGGATACCCGCCGCCATGCCGTAATGGATAAACGTATCCATGTGGCGTGCATCCTTGGCAGGGATGTAATCCTCGATATTGAAACCCTTGACTTCGCCCGCGAAGTGGGTCGAAAAAGGCTGCGCATCAAACCTGGTGATGTTGGCAATGCCCGACTTGCCGGCCAGTGCCGCGCTCCACGTCTCGGCAACCGTGTTGCCGATTGGTGAAACGCAGCCCAGCCCGGTGATGACGACACGACGATTTCGTGAACGGCTCAAGCGATTCTCCCGAGAAAATTGTAAAACTTAGGCCTTGACGTGCGCCGTAGCGTAGTCGATTGCCTGTTTCACGGTGGTGATCTTTTCAGCTTGTTCGTCAGGGATTTCCATTTCGAATTCGTCTTCCAGTGCCATCACCAGTTCGACGGTGTCGAGGGAATCCGCACCGAGGTCGTCAACGAACGAAGATTCGATTTTGATGTCTACTTCTGCAACGCCCAGTTGCTCAGCGACGATTTTTTTAACGCGTTGTTCGATATCCGACATGTTATGGCTCCATTGTGTGTGTTACGGAAAGTGCGCGCATTTTATCAGGTTTGCGCGGTGAAAAACTAATTTCGGTGTCTGCCGCAAATTCCACCGAACGTACTGCTAAATGACGAGAATTTCCTTTATCTGATCCGTGCGCAGGGCCGCAAATGGGATCAGGCAAAGCACTCCACATCAATTCATATACATTCCGCCGTTCACGTGCAGGGTCGTGCCCGTGATATACGCCGCTTGCGGTCCGGCCAGGAAGGCGACGGCGTGGGCGATGTCTTCCGGCGCGCCCAGGCGCCCCAGCGGAATCTGGGTCAGCAAGCCAGTGTGCTGCTCGGCACTCAAGGCCTTGGTCATATCGGTATCGATAAAGCCGGGCGCAATACAGTTGACCGTGATGTTGCGGCTGCCGATTTCACGCGCCAGCGCCCGGCTCATGCCGGCCACGCCGGCCTTGGCCGCCGCGTAATTCATCTGCCCCGCATTGCCGGCCGAACCGACCACCGAGGTGATGTTAATAATACGCCCATGCTTGGCTTTCATCATGCCGCGCAGGACCGCGCGCGACAGGCGCCCGACCGCCGTCAGGTTGGTGGCGATGACACTGTCCCATTCCTCGTCTTTCATGCGCATGGCCAGCTGGTCTTGGGTGATGCCGGCATTGTTGACCAGGATCGACAGGCTGCCGAAACCCTTTTGCACCTCGTCCACGACGGCGGCGCAGGCGGCGGCATCGGTCACGTTCAGGACCGCGCCCTTGCCGCCGAATTCGGCGAGATAGGCGGAAATGGCTTGCGCGCCACTCTCGGTGGTGGCGGTGCCAACCACTTTCGCGCCCTGGCGGGCCAGTTCGAGTGCGATGGCCTTGCCGATGCCGCGCGACGCGCCCGTGACCAGGGCGATTTGATTTTCCAGTTTCATTGCTGTCCTTTTGTTCTGATGTTCTGCGATGCCCTGCGATACTGCACCAACTTGATCAAGCCTGATTGAGGCTGCTCAATACGCGCTCCAGCGAAGCCTGATCCACCAGCGCCTCGCCCACCAGTTGCGCATCGATGCGCTTGGCCATGCCGATCAGCACCTTGCTCGGCGCCGATTCGATTACCTGGGTGACGCCCTCGGCAGCCATTTTCTGCATGGTTTCGACCCAGCGCACCGCACCGGCGGCCTGGCGCACCAGCGCATCCTTGATCGCTTCGGGATCGTTCAGGATAGCCACGTCGACGTTGTTGATCAAGTCGATCCGCGGCGCCGCAAACGGCACATCCTTCAGATACGCGCGCAGGCGGTCCGACGCTGGTTTGAGCAGCGAGGAGTGGAACGGGGCCGACACCGCCAGTTTCATGGCGCGCTTGGCGCCCTTGGCCTTGGCCAGTTCGCAGGCGCGCTCGACGGCGCCATTGTGGCCGGCGATCACGATCTGGGTCAGTTCGTTGAAGTTCACCGCCTCGACCACTTCAGCCGGATTGGCGGCAGCTGCTTCGGCGCAAATCGCGCGCACCTCGCCGGCCGGCAGGCCGAGAATGACGGCCATGCCGCCCTGCCCGACCGGCACCGCTTCCTGCATGGCCTGGGCCCGGAAACGCACCAGCGGCACCGCATCCTTGAAGGCGATCACGCCGGCCGCCACCAGGGCCGAATACTCGCCCACGCTGTGGCCGGCCACGACCGACGGCACGGCGCCGCCGGCCGCGATCCAGGCGCGGTACACGGCCACCGAGGCGGTCAGCATGACGGGCTGGGTATTGGTGGTCAGGTCCAGCTCTTCCTTGGGACCGTCGGCAATCAGCTTGCCCAGGTCGAAGCCGAGCGCTTGGTTGGCTTCGGCAATGGTTTGCGCGACCACCGGGTTGCCGGCGAAGCCGGACAGCATGCCGATGGCCTGCGAACCCTGGCCGGGAAATACGAACGCGAATTTACTCATGGAATGATGTCCTCCTGTTTTGTTTTTTATGGCGTCATCCGCACCAAGGACTGGTGCGGGCAAGAATGAAAGAAACGGCGAAGGAACTGGCGCCGGCGGCGCTCCCGGGCGTTCCCGCGCCGGGCGCCGCCGCGCGGGACGCCACCGCGCCGGGCGCCGCCACGCCGGAACCCATCACATGCGCACCAGCACGGCGCCCCAGGTGAAGCCGCCGCCGACGCCTTCCATCATGACATTGGCGCCGGCCTTGATGCGGCCGTCGCGCACGGCGATGTCGAGCGCCAGCGGGATCGAGGCGGCCGAGGTGTTGCCATGCTGGTCGACCGTGACCACCATTTTATCGAGCGGCAAGCCCAGCTTTTTCGCCGTGCTTTTCATGATGCGGATATTCGCCTGGTGCGGCACCAGCCAGTCGACCTGGCCGGCCGTCATCTGCGCGTGTTCGAGCACCTCGTTGGCGACCTGTTCCAGGACGGTGACGGCCAGCTTGAAGACCGCCGGGCCATCCATGTACAAAAAGCCGCTGCCGGCGATCGCGCCGCCGGCCAGGGTGCCCGGCACGCTCAGGATATCCGAATAGCGCCCGTCGGCGTGCAGCTTGGTGGACAGGATGCCCGGCTGGTCCGACGCGCTCAGGACAATGGCACCGGCGCCGTCGCCGAACAGCACGCAGGTGGTGCGGTCGTTGAAATCGAGAATGCGCGAAAAGACTTCGGCGCCGATCACCAGCACGGTCTTGTGCGCACCCGACTTGATGAAGGCGTCCGCCACCGAGACCGCATACACGAAGCCGCTGCAGACGGCTTGCACGTCGAAGGCGGCGCTGTTGTTATGCATGCCGAGCTTGCGCTGGACGATGCAGGCGGTGCTGGGAAAGCTGCCATGGAAATCGGGGGTCGAGCTGGCCACGATGACGAGGTCGATTTCCTCGGCATGCTTGCCGGCCATCTCGAGCGCCTTGATGGCGGCCGCCACGGCCAGGTCCGAGGACAGCTCGTCCGGCGCTGCGTAATGCCGGTTCGAAATGCCGCTGCGGGAGACGATCCACTCGTCCGAGGTTTCGATGCCCTTGGCCGCCAGTTGCTCGGTCAGGTCGCCGTTGGAGACGCGCTTGGCCGGCAGATAGCTGCCGGTGCCGATAATTTTGCTGTACAAGGTCATTGCTAGCCGTCCTACGAGTGGGTTATTCCTGGCACTTCCGGGTCAGGCGTGCGGGGCATCAATTCGGTGATCATGGCCGAGAGCTGCTCCTGCACATTGTATTTTGCCGCGTCGAAGGCGCGTTTGATCGCCCACTCATACGAGTACGCATCGGCGCCGCCGTGGCTCTTGAACACCAGGCCGCGCAAACCGAGCAGGCTGGCGCCGTTGTAGCGCGATGGATTGAAACGGTTGGAAAATTTCTTCAGGGCGCCGCGCCCGATGATGGCCCCGAGCATGGTCAGCGGATTGCGCTTGAACTCGGTGGTCAGGGCATCCTTGACGAAGCGGCCCAGTCCCTCGGCCGCCTTGAGCGTGACGTTGCCGACGAAGCCGTCGCACACCACGATATCGGTGGTGCCCTTGAAGATATCGTTGCCTTCGACGTTGCCGTAGAAATTCAGGGAGCCGCGCTCGTGGTCTTCGCGCAGCAGCTTGGCGGTGGCCTTGACCACTTCATTGCCCTTGATTTCCTCGGTACCGACATTGAGCAAGCCGATGGTGGGACGCTTGATGCCTTCCATGGCCGACACCAGCACCGAGCCCATGATGGCGAACTGGTGCAGGTGATGCGGCTCGCAGTCGACGTTCGCGCCCAGGTCCAGCATATAGGTCGGGCCGTCTTTCTGGTTGGGAAGGATCGAGCAAATGGCGGGACGGTCGACCCCGGCCATGGTCTTGAGCACATAGCGCGAGACCGCCATCAGGGCGCCGGTATTGCCGGCCGACACACAGGCCTGGGCCTTGCCGTCCTTGACCAGCTCGATCGCCACGCGCATCGACGAATCCTTCTTGCGGCGCAGGGCGATTTCGATGGGATCGTCCATCGTCACCACTTCGGACGCATGCAGGATGGACAGGCGCGGATGGCTGTCGGCTTTGTGTCTTTTAAGTTCTGCGCGCAACTCGTCCTGCAAGCCGACCAGAATCATTTCTGCTTCGGGTTCGCTGTTGAGGAAAGAGAGTGCTGCGGGGATAGTAACTGAGGGGCCATGATCGCCGCCCATGCAGTCAATGGAAATTTTAATTGTCATTTTGTGGATTCGTACCGCGACTCAACAGCGTGTGGCGGCAGGATGCGATCTGGAAGTGGGCGAGCGCCAAGCAGAGTCTGCGTAATTCGAAATGACGGTGTGCAAAGGTGGTTTGCAGCCGGTGACAAAGAAAAAGCGGTGCGACGCACAAAAAAGTCGTTGCACCGCTTTCATCTTACTCAAACTAAAACGTCGATTACTCGTCGTTTTTGGTTTTGAGAACTTTGCGACCACGGTAAAAGCCGTTAGGGCTGATGTGGTGACGCAGGTGCGTTTCACCGGTGGTTGGCTCGATACCCAGTTGTGGCGCGACCAGGAAGTCGTGCGAACGGTGCATACCGCGCTTCGAAGGGGATTTCTTGTTTTGCTGAACTGCCATGATGACTCCTAATACATAAGTTCTAAAATTCTAACACAATCGATCAGCAAATACATGCGAATCGAGTATCCCAGCGGCAAAACTCTTTGCCGACATGTTTAACGCCGTCCTACCTTTACTACCAATGCCATACTCGACCACAACACGCGTTTGACACGTTCATTACACTTGCTTGTTCTGTATTTCAACCTTGCCGTGCGTCGCAGCGCGACTACTCGGGCTTGAGGTTCTTAAGTTCCGCAAACGGCGAGGGCTGGTCGGACTTGGCCGCGTCGAGCAGCTTATTGTCCGGACACACCTCGTGCTTGGGCACTTGCGGCAGGGCCAGCAAGGCCTCGTCCTCGAACAGGTCGCGCACATCGCATTCGCGGCTGCCGACGATGACGTCGATGCTCTCGTCGTTCAGTATTTCCTCGATCTCGTCCGCATGCTCGTCATCCTTGCCGAGCATCAGCACGGTAGACGAATCCATCTCGTAAGCGTACGGGACCAGGCAACGCTGGCATACCAGCTGGACCGTGCCGGAGACCGACAAGGTCAGTTGCGGATAGCCCATCTTGCTGGTCGACCCATCGATGGTCCAGGCGATCTGGCCCGACTGGTCGGCACAATCCTTGTTCAACCGGCTCATTTCAGCGACAGGCGTGACGCCTTCGCGATGGCCGTTGCTTCGACAAAACTCAAAAGCGTCGATGACAAAAGCACTCATTGCAGAAATTTTCCCCGGAAAACCTGCGATAATAACAGGCTTCTCGTTGTGGAGTCAAAGACTTAGCGCGATTATTTGGGCATGGCCCCCGCGCGCTGTTGCTGGCGCGATCACGCCGTGCCCGCCAGATGAATCCCGCTGCGCCCACCAAGAGGGCCAGCCAACCAGACCAAAGTACGACATGATACCAACTTCCACCGCCCCGCGGCTAATTCTTGCATCGGGTTCCGCTTACCGGCGCGAATTGCTCGAGCGCCTGCGCCTGCCGTTCGAGGTGCTGGTGCCCGATATCGATGAAACGGCGCTGCCCGGGGAACTGCCCGAGACGACCGCGCTGCGCCTGGCGCGCGCCAAGGCCCAAGCGGTGGCGGCGCGCGCGCCGGGCAGCGTCGTCATCGGTTCCGACCAGGTGGCCACGCTCGACGGCCAGCAGATCGGCAAGCCCGGCAACCACGCCAATGCCCTGGCCCAATTGCAGACGATGCGCGGGCGGCGCGTGGTGTTCCACACGGCGCTGTGCCTGTGGGATGGGCGCAGCGGCACGTCTCAGCTTGAAAATGTGCAGACCTTCGTCACCGTGCGCAACCTGCCCGACGCCGAACTCGACGCTTACCTGCGCATCGAACAGCCCTACGATTGCGCCGGCAGCGCCAAGAACGAAGCGCTCGGCATCGCCATCTTGGAACGCATCGACAGCACCGACCCAACCGCCCTCACCGGCCTGCCCCTGATCGCCCTGACTGGCATGCTGCGCCAGGCCGGTTTTACCTTCTTTCAACAGTGAGTACCATGCCCGGCATTTTATATTTGATCCCCAACACCCTCGGCGCGGCCGACCCGGCCAGCGACGCCCTCGCGCACATCATTCCCGAGCAAGTTCAGGCGCTGACCGCGCGGCTCGACTATTTTGTCGCCGAAAATGCCAAGACCGCGCGCGGCTTCCTGAAACTGATTGCCGTACGCCATCCCCTAGCCAAGCCGCTACAGGAAATCGAAATTGCCGAACTGAACGTGAACACCCCGGCGCAAGCACTGGCGGGCTTGCTGGAACCCCTGCTGGCCGGTCGTGATTGCGGGCTGGTGTCGGAAGCGGGCGTGCCGGCGGTGGCCGATCCCGGCGCCGACCTGGTGCGCCTGGCGCACGAGCGCGGCATCCAGGTGCGCCCGCTGGTCGGGCCATCGTCGCTGCTGCTGGCCGTGATGGCGAGTGGCTTGAACGGCCAGAGCTTCGCCTTCAACGGTTATCTGCCGACCGACGCGGCCTTGCGCACCAAGCGCATCAAGGAACTGGAAACGCGTTCGCGCGCCGAAAAGCAAACCCAGCTGCTGATCGAAACACCCTACCGCAACGGCGCCATGCTCGAAGCCCTGGTCGGCGCCTGCCAGCCGGGTACGCTGATCTGCGTTGCAACCGACCTGAGCCTGCCGACAGAATCGATCCGCACCTTGAACGGGGGCAAATGGAAGTCGCTGCTGGCGGCCGGCAAGGCGCCCGACTTCCACAAGAAGCCGACCGTGTTCCTGCTACTGGCGTAAGCTGCCAGCGAGGCGATGGCCGGTCATCGCGCTTCCCACTGGAGCGAGAAATCCGGCAAGACAGGACAACGCTGTTCCGCTGTCGGCAGTGGCACCGCCATCACCGAGATCCTGGCGTAAATTGTTTTGCCGGCCGGGGCCCGCTTTACATTGCATGGGGCCAAGTTTTGTGTTTTCATGCTTGTGTTATCCAACACACAAGGTTGCCCATGAAACGCTCTTTAATGTTTCTTTTGATCGCGCTATCGCCACTGGTGGCACAGGCAGCCGATGCCAGCGATACGCAGTTGATCGAACGCGCGGTACGCGACTATATAGAGTCGCAACACACGACCGATCCGGCACGCATGGAACGCGGCGTTGACCCCCAGCTCGCCAAGCGCACGTATTGGCAGGCGGCCGACGGCACCGAATTCATCATGAAAACCGACTTTGACACCATGGTCAAGGTTGCCAGGACCTACAACAAGGACGGCACGAAATTCCCGGCAAAGCCACGGGTGGACATCAAGATCCTCGATGTCGACCAGCGCGTGGCAACCGTCAAGCTGACCGCCGACGAGTGGATTGACTATATGCACCTGTATAAGAACCAGCGCAGCGAGTGGAAGATCATCAATGTACTTTGGCAGTACCATGACACGGCACGCCAAGTCAGCAAAAAATAAATTTGTTGTTCGCGTGCTTGTGAGACACGATCCCCGTCCCGTTTTCGGAAGCTGCCGGACAGTTGTCAATACCACCGTGCCGGCGCGCGGGCACTGCCCAACGATCGGGCTTCTAAGGAAGAGGATCGGTGTTGGCCGTATTGGAGTGCAGCATCGCTTTGATGCGCCGGATATGGATGTTCGATTGCTCCACCCGCTCGACATAGGATGGACTGGCGCTGCCTTCCGCGCCCATCCTGACGAGCAGATTCTTGTTCTCTTCGAACATGCGCAGGGCTACCCAGAGGGTTTCCTCCATCTTCGCCGTCTGCTCCGCCAGCAGCGTTGCCGCCGTGTACGCGTGACCGGTATGGCAACGGAAGCGTACATGGTTTCCAATCTTCATTTGCCACAACACGCCGCCGCATCCGGGACAGTTGAACGGCACCTGCGCACCAAGGAACTCGACCGATTCCAGGTCGCTCAACACGCGCTGGGCAATCTTTGCCTCAACGGCGATATCGTCAGGAACAGGGATGCGTGCTGCGCGCTCGGGAACCGCAAGCCGTGTCAGCAGGCTGCCCATCGACGCCAGCGGCACGCAGTGATCGACCTTGACATGATTGAGCACGTTTTGCGGCATATCCGGATACGCGGCGTCGGCCGGATCCTGGACGATGCAGATGCCACCGCAACGTCGGATCACCTCCATGCCCGACGTGCCATCGTCGAGATAGCCGGTGAGGATGACACCGATGACCCGGTTCCCGAATTCAACGGCGGCGGAACGGAACAGGGGATCGATCGCGGGCCGCGCCCGGTTTTCGCGCGCGCCCTTGGTCACCAGGGTTTTGCCTTGCGAGATCATCAGATGGTGATCCGGCTGCGCCAGATAAATACAAGCACTCTTGATGACTCCGTGCTGTACCGCTTGTTTGCAGGGCAAATTTCCCTTGTCGGCAAGCACCTGCAGCATCGCTTCGTTCGAGCTTGTCGCCGCCATGTGATGGACGATCAGAATCGCGGCGGGGAAATCCGCCGGCAGTTGCGCAACGAGGGCGCTCAGCGCACTTTGTCCGCCGGCGGAGGTACCGATCACGATGACCGGGAAGTCGCTCCGTCGCGTCGCAGAATCCGCGTTCGACGTCTTTTTCGTGGATGTTGCCGTCATCAGAATTCCTGTGATTTGCCTATGCAGGGTGCCGTCCGGAATGATGCCATACAAGACGCGCCGGCAGCGCGCAAGAGCGCGGTGATGGAGAGGCCGGTGACGAGGTCATCGTTTCCGTCGCCCTATCGTGACGATCGCCCCAGCGATCGGATCGCGGCCAAGCAGCGGCAAGATCGCCATGCCAAGGCCATGCATGCCGGCTTCTGTTTCCACACGAGAAAACGCGCCGCACGCCCCGATTGTCAGCACGCGGGCGCGGTGCTATCCTGCACCAGCCTTGCCATCCGCCCCACTCGCAGAGGAAATGCCCGCATGCTCCGACTATCCCAGTCCGCCCCGCTGAAACTGCCCACGCTGACGTATCGCAGGCCGCAGGAAGGGCGCGATTACTGGGTGCAAGATGATTTTTTACCGGATGCACTGGCCATTTCGCAGCGCTGCTACGGCCAGACCGAGTGGCAGCTGGGCGCGCCGCACCGCGCCGAACCCTGGCCTGGCATGCGCAGCCCGAACGCGCTCACGCCGGACGAAATGGCGTATGTCGAAGCATGGGTTAAAAAGGTCACCGGCGCCAAACGCCTGTGGCAAGAGTCGACCCCCGAGGGCAGTACGCTGAACCATAATCACGTGCAACTGGTGGGCATGGACGAGTCCGCAGCGCGCCCGCATACCGATTCACGCAAGCTGTGCCGCTACGCCTGCGTGATCTACCTCACGCCCGACCCCGACCCCACCTGCGGCACCTCATTTTTTCGCCTGCGTTATCCGAACGGTTCGCTCGGTGGCAATATCTGCAGCCCGCCGCACGCCAACCTGCGCGAAGCGCTGGGCGTGAAAGCCTTGCCGCCGGATGCCTGGCAGGAAGAAATCCGTATCGAAAACCGCTTCAACCGCATCCTGCTGTACCGGGGCAACCTGGTGCATTCGGCCACCGGTTATTTCGGCTTCGAGCAGGCCGACAGACGCATGACGATCGTGTTTTTCTGGATGGCGTAGGGGCCGCACCCGCTCAGGCCACCAGCTCGTTCACCCAGCCGAAGGCGTCCATCTCGATCTCGCGCATGGCCTTGGCACTGAGGCCGAGGGCCTTGAGCGACCTGGCCAGTTCCGGGCCGCGCCTGGGGTTTTCCAGCAGCTCGACCACGCGCAGCATGTCGCCCAGCACGCCTTCGCGCTCCAGCAGGGCGGCCCGCACTTCGTCGGCCACCACCACGGTCCCGAGAACATCCTGCGTCGACATCGAAAACAGCGCATCCATCAGCGACATGATGCCCACCGTAAAACCGGTCTCGGCGCTGGCGCCCTGCACTTTCTGCGTCATCAACTCCATCAGCTTGCCGCGCGTGGTGGCCATCTGCAGCAGCGGCGAATTCAATTCGACCGCCGCCCCCGGCTTGGCGTACAGCAGGATTTGCAGCCAGCGCTGCAATTGCTGGCGTCCCAGCACGTACAGCGCCTCGGTCAGCGAATCGATGCGTTCGCGCACGCCGGCCGCCGGCGTGTTGACCAGCCGCAGCAGGTTCAGGCTGATCAGGGGATCGCGCTTGACCGCGCGCTCGATCTCGGCATTGTCGGCGTCCGAATTGATCAGGTCGAGCAGGCGCAGGATGACCAGTTCCGAGGGCGCGATTTTCTTGCCGCTCAAAATCGCCGGGCGCGCGAAATAATAGCCCTGGAAAAACTCGAAGCCGAGCGCCATGCAGGCCTCGAATTCCTCGACCGTCTCGACCTTTTCGGCCAGCAGCTTCTTGTTGCGTCCGTCCAGGGCCGCCACCAGCGCCGGCAAGTCGCCCGCCGGCACGGCCTGCACATCGATCTTGATGATGTCGACCAGGTCGAGCAGCTTGCGCACGTCCTCCGACTGGTCGATGACATCGTCGAGGGCGAACTTGAAGCCGAACTCCTTCAGTTCGCGCACGCGCGCGATCACGGCCGGCGTGGCCTGCACGGTTTCCAGGATTTCGAGAATCACCTTGTCGTGCGGCAGGAAGCGCACGAAGTCGCTCATGAGGACGATTTCGTCGACATTCACGAACGCCAGGCGCTCGCCGACCACCTTGGCCATGCCGAGCTGGGACGCGTGCGAGATCACCGCCGCCGTGGCGGCAGCGTGATCGGTCACATTCGCGTCGCCACCCCCTGCGCTGCGAAACAAGAGTTCAAAGGCAACCAGTCGCTGGTTGCGTCCGAGAATAGGCTGGCGTGCGAGGAAAAAATCGTCGGATGGCAGCGCCAGCTCGGCCACGGTATCAATAGGCATGGGAAATCCGGAAATCAGGGGCGCCGGCTGCGGCGCCTCCTGCGATGACTATACTACGGCGCCACGCCTAGGGACGGCGCGGGCCGCTGTTGCGCGGGCCGGTGGGACGGGCGCTGGACCCGCCTTCGGTGGGACGGCCGCTCTTGCCGGCAGCGCCGGTGGGACGAGCGCTCTTGCCGGCCACGCCGGTGGCAGCGCCGGCAGGACGGCCGCTCTTGCCGGCCACGCCGGTGGCAGCGCCGGCAGGACGGCCGCTCTTGCCGGCCAGGCCGACGGCAGAGCCGGCCGAACCTGCGCCAGGGCGCTTGACGGCCGGCGCACGCGGGGCGCCGCCAGCCTGGCCGGGCGTGCCGGCTGGCGCTTGCCCGGGCAGGCGCAGGCTGCCGGTACCGGCGGTCGGGCTGGCCTTGCGGGCGTTACCGACCGGCATGCGCACAGCCCCGTTGGCGCCGGTGCGGGCGCTGGCGGTACCGGTCACCTGGGTGCCTTTTTCGATCACGTAGGTGGCGTCGGCATTCTTGCCCAGCACTTGCACCAGGTAAGGCATGACCTGGCGCAAGGTCGGCTCCAGGGTGTACGGCGGGTTGATGATGAACATGCCGCTGCTGTGCAGGCCGAAGCCATCCGGACCCGGGGTGGTGATGGTCAGGGTGACGTTCAGCCATTCCTTGGCCGCCAGGCGCTTGAGCTTGTCGGCGAACTGGCGCGATTCCATGCGCTGCAGCACCGGATACCAGATCGCGTAAATGCCGGACGGGAAGCGCACCAGCGCATCGTCGAGCGCGTCGCGCACCTTGCGGTAATCCTGCTTGTCTTCGTACGGCGGGTCGATCAGGACCAGCGCGCGGCGCGATGGCGGCGGCAGCAGGGTCTTGAGGGCGTGAAAACCGTCGCCGCGTTCGATCAGCACACGGCGGCCGCGCGCGCTCGGGCGCTCACCCTGCGCTGCCGCGTGCGCTTCGACCTTGCGGAAATTATCGGCCAGGATCTTGCTGTCGGCCGGATGCAGCTCGAACAGGCGCAGCTTGTCGTGCTCGCGCATGACCTTGTCGGCGCAGTACGGCGAACCCGGGTAATAGCGCATCTTGCCGCTCGGATTGAGTTCCTTGATCAGCTTGACGTAGTCGGCCAGTGGCTTGGGCAAGTCATTGCGCTCCCACAGCGGGCCGATGCCGGTTTCGTATTCGGCGTTCTTGGACGCGTAACCGCCATCGAGCGCATACACGCCGGCACCGGAGTGGGTGTCGATATAGGTGTAGGCCGTGTCTTTCTGATTCATGTACTCGTGCAGCTGAATCTGCACGAAATGCTTCAGGACGTCGGCGTGATTACCCGCGTGAAAGGCGTGGCGGTAGCTCAACATAGCTTGGGTATTCCATAAAAAAGGGGGATCTGAGCCGCCATTATCCTCTATAAAGACGGTTCGGACGCAAAAAGCGCGTAAATGCACAACGCCCTCCCCCTTGGCCGCGCACCCTGGACCAGGGGCGGACAAGGGGGAAGGCGCTGTGCGTTTCCACCCGTGGGGGCGCGGGATGGCCCGTCTCCAGGCCATCCCGCTGGCGGCGCCCCTTGTGGAAGCGCCGCGGATCAATAGCGTTTAAGCTACTTTCTTTTCGTCGAAGAATTGTTCATCTTCGGTCGAACCATGCAGCGCGGTGGTCGAGCTCTGGTTTTGCTGGATGGTCTGGGTGACGGCGTCAAAATAGCCGGTACCGACTTCGCGCTGGTGCTTGACGGCCGTGAAGCCCTTGTCGGCGGCGGCGAATTCGGCTTCCTGCAGTTCCACGAAGGCCGACATCTGACGGCGCGCATAGCCGTGCGCCAGGTTGAACATGCCGTAGTTCAGGGCATGGAAGCCGGCCAGGGTGATGAACTGGAACTTGTAACCCATGGCGCCGAGTTCTTTCTGGAACTTGGCAATGGTGGCATCGTCCAGGTTCTTTTTCCAGTTGAACGATGGCGAGCAGTTGTAAGCGAGCATCTTGCCTGGGAACTTGGCGTGCACGGCGTCGGCGAACTGCTTGGCGAAGGCCAGGTCCGGCTTGCCGGTTTCGCACCAGACCAGGTCGGCGAACGGCGCGTAGGCGATGGCGCGCGAAATGGCTTGCTCGATGCCCGGACGGACTTTGTAGAAGCCTTCGACGGTGCGCTCGCCGGTGCAGAATTCGCGGTCGTTATCATCCACGTCGGACGTCAGCAGGTCGGCCGCTTCGGCGTCGGTACGGGCGATCACCAGGGTCGAGGTGCCCATCACGTCGGCCGCCAGGCGCGCTGCGGTCAGCTTTTCGACCGCTTCACGGGTTGGCACCAGCACTTTGCCGCCCATGTGGCCGCATTTCTTGACCGACGCCAGCTGATCTTCGAAGTGAACGCCGGCGGCGCCCGCGTCGATCATCGACTTCATCAGTTCGTAGGCGTTCAGGACGCCGCCGAAACCGGCTTCCGCATCGGCGATGATCGGTGCGAAGTAATCGATGTCATCCTTGCCTTCGGACCACTGGATCTGGTCGGCGCGCTGGAAGGTGTTGTTGATGCGGCGCACGACCAGCGGCACCGAGTTGGCCGGATACAGCGATTGGTCGGGGTACATTTCGCCAGCGACGTTGGCGTCGCCTGCGACTTGCCAGCCGGACAGGTAGATGGCTTTCAGGCCAGCCTTGACCTGCTGCATGGCCTGGTTGCCGGTCATGGCGCCGAGCGCATTGACGAAAGGCTCGTTATTCACCAAATCCCACAATTTTTCCGCGCCGCGCTTGGCCAGGGTGTGCTCGATCTTGAGCGAGCCGCGCAGACGCACCACGTCGGCTGCGGTGTAGTTACGTACAACGCCCTTCCAGCGAGGGTTGGTGTCCCAATCTTTTTGCAGGTCTGCTACTTGCTGTTCACGAGTTGCCATGGTGTTCTCCTAATTGAAGCCGAGTTAAGAAACGAAATGCCTTAGACAAATCATAGACCGTTTTGCGCGCTGCAACAACACTCTTATATAAGACATATAACTAAATTAAATTCGCTTTAAATCAACAACTTGAAAATCAAATCCCGCGATGCGAAATGAAATTTCTCTAAATGGAAGCGGCCGGGCGCGCTTTATTGCGGCACCGTTTTGCATTGTGAAATGGCATGCGCGCCTGATGAAATCGCCGGGCCACGGACCGCCCGCGATGGGCGCACCCCAGGCGACGCGCTAGGCGACGCGCTAGGCGGCGCGCTAGGCGACGCGCCAGGCGACGCCCGCGACGGGTTTCCACGACGACAACAATAGGGCGCCAGAGTGTTGCAGCGAAGACACACGCACGGGCAATTCTCACGAAAAACAACGAGAATCCGCCTAAAACACATGCCTTTCGTAAAGCCCGGTATAATAATGTGCTTACGGGCAACCCTGCATCACTGCTGTCGTAATCCGCCCCCACCTCTCCCAACAGATTGCGGCGCGGGCCATGACAGACAGTGCAATCCTACCAACCAACACCTCCGAAATATCGATCTCGCCGCACGGCAGAACGAGCGAGATGGTTGCCAAATATGAAAAGTCCGGCGCCCTGTTGAGTGCCGGCCCAGCCATCGGTATCTTGATGTCCGATGCGCTGGACGATCTGCCACGTCAAGCAGACCTACATTACGAATGCACCTCATGAACTCAAAATTTAATCTTAATATTTTCCACAAAGTACTCATTACCTTGCTCGCGGTCACGCTCATTCCGCTTTGCACCTTGTGGTACATGAGCAACCGCGCGGCGCAGCGCGAGTTGACCGAGAATGTGTCGACCAACCTGGTCTCGACCATGAACACGGTCGCCACCGGCATCAACGCCTGGGATGACACCAACCTGCGCGCGATGACCCAGACCACCCGTCTGAAAGACATGATCTCGATGAAGGCCGAGCTGCAAAATCCGATCCTGGCCACCACCGGCGCGACCTACGAATGGTCGTACCTGATGTTTACGATCTTGCCGGACGGCACCAACGTCGGCCGCAATGACGGCGGCGCCCTGACCCCGTACGGCGACCGCGGCTACTTCCAGCAAGTGATCAAGGGCCAGCCAGTGGGCCGCCAGGTCGTGATCGGCAAAACCAGCGGCAAGCCGGCGCTGATCCTGGCCACCCCGATCCGCAACGCCGACGCCTCCCTGGTCGGCGTGCTGGCCATGTCGATGTACCTGACCGACATTTCCAAGATCGTGACCGATACCCGCATCGGCGACACCGGCCGCGCCATCCTGCTCGACGCCAGCCACAAGGTGATCGCCCATGGCGATGCCTCCAAGGTGCGTACCGCGCTGCAAGATTTCAAAGCCTACCCGGCACTCACGGTGACCGGCATCGCCGATGCCCCGACCGTATACACCACGGAAGACCGCAAAGTGATCGGTTTCATGCGCAAACTGCCACAGGGCTGGACTTTGCTGATCGAACAAGATTACGATGAAGCATTCGCAACAATGAACAAGATGGAACGCGAAGCGCGCATCCTGATCGCCGTCACCATGGCGCTGGTCATCGGCGTGGCGATTTTCCTCGGCAAGGCACTGACCAGCCCGATCAACGAACTGACCGCGATTGCCCGTCAGCTCAGCAACGGCGAACTGCAAGTCAATATCCCGCAAACGGCCCGCGGCGATGAAATCGGCTCGCTGGCCCGTGCCATTGATCGTCTCGGCGTCAGCATCCAGCTGGCAATGGATCGCCTGCGTAAGAAGGTTTGATACGGATGAGGGGTTACTAATATGTCACAGTCGGATTTCATTCCGTTTATCGATGTGGTCGACCAGATCGCCAGCTTTTGCTCGCAACGGGTCACCGGGACGGCGTTGCTGATCAGCGACGACAACCGCATGGCCCAGGTCCACCTGCAAGGCGGCAAGATCGTCTTCATCCTGTGCCGCGGCCGCCGCGGCCGCGATGGGCTGGCGATCATGCGCACCATGCAGAATGCGCGCCTGACCCTGGACAAGGCCGGCATCGTCAATGCTGACGGACTGGACTGGCCGACCGAGATCGTGCTGGGCTACCTCGACGGCACCCTGGACGACTTGCCTGGCAGCGGCGTACTGGGCGGTGCAGCAGCGCGCCCTGCCGCCGCCGCGCCGCGTCCTGCCGCCACGCCCGGCCTCACGGCCGACATCAAGACCACCTTGCAAAAGTGCCTGGTGAAGTATGTCGGACCGATGGCCGAAATCGTCTGCAGCGACCATTTCGATGGCGCCACCGATGTGCGCGCCGTGGTCATGGCCCTGTCCAAGGAAATTCCGAACGAGGACCAGGCCGCCAAGTTCAAGATCGACGTCGCCAAGGCGCTCGACATGCCCGCGTTCTAAGCAACACTGCGCGCGGCGGCCAAGCCGCCGCGCGCAGTGTTGTTGCGCTCCTCCTTCGCGCCCGCCTCAGGCCAGCTTCTGCTGCGCCACCACGATGCCATCGGCATCGGCATACAACCAATCCCCCGGCTGCACCGCCACCCCGCTGACGCAGATGCGCACATTGCGTTCGCCCGCGCCCAGCTTGCTGCTTTTGCGCGGATGGGTACCGAGCGCGCGCACGCCGATGGCGCAGGCATTGATTTCGTCACTGTCGCGCACGCAGCCATCGACCACGATCCCGCTCCAGCCATTGTTCTGCGCCAGCAGCGCCAGTTGGCCGCCGACCAGCGCGCGCCGCAGGCTGGCGCCGCCATCGATGACCAGCACATTGCCATTGCCCGGCGCTTCGAGGGTGGCGCGCACCAGGGCATTGTCTTCGAACACCTTGAGGGTGGTGACGCTGCCGCAAAAGCGCAGCTGCCGCCCGTAATGCGTAAACAGGGGCGGCAGCACGGCCAGGCGGCCGTCTTCCAGCAGTTCGGGGTGGTCGTCGCACAGGTCGGTGGTGGCAAAGCTCATGTCGGTTCGCTCGCAAAAGAGTGGAAATGAGAATGATTTTAAGCCATCGGCGCGCCACGCTCCCCTGCCGTGGCTCCGACCGTGGCGGCGGCGTTCCGGTTCCCGTCCCGGCAAGGCATTCGCGGCGCGCGTGATGTGCCACAAGCGCGCTGCAAACAGGACAGATGGGCAAGCGCCGCGGCGCGATAATCGACCCCTCTTTCTCGACAAGGGGGCATGCATGCTCAGCACGCTGTCACAGTTCCGGCGCCTGTGGGACATCGTCACCGCCATCGCCAAATTGCCGCACGCCCAACTGCAGTTCGACCCGGCCCTGGCGCCCGCCGAGGTGAGCGCCGCCTACCGCAACTTCACACGGCGCCACCCGCGCTACCGCATCATCGGCCACAAGACCATTGGCGCGGCCCTGGTCGACATCGACCAGTTCGCCACGCCCGAGGAATACCGCGCATCGATCGGCGAACGCAACTGGGGCGGCCATTTCGCGCGCCGCGCCCAGGCGCGCGGCTACCGCTTCGCCAGCATCGAGCGCAACCGCTACGCCGACGATATCCATGCCATCAACCAGTCGATGCCCGAGCGCCAGGGCCGGCCCATGGCCGCCAGCTACCAGGACCGCAGCGCGCATTACACCGACCACGCGCACTACCGCTATTACGGCGTGCTCGACAAGTCCGGCAAGCTGATGGCGTATTGCGAACTGGGTATCTACGGCAATTTTGCGCTGTTCTCGCGCCTGCTCGGCTACCGCAACAATGACGGCATCATGCACTTCATGATCGTCGAAATCGTCAGCATGCTGATCGCCGAACGCGGCCTGCGCTATGCCATGTACGACACCTGGTTCGGCGCGTCCGAAGGCTTGCGGCGCTTCAAGACCATCCTCGGCTTCAAGCCGTACCGGGTGCGCTACGCCCTGCTTCCGGCCGAGCGCCTGTACCCGGCAGGCTCAGGCCTGCTTGAGCTGCGGCGCGCGGCTGCTGCCGCCGACGGTCAGGGCGGTCCCGATCGCCAGCACCTGGAACAGGGCGATGCAGCCGAATACCCAGGCCGGGTGGCCGCCATCCATCATGGTGCCGAACAGGAGCGGGCCGAGCGCCAGGCCACTGTCGAGGCCCGAATACACGATGCCGAACACGCGTCCGGTCGAGTTCTTCGGCGCCGCGGCGCGGATCAGTAAATCGCGCGAGGGACCGGCGACGCCGGCCGCCAGGCCGATGCCGCCCATCAGCACCACCGCCATCCAGCCCGGCACCACGGCCGCGCCGACCAGCAGCGCCATCAGCGCGGCGCAGATGAAGGACAGGGCGATCGTGCGGTCGTGGCGCTGGGCGCGCGCGGCCAGGAAGCCGCCCAGCACCATGCCGCCGGCCGAGGCCAGCATGTAGGCGGTGTAAGCGGTGGTGGCCGATGCCAGCGAAATGCCGTACAGCGCTACCAGGCTGGCCGAGGAAAAGCTCTGGATGCCGCCCAACGCGATGGCGGTCAGGAAAAAGAAGCCAAAGCTCATCCAGACAGCCGGCAGCTTCATGAAGGCGAACGAACTATCCTGCGCCACCCCGGCCGCCTGCACCGGAGCCGGATCGGCATGCAGATGGGCGCGCTGGGCGAACAGCAGCGCCAGCGTGGCGAAGGGAATGGCGGACGCGGACAGCAGCGCCACGCGCCAGCCGGCCAGCGCGGCGATGCCGGCCAAAAACGCGGGCGCAGCCGCCCAGCCCAGGTTGCCGCTGATGCCGTGCAGCGAAAAGGCGTGGGCGATGCGGGCGCGGCTGACGCGCTGGTTCAGCAAGGTATAGTCGGCCGGATGGAATACGGCATTGCCCAGGCCGGCCAGCATGGAACCGGCCGCCAGCATGGCATAGGTGTGCGCGCCGGCCAGCACCAGGGCCGCCGTGCCGAGCAGCGCCAGCCCGCAAAACAGGACCCGGCGCGCGCCGACCCGGTCCACCACGAAGCCGGACAAGGCCTGGCCGACGCCGGAGACGACGAAGAACATGGTCATCAGCAAGCCGAGCTGGGCGTACGACAGATCGAAGGCGGGTTTCAGCCACGGAAACAGGGCCGCCAGGATCAGGTGATAAAAGTGCGATACGCCGTGAGCCAGGGAAACAAGTCCGATGACGCGCGCATCCTCGCGCAGGGTAGGTGTGTTCATGAAGCATCCTTGAATGAGCGAACCCCAGTGTAAGTAAAAAACCATCGACAGTTTTGAGACAGGAAGCCATACTTTGTCGCAAATCCGCCAATCGCATGCGCATGACCCTGACCATCCTGACCCATACCCGCTGGCAGCCGGCCGGACTCGAACCGACGCCGGCGCGCCCGGTGCGCGCCCTGGCCCGCGACCTCGACGTCACCCAGTGGCTGGCCCCGCACCAGCATCGCTGGGGCCAGCTGACCTTCGCCCTGAGCGGGGTGCTGCGCGTGACCACGCCCGGCAGCAGCTGGATCGTGCCGCCGCTGCGCGCGATCTGGATTGCGCCCAATGTGGAGCACGCCATCCACGTGCTCGAAACGGCGCGCCTGCGCCCGCTCTGCATCCTGGCCGCGCGCGCGCCGTTCGAGGGCGACGAATGCCGGGTGCTGACCGTGTCGGTGCTGCTGCGCGAGCTGATCATCGCGCTCGGGCAGGCCGGCCCGGGGCCGCGCGAGCACTTGCTGGCCGAGCTGATCCTCGACGAATTGCCCGGCTCGGCCACCCGTCCCATGCGCGTGCCCCTGCCCCGGGACAAACGCCTGGGCGCCCTGTGCACGGCCCTGATCGAGGACCCGTCCTGCCAGCTGACCCTGGGCCAGTGGGCGGCCCAGGTCGGCGCCTCCGAGCGCACCCTGACCCGCCTGTTCGAGCGCGAACTGGGGATGCGCTTCGGCCACTGGCGCCAGCAAGTGCGCCTGGCCCACGCCGCGCCCCTGATCGCGCGCGGCATGCCGCTCTCGCAGGTGGCCGGGGAACTTGGCTACGCCAGCCAGTCGGCCTTTTCGGCGATGTTCAAGAAAACCTTCGGCAGCTCGCCGACCGCTTTTTTTGCCGACGATAAGCCGCGCTGAACGGCGCCGTGACAAATAGTGTATTTCTGATCAGTATTAAGCACGTATAGTGGGCGCTTCCCTGTCGTCCCCAATTTTAGGAGTTCTCTGGTGGTTTTACTTATCGGTTTTGCGCTGCTCGTCTGCCTGGTCGTCCTGTTCTACCGCGTGACGGATGCGCCGAAAGAGCCTGCGGCCGGCACCGCGAGCGCCGCCGGCTCGGCCAACCTGTCCGGCATCGGGGTGGCGTACATCTCGAACGGCAAGCTGTTCTACCAGCCCGACGGCGGCGCGCTGCGCCAGTTGCACAGCCCCTACATCCAGGAGATCGAAGACCGCCTGGCGCGCAGCAACGAGCGCAATTCGTGGAAGAAAAACACCAGCTTCGAAGTGGGCGCCTACGGCCAGATGAAGCAGTTCGGCGACGCCGCCAATGGCATCCGCTATACCTCGGCCCAGTTCGACCAGCATCAGGCCATCCTGTATTTCCTGAGCGACGCGGGCATCGGCGGCCTGTTTTCCCTCAACCTGGAGACGGGCGTGGAAACGCGCATCGTGCACCGCCAGCATCTCGATTTGAGCGACCTGAACCTGAACCGCGACACCGGCAAGCTGGTCTGCACCTCCTCGTCCAAGGACAGCATCACCAATATTGCCACGCTCGACGTGCAGGGCAACAAGCTGCGCGAGCTGACCGGCGGCGACACGGCCGATTCGGCGCCGGCCTGGTGCGACGAAGACACCATCGTCTACCAGTCGGCCGGACTGGCGCGCGACGGCCAGGGCATGATCGTTGCGCTCGGCCACAGCACCATCCAGAAGCTGGACCTGCGCTCGGGCAAGCTGGACACGGTACTGGACGACGCCAACACCGACTTCCTGCATCCGCGCGTAACAAGCACGGGCGAACTGCTGTTCATCCGCCGTCCGTACGAAGTGTCGCAATACAGCAGCGGCAATATCTTGCTCGATACCGTACTGTTCCCGTTCCGCCTGCTGCGCGCGGTGTTCCACTACCTGAATTTCTTCTCGATCATGTACAGCCGCAAGCCGCTCACCGGCGCCAGCGGACCAGCGGCCCAGGCCGACGTGAAGGCCATCATCCTCAAGGGCAAGCGCATCGATGCCGAGAAAGCCCTGCGCAGCGAAAACATGGTGGCCGGCGTGCCCTCGCTGGTGCCGGCCAGCTGGCAACTGGTACAGCGCAGCCGCTCGGGCGATGATCGCGTGCTGGCAAGCAATGTGGCGTCCTACGACATCACGCCGGCCGGGCAAATTCTCTACTCGAACGGACGCGGCGTGTTCCTGCTGGGCGATGACGGACGCTCGACCCTGGTGCTCAAAGGCGACCTGGTGGGCGACATCATCGCGCGTTGAGCCGGGCCGCCGGCGAACGCAGCGCCGGTTTCCGGCAGCTGACAAAGCTGCTCAAGTCGGCGCCAGTCACGCGAGCTTGCGCGCCGCAATCGCCAGGTAGCGCGGGTCGCCATAGACAAGCGACTCGCACCAGGCCGAATAACACAGCTTGATGACGTGCGCATCGGTGGCCCGCGCAGCTTGCGCCATGCAGGCTTGCCAGTCAATTCCCGCAGCGGGCGCGGGCGTGCCCCCAGGTGCAGGTTCGACTGTCAGGCTCGCGACTACCACCGCTTCCCACAGATAGCGCAGCGCCTGCCGTGGGTCGCCCGCGTACGGCGCCACTACCCGGAAAGCATGGCAAGCCGTGACAGTGTGCAAGAGCGTGAAATCTTCCTGCGCATGGTAGGCGCCAAGCGCAAACTGCGCCACCTGGCGCAGGTCGAGCGTGGCCGGCTGGATCGCCGTGCCGGCCATGGCAGGATGGCGTGCCGCCTGGCGCATGTGGTCGATGATGATGCCATCCCACGGCGCATGGCCTGCCACCGCACGGGCCAGGCGCGCCGCGATGGCGGCCGGCGCCTCGTCCACCTCGTCCGGCGCCAGATCCAGGGTCACGTATTCCATGACCCAGTAGGCCAGCGCGGCGCACGTTTCGTCCAGGTCACCGGCATCGATGGCATACGCAAGCCGGATCAGGCAATGAAACGCCGACGCCGACACGCCCGGCAACAGCCGTGGCACCCAGCCGCGCAATACGGCGTCGAGCCCGGCGCGACGCACGCTCTCCTGGAAAAAGCGCTCGAGGCCGCCGGCGTTGCGTCCCTTGCCCAGCCACGCAAGCGCATCCGCCACCGCGCCGATATCGCCATCCTGCGCTTCCAGGCGGCGCGCATTGACGTCAAACGCGCGTTGCATGGCGTCGGCCGGCGCGCCCATGCGGTCGAGCGCGATCAGCGTCATCGGCAAATGATTGGCGAGCCGCTCGCCATACAGCGGCCCGTAGCGCCGGCTGTGCGCCAGCAAGTTGCGGCAAGTATCCGACAATGTCGCCATGCAGGTTCTCCACGTGATCCACCAGCCCGACAGACTACCACCGGCCGCGATCGCGCGCACGCCATGAAAGCGCCCTGATCTCCCGCGCCGCATCGCCTGCTGGCGATCAATCCCGCGCAGCGGCAGCGATGCAAACTCGACAGGCCAGGGGCGCCGGCCCCACTCTTTCAAAGAGGAAATCCATGGTCACACGTAAAAAAAGCGGACCGTCCACCGACGGCGCAGGCTCCATCTTCAGCACCGTCGCGGGTCCCTCGGACCCGACCCTGCCCGGCAGCCTGGGCAGCACCAATCCCACTGCGGAGCGCTTGCTCGACAAAGCCGGCGGCGACGCGGACCTGGCCGACGAGCAGCCCTTCAACGCCACCAAACCGCTCGAACACGGCGCTGCGGCGCGCACGCCCCACACCGGCGAAGCGTATGCGGCGTCGACCCCGCTGGCCACGGCCAGCACCAGCACCGACAACGTCGCCTCGCCCAAGGTCGGCGCCGGCACCCCGCATCTGGGCGACAACGCCCTGAACAGTTCGCTAGACCGGGTGCGCGCCGACGATACCGAACAGCGCCTGACCACCAACCAGGCCGTTCCGGTGTCGAGCAACCAGGACGCGCTCAAGATCGGCCTGCGCGGCCCGATCGCGCTGGAAGACTTCGTCATGCGCGAAAAAATCACCCACTTCGACCACGAGCGCATCCCGGAACGGGTGGTGCACGCGCGCGGTTCTGCCGCGCACGGCTACTTCGAATCCTACCAGGACCTGTGCCAGCTCTCGCGCGCCGCCCCCTTCGCCCATGCGGGCAAGCGTACCCCGGTGTTCGTGCGTTTCTCCACCGCCACCGGCGAGCGCGGCTCGCCCGACACGGCACGCGACGTGCGCGGCTTTGCCGTCAAGTTCTACACCGACGAAGGCAACTGGGACCTGGTGGCCAACAACATCCCCGTGTTCTTCATCCAGGACCCGATGAAGTTCCCCGACGTGGCCCACGCCATCAAGCCCGAACCGCACCACGGCATGCCGCAAGCGTCCAGCGCGCACGACACCTTCTGGGATTTCGCCTCGCTCAGCCCCGAAATCACCCACATGCTCATGTGGATCATGTCCGACCGCGCCATCCCGCGCAGCTACCGCATGATGCAAGGCTTCGGCGTGCACACCTTCAAGCTCATCAACGCCAAGGGCGACGTACGCCTGTGCAAATTCCACTGGACCCCGCTGCAGGGCACCCACTCACTGGTGTGGGACGAGGCGTTCAAGCTGCGCGGCGTCGATGCCGACTACCACCGGCGCGACCTGTGGCAAGCCATCGAGGCCGGCAACTTTCCCGAGTACGAACTGGGCCTGCAAGTGTTCACCGAAGAGGAAGCCGCCACCTTCCCCTTCGACATCCTCGACCCGACCAAGCTGATCCCCGAGGAATTGATCCCGCTGTTCCCGGTTGGCAAACTGGTCCTGAACCGCAACCCGGACAATTTCTTTGCCGAGACCGAACAAGTGGCATTTTGCACGCAGCACATTATTCCCGGCATCGACTTCAGCAACGACCCGATCCTGCAGGGCCGCAACCATTCCTACCCGGATACCCAGATCACCCGCCTGGGCGGCCCCAACTTCCACGAAATCCCCATCAACGCGCCGCTGGCCGAGGTGCACAACAACCAGCGCGAAGGCTTTCACCGGCAAACGATCAACCGCGGCCGGGTCAATTACGAGCCCAACTCGCTGGCGGGCGGCTGCCCGTTCCAGGCTGGCCGCGCCGGTTTTGTGAGCGTGCCCGACGCGGTGATCGGCAACAAGCTGCGCGGCAAGCCCGAACTGTTCGCCGACCACTATTCGCAAGCACGCCTGTTCTGGATCAGCCAGAGCGGGCCCGAACAAGCCCATATCATCGACGCTTTCCGCTTCGAGTTGACGCGCGTGGAAACGCTGGCGATCCGGGTACGCATGGTGGCCGGCCTGGTCAATGTCGATGCGACCCTGGCGCGCGCCGTGGCGGCGGGCCTGGGCATCGCCGTGCCGCCGCCGCTGCCGCTGGCCACCACCCTGCCGCTGCCGGTGTATGCGCCCTCGCCGGCGCTCTCCCTGCTCTACCGTCCGGGCGTGGCCGGCATCCGCACGCGCCAGGTGGCCATCCTGGTCGCCTCCGGCACGGACGGCGCATTGGCGCGCGCCATCTATACCGCCTTGCTGGAAGGTGGCGCCGTGCCGCGCCTGGTAGGCCAGCGGCTCGGCCAGGTCAGTTCGCTCGACGGCCAGCCCCTGCATGTGGAAATCACCGTCGAAGCCAGTCCCTCGGTGGTGTACGACGCGATGGTGCTGCCCGGAGGGGACGATGGCCCCATCGCGCTCGGCCGCGACCCGCGCGTGATCGACTTCGTGCGCGAGCAGTACCGCCACGGCAAGCCGATCCTTGCCATCGGCACGGGCGCCGCCGTGCTGGCCCAGGCCGCGATCCCGCAAACCTTGCCGGACGGCTGCGACGATCCCGGCATTGTCCACGCCAGCGCCAGCCTGGCGGCGCAAGCGCTCCAGCGCTTCAAGACAGCCCTCGCGCGGCACCGTACTTTTGCGCGCGAAACCGATCCGCCGACCGTGTAAGCGACAGCGTGTGTGGTAAAGCCGGCTACGCGCCGGCTTTTTTGTACGGCGCAAAATGGTGGCGTGATATGCGCTTTGTGCATACACTATGTAAAAAACACTGGAGAAGTAGCAAAAACCAATACCAAATCAGGGTTTACTACGCTCCCTGCCGGCCTGTGGCAGAACAAGAACACACGAATGCTTACAACCATCCTTCGTGTTCTGCCGCGCGCCGGTGTATCATTGTTGCCTACAACCAAGATCGCCTTTTATTAACCAATTGCCTTGAAAAAAGGTAACGACGGAGAGCTGTTCGCGTGTTTACTTCAAGTTACGAAACAAATGTCGGCATTGGCGTTTTGATCTTAGTGCTCCTCTACGTGGCCTACCGTGTCGTCGTCCACATGTTGCGCGAACGCGAAATCAAAGCGCTGCAACAGCGTGATGAACCGACCATGCTCGAGGATACCGGCCAGGCCAAGGAATTCGCCCGCCTCCAGGCTGAGAAGGAAGCCGCCGAGGAAGCGCAACGGTTGGAAGCGGAACGCCTCGCTGCCGTCGCCGCGCGCGCCGCGGAGGAGCAGGCAAAACTGGACCGCCTGGCCGCGCTGGAAGAAGAACGCCTGGCAGGCGAAGCGGAGCAGCGTGCCGCCGAAGCCGAAGCGCAACGCCTCGAAGCGGTGATCGAGGCCGCCCGTCTCGACCTGGAGCGTCTTGCCATTGCCGAGGAAAATGCGCGCCGTGAGGCCGAGCGCCTTGCGGTGATCGAAGCCGAACGCATCGAAGGCGAACGCATCGCTGCAGCCGAGGCGGCCCGTGTCGAGGCCGAGCGCATCGCCGCAGCGGAAGCGGCGCGCCTGGAAGCCGAGCGCGTTGCCGCTGCCGAAGCGGCCCGTCTGGAAGCCGAACGTATCGCCGCCGCCGAAGCCGCGCGTCTGGAAGCCGAGCGCATTGCCGCCGCCGAAGCGGCCCGCCTGGAAGCCGAACGCATTGCCGCTGCCGACGCTGCGCGCCTGGAATCGGAACGTCAGGCCGCCGAGGAAGCGGCGCGCCAGGAAGCGCAACGCCTTGCCGATGAACAGGCAACGCAGCTGGAAGCAAAACGCATCGCCGACGAGCACGCCGCCCAACTGGAAGCGCAGCGCATCGCCGACGAGCACGCCGCGCAGCTGGAAGCGAAGCGCCTGGCCGATGCACATGCCGCCCAGCTGGAAGCCGAACGCATCGCCGCGATTGAAGCGGCCCAGCGCGAAGCTGACCGCATTGCCGCCGACGATGCGGCGCGCCGCGAAGCCGAGCGTCTTGCCGCCGAAGAAGCCGAACGCATCGAAGCCGACCGTCTTGCCGCTGAAGAAGCCAAACGCATCGAAGCCGACCGTCTTGCCGCCGAAGAGGCCGCGCGCATCGAAGCCCAGCGCCGCGCCGAGGCCGAGGCGGCACGCCTGCAAGCAGAACAGGCCGCCAAGGCGGAAGCGGAACGCATTGCCGCCGAACAAGCCGCCCGCCTTGAAGCGGAACGTGTCGCCGCCGAACAAGCCGCGCGCATCGCGGCCGAACGCATCGAGGCGCAACGTATTGCAGCCGCGCAGGCGGCACAAGCGGAAGCCGAACAGGCTGCCCGTGGGGAACCAGTACGGCTCGCTGCCGAACAGGCAGCGCAGGCGGAAGCGCAGCGCATCGCCGCAGCACGCCTGGCCGAGGAAGAAGCGGCCCGGCAGCGAGCTGCCGCTCCGGTCGCTCCAGCCGCCCCGGCCGCCCCGGCACGCGTGATCGTGCCGAAATCCGCTGCCGACACGGTGGTCATGATCGCGGACGACTCCAAGGTCGTGCGCGTGAAAACCAACCGCTTGCTGGTCAACAATCAGTTTCAGGTGGCGATGGCCGAAGATGGCCTCGATGCGATGAAACAGATCGCCGAGCGCATGCCCGACGTGCTGATCACCGACGTCGAAATGCCCGGCATGAACGGCTTTGAGCTGACCCGCCACGTGCGCGAGAACCCGCTGACGGCGCACATCCCCGTGATCATGATCAGTGCCGAAGAAAGCTACCAGACCAAGGCCGCCGACGCCGGCGTCGATGTGTTGCTTGGCAAGCCGTATTCGGATACCGTCATGCTCGACCACATCCAGCGCTTCATGCGCCAGGGCCGCGGCTGATTCCCCAGCGCTAGACCGGGGGCCTTGCCCCGACCGAAAACCGCCCTTCCTGCTTCTGCGGGAAGGGCGGTTTTTTGCTTTCCGGGCCAGCCGTCCTGTCCGGCTCACCCACCCTCCTTCTACCCTCCTTGACTGTCGGAAATCCTTACAGTCGAACTGTCAAATCCCGCCTCGGGAAAAATTTAATCTTTAGTAACAAGGGCTTAACATTCTGGCGCGAAACTTGCTCTCTAGCATACGTTTTTGAGAGTAACTCATCCATGCAATGCTGCTCAGCATGAAGCGTGATGAAAAATATATTAATAGTCTGATTCCAATCAGCGACACCTTGAAAAGCGGAAATGAAAACTTTAAAACGTCTACTGAAGATCGCGCCGGTCCTCCTGTGCGCATACGCGGGCTCGGCCCAGGCACTCGTCATCAACTTCACGCCGGCGCCCGGCATGGATCCGCTGGCGCTGGCCGGCTTCCAGGCCGCTGCCGCGCGCTGGACCAATGTGTTGCATGACAACGTACAGGTCAACCTGAACATCGGCTTCATGGCACTCGATCCGGGCGTGCTCGGTTCGACCGGCTCGACCCAGGAACTGTTCAGCTACGACGGCTACCGCAAGGCACTCGCCAAGGACGCCTGGAGCATCAGCGACAAGACCGCCGTGGCCAACCTGTCGAAGAGCAGCTGCCTGAACGTGATCATGAACGGCACCGGCACCAACCCGTCGGGCATCGGCAGCGCCACGCCCTTCCTGGACGATAACTGCGATGACAACAACAGCAACATCCGCATGACCCGCGCCAATGCGCGCGCGCTCGGCCTGGCCGACGCCAAGGATGACATCTCCGACGGCGAAATCAATTTCAGCAGCCTGTTCAGCTGGGACTTCGATCCGAGCAATGGCGTCGACGGCAAGGCCTTCGACTTCATCGGCGTGGCCGCGCACGAAATCGGCCACGCGCTCGGCTTCATCAGCGGCGTCGACGTGCTCGACTACAACCGCGATGGCGACTATGCCGACGCCGAGTTCACCTACATTTCCCCAGGCGACCTGTATCGCTGCTCGGACCACAGCAAGAAAAAAGCGGCGGACCTGGACTGGTCGGCCGACACGCGCACCAAGTACTTCTCGCTCGATAAGTGCCAGACCACCCTGGCGACCTTCTCCACCGGCTCGACCTACGGCGATGGCCAGCAAGCCAGCCACTGGCAGGACGACATGCATCTGGGCCTGCTCGACCCGACCGCCGGCCGTGGCGAAAAGCTCGGCCTGTCGCCGCTGGACGTGCAGTATTTTGACGTGATCGGCTGGAACGTGGTTCCCGAGCCGGGCGCGATTGCGCTCTTCATGCTTGGCCTGGCAGGCCTGGTCGGCGTGCGCCGCAAGCGTTGATCCAACGCTGGCGCGGACGGGCTGCCTGCCTGCCCGCGCCGGTTTGACTACCCGCAGCCTGCTTACTCGAAGCTCAGGCTGCCGTTCCTGACCCGCACCGGGATCTGGTCCTTGGGTCCGAAGCGTCCCGACAAAATCAGCTTCGACAGCGGATTTTCGATCTGCTGCTGGATGGCGCGCTTGAGCGGCCGCGCGCCATACACCGGGTCGTAGCCCGCCTCCGCGATCTTCTGCAAGGCTTCTTCCGAGACATCGAGCGTCATTTCCATCTTCGCCAGGCGCTGTTCCAGGTGCTTGAGCTGGATCTTGGCGATGGCGCCGATGTTCTTCTCGTCGAGCGCATGGAACACCACGATCTCGTCGATCCGGTTGATGAACTCCGGCCGGAAGTGCGAGCGCACCTCGGCCATCACCGCCAGCTTGACCACGCCCGGATCGTCGCTGTCCATCGACTGGATCTTGTGCGATCCCAGGTTCGAGGTCATCACGATCACCGTGTTCTTGAAGTCCACCGTGCGTCCCTGGCCATCGGTCATGCGGCCATCGTCGAGCACTTGCAGCAGCACGTTGAAGACATCGCTGTGCGCCTTTTCGACTTCATCGAGCAGGATCACGCTGTACGGCTTGCGCCGCACGGCTTCGGTCAGGTAGCCGCCTTCGTCGTAACCCACGTAGCCGGGCGGCGCGCCGATCAGGCGGGCCACCGAATGCTTCTCCATGAATTCGCTCATGTCGATGCGGATCATCGACTCCTCGGTATCGAACAGGAAGCCCGCCAGCGCCTTGCACAACTCGGTCTTGCCGACCCCCGTGGGGCCGAGGAACATGAAGGAGCCGTACGGACGGTTCGGGTCCGACAGGCCGGCGCGCGAACGCCGGATCGCGTCGGACACGGCGACTATCGCCTCGTCCTGCCCCACCACGCGCTCGTGCAGCTTTTCTTCGATGTGCAGCAGCTTGTCACGCTCGCCCTGCATCATGCGCGAGACCGGAATGCCGGTCGCGCGCGAGACCACTTCGGCGATTTCCTCGGCGCCGACCTGGGTGCGCAGCAGCTTCGGCTTGGCGCTTTCGGCGGCGCGCGTGGTATCGGCTTCGGCGTGCTTCAACTGCGCTTCGAGTTCGGGCAGCTTGCCGTACTGGAGCTCCGACACTTTCTGCCAGTTGCTGCTGCGCGTCGCTTCTTCCATCTGCAGGCGCACGCGCTCGATTTCTTCCTTGATGTGGGTGGTGCCCTGCACGATGGCCTTCTCGGACTTGAGGATTTCCTCGAAATCGTTGTACTCGCGTTCCAGGCGCACGATTTCCTCGTCGATCAGGTCAAGCCGCTTGCGCGACGCTTCATCCTTTTCCTTCTTGACCGCTTCGCGTTCGATTTTCAGCTGGATGATGCGGCGTTCCAGCTTGTCCATCACCTCCGGCTTGGAATCGATCTCGATCTTGATCTTCGAGGCCGCTTCGTCGATCAGGTCGATCGCCTTGTCGGGCAGGAAGCGGTCGGTGATGTAGCGGTGCGACAGTTCGGCCGCCGCGATGATGGCCGCGTCGGTGATCTCCACCTTGTGATGCAGCTCGTATTTGTCTTGCAGGCCGCGCAGGATGGCGATGGTCGCTTCCACGCTCGGCTCGTCCACGATGATCTTCTGGAAGCGGCGCTCCAGCGCGGCATCCTTCTCGATGTACTTGCGGTACTCGTCGAGCGTGGTCGCGCCGACGCAATGGAGTTCGCCGCGCGCCAGCGCGGGTTTGAGCATATTGCCCGCATCCATGGCGCCTTCGGCCTTGCCGGCGCCGACCATGGTGTGCATTTCATCGATGAAGACGATGGTCTGGCCCTCGTCCTGCGCCAGTTCCTTGAGCACGGACTTGAGGCGTTCCTCGAACTCGCCGCGGTACTTGGCGCCCGCCAGCAGGGCCGCCATGTCGAGCGAGAGCACGCGCTTGCCCTTGAGCGAATCGGGCACCTCGCCGTTGATGATGCGCTGTGCCAGGCCTTCCACGATGGCGGTCTTGCCCACGCCAGGCTCGCCGATCAGCACCGGGTTGTTCTTGGTGCGGCGCTGCAGCACCTGGATCGCGCGCCGGATTTCATCATCGCGCCCGATCACCGGATCGAGCTTGCCGAGGCGGGCGCGCTCGGTCAGGTCGAGCGTATATTTTTTCAGCGATTCGCGCTGGCCTTCGGCGTCGGCCGACTTCACGCCCTCGCCGCCGCGCACGGCCTGGATCGCGGTCTCCAGGGCCTTGCGTGTCAGGCCGCTTTCGCGCGCCAGGGTACCGGCGTCGGACTTGTCTTCGGTCAGCGCCAGCAGCACCATTTCGCTGGACAGGAACTGGTCGCCGCGCTTCTGCGCTTCCTTGTCGGCCAGATTGAGCACGCCGACGAACTCGCGCCCCGCCTGCACCTGGCCGCCGTTGCCGGACACCTTGGGCAGGCGCTCAAGGGAACTGCGCAGGGCCGTGGTCAGGCTGCCCACGTTCACGCCGGCGCGCTGCAGCAGCGAGCGCGCGGCGCCGTCGTCCTGGTTCAGCAGGGCCGACAGCAGGTGGACCGGTTCGATATACTGATTGTCATTGCCCACCGCGAGGCTTTGCGCATCGGACAGCGCTTCCTGCAGTTTGGTGGTCATTTTGTCTTGGCGCATGGTCGAGCTCCACAAAAAAGTGCGATTAACTTGATTGAAAGATTGGGCCGCGCGTGACTTTTTCAAGGCACGCAAGCCGATCGAGGCCATTCCCCGGAATATTCTTGCGATCTTGAAACTTATATTGGGGTGCCGCCTTGCCAATCCCTCGCCTGCGCGCCCTCGGCGCCCTCCTCCTGGCCAGCGCGGCCTGTGGAGCCGCCCCGGCGCCGGCGCCCGTGCCTGCCGACGCCCCTACCCGGGCGACTGCGGCGGCGCGCTCGAAGCGCATCGCCAATGTCGCGTATGTGCTCGACTTTACGCTGAGCGGCCAGGACACCTTCGGCGGCACCAGTACCCTGCAGTTCGACCTGGCCGATGCGCGCGCCATTACCGTCAACCTGGACCAGGCCAGCTATTGCGCTTTAGCGCAGATTCGATGATGTCGTCCCAGTAGGGACGGGTCCCGAACTCACCGACGCAAAAATCGATAAAGCGGCGCACTTTGGCCCCGACATTGCGGCTCGATGGGTACAGGATGCTCAGTGACAGCAGTTCGCGGATCGATTCCGGCAGCAGCAGCACCAGGTCGCCGCGCTGCACCGCCTGGTAGATGATGAAAGTGGGGAGGTAGCCGATGCCGCAGCCGGCCATCACGGCTTCGCGGATTGCGTCGCCGTTCGACATCGTGATGACAGGATGCACGGTCACCTGTTCGCCGCCGGAAAACACCCAGCAATCACGCGGCTCGGCGTAGGAGTAAGAGACAGTCTGATGCCTGGCCAGTGCCTGCACGGTCTGCGGCGCGCCATGCTGCCGCAGGTAGGCCGGACTGGCGCACAGCGCATGCCGGATTGTCGAAATCCCGCGCGCGATCAGGGATGAATCTTTCAACCGGGTAATCCGCAGCGCCAGGTCAAACCCTTCACGAACGAGGTCAACATGGCGATCGCTGGTCTCGACGTCGAGTGCCAGCCTTGGATTGGCGAGCAGGAAGCGGCCCAGCGCCGGCGCAAGGCAGTGTGAGGTGAACGATACCGGCGTCGCAATGCGCAGCGTTCCGACTACTTCTGCCGACCCTGCCGAAGCCGCTTCTTCCGCTTCGCGCAAATCGGATATCAACCTGAGCGCTTTTTCGTAAAATTCAGCGCCGCCTTCGGTCAGCGTCAGCGTCCTCGTGCTGCGGTTGATGAGGCGCGCGCCTAGCCTGTCCTCCAGTTCGCCCAGCCGCCGGCTCACGGCGGACTTGACCAGCCCCAATTCTCGGGCAGCTGCGCTGATTCCTTTACCCTGAACGATCGCAACGAACGTTCTCAAATCGTCGAATTGGTTGCTCATCGTACTCTCATGGAGAACAGTCTGTACTTGCTAGCGTGAATTTATTCTTATTGCCCATGCTAGCATTTTTAAAACTTCACAAGGAGCAAAAAATGGCCCGCAAACCCCTTCTCTCGATGCTCATCGCAAGCGCGTTCGCCTCCGCGCAGGCCGCCGACATCAAGTCGATTTCACGTATCGAATTCGGTCCGGCCGATACGATCTTCCTGGCCGACTGGAAGGGCGCACGCCTGCATGCAGTGACGCTGCCTGCCACCGCGGCAGTGCCGGCGGGCCAGACTTTCAATGTGTTGGACCTGGAAGCTGCGCTTGGAAAGGCGCTTGGCGTGGCAAGGGTCAGCGTCGAAGACATGGTGGTTCGCCCGGGTACTGGCGAGGTTTATCTCGCAGTGAGCACCGGGGCCGAAAAGAAGCCGTTCCTTTTGGTCATCTCAAGCGACCGCAAGGTGCGTCGAATCGACTTGGCAAAAGCCAAGTCGACTACGATTGCGCTGAAGAACGCCACAACGTCGAACTTCGCGTTCTGGAACGCTATCCCCGAGCGCAGCTTCACCGTCACTGACATGAAGTGGCGTCATGGCGAGTTGTTTGTCGCAGGACTGTCGAACCAGGATTTCCAGTCCACGTTGCGCCGTATCAGCTATCCGTTCTCGGACCAACAGCCGATGGCATCGGTCGAGATCTATCACACGACGCACAACCAGATCGAAACCCGGGCGCCGATCCGAGCCATGGCGTTCGCTGACATTGGGGGCAAGAGCTACCTGATCGCCGCCTACACCTGCACGCCCCTGGTGACCATTCCCCTCGACGTCATCAAGGACGGCGCCCACATCCGGGGCAAGGCAATCGCCGAGCTCGGATACGGCAATACCCCCGCCGACATGCTCACCTTTCGCAAGGACGGCGAAGAAACGGTCATGCTGCTCAACTACGAGCGTGTAGCGGCCATGATCCCCGTCACCCAGATCGCTGCGGCGAACGCCAAGCCTGAAATCGACAAGCCGGTGCCGTTCGGCGCGATGAGTGGGCTAGATCCGTTTCAGGCACCGCTGGCGGGCGCAGTCCGCATCGACAATCTGGACGAGAAATCATTCATCATCGTGCGCCGCCAGCTGGAAAAAGGCACGCTGGAACTGGTCACGGTCGACAAGAGCATGGGCTTTCGTCTGAGCGACTTCATCTCGGAGTACAACTTTCCGCAGTATACGTATGCCGGCAAGGAATTCCAGCTTAAGTATCTTAAGCCGGTGCAGGACATGCTGATGAAGCAGGAAGGCTATCCCGAGCTGATCAAGGCCCCCTGATGTTCGCGGCGATGATCTTGGCGGCCGCCGTAGCCCAGGTGTATCCCACGGGCGCGGAGGTGCCCGAGAACCTGTTACGTATCTCTGTTGCGTTCGATTCCGCTTCACGCACAGCGCTGCTTTCCCGCTTCGGCTTGCGCCGGGCCAGTGGCGTGCCGATCGGCAATCCGTTTCTGGAGCAAGAATTATGGAGTCCGGATAGCAAGGCGCTGACAATTCTGCTGCACCCCGGTCGAGTCAAGAGCGGTCTCGCTGAAAACCCCGTACTTCATGCGGGTGATGCTGTCGAACTGACGTTTGACTCCCATGCGATCAAGCGCTGGACAGTCAGACCGGCGGACATCTCGGGGCCTATGATTGGCAACTGGCGCATCGCCCGAGTCGCTGCTGGGAGCCGGCAGAGTGTGAAGGTCGACCTTGATGCGCCGATCGACTTCCAGGGCCGGCACCTCATTGCCGTAGCCGACGCGAGCGGCGTGAAGGTGCCAGGTCGGATTGAAGTCGCACCAGGCGAGCGCCGCTGGCTGTTCAATCCCCTGGCGCCCTGGCGCAAAGGGACTTACCGGCTGGTCGTACATGGCCTGCTAGAAGATCCGTCCGGCAACCGCGTCAGCGACAGCTTCGAGTTGCCCTCCGCCGCGCAGCGCACCCGTGTACAAGACCACGTTGTCGATTTCGTGATCAGATAAGTCGAGGCGTACCGCTCAGCGGATGTTCGCCCTGTTCGACTAGCCCGACCTGAAAGCGGCCTTTCAGCTCAGTGCCGCCGCGCCGGCCGACTGGCCGGGGGTGTGCATCAAGCGCGAAAGCGCCATCGAAGAGCGCGGCGCTGGAAGGACTGCACGCCGGCCAGCGTCGAGCGCCTGGCGAAGGCTGGCATGCAGTTGAAGGGATTATCGGAAGAGACCATGCGCGCCCTGCGCGACCAGCACGAAAACGAGCGGCGCTGCCTGACGGTCAGGAAGGCGATGAAGTCCCCTCGGCAGTGATGCAACAATGATGCAGTTGCCGGGCCGCGTTGCGCGGCCCGGCGCCGCCTTACTCCTTGCCCGAATCGACGTACAGGTCTTTCGGGTCTTCCGACAGCGCGACGTCGCGCACGTTCTTTTGCACGGCCACGGCGGCGAACAGGCTCAGGACGAAGGACATCGCATAGAAGCCCTTCTCGCTCTGCGCCAAGGTGGCATTCCACAAGCCCACCGTCAGCAGCAGCACCGACAGCAGCAGGGACACCCAGCACAGCGCAAAGTAAATGCCCGTGACCTTCACGCCTTCGAGGCGGTCGCGCACCGATTTTTGCAGCGACACGGCGGCGAACAGCCCGTACATCAGCAAGGTGAAATAATAGCCGCGCTCATTGAGCTGCATCGTCGAGTTCCACAGTCCGATGAGGAAGGTACCGGCGCCGACGAACAGGGCCGCCCAGGACGCGCCGATAAAGGCACCGGTAGGACGTTGCGGCAGTTGCTTGGACATTGAATTCTCCTTGGTTTGACATCACGTTGATAATGCGCGCCAGCTTGCATAGCCGGCGATACAGCAGGTAATCGATCCGGCCAGGTGCAGCGCCGAATGCGCCAGCGCCCAGCCATAGTCGCCGCGTTCGAGCAGCACCATTGATTCGCCGGAAAAAGTGGAGAATGTCGTCAGCCCGCCCAGGAAGCCGGTCACCGCGAACAGGCGCCACTCGGGCGGCAGTTGCGGATGCGCCGCGAAAAAACCGAGCGCCACGCCAATCAGATAGCCGCCGCCGAGGTTCACGGCCAGGGTGCCGAGCTGCAGTTTCGGGTGCAGGGCCCCCAGCCACAATCCCAGCCCCCAGCGCAGCCACGCACCGAGCGCGGCTCCCACGCCGACGGCGACAAAATTCACTTGTCGTCCCGATTCGCGGCCCACTTGGCCAGTGCGGCGTCGTCGGTGACGCGCGCGTCGACCCAGCGCGCACCGTCAGGTGTTTGCTCCTTCTTCCAGAACGGGGCGTCGGTCTTGAGGTAATCGATGATGAATTCGCAGGCGGCGAACGCTTCGCCACGGTGCGCCGCGGTGCACGCCACCAGCACGATCTGGTCGAGCGGCGCGAGCGGCCCGACCCGGTGCACCACCAGCGCGCCGTACAGAGGCCAGCGCCCGCCGGCCTGCGCCACGATCTGTTCCAGCGCCTGCTCGGTCATGCCGGGATAGTGTTCGAGCTCCATGGCGGCCACGCTGGCGCCGTCGTTCATGTCGCGCACGGTGCCGACAAAGGTGACGACCGCGCCGATGCGCGCATCCTGCGCGCGCAGGGCCGCCATTTCGGTGCTCAGGTCGAAGTCGGCGGTCTGGACCCGCACCGCCATCATTTGCCGTCCTTGGCGATGCGCGTGAACAGGTGCTCGATGCGCGACGCCGTGCGGTCGTCGACCAGGGCCGGGGTGGCGCACAGTTGCAGGAACCGGGCCGCCTGGTTGCCCGGCTTCTGGCCCGACTTGAGCGAGGACTGCAAGGTCTCGACCTGCAGTTTCAGGCGCTCGCGCGCGAACTCGCTGCCGCTGTCGATGCCGGCCCCGATTTCGAGGCGCAGGATTTCGTGCAGCAGCGGCGCGCGGTTCTTTTCGAGCAGCGCGGCGAAGGCGGCCCGGCCTTCGCCACGCGCCGCCAGCGCCGCATCGAAGCGTGCCTTGAGCGTGCGTTCGTAACTGGCGTCCAGCGCCGGCAAGGCGCTCCAGCGCGCGGCCCAGTCAGCGCTGTCGGCATCCACGCCGCCGGCGGCAACCTGCGCTTCGAGTTCCTGGCACAGGCGCAGCTTGTCGCGCAGGGCGCTGGCCTGGGCACGGCTGGCGTCGCGCTTGGCGCCGTCCACATGGTGCTGCAACGCGCCGATGGCTGCGTGGTAGCGCTTCTCGACCTTCGCTTCGTTGGCGCGCGGGACGGCGCCGATGGTGTTCCATTCGGCGGCCGCGTCGCGCAGCAGTTTGGCGGCGTGGGCGGCGGCGCCAGGCTCGCCGGCGGCGTGGGTTGCAGCTTGTTCCAGGCGCGCACTGATGGCGTCTTTCGCTTCCTGGTGGCTGCGCCGTTCGGCGTCGGCCGCGTTGGCGCTTTCCTTGCGGCGCGCGAAGACGGCATCGCAGGCGGCGCGGAATTTCTGCCACAGCGCCTGCTCGGACTTGCGTTCGAGCGGCACCGCGCGCGCGTGTTCCTGCCAGCGTTCCTGCAGCGAGCGCAAGGTGTCGAGCGCGTGGCGGTCATGGGCGTCGAGCGCGCCCACCTGGGCGATCATCGCTTCGCGTTCGGCCACTTCGTTCTTGCGCTGCTGTTCCAGCGGCGCCTGCAAGGTGTTGAGCGCATCGGTGAATTCGTGGTCGAGGCGCTTCTTTTCCTTGCGGTCGATCGCACCCAGGTGGCTCCACGCCAGGCGCATGCGCTGCACGGTCGCCGCCATGTGCTTCCAGTCGACGCTCCCGCCTTCGGCCAGCTTGGCTGTTTCGAGCGCCGCTTCGGCGATCAGGGCTTGCGCCTTGGCCGCGTTGGTGTGGCGTTCGTCGGCCAGGTGCTTGAAGTGGGCGGCGGCAGGCGCGTAGGCGGCGCTGCAGGCGGCGTCAAAGCGCTCCCACAGGCTTTTCGGCGCGGCGCCGGACAAGGTGTCGAGCGACTTCCAGCGTTCGCGCATGCTGCCGACTTTCTTGGCCAGTTCGCTCATCGCCAGTTTTTGCGTGGTGAGCTGCTCGACCGCCTTGATCAATTCCTCGCGCGAGACGTTGCCGCCCCAGCGCGCCCAGTCCGACAGGCGTTTGAGTTCGGCGCGCGCGTGCGCCAGGCGGTCGGCCATGGCGGGCGTGAGGCGCGTGCCCTTGCTGTCCTTGAGGATCTTGTCCATGTCGGCCGCGCTGCCGAGCGAGCCTTGCTGCAGGGCCGCTTCCATGGCGTCGAGCGTGTCGATGACATGCTGGTCGGGCGCTTGCGCGGGCGCGTTCTTGCGCGCTTCTTTCGGCTTGTGCGCCGAGGGGACCGGGGCCGGCAGCGAGGCAAGCAGCACCTCGAAGCGCTGCTGCAGGTCGGCGGCAGCCTCCTTTGGTGCTGGCGGCAACTGCTGCCAGGCTTTTTTCAGCTGGTCCTGGTTGAATGCGCCGGGCGGCGTGGCGCGCCATTCGGCCAGCGCGGTCTCGCGCGCGATCACGGCCGACTGGCCCTGCTCCAGCGCGCCCAGCGAGGCGGAGAGGCGCGCGTGCTCGGAAGCGAATTCATTGGTCAGGCTGCGCGGCAGCGAGGTGTGTTCCGGTGCGGCCAGCGCGGCGGCGTGGGCCTGCGCCATCTGTTCCAGGCGCTCCGCGAGCTCGGCGGCGCGCAGCTCGCTGGTGCCGAGGGCGCGCAAGGCGCCCAGGCTGTCGATCATGGCACGCTGCAAGCTCATCTGGGCTTCGAGGCGCTGCGCCAGCTGGGCGCGGATGGCATCGAACTGGGCGGCCAGTTCCGGCGCGGCGATCACCGACCAGCGGCGGTCCAGGTCGGCCACCTGGTTGGGCGAGAGCTTCTCGTCCTTGAGCAGGGTCTGCGCCTGCTCGATGCAGGCCTGGCCGCGTACGAGTTCGGCCTGGTGGTGGCGCAGCGCATCCAGCCGCGACTGCATCAGCTTGGCGACGCGGCGGTCGGTATTGCGCATGGCCGCGTGCACGCGTTCGAGCGCGGCGGCCGAATGCACGTGCTCGGCGGCGGCAAGGCGCAGCTCGGAAAAATCGGATTGCAGGATGAACTCGACGGCGGCGGCTTCATCGCCGGCCAGCGCGGCTACCTTTTCGGCCTGCTGGGCACGCAGCGCGCTGGTCTGCGCGGCTGCCGGAGCTGGATTCGGGCTCGCCTGCACGGACTTCCCGGCAGGGGTGTCGGACTTGTCGGCCGGTCGCTTGAAAAGGAATTCGAACATGACGTGATATCAACCATTCAAAACCACCATCATAGCAAGAATGGCGCGGAAAGCACGCGATCGGGAGGAGTATTCATGCACGATACCGCAGGTGGCTTGCGCCGCCGGGACAAGGTGATCAGCGCGGACCGGGCCTGGCGGCAACAATCCAGGCCATCCTGCCCGGGCGCGGGAAGGTCGAGCGCCCACCGGCCCGGCAATCCGCGCCAGCGCCGGCCGGGTGGATGGCGTTTAATGCGCGAAATGCGGCGCGAAGCGGCGCTCGCGCCCGTCGTCCACGCGCTCGTGTTCGCCACCATGCCCGCGCCGGGAGAGGACGATGGCTTGGCGCGACGGTTTGCGTTCTTGCACGTAAGCATCATGCAAGAGCATTTCGTTGGCGATGGAAAACCACGCTTCGCCGGAAATCACGGCCCGCGCGATGGGAAACAGTTCGCGCTCCTCGCGCTCCAGGCGCTTGAGGGTGGCGCTGCAAAACGCTTCCAGCGCGGCGCAGAACTGGGCCACGCTGGCATAGGTGTCAAGCGCCTGGAAGCCGAGCCGCACCACCAGCACGCCCACCGCGTCGCCGGCGGCCCGGCCCAGTTCTTCCAGGTCAAGCAGCAGGCGGTCGGCGGCGGGACTGGCCTTGCGGATGGCCGGCACCAGGAACATGTCGATCTTGCGCCAGTGGCAATTTTCGTACAAACGCTTGACGGTCTCGCAGGCGGCACTCACCTGCCCGGCGGCAAGCGCATTCTGATGCGCGAACGTCGAGTGAAGCAGCTTTTGCACCTCCTGCACCTGCGTACGAATCTTCGCTTGTTCGACAGACAGTGCAACCAGGGTATATGTCGCCGTTAACATTCGGTCTCCTCAAAAGTTGCCCGCATGCGCAAGACCCGCACGCTGGAAGCGCCGGGGAGCCTGGCTGGAGTCGTATATTTTGGCAGGCTTGGAATTGTTCTTTATGAACTTTTTCATCAGCCCGGAGAAATCAGTGTAAAGAACTCCGACACCACAGCTTTGATCTAGCGCAAGGCGTGCCCCATCAGTGATTTCTTATAGGCACATCCGCAACGTGTCGCCGCCTGATGCCCGCGCAAGGCACCGGCGGCGAGCCGATTTAGTAACGAAACGTCACGCTTTGTTCTTGCACCCAAGATTTTTTTGAGTGCGCCAACCAAAACGCCGCCATTTGCGCGCAGAATGTAAGTTACGGTGCGGCCGAATTTCAAGCATTTTCAGCCTCGCAAATCTTTTCTTTCGATGCCAAGCAACCATCTGGGGACGCCTATTCCTTCCGCCAGCGTATTTCGCCGATCAGCCAGGCGCCTGTTCCGGGTCCTGCTGCTCCCGTGCTTCGCGCTGTCGCTGGTGGCGGCCATGTGGATCACCCTGTTTCACCAGATGGGGGTCGAGCGCGCCGCCGCCCATCACGACGCGGTGCTGTCCAGCCAGGCGCTGGCGCGCGTGCTGTCCGAGCATGTCAGCCACATCCTGCGCCAGAGCGACCACGCGACCCAGCTCTTCAAGCTCAAGTTCGAGGAAACCGACGGCGCCCTGCGCCTGCCCGAGTTCTCCCAGCGCAACGGCTTGCTCGACAGCGTGCTGCCGGCCAAACTCAACCTGCCGATGGCCCTGATCGACCGCCACGGCATGCTGCTCGACAGCGCCAACGGCTTCAGCGCCGACCCCGGCCCGATCGCCGGCAGCTCCTGGTTCCTGGCGCTCGCGGGCGGCGCCGGCGACGCCTCCCGGTTCGCGACCCCGGTGGTCGAACCGCGCAGCGGCAAGTGGCTGATCCAGATCGCGCGCCGCCTCAACGATGGCAGCGGCGCATTCACCGGCGCCATCGTGATCATGATCGACCCGCTTTACTTCGTCGACGACTACGACCGCGTCAGCGTGGACGACGAAGCGGCCCTGTTCCTGTGGGCGCACGAGGCCCAGCTCACCATCGGGCGCGTGGGCGAGCGCCTGTTCGTGGGCGAACGCCTTGGATTCCGTGCGCGCAAGGAGCCCGGCGCCTTTGCCGATGAACTGGAACCGAGCGCGCCGCCGGACCGCATCGCGCGCATCTACAGCTACAGCGACATGGACCGCTACGCGCTGGTGGCGGTGGTGGGCATCACCGAGCGCGCCGCGATGGAAAAATTCGAACGCCACCGCATCCGCTACCTGTGGATGGCGCTGGCCGCAACGCTGGCGATCGCCGCGGTGACGATGCTGCTGATGCGCCAGAGCGCGCGCCTGCGCGCCAGCATGCGCGCCGCGCGCGACGCCCAGGCCACCTCGCGCGCGGCCGCCGAGGGCAGCCTCGATGGCGTGATGTTCCTCAAGGCCCGGCGCGACGCCGACGGCAGGATCACCGACTTCGTCGTGGCCGACATCAACGACAAGGGCGCGGCCATGCTGGGACACACGCGCGCCGCAGTCACCGGCCAGGGCATCCTGCCGCTGCTGCCGCGCGAGGTCGACCCGCCATTCCTCGAACGCTACGCCCGGGTGCTGCTCGAATCGCACCCGCTCGAAGAAGAAGTCGAGCTGCGCGCCCCCGGCGAACGGGCGGTGTGGATCCGCCACCAGATCGTGCCGATTCCGGATGGCGTGGCGGTCAGCTGGCGCGACATCAGCGCGCGCAAGCTGGCCGAACTCGAAATCAGCGGCAACCGCGGCTTTCTGCAATCGCTCATCGAACACCTGCCGCTGCTCATTTACGTCAAGAGCGTGCGCCCGGCCAGCTTCGGCACCATGGTGGTATGGAACAAGGCCGCAGAAGCGGCCACCGGCTACGCCGCCGAGGACGTGATCGGCAAGACCGACTGCCTCGCCTTCGCCCCCGATTTCGCCCTCTTCAGCCCTGAAGAAGACCGCGCCATGATGGCCAGTCCGGCGGCGCTGGACCTGCCCGAAAAACCGCTGCGCCGGCCCGACGGCGAATTGCGCTACCTGCACACGGTGTCGGTGCCGCTGTTCGACAACGACGGCGCCATCGAATACATCTTGTGCATCGCCGAAGACGTGACCCGGCGCCATGAGCAGGAACAGAACCTGCGCAACAGCGAAGCGCAGCTGACCGCGATCACCAACGCCTCCCCGCTCGGCCTGGTCCGCGCCGACCTGCGCGGCAACTGCACCTACGTCAACCGCATGTTTGAAACCATCAGCGGCCTGACGCGCGAGCAGGCGCTGGGCGGCGGCTGGAAGGATGCGCTCCATCCGGAGGAGCGCGACAGCCTCAACGCGATTTTCCAGCACCAGCGCAGGAACCCCGAACCGTTCAAGAAAGTGGTGCGCTGCCTGCGTCCCGACGGCAGCCTGGTATGGGCGTCGGTCAAGGTGGCGGCGGTGCGCATCGGCGAGCGCATCGAAGGTTTTGTCGGCACCATCGACGACATCACCACCCTGCGCGAAGCCGAACTGGCGCTGCGCGAAAGCGAGGCGCGCCTGCGCACCATCGCCGATACGCTGCCGGCCATGGTGGCCTACATCGACGCCAACCAGGTCTATCGCTTCCACAACCTGGCTTACCACCGCGAGTTCGGACGCGATGGCGCGGCCGTGCCGGGCATGACGGTGCGCCAGACCGTCGGCGAGCAGCGTTTCGCCACGCTCGAACCGTACATCCTGCGCGCGCTCAAGGGCGAAACGCTGGTGTTCGAGGAACACGACGGCGCCGAAGGGGCTGAACGCGCGCTCGAAGTGACCTACATTCCGCAACTGGGCGAGGACGGGGTGACGGTGGTCGGCTTTCACGTCATGCGCCAGGACATCACTTCGCAAAAGCGCGAGAAGAAGCGCTTGCTGAAACTGGCCCAGGTCGACGCCCTGACCGGGCTGGCCAACCGCGCCGGCTTCCTGCACAAGCTCAGCGTGGCCATGCGCGAGAGCGCCGACGACGGCCATCTGATGGCGCTGATGTACATGGACGTCGACCATTTCAAGCCGGTCAACGACACCTACGGACACCATGTGGGCGATGCCCTGCTCAAGGCGTTTTCGGCGCGCCTGACGCAGACCCTGCGCGCCAGCGATACCGTGGCGCGCCTGGGCGGCGACGAATTCACCATCATCATGGAAAAGCTGGCGCGCCCGGAAGATGCGCAGGCCATCGCGGCCAAGATCGTCAGCGCCATGCAGGCGCCGTTCGAGCTGGGAACGGTCACGGTGTCGGTCTCGGCCAGCATCGGGCTGGCTTACTTCAGCGGCGGCACGCTCGAACCGGACGCGCTGCTGCAGCAGGCCGACATGCAGCTGTACCAGGCCAAGCAGGCCGGGCGCAATACCTGGCGCGCGGCGGCCTGAGCCGGCTTGTTTTCTCCGTCGGCAATCCCCTCAAATTTTGTCGCGAAGCGCCGGGTCGTGCTGGCCGAATTGCGCTAGACTGGGTCGGCACGCATCGACAAACGGGAGCAAAAGATGAGCTCACTTTACGAGAATGACTGCGCTTTCACGCCGGAGACGGAGCAGGCTTGCGCCGCCGGTCCCTTGCACGACGACGGCCAGGAGCGGCTGGCCGGGAGCGGGTCTGGTACCTCGCCGGCGCCATCGTTCTCGGCGCATTTCCATTTGACCTGCGTCACAACGTTCCGTGGAACCGGGAACAGCGTCGAGAACAAGCATGTCCTTCAATTCAGTTGTTCCGGTACGCCCGCGCCGGGTGCGCCTGTTGCGCCGACGTGCACATCGGTCAACTGCGATATCGACGTCAAGGGTGAAAGCGAAGCGTCGCATCCGGACGTTGACCAGGGCGCGCCGGAAGACGCGCTGGCGTCCACACGTCCTCCTCAAGATGCGCCAGGCGGGCCGCAGGCTGCCGATGACGCATTGCAAAGCGAGCGTGCCAGGCGCCTAGCGGCACTCAATGCGGCGTTCGGCATGTGGAAGGATCGTGACGACACTCCCAAAGACGGTCTTCAATACCAAATAGAGTCGAGGGCTGAATGGCGTTAGTCTTATTTGACACCAATATACTGATCGACGCCCTGAATGGCATTCCTGAAGCCCTCCAGGAATTGGGTTATTACACCAATCCTGCCATCAGCAGCGTCACCTGGATGGAGCTGATTGCGGGGACGCCGCCTTCGGAGCAGCCGGGCACGCGCGCATTCCTGGTGAGCGGCGGATTCGAAGTCATTCAAACGGACGAAGCGATCATGCACGAAGCCGCGGCGATCCGTGGCGCGAGTATGCGCAGTCTGCCGAAGATCCCCTTGCTGGACGCTCTCATCCGCGCAACCGGAAACATCACGCGGCGGCTGATCATCACCCGGAACAAAAAGGATTTTGTCGGCCCGACTATCCGCATCCCATACGAGCTCGAAACGCAGACCATCGTGCACGTCATCAATGTGATGGCGCCGCCTGCGCAGTAAGTCCCGCAGTTAGCGTTTCGGCCGGACCGGGCGCGCCTTCTCCAGTTCCCAGCCCAGCTCGCGCCGGATATCCTGCGGATCGGGCGGCGGACGCCGTTGCGCGATTTGCGCGCGCAGCCACTGGCGCACGCTTTCCTTGCTTGGTTGCTTGTCGGAGTTCATCTTGCTTCCTGTCTCGATCACTTCGCCCGGGGGCCTGCTCCGTTAACGCTGTGCCAGGCCAGCAGTTGACTGCGTGCGCATCGACCGATGCTAAAATGCGCGTTTTTTTACGTTCGGACCTTCCCCATGTCAAAACCCGCCCGCGTGCTCACTTTCAAATGCGCCAACTGCGAAAAACCTGTCAAAGTCTTCTTGCAGAAAGTGTCCGCCTGTTCGCATATCCAGCCCTACCAGGGCGTGTGCGGCTGCGGTGTGCTGAAACGCCATGCCACAGGAAACAAGGACGCTGTTCAATCCTATCTCGCATCGCCGGAAGGGCAATGGTCCCATCACCATTGATTGAGATTCCTCAAGGCAATAAAAAAATAATAGAAAAATAACTAAAGTAATCGGCAAGACTGCCGTTATGGTCAGTAACGCAACTTTTTTATTGTCTGACCGCCATGTCCTTCTTGTCCGCCCTGAGCGCCCGTCCGCCCGCATCCACCCTCCTTCCTGCCGCCGCGCAGGCCGGTGGCAGGAGCGTCGGCGCACAGCTGGCGCCGGCCAGCGGCCATGTCGCCGCGCGCCTGCCGGTGGTCGATCCGGTATCCCTGTACAACGATAATGTCAATTTATCCCCGCAGAGCCTGATGAACCGCGTGGACCAGCTGGCCACGTCGACCGTCGATGTGGCCCAGAAATTTCTCGATACCTTTGTCGGCAAGCTGTTCGGCGATGCCGCCAAGGGCGCCAAGGTCAGCTTCGACGCGGTGTCGGTACAGGCGCAATCGGCGTTGTCGGCCTCGGCCACCCAGAGCGGCAATCTGCGCGCCAGCGCCTTTTCCCTGAACGAGAGCGCCAGCTTCATCGGCACCGGCCAGCTGGTCACGGCCGATGGCCAAACCTTCGATTTCGAGCTGGAGGTCAATTACGAGGCCAGTGCCAGCGTTGCCACCGAAACAACAGCGCCCGCCGCCCGCCCGGCCCAGCTCGATGCGCCCGATGTGCTGGTGCTGACTGGCAAACCGCTGCCACCGGTGAAATTTCCCGGCAGCCTGAACGAGCTGTTCAAACTGCTCGGGCGCGAACTGTCAGCGCCCGTCACCGGCACGGCCGGCGAGAATGGCGACAGCGTGGGCGGCAATCTGAGCCTGCGGCTGCTGCGCCTGGTCGACCGCGCCGCCCTGCTCGCCCCCCGTCCGCGCGCCGATGAACCGGCCGCCGCCACGCTCGAGCGCAGCAAGGCGCTGGCCGGCTCCTACGGCGGCGCGCCCGCCAGCAGCATCTTCGCCAGCGCCTGAAGGCGCGCGCGGCCCCACGTATAATAGTGATCATGGCGCCCCGTGCCCGCACGGGGCACTTGCCGTTTTCCGTTTTTGCACCACTGACCGATCGCCCCCAATGCAACCTGAACACACTGCCGACGCCCCGGCACGCATCCACTGGACCGAAGAAGGCCAGCCGCGCACGGCGCGCTGGCGCTCCGAGAGCGGCATGCCGCCGCCGAAAAAAGTCGTCATCGCCGACGACAAAACCCCGGCCGACGTGGCCTACCGCCTCGCCTGCGAAGGCACCGCCCTGCTCTGGCGCGGCGACTTCCACAACGCGCGCCAGTTGCTGCAAGCGCTGGCGCGCCGCGCCGACCACAAGGGCGGACGCGCCAAGCCGCCCAAGGTGCCCGCCTCGGCGGCCGAAGCGTTCCACCTGCACCGCCAGGCCCAGTCGCAGCGCGCACGCACGCTGGCCATGCTGCTGCTGCCGTTCGAGGCCGACTACAGCGTGCCGCTGCGGCGCGCGCCGGATGTCACGCAAGCCTGCAACGAAGCCTATGGACGCGGTGACGAACCGTTCGTGGCATCGATGCGCGAACTGCTTGGCCTGATCGGCGCCCACGAGTGGCGCAAGAACGGGGTCGAGATCCCGGCGCTGGGCGCACGCATCCACCCCCACTACGGCGTGTTTTCGCCGATCCGCGGCGAGTACGTGGCGCTGGTGGCCGACGCGCCGCTGCCGCCCGCGTGCGCGCTGGCCTTCGACATCGGCACCGGTACCGGCGTGCTGGCGGCCCTGCTGGCGCAGCGCGGCGTCAAGCGCGTGGTGGCCACCGACATGGATGCGCGCGCCCTCTCCTGCGCGCGCGAGAACCTGCAGCGCCTCGGCGCGTTCGACAAGGTCGAAGTGGTGCAGGCCGACCTGTTCCCCGAAGGACGCGCCAACCTGGTGCTGTGCAATCCGCCCTGGCTGCCTGGGCGCCCGAGTTCCTCGATCGAATACGCAGTGTACGATCCGGACAGCCGCATGCTCAAAGGCTTTTTGAACGGCCTGGCGGCCCACCTGGCGCCCGGCGGCGAAGGCTGGCTGATCCTGTCCGACCTGGCCGAGCACCTTGGCCTGCGTCCGCGCGAGCAGTTGCTGGCGCTGATCGCGGCCGGCGGCCTGCAAGTGATCGAGCGCCACGACGTGCGTCCCACCCACCCGCGCGCGTCCGACGCGACCGATCCGCTGCACGCTGCGCGCGCCGCCGAACTGACATCGCTATGGCGTTTGCGCGCACTGTAACCGCGCTGCTGGCGTGCGCCACCCTGCTCGCGGGCGGGCGGGTGGGCGCCTGCAGCCGGCCGCTGAACATGGTCAGCGAGGAATGGCCGCCCTACTCCTTCACCAACGAGGAGAATGTCCAGACCGGGCTCGATATGGACATGGCCAAGGCCATCCTGAAGGAAGCCGGTTGCACCCTGGTGAGCGCGCCGCCGCTGCCGACAGTGCGGCGCATGCTGCTATTCGAGCGCGGCGAATTCGACCTGATGCTGGCCGCCACCGACACGGCCGAACGGCGCCGTTTCGCGCGTTTTTCCGACGCCTACCGCAACGAGACGGTGGCGCTGTTCGTCCTGGCGCGCGACTATGCGCGCTACGCCGGCATCGGCAGCATGCCGGCGCTGGTGCGCGGCCCCGCTTCCGTGCTGGCGCCGCGCGTGGGCTGGTACGGGCCCGAATTCGCGAACGCCACGCCAAGCCTGCGCGCCAGCGGCCGCCTGTTCGACTTCGGCACCTTCGAGCAGGGCGTGCGCATGCTCGGCGCCGGACGCGCGCCGCTGATCATGGGCGACCGCGCCGCCGTGCTGTATGAAGCGCAGCGCCAGAAGCTGGTGCTGCGCCAGCTGCCCTTCGTGCTGCATCAGGCGCCGGTGCGCCTGATGCTCAGCCGCGCCAGCACCACGCCGGACGACCTGGCGCGGGTGAACGCCGCCATTGCGCGGCTGGAGAAAAACGGCACCCTGCAAGCACTGCGCGAACGCTATGGCTTGCGCTGACCAGACCGTCCAACAGCGCCATGCGCATGGCCGGCATCCCCCTGCAAACACTGGCTTGCTTTATATTTCCGAAGCCGGCTGCGAGCGGGGGAATCGAAAAACGTCACGCTCCCCACCATCAGGAAAACTGCGTCGCCCCGTGACGACAGCGCCAAGCCGTCGCACCAGCGCGCGCGCGGCATGGTTGTCGTCATTCATATAGGTCTCGAGCGAGGGCCACTGAAACACTTGATGCGCATGCGCGATCACCGCGCGCGACGCTTCCTGCGCGATACCGGCACTGCGGGCCTGCGGCAAGAGCCACCAGGTCAGCTCGCGCGGCCATCCTTTGCCCTGCCAGAAACCGCACACCCCAAGCAACTCGCCTGCGTCCCGCCGCGCAATCGCCCAGACACCAAACCCCTGCACATGCCAGGCGCCCAGGTCCGCCGCCAGGCGCGACCAGGCAGCGGCACTGGTCAGCGGTCCGCCGTAAGGACCGGACGCATCGGCGTCGGTATAAAAGGACTCGTACATCTCCTCGCACGCGGCCGAAGGCGGCAGCAGGACAAGGCGCTCAGTGTGCAGCGTTTGGATATGCATGGGCAAATGGCATGAATGACGAGGTCCGCAAACTGTAGCATGGCTGTCATTGCAGCCAGCGCCAGTGCGCCAGAACGCTGATTTAGTCCCGGCCATTGCACTTGTGCGGGAACCCCTGTACAATTCGCCGCTCAGACGCGGGGTGGAGCAGTCTGGCAGCTCGTCGGGCTCATAACCCGAAGGTCACAGGTTCAAATCCTGTCCCCGCAACCAAACACATTTTGAACTGAGCCCGACTCTTCACACAGCCGGGCTTTTGTTTTTAGAAAGGGACTAGCTGCCTTCAAGCCAGTCCACCGCGCTTCCCATGAGAGACAAAAAAGATAACGCGACCTTCGATCTGCCGGGGTTCGGCGCGGCTGCGCCGCTCGTCCATCCCCCAGCCGAAGCGCGCCGCACCACGGTGCCGCGCCAGCGCAAAGCCACCATCCGCCAGCAACAGCTCGAACTGCTCGACGAAACCGATGCCAGCGGCTTGCCGGTGTGGCGGCGCGACGACAATACCGACCTGACCGGCCTGCCCAACTGGGCAGCCGCGTAACTTCTCCGGTGCGGCAGCCGTGCCGCGCCATCGCAATTCATCCATCTCCGGTCGCCTGTTAGACTGGGGACCTCCCCTTTTGCCAGAGCATCACATGAATCCAAACGCCTTCGCCACCCTGCCGCTCACCGCCACCTTCCTGGCCAACCTGGACTCGCTCGGCTACCGCGAGATGACCGACATCCAGACCAAGAGCCTGCCGCACGTGCTCGACGGGCGCGACCTGATCGCCCAGGCCAAGACCGGCAGCGGCAAGACCGCCGCCTTCGGTATCGGCATCCTGCACAAATTGAATCCCGCCTGGTTCGCGGTGCAAGGCCTGGTACTGTGCCCGACGCGCGAACTGGCCGACCAGGTGGCCAATGAGCTGCGCCGCCTGGCGCGCGGCGAAGGCAATATCAAGGTGCTCACGCTGACCGGCGGCGCGCCCATGCGCCCGCAGATCGCCTCGCTCGAACACGGCGCCCACATCGTGGTCGGCACGCCAGGCCGTATCCGCGACCACCTGGGACGCGGCAGCATCGACCTGTCCAAGGTGCAGACCCTGGTGCTGGACGAAGCGGACCGCATGACCGACATGGGTTTCTACGACGAGATCGCCGGCATCGTCAGCGCCTGCCCGTCGCGCCGCCATACCCTGCTGTTTTCAGCCACCTATCCGGACGATATCCGGCGCGCCACCGAATCGTTCCTGCGCAACCCGGTGGAAGTGGTGGTCGAAGCCCAGCACAGCGGCGACCAGATCGAGCAGCGCTTCTATGAGGTCGGCTTCGACAACCGCGACCAGGCCGTGGGCCGCCTGCTGAAACACTTCAAGCCGGTCTCGGCCCTGGCATTCTGCAACACCAAAGTCCATTGCCGCGAACTGGCCGACGAATTGCGTGCCCAGGGCTTTTCGGCGCTGGCGCTGTACGGCGAACTGGAACAGCGCGAGCGCGACGAAATCCTGGTGTTGTTTTCCAACCGCAGCTGCTCGGTGCTGGTGGCGACCGACGTGGCCGCGCGCGGCCTCGACATTGCCAACCTGGGCGCGGTGATCAATGCCGACGTCTCGAAAGACACCGAAGTGCACATCCACCGCGTGGGCCGTACCGGCCGCGCCGGCGAATCGGGCCTGGCGCTGACCTTGTGCGCGCCGAACGAAAAGAAATGGGTCAAGCTGATCGAGCAATACCAGCACGCGCCGGTCAGCTGGCATCCACTGTCGGAACTGGCCGACGATGGCGAAGCGGCAGCGCCGGCGCCGATGGTCACCCTGGTCATCATGGGTGGCAAGAAAGACAAGCTGCGCCCGGGCGACCTGCTGGGCGCCCTGACCGGCGACGCCGGGCTGACCAAGGAACAGGTCGGCAAGATCAATGTGTTCGAATTCATGACCTATGTGGCGCTCGAGCGCCACGTGGCCGAGCAAGCTTTCCAGCGCCTCAATGCAGGCAACAAGCTCGGGCGCGACTTCGGCAATATCAAGGGCCGCAGCTTCAAGATGCGCTTTATCGACGCCTGAGGCAGCACGCCAAGGCGGTGGCCAAGGGGAGGCTAAGGCGACGCCAAGGCGGCGCCAAGGCGACCGGCAAAGCGATGCCGTACGGCATGCTGTTGCGTAACCGATGAGCCGGGCTTTGCGGCGGGGCACTTATGCAGCTACACTAATCGTGTCACGCGCCCTGCTGCACGGAAAAACAGCAGTGGGGCCGTCGCATGAGCACCCAGACCGGCGTTCATGCCAGAAGATGCGGCAAATTGCGTTGTCATGAGGCAAAATGCATAAATTAGGTTCATCCGATTGATGCGCTTAATCGTTAAATCTGGCATGATTGCTTGAGATAAACATCGACGCTCCCCCGCGGCCCCGCACTCATGAATACTAACGTTGTGCTTGATGACATTGAAACACTGAAGCAGGCCTTCCTGCGTGGCGCCGGCATTCCCGCCGATGCGCTCGGTTCCGGCCTGACGCCGGAGTTGATGGAACTGATGGGCAAGCTGATGGCCAGCTCGCTGCAAGGTACCATCGATCTGCTGGCCCTGCGCTCGCTGGTCAAGCAAGAGGTCAAGGCCGATGTCACGATGGTGGTGATGCGCAACAATAATCCGCTCAAGTTTTTCCCTGACAGCCAGACCGTGCTGACCCAGATGCTGCGCAAGAAAATGCCCGGTTTCATGGAGCCGCTCGAATCGATCGACGATGCCTATAACGACTTGCGCAGCCACCAGAAAGGCATGGTGGCGGGCACCCGGGCCAGCATGGGCGCCATGATGGCGCGTCTCAAGCCCGAGCTGTTCGAGACCGAGGTGTCGGGCGGCGGCATGATGGGCACCCTGATTCCCTCGCGCCGCCAGGCCGAGAGCTGGAAGACCTACAAGCAGGCTTACCACACGGCCGAAGCGGAAGCCAAAGACCAGTTCAAGTCCATCTTCGGCCCCGCTTTCCTGGCCGCGTACGAGAAGGAAGTCGAGCGCGCGAATGCGGCCGGCACCAGCAATGGTTGAGCGCAATCCGATCCGCCTGGCCTGGACACGCATCAGTGAAATCGGCATGCGGGCCAGCAACCAGGATGCCGTCGGCGAAGCCCAGCATGGCGATATTTCCTGCTTCATCATCGCCGATGGCGCCGGCGGACACGAGGGCGGCGAGGTGGCCGCGAACATCGTGGTCGAGGCCATGCTGGAAAAATTTGCCAGCGTGCCGGCCTTTGGGGCCCATGCTTTGCTGTCCTACACGGCCCACGCCATCGCAAGTGTTGCGAAAAACAAACAGATTCACGCCGAAAACCATGACATGAGCGCCACCGTGGCCGCCTTGCTGGTGGACCAGGCCAATGCCCATGCTTTATGGGCGCATCTGGGCGATACCCGCATCTATCTGTTCCGCGACGCCAAGCTGGTCAGCGCCACGCGCGACCACAGCCTGACCCAGCAACTGATCGATGCCGGCTATGCGCGCGCCGACCAGCTGCGCAGCCATCCCCAGCGCAACATCCTGTTTGCCGCCATCGGCGCCGAAGGCGAAACCCCGGTCGCGCTCGGCGACGGCCCGGTCCAGCTGCTCGACGGCGATGCCTTGCTGGTATGCAGCGATGGCTTGTGGGAATGGGTGCACGAAGACGAGATGGAACGCACCCTGGCCGAAGCGGGCAATAGCGAGCAATGGCTGACCGCCATGTGCGCGCTGGCCGAGGCGGCCCTGGAAGGCACCGACCGGGTACGCGACAATTTCTCCGCGTACGCCATCCGCGTCGAGCGAGAGATCGTATGAACGCCCTCGCCCCCGGCTCCGAGAACTGCCTGCCGATCGGTACCAGGCTGGCCGACTTTGAAATCACCGGCGTGCTCGGTGAAGGCGGCTTCGGCATCGTCTACATGGCGTTCGACCATTCGCTGCAGCGCAGCGTGGCCCTGAAAGAATACATGCCGGGCGTGCTGGCCACGCGCGCCAGCGACCACAGCATCATGGTGCGTGCCGAACGGCACCAGGAAACTTTCAACGTGGGGCTGAAAAGCTTCATCAACGAAGCGCGCTTCCTGGCCCAGTTCGATCATCCGTCGCTGGTCAAGGTGCACCGTTTCTGGGAACAGAACCGCACCGCCTATACGGCCATGCAGTATTACGATGGCCGCACCATCAAGGATATCGTCACCCAGAGTCCGGAACTGGTGACCGAAGTGTGGTGCAAGAAGGTGATGAAGCAGATTCTCGATGCCCTCGAGATGCTGTACACCATGAAAATCCTGCACCGCGACGTGTCGCCGGACAACATCATCGTGCAGGAAAGCGGCGATGCCGTGCTGCTCGACTTCGGTTCGGCGCGCCAGATCATCGGTGACCGCACGCGCGGCCTGACCGTGATCCTGAAACCCGGCTACGCGCCGGTGGAACAGTACGCCGGCGACGCCTCGCTCGACCAGGGTCCGTACACCGACATCTACGCACTGGCCGCGGTGATGTTTTTTGCCATTATCAAGGAACCGCCCGCGACCTCGATCGCGCGCATGGTGCGCGATCCGGTCAAGCCGCTGGCCGAGCGTGGCCTGCCCGGCTACAGCCAGGAATTCCTGGCGGCCATCGACAAAGGCCTGGCCGTGCTGGCCCAGGACCGTCCGCAAACCATCGACGCCTTCCGCGCCCTGCTCGGCATCGAAACCAGCGGCGAAGCGCCGCGCGCCCGCCCCACCGGCCCGGCCCAGCGCTTTGCCACGCTCGACCGCCTGCCCGACGCTAGCCCCGCCGCCACAACGGCGCCGACGCCGGCATCGCCCGTGACCGGCCCGGTCAAGCCGAACCTGTCCAAGCCGGCCAGCGCCTCGTCGCGGCCAGACGGGCAAGCGCGTTCCTCGCGCCGCCCGAAACCGGAGACGGCCGAAAAACCGGCCAAGCCGGTCAAGCCAGCCAACAAGGGCTTGCCGCCGTGGACCGGCATTGCAGTCTCCGGCGTGGTGATGGTGGCCGCGATCGCGGTGGGCCTGTATTCGCTGCTGTCCAAGCCGTCCGACACGATCATGGTCGCGCCGGCCCAGCCGGCGGTGGCCGACGCCTCCGCCCTGCCGCCACCGGCGCCAACGCCGACGCCCGTGCCCACGGTCGCCGTCCCGGCCGAGCTGCCCGTGCCGAACGACAATGCGTCTGCCGCCGTCCCGGCACCGGCCGAGGCTGTTGCCGCCACCGATGTGCTGGCCGATCCGGCCGCCGAAGCGGCGCCCGAAACGTTCAACTATAAATTGTCGATCAAGCCGTGGGGCACGATCTATGTCGACGGCAAGGAATCCGGCGTCACGCCACCACTGAAAAAGCTCACGCTGCCGGCCGGCAAACACAAAATCCGGATCGCCAATCCCGGCTTCCAGGATTTCCTGCTGAATCTCGATACAACAAAAAACAAGTCACGCACGATTGAACATGATTTCACAGCGCAGCCCAAATAAACGCATTAAGATCGAGGCATGAACCGATCCCAACACCTCCTGATGTATGCCGTGCTGGCCGGCGGCCTTGCGCTGTCCGGCTGCACCACCACCGAACCGCCGCCCAAGGCCAGCACCACGCCCCGGCCACCGGCGCCGCGTCCGCCAACCCCACGCCCACCGCCGCCGGTGGTGCCAACGGCGCCGGCCGTCAGCGCCGACCAGGTGGCGCTCAACGAAGGCATCGAACTGTACAACCAGGGTGCGTATAACGACGCCATCAAGCGTCTGGGCGCGGCCGATATCAGCGCCGGCTCCAAGGCCAACCAGGTGGCCGCGCACAAGTACATCGCTTTCAGCTATTGCGTGACCTCGCGGCCGGCCCCGTGCCGCCAGCATTTCGAAAAAGCCTTCAAGCTCGATCCCGCGTTCGCGCTGGCGCCAGGCGAAAGCGGCCATCCGCTGTGGGGTCCGGTGTTTGCCAAGGCCAAAAAAGCAAAATAAACGCGCTGTTCCGACGAAAAAAAACGCTGCCCATGAGGCAGCGTTTTTTTTGAACGGCAACGTGATCAGTTACGAACGACGCGCTTGTATTCGTTGGTGCGGGTGTCGATTTCGATGACGTCGTCGGTGCTGACGAACAGTGGCACCTGGACCGAGTGGCTGTGCGCTTCGATCGCGTTTTCCAGCTTGGCTTCTTTCAGGACGTTACCCGACGTGTTGCCCTTGACTGCTGGCTCGGAGTAAGCAACCTTGCGTGCGATCGTGGTTGGCAGCTCGACCGAAATGGCTTTGCCGTCGTAGAACACGGCTTCGCATTCCATGCCGTCTTTCAGGTAATGCAGTGCATCGCCCAGGTTTTCTTCTTCGATTTCGTACTGGTTGTATTCAGTATCCATGAAAACGAACAGCGGATCGGCGAAGTACGAGTAGGTGACCGGCTTCTTGTCCAGCACGACGACGTCGAACTTGTCATCGCCACGGAAGACGTTTTCCATTGGGCTGTTGTTCAGAAGATTTTTCATCTTCCATTTGTAGGTGAAGCCCGTGCGGCTCGAGCCGTTGACATCGGAACGCAACACGATCATAGGCTTGCTGTCAACCATAATGATGTTGCCAACACGAATTTCTTTTGCAGGTTTCATAAAGAGTGTACGTAAAAAGTGGGTTGCATGAAAATCATCTGTCGCCTGCTGGCATGACGCCGGAAGCTCACGTTTGATCGAGGTAAAAATACGTTAGAAATTAACCGAATATTGTACCTTATCCGGGCCGCGATGACCTAAGCGAAGCGGCAAAGTTCAGCATATTACTGGTGAGATCGCCGTTTGCCAACATCTGGCGCTGCCATTCATCGGCGCGGGCATGCAGTTCGGGCAGCGCGGCGTGGAAAGCGGGCCACAGCGGCGCCGGATCGGGGTCGGCCGGCGTGGCGCCGTTCCAGCACAAGGACAGCGCCGACAGGCTGTCCAGCCCGCTTGCGTAGCGCCCCAGGAAGGCGCGCAGTTTTTTGTGGTGCAGGTTGTCATCCTGCGGGTAGATATGCCAGATGAACGGGCGGCCGGCCCACTGGGCGCGCACAAACGAGTCTTCGCCGCGCACGCCATTGAGGTCGCAGGCCCACAGCAGACGGTCGTAGTCAGGCTGGGGCACGAACGGCAGCACGCGCACGGTCAGCGCGCCACGGGTGGCTACGGCGCCGGCACTGGACGGCGCTTTTAGGAAAGCCTCGACCGCTTCTGTCGCCACGCCTTCTGGCACCAGGCAGGTCATCGCCTGCGCCCCGCCCTGCCAGGCGCCGAACAAGGCAGCCACGGGCGCGTGCGGGTAGCAAAACAAGGAGACTTTGGCCGACGCCATTTCCTGCGCCGTCACGCCGAACTGGCCGAGAAAAGCCGCCATTCCGGTAGCATCTGCCTGGAACTGGCGGCGCTCCTCATCGAGCGCCGCCTCGCGCATCAGGCCGCCGGTCTTGGCGGTGAAGCCAGGGAAGAAAAAGTGTTTCGTCAGCGGCAGGCGCGGATGGGACGACGGCAGCGTGTGGCAGCCTTCGACCCACTCTTCGGCGCTCAAGCCTTCCAGGTTGAACCAGACCGGACGCGGCTCGCACTGGGCCATGGCGGTAATGTAGCCGGGCGGGATGTCGCAGGCAAAAAATTCGATGACGATATCGGCGATGTCGGCGGGCGTGAACACGCCGTCCTGGCCGGCCCAGTGGCGCACGGTCACGCCATGGATCTGCTGGAGGGCGGCGCCGGGGTCGACGTCAGGGCAGATGCGGCGAAAACTGGGCAGGTCGTCGACCCACAGGGTGACCAGGATGCCGTGCTCGCGCTGGAGTTGGCGCGCGAGACGCCAGCAGATACCGATATCGCCGTAGTTGTCGACGACCCGGCAGAACAGGGCAAGGGTGAGAGCGTGATCGTGTGCAAGGGACATAGGTTTTTTTGGTTCGGCTCGGCAAATAGTACCGTTGACCTACAAACCGTCGTCCCCGCGCAGGCGGGGACCCAAGTCTGATGAGCCGTCGACTGCGCTACAAACTTGGGTGCCTGCCTGCGCGGGCACGACGAGCAATGCAAAAAGCCGCACAAGGCGGCTTTTGCACTAACTGGCGTCCCCAAGGGGATTCGAACCCCTGTACTCACCGTGAAAGGGTGATGTCCTAGGCCTCTAGACGATGGGGACCTGAACTGTTGTCAGGTAGTGGCAACTACCTGCAATGTACGACTACATCAAAACTTGGTGGAGGTAAGCGGGATCGAACCGCTGACCTCTTGCATGCCATGCAAGCGCTCTCCCAGCTGAGCTATACCCCCCATGTAACGCGAACTACGTTGCGCTGGAAAACAAAGAACCGCTTTAACGATTCTCAGGTAAAACTGGCGTCCCCAAGGGGATTCGAACCCCTGTACTCACCGTGAAAGGGTGATGTCCTAGGCCTCTAGACGATGGGGACAGAAATCTGTCCTGGACGTATTCTACATCCTGACCTTACTTACCGCACCAACAAAAAACCCTGACTCGTCAGGGCGTTTAGTGATACTAAACTGCGACAGCATTCTACTACAAGGTACTGCATTTTACTACTCGAATCTTGGCGTCCCCAAGGGGATTCGAACCCCTGTACTCACCGTGAAAGGGTGATGTCCTAGGCCTCTAGACGATGGGGACCCGGTACTGCAATCAGGTAGTGGCATCTACCTGCAATCCATTCCAACTGCTTCGATTAGTGGTGGAGGTAAGCGGGATCGAACCGCTGACCTCTTGCATGCCATGCAAGCGCTCTCCCAGCTGAGCTATACCCCCGTCCGTCGAAGAAGCAGAATTATATACTAGGGCTTGCAATATGCAAAGCCCCGAGCCCAACAATTTAAACTTCGGCTTTCAGGCGTGACAGGACCAGTTCACGGCCCAGCAGCACCAGCACCGCATCGATTGCCGGCGTCTGCAACTGGCCAGTCAGCAAGAGGCGCAACGGCATCGCCAGCACCGGCATCTTGATGCTGTTAGCGGCAAGCACTTCCTTGATCATCGCCGCCAGCGCTTCGCGCGTCCACTCGACCGTGGCGCAACGCTCGGCGAACTGGGCCACGACAGGCTTGACGGCATCGGTCAGGTGCTGGGTCATCAGCGCCGCGTCCGGCTGCGGCGTGCGGTAAAACAGCATGGCCGCATCAGCCAGTTCATTGATCGTGTTGCTGCGGTCCTTCATCAGCGCCAGCGCGGCGGCCAGGTCGGGCGCGCCGTCGAACTGGGCGCCCTGCGCTTCCATCAGCGGACGCGCCAGGGCGGCCAGGCGGGTGTTGTCGGCCTGCTTGATATAGTGATTATTCAGCCAAGCCAGTTTTTCCAGATCGAACTGAGCGGGGGAACTGGTCAGATTATCTGTAGTGAACCACTCACAGAACTGCTCCATCGAAAAGACTTCATCATCGCCATGGCTCCAGCCCAGACGGGCCAGGTAGTTCAGCAGCGCTTCCGGCAAATACCCCATGGCTGGATATGCCATGATGTTGACCGGAACAACTTTTTCCCCTTTGTCGCGTTTGGAAATCTTCTTGCCGTCCGAACCGTGGATCATCGGCAGGTGACCATACTGCGGCAGCGGCGCACCGATTGCGCGCAGGATATTGATCTGGCGTGGGGTGTTATTGACGTGATCGTCGCCGCGCAGCACGTGGGTGATCTGCATGTCCCAGTCGTCGACCGCCACGCAGAAGTTATAGGTCGGCACGCCGCCCGGACGGGCGATCACCAGATCGTCCAGCTCCTTGTTGGAAATCGTGATCGTGCCCTTGACCACATCGTCCCAGCTGACGTCGCCGTCGAGCGGGTTCTTGAAACGCACGACCGGCTCGCGCTCGGCCGGCACGGCGGGCAAGGTCTTGCCCGGCTCCGGGCGCCAGGTGCCGTCGTAGCGCGGCTTTTCGCCCGCGGCCGTGAAGCGCTCGCGCATGGCGTCGACTTCTTCCTTGGAGGAATAGCAGTGGTAGGCGCTACCGGCTTCCAGCATCCGGGCCAGCACTTCGCGGTAGCGGTCCATGCGCTGCATCTGGTAGAACGGGCCTTCGTCATGCGCCAGGCCGAGCCACTGCATGCCTTCGATGATGGCTTGCACCGCTTCCGGCGTGGACCGCTCGACATCGGTGTCTTCGATGCGCAGCACGAAGGTGCCGCCGACATGGCGGGCATACGCCCAGCTATACAGCGCGGTGCGGGCGCCGCCAAGGTGGAGGTAGCCGGTAGGGCTAGGGGCAAAACGGGTGCGGACGACGGTCATGGGATTGGTATGCGTAGGTAAAGAGAAGTATTTTACAGCGTCGCCGCCGCACCGCCCATCAGCGGCGGCGCGGCGGCGAAACGAACGGGCGGCCTAGAGGCTGACGACCTGCAGCATCTGCGCGGGCACGCTGCGCTCGGCCACGCTCAGCAGATGCGCATGGTGGGTGAATACGATCACTTGGTGGTCCCTGGCGAAATCGGCGATCGCGCGCAAGGCCAGCGCCGCGCGGCCGTCGTCGGAGGTCATCAACACGTCGTCGAGCACCACCGGCAGGTCGTAGCCGGCGTCGCGCCGGATTTCGAGCGCGGCCAGCCGCAGCGCCAGGTAGAGCTGGTCGCGCGTGCCTTCGCTCAGGCCCTCGACACGCACCTGGCCGCCAGTACCGCGCTGCGCCAGCAAGACCGGCTTCGGACCGGCGTCGTCGCTGACCAGCCGTACGAACTGGCCGTCGGTCATCTGCTGGAAGTAGCGCGATGCTGCCAGCAGCATCGGTCCCTGGGCGCGCTCGCGGAAGCGCTTGAGCGCCTCGTCGAGCAAGGCATGCGCCAGCCGCGAGCGCATCCACGGCGCCATCGACAGCCGCACCCCTGCCGCATCGCGCTCCATGAGCTCGCGCGCTGCGGCAGCGGTATCGGCCGAGTCGACCGCCTCCAGGGCGCGGCGCGCCGTTTCTTCTGCCTGGCGCGCGTTGCGCAAGTCCTCCTCCAGCTTGCCCAGCTCGGCCGAAACCTGGTTTTGCTCGTCGTCCATGCGCCCGGCATCATAATCGCGCAGGAGTGCGCGCAACTCGTCCAGCGGCCGCGAAGAGGCCACGGCGAGGTCCTTGCGGACGCGGTCGGCGTCGGCCTGGGCCAGGCGCTTGCGCTTCGATTGTTCTTCCGCCGCCGGCAGCGCCTCGGGCGCATCGACATTGGCCGCGCGGCACAGCCGCTCCAGTTCCGCCTGATGGCGCTGCGCCAGGCTTTCCTGTTCGCGCCAGCGTTCCTGCGCATCGTCCAGTGCCTGCTGCTTGAGGGCGCGTTCGTTGTCGATCCGCCTCGCTTGCGCGAGCCTAGCCTCCAGCTGTTCGACGTAGTGGCGCAGGTCGGCGGCCGGCGGATCTCGCATGGCCTGGGCCAGTTCGCGGCCCTGCCCCTGCAAGCGCTCGAATGCTTGCTGCGCCCGCAATTCGCGCGCGCTGGCGCCATCGAGCTCGGTCTTGGCATCGACCAGGCGGCCGAACTCGGCCAGGCGCGCGCCCGCAGCGGCGATACCCGCCTCCGGATCGAGGTGCAGCGCGCCGTAGACGTGCGACGACACTGCCGCCGCCGCGCCGGCAAGCTGCTCTTCCAGCGTCGCCTGCTGCGTCTTGAAGCGGTGCCGCTGCTGTTCGCGCTCGATGCGCTTGCCCGCCGCCGTGCTGAGCGCCCGCTGGCGCCGTTCGATGTCGTCCTGGATATCGTCCACCAGCGACGACAGGGTGGTCAGGGAACTGCTGGCGGGCGCCGCCACGCCGACCGCCGCGATTGCATCGAGCAAATCGTCGACCAGCGCGCGCTCGGTCGTGCGCGCCACCTCCAGCTCGTCGGTCAGCGCTTGCAGGTCGCCGCTGCGCTCGCGCGCGGTGGCAAGCAGTGACTGCCACTCGCGCAGCGCTTTCGGCGCCAGTGGCGGCAGGCCGTGCGCTTCCAGCCTGGCGTTCCAGCGCTCCAGCGCCGCCGCGCTGCGTTCCTCGATCGCCGCGTGTTCGTGTTCCAGATCGGCCGACTGCTGGGCAAGCCGTGCCAGCTCATCCTGGCTGCCCTGCAACTGCGTGGCGCGCTCGGTGTCACGGGCTAGTTCGTCGACCAGCCGGTCGGCATCGCGGATGCCGGCCTCGACATTGTCGAGCAGGGCGGCGGGCGCCGGACTGCCGCCGACGCTGGCCTCACGCACCTGCATCCAGTGGGTGTCGCGCTGGCCGCGCGCGGCGCGCACCTGTGTCATCGTCGGCACCGCGCCGGCGGCCAGCAACTGGTCGCGCCTGGCTGCGGCGGCCGCGTGCTCGGTTTTCAGCTGCGCAAGCTGCTTGCGCAAGGTGGCCATTTCGGTGTCCGCCGATTCCGACGCGCTGCGCGCGGCATCGATTTCGCTGTCGAGCAGCGCGCGCACCTTGGGCAGCGCCGCGTGATCGGCCAGGCCCAGTGCCGTCACATCGGCCTCGATCAAGCGCTCCAGCTGGCGGATCTCGGCCGGAATCTGCTCCTTGCGCTTCATCAGCGCTTCCTTGCGCTTGGCCTCGTCCCGGACCGCATGCAGCACGCGCACCAGCCCGGACGCCGGCAAGGCATCGCTCGCCTGTTCATCGTCGTCCACGGGCAGTGCCGACTCCAGATGCTGGTGCAGCCGCTGTTGCGCCAGTTTGAACTCGCCCAGCACTTCGTCGATCCGGGCGCGCGCGGCCGGGGCCGGCGCCAGGGCCAGCACGGCGTCCGCCGCCGCACCGGGCACGATGCCGCCCGCGTATTGATCGAGCAGGCGATGCGCCTCGGCGACCTGGTCCGACGCCTCGGCAATCGCCTCCCGCAAGCTGTCGAGCGATTCGGCGCTCACGGCCAGCCGTTCGATGCGGGCGGCCGCGTCCAGCGCCGCCTGGTCCGGCGCCAGCGCCTTGAGCTGGGCGGACAAGCGTTGCACGGCTTCCCGCTCCGCTTCCGCGCTCTGGTGCGAGGCGGCAAATCCGGCCTGCGCCGCCGCCCGTTCGGTGGCGGCATCTTCCGCCAGCACGCGCACGTCTTCCAGTTCGGACAGGATCTCGCTGGCCGCATCCTGGCTGCGGATCAGCGGCCCGACGCCACGCAGTTCGGACAGGCGCAGCTGGCGGCGCTTGGCTTCCTCGTGCCGCACTTCCAGGTCGGCCAGCCGCTTGGCCGCCGACTGGTGCTCCTTGAAGCGTTCCGCCCACCACGCCGGCTTGACCTGCGCATCCTTGAATGCGTGATGATGTTCGCCATAGCTGCGCAACGCCTCGTTGATGCGCCCGTTCTTTGCCCGCGTGCCGGGCATGAAGTAGTTGCGGGCCGACAAGTCGAGCTGCGCCAGCACCGCCGGAATGCTGCGCACCCCGGCGCTGGCCTCGAACAGCGCCGCGCCGACCTCGCCCTGGCCGGCCAGCAGCGCCTCGCCGCCCTTGCGCAAGCGGTCGTGGTCCAGGCCGAACATGGCCTCGTAATCGTCCTTCGACAGGCCGCAGGTGATCAGCGCCTCGATATCGGGCGTCACCGGGCTGCCGTCGGCATATTGCAAGGTGTTGGTGCGGCCCTTGCGGCGCATGATGTGATAGGACTTGCCGTTGCGGTCCACCAGCACGCCGCCCAGCAGCATGTCGCGGTGCTCATGCACGAAATTATCGCGGCTCAGCTGCGGTATGCCGAAGCGCAGGTCCGAAATCGCGCGCAAGGTCGACGACTTGCCCGCTTCGTTGGGACCGTGCACGAACACCACGTTTTGTCCGGCGCTGCCGAAATCGAGCTTGCGGTCGGTGAAGGGACCGAAGGCGGTCAGGTGCAGTTCGCGCAGTTTCATCGTGCGCTTCCTTCCATGCCGCCCAAGTGGGCCAGGACGGTCGCCTCGGCGTCGGCCAGCAGCGCGCGCAGCGCTTGCGGCGTCAACAGCGCGGGGTCGCAATCGGCCAGGCCGGACGGCAAGGTCCCCAGGCTGCCGAGCTGCGCCAGCGCCCAGGCGCGCAGCTGTTCCTCGCTCGACGCGATCTCGTCCACCAGTTGCACCACCTCGCCAACCGCGTCCGCGCGCTTGCGGGCGGCATCGCGGTCGAGCGGCGAGCGCAGGTCGAGCTGGACTTCCTCGACCCACAGGTCGGCGCCCTCGAAGTCCTGGGTGCCGGCCTGGATCGCGGCGGCACTGGTGCCCGGCTGTTCGGCCTCGATCCGGTGCAGTTCGGTCTGGCCGCTGACGATCACCCGCAGCGCATGCAGGCGTTCATGCTCGCCGGCCACCAGCTCGCCAGCCGCCTTCATGAAGCGCTGGCGCAAGGCATTGACGTCGGCCACGCCGCCGGCGTCCAGTAGCAGGCGGTGCCAGCGCACCACGTCGAGCGGCACGAACTGCGCGCTGGTGATGGCGCCAGCGCTCACCGTGACCAGTTCGCAGCCCTTGGGGCCGGTCTCCTTGGCGTGGCGGCCTTGCAGATTGCCGGGATAAACGATGCGCGGACCGGCCTCGCGCACGACCTCGCGCGCGTGCACGTGGCCGAGCGCGAAATAATCGTAGCCCTTGCCGCACAGCGCATCGAGCGTCGTCGGCGCATACACGTCGTGCCCGCCGCGCCCGTTCAGGCTGGTGTGCAGCACGCCGATGTTGAACATATTGGCGCTGGCGTCGGGATAGTGCTCGACCAGGTCTTCCGGCACGGCGCGGTTGGGGAAGCTGCGTCCGTGCAGGGCTACGCCGAGCTGGGCTATCGTGAAGGTCTCGACCGAGCTCGACTTGAATGTATGGACGCCCTCGACCGGCGGCAGCTGTTTGGTGATCTGGCTTTCGGCATCGTGGTTGCCCTTGACGATGTAGACCAGGATGCCTTCGCGCGTCATGCGGACCATCTGGTCGCGAAAAAACAGGCCGGTGCGGAAGTCGGCCCAGTTGCCGTCGTAAATGTCGCCCGCCAGGATGACGAAATCGACCGCTTGTTCAATGGCGAGGTCGACCAGGGCGGACAAGGCCCGGCGCGTGGCGCCGCGCAACTCCTGGACCGGCGCGCCATCGTAACCGTTCAACCCGCGCAAGGGGCTATCGATGTGCAAATCGGCGGCATGGATAAATTTCATGAATCTGACCTTGGAAAGTGAGCTCGACAGAGGGCAGCCGTATTGTAGTGGCAAGTGGAAAGGATTTGCTTGCTCTTGTGAACCGCCAATCATGCGTCCGCCGTTTGGACCACCGTCGGGCATCGACAGTTCGGTCTCCGGCCATGCGTCGATTCCTGTTTTCGCTGCGGTATTGCGGCTGCGGCTGCTCAAGGCCAGCGCGGCGGTAGCGGGCTATCGTCGCCACGTCAGCCCTCACCGCAGACCTTGCCGCCAGGCATCCCCGCGCTTCCCGGCCGGAAGCCACCTCTCTGGGAATCCACCATGAAACGACGCAGCTTCTTAACGATAGGCGGCACCGCCGCTCTCGGCAGCGCCCTGACGGCGTGCGGCGGGTCGCACGAGCCGCCACCTCCGCCCCAGCCGGAACCACCCGTGCATTCGGGCACGGTGATCGCCTGGAATACCCTTGCGCTCAACGCGGTGCGCGCCACCCGCATGCCGCCACCCATCGCCGCGCGCGCCCTGGCAATCGTGCACAGCGCCATGTACGAAGCCTGGGCCGCCTACGACAGCGTCGCGCTTGGCCAGTACCTTGGTTCCCAGCTGCGCCAGCCGCCCGCCGAATGCACGCGCGCCAACAAGGCGCTGGCGATCAGCTTCGCCGCTTACGCGGCCCTGCTTGATCAATTTCCCGGCCAGCAAGCCGCCTTCGACGCCCACCTTGCCGCGATGAACAGCCGGCCTGTCGACGCGTATAACAATAGCGCCCCCGCTCCTCGTGTCGGCAACATTGCCGCCCACGCGGTGCTCGACCAGCGCCGCAACGATGGCGCCAACCAGGACGGCAAGCTGACGCCCGGCGGCATCCCGTTCGCCGACTACAGCGGCTACCAGCCCCGCAACCCGCCGTTGCTGGTCAGCGAGCCCACGCCGCGCGCCAGCATCCCCTTCCCCGGCCTGTGGCAGCCGCTGTCATTCATGGATGCCGGCGGCGTGCGCCGCACGCAAGCGTTCCTGACGCCATTCTGGGACGCCGTGCGCCCGTTCGCCCTGGGCACCGGCAGCCAGTTCCGCCCGCCTCCGCCCGCCGCCTTCGGCAGCCAGCAATTCATCGACCAGGCCGAGCAGGTCGTGCAGATCCAGGCCACCCTGACCGAACGCCAGAAAGTGATCGCCGACTTCTGGGCCGGCAGCACCATCGGCGAATTGCCCTGTTCCTACTGGTGCCGCTTCGCGCAACGGATATCGGAACGCAACGATTACAGCGACGATGACGACGTCAAGCTGTTCTTCGCCCTGGCCAATGCGGTGTTCGACGCCAGCATTGCCGCCTGGGATGCCAAGCGCGCCTACGATTCGGCGCGCCCGCTCAGCGCCATCCGCTACCTGATGCAAGGCCACATCGTCCAGAGTTTCGGCCCCGGCGGTCCCGCCAGCGGACTGCGCCCGGTGGCCGGCGAAGCCTGGATGCCCTTCCACCTGGCCAGCGCGCCCACGCCCGCCTTTCCCGACCATGTGTCCGGCCACAGCACCTTCAGCGCCGCCTCGGCCGAGATCCTGCGCCGCTTCACCGGCAGCGACAGCTTCCGCCACACGGTGACGATACCGGCGCGCTCGCTGCTGTTCGACCCGGCCCTGCCATCCGCGCCGGTCACCCTGGCGTGGGAAACGTTCAGCGATGCCGTGGCCGAAGCGAGCCTCGCGCGCGTCTACGCCGGCATTCATTTCGAGCGCGCCAGCATCGATGGACGGGCCCTGGGCAGGCAAGTTGGCGCCGCCGTGTTCGCACGCGCGCAGGCACTCTGGCTCGGCCACGCCTGAACCGACAGCCCGAGCCGGGAATGCAAACGGTCCGTGCTGTCGCCTAAGACGACAAGCTGAGGCGACAACCGCGACCGCACGCGCGCAGGCGCCCTGGCTGGGCCACGCCTGAGCCGACAGCCCGAACCGGGAATGCAAACGGTCCGTGCTGTCGCCTAAGGCGACAAGCTGAGGCGACAACCGCAACCGCACGCGCGCAGGCGCTATGGCTGGGTCACGCCTGAACCGACAAGCTGAGGCGACAACCGGAGGCGACAGCCCGGGCCGGGAACGCACCCGGCCCCGGCTATCCTCATCGCCGTCCCGGCAAAAAAGACTTCCCAAAATTAACGTCAGCGGTTAACTTACTATCTTTAATCATTTGCCAACGGTCATAGGCCGGCGGCATTGTTCCTCCATGACTTTGAATGCCGATCAAATCCTCGCACTGGCGCCCGATGCGAGTTCCGCCAAAGCCGGCAGCCAGCTGGCAGGGCCCGCCAAGTGGGGCAACCTGGGCCGGACCGACAGCGCCGTGTGGGGCGAATGCCAGGGCAGCGGCAAAGTCCCCTACCGTACCCAGATCGACCTGGGCGAGCCGGCCTTCAAGTGTTCCTGCCCCAGCCGCAAGTTTCCCTGCAAGCATGGCATCGGCCTGTATCTGTTACTAGCCAGTAACGCCCCCCTGTTCGCGGCCGGCGCGCCGCCGCAGTGGGTCAGCGACTGGCTCGACAGCCGCCAGCAGCGCAGCGAAAAGAAACTCCAGAGCGTCGCCGACAAGGCCGTCGCTCCCACGCCCGAGCAGGCGGCAGCCCAGGCCGCGGCGGCGCAAAAGCGCGAGGACAAGCGCGACAGCAAAGTCGCGGCCGGCATTACCGAACTGCACACCTGGCTCGAAGACCTGGCGCGTGAAGGCTTGTCCACCCTGCGCGCACGCGGTCCGGCCTTCTGGAACGACATCGCCGCGCGCATGGTCGACGCCCAGGCCGGCGGCCTCGCCGCGCGCCTGCGCCGCGCCAGCGGCGTGTGCTTCGACACCACCCTGCCCGACTGGGAAACCCGGCTGGCGCGCGAGCTGGCATCCATTTACCTGCTCGGTACCGCCTTCCGCCGCCTGCCGGACTTGCCGCCGGAACTGCAAAGCGACGTGCGCACCCTGATCGGCTGGAGCGTCAGCCAGGAAGAGGTGCTGGCCCAAGCCGGCGTGCAAGACCGCTGGCAAGTGCTGGCCCAGCACACCAGTGACAACGAGCGCATCCGCGCGCGCACCACCTGGCTGCGCGGGGTGGCGAGCGGACGCTGGGCCATGATCCTGCAGTACGCCGCCGGCACCCAGGGCTACGACAGGGTGCTCGCGCCCGGCACCCAGTTCGACGGCGAACTGTGCTTCTATCACAGCGCCTATCCGCTACGCGCCCTGATCAGGCAGCAGGATGCCTTCGGCCCGCTTGATACCCGACTGGCGAACGCCCCCACGCTCGACGCCTCGCTGGCGGCCTACGCCGAAGCCCTGGCACGCAACCCTTTCCTCGACCGCTTTCCGCTCGTGCTCGACGCCATGGTGCCGCGTGCCGGTGCCACGCCCCACCTGGCCGGCGCCGATGGCCGCGTCGTTGCGCTGCATGCCAGCTTTCGCCACCTGTGGCCCCTGCTTGCGCTCAGCGGCGGCCATCCGGTGACAGTGATCGGCGAATGGGACGGTGACGCTATCGTCCCGCTCAGCGTGTTCGCCGAAGACCGCTTACATTCCTTCGACAACGAGACCGTAGCATGAGTTCCCCGCTCCCTTTGAAAATGCATAAGACGCTGCAGATCGGCACCTCGCGCGCCGCGCCCGGCGTCGACGACGACTTGCCGCTGGCCTTGCGCGAAAGCGTGCGCGGCCGTCCCGGCGCCGCTGCCGCCACACCCGAAGAAAACCTGTGGCTGTCGCTGGCCGCCCACACCCTGTGGCAGCGCGCCGGCCATCAGCCCACTGCGCCGGAACTGGCCGCGCCAGCGACGCCATCGAGCGACAGCGATACCCTGCGCGCCTGTCCGGCGCAGGCCGAACGCGCGCTGGCGCTGCTGGTGCAAGATGAATATCCGCAAGTGCGCTCCGAATGGCTGCGCCTGGCCAACGCCTGCCAGTGCCGCCTGCCGCCGCGCCTGCTTCCGGCCGTGCTGGACATGGGCAGCGCGCATCGTCCCTTGCGCGGCCTGATCGAGGGCGTACTCGGCGCGCGCGGCCACTGGCTGGCGAAACAGAATCCCGCCTGGAACTGGGTGGGCGCCGACACCGACGATGTGCGCTTGCTGTGGGACGAAGGCAATATCGAACAGCGTGCCCATGCCCTGCGCGACATGCGCGCCCAGGATGGCGCCGCCGCCCTGCAAGCACTGCACGCAACCTGGCCGAGCGAAACGCCGGAACACAGGGCCACCCTGCTCGGCTGCCTGTCGGTGGGCCTGGGCCTGGCCGACGAAGCCTTCCTGGAAAGCGCGCTCGACGACAAACGCAAGGAAGTGCGCAGCGCCGCCCAGCGCCTGCTGGCCGGCCTGCCCGGCTCGCAAATGGCGCAGCGCATGCTGGCGCGCGCCGTGCCGCTGCTGCGCGTCGAGCGCAACGGCGACTCGGCCCACCTGCTGGCCGAGGTGCCGCATGAGCGCGACAAGAGCATGCAGCGCGACGGCGTCGGCGCCGGCCTGTACCCCGCCATGGGCGAAAAATCGGGCTGGCTGGTCGATATCCTGGCGGCCGTGCCGCCGACCTACTGGTCGAACAGCTTCGACGCTTCGCCGCGCACCTGCCTGACACTGGCCATGGCCAGCGAGTTCAAACATACATTGCTGCTGGGCTGGTCGAGCGCGCTGCAACGCAGCCTGCAAGCTGGCTACGATGCCGGCCTGCACGCCTGGTTCACCGCCTTCCTCGACCTGTATTTAAAGTCGTCCGGCATCCACACCCACATGCCGCGCGACTTTTTCAGCCTGTTCGGCACCCTGCCAAGCGACGCCGCCGACGACTTGCTCAGCACCCTCGTCGAAGCGACCCCGGCAGCGTGGATGCGTGCCCATTCGAGCCTGATCGACATGCTCGACGACGCCGCCAAGAGCGCGCAGCGCAACTGGCCGCTAGCCTTGTCCAAGGCCGTGGTCAGCCGCATCCAGGCCGGCTGCGCGGCCAACACGCTGCAGAGCTGGTCGCTGACCTACACCATGGCCTCGCTCGCGCTGGTGCTCGACCCGCGTGGCATCGAGGCCTACGAAAACGGCTGGCCGACCGACATCCCCGAGTTCGCGCAATGGCAGGACACGGTCGACAAATTCCTGCGCACCCTGCGTTTCCGACACGATATGTATTCCCCTTTTCAGGAGCAATCTGCATGACCGCCATTTCTACCATCCTGCGCCAGCACGCTGAAACGCAGTACGCCGAGGAACTCGCAGCGCTGGCCGCGGCCGACACGCGCCAGCGTCCGCCGCGCTGGAAGCTGTCGCCGTGGGCCGTGTCCACCTACCTGCTGGGCGGCACGCTCGACAATGGTGTCGAGATCAGCGCCAAGTACATCGGCAATGCGCGCGTGATCGAAATCGCCGTGGCCACGCTCGCCACCGACCGCGCCCTGCTGCTGCTGGGCGTGCCGGGCACGGCCAAGTCGTGGGTGTCGGAACACCTGGCTGCCGCCATCAGCGGCGATTCCACCATGATCGTGCAGGGAACCGCCGGCACCAGCGAAGAGGCGGTGCGCTTCGGCTGGAACTACGCGCAACTGCTGGCCAAGGGTCCGTCGATGGAAGCCGTGGTCCCAAGCCCGATCATGCGCGCCATGCGCGACGGCAAAATCGCCCGCGTGGAAGAACTGACCCGCATCCCGAGCGAAGTGCAGGATAGCCTGATTACCATCCTGTCGGAAAAGATGTTGCCGATCGCCGAGCTCGACGATGAAGTGCTGGCGCAAAAAGGTTTCAATATCATCGCCACCGCCAACGACCGCGACCGTGGCGTGAATGAACTGTCGAGCGCGCTCAAGCGCCGCTTCAATACGGTCGTCTTGCCGCCGCCGGCCACCGCCGACGAGGAAGTACGCATCGTCGAAACGCGCGTGGCCAGCCTTGGGCGCGCACTGGAGTTGCCGGGCGAAGTGCCGGCCCTGGAAGAAATCCGCCGCGTGGTCACCGTGTTCCGCGAACTGCGCGCCGGCGTCACCGCCGACGGCAAGCGCAAGATCAAGGCCCCCAGCGCCAGCATGAGCACGGCCGAAGCGATTTCAGTCATCACCAACGGCATGTCGCTGGCCGCCCACTTCGGCGACGGCACCATGCGCGGCGCCGACGTGGCCGCCGGCATGATCGGCGCCATCATCAAGGACCCGGTGCAGGACCGCGTCGTGATGCTGGAATACCTCGAAACCGTGGTCAAGGAACGCGAAGGCTGGAAAGACCTGTACCGGGCCTGCCGCGACGTGATGAATTGACTGGCCGATGAGCGTTCATTTATTCGGCATCCGCCACCACGGTCCGGGCTGCGCGCGCAGCCTGGCGCAAGCCTTGCAGGCGCTGCAGCCGGACTGCATCCTGATCGAAGGCCCGCCCGAGGCCGACGAGCTGATTGGCTTCGCCGCCGACCCGGCCATCAAGCCGCCGGTCGCGCTGCTGGTCTACGTGCCGGCCACGCCGCAGCGCGCCGTGTTCTACCCCTTCGCCGAATTTTCGCCGGAGTGGCAAGCCATGCGCTACGCCACCGCCAACGGCGTCCCGGTACGTTTTTGCGACTTGCCGCAGGCGCACCGCCTGGCCGAGCCGGAAGCGGCCGCGCCGGCTGCCGACGAATCGACAGCCGGGCAATCCGAATCCGAATCCGGTTGCGACACCGACGAACTGCACGAAGACCCGTTGCAATGGCTGGCCAACGCGGCCGGTTTTTCCGACACCGATACCTGGTGGGACCATCTGGTCGAGCAGCGTTCCGACAGCCTCGACCTGTTCGCCGCCATCGCTGAAATGATGACCACGGTGCGCACCGACATCGCCGCCCCGCCCGATCTGCGCGAGCAGCAGCGCGAAGCGTGGATGCGCAACGCCATCCGCCTGGCCGAGAAACAGGGCCACCAGCGCATCGCCGTGGTCTGCGGCGCGTATCACGTGCCGGCGCTGGCGACCATGCCGTCCGCCAAGAGCGACAATGACTTGCTCAAGGGCTTACCCAAGGTCAAGCTGGCCGCGACCTGGACGCCGTGGAGCTACGGCCGCCTGGCGTTTCGCAGCGGCTACGGCGCCGGTGTCACCGCGCCCGGCTGGTATCACCATATGTGGAGCCACCCGGCCCAGGCCAGCCTGTACTGGCTGACCGATGTTGCCATCCTGCTGCGCAAGCACGACCTGGATGCCTCGTCGGCCAGCATCATCGAAGCGGTGCGCCTGGCCGATACGCTGGCGGCGATGCGCGAGCGGCCCCGTGCGGGCCTGGGCGAGTTGCAGGAAGCGGTGCGCGCCGTGTTTTGCTACGACAGCGACACCCCGCTGCGCCTGATCCACGACGCGCTGCTGATCAACGACCGCCTGGGCGAGGTGCCGCAAGGCGTGCCGACCCTGCCGCTGCCGCAGGACGTGCAAACCCAGCAAAAGCGCCTGCGCCTGCCGGTCAAGGCCGATCACAGCCAGCTCGAACTCGACCTGCGCCAGCCGGCCCACCTGGAAAAAAGCGTGCTGCTGCACCGCCTGGCGCTGCTCGGCGTCGACTGGGGCCGCGCCGAGCGGGTCAGCGGCAAGTCGGGCACCTTCCACGAATGGTGGCGCCTGGCATGGGAGCCGGAATATGCGATTCGCCTGATCGAAGCGAACGTCTGGGGCGGCACCGTGGAAGCGGCCGCCACCGGCAAGGCGGTCAGCCAGGCCAATGAAGCGAGCACCCTGCCCGAGCTGACCGCGCTGATCGAACAAGTGTTGCTGGCCGACCTGCCGCAAGCGGTCGACTTGCTGATGCAGCGCATCCAGGAAGTCGGCGCGCTCACGCCGGACGTGGGCTTCATGCTGGCCGCCCTGCCGCCGCTGGCCAGCGTCATGCGTTACGGCAGCGTGCGCGGCACCGATACCAGCGCCATCGGCCAGGTGGTCGACGGCCTCGTCACGCGCGCCTGCATCGCCCTGCCCTTCGGCGTGCTGGGCATGGCCGATGAACCGGCGGCCGAACTGGTCAGGCAGCTGATCGCCGCCGACCGCGCCATCCGCCTGATCCAGGAAGAAGCGCTGCTGGACGCCTGGTTCGGCGCGCTCGACCAGGTGGCGGGCAATGAACTGTCGCATCCGCTGATCAGCGGGCGCTGCGCCCGCATCTTGTCGGAGCAAGGCCACTGGGACCAGGAACGCACCGCGCGCGCGCTGGCCTTGCGCTGTTCGCATGCGAGTGCGCCGCTGGCCAGCGGCAACTGGCTGGAAGGTTTCCTGCAAGGCAGCGCCGCCCTGCTGCTGCACAACGACAGCCTGTGGAGTTTGGTCAACAACTGGATCAACCGCCTCGATCCGGACAGCTTCGTCGAACTGCTGCCGCTGCTGCGGCGCACCTTTGGCGCCTTTGAAGCGCCGGAGCGGCGCCAGTTGAGCGAACGCGCCGGCAGCGCGGGCGGCACGCTGGTCATTACCGCGTCCGCCGGCAGCGTCGATGAAGCGCGCGCGCGATTGGTGCTGCCCGTGCTCGGCATGATCCTCGGCGGCAGCGCTGCATTATCAACACCGGAGACTTCCCATGTCGCATGAGCTCACCCAGCAGGAACAAACGCGCCGCTGGCGCATGGTATTGGGCAGCGAGCCGAACCAGCCGGAAGTGTCGCTGGGCGCGGATGACCTGGCCATGGACCGGGCGCTGTCGGCCCTGTACAACCCGGCGGCGGGACGCAATGGCGGGCTGGGCGCATCGGCGCCGAACGTGTCGCGCTGGCTGGGCGATATCCGCCAGTATTTTCCATCGAGCGTGGTGCAGGTGATGCAGAAAGATGCGCTGGAGCGGCTGGGCCTGGAGCGCATGCTGCTGGAACCGGAAATGCTCAAGGCGGTCGAGCCGGATGTGCATCTGGTCGCCACCCTGCTCAGCCTGAATCGGGTGATGCCGAACAAGACCAAGGAAACGGCGCGCATGGTGGTACGGCAAGTCGTGGACGAGCTCGAGCGCAGGCTGGCCAATCCGTTCCGGCAGGCGGTGACGGGCAGTCTGAACCGGGCGACACGCAAGCGCCGGCCGCGCCATCACGAGATCGACTGGCTGCGCACGATCCGCGCCAATCTGCGCCATTACCAGCCCGAGTACCGCACGATTATTCCGGAAACGCGCATCGGGTTCGGGCGCAAGGGGCAATCGCTGCGCGACATCGTGCTGTGCATCGACCAGAGCGGTTCGATGGCGCCGTCGGTGGTGTACGCCAGCGTGTTCGCGGCGGTGCTGGCCAGTATCAAGGCGGTCAGTACATCGGTGGTGGTGTTCGATACGGCCGTGATCGACCTGACGCCGATGCTGGCCGATCCGGTCGATGTGCTGTTTGGCACGCAGTTGGGAGGCGGTACCGATATCAATCGGGCGCTGGGGTATTGCCAGGGCTTGATCGAACGTCCGGCCGATACCATTTTCGTGCTGATCAGCGATTTGTACGAGGGTGGGAATAACGCCGAGATGCGCAGGCGGGCGGCGGCGATGGTGGCGGCGGGCGTGCAGGTGATTGTGCTGCTGGCGCTCGATGATCATGGGGCGCCGGGGTATGACCACGCCAATGCGGCGTATTTTGCGGCGCTGGGAGCACCGTGTTTTGCGTGTACACCGGATTTGTTTCCGGAGCTGATGGCGGCCGCGATCAAGCGCAGTGATGTGGGGCAGTGGGCTGCGCAGGCGGGGATTGTGGGGGTTAAGCCGTAACTCGTCGTTCCTGCCATTGGCAGGAACGACGGCTCAACGTTTAGCGCTTGAACGACTACGGCGCAATCGACGTCGATTCATACGCCCCGATATCGAGCTGGCTGGTGACCGGCCGGCCGATCCAGAATGCCACGTGCTTGTACTGCGCCACCGGCGTGAGCGAATAACCCGTCACCGACACCCCAGGATCGGTACCGGCATTGATCACCAGCGGCGATGGTGTCGGCCGCAGATCGTACGTCGCGCGGTTAACAAACCCCGGGGCGATCGAACGGTAATTGGTCTTGGCCACCGTGCTGACCTGCGTACTCAAGGTCCCGATCCCCGAAAAGATATTATTCTGCAGTAGCGCCGGCTTGGTCACGCCCGAACCGACCATCACAAACACCCCGCGCGCCGTATCGTCATTCAAGAACGTATTATTCACCACATATAAATTATGTCCGGGATTGGTGGCGCCCTCTTCCCCGTAGGCCAGCATCGCCCCGTTCTGATTGGCCGCCGGCTGCTGGATCACATTCCCGATCACGTACGAGGTGCCGGCATTCGGCAAATCGATCTCGTAACTCGGCTGTCCCGATGCCGTCGAACCCGTCTCGCCCGGACGCAGGCTGGAAAAACGGTTGTACAGGATATGGTTGGTCTGCGCGCGCGACTTCAAATTGTGCCCAACATGCGCATCATGCGAAAAGTTGCGACGGAACATCAAACTGCGCACGTTGCCGATGTACAGGTTGTGCGTCTGCCCCGTCCCGTACCCATTGTGTCCGAATTCGGTGCCTTCGATGACGATGTCGCTAGCCAGGTTCGCGCCGCTGAGAATACCGTTTTCATTGTCGTGCAGGAAGCTGTTGCGCAAGGTGAAGCCGGCACCTTCCAGGCGCAGCGCCGCGCCATTGCGGTCAGGAACCTTGGCACCAAACATTTCCACGTTTTCGATCAGCACGGTGTTGCCGACCACCACCCAGATCGCCTTGCCCATCGCATTCTTGCCGGCCGCATCGATGCGCGGACGGCCGTTCACGCCCTGGATCGTCAGGTAACTGGCGTAAATGGCGCACACGTCGCCGCTGTACAACACACCACCTTCAATCTGGATCCGGTCGCCGTTTTTTGCCGCCGCAATCGCGCGGCACGGGGTCGCGTAAGTCTTGCCCGGGCCGACGCTCAGGATCGCGGCCGAGGCGACACCCTGCATGCCCAGCACTGCCACGGCCGACCCGCAGGCCGCGCGCAGTATGTTTTTCTTTACCATTATTTCATCTCCTGGGGAGCAGGTGAACGCACAGACGCCATCCCTGCGAAAAATCAACTAGAAATATGACCGTTGTCAAAGCGTCATGCTGCGTATAGTAACCGCAAGCTGTCGATTCTACGAGGAAGTTGTGGGCGCCGTCGCGCCTGAGGCCTGATTACCCGCTCAGGGAACCTGGACGTTGAGGCGCTTGCCGAGCTTGCGCAGTTCGCCGCTGTCGACATAGGCATTGAAGGCGCGGTCGAAGCGCGAGCGCATGACGTCGTACTCGGGCCGCTTGGGGAAAGCGAAAAAGCCGCGTTGCAGGGAAATCGTGCGTCCCACCGGCACCACCTTGCCTTCCAGCGCCAGCAGCGGGATGACCGGCTCGGTATTGCGCACATTGCTGGCAAACAAATCCACCCGCCCGTGCGCCAGCATGGTCAGCGCCGACTCGACCGAGTTGGTCACGCTCACCGCCAAATCCTTGATCCCGGCATTGAACTCGTCGCCATAGGCCCAGCCGTTGATGATCACGATGCGCTTGCCGCGCAGGGAGGAGAAGGTGCCGTCCCAGGCAAACGGGGCGCTGCTGCGCGAGAAAAACACCATCTGGTCCTGATAGAAAGGACGCTCGGAAAACGTGAACAGTTCGAGCCGTTCGGGCGATTTGTAGGGGCCGACGAGGATGTCGGCCTGCCCCTGCGCCACCATCGATTGCGCGCGCGCCCAGGGATACAGCTCGAAATACACCGGCTGGCCCAGTTCGCCGCCAATGGCGCGGATGATTTCGACCGCCATGCCGGAAAACTCGCCATTGGCGCGCTCGTACACGCGTGCAAAATGGGCGCCCACCACGAGCAGCTCGCGCGGCGCGGCACCAGCCGGCAGGGCCAAGGCCGCGGCCGCGCCCAGCAACAGGGCGCGTCTGGCGGCGTCGACAGGGGAATCGGAGCGCGTCATGGCAAAAATTGTTTTCTCATAAAAACAATTGTACTGCCTACAGCGCTCGCGGGGGAATTACTTGACGGTCACCTTGATCGATTTGCTCATCGGCGTGCCGTAGGACTGGTGCGCACCGTTGGCGAACTGCAGGGTCAGGGTGTACTCGCCCGGCGCCAGCTTGACATCGGATTCGGTCTGGCCTTTGCCGAAATGCAAGTGTTTGTCGTCGAAGGGGATCGATTCGCCTTCCTTGATCGCGGCACCGTTGATGACCAGGTGATGGTGGCCGGAATTGGCGACCAGCGCGCCGGCCGGCTTGACGTCCATGCCTTCGACGGCGAACTTGACCTTGAACGGGCTTTTGACGGTCGCGCCATCCTCGGGCTCGACGAAGGAGACCGATTGTGCCGACGCGGCCGCCATGGCCAGCAGCGATGCGGAGAAGACGATGTGCTTGATGAAGGATTTCAAGTGGATTCCTTTGCGGTTGAAAAAACGACAGTGGAAAAGCAAGCCCTTGGCGCTGCTCGCGCCAACGCTTGCCGGGCTCAATGGTGCGTGGCTAGTCGTTCTTGATGACGATGCTGGGGAACTTGCTGGTCATGTCTTTCGCCTTTTCGGCGATCTTGATGGCCACCTTGCGCGCGATGTCCTTGTAGATCTGCGCCACCGGCCCGTTCGGCTCGGCCACCACGGTCGGACGGCCCGAATCGGTCTGCTCGCGGATCGACATGGTCAGCGGCAAGGCGCCCAGGAATTCCACGCCGAAGTCGGCGCACATCTTGGCCCCGCCGCCGTGGCCGAAAATGGCTTCCGTGTGGCCGCAGTTCGAGCAGATATGCGTGCTCATGTTTTCCACCACGCCGAGGATCGGAATGCCGACTTTCTCGAACATTTTCAAGCCCTTGCGGGCGTCGAGCAGGGCGATGTCCTGCGGCGTGGTGACGATCACCGCGCCCGTGACCGGTACTTTTTGCGACAGGGTCAGCTGGATGTCGCCAGTGCCCGGCGGCATGTCGACGATCAGGTAATCGAGGTCGCGCCAGTTGGTTTGCTCCAGCAACTGCTGCAAGGCTTGCGTGACCATGGGGCCGCGCCACACCATCGGCTCGTCCGGATCGATCATGAAGCCGATCGAGGACACCTGCAAACCGTGGTTTTCCAGCGGTTCCATGGTCTTGCCATCGGAAGTTTCCGGACGGCCGTTAATGCCAAGCATCATCGGCTGCGACGGACCGTAAATATCCGCGTCCAGCACGCCCACGCTGGCGCCCTCGGCCGCCAGGGCCAGCGCCAGGTTGACCGCCGTGGTCGACTTGCCCACGCCGCCCTTGCCGGACGCCACCGCGATGATGTTCTTCACGTTCGGCATGATCTTCAGGCCGCGCTGCACGGTGTGCGACATGATCTTGGAATACACGTTCGGATTGATGCGGCCCGCGCCCGGCAGCGCCTGCAGGGCGGCCACGATGGCGCTGCGGATGCCATCGATCTGGCTCCTGGCCGGATAGCCGAGTTCGACGTCGAGCGCGATATCGTTGCCATCGAGCTTGATATTCTTGATCGTCTTGGACGACACAAAATCTTTCTGGGTGTTCGGATCGATAACCGCCGTCAATGCATTCTTGACGTCTTCTACTGTGATGCTCATGTAAATCTCCAGGGAATAGGATGCCGAAACATGCCGAAGTTTAGCGCAAATCGCCTTGTCAAGCCTTGCCTGAATGGCAAATCCGGGCAAACCCCTGTGCGCAGTCGGGTCATCCGCTGGTAAAATGCTTCTCTGTTTTTCTTGATAAACTTTCCAATAAGCGCATTTCAACCATGACTCGCAAGCTGTTCGTCACCACCGCCCTGCCTTACGCCAACGGCGCCTTTCACATCGGCCACATGATGGAATACATCCAGGCCGATATCTGGGTCCGTTTTCAGCGAATGCAACGCGACGGCGACGCCCAGCGTGAAGTCCACTTCGTCTGCGCCGACGATACCCACGGCACGCCAATCATGATCGCGGCCGAAAAGGAAGGCATCACGCCCCAGGAATTCGTGGCCAAGATCGCGGCCGACCGTCCGCAATACCTGGACGGCTTCCACATTGCCTTCGATAACTGGTATTCGACCGATTCGCCGGAAAACGTGGAGCTGTCGCAAGGCATCTACCGCAAGCTGCGCGATACCGGCCTGATCGTCACCAAGACGGTCGACCGCTTCTTCGACCCGGTGAAAGGCATGTTCCTGGCCGACCGCAACATCAAGGGCGAGTGCCCGAAATGCGGCGCCAAGGACCAGTACGGCGACAATTGCGAAGTCTGCGGCGCGGCTTACCAGCCGACCGAACTGGTGAACCCGTTCTCGGTCTTCACCGGCTCCACGCCGATCCTGAAACCGTCGGAACAGTATTTCTTCGCCCTGTCCGACCCGCGCTGCTACACCTTCCTCAAGGAATGGCTGAACACGCCTGGCCGTTTGCAGTCGGAAATGGTCAACAAGGTCTCCGAATGGCTTGGCGAGGCCGGCGAAAAACTGGCGGACTGGGATATTTCGCGCGATGCGCCCTACTTCGGCATCCCGATCCCCGATGCACCAGGCAAGTTTTTCTATGTCTGGCTGGACGCGCCGGTCGGCTACCTGGCCAGCCTGAAAAATTATTGCAGCAAGAAAGGGATGGATTTCGATGCCCTGCTGAACGACCCTGACACCGAGCAAGTCCACTTCATCGGCAAGGATATCGTGTCCTTCCACCTGCTGTTCTGGCCAGCGATGCTCAATTTCGCCGGCCACCCGGTGATCGACAAGCTCAAAGTCAATGTGCACGGCCACCTGACACTGAACGGTGAAAAAATGGCCAAGTCGCGCGGCACCGGCATTTCGCCGCTGCGCTACCTCGACCTGAAGATGAATCCGGAATGGCTGCGCTACTACATCGCCTTCAAGCTCAATTCGAAGGTCGAAGACCTCGACTTCAATGGCGAAGACTTCATTGCCCGCGTGAATAGCGACCTGATCGGCAAATACGTCAACATCGCCAGCCGCTGCGCCGGTTTCATCGCCAAGAATTTCGAAGGCAAGCTGACCTCCACCCTGTCGCCGCACGCGCAGCAGTGGATCGGCCGCGCGCTGACGGTTGACGGCAACGAACGCCAGGCCAGCATCGCCGCCAACTTCGAGAACCGCGAGTTCGGCAAGGCGCTGCGCGAAATCATGGAAATCGCCGACATCACCAACCAGTATGTCGATGAAAACAAGCCGTGGATCTTGGCCAAGGATCCGGAAAAAACGGCGCAACTGCACGATGTGTGCACCACGGCGCTGATTTTGTTCCGCCAGATCACCATCATGCTCGCTCCGGTGCTGCCGCAGATTGCCGCCAAGGTCGCCGAATTCCTGCGCGACGATGCGTTAAGCTGGAGCGACACGACGGGCGCCGCCGTGTACGAAACCATGCTCGGCCGCGAAATCGGCGCCTACAGCCACCTGATGACCCGCATCGATCCGAAAATGGTCGAAGCGCTGATCGACAAACCGCCCGTGGTCGCTGCGCCCGTGCCGGTACCTGCGGTCGCCGCGCCCGTCCTGGAAGCGCCAGTCGCCGGCGACATCGAAGCGATCGCGCCCACGATCGAATTCGCCGACTTCGGCAAGATCGACATGCGCATCGCCAAAATCGTCAACTGCGAACTGGTGGATGGATCCGAACGCTTGCTGCGCCTGACCCTGGACGTCGGCGAAGGCCGCCTGCGCAACGTACTCTCCGGCATCAAGTCGGCCTACACGCCCGAGCAACTGATCGGCAAGCTGACGGTGATGGTGGCCAACCTGGCACCGCGCAAGATCGGCAAATTCGGCAGCTCCGAAGGCATGGTCCTGTGCGCCTCGGCCGCCGACGAGAAGGCCAACCGTATCGACGGACCGCCTGGCCTCTACGTCCTCGAACCATGGCCGGGCGCGCAGCCTGGCATGCGCATCGGCTAAGGACGCACATGAACCTCGTGGTGCGCCCGGCAAGCGACGACGACGCCCAGCTGATCGCCGACCTGACCCGGGCCTCCTGGGCCGGCACGGTGACGGTGACGTCGAGCGGGCACCGCGAAACCGCCCAGCGCGTGGCCGAACAGCTGCGCTGCGGCGGCGCCTTCATCCTGCTGCAGGACGATGCGCCGGTCGGTTCGGTGCGCTGGGCGCCGCACGACCTTGAACCGGACGTGTGGGAAATCCGGCGCATGGGCGTGCTGCCGCACTGCCGCGGCGGCAATTTGTCCCAGCATCTGCTCGAAGCGGTGATCCATCAAAGCCTGGCCAGCGGCGTGCAGGAACTGCGGCTGGCGGTGCGCAGCGACCAGCCCAAGCTGCTCGACCTGTACGCCGCCTATGAATTCGAACTGGCCGAGGAACTCGACTATTCCCACGCCAATGCGGCGGAACCGCCGCCGCGCGTGATGCGGCGCGTGCTGCGCCATTGACGCCATCGCCATCCTTGCAATGCATCACATGAGTGCCGCTATCGGAACCGCGATATCGAAGGCCGCAAGCGGGCGCTATAATGTCGCGCTTGACGAGAAAAACAACATGCCCCGCACTTGCGCCCTCGTGGCGCCGGCCGGGGTGGTGGGCCCGGGGCCCGAACCTTCTTACTTTTGAGTGGTATCTATGACCGAATTGACTTCCTTGAGGCACATCCCGCACGCCAACCTGTTTCGCAAGGGCGACGTGTTCGTACTGTTCGGCGAACTGTTCGGGCGCGGCTACGCTAACGGCCTGATCGATGAGGCACGCAAGGCCGGCATGACCATCGTCGGCATCACCGTCGGCCGCCGTGACGAAAACAACGCGCTGCGCGCACTCAACGAAGAAGAACTGGCCGAAGCCGAAGCCAAGCTGGGCGGGCGCATCATCAATGTGCCGCTGATGGCCGGCTTCGACCTCGACGCGCCCGCAGGCGAACAAAACCCGACCGAAATGCTGGCCGGCCTGACCCTCAAAGGCTGGCAGGAAGAAAAGCTGGACTGGGCCGCTGTCGAGCGCTGCCGTGAAGTCGGCGTGCGCCGCTTCACCAGCTCCGCCGCCCAAGCCATGGCGGAGATCGACAAACTGATTCCCGACGGCAGCAATGTCTTCTTCGCCCACACCATGGCCGGTGGCATTCCCAAGATCAAGGCCTTCCTGGCCATCGCCAACCGCATCTACAAGGGTCGCGGCGAGCGCTTCATGTCCTCGCGCGAACTGCTCGATAGCGACCTCGGCAAGCTGATCTTGATGAACTTCGACGAAGTCACGGCGAACACCCTGCAACACCTGATTACCGCCAGCGCCGCCATCCGCGACCGCATCGTCGCCAAGGGCGGCCAGGTGCGCTACACGGCCTACGGTTACCACGGCAGCGAGATCCTGATCGACGGCAAGTACCAGTGGCAGACCTACACCAACTACACCCAGGGCTACGCCAAGATGCGCCTCGAAAGCGTCGCGCAGGCAGCCTGGGCGCAAGGGATCAGCGCCACCGTCTTCAACTGCCCGGAAATCCGCACCAACTCGTCCGACATTTTTGCCGGTGTCGAACTGTCGCTGTTCCCGCTTCTGAGCGCGCTGAAACGCGAAGGCGGCGCCGCCTGGGCCGAGCAGCAATGGGCCGCCTGCCAGGAACTGCTGAACGATGGCGTCTCCGTGCAAAGCCTGATCGACCAGATCGAGGCCTACAACAACGACCCGGTCAGCGCCAGCTTCCGCAACTTCGACGCCTGGCCGATGGACAACACGCTGCCGTTGGCCGAGGTCATGATCGGCACCTCGGACGACATGACCAAGCTGCACAAGGACCGCAAGGCCCTGATCACCGACCACCTGAGCGCGCTGGTGCTGGAAAGTGCCGGTCCGCTGATGTTTTATGGCGCATCCGAGAAAATCGCCCCGGTACTGTGGCTCAATCACGACATCATCGCCAGGCAACTGAACCTGCTGCACCCATAAGCGCGCGAGCGCATGTCCTCGTCGGGCTGCCAAGGCGCCCGACGAATTCCCCCTGCCGCCTTGCTCGCGGTAAAATAGCATTGTCCGCTACCCAAGTCCATACCATGAAACTGACCAAACAATTCCAGCTTTACGAATCCGACCACACCAAGTTCATCCGCGAACTCAAGGCCAAGAATCCCGAGATGGAAGCCGGTCAGATTGCCGGCCGCGCGCTGCTGTGGGACAAGGCCCCGACTTCCCTGGCCGAGCAGGATAAAACCAAGGAATCGCGCGTCAGCCAACAGGCCTACGTGTACCAGAACAAACTCTGACATCCCAGGGCGAGACCATGTTGCCAGATGAGGCGGCGACGGAAGAACTCGCCACAGAGCCAGGCGACGCGCTACGCGATGCGCCAGGCGACGCACTACGTGACGCACTGACTGCCGCGCCGGTCGGGTTGCCGACGGTGCTGGAGACGCCGGCCGAGGTACCCGCATTTGCCCGTTTATACGGCGAACCGCTGCTGCGCATGCCGACCGACCTGTTCATCCCGCCCGACGCGCTGGAAATCTTCCTCGACGCCTTCGAGGGTCCGCTCGACTTGCTGCTGTACCTGATCCGCAAGCAAAACTTCAACATCCTCGACATTCCGATGGCGCAGGTCACCCTGCAATATCTCAAGTATGTCGACCAGATCCGCCTGCACAACCTGGAACTGGCCGCCGAGTACCTGCTGATGGCCGCCATGCTGATCGAAATCAAATCGCGCATGCTGCTGCCGCAGCGCGTGGCCGAGGACGACCTGCTCGATACCTACGATCCGCGCGCCGACCTGGTGCGGCGCTTGCTCGACTACGAGCAAATCAAGCTGGCCGCCTATGAAATCAACGCCATTCCCCAGCTCGACCGCGACTTCACCCGGCCGCAATTGTTCGTCGAACAGAGCAACATCCCCAACTGGCCCGATGTCGACCCGCTGGACTTGCAGCGCGCCTGGCTGGACGTGCTCAAGCGCGCCAAGCTGACCCAGCATCACCGCATCAGCCGCCAGGAACTGTCGGTGCGCGAGCACATGACCTCGATTCTGCGGCAACTGCAATCGGCGCGCTTCGTCGAATTTGCCGACTTGTTCCAGGGCCAGGGCGGCGTGCCCATCGTGGTAGTGCACTTCGTGGCCATACTGGAACTGGCCAAGGAAACCCTGATAGAAATTACCCAGGCCGAGCCGTTCGCGCCGATTTACGTGCGCCTCGCCTACTCCCCGGCGTAAGCCGATCCATTTGATACCCGTTTGAGGAAAGCCCCATGAAAATCATCTCTTCCGTTGAAGAACTGCGCGACCAGCTCAGCGGCCAGCTGCGCACGGCCTTCGTGCCGACAATGGGCAACCTGCACGAAGGGCATCTCTCGCTGATGCGCCTGGCGCGCAAGCATGGCGACCCGGTGGTGGCCTCGATTTTCGTGAACCGCCTGCAATTCGGGCCGAACGAAGACTTCGACAAATACCCGCGCACCTTCCAGGCCGACGTCGAGAAGCTGGAAAAGGAAGGCGTGTACGTGCTGTTTGCGCCGACCGAGAAGGATTTGTACCCGGAGCCGCAAGAGTTCCGCGTCAGCCCGCCGCAAGACTTGGGCAACACGCTGGAAGGGGAATTCCGTCCGGGCTTCTTCACGGGCGTGACCACCATCGTGCTGAAACTGTTTTCGTGCGTGCAACCGAAGGTGGCCGTATTCGGCAAGAAGGATTACCAGCAGTTGATGATGGTGCGCAATATGAGCCGTCAATTCGCCCTTCCGACGCAGATTATCGCGGCTGAGACCTGGCGTGCGGACGACGGGCTGGCGCTGTCGTCGCGCAATATGTATTTATCGGAAGCGGAGCGGGCTGAAGCGCCAGCGCTGTACCAGAGCCTGAATGCCGTGGCGAATGAAGTACGATCGGGCCACCTGGATATATTCCAGCTTGAGCACAAGGCGATGGAAGAGTTGGCGCGGCGCGGCTGGAAGCCGGACTACATCTCGATCCGCAAGCAAAACGATTTGCAGCCGCCGACGGCGGGCGACCTGGCGCAAGGCGCGCCGCTGGTTGTGCTCGCTGCGGCCAAGCTCGGCACTACCCGCCTGATCGACAACCTCGAAATCTGACCCACAGCAAAACCGGGGTCAGAGCTCTAATTTGAAACATTGCCGGCTTCCGCCCTCGCCTTGAACGACGTCGGATCCTTTCGTCAATCCGGCCAGGATTGAACCGCAATTTCGCAACCTTACCGCAACATGCCCACACCGGGGTCAGAGCTTTAATTAGAAAGATTTCTGATTAGAGCTCTGACCCCGGTTAGGAAAGTTTTTCTAAGAGGTAAGCTGATCCGGATTTAGAATCTGCCCTTGAATTTGCAGTTGCTGGCACCGCGCCTGCGCGTTTTGCAGCGCTCTACCCGGGTGGTGCCTTGCGCGTCATTGTCGATCTCCACCGCAAACAGCCTGCCATCGACGCAGCGCGCACTCCACAGCGCCGTGTCGCGCTCATCGCTGCCTTGGTAGATCGCGCGCTTGATGCCGATGCAGCGGATACCCGCATCGGTCACCGTCCCTCCCAGCGCCGCCTTGCGCTTGGTTTGCGTCATCTTTGCCAGCTGCATGTGGACCGGATTGGCACAGGCCGCGCCGGACACCGCGGCGATCAGGGCGCCTGCGATCAGGCGTGAGATCAGTTGTTTCCCCACAAAACTTCCTTTATTCAGTGCCAGCACCGCCGGCGTAACGTTCAATTGTTCGGATTCCCGCTTCCATTTTTTCCCGTGCAGAGGCATTGGCCGAGTGCACCCGCATCGCTGGCGGCCGAAAGCCGGCGGTAAATACCTGTTCCTCGATCCACAACACCACATCGTAGCCGGTGCCGCGCGCATCGTCGCCCAGGTCGTGGTCCAGGCTGAGGTGCGTGAGCGCGCCCCCTGCCAGCAAGGCGATGGCCTCGTCCGGCCAGTAGACGCGCACCCAGCCCTCGGGCGTGGCGCGTTCGTCGTCAAGATACACTTTCATCAACACCTGCCGCCTTCCCCGCGAGAGCATACCCGGTCCGCCAAAAAATGGCAAAAAAACAACCGGGGTCAGACCTCCGATCAGAAAGATTTCTAATCAGAGGTCTGACCCCGGTTGTGCAACTAAGTCGTGCGGCAAGGCGGATGGTCAGGTGCTGATGTTTTGCGCCCAGGCCAGCGCCGACAGGTGGGCCTTGTTGACGTCGACCGGCGCAATGTTGATCGACTTGGCCAGCGAGGCCACCAGCTGCGAGTTGAGCTCGCAGGCTTCGGCCAGCGCCAGGTACGGTCCGTACGCGCCGCCACGGGTAAGCAGCGCGCGCACCACTTCGTCCGGCAACTGGATGGTGTCAAGCACTTCTTTCATCGACAGGCCCAGCAGGCGGTCGAGCAGCGAGAACATGCCGGTCATGAACAGGTTTTCACTCTCGCTGCGCGGCAAGCCTTTGTTGCCGAGCAGCTCGGTCAGGCGCCCGCGCACGACCGCCGTTTCCATCAGGACCGGCGAGTAGCCACTGGTGCTGGCCGTGGCCAGCAACAGGGTCAGCCAGCGGTACATCGGCGAGTAGCCGAGCATGGTGATGGCCTGGCGCAGCGATTGAATTTCGCGCCCGACCCCGAAACCGGCCGAGTTGATGAAACGCAGCAGCTTGTACGAGAGCGCCGGATCGCGCTTGAGCACGCTTTCGATCTTGGGGATGTCTTCGTTCTTTTGCACCATCTGCATCAGTTGCAGGATGATGGTCTGGGCCGGGTTCATGCCCTTGACGGGAATGCCGGGACGCGGGGTCAGGTGCAGCTTGCCGACAAAGGCGTCCAGGCCGAGCGCGGCGCAGGCGTCGAAGTCGGACCAGGTGGCGACCGGACGGCCGACCATGCGCACCGACGATTGCTTGGCGGCCGCGTAGGTGCGCGCCTGGGCCGCCACGTCGGCGCCCGAAAAACGCACTTCGATGTAGGAAGCGCTCATGCCGAGGTTCTTGCCCAGGTGGGCCAGGTCGCCGTCGCGCACCGAAATGCCGACGCCGCCGGCGCGCAAGCCCTGCACCGCGGCCAGGGTGTCCGGGTCGGCCAGGTCGCTCGCCTTCATGGTCAGCACGGTGCGCTCGGGCGGCATGGCGAACAGGGCGTCGGTCGAGAGCATGTTCGGGACCGCGTCCAGGAACAGGATCTTGTCTTTCAGCAGCCAGCCATGCTCGTCGTCATTGACGTTCTCGGCGACGAAGCCGATCAGCGCTTCGAGCTCTTCGTCGGTGACGGGCTGGTCTTCTTGATGCTGCCAGGATAATTCATAACCGATCACGCGCTGCTTGGGATCGAGCAGGGGTTCGCGGACGATAAAGTTTGATTCGTGCATTGTATGGGTCGTTAAGGTGTTGCCGATGCGAAAGCGGGGCAATGCGCCCCGCCGCTGACTGAAAATCTCAGACGCTTAAAAGCCCAGACTGTCCAACAGATCGTCGACCTGGCCCTGGTTCGAGACCACGTCGTGCCGGGTCGGATCGATCTGCGGGCCATTGAGCAGTCCATTGTCGTATTCGCGCTTGACCTCGGCCGGCGCGAAATCGACCAGCATTTGCACCAGTTGCTGTTCCAGGTTGCGGGTAATGGTGGTCACCTTGGTGATCACTTGCCCGGTCAGGTCCTGGAAGTCCTGGGCCATCATGATGTCCATCAGGTAGCCCTTGGTGGCGCTGCTGGCCGTGCGTGCCTGGGCCATGGCCGCCACGCTGCGCCCGGCCAGCGCGCGCCATTCGGCGTCGCTGGTGGCCGGTGCGTCGAGCAGCGTTTGCCACGAGGCCGACAGGCCGGCCGCGCCGCTGTCGATCTGGTCCTGCAGCGGCCCGGCCGCTTCGGTCGCGGTGAGCACCTTCTGGGCGGCCTGTTCGGACAGGCGCGCCACGTAGTCGAGGCGGTCGCGCGCATCCGGAATGTCGCTGGCGGCTTTTTCGATCAGCTTGTCCAAGCCCAGGCCGCGCAGGCTGTCGTGCAGCGCGCGCGTCATGTGCCCGATGCGGCTGAGGAACTCGTCGTGCACGCCCGGCTCGTCCGATCCACCGACCGCCTGGCCTGCGCCTCCGGTGAGGTGCTCGCTCATGGTCACGCTCCGCTTTTTTCGAGCTTCTCGAAAATCTTGTTCAGCTTTTCATCCAGGGTGGCAGCCGTGAACGGCTTGACCACGTAGCCATTCGCGCCCGCCTGGGCGGCGGCAATGATGTTCTCTTTCTTGGCTTCGGCCGTCACCATCAGCACCGGCAGCTTGGCCAGCGCGGGGTCGGCGCGGATGTTCTGCAGCATGGTCAGGCCATCCATGTTGGGCATGTTCCAGTCCGAGACCACGAAGTCGAAGGTTTCGCTACGCAGCTTGGCCAGCGCCATGACGCCGTCTTCCGCTTCGTCGACATTGGCATAACCCAGTTCTTTCAACAGATTACGCACGATGCGGCGCATCGTGGAGAAATCGTCAACAACTAAAAAACGCATCTTTGGATCAGCCATTAAATTACTCCGTTGATTCTCTTACTTTGGTTATTGACAGACTTCCCCCTACTGGCGAAGCAGACTAAAGGATAGCAGTTTTGTTGCTGTGAAGCGAATAAACGAGCAGCAAAAAGACAGTAATTCGGACCAAACCAGACCAAACCGGATCAAACGCGCAACGCGCGGCTGCCATGCGTTGCCAGATAGCCAAGGACCATGCCCGGCAGCGCGCTCAGGGCCCCCACTTCGTGGGTGCCGCCCATGGCGATCGCTTCGCGCGGCATGCCGAAAACGACGCACGATGCCTCGTCCTGGGCGAAGTTGTAGGCGCCCGCCGTCTTCATTTCCAGCATGCCGGCGGCGCCGTCCTTGCCCATCCCGGTCAGGATCACCCCGACCGCATTTTTACCGGCCGCCTGCGCCGCCGAGCGGAACAGCACGTCGACCGAGGGGCGGTGCCGGTTGACCGGTTCGCTCTGCTCGATGCGGGTCACATAGTTGGCGCCCGAGCGCGCCAGCAGCAGGTGCGAGTGGCCCGGCGCGATGTAGGCGTGGCCGGGCAGCACGCGCTCGTCGCCGGCCGCTTCGCGCACGCTGATCTTGCACAGGGTGTCGAGACGGCGCGCGAACGAGGTGGTGAACCCTTCCGGCATATGCTGGGCGATCAGGATGCCGGGGCAGTCGGACGGCATCTGCATCAGGAATTCGCGGATCGCTTCGGTGCCGCCGGTCGAGGCGCCTATGATGATCAGCTTTTCCGACGAGGTGAGCGGATTGCGCAGGGCCGGCAGTGCGCCGACCGCCTTTTCGCCGGTGACGGTGCGCGGCTTGATGCGCGCCTTGGACGCGGCGCGGATTTTGTCCGAGATCAGTTCCGTGTATTCGCGCATCCCGCTCTGGATCGAGATCTTCGGCTTGGTCACGAAATCGACCGCGCCCAGTTCCAGCGCGCGCATCGTGATTTCGGATCCGCGCTCGGTCAGCGAGGACACCATCACCACCGGCATCGGTCGCAGGCGCATCAGCTTCTCGAGGAAATCGAGGCCGTCCATCTTGGGCATCTCGACGTCGAGCGTGAGCACGTCCGGGTTGGTCTGCTTGATCAGTTCACGCGCCACCAGCGGATCGGGCGCCACGCCCACCACTTCCATGTCGGGCTGGCTCGAAATGATCTCGCTCATGACGCTGCGGATCAGCGCCGAATCGTCCACGATCAGTACTTTGATCTTCATATAGGGCTTTCAGGATTGACGGGGCAGTCGGCTAGAACAGATCGATCGCGCCGCCCACCGGTTCGACCTTGAGGCGGCTGGCGTAATCGAGTTCGCGCCGCGCCAGGGTATCGTTATGGGTCTGCATCAGCTTCTTGACCAGGACCTTGCCGGTGCGCGGAAAAAAATACACCTTGCGCGGCCAGATGTCGTTCAGGTCTTCGGCCACCACGCGCATCTTTTCGGTCTTCAGGAAGTTCATCACAAACGCCGCATTGCGCTCGCCCACGTTGATCGCGGTGAAGCCGCGCAGCACCGCGCCGCCGCCGAACACTTTGGCTTCCATGTTCTCGCGCCGCGCGCCAGCCTTGAGCAAGTCGTTGATCAGCACTTCCATCGCGTATGTCCCGTAGCGCATCGAGGCCGAAATCGGGCTGTTCGGGTCACTGCCGCCGTCCGGCAGCATGAAGTGGTTCATGCCGCCCAGGCCCGTGACCTTGTCGCGGATGCAGGCCGAGACACAGGAACCGAGAACCGTCACGATCAGCATGTCCTTGGGCGTGTAGTAGTACTCGCCCGGCAGGATCTTGGCCGCATCGCAGTCGAAGGTGCGGTCGTAGTACACGTTGGTTGCGAATTGTTCTTTGATTTCGATAGCCATGTTCAGTTCTCAGTTCACTGCGGGTCGCATCAGCTCCGGCGACCATCGAGTTCGTACACGGTTTTGCCACGCAGTTTGAGCGACTCCGACACGTACAGGAAATTCTCGGAGTGGCCGGCAAACAGCAGTGCATCGGGCTTCATCAGCGGCACGAAGCGCGAGAGAATCTTGCGCTGGGTCGCCTTGTCGAAATAGATCATCACATTGCGGCAGAAAATGACGTCGAACGGGCCTTTCACGGGCCAGCCGTCGCCCAGCAGGTTGAGCTGCTTGAAGGTGACCAGCTGGCGCAGTTCGGGACGCACGCGCACCATGCCTTCCTGGTCGCCCTTGCCGCGCAAGAAAAAGCGCCGCGCGCGTTCCGGTTCGAGCTTTTCGATGCGGTCGATCCCGTACACGCCGTTGGCGCCCGTGGCCAGCACATTGGTGTCGATGTCGGTGGCGATGATCTGCACCGGCGGGGTGAGCGTGTTGAACGCTTCGCACACGGTCATGGCGATCGAATACGGTTCCTCGCCGGTGGACGCGGCCGAGCACCAGATCTGGATCGGATGGTCGCGCAGCTTTTTCACATGCTCGGCCAGCAGCGGAAAGTGGTGCGACTCGCGGAAGAACGAGGTCAGGTTGGTGGTGAGTGCGTTGGTGAACGATTCCCACTCCTCGCCCAGGCGCCCCGCTTCCAGGTCGTCCAGATAGCGCCCGAACGAGACGATGCCGGTGGCGCGCAGGCGCCGCGCCAGGCGGCTGTAGACCATTTCCTGCTTGCTGTCGGCCAGCGAAATGCCGGCGCGCTGGTAAATCAGTGCGCGCACGCGCTCAAAATCACTTTTGGTGAAGTCGAATTCCTTGACGGTTTCCATTTTCGTTTGCATCACCTTGCTTCACCCTGTTTCCATTTGTATGCGCGTCGGGCCGGACGGCCCGCTGGCAGCTTAAAACTCTTCCCAGTCGTCTCCCGGTGCCGCCGCGGCCAGCTTGCGCGGCTTGGCCGCCGGCTTGGCCACGGTGGCCACCGCGCGCGTCGGAGCGCGCTGCGCCACCGGAGCGGCGCGCAGCGGCGCATGCACGGCTACCTTGCGCTCGTCGCCATTGAGCTTGAAGATGCTCACCGCGGCGGCCAGCAACTGGGCCTGCTCCTGCATGCTCTCGGCCGCCGCCGCGGCTTGCTCGACCAGGGCCGCGTTCTGCTGCGTCATTTCATCCATCTGGGTGATGGCCTGGTTGACTTCTTCGATGCCGTTGCTCTGTTCCTGGGTGGCCGCCGTGATCTCGCCCATGATGTCGGCCACCTGCTTGATCGACGTCACGATCAGGTCCATGGTCTGGCCGGCTTCATCGACCAGCTTGCTGCCAGCATCGACCTTGTCGACCGAGTCGCCGATCAGCGATTTGATTTCCTTGGCCGCGCCGGCCGAGCGCTGCGCCAGGTTGCGCACTTCCGAAGCCACCACCGCGAAGCCGCGACCCTGTTCGCCGGCGCGCGCCGCTTCCACCGCGGCGTTCAGCGCCAGGATGTTGGTCTGGAAGGCGATGCCGTCGATGACGCCGATGATGTCGACGATCTTGCGCGAGCTTTCCTTGATCGAGCCCATGGTATCAACAACCTGCGATACCACGGCGCCCCCCTTGACCGCCACCGACGACGCCGACACGGCCAGCTGGTTGGCCTGGCGCGCGTTGTCGGCATTTTGCTTGACGGTGCTGGTCAGTTCTTCCATCGAGCTGGCGGTTTCTTCGAGCGAACTGGCTTGCGATTCGGTGCGCGAGGACAGGTCGGCATTGCCCGAGGCGATTTCCTGCGAGGCCACCGTGATCATGTCGGTCCCGGAGCGCACGTCGCCCACGGTCTTCGACAGGCTGTCGTTCATGTCCTTGAGCGCCTGCAGCAGTTCGCTCGTTTCATCCTTGCCCTCGACCCGGATTTCCGAGGTCAGCTCGCCCGCGGCGACCTTCTTGGCCACCCGTACGGCGCCCAGCAGGGGCGAAGTGATCGAACGCGTGATGACCAGCGCGCACACCACGCCCAGCGCCACGGCCAGGGCGCACACCACGAACATGATCATGCCCACGCGCTGGTCGGCTTCCACCGATTTCTTGAGGAAGTCGTCCGCTTCGAGCTGCTGCTTGTCGACCAGCTTGTTGAGGAGATCGAGCGTCTTCTGGTTCAGCGGATCGATACGCTGGGCGATCACCTTGGCCGCGCCTTCGCTGTTAAAGGCCAGCACCTGGCCGATGGCTTCCTTGAAGGCGACGTCGACTTCCTTGTCAAGCGCGGCGATGTCGGACAGCATTTTGGTTTCGGCTTCGTCCAGGCCCGTGGCCTGCAGCCTGGTACGCGCCTCTTCATAGCGCTTGCTCTGCGTCTTGACCTTGTCCTGCTCTTTCTGCATCAGCGCGACGTCGGCCTGCAGGCCGATATTGCGCATGGCGATGCCGGTTTCCAGCATCGCGCCCTTCATGCCTGCGGCATGCAGGTTCTGGGCGCTGGAACTGGCCAGGCCCGTCATCAGGCTGTTCTTGTTGCGCGAATTGAGAAAACTCGCCGTCAATGCCATCGCCACCAGAATCAGCAGAATGCTGCCGAAACCGAACGCCAGACGCGTACCAATTTTAAAATCGCGCAGATTCATCGTTCTCTCCTCGATACTTCATATGATGTGGCGTGGGGCTTCTGTCGAGCTCCTCGCACCGGCGTCGCGCTTGCTGATCCGGCGCGTCTCAGGCGGCCAGTTTTTCGATCAGGCCCATTTCGCTGGACGACATCAGCTTGTCGATGTCGATCAGGATCAGCATGCGCTCGTCGACCGTGCCCAGGCCGACCAGGTAGTCGGAACCGAAGGCGGTGCCCATTTCCGGGGCCGGCTTGATCTGCTCGGGCGTGAGGGTGGTCACGTCGGAGACGCTGTCGACCACCACGCCCATGATGCGCCCGCCGATGTTGAGGATGATGACCACCGTGAACTGGTCGTACACCGGGGTGCCGAGGTTGAACTTGATGCGCATGTCCACCACCGGAATGATGATGCCGCGCAGGTTGATCACGCCCTTGATGAACTCCGGCGCGTTGGCGATGCGGGTCACCACTTCGTAGCCGCGGATTTCCTGCACTTTCAGGATGTCGATCCCGTATTCTTCGGAACCGAGCGTGAAAGCCAGGAATTCGCTTCCGGCGCCATCCTTGACGTCGCCATTCTTGGAGGAGCTTGAGGTCGTTGACATGGTAAATCCCTATCTGGTTGCTGTATTGGTTAAGAGAAGATGGTGTCGTCGGCCAGTTGGCGCGATGAGCGCATCAGCGCCGAGACATCGAGGATCAGCGACACACCACCATCGCCCAGGATGGTGGCACCGGAAATCCCGGTCACCTTGCGATAATTCGATTCGAGGTTCTTGACCACGACCTGCTGCTGGCCGACCAGGTCGTCGACAAACAGCCCGGCCTTGCGCCCGTCCGACTCCAGGATCACCACGATGCCTTCGCACGGATTGGTAAAGCGCGGCACGATGTCGAACATCTGGTACAGCGGGATCAGGGGCAGGTATTCGCCGCGCACCTTGATCACCGGGCCGCGTCCGGAAATTTCCTTGATGTCTTCCGGGGACGGCTGCAGCGACTCGACCACGAAGCCGAGCGGCAGGATGTAGACTTCCTCGCCGCAGCGGATCGACATGCCGTCCAGGATCGCCAGCGTGAGCGGCAGCGAGATCGAGATGGTGGTGCCGAAGCCCTTGGCCGAGCGGATGTCGACCGAGCCGCCCATGGCCATGATGTTGCGCTTGACGACATCCATGCCCACCCCGCGCCCCGACACGTCGGTCACCGTTTCGGCGGTCGAAAAGCCCGGCGCGAAGATCAGCTGCCACACATCCGCGTCGCTCATGTTGTCGTTCACCGGCAGCCCGTTCTGGACGGCCTTGGCCAGGATCCGTGCGCGGTTCAGGCCAGCGCCGTCGTCCGACACTTCGATGACGATATTGCCGCCCTGGTGGCCGGCCGAGAGGAACAGGCGCCCCGCTTCGGTCTTGCCGGCGGCGGCGCGCGCTTCCGGCATTTCGATGCCGTGGTCGATGCTGTTGCGTACCAGGTGGGTGAGCGGATCGACGATGCGCTCGATCAGGCCCTTGTCCAGTTCGGTGGCGGCGCCGTTGGTGATGAAGTCGACCTTCTTGCCCAATTTGGCCGCCAGGTCGCGCACCATGCGCGGAAAGCGCGAGAACACGAAATCCATCGGCATCATGCGGATCGACATGACCGCTTCCTGCAGGTCGCGCGTATTGCGCGTGAGCTGGCTGACGCTGTTCAACAGGCGCTCGTGCAGCATCGGGTCGAGCGCGTCGCTGCGCTGCTCGATCATGGCCTGGGTGATCACCAGTTCGCCGATCAGGTTGATCAGCTGGTCGACCTTTTCGATCGAGACGCGGATCGACGACGATTCGGCGGCAGCGTGCTTGTCGTCTTTTTTGACGACCTTTTTCTCGGCCGTCTCGGTGACGTCGAGCGGCTCGGCGCGCGCGGCGGCCGGCGCGGCACTGGCCGGCGGCGGCGCCACAATGCCGGCCGTGGCGCGGATATGTTCGATCGGCTGGAAGAAGCCGTAGCCGCGCTCTTCGTCGGTCTTGTCCTGGCTGGCGGCGTCGATCGGGTCGAAGAAGCCGTAGCCCATGTCGTCTTCGACCTTGGCCCGTTCGCGGTCTTCGATGATCTGCTGCTCGGGCGTGAGCGCGGGCGCCTCGAAGATCTTCAGGTCGTCGGGATTGAGCACGAACGAGCAGATCGCGATGATGTCATCGAGCGACTCGTGGGTGGTGACGGTGATCGCATGGCGCTCGCCCGGCAGCGGCATGACCGACACCCGCCCGAGCAGTCCCAGTTCGGCGGTCAGCGCATTGACGTCGCGCTGCTCCACGTGCGGCATCTCGATGCGGAACCGGCGTCCGCCGCTGCTCACATTGGCCTTGATCGAACTCTGGATGAACGAGGGCGCGGGCGGCGCGGCCACCGGCACCACGTCTTGCGAGAGCTCCTGCAGCATCATGCGCACGTCGGCCACGGCATCCTGGTCGACGTGGGCGCCGTTGCGGTGGCCGTCGAGCTGCATCTTGAGGATATCCTTGGCCGCCAAAAACGCGTCCACATGCTCGGCGGTGAGCGCCATTTCACCCTTGCGGATGCGGTCGAGCAGCGACTCCAGGATGTGCGTCACTTCGGTCATGTCGTTCAGGCCGAACGTCGACGAACCGCCCTTGATCGAGTGGGCGGTGCGGAAAATGGCGTTCAGGTCTTCCGGATCCGGCGACGCAATGTCGACGGCCAGCAGCAGACGCTCTTTTTCGGCCAGCAATTCTTCGGCTTCATCGAAGAAGACCTGGAAAAACTGGCTTATGTCGATGGTCATGTTCAGACTCCGTGAATTTCGCGATGCATCATTGCGCCTACTCCCACCCCGGTCATCAGCCGATGACTTTTTTGACCACTTCGATCAGGCGCTGCGGGTCGAACGGCTTGACCAGCCAGCCGTTGGCGCCGGCCGCGCGTCCCTTGGTCTTCATTTCGTCGGACGATTCGGTGGTCAGCATCAGGATCGGCACCTTCTGGTACGCGGGCAGGCCGCGCAGCAGCTTGATCAGGGACAGGCCGTCCATGCGCGGCATGTTCTGGTCGGTCAGCACCAGGTCGACCGTCTGCTGCTTGGCTTTTTCGAGCCCGTCCTGGCCGTCGACCGCTTCCACCACGAGGTAGCCCGCGGCCTTGAGACTGAATGCCACCATCTGGCGCAGCGAACTGGAATCATCGACTGCGAGTATTGTTTTAGCCATTTTTGCTCCTGCTTTTTTTAAATCGGGGCACAGCGCCCCTAATCATCGAGAGTGAACCTTAAAACAGTTCTATGTCGCCACTTTCCAGATGCTGCTGATTGACTGCTTTTCTTAGTACACTGCGTAATTCGAGCGACTGGATCGCCAGCGCCATGCTGACCTTGCCGAGCAGTTCGACGATTTCCTCGCTGCCCGCTTCCGGCACGATGTCGGCGCCATGCGAGCCCAGGGTGCCGAGAAATTCGCGCAGGCCGGTCACGCGTTTCAGGGTACGGTCGATCAGCTGGCTGGTCATGTCCTGGAACTGCATGCTGGTGATGGCCGTGTTCACGTAGGCACCGATTTCGTCGGACATGGCACTCAGGCGCGCGCCATCCTCCGCGCTCGGGGTGCCGCCGGCCAGCAGCAGGTTGATGGTGTCCTGCTGGGCCCCGACCGCGGTGTGGATCGCCATGAAGCTGCTGGTGAGCTTGTCGATGGCTTCCTCCAGCAGCAGCTCGGTCTGGATCAGATCGGTCTCGACTTCCGTCAGGTGCTTCTTGCCGTGATCCGACACGCCAGACAGCAAGCGCTTCACGTGCGAGCCCAGTATTTTCTTTCTTGTCATTCGCCCTCTCCCCTGTCTTTCCTGTCCATCATGGCGCTGCCTTCGGTGCCGCTGTTTGCCCTGCCGCCGGCGTAGCGATGCCCGGCTGCTCCGGCACCTCCAGCGAGGCGCCATCGCGCATCACCGCTTCTTCGGTCCGCTTGTTCATGACGATAATGCTGATCCGCCGGTTCATCGCGGAAAACGGGTCCTGGCGGTCCAGCGGCGCGGCCGCGGCCAGCCCCACCACGCGCAGGATCTTGGCGTCGCTCATACCGCCGATGACCAGTTCGCGGCGCGAGGCGTTGGCCCGGTCGGCCGACAATTCCCAGTTGCTGTAGCCGGTGTCGCTCATGTAGGGCGTCGAATCGGTGTGGCCCGACAGGCCGATCCGGTTCGGTACGTCGTTCAGGACAATGCCGATCACGTGCAGGATGTCGCGCGTGTACGGCTGCAGTTCGGCCTTGGCCAGGTTGAACATGGGCCGGTTCAATTCATCCACGATCTGGATCCGCAAGCCTTCGCTGGTGATATCGAGCAGCAGCTGGTTCTTGTACTTTTTCAGCAGCGGATTGGCATCGATGGTCGCTTCCAGCTTGGCCTTGAGCGTTTTCAGGCGGTCCGCCTCGGCCGCTTCGAGGATCGCCTTGGCGGTCTTCAGATCCACGGTTTTCTTGCCCGGATCGTTGCTGCCACGCTTGACCTGGCCGTTGCGGCGCGACAGGTCTTGCCCGCCGCCCTGCACGATCGAGGAACTGTCGCCGCTGCCCGAGCCGCCCGCCAGCGCCACCTTCAGCGGGGTCTGGAAAAAATCGGAAATGCCATTCAGGTCACCCTTGCTGGTCGAGCCCAGCAGCCACATGAGCAGGAAGAAGGCCATCATCGCTGTCACGAAGTCGGCGTAGGCAATCTTCCAGGCGCCGCCGTGGTGGCCGCCGGCGGTCTTCTTGATGCGTTTGACGATAATCGGGCGCAGGCCTTCATCGGACATAAGCGCTCCGTGCGGTCGGCATCATGCAAAAAGAAGGGGCGCTGTGCATGATGGGCTTATTTGGTCTTCGATTTCTTGATGTGCTCTTCCAGCTCGGCAAAGGTCGGGCGCTCGGTCGAATACAGCACCTTGCGGCCGAATTCGACCGCCAGCGCCGGCGCGTAACCGTTCAGGCTAGCCAGCAGGGTCACTTTCACGCACTGGAACATCTTGGTCGACTCTTCCAGCTTCTGTTCGAGCAGGCTGGCCAGCGGGCCGACGAAGCCGTACGCCAGCAAAATGCCCAGAAACGTACCGACCAGCGCCTTGGCGATCAGGATGCCCAGCTCGGCCGGCGGAATGCCGACCGATTCCATCGTGTGCACCACGCCCATCACCGCGGCCACGATGCCGAACGCCGGCAAGCCATCGCCCAGCTTGGCGATGCAATGAGCCGGCACCGCGCCTTCATGGTGGTGCGTTTCAATTTCGTTATCCATCAGATTTTCAATCTGGAAAGCGTCCATATTTCCCGATACCATCAGCCGTAGATAATCGGTCATGAATTCAACAATATGGTGATCGGACAGCACGCCGGGATACTTTGAAAATACCGGGCTTTGTTCCGGGTTTTCGATATCGCCTTCGATCGACATCAAGCCTTCCTTGCGCACTTTGGAAAGGACGTCGAACAGCAGCGACATCATTTCCATATACAGGTCCTTGGTATAACGCGAGCCCTTGAACAGGGCGGGCACCGCCTTGAGCGTGGCCTTGATCGATTTGCCATTATTGCCGACAAAGAAAGCGCCCAAAGCCGCACCGCCGATCATCACCAGTTCGAGCGGCTGGAACAGCGACGCGAGGTGGCCGCCACTGGCGGCAAAGCCACCGAAGACCGACCCGCAAACGATGATGTATCCGAGTATGACTAACAAAGTGCGCTGACTCCCAAGGTGGAAAGAGCTCGGGCAGCGCCCGACGTTTTAAAGATAACAACGCCAGTATATGAATGGCAATTTATGCTGGCGGATCTTTAAAAAGCTCGATTCATTTAATTTACATACGGAACTACAATAGCGTGAGACGGCCCGAGCGGCAAGGAAAACCCTCCCGGTTGTCTCCTAAAAGTGCCATCCGTACAGAGGCGCGCCACGCCCTGTAGGCATAAGAATAATATCCGGTGTTTTTTCCGTTATCAGAAACTCATAACTGAGCAACATGGCGCCCGGGCGCATCTCGCGCGAGGCCTTGTTCCATAGGGCGCTCATGGCCGCCGGCGACAGATAAGCGAACACCGCGTCGTAGTTACTCAGATCAAGATTGTCGTAATCGCCACGCACGAAACGGGCACGGCTGCCGCTCAGGCGCGCGCGCAGCCAGCTGAGCAGCCACGGCAGCGGCGCCAGTTCGATGCCCACGAATTGCGAGGCCGGGCGGCGCCGCGCCATCTCCATCGTAAAACCGCCCAGGCCGCTGCCGATATCGACCACCAGCAGCGGCTTGTCGTTCGGCAGCAGTTTGTCGACTTCATTCCACACCCATTTGCCGGACGGGTAATACGGCACCTGGGTGCGGAAGGTCGACCAGTACAGCGCCAGCAGGAACAGGAAGAAGCCGAGAAACAGCAGCGGCGGAATTTGCAGGCGGTGGGTGCCCATCAGTGCCAGGGGAAACACCAGCTGGATGCCGAGCCACCACACGGCCAGGCCGCGCAGGCGCGTGAGGGCGCAAGCCAGGATGCCCTGGACCAGGGCCGCGTCGGCATACGACACGCTGGCGCCGGCGCGCGCCAGCAGGAATACCACGACCAGGGTCAGCGGACAGGCGGCGCATTGCAGCACCAGTGCCTGCACCGCGGGCGCGCGCCAGATGCGGCGAAGGGCAAGACTTGCGCCCTGCCCTTCGGCCTTGCCGCGCACAACGTGGCCGGGGCCGGTCACGCGTTCAGGAGCGCGGCAGCGGCGTGCGCGTCCCTGGCATCGCTCGCGTCCTTGGCATCCTTGGCATCCTTGACCTTCTTGGTCTTGCCGGCGCGCGAAGGCATATTGCACAGGCCGCACTGGTAAGCGTGGTTCAGGTCGAGGCAATCGACCACGAACTTGCCCTGGCACTTGTCGCACGGGGCCATGGCCAGCATTTTGCTCTGGAAAAAGCGCACCAGGGTCCACGCGCGCGTCAGCGACAGCAGCGGTTCGACCCCGGGCTCGGGCGGCATTTGTTCGAGGTACAGCTTGTACGCCTTCATGACCGCTTCGATGCCGCTGGCGCCGGCGTGGTCGGTGAGGAATTTATGGATATTGATGAACAGCGAGGAGTGGATATTCGGCTGCCAGGTGAGGAACCAGTCGGTCGAAAAAGGCAGCATGCCCTTCGGCGGCGAGACGCCCTTGAGTTCCTTGTACAGCTTGAGCAAGCGTTCGCGCGAGAGCGAGACCTCGGTTTCGAGCAGTTGCAGGCGGGCGCCAAGGTGAATCAATTCGATCGCCAGCTGGATTTCCTGGGCTTCCGATACGACGCTTTTCTTGGACATGAAGACTCCCGGCGTTGCTGTTTTCAGCGACGATGGCTGCAAAAAAGCCAACGAGCGTTAAACGATTTCTTCGACAGCCTGGCCGGCCATCAGGATGGCGGCGTGGGACTGGGCGAGAACACGGTCTTTGCTGTTGTTGGTCAACATCGACAGAATAGCACTGTCGTCGAAACGGAAGCGCGCGAGCATCATGTTGCCGCCGGCCAGCTTCAGGATCTGGGAATTGCTCATGTTTTCGATCAGCTCGGCGATATCCGCCGAAATCCCGAGACGGAAGATCGCGGTCACTTTGTCGGCGCGGATCATCTGCTGGGCGAGCATCAGGTAGCTCAGGTTCGCATCACGAATTTCAGCCATCATGTCGTTCGCAGTCATTTTCCGTCTCCTTCAATCCGTTGAAATCTGGCGCTGTGTTCGTATTGCCAGTGAGATAGATTCTGACTGTACAGCAACAATACGAGAATAGGCGCGCGCCTGTATTTTGGGTGAGGTACAGATGAGGCGAGTCCGTAGGTGTTCGTCCTACGAACCCTGCCGGATCATGGTCGCGCCCCTATGAAACCGGGGCGGAAAAGCGAATTGCGGGGCGCGGTACAGCAGACCCGTCGACGTTGTATTTCTGTCGTCTTGTACCGGTTACGTCAAACTTTTGGAGAACTTGAGGGTTTTTTGAAAAAAATTTCGAAAAATCTGAAAATATTTTTAAAGTCCCGCGTGTCTGAGTCTTTTACGGCGGGTGGACGGGGAACTTGAGGGTAAATCTGAAAAATATTTTCGCTGCCGGCCGGGCACCGCCTGCGAAGTCCCGCTCGCTTCGTCGCTGCCCCCGTCGTTGCCGCGTCGTTCCCGCGTCCTTCCCGCGCCAAGGCGGCACTCGGCGGGAACGACGGGGTTGACCGGAACGACGGGGCTGGCGCAAGCGACGAAGCTGGCAACAGTGACAGCCCGCTCCTCCCCCCTTAATTTTCTTGCTACACTCCCGCATTGGCTCAAATTAGATGAAGCCTAAAGCATTTTTAAGGTGAACGATGAACCGTAACGACTGCCTTGCCCTCGACACCGGCGACGCCCTGGCCCCCTTGCGCCAGCATTTCGACCTGCCGGACGGCGTGATCTACCTCGACGGCAACTCGCTGGGCGCCCGTCCGCGCGCGGCGCTCTCGCGCGCCCAGGACGTCATCGCGCGCGAATGGGGCCAGGACCTGATCCGCAGCTGGAACACGGCCGGCTGGTTCGACCTGCCCAAGCGCTTGGGCGACCGCCTGGCCCCGCTGATCGGCGCGCGCGCCGGTGAAGTGGTGGTCAACGACACCACCTCGCTCAACCTGTTCAAGGCGCTCGCTGCCGCCCTCCACATGCAGTCGGGCGCGCCGCAGCGCAAGATCATCGTCACCGAGCGCGGCAACTTCCCCACCGACCTGTATATGGCCCAGGGCCTGACCAGCTGGCTCGACCGCGGCTACCAGCTGCACCTGGTCGACTCGGTGGACCAGCTGCCCGCCGCCATTGGCGCCGACTGCGCCGTGGTCATGCTCACCCACGTCAATTACCGCACCGGCTACCAGCACGACATGGCCGCCATGAGCCGCCACGCGCACGAACAAGGCGCGCTGATCCTGTGGGACCTGGCCCACTCGGCCGGCGCCGTGCCCGTCGACCTGCAACGCGACGGCGCCGACCTGGCCGTCGGCTGCACCTATAAGTACCTCAACGGCGGCCCCGGCGCGCCAGCCTTCATCTGGGTGCCCGAACGCCACCAGCAAGCCTTCACCCAGCCGCTGTCGGGCTGGTGGGGCCACGCCAATCCCTTCGCCATGGTGCCCGAATTCGCGCCGGCCGCCGGCATCGGGCGCGCGCTGTGCGGCACCCAGCCGATCGTCTCGCTTACCCTGGTCGAATGCGGGCTGGAGATCTTCGAGCAAACCGACATGCAAGCCATCCGCGCCAAGTCGCTGGCCCTGACCGATGCCTTCATCGCCCTGGTGGAAGCGCGCTGCGCCAGCCATCCGCTGGGCCTTGCCACCCCGCGCGAGCACGCCCGGCGCGGCAGCCAGGTCAGCTTCACCCACCCGCACGGCTACGCGGTGATGCAGGCGCTGATCGCGCGCGGCGTGATCGGCGACTACCGCGAGCCGGCCATCATGCGCTTCGGCTTCACGCCGCTGTACACCAGCTTCGCCGATGTGTGGGATGCGGTCGAGATCCTGCGCCAGATCCTCGACCACCAAGCCTACGATATTGGCGCCAGCCGCGGCGCAGTTACCTGACCCAGTTACCTGAAAGCGCAATCATGTCCGATGAAGCAAAATGCCCGGCCCAATGGCACGGGGCCAAGATGGATTTCAGCGAAGCGATGAGCTACGGCGATTACCTGGGGCTCGACCAGATCCTCAATGCCCAGCATCCGCGCTCGCCCAACCACAATGAAATGCTGTTCATCGTGCAGCACCAGACCAGCGAACTATGGCTCAAGCTGATGCTGCACGAACTGCAGGCCGTGCGCGTGAACCTGCGCGCCGGCGAACTGGCGCCCGCCTTCAAGATGCTGGCGCGGGTGGCGCGCATCATGGACCAGCTGGTGCACGCCTGGGATGTGCTGGCCACCATGACGCCGCCCGAATACACCGCCATCCGCCCGTTTCTGGGCGCATCCTCGGGCTTCCAGTCGCACCAGTACCGCGAACTCGAATTCCTGCTCGGGAACAAGAACGCCGCCCTGCTGGGCGTCCACGACACCGCACCACAAGCCCACGCCGTGCTCGAGCGCGAACTGCGCGCACCGTCGGTGTACGACGAAGCGGTCATGCTGCTGGCGCGCAGCGGCTTTGCCATCGCGCCCGAACGCCTGAACGCCGACTGGACCCTGCCGACCACGCCCGACGAATCGGTCAAGGCGGCCTGGCTGGCCGTGTACCAGGAACCGTCGCAGCACTGGGCCTTGTACGAACTGGCCGAGAAGCTGGTCGACCTGGAGACGGCGTTCCGCTTCTGGCGCTTCCGCCACGTGACGACGGTCGAGCGCATCATCGGCTTCAAGACCGGCACTGGCGGCACGGCCGGCGTGAGCTACCTGCGCAAGATGCTCGATGTGGTACTGTTTCCCGAGCTGTTTTCCCTGCGCACGGCCCTGTAAGTCGCTCACGCGCGGCGGGCAGGTCCCCCTCCCCCATACGGCTATTTCAGGATGAGCCAGCCGTACAAATTGCCGCGTGTCGGCTTGCCATCGAGCGTGGCTGGCGTAAAGCGGCAAGATTGTATGAATGCGCTTGCCGCGCTCACGGCGGCAGGGTCGGTTTCCTCGGTTTTCATACCGAAGGTATTGCCTGCTTCATCAAGAAGAAAGCGCACCGCAATGCCATCAGCCCGACGAACGAGCTTGCCTGTGACGGGCACGAAGGCGCCAAAATACGGCGACTTCGACGCCTGGCAGCTGCCAGCCACCAGCGCGGCCGGTTCTGGCGTTTGCCCATTGTCGGCCAGCTTCCACTCATAAGCCACCATCAATCCGGCACGGACGACTTGCGGGTCGGCGCTCCGCTCGAAGCGACAGCTTTCGAGGTCACGGATGGCCATGTGATCGAGGGCTTTCCAGCCACTGCCGCGCGCTACGCGAACGGATGAAGGCCGCCCGTCGTCGCCGACGTCGTACTTCAGCACTGTCGTTCCCTCCAGCTCATAGCGCCGGGCTTCATCGGTCCACCCGGGTGCATCGCAGGCGATCATGGCCACCCGACGGAATCCGCCGCCCGCGTCCTGGGCCCAGCCAGTGACGGCGGCGAGTGAAGTCAGCAGCACTACGCCGACTTGAAACAATTTTTTAATCACGCTCAACCTTTCTAATGTTTGATCCCGGCACCCTGCGGTCTGCGGAATGTGAGCTGCTCAAGCTGAACGGTGGGATTTTTCCAATTCACAATTCTAGTCTAAAAATTTGCCTGAAAGCATTCATTGTGCCTGCCGCCGGCAGGAAATCCCAATACTTGCGGTAAGTCAGTGTTTCTTCCAGGCCGCACAACGGAAAGGTTTCCATTGACTTCGCCAAGGGCGTGATGTCAAATGCTACACAGTTACCTGAAAACGATTTCACCTATATTCGGGGACGCCAGGCGCCAGCGCGCGCCGCACGCAGCACGCAGCACCGAGATGGCAGCAAGCCCGAACCCGCCACTGGCGCGTCGCCCCTCGCTCACAGACATCCACTCAGGAGACAACAGCGATGAGCATGACCCTTAGCAACGCAGCAGCATCCCGTCCGACTTTCCGCACCACCCTCATCGCCCTGGCCTTGTCGCTGTGCGCCGGCGCCGCGCTGGCCGACGTGCCGGCCCTCTCGGTCAGCGGCAACCAGGTGCTGGTCGGCGGCAAACCAGGCAGCATCAGCGGCAGCAGCCTGTACTGGTCCAACACCGGCTGGCCCGGAGAGCGCTTCTACAACGCCGGCGCGGTGGGCTGGCTCAAGGACGACTGGAAGGCCAAACTGGTGCGCGCCGCCATGGGCGTGGAAGACCAAGGGGGCTACCTCCAGTTCCCGGCCGCGAACAAGGCGCGCGTCAAGGCCGTGGTGGACGCCGCCATCGCCAAGGACATGTACGTCATCATCGATTGGCACTCGCACTACGCCTTCCGCCACCAAAACGAAGCGATCGCCTTTTTCCAGGAGATGGCGCGCACCTATGGCCACAACAAGCACGTCATCTACGAGATCTACAACGAACCGAAGGACGACGTGACCTGGGACGCCAACGTCAAGCCGTACGCGCAAGCCGTGATCGCGGCGATCCGCGCGATCGACCCGGACAACCTGATCATCGTCGGCTCGCCGCACTGGTCGCAGGACGCCGACATTGCCTCGCGCAACCCGATCACCGGCTTTTCCAACATCGCCTACACCCTGCACTTCTACGCCGGCACCCACACCCAGTACCTGCGCGACAAGGCCAGCACCGCCATGAACAACGGCCTGGCCCTGTTCGTGACCGAATGGGGTTCGGTCAACGCCGACGGCAACGGCGGCGTGAACTATGCCGAAACCAATGCCTGGATCGACTTCATGAAGAAGCACAACATCAGCAACGCCAACTGGGCGCTGGACGACGCCAAAGAGGGCTCGGCCAGCCTGGTGCCCGGCGCCAGCTCCACCGGCGGCTGGGCCAACTGGGACCTGACCGAATCGGGCAAGCAAGCCCGTGAAACGGTGCGCAACTGGCCGTCGTCGTCCGACACCGGCTGCACCACGGCCACGGTACCGGCCACGATCCAGGCCGAAGCCTATTGCCAGATGAGCGGCGTGCAGCTTGAAACCACCAGCGATGCCGGCGGCGGCCAGAATGTCGGCTACATCGACAGCGGCGACTGGATGAACTACACGGTCGACGTGCCATCGGCAGGCCTGTACACGGTTTCCTACCGCGTGGCCAGCGCCAACGGTGGCGGCAACATCAGCCTGGAACGGGCCGGCGGCAGCCCGGTATTCGCTACCAAAGCGGTGTCGGCGACCGGCGGCTGGCAGACCTGGAACACCATTTCGCACGACGTGCAGCTCCCCGCCGGCAAGCAATCGATCGGCATCGCGGCCAAGGCTGGCGGCTTTAACCTGAACTGGATCAGCATCGCCGCGGCCGGCTCGGGCGGGCAGATCGCGCTGATCCAGGCCGAGGACCATGCGGCCATGAGCGGCGTGGAGTCGGAGCAGACCACCGACGCCGGCGGCGGCAGGAACGCGAGCCATATCGACACCGGCGACTGGATGTCCTACACCAACGCGCCGGTCACGATTCCAGAAACCGGCACCTACACCATCGAATTCCGGGTCGCCAGCGTGGGTGGCGGTGAACTGAGTTTCGAGGAAGCCGGCGGCAAGCCGACCTACGCGACAGTCGCGGTTCCGGCCACGGGCGGCTGGCAAACCTGGGCATCGGTCAAGAAAACCGTCACGCTCAATGCCGGCAGCCATTCGTTCGGCGTCTACGCCAAACAAGGCGGCTGGAACCTGAACTGGATCAAGGTGAGCAAGGGCGCGCAGTAATCCGGACAGGCGCGCGCTAGCGCATGCTTGCGGCGGCACATTGCAATACGTGTAAATTATTGTGCCGTTGCAAGCAATCAACTGCTACCATTGTCGACTTCACTGCGCCCGAAGCAGGTACGACTTGCGCGTTTAACGATGCAACTGATTGCGGAAAAACTCGGCAAATCCGACAAACTCGACCGCTTGCGCTACCTGTGCGACGACGGCAGCAATACCCAGACCGCGATGCCGCGCCAGGGCATCTTGCCGCATGATTTGGTCCACTATGTGGTGGAGTCCACGCTTGGCCTGCGCAACGGCTTCACCGGCTTGGTGGCGCGCGGTGCCGAAGCCAGCTTCGCCATGGAGATGGCGCACGACCCGGCCGGCCTGCAAGTCGACACCGAGGCGATCCAGGTCGAAGCGGTGCTCGAAGCGCTCCAGACCCAGCTCTGGAGCGGCCAGTTCGATGACGCCGATTTCGCCGAAGCGGTGCGCGTCGCTTGCCTGGGACGCGAGCGCGCGCCCTTCGACCTGGCCGGCATCGATGCCGAGCGCCTGCTGTACCAAGGCGCGCTGGACTTGGGCGCGCGCTGGATGGCCGTGCCGTTCCATGGAACGCTGACCCTCACCTTCTGACGCATCGCACGCCGCAGGCGGAACTCACTTTAGTCGTACAATCGTCTATCGACTTGTTAACGACGGAGGGGTAATGGATTGCGATGTACTGACTTTGGCGGGGATCTGGAACTCGGGTCCGTCGCACTGGCAAACGCACTGGGAGAAGCGCAACCCGGCATGGAAGCGTGTCGCACACCGCGACTGGAATAACCCCGACCGTCAGGAATGGGTCGATGAAGTCGATGCGGCGATCGCCATGAGCGAAGGTCCGCCGATCCTGGTGGCGCACAGTTTGTCGTGCGGGCTGGTGGCGCATTGGGCGCGCTCGGAGTCGGCGCTCAGTATCAGCGGCGCGTTCCTGGTGGCGCCGGCCGATGCGGAAGGCGCTGCGTTTCCGTCCGAAGCGGTGGGGTTTGCGCCGATGCAGCTGCACAAGCTGCCTTTTCCGAGCATTGTGGTGGCCAGTACCAACGATCCTTATGTGTCGATCGAACGCGCACGCGCGTTTGCCGAGGCGTGGGGCAGCCGCTTCGTCGAGATTGGCGACGCGGGACATATCAATGGGGATAGCGGGTACGGCGACTGGCCGGAGGGGGAAAAGCTGCTGGGGGAGTTGTGCAGGCAGGTGTCGGCATAAGCTCCACTTCCAGCTGCTTGGACGTTGCCCTTGAGACCGTCATTCCCGCGCAGGCGGGAATGATGGATATCGGACTAGTGGTGCTATTTACGACACTTATTTAGCCCCAGCCAGCAGCATCTCATTCAAGCGCTTCACGAACGTAGCCGGGTCGCTCAGCGAACCGCCTTCGGCCAGCAAAGCCTGATCGAACAAGATGTGCGCCCAGTCGCCGAACTGGGTGCTGGCCGCGTCTTCGTTCTTCAAACGCGTCACCAGCGGGTGGTTCGGGTTGATCTCCAGGATCGGCTTCGATTCCGGCGCACTCTGCCCCGCCGCCTTCAACATGCGCAGAAGATTCCCAGACAGCTCGTTCTCGTCGGCCACCAGGCAGGCTGGCGAATCAGTCAGGCGGAACGTCACGCGCACATCCTTGGCCTTCTCGCCCAGCGCCGCCTTCATGCGCTCGACCAGTTCCTTGTACGAGGTCTCGGTCTGTTCGTGTTCCTTCTTCTCGGCTTCATCTTCCAGGCCGCCCAGATCCAGGCCACCCTTGGCCACCGACACCAGCTCCTTGCCTTCGAACTCGGTCAGGAACGACAGCATCCATTCGTCGACGCGGTCCGTCATCAACAGCACTTCAACGCCCTTCTTGCGGAAGATTTCGAGATGCGGGCTGTTCTTGGCAGCGGTATGGCTGTCGCCTGCCACGTAATACATCTTCTCCTGGCCTTCCTTCATGCGCGCGATGTAGTCGGCCAGCGAGGTATTCTGGTCGGCGTTGTCGTTGGCGGTCGAAGCGAAGCGCAGCAGCTTGGCGATGCGGTCCTTGTTGCCGGCGTCCTCGCCGATGCCTTCCTTGAGCACCTGGCCGAATTCGGCCCAGAAGGTCGTGTACTTGTCCTTCTTTTCCTGCTCGTCGGCATTGGCCAGTTCTTCCAGCATGCCCAGCACGCGCTTGGTCGAGCCTTCGCGGATCACCTTCACGTCGCGCGACTCCTGCAGGATCTCGCGCGAGACGTTCAGCGGCAGGTCGTTCGAGTCGATCACGCCCTTGATGAAGCGCAGGTAGGCCGGCATCAGCTGCTCGGCATCGTCCATGATGAACACGCGCTTGACGTACAGCTTGATGCCGCCACGCTTGTTGCGGTCCCACAGGTCGAACGGGGCGTGGCTCGGCACGTACAGCAGCTGCGTGTACTCGCTGCGGCCCTCGACCCGGTTGTGGGTGTGCGTCAGCGGGGACTGGAAGTCGTGCGAGACGTGCTTGTAGAATTCCTCGTACTGCTCGGGCGTGATGTCAGCCTTGTTGCGGGCCCACAGCGCGCTGGCCTGGTTGACCGTTTCGACTTCATCCTTGAGCACCGTCTCGCTTTTTTCGGCATCCCACTCGTCCTTTTGCATCACGATCGGCAGCGAAATATGGTCCGAGTACTTGCGGATGATCGATTTCAGCTTCCAGCTCGACAGCAGCTCGTCCTCGCCTTCGCGCAGGTGCAGGATGATGTCGGTGCCGCGCGCCGTTTTCTCGATCGCTTCGACGCTGTAATCGCCCTCGCCCGCCGACTCCCAGCGCACGCCTTCGGATGCGTCGGCGCCGGCGCGGCGGGTTTCGACCGTGATCTTGTCGGCCACGATGAAGCCCGAGTAAAAGCCCACGCCGAACTGGCCGATCAGGGCCGCGTCGGCCTGCTGGTCGCCGGAGAGCTTGCCGAAGAATTCCTTGGTGCCCGACTTGGCGATGGTGCCCAGGTGCGAAATGACTTCTTCTCGGCTCATGCCGATGCCGTTGTCGGAAATGGTGACCGTGCGCGCTTCCTTGTTGAAGGCGACACGGATTTTCAGTTCGTGGTCGTTACCGTACAAAGCATCGTTATTGATCGCCTCGAAGCGCAGCTTGTCGGCCGCGTCGGACGCGTTCGAAATGAGCTCGCGCAGGAAGATCTCCTTGTTCGAATACAGGGAGTGGATCATCAATTGCAGTAACTGTTTTACTTCTGCTTGAAAACCAAGGGTTTCTTTTTCGGCGACAGCCATTTTTAGTCCTCGTGTATGACGGGTTGAACGGATTGGAGAGAAATGGGGGTGTTTTAAGCGATTTCAAGGCCCGCAAGCTCAGCGCCCGAGCTCCCGGGCCAGGAACTCCCACACGCCCGGTTCCTGCGAGGTCGATACGTTCATGCGCATCCGGGTCGAGGGCAACTGGCTGGGCGAAAACAGGGCGCCCGGGGCCAGCAGCAAGCCGTCGGCCATGGCGCGTTCGGCCAGGGCGCTGGTGTCGATGCCGGTGTCGGTCCAGACGAACAGGCCGGCCGGCGGCGCCACGTCGACCTTCAAGCCCACTTTTTCCATCTGGCGCACCGTGCGTGCGCGCACCGCGTCGAGCCGTCCGCGCAGGCGGTCCACGTGCTTGCGGTACAAGCCCTCCGAGAGCACCTTGTACACCACCCGTTCGCCGATGTCGCTGGTGGTGAGGGTGGCCAGCATCTTGCGGTCGCACAGGCGCTGGGCCCACTCGGGAGAGGTAGCGATGAAGCCGACCCGCAGGTTGGCCGCCAGCGACTTGGAAAAGCCGCCAAGGTAAATCACCCTGTCGAGCTGGTCGAGCGCCGCCATGCGCGTGGCCGGCTGCACCGCGCTGCCGGGATGCAGGTCGCAGTAGATATCGTCTTCGACGATGGTAAAGCCGTGTTCCCCGGCGATGCGCAGCACCTGGAACGCCTTGGCCGCCGACAGCGAGGTGGAAGTGGGGTTGTGCAGCAGCGAATTGATCACATACAGCTTGGGCTTGTGCAGCGCCGCCATCGCGGCCAGGCGGGCGATGTCGGGACCGTCGGCCAGGCGCGGGATGCCGACCACTTTCAGGCCCATCGCCGCGAACGCGCCGAACATCAGGAACCAGGCCGGATCGTCCACGAAAATGGTGTCGCCCGGGCGGGTGAATTCGCGCGCCACCAGGTCCAGCGCCTGGGTCACGCCGACCGTGGTGACGATCTGCTCGGGGGCGGCGTCGATTTCCAGTTCGGCCAGTTTCAGCTGGAGCTGCTGGCGCAGCGGCAGGAAGCCCTGCGGCACGCCGTAATTGACCAGCAGCGCGCCGCTCTGGCGGCTGACCGCGCGCAGGGCGTTGGCGATCATCGGGCCATCGAGCCATTCGAGTGGCAGCACGCCGGAACCGGGCACGCGCTGCGATGGCGCGGGGCGGAACATGTTCCGGATCAGCCAGACCACGTCGAGCGGCTTGGCTTCCAGCGGCGCTGGCGGCGCATCAGGCATGGAGCGTTCGCCGGCGTTCAGGGGCGAGCGTTCGCGCACGAAAAAGCCGGCGCCGCGGCGCGACTCCACGTAGCCCTTGGCCACCAGTTTATCGTAGCTGGCCACCACCGTGAAGCACGACACCCCGTGGGAGGCGGCGAACTGGCGGATTGACGGCATGCGCGCGCCGCTGCGCAGCAGCTTGTCGTCGATCCGGCTCGATACCGAGCGCACGATCTGGTCGATCAGGGTTTCGCCCGAGCCGCGCGTGAGCAGGCCGATGGCGGGATTGCTTGTATTGGTCATGACACCGTCACAGTATGCGTAATTAATTGGTAAAGTGTATTTGTACTGTACTGGTTTTCTCGTCTAGGATACACCCATCGACCTTCCAGTTCCACTCCTTGAAAGCCAGCCATGTACCTGCCCGACCTCGCCGAACTTGATGCCGCCGCCGCCCTCGTCTACCGCGCCATGCCGCCCACGCCGCAGTATTCGTGGCCGTTATTGAATGAAGCGGTCGGCACCGAAGTCTGGGTCAAGCACGAAAACCACACGCCGCTGGGCACCTTCAAGGCGCGCGGCGCGGTGGTCTACCTCGACGCGCTGGTGCGGCGCGCGCCCGAGGTGCGCGGCATCATCGCCCCGACCCGCGGCAATCACGGCCAGGCGATCGCCTTCAGCGGCGCGCGCGAGGGGCTGCAGGTGACGGTGGTGGTCCCGCACGGGAACAGCGTGGAAAAGAATGCCTGCATGCGCGGACTGGGCGCGCGGGTCATCGAACATGGCGACGACTTCCAGGCAAGCCGCGAACATGCGCTGGCACTGATGCGTGAAGAAGGGCTGCACATGGTGCCCTCGTATCACGAGGATCTGGTGGCGGGCGTGGCCAGCGGCTGGCTCGAACTGTTCCGCGCCCAGCCCGACCTGGACCTGGTGCTGGTACCGATCGGCCAGGGCTCGGGCATCTGCGGCGCGATCGCGGCGCGCCACGCGCTGGGCGTCAAGACCCGGATTATCGGCGTGGTGTCGAGCCATGCGCCGGCCTACCAGCTCTCGTTCCGGGCCGGGCGCAGCATCGAAGCGGCGGTCAGCACCGTGGTGGCCGACGGGCTGGCCTGCCGCGTGCCCGATGCGGCCTCGCTGGTGGCGGTGCTCGAATGCGCCGACGACGTGCTGGCCGTGACCGACGATGAAGTGGCGCGCGCCATGCGCCTGTACTACCGCTGCACCCATAACCTGGCCGAAGGCGCCGGTGCGGCGGCGCTGGCGGCGGCCATGCAGATCAAGGACAGCGCCTTAATCCGTGGCAAGAAGATCGGGCTGCCATTGACCGGCGGCAATGTCGACGCCGAGCTGTTCCGTCACATCCTGCAAGGGCCTTGAACATGGCGACGATAACGACGAGTGCGGTGACCGGTGCGGTGCGGCCGGGCCTATCCCGGCGGGGCCTATCCCGGCCGGGCCTATCCCGGCGGGGCCTATCCCGGCGGGGCCTATCCCGGCGGGGCATGTCCGACGAGAGCGCCGGCATGCTGCTGGGGCTGGTTGGGGTGGCCATGTTCAGCCTGACCTTGCCGTTCACGCGGATGGCGGTGGCCGGGCTGGAACCGGTGTTCGTGGCGCTGGGGCGGGCCTTGGTGGCGGCGCTGCTGGCGGGCATCTGGCTGATATGGAAGCGCGCGGCGCTGCCGCCGAGGTCGGCGCTGTGGCCGCTGGCGATGGTCTCGCTCGGCTGCGTGATCGGCTTCCCGTGGCTGACCTCGATTGCCTTGCGCAGCCTGCCGGCTTCGCACGGCGCGGTACTGGTAGGCATTTTGCCGCTGGCCACCGCGCTCGTCTCCGCGCTGCGCGGCAACGAAAAGCCGTCGCTGGGTTTCTGGCTGACCGCGCTGGCGGGCTCGGGCATCGTCATCGGCTTCGCGCTGCGCCAGAGCGGCGGCAGCTTCCATCAGGCCGACCTGCTGATGTTTGGCGCCGTGGCGGCGGCGGCGGTGGGCTACGCCGAGGGTGGAAAGCTGGCGCGCAGCATGGGCGGACAACAAGTGATCAGCTGGGCGCTGGTCTTGTCGGTGCCGCTGGTGTTGCCGCTGGTGGTTTGGCTGGCATGGCCGCACCTGGACCGAATGGCTGAGGCTGGCGCGCGGGCGTGGATTGGCTTTGCGTACGTGTCCGTGTTCTCGATGTTCATCGGCTTTTTCTTTTGGTATCGAGGCATGGCGCGCGGCGGCATTGCCCGGGTGGGGCAAGTGCAACTACTGCAACCGTTCATGACATTGGCGGGCGCCTGGGTGCTGCTGGGCGAACCGCTGGCAGCGGCCAACATCGGCTTCGCGCTGGCAGTGATCGCCGTGGTTGCCATCGGCCGCCGCATGCCAATCAAGCGCTAACCCCGCCAACCGGGGTCTGACCTCTGATTCGAAATTTTTTTATTGCTTAACTGGGGTCAGAGCTCTGACTCGCAACTTTTTCGTTGCTTAACCGGGGTTAAGCAAGTTTTTTTGGGCGAACAGGGTCGAGATGCCCGGGATGCGTCAAAATTGATTCCGGCCGAAAACGATTTATGTTGATTAAAAGAAAATGTTTCAAGTCAGAGCTCTGACCCCGGCTGTAGGGGTTTTAGACGTTCGTTTATCGGAGTCTGCCCCGCACTCTGACAAGTTGTCGGCAGGGCGCGATTCCGGTGGGCAGCCGGTCGTGCCCGACGTACAATACTGCCTTGTTCTTTCTACCCGCCTCGAGGATCCGCCATGACCGTCTACGACAAACTGAAATCGCTCAATATCACCCTCAGCCCACCCGCCGCTCCCGTCGCCGCGTATGTGATGTACGTGCAAACAGGGAATCTGGTGTTTATTTCCGGACACATCGCGAAGAACGCCGATGGCTCCGTGAACGCCGGACAGCTGGGCAAGGAAATCACCACCGAACAGGGCACCGCCGCCGCGCGCGCGATTGCCATCGATCTGATGGGCACGCTCCAGGAAGCCTGCGGCGGCGACCTGGGCAAGGTCAAGCGCGTGGTTAAACTGATGAGCCTGGTCAATTCGACGCCCGGCTTCACCGACCAGCACATCGTCACCAATGGCGCGTCGGAACTGCTGGGCGAGGTATTCGGCGATGCTGGCAAGCATGCCCGCTCGGCCTTCGGCGTGGCCCAGAACCCGCGCGGCGCCTGCGTGGAAATTGAAATGATTGTCGAAGTCGCTTAAAGCTTCATCAACATCCCGGACGCTGCTTATCCGGCGGCGTCTTTCCAGCCGCTTACCCAGCGTGCTCTATAATCGGCCCAGTGCGAACCCGGCCGCCTTGACTGTGAGACCAGTATGAAAATCGAAAATCCAAACCCCATCGAGTGGCGTTTTTCCGAGCGCGCCAGCCAGCTGCAGAGTTCGTTCATCCGCGAAATCCTGAAGATCACCCAGCGTCCGGAGATCATCTCCTTCGCCGGCGGCCTGCCCTCGCCTGCCACTTTCCCGGTCGAACACATGAAGGCGGCCTTCGACAAGGTCCTGTCCGAAAACGGTAAAGTGGCGCTGCAATACGGCCCGACCGATGGCTACCCGCTGCTGCGCGAGTGGATCGCCAATTCGCTGTCCACCGCCACCTGCAAGATTCTGCCGGAACAGGTCTTGATGACTTCCGGCTCGCAGCAGGCGCTCGACCTGCTGGGCAAGGTGCTGATCGACGAAGGCAGCCGCGTGCTGGTCGAAACGCCGAGCTACCTGGGCGCGCTGCAGGCGTTCTCGGTCTACCGTCCCGAATTCAAGTCGGTCGCCACCGATGAGCATGGCCTGGTGCCGTCCTCGATCGCGGCCGTGGCCGAAGGCGCGCGCCTGCTGTACGCGCTGCCGAACTTCCAGAACCCGACCGGCCGCAGCCTGTCCATCGAGCGCCGCCAGGAACTGGTCGAAACCTGCGCCCGCCTCGGCCTGCCGCTGATCGAAGATGATCCGTACGGCGCGCTGAGCTACAAGGGCGAGCCGTTCCCGAAGATGCTGAACATGAACCCGGACGGCGTCATCTACATGGGCTCGTTCTCGAAAGTGCTCACGCCGGGCATCCGCCTGGGTTACGTGGTCGCGCCGCTGCCGCTGGTGCGCCGCCTGGAACTGGCCAAGCAAGCCGCCGACCTGCACACCGCGCAGCTGACCCAGATGGTGGTCTACGAAGTGGTCAAGGATGGCTTCCTCGACCAGCACATCCCGACCATCCGCGCGCTGTACGCCAACCAGTGCCAGGCGATGCTGGACGCGATCGCCGAATTCTTCCCGGCCAGCGTGACCTGGACCAAGCCCGAAGGCGGCATGTTCATCTGGGTGACCCTGCCCAAGCATATCGATGCCATGAAGCTGCTCGACCAGGCCATCGCGGCCAAGGTGGCATTCGTGCCGGGCGCGCCGTTCTACGCCAACGAAGCCGAAACGAACACCCTGCGCCTGTCCTTCGTGACCGTGCCGCCGGAGCGTATCCGTGAAGGCGTCGCCATCCTGGGCAAGCTGATCGCCGCGCAGCTGTAAGCCTCGCCGCGCCAGTCCGACGCCGCCCCCCAGCTCACTGGCGGGCGGCGTTTTTGCATTTGTATGCGGCATGGGTCCCATGTTATCTTGAGAGTCATTTAACAGCGGCGGGGAAGCGGATGGCCAATCGGATCGCGAACGCACAACTGGTGGCCTTGTCCATCGCGCTGGCCTGGCCCGGCGCGGCCATCGCCCAGAGCGCCGATGAAGAAGAACTGGCGCTGACCTACGGCGAGCGCGCCGTGCTCACCATCGCCACCGGCAGCCAGCAGCCGCTGGCGCGCGCGCCGGCCGTGGCCTCGGTCATCTCGGCCGCCGACATCGCGGCCATGGGCGCGAGCGACCTCGATCAGGTGCTGGAAAGCGTGCCTGGCCTGCACGTATCGAGCTTCTCGGCGCCGTTCAATCCGATCTACAGCATCCGTGGCATCCACACCGGCTACAACCCGCAAGTGCTGATGCTGGTGAACGGCTTGCCGATCACCTCCGTCTTTGCCGGCAACCGTGGCCAGGCCTGGGGCGGCATGCCGCTCGAGAACGTGGCGCGCATTGAGGTCATTCGCGGCCCCGGCTCGGCCCTGTATGGCGCCGATGCCTTTTCGGGCGTGATCAACGTCGTCACCAAGAGCGCGGCCGACATCCGCGGCGTCGAATCGGGCGTGCGCCTGGGGAGCTTCAAGAGCCGCGACGCCTGGGTCCAGTCCAGCCACGCCTGGGGGCCGCTGCGTGCCGCGCTGTATCTGCGCGGCGGCAGCACCGACGGCGCCAGGCGCGCCGTCGTGCAGGATCTGCAGAGCGGCCTCGATACCGTCTTCGGCACGCGCGCCTCGCGCGCACCCGGCACGGTCAGCGCCGGGCGGCGCGCACTCGACACGCGCGCCGATCTCGAATGGGGCAACTGGCGCCTGCGCGGCGCCTACCAGAAGCGCGAGATGGGCGTCGGCGTGGGCCTGGCCGATGCGCTCGACCCCGAGGCGCGCGTACCGGAAACCCGCACCTACCTCGACCTGGGCTACCACCAGGCGGGCTTCATGCCGCACTGGGACTTGTCGGCGGCGCTGGCTTACCATGCGCTCAACAACCGCCCCGGCGAGCCGGCCTACCACCTGTTCCCGGCCGGCGCCTTCGGCGGCGCCTGGCCCGGCGGCGTGGTGGGCAATCCCGGCCACGCCGAACGCCATTACAACGCCAGCGTGTCGGCCTTCTACGCCGGCTTCGATGCGCACCGTATCCGCATCGGCGCCGGCTACCGCGTCGACGATCTGTACAGCGCCACCGAGACCAAGAACTTCAGCTTCGTGCTGGTGCCGGGCGTGGGCGCCACCATCAGCCCCCTGCCGGCGCTGGTGGACGCCACCGGCAATCCGGCGCTGGTGTACCTGACGCCGCACCAGCGCGACATCCAGTATGCCTTCGCCCAGGACGAGTGGCGCATCGCCAACGACTGGACCCTGACCGCCGGCGTGCGCCACGACCGCTATTCGGACTTCGGCGGCACCACCAATCCGCGCGCGGCGCTGGTGTGGGACGCGGCGTACAACGTCATCGTCAAGGCGATCTACGGACGCGCCTTCCGCGCGCCGCATTTCGTCGAGCAGTACACGATCAATAATCCGGTCAACGTGGGCAATCCGAACCTCAATCCGGAAACCATCGAGACGGGCGAACTGGCCGTGTCGTGGCAGCCGGCCAGCGACTGGCGCACCAGCCTCAATCTGTTCCGCTACCGCATGCGCGACATCATCGTGGCCGCGCCCAATGCCGATCCGGGCACCGGCAAGACCTTCCGCAACATGGGCGACCAGAGCGGACGCGGATTCGAGTTCGAGACCGCCTGGACACCGGTGCGCGCCCTGCGCCTCGCCGCCAGCATCTCGTACCAGCGCAGCATCGATGAAGCCAGCGGCAGGGATGCCGGGCTTGCGCCGCAGCGGCGCCTGTTCGCGCGCGCCGACTGGCGCCCGGCGCCGTCGTGGCAGATCGGCGCCACCGTCAACCACGTGGCCGACCGGCGCCGCGAGCCGGGCGACGCGCGCCCGCCCATCGCCGACTACACCACGACCGACGTGAGCGTGCTGCGCGAACGCCTGTCCGGCAACTGGCAGCTGCGCGCCTCGGTGACGAACCTGTTCGACCGCGATGTGCGCGAGCCGAGCGCCGCTCCCGGGAATATCCGTTTCGACCTGCCGATGCCGGGACGCGCGTTCACGCTTGAGCTGCGCCACACCCTGTGACGGACCGGCGCCCCTACCCGTCCCGCATAAGTGCACGCGTGGCATACAAAAGACACAGCCGTTGCATTAACAGGATTAGAATGGGCTGACGACAGCGTGCTCTGATAGGTTTCGGAGCGTAGGCTGGCTCACTGGTGGATGCGCTATGGATATTGAGCACCGCAACAACGTGAACTGTTCCGGGAATGGTCCCTCGACCCTGGTATTCGGTCACGGCTTCGGCTGCGACCAGGGCATGTGGCGCAAGATGCTGCCCGCCTTCACCGAACGCCACAAGACGATCCTCTACGACCTCGTTGGCAGCGGCAAGTCGGACCTGTCGGCCTACAACGAATTCGACTACGGCAGCTTGCACCGCCACGCGGAAGACCTGCTCGAGATCATCCACGTATTTTCCAACGCGCCGGTGGTCTTCATCGGCCACTCGGTCAGCGCCATGATCGGCATGCTGGCCGCGATCCGCGAGCCGGCCATGTTCGCCGGCCAGGTCATGGTCGCCCCGTCGCCCTGCTTCATCAACGATGGCGACTACATCGGCGGCTTTAACCGCGAAGATATCGACACCCTGCTGAACCTCATGCACGACAACTACCTGAAGTGGGCCGCCAACATGGGCCCGATGATCATGGGCGCGCCGGACCGGCCTGAGTTGCAGCAGGAGCTGACCGCCAGCTTTTGCCGCAACGATCCCGAGATCGCCCGCCACTTCGCGCGCGTCACCTTCTTGTCGGACCACCGCGCCGACGTGCCGCGTTCGCACACGCCGACGCTGATCCTGCAAAGCACCGACGACATGATCGCCCCGCGTGAAGTGGGCGAATACATGCGCAAGCACTTGCCGGTGAGCTGGCTGGCCTATGTCGACAATATCGGGCACTGCCCGCATATGAGCGCGACCAGCGAAAGCACGGAACTGATCCAGACCTTCATCGCGCGTTTGCTCAAGTAAGCGCGCTTGCCGGATAATGCGGGTCGAAGCGGCGCACCCTGGCGCCGCCGCGAACCTGCGAGAACACCTTGACCGACCAATTCATCCAGAGCGATATCGACGCCGTCTACCGCGCCATCGCCGCGCGGCGCGACGTGCGCCACTTCGTGCCGGGCGCCATCGACGAGGCGCTGTTCGCCAGGCTGATTGGCGCGGCGCACCAGGCGCCCAGCGTGGGGCTGATGCAGCCGTGGCGCTTCATCCGCATCCGCAGCGACGCGGTGCGCGAGGCCATCGTGAAGCTGGTCGACGATGAGCGCCTGGCCACGGCCGACGCGCTGGGCGAGCGCGGCTCGGAATTCATGCGGCTGAAAGTCGAAGGCATCCGCGAATGCGGCGAACTGCTGGTGGCCGCGCTCATGGACCGGCGCGAGGATTATGTGTTCGGCCGCCGCACCCTGCCCGAGATGGACCTGGCGTCGGTCGCCTGCGCGCTGCAAAACATGTGGCTGGCCTCGCGCGCGGAGGGGCTGGGCATGGGCTGGGTGTCGCTGTTCGACCCCGCCAGTCTGGCCACGCTGCTGTCGATGCCCGAGGGGGCCAAGCCGGTGGCGGTGGTCTGCCTCGGGCATGTGGAACAGTTTTATCCGATGCCGATGCTGGAGATGGAGGGCTGGGAAAAGCGCCGCAAGCTCGACGACCTGGTGTTTGTCGACCGCTGGGAGCAAAAGGACTCACCCCTCGCCGATGGCGCGGATGACGGCATCAAGGCTTTTCCGGATACCCCGTAATCTCCGCAATCTGCGCATACATCGGCTGCAAGCGCGCGTACATCTTGCGGTACACCTGCTTGTACAAGCGGTCGTACATCACCCGGTTCGCCGCAATCGGCTCGAATACCCGCCCGATGCGCGTCATCCCCGCAATCGCCGCCGCGAAGTCCGGATACAAACCCAGCCCCACCGCCGCCGCGATCGCCGCCCCCAGCCCCGACGTTTCATACACATGCGGACGCGCGGTGGGCAGCCCGAAAATATCCGCCGTCAGCTGCATCGCCGCGTCGCTCTGCGAACCGCCGCCCGAGACGCGCAACTCGGTAATCGGCACCCCGCTGCGTTTTTCAGTGCGTTCCTTCCCCTCGCGCAGCGCATACGCCAGCCCTTCCAGGATCGCGCGGTACACGTGCGCACGCGTGTGAACGTCGCCAAAGCCGATAATCGCGCCCTTCGCCTCCGGCCCCGGCACGCGAATGCCCGGACTCCAGTAAGGCTGCAGCATGAGCCCCATGGCCCCGGCCGGAACCGCGTTGACCAGTTCATCGAACAGCTGCTCCGGCGCCACATCCTCTTCCAGCGCGCGCGCGCGCTCGTGGTGGCCAAACTGCTCCTTGAACCAGTTGACCATCCAGTAGCCCCGGAAAATCTGCACCTCGGTGCTGTAGGTGTCGGGAATGGCTGCCGGATACGGTGGAATGAAGGGCGTCACTTCCACGTAGCGGCGGCTGGTGGTGTTGATGGTGGCGGTGGTGCCGTAACTGAGGCAGCCGATATGCGGCGCCTGGCAGCCCGCCCCGATCACTTCGCACGCCTTGTCGGCCGCCGCCGCCAGCAAGGGCGTGCCGGCCGGGATGCCGGTCACTGCGGCCACCGCGTCGTCGATCAGCCCGATCACGGTGCCCGGCGCCACCAGCTCGGGCAGCATCTGCGGCGTGATCGCGAGCGCCTGCCACTTCCAGTCGCGCGGCCCGGCCCAGCGCTGGCGCTTGTAGTCGAACGGCAGATACGCCACCTGCGAGCCGGTCGAATCGACGTAGCGTCCGCACAGCCGGTAATTCAGGTAGCCCGACAGCAGCAGCACCTTGTGCGTGCGGTCCCAGATGTCCGGCTGGTGCGCCTTGATCCAGTTGACCTCGGCCTCGCCGCGAAAATAGTCGATCGTGCCCTTCACACGCGCCAGCCGGAACGCGGCGTTCCACCACATGCCGACGCGCGGCGCCAGGTCGGTGCGGCGCTGGTCCAGCCAGGTGATGGCCGGCCGCAAAGCCTTGCCATCCTGGCCGACGTTGATCACCGTGCCGCGCTGGGTGGTGACCGCCACGCCCTGCACTAGCGCCTTGTCGGCGCCAGGCTGCTCCCACAATTGATTGCAGGCGCGGCACAGCGACTGCCAGTAGTCTTCCGGGTCGTGCTCGGCCCAGCCGGGATATTCGGAAAAATAGCTCTCGAAGTGCACCTGCGATTTGGCGACGATATTACCCTGCAGGTCGAACAGGATCGCGCGCACGCTCTGGGTGCCGTTGTCGATGGCGAGGATGGTTTTATCATTCATGGCTGTTGATTCTCTCGTCACGCGGGAAGGCCATAGTGCGCCTGCCATAATGCCAGATAGGCCGCTTCGCTCGCGTTCCAGCGCGCGTCGTCCCATTCCAGCTCGCCCTGGCAGATCGCGCGGATGCGCGCCATGTGCCGCACGCTGCCGCCATGCAGCTGCAATCCGAGCCGCGTGCGGCGCAGCAGCAGGTCTTCCAGGTGCTGCACCGCTTCGGTACGCGCGGCCCAGCGCAGTTCGGCCCACAGCGATTCGGTGCCGGGGATGGCTTCCAGCTCGCCCGCTTGGGCCGCGTCGATCAATGCCTGCGCGTGCGCGCCGTAGCGTCCGCGCAGGCGCCGCACCACCGCCGCGCGCAGCGGGGCGACCAGCGACGGCGATGGCGCGAACACGGGGCACGGCGCCAGGTCGTCGCGCCAGCCGGCCAGCAAGGGCATGGCGTGGCGCAGCGCGTCGAGGGCGATCACGCGGAAGGTGGTCAGCTTGCCGCCGGTGACGGTCAGCATGCCGTCTTCCAGCCACACCGCATGGTCACGCGAGGCCTTGGACGGGTCGCCCGCGCCGCTGTCGATCACCGGGCGCACGCCGGCATACGTCGCAATCACGTCCGACTCTTGCAACGCCAGTTGCGGAAATTGCGCGTGCAGCGCCGCCATCAGGTAGTCCAGTTCCGCCCGCGTGATGGCCGCTTCGCTGGCCAGGCCATCGCCGTGATCGACATCGGTGGTGCCGACCAGGGTGATGCCTTCCCACGGAAAGGCGAACACCGGGCGGCCGTCTGCCGGGTGCATCAGGCTGACCGCCTGCGCCAGCGGCAGGCGCCAGGCCGGCAGCACCAGGTGGCTGCCGCGCAGTGGCCGCAGGCGTGGGGCGGCGCCGGCATGGCCGCGCAGTTCGTCGGCCCAGGCGCCGGTGGCGTTGATGACAACGCGCGCGCGCACCTCGTGGGTGGCGCCATCGCGCCCGTCATGCAGCAGCGCGCCGTTGACGGTGCTGCCGCTGCGCAGCAGCGAACGCGCGGCCATGTAGTTGAGCGCCACCCCGCCATGAGTCTGGGCTTCCTGCAGCACGCGCAGCACCAGGCGCGCGTCGTCGGTCTTGGCATCGGTGTAGAGCATGCCGCCTTGCAGTCCGGCGCGCGCCGCGTTGGGTGTCATCATCGCGAATTCGCCGCCATCGACGTAGTGGCGCTCGCGCTTTCCGGCCATCAGGTCGTAGATCGCCAGCCCAAGCAGGAAGGTCTTGCGGCCAGGTTTGCGGCCCACGTAGTCGCCGAAGGCGAAACTTTGCGGTTCCACCAGGCCGGCAGCCCCGGCAAGCAGCGCGTCACGCTCGTGCACCGATTCGCGCGTCAGGGCGAAGCGGCCCTCTTTCAGGTAGCGCAGGCCGCCGTGCACCAGTTTCGATGAGCGGCTCGATGTGCCCCAGGCGAAGTCGCGCTGCTCGACCAGCAGCGCTTTCAGGCCTCGGCGCGACGCTTCCAGCAGGATGCCGGCGCCGGTGATGCCGCCGCCAATGATCAACAGGTCCCATTCGCGCGCCAGCAGCAGCGGCAGCGTATCTTGCCAACCGCTATGCCAGCCCTTCTGCCAGTGGCTGCTCACGGCGACACCAGCTTGCCCGGGTTCATGCGCCCGTCCGGGTCGAAGTGGCGGAACAGCGTGCGCATGGCGCCCATGCCCAGCAAGCCTTTTTCGGACGCGAGGTAGGGCGCGTGGTCGGTGCCGACGCCATGCTGGTGGCTGATGGTGCCGCCGTTGACGACGACCGCTTCCGATACGGTGCTCTTCAAACGGCGCCAGCGCTGCAAGTCTTCCTCGTAATTGCCGGAGAGGCGGTACACAAAGGTCGAGTAGACGCTGGCGCCCTGCGCATACAGGTGCGACAGGTGGGTGTAGGCGTGCACCCGCTCCCCGCAGGAGGCCATGGCCTGGGTGGCGGCATCCTCCAACGCGTGCATCATCGGGGTGACGCCCGGCCAGTCGACCGCCGTCTCCACCGTGTCGATGGCGTAGCCCTGCTCCCATGCGGCGTTGCGCAGGTAGACGTTGCGGAAGCGGTTTTGCTTCCATTTGTCGCCCATGGTGCGGCCCACGTGCACGCCGCCGCCGCCGCGCGCGACCGACAGCGCGGCGCGCAGCGCGTGTTTCGCGTTGGCGGCCGTGCCGCTGGCGCCGATCATCAGCATGCATTTGCCGACGGCGCAGCCGCGCCAGCGCAGCCAGGTTTCCAGCGCGCCGATCAGGCGCTTGTGGCCGGCCAGGGTCAGCATGGTCAGCGTTTCGAGGGGATTCGACAGGCGCAGCATCGATAGCGGCAGCTTGGCCTGCGCCAGTTCGCGCGTGGCGGCGGCCGCCGATTCCCAGTCGGGGAAGAACACGGCGTGGAAGGCTTCATACTGCGGCAGGCGGCTGACGCGCACTGTCGCTTCGGTCAGGATGCCCAAGCGCCCTTCGGAGCCGAGCACGATTTCGCGCAGGTCGGTTCCGGCGGCGGATGCGGGAAAGGTCGGCAGGTCGAGCGTGCCGGCCGGCGTTTCGACCCGCCCGCCGGCGAACAGCTGTTCGATGCGTCCGTAACGCAGCGACTGCTGGCCGGAGGACCGCGTGACCACCCAGCCGCCCAGGGTCGAATACTCGAACGATTGGGGAAAGTGGCCGAGCGTGTAGCCGAAGGCGCGCAGTTGCGCTTCCAGGTCCGGCCCCAGCACGCCGGCCCCGAACGTAGCCAGTTGCGCTTCCTTGTCCAGGTCGATCATGGCGCGCATGCGTGTCAGGTTGATGGTGAGGACCGGCGCCGCTCCCGCTTCCACGCCAACGTGGCCGGCCACGCTGGTGCCGCCGCCGTAGGGAATGACGATGGCGCCGCTGCGGGCCGCAAAATCGAGCAGCTCGCGCACTTCTTCCCCGCTTTCCGGCCAGGCCACGCCATCCGGGGCGGTGTCGATTTTGCCGTAGCGAAGGCGCAGCCAGTCAGGCAGGCTCTGGCCCAGTGCATTGGCCAGGCGCGCCGCGGCCGAGGTGTCCACCAGCGGATGCGGCGGCAGGCGGCGGCCACCGATGCGCGCGCAGGCGTCCGCGTGGCTGGTCTCCGCCCCCGGGGTCCCTGGCCCGAGACGCTCGCCCAGAAACGCCAGCGCGTCCGCGTTCAGCGCAAATTCAATGGCATCGTCGCCCCATCCGTTCCACCGCTTCATCGTTTTTTCCCGTTATACTTGGCTGTTCATCCACGGCCGCCAGCGTATGCGAAGGCGGGCTTCACGTATTGCGCTTTTATGACAACCGCTTTGTTCAAACATGCCAGGGGTTCCGCCAATGCGGCCTGACGCGCGCCGCGTCACCGGCTCTTATCTGCAGCCGCTGCTCGACGCGGCCCAGGCGCGCGGCGTCGATCCGGCCGCTTTGGCCTGCGCCGCCGGCCTGCCCGCGACGGCGCTCGAGCGCCTGCCCGATTCGCTCGGCGCGGCCGATTATGTGCGCCTGCTGGGCGCCGGCGCCGAACTGGCGGACGACCCGCATTTCGGCCTGCACGTCGGCGAACGGGTAAAACTGGGCACTTACAGCGTGTATGGACTGATTTTGCTGTCCTGCCGCGATTTTGGCCAGGCTTTCCAGCAGACCTTGCGTTACGAGCAGCTGGCGCACGACCTGGGACGCTCGGTGCTGCATCTGGATGGCCAGCAGGCGCACTACGAATGGGTCAGCAATTACCCCGAGGGCAGCCGCCATCTGGTCGAAAGCGTATTTGCCGGGATCCGCACCTTCAGCACCTGGCTGGCCGGGGCCGCGCTGCCGGCGCCGCAACTGGGCTTCACGCATGCACAGGCGGCCGACGGCGCCGAGTACGAGCGCATTTTCGGCACCCTGCCGCGCTTTGGCGCGCCGGTCAACGCGGCCGGTTTCGACGCCCAGCTGCTTGGCTGGCCGGTGCCGAATGCCGACGTGGGCCTGTATCCGGTGCTGCAGCAGCATGCCGAACAGCTGCTGCGCGAGCGCAGCCGGCGCGACGACGGGGTGGTGGCCCAGGTGCATGCGGCCATCATCCGCAACCTGGCGCACGACCGGGTACGGCTGGCCAGCATCGCCGAGGAACTCAAGCTCTCGCCGCGCACCCTGCAACGCAAACTGAGCGAGGCCGGGGCCAGCTTCCAGCAGGTGCTCGACCAGGCACGCTACGCGCTGGCCACCGATTACCTGCGCCAGGGCAGCCTGTCGCTGGTCGATATCGCGTTTTTGCTGGGTTATCAAGAGCAAAGCGCGTTCTCCCACGCGTTCAAGGAATGGTCCGGCGTAAATCCCGGAGCATGGCGCGACAGCGGCCATTTGCGCCTATAATACGTCGCTGTCCCGATCTACGCTAACCCTGCGCTTCCCCTGCGCCAAACCTGGCAACGCCGTGAATCCACATCTCGACAAACTGCACCCCTACCCTTTTGAAAAACTGCGCCAGTTGTTCGCGGGCGTGACCCCGAACCCGGACTACGCGGCCATCAGCCTTGGCATCGGCGAGCCCAAACACCCGACGCCCGCCTTCATCCAGAAGGCGCTGGCGCACGGCGTGGCGGGACTGTCCACCTATCCGACCACGGCCGGCAGCGATGCCCTGCGCGCTGCCATCGCCGGCTGGCTGGAACGGCGCTATGGCGTGCCGACGCTCAATCCGGCCACCCAGGTGCTGCCGGTGAACGGCTCGCGCGAAGCCCTGTTCGGGATCGCCCATTGCGTCGTCGACGCCTCCCGGCCGGCGCCGCTGATCGTCTGCCCCAATCCGTTCTACCAGATTTACGAGGGCGCGGCCTACCTGGCCGGGGCCGTGCCGTACTTCGTCAATTCGGAACCGGGCCGCAATTTCGGCTGCGATTACGCCAGCGTGCCGGACGATATCTGGCCGCGCGTGCAACTGCTGTACCTGTGCACCCCGGGCAACCCGACCGGTGCCACCCTGTCGCTGGAAGACTGGAAGCAGCTGTTCGCGCTGTCCGACCGCCACGGCTTCGTGATCGCCGCCGACGAATGCTATTCCGAGATTTACCATACCAGCGTAGCGCCGCTGGGCGCGCTGGAAGCGGCGCACCAGCTGGGACGCAGCGGCGGCGAGACCCCGTACGCGAACCTGATCGTGTTTTCCAGCCTGTCCAAGCGTTCCAACGTGCCGGGCATGCGCTCCGGCTTCGTGGCGGGCGATCCGGCCGTGATCAAGAAGTTCCTGCTGTACCGCACCTACTGCGGCGGCGCCATGTCGCCACCGGTGCAGGCGGCGTCCATCGCGGCCTGGGGCGACGAAACCCACGTCCAGGAAAACCGCGTCAAGTACCGCGAAAAGTTCGCCCTCGTCACCCCGCTGCTCAAGGAAGTGATGGATGTGGAACTGCCCGACGCCGGTTTTTACCTGTGGGCCGATGTGCGCCGCAGCGGCCTGTCGGACACCGAATTCGCGCGCCGTCTTTACGCGGAATATAATGTCACGGTCCTGCCGGGCAGCTACCTGGCGCGCGACGCCCACGGGCTCAACCCGGGCAGCGGCCGTATCCGCATGGCCCTGGTCGCCGAAGTCGACGAGGGCGTCGAAGCGGCCCTGCGCATCGTCCAGTTTTGCAAAGTCCTGAAGTCGCAATGAATCTGTCGCACCGAATCCGCCATACCACCTAATAAGATACCGATCATGACCCAACAACTTCAAAACCTCATCGACACCGCCTGGGAACAGCGCGCCGAAATCACCCCGGCCAACGGCACGGCGGAACTGCGCGAGGCAGTGGCCCACGTGATCGCAGGCCTGGACGACGGCAGCATGCGCGTGGCGCAAAAAACCGGTGCCGACTGGGTGGTCAACCAGTGGATCAAGAAAGCGGTGCTGCTCTCCTTCCGCCTCGAAAACAACAGCGTCATGACGTCCGACGGCACCATGCAGTTCTACGACAAGGTACCGACCAAGTTCGCCAGCTACACGGCCGACGATTTCGCGCGTGGCGGTTTCCGCGTGGTGCCGCCGGCGGTGGCCCGGCGCGGCAGCTTCATCGCCAAGAACGTGGTCTTGATGCCGTCCTACGTCAATATCGGCGCCTACGTCGATGAAGGCGCCATGGTCGACACCTGGGCCACGGTCGGTTCGTGCGCGCAGATCGGCAAGAACGTGCACCTGTCCGGCGGCGTCGGCATCGGCGGCGTGCTCGAACCGATGCAGGCCAATCCGACCATCATCGAAGACAACTGCTTCATCGGCGCCCGTTCGGAGATCGTCGAAGGCGTCATCGTCGAGGAAAATTCGGTCATTTCGATGGGCGTGTACATCGGCCAGTCGACCAAGATCTACGACCGCGCCACCGGCGAAGTGAGCTACGGCCGCGTGCCGGCCGGTTCGGTGGTGGTGTCGGGCAACCTGCCGTCGGAAGATGGCAGCTACAGCCTGTACTGCGCCGTGATCGTGAAACGTGTGGACGCCAAGACACGCGCGAAAACCGGTATCAACGAATTGCTGCGCGGTATCTGATACAGTAAAAGTCCAAACCAGGAGAAAAAAAATGGCAATGGACCGCTTGTTCCATCTGATGAAAGAAAAAAACGCGTCGGACATGTTCTTCGCGGTCAATTCGCCCGTCCACATCAAAATCAACGGCAACCTGATTCCCATCAATCAGCAAAAGCTGGAGCCGGAAAACATTTCCGCCCTGCTCGCGGAAATCTGCACCCAGGCACAGATGGATGAGCTGATGCGCGAAAACGAGCTGAACATGGGTATTTCGGTCGCCAATCTGGGCCGCTTCCGTTTGTCGGCCTTCCGCCAGCGCGGCACGATTTCGGCCGTGTTCCGGTTTGTGCCGGCCGTGATTCCGGCGCTGGAAGACCTGGGCCTGCCGCACGTGCTGGCCGACCTGATCATGGAAAAGCGCGGCTTGCTGCTGCTGGTCGGCGCGACCGGTTCGGGCAAGTCGACCACCATCGCCTCGATGCTGGACCACCGCAACGAGTTGCGCGCCGGCCACATCCTGACCCTGGAAGACCCGATCGAATACCTGTTCAAGAACAAGAAATCGATCGTCAACCAGCGTGAAATCGGCAGCGATGCCAGCAGTTTCTACACGGCACTGCGCAATTCGATGCGCCAGGCGCCCGATTGCATCCTGATCGGCGAGATCCGCGACAAGGAAACCATGGCTGCGGCCCTGGCCTACGCCCAGTCGGGCCATTTGGTGCTGGCAACTTTGCACGCAAACAACTCGTACAACGCGCTGAACCGGATCATCAGTTTTTACCCGATCGAAAACCGGCCCGCGCTGCTGCAGGATTTGTCGTCGGCGGTCAAGGCGATCGTGTCGCAGCGCCTGGTGCGCTCGGCGGCCGGCGGCACGCGCCAGGCGGCCGTCGAAATCATGGTCAATACGCGCTATATTGCCGACCTGATCGACAATGGCGAGATCGGCCAGATCAAGGAAGCGATGGAAAACAGCCTCTCGCCGGGCTCGCAGACCTTCGAATCGGCCTTGTACGAACTGGTCAAGAGCGGCCTGATCACCCAGGAAGAAGGCTTGGCCAATGCGGACTCGGCCACCAACCTGTTGTGGCTTCTTAACAACGGTCCGGAAGTGCGCGCGGCCAGCACCCAGGAGGCGGCGCCAAAGCCGGTCGAGGAATCGTCCTCGTTTACCGAGTTCACGCTCAATAGCTGATTCGGGAAAGAAGAACACCGCCGCGCCCCCAGTCGCGGCGATGTTTTTAGCCGGGCATTTCGTCGGCGGTTTTACCTGCCTCCTTGCCATCCGCCTCTTCACTATCTTCCTTCTGCTCATCTTCATGATCCGAATCGAACATGGAGCCTGGTGGAAGGGTTCCGGTTGCGAGGAAGGACATCATTTGTTTGACGTTGCGGCCCTTGAACTGATCAAGGAAGTGATCCAGGTCGTGCATGTCGATGACCGCGTTACGGAATGCGATCAGTATCCCACTATATTCTTTTGGATCAGTAAGCATTGTCTGCAGATATACCCGTCCAAGATTCACCGAGCCACTATACGAAGGCAAGGTCGGATAGGTATATAACAGCAAATAGAGCAGGTACCCGCAAAGCAGCTCCTTCTCAGCCTCGGACAACGGCCGCATGTCGCTCAACAGGAGCTGGACATCGGGTTCAGGATTTCGCTTCAATACGCGAAGGTACTCGTAGAGCGACGGGGACGACATGAGGCTTTGAAGGACGATTTTTGCCTCGTTATGCGCACACGCCACCTCAAAAAGATAGGGTAGCGTCACTGCTAAATCATCGACCCGCACCGGTGAATTTTCTTCTACCAAGAGCTCGATCAGCTTTTCCAGCAATGCCGCCTCCACTTTGCCTGACCGGGCATTGAGGAATCTGAGGCTAGTGACTTTCGCCTCTGCGGTACGGTGATGAAAAGTCGCATTCAATTCAGCTCTCAATGTTGCTTCTACTTCGTCCAAGTTGAATGCGTCAAGCAGCTCTTCGCGTCCATGCTCCTTCAGGCGACTGTAGAAGGGGATAAGCTCTGCGACAGATAAAGGAAAGCTATACGACGTCAGCGCGTCCGCGTCCGCGTCGCCAAGATACTTCCTCAGTGTCGGACTAGACCAGAGCCGGTACACTGACTGAAGCGGCCCGGCGTCTCCCGACACCGTAATACTGAACAGCAATTTGCTTTCGATATTCGTAAAGAACATCTTCGACCTGCGCAGCGCTAATCCGATGCATTCCTTTAATGCCCTGCTCTCGTCCTGATTGACAAGAGCTTCAATAGCACCAGCCAGTTTGGGGGAACCCATTGGCAACATAGTCACTACCGCGATTGCCTTTCCAATGTTGCCGATCAGCAGTGCACGTTTATGAGCGCTATTTTTTTCAATAAATGCCTTTTCGAGCAGAACTAATAAAGCATCGATAAACCCGATCGGGTCGCGTGCCCGACCAACAAGAGTGTCGCCAATAACGCTATCGAACAGATCGGCGAACTGGCGCTCATCATAGCGCTCGGCCAGTCCGCGCCCGGCTGCGCGGGAAGATAGCAAATCTTCGATCAACTGGCGATCCAGGATCTGCGCTGCCGATTCCTTCGGCAGGCTCGATTCGAGAGCCAGCAGAGAAATTTCGATGTCGTTTCCCAGCAAGTCTTCGTGCAGTGTGATTCGCTTCTCCAATATTTCCCTTCTCAAGTCATGAATTTTCTTGCTTCGCTTGAGAATGGAAAAATAGGCGTAATGTGGCAGGATAATTTCATCTCCCCACTGGAGGTTGATGATAACCATATTATTGACAATACTGATTAACTCCCGCGGCCCAGGCGGATGAGACACGCCAAAACATCGGGCAAACAGGACATAAATGGTGTGCAGTACGTCCGGCGTCGCTTTTTCGCAAAACACCTTTCGAATCTGCTCATCCATATAGATCCTCCAGTTCGACAACACCGGCGCCGGAACAAACACATTCAGCTGAAAAATCTTGTCGAGAAAATGCGACCCGGACTCAACGATGCCTCCTGCGGCATCTTGGCCACTAGCCTGGCTTATTGCTTGCTGCGAAGCGTCTTCCTTTTCGGCGGCGGGAACCACCAGCGCATCCCGCGCATAGGGAACGATCACCCATAATCGTTTAAACCATTCGGCTCCAATAAATTGCGGGTTATCGATGAAGGCGCGTAGCACCGGCCAGACGGCGCTTGCCTCGTCTTCGGAAAGACGATCAAGATTATCAAGAACGATCACCAGCTTCCACTGATCTTTATCCAGCAAATCAACCATCAACTCGTTGAAAATGGCCTGAAACTCGATGGTCGACGGCTCCAGCGACTCGGATGTTTGCGAGCGCTCACTAGTCGGACCTTTTTGAAAAAATATCGTCCATAGTTGGCCGCGTTCGCCATCGCCATCGCCATCGCCATGCTTGCGCAGAAGATGGGCCATCAGCAAATACGGCGTGACGACGCAGGTCACCGCGACGACCAGCAACCCTTCTCCAAATGCCAGCGGCCATGCGTCGAACTTCAGGCTGTCGGCATATTTAGTCAATGTGAGCACCAACACCGACAGCGCGATCGGCAACAATGACAGCGACACTAGCAGCGCCTTCCCAACACCCGAGATGATCGGCTCGACACGTTTTTCATGCTGCTTGATGCGCCGGGACAGATCGGATTTCTTTTTCATCCACTTCGCGCAGACGGCCGTTGCCTTGGCGGCAGCGTTCTCTTTGCCAGACTCGGGCGCGACCGTCGCATGCAGGCGGAAAAATCCCTTTTCTCCCGCACTTGCCTCGATCAAGGCCTCAAGGAAAGCACGCCTGAGCGGATCGCCAGCATGGACCCAAGCGTCGAAATTGAAAAAGAACACCTTTTCCTGGACAGAGCATGCTTTCTGCAACAGCCTGATAATACTGGACTTGCCCGCCCCCCATTTTCCTTCGAGGCCGATGGTCTTCCCGCCCTTCCCTTCGCAGATGATACGCTTCATGGCTTTGGCGATGCCCTCGTGCGAGTTCAGTTGATCTTTGTCTGAGGGTACGTCTTCAAGAAACAGAGAATTTTCGGACATTTTTGCCATTGGAAAAGTTAATCGTACGAACAGAGTTGCAGTCAATCAAATTGTAACCATGTGTAGATATTGTCGATATTAATCGATTGGCAAATCGGTGCTTACCGAAATCGAAATATTCACTACGCATATTCCGCGTTGCTTATTGTGCGGGCCAAAGTAGCCTTCGGTCTGGCGATGATTGCCTCCATCGCCCCGCTATCAATGGTGCGCCTGTGGTATCCTCCCGGGTTCCCCAAGAATACTATGGCAACCGCGCCCGCATGCCGGGCGACGGCTGGCCGCGCTCCTGATCGACCATGAAAAAAACCCTGTACGGCATTCCCAACTGCGACACCGTCAAAAAAGCCCGCACCTGGCTGACCGGCCACGCGCAGGCTTTCGACTTCCACGACTTTAAAAAGCAGGGGCTCGAACGCGCCACCGTGGCCGCCTGGCTAGACCAGATCGACTGGGAAGTGCTGGTCAACCGCAAGGGCACGACCTGGCGCAAGCTGCCCGACGAACGGCGCGCGGCCATCGTCGACAAGGCCAGCGCGCTCGAACTGATGCTCGAACAGCCGTCCGTCATCAAGCGCCCCGTCCTCGCGGGCGCCGGCAAGCTGTCGGTCGGCTTTTCCGACGACCGGTACCGCCAGATCTTTTCACTGTAATGTCCTGCCAAAGACCACAATGACCTTTTCCCGTACCCTCGCGCTGACCGAAAAACTGATTGCGCTGTCCTCGATCACGCCCGATGACAAAGGCTGCCAGCAGCACCTGATCGACCTGCTCTCGCCGCTCGGCTTCGTGTGCGAGACCATCGAATCGAATGGCGTGACCAATCTGTGGGCGCGCAAGGGCAGCGCCTCCCCGGTATTCGTGTTCGCCGGCCATACCGACGTGGTGCCGACCGGCCCCGTCGAACAATGGCAATCGCAGCCCTTCATTCCGACCCAGCGCGACGGCAAGCTGTATGGGCGCGGCGCGGCCGACATGAAGACCTCGATCGCGGCCATGGTCGTGGCCTGCGAAGAATTCATCGCCGAGCACCCGGACCACACTGGCTCGATCGCCTTTCTCATCACCAGCGACGAGGAAGGCCCGGCCACCGACGGCACCGTGGTGGTGTGCCGCCTGCTGGAACAACGCGGCGAAAAGATCGATTACTGCCTGGTGGGCGAACCGACATCGGCCCACGTATTGGGCGACATGATCAAGAATGGCCGCCGTGGTTCGCTGTCGGGCAAGCTGGTGATCAAGGGCATCCAGGGCCACATCGCCTACCCGCAGCTGGCGCGCAACCCGATCCACCAGAGTGCGCCGGCGCTGGCCGAACTGGCCGCCGAGCAGTGGGACGCGGGCAATGAATACTATCTGCCGACGTCGTGGCAGATGTCCAACATCCACGCCGGCACGGGCGCCAATAATGTGATCCCGGGCGACGTGACGATCGACTTCAACTTCCGCTTTTCGACCGCCAGCAGCGCCGACGGCCTCGAGGCGCGCGTGCATGCGATCCTCGACAAGCACGGCCTGGAATACGATTTGGCGTGGACCTTGTCCGGCCTGCCCTTCCTGACCCCGCGCGGCACGCTGTCCGATGCCTTGTCGGCCGCCATCCTCACCGAGACCGGCGTGCAGACCGAATTGTCGACCACGGGCGGGACCTCGGACGGGCGCTTCATCGCCCGCATCTGCCCGCAGGTGATAGAATTCGGCCCTCCAAATGCCAGCATCCACAAGATCGACGAGCACATCGACGTGCGTTTCATCGATCCGCTCAAGAATATCTATCGCCGCACGCTCGACAACCTGCTGGCGCCTGCGCCGCACAACACATGACCCGAGAACAGCCATGACCACTACCCTGTTTACTACCCCGCGCGACCTGCTGCGCTACGCAATCACCCGTTTCAACGGCGCCAAGCTGTTTTTCGGCCACGGCAGCGCCGAAGCGCTGGACGAAGCGGCTTACCTGATCCTGCATACGCTCAAGCTCCCGCTCGACAAGCTCGATCCCTTCCTCGACGCGCGCCTGCTGCCCGACGAAGTGCTGCAAGTGCTGGCCGTGATCGAACGCCGCGCCAACGAGCGCGTGCCGGCCGCCTACATCACCAACGAAGCGTGGCTGGGCACCTACGCCTTCTACGTCGACGAGCGCGTGATCGTGCCGCGTTCCTTCATCCATGAACTGATTCCGCACCAGTTCAGCCCCTGGGTGGAAGATCCGTACGCGGTCGAGAACATCCTCGAACTGTGCACCGGGTCGGGCTGCCTGGCGATCATGATGGCCGACGCCTTCCCCGACAGCGTGGTCGATGCGGTCGATATCTCCAACGATGCGCTGGCCGTGGCCGAGCACAATATCCGCGAATACAAGCTCGAAGGCCGGGTCAATCCGATCGCCTCGGACCTGTACCAGAATGTCCCGTTCAAAAAATACGACCTGATTATCTCGAACCCGCCCTACGTCAATTCGGCGTCGATGGCGTCGCTGCCGCCCGAGTACCTGCGCGAGCCGCAGATTGCGCTCGACGGCGGCGCCGACGGCATGGACCTGGTGCGCAAGATCGTCGCCGGCGCGGCCGAACGCCTCACGCCGAACGGCATCCTGATGGTCGAAATCGGCAACGAGCGCGATTATGCGGAAGCGGCCTTCGGCCACCTCGGCCTGACCTGGGTGACCACCAGCGCGGGCGACGACATGGTTTTCCTGCTCACCGCAGAACAATTGCAAGCACAGTAATCCCCACTCATTACAAAAAGTAGAACATGATCCGTTTCCTGAACGTTAGCCTGATGCGCGGCACCAAGCCGCTGCTGGAAGGCGTCGACCTTACCCTCAACCCGGGCGATAAAATCGGCCTGATTGGTGCCAATGGTGCCGGCAAATCGAGCCTGTTCGGCATGCTGCGCGGCGAACTGCACCCGGACCAGGGCGAGATCGATTTCCCCGCCAAATGGCGCATGGCTTACGTGGCCCAGGAAACGCCGCCGCTCGAACGCGCGGCGCTCGATTACGCCATCGACGGCGACGTCCACCTGCGCAAGCTGGAAGCGGAACTGGCGCGCCTGGAGTCCGAGCCGGAATCGACCGAGAACGGCATCGCCATCGGCGAGATCTACAGCGCGCTGGCCGACGCCGACGCCTACACGGTGCAGTCACGCGGCGAACAGCTGCTGCTGGGCCTTGGTTTTTCGCTGTCGCAGATGCAGCAGCCGATCGCCAGCTTCTCGGGTGGCTGGCGCATGCGCCTGAACCTGGCGCAGGCCCTGATGTGCCCTTCCGACCTGCTGCTGCTCGATGAACCGACCAATCACCTGGATCTGGACGCGATCATCTGGCTGGAAGACTGGCTCAAACGCTACGCCGGCACCCTGATCATCATTTCGCACGATCGCGACTTCCTCGACGAAATCGTCAACGTCATCGTGCACATCGACGAGCGCAGGCTGAAACGCTACTCGGGCAACTATTCCGGTTTCGAGCGCCAGCGCGCGGCCCAGATGATCCTGGCCGCCGGCGCCCTCGCCAAGCAGCAGCGCCAGCGCGCCCACCTTGAGTCCTTCGTGAACCGCTTCAAGGCGCAAGCCTCGAAAGCGCGCCAGGCCCAGAGCCGCATGAAGGCGCTGGAGAAAATGGAAGAACTGGCGCCATTGCGCGCCGCCGCCGAATTCTCGTTCGAATTCCGCGAGCCGCTGTCCGCACCGAATCCGCTGCTGGTGATGGAAGACGTGGACGCCGGCTACCACATCCTCGACGAGCATGGCGACAAGGTCGGCGACAAGGTGATCGTATCAAACATCAAGTTCTCCCTGCAAATCGGCCAGCGCATTGGTCTCCTGGGTGTGAACGGCGCCGGTAAATCGACGCTGATCAAGACCATCGCCGGCGAACTGATGCCGCTGACGGGCGACGCCACGCTCGGCAAGGGCCTGTCGATCGGTTACTTCGCCCAGCACCAGGTGGAAATGCTGCGCCATGACGAATCGCCCCTGTGGCACCTGGCCAAAATTGCGCCGACGGTGCGCGAGCAGGAGCTGCGCAACTTCCTGGGCGGCTTCAACTTCCCCGGCAATATGGTGACCAGTCCGATCCGCCCGTTCTCCGGCGGCGAGAAAGCGCGCCTGGCACTGGCGCTGATCGTCTGGCAGCGCCCTAACCTGCTGCTGCTCGATGAACCAACCAATCACCTGGACCTGGAAACGCGCGAGGCGCTGACCATGGCGCTGGCGCAGTTCGAGGGCACGCTGGTGGTGGTATCGCACGATCGCCACCTGCTGCGCGCCACCACCGACCAGTTCATCATCGTCGCCGACGGCAAGCTGCAACCGTTCGACGGTGATTTGGACGACTACAAGGACTGGCTGTTCCAGACCAAGCTTGGCAAGGGCACCACCGTGCTGCCGGCGGCGGGCAAGGACAACAAGACGGCTTTCCCGGTCGCGACCGCGGTGGCCGCGCCAGCCGCGCCGGTGGCCGACAAGAAGGACCAGAAGCGCCAGGACGCGGAGCAGCGCCAGCGCACGGCCGCGCTGCGCAAACCGATCGAGGGCAAGATCAAGCGCCTGGAAGAGCAGATCGCCAAGCGCAACGAGCAGAAGGCTGAGGTTGACGGTAAGCTCGGCGAAGCGAGCATCTATGAAGCAGCCAACAAGGCCAAGCTGAAAACGCTGCTGGCGGACCAGTCGTTCTACAAGAAGGACCTGGCGCAGCTGGAAGCGGAATGGATGGAGTTGCAGGAGCAGCTGGAAGGTTTGGCGGCTTAATACGCACGCACGGCCGTTACCCCTAAAACCGTCGCCCCCGCCGAGTGCCGCCTTGGCGCGGGGGCGGCGGTTTTCAGGTTAGCGGGAGCGCAGACATGCGCGCGTGACGATTCTCATGCTGCCTTTTGCGCACCGGCGACGCTCTCGCGCCGGATCGACATCAGCTTGTCGATGTCCACCAAAATCAGGCGCCGTCCATCGGTTTCGCCGAGCCCCATCAGGTAGTCGCAGCCGCTGTCGCGGGTCAGGCCCGGAATCGGCGAGATCTGGTCCGGGGACATGCGCACCACATCGGTCACCCCATCGACCACCATCCCCATCACGCACGTCGACAACTGCAGGATGATCACGTCGGTCATCGGGTCGGGCGAAGCGGCGCGCTCCGCGACGCGCTCCGCGACGCGCTCGTTGAACGCGACCCGCATGTCCACCAGCGGCATGATCACGCCACGCGACACCGCTACCCCTTTGACGATCGCGCCTTCCGAGGCGAAGCGTTCGAGCGACTTGAATGTGCGCAACTCCTTCACCTTGCGAAAATCGACCCCGTACTCCATGCCCCCCAACTGGAAGCTCAGGAACTCCATCTTGCCGATCGGGGCAGACTGCGTTGACATCGTGTGCATGGTGGTCCTTTCGTCTTTGCGGGGCTGCGGCAAGGTCGCGAAACCCCATCGTAATGCGCGTGTACAAGGCTCTCGTTGAGCGCGATCAAGGTTTCCAGCGGCCCGCCTGCGCTTGCAATGCAACGGGAACGCTTTACAATGGGGCGGCAATATTCCGGGGGACAATTGCAAACTTGAAGGGTGGACAATGTATCAATGGGTGAAGCGAATCTTTTCGGCTTCCGGGCCGGCGCCGGATGCACCTGGCCGGACGCCAGGCAGCCAGCCGGCACCCGCCGTTGCCGCCAGCGCGGCGCCAGCGGGCAACGCCGCCCAGCTCTCGTTCGAGCAGCGCGACGGGGTCAACGGCAGTTACTTCAATTGGCTGTTCGACAATACCGATGTGACCGGCCTGGATACCACGCCACACGAAAACCAGGTGCTCGACGCGCTGGCAGCCATCCTGGCGTCGCAGCAGTCGGGCGCGGCACTGGTGCGGCGCCTGCCCGGCCTGCTGCCGCAACTGCTGCAAAGCCTGCGCAGCGATAACTTTTCGGGCGCGCAACTGTCGCGCACCATTTCCAACGATGTGGTGCTGGTGGCGGCCGTGATCCGCATGGCCAATACCTCGTTCAAGGGCAGCGGCACCACCATCACCAGCGTCGAACACGCGGTCATGCTGATCGGCCAGGAAGGCTTGCGCCACCTGATCACCAGCGTCGCTTTCCGCCCCATCATCGACCTCAATTCGGGCCAGTACACGCGCCTGCTGGCGCCACGCATCTGGGACCAGTCCGAGCGCTGCGCGGTGGCCAACCGCATGCTGGCCGAGGACATGGGCATCGATCCCTTCGAGGCCTTCCTCGCGGGGCTGGTGCAGAACGTGGGGCTGATCGTCACCCTGCGCATCATGGACCAGATGAGCAAGAGCGAGAAAGAACTGGGTTCCGAGATGTTTTGCGCGCGCCTGGTGCGCGACGCCCGCATCCTCACCTGCAGCATCGGGCGCGAATGGAATTTCCCCGAGAGCGTGGTCAGCGCCATCGGCGAGCAGGCCGGCATGCGCAAGGGCGTGCCGGTGTCGCCGCTGGGACGCTTGCTGACCCAGTCCGATTACCTGAGCAAGGTACGCATCCTGGTCGACAACGAGCGCCTCGACAAGGGCGATCCGGTGCTGTTCAAGGGCCTCTCGCCACGGGCGATGGCGTGCTACCGCGAGCTCGATGCGATCGATGACGACGTGGCGGCAGCGCCCGCGGCGCCGGCGCCGTGAGCGCGACCATCGATCCGGGCCAGGTGGAGTTTTCCGCGATTCGCGCCCAGGGGCCCGGCGGGCAGAATGTGAACAAGGTATCGTGCGCGGTGCACCTGCGCTTCGACGTGGGCGCGTCGTCGCTGCCGGACGCCATCAAGGAACGGCTGCTGGCCCTGTCGGACCAGCGCATCACCCAGGCCGGCGTGGTGGTGCTCAAGGCGCAGCAATCGCGCAGCCTGGAGCAGAACAAGGAAGATGCGCTGCGCCGGCTGCAGGAGCTGGTCGACAGCGTGGCCGTGCTGCCTACGGTGCGGCGCGCGACGCGGCCGACCCGCAGCTCGCAGCGCAAGCGGCTCGACTCCAAGACCCGCAGCGGACAGACCAAGGCGATGCGGGGGAAGGTCAGCGAATAAGCGAATCGGCGATAGCGCGCCACCGTCGCGCTAACTCATACCCCGCTCTGCCAGTCCACCGCGCCCTCGTCCGCAACCAAAATCACTTCGCCCTCGGCGCGCTTGGTGCGCAGCTTGAGCTTGATGTCCTTGGCGGGAAAATCGTAGATGCTGGTGCCGTCCGGGTTGTAGGTCATCGAACGCACCACGGTTTCGCCCTCCAGCCGCTTGACCGCCACCGAACTGACGCCGGTGCTGTCGCTGCGCTGCCGCACCAGCTCCTCCACCAGCGTAGCGCCGGCCTGCTGCTCCGTCTCGGCCGCCTTCACCTCCAGCGATACCTTGGCGATCGCCTTCAAGGCCGGCCCCACCGCCAGCGCCATCTTCTGGAACATCGGCACCTGCTCCTCGGTGAGAATCAGCTCCTTCTTGCGCACCTTGGAGGCCAGCATGACGTACTTGCGCACGTCCTGCTCGTTGGTCATCGCTTCCATCTCGGCCTTGCGGCGCGCCGCCAGCTCGCCGAACTGCGTGACCCGCGCGGACATCGCCGCGATCACGTCATCCAGGCGCGCGGTGTCGGGCTGCAGCGCGAAGATGCTCATCTCGCTCTGGCGGCGCGGCCCGGCGCTGTTGATCGCGACCGTGCGCGCCGCGATGGCGCAGCCCTCGGCCTGGCTGATCACCACTTCATCGGCCATGATCTCGCAGTTCACCGCATGCGTGATCGTTACGCGCGTCCCCGACACGATGCAGCTCTCGGCGCGGTTGATGACCACCTCGCCCAGGCTGGCCTGGATCACCGAGCCCGAGGCCACGCCCTTGACGCGGATATCGCCGCGCGCATTGTGCGCGCTGCCGCCAACCAGGTTGCTGTTCAACAGGACCGTGCCGCCGCGCGAAATGATGCTGCCGAAGACGTCGGCGTGGATGATGATGCCCTCGCCTTCGACCACGCGCTTTTCCTGCACTTCGCCGAATTCCTCGAAGTCGCCGGTCAGCTTGAGGTTTCCCGTGGTGCGCGAACTGACGCCATCGCGGCTGACGATCTTGTCGCCCACCGAAATCTGCCCGCTCGCACTGTCCACGTTCAAAAAACCGGCCTGCTGCGCGATCAGGAATTCGCCCTCGCCCGATACCTCGACCACGGTGCCCGGACCGGCCATGGGCGCCACTTCGGCATCCTCGGGAATGGGCGGATCGATGCGCAGTCCGGACAGCTCGAAACCGGCCGTGCCTGGCACGCGCGGCACCTTCTTGAGCAGGCGCACGCCCTTGTCGACTTGCGGAAAGCGGTTCTGGAAGGCCATCAGATCGAGCTTGCCGTTGGCCAGTTGCAGCGGCGCGTCACTGCGATGCAGGTCGCTGGTCACTTCGATCACATGCGCGTCGCGCCCCGCGCGCGGTTCGAGCAGGCTGGCCACCACCACGCGCTCGGACTTGCCGCTGTCGATGGCCGCGCGCACCGCCTCGACGTCGATCCCGAAGCGGATGCCCTTGCCCCACATGTCGGCGATGAATTCGTCCACGTCGAGCCGGGCCACGGTCTCCGGTCCGTCCGGATCGTCGGGGTCGCTCACATACACCGGCTCGAAAACGTATTCGGCCTTGCCGCGATTGATCTTGACCGCCTTGTAGAGCTGCCGGCGCAGCGGACTGAACGGCTGGATATCGGAAGCGATGCGGATGATCACGTGGCCGTCTGGCGAGCGCGGCAACGGCGGCCCGGCCCCGTAAATGGCCTTGATCAGTAGCGGATAGTCGAGCTCGACCAGGTAGCTGGTGGCGAAGATGCGGTCGATGGCGGCGCTGAAGGTCGTGCCGAGCACGCTCGGGTCGCCGTACACGCCATCCGGGCGCTGGATGATGCACTGGTCCAGCTCAAGCGGCGCAGTCCCCGCCACCGCAGGCGGACGCGGCGCGCTGACGCCAGAAAATTCATTCGACACGACGGCGCTCCATGAGGGGCTTATATACCTGGCAAGTATATTTCGCTATTGGTAAGTTTTTTCTAGCGTAACAGCTTGTGTCGCCCAAAGAAACATTTTGATGCGCAATACTCAACAAATGTAACGTTTGGGCGGGAAGGCGGACAGCGGGGATGGTACCGGCGGGAACGGGCGCCGTGGCGCGCCCGGGAGGGGGTCAGCGGCGCGGCGCGTTCTTGTAGATATCGACGCCGACTTCGTTGATCTGGCGCCGCAGGTCGCGCCGTTCGTCGGGCGTCATCACGCGGCCGCCACGGCGGGCCGCATCGGCCGTGTTCTGGGCATTTTGCTCTTGCTGGGCCTGGAGCTGGCGGCGCTGCTCCTCGGCGCGCGCCTCGAACTGGCGCTGCTGTTGCTGGACGCGCTGGGCATCGACGATGCGCTGGGCGTCGCGTTCCTTGTCGCCAGGGTTGGCCTGGGCCACGGACAGACTGGCGCAAGCGAACAAGCAGCACACGGCGACGCGACGGACGAACGCATGCCCGCAGCGCTGAGCGCTTGCGACTGCCTTGGTTTGAATGTGCGCGTTATTCATCATAATTCCTCTTCCGCGATGCCTGGTAAACATATAAGCTTGACCTGCTTGAGCCCAGTGTATGACCATTTGCACCAAGGCATAAGCCGAATTGGGTAAAGTTTGTAACAGTATGTAATGACCTTCGTGCTGGGTGTTTTATCGGGCGATATGACGTTACCATAGCGACATGAATCTGACAAATCTGACAGCCAAATGAACACACCCTCGACCCCGATCTCAGGCAACAATACAACGCAGGCCAACGCCAATGGCCATGCCGCCAAAATTATGGTAGTCGACGACGACGTGCGCCTGCGCGATTTGCTGCGCCGCTACCTCACCGAACAGGGCTTTTCCGTGGTCACCGCCGAGAGCGCGCCGGCCATGAACAAGCTGTGGCTGCGCGAGCGCTACGACCTGCTGGTGCTGGACCTGATGCTGCCCGGCGAAGACGGCCTGTCGATCTGCCGCCGCCTGCGCGGCGCCGGCGACCAGACCCCGATCATCATGCTCACCGCCAAAGGCGAAGACGTGGACCGCATCGTCGGCCTCGAAATGGGCGCCGACGATTATCTGCCCAAGCCCTTCAATCCGCGCGAACTGGTGGCCCGCATCGGCGCCGTCCTGCGCCGCAAAGGCCCGGACGAGATCCCCGGCGCGCCATCCGAAACGCCGCAGTCGTTCGAATTCGGCCAGTTCGTGCTGGACCTGGGCACACGCACGCTCAAGAAAAATGGCGAAACGGTGCCATTGACCACCGGCGAATTCTCGGTGCTCAAGGTGTTCGCACGCCATGCGCGCCAGCCGCTCTCGCGCGAAAAGCTCATGGAACTGGCGCGCGGACGCGAATACGAAGTGTTCGACCGCAGCCTGGACGTGCAGATCTCGCGCCTGCGCAAGCTGATCGAACCCGATCCATCGTCGCCGCTGTACATCCAGACGGTGTGGGGCCTGGGCTATGTGTTCATTCCTGAAGGCCAGCCACGCTAGTGTTTTCGCGCGATTCGACCACGCCTGACGGCACGCGCCTGAACTGGCTCAGGAGCGGCCTGTTCTGGCGCACCTTCCTGTTGCTGAGCATCCTGACCACGGTGTCCATGGCGTCGTGGATCGGGATGATCAGCGCCGTGCAGCGCGGCCCGCAGGTCGAGCAGACGGCTGACCTGGTGATCTCGGTGGTGACCATCACCAAGGCCGCCCTGACCCACTCGGCGCCCGAACTGCGGCGCGAGCTGCTGTTTGAGCTGGTCAGCAACGAAGGCATCCGCATCTTCACGCTGGAAAGTTCGGACGCGGTCGACCCGCCGCCCGACAGCACCCTGATGCCGGAAATCGAAGCCATCATCAAATCCAAGCTGGGTGCCGACACGCGCTTTTCCAGCCGAGTAAACGGCACCGCCGGCTTCTGGATCAGCTTCAAGATCGACGACGACGGTTACTGGCTGATGCTCGAACGCGAACGCCTCGAAGGCTTGACGGGCGTGCAGTGGCTCGGCTGGGCGACGGTGGTCGGCGCCTTGTCGGTGGTCGGCGCGGCGCTCATTTCGAGCCTGGTCAACCTGCCGCTGGCACGCCTGACCGCGGCCGCGCGCGCCATCGCCCAGGGCAAGAAGCCGGACCGCCTGCCCGAAAAAGGCTCGAAAGAGATCATCGAAGCCAATCGCAGCTTCAACCAGATGGTGGAAGACTTGCAGCAGGTCGAATCGGACCGCGCCGTGATCCTGGCCGGCATCTCGCACGACCTGCGCACGCCGCTGGCGCGCATGCAGCTCGAACTGGAAATGGCCAAGCTCAGTAACGAGGCGCGCGAAGGCATGCAGTCCGATATCGGCCAGATGGACGCCATCATCGGCCAGTTCCTCGACTACGCCAAGCCGACCGAGGCGGCCACCTTCGTGCCGGTCGATATCAGCGACCTGCTGCAGGACACCGCGCGCGAAGCGGAGCGCATGCTTGACATCCATGTGACGACCCATATCGAAGAAGGCGTGCATGTGATGGGCAACGCGACCGACCTGCGGCGCGTCTTCAACAACCTGGTGGAAAACGCGCGCCGCTACGGCAAGACCGAGGGCAGCGATTTTACCGAACTTGATATCTCCTGCCGCATCAAGCCGCATGGCCTGGGCAAGCGCGTGGTGATCGAAGTGCAGGACCACGGCCAGGGCGTGCCGGACGACCATATCGAACTGCTGCTCAAGCCCTTCACGCGCATGGACAGCGCGCGCGGCCAGGCCAACGGCGCCGGGCTGGGGCTGGCGATCGTGGAACGGGTGGTCTCGCGCCACAACGCCGAACTCCAGGTCAGCAACCGTGACGGCGGCGGCCTGCGCATCGCGCTGGTGATGCCACTGGCCAGCTGACGGCGCGTCAGCGCACGATGTAATTGCCGATATCGAAACGGCGCGTGGCCCAGCGGTAGGTGAATGTAAAACCCGGCCAGACCGCGTAATTGCGCCCGCGCCCATCGAGGTACCAGCTTTTGCAGCCGCTGGTCCACACCGTGCCGCGCAGCTTCTTGTGCACCTTGGCGACAAAGTCGCGCTGCACGTCCGCCTTCACCTCGACCGAGTGCAGGCCCTGCGCCCGGATCGCCTTGATGGCTTCAACCACATAATTCACGCTCGATTCGATCATGTAGATCATCGAATTGTGGCCCAGCCCGCTATTCGGTCCGGTGACCGTGAAGTAGTTGGGAAAGCCGGCCACGGCGCAGCCCTTGTAGCAATCCTGGTCGTGCTCGAACAGGCGCTTGCCGCCGCGCCCGCGCACCTCGATGGAGCCGAGCGCATGCCCCACATGAAAGCCGGTCGCGTAAATCAGCACATCGACCGCTCGCTCGGCGCCGTCGGCATCGACGATGCTGTTGGCGCGCACCTCGGCTACCGCGCTGGTGACCAGGCTGACGTTGGGACGGGTGAGCGCCGGGTAGTAGTCGCTCATCACCAGTACCCGCTTGCAGCCCATGGTGTAGTCGGGCGTGAGCTGGCGCCGCAGGAGTGGGTCGGCCACCTGGCGATGCAGGTGGCGCAGGCCGACCGCATGCGCCAGGCGGAACAGGCGCGGCAGGTACAGATAGAGCGGCGCGTTCGCTTCGTAGATCGTGTAGTTGAAGGCGCGGTACAGCAGCCGCAGGGGCGCGAGCATGGTCAACAGCGAACGTTCGCGCGGGCCGATGGCGCGGTCGTGGCGCGGCACGATCCACTGCGCGGTGCGCTGGTAGACGTCGAGCTGCGCCACGATGGGCGCGATGTGCGGCACGAACTGGATCGCGCTGGCGCCGTTGCCGATCACCGCCACGCGCTTGCCGCGCAGGTCGACGTCGTGCTTCCAGCGGCTCGAATGAAACGACGGCCCGTTGAACGTTTCCATGCCGGGCAAGGCGGGTAGCGCCGCGCGGTTCATCGCGCCCAGGGCCGAGACCACGCACTTGGCCGTCAGCGGGCCGGCGCTGGTGTTCAGGGTCCAGTAGCCGCCCTGCTCCTCGAACTGCGCGCCCTCGTAGGCGGTGCCCAGGCGCAGGTGTGGCGCCAGGCCGAAGTCGCGCACGATGGCGCGCGTGTAGTCGAGGAGCTCGGCCTGGCTGGCCAGGCGGCGCGTCCAGTTCGGGTTGGGCGCGAACGAAAACGAGTACACATGGCTGGGAATGTCGACCGCGCAGCCGGGATAGGTATTGACTTGCCAGGTGCCGCCGAACTGCGCGTCCTTTTCGAGGATCACGAAATTGTCGATGCCGGCCTGCTTGAGCCTTACGGCGGCGCACAGGCCACCGAAGCCGCTGCCGATGATGACGGCATCGAACTGGGGAAGCGTCATCGGTTCGGCACGCGCGTCTGCACCAGTTCCGCCCTGAAGCGCGGCTTGCCGTCGCGTTCGAGCGCGTAGCTCAGTTTCAGGCCATCGGGCGAGACGCTCAAGGTCCAGACATTGGTGGCGGCGGCCGGAATCAGGCGCGCGGTATAGGCGTCGGCGTGGAACGCTTGCGCGATGGCGCTGCCGTTGCTGGCGGCCGCGCCGCCGTACATCGTTTGCGCGTCCGGGGTGCCGTCGGCGTGGCGGTGGTCGTGCTGCAGCGTGAGGCCGGATGGTGTGCGGGTGACGATCCAGGTGCGCGAGGTGTCCTCGCCCACGGCGAAGGGAATCCGGATGTCGCTGGCGTTGCAAGCGCTCACCGTGGCGACCAGCTTCTTGCCGGCGAAGGCTGCGCCGCCATCGTCGGGCGCGACCGACGCGCCTTCGTAGACGGCGCCGCACAACTTGCCGAGGTTGGCGAAAAAGGCGTCGCGCGGGTCGGGCGTGTCGGCCGCGCGGCAGGGCAGCGCCAGCGCGCTGGCCAGGACGATGGCAGTGGTGCGCAGGATCATGGGCTTGCTCTCGTGTGGTGATGGTGGCGATGACGATAGGCCTGCGCTCCGCAAAAGTCAACGTTTTAGCAAGCACGCGCTAAGCGCGAATCCGCACATACGTGCATATATGCAAGGGGTATAACGGTACGTCACCGTTCATAACCAGGAGAAGAAGACGATGAAGAAACTGTTAATTGCCGCCCTGATCGCCGGATCGCTCGGCAGCGCCGCCATTCCCGCCAGCTCGGCGGTGATCATCGTGCGCGAAGCACCGCCGCAACCGCGTTCCGAACGCGTGCCGCCACCGCGGCGCGGCTATGTATGGGCACCGGGACACTGGGACTGGCGCAACAATCATCACGTGTGGGTACGCGGTTCGTGGATGCGCGACCGCAGGGGCTACCATTACACCGCGCCGGCCTGGCAAGAGCGTGACGGCCGCTGGGAAATGCAGCGCGGTAACTGGGCGCGTGGACAGCGCGACAATGACGGCGACGGCGTTCCGAACCGTCAGGATGAACGGCCGAACAATCCGAATCGTCAATAATTGATGATGACGGGCTGGCCCGGCGCCACGCGTGGCGTCGGCCCGCGTACTGTTGCCTCAAGCTTCAGCACGGCGACAACTGGCCTCCGCACTGCGTGACGAGGTAGTCGCGCACCGCGTGCACGTCGGTAAACGGCATTTCCCCGATCACCTGGCGGATATGCCGCAATGCATCCCATAAAAATTCATAGTGCCCATCCTTGACCGGCACCAGGCTGTACACGCCTGTGGTGGTGGTGAAAAAGTGACGCTCGTTGGGCACGGTGAATGCCGGCATCAGCGGTGCCCCTTCATCGTCCCAGAAACGCCACAGCGTCGCCTCGACATCGACCGCGTCGCAATAGGCGGACGCGGTCAGCGCGTCGGGGAAGACGAGCAGGGAGCATTCTTCGGTGTCGGCGGCAAAGATCATGATGTCCAATCGTGAGCGCGGGGTGATGCTTTTTGCGGCAGCGCCCGTCCCTTCTCTCAACCGTAACACATAAAACAACATTGCGCGACTACTTGCCGTGCTACCGAACCGCCCACCTTATCAGCCTGCTCCATTTGCACCATCACCTGCGCTCTGGCGCGTGGGAAATGGCGTGGGTCTAGGCCGCCAGCGCCTTGCGCACCGCGCCGGCATCGGCCGGCCGCACCACGCGTGCCACTTCCTGGCCATCTTTCATGACCACCACGGTCGGCCACAGCTTGACCTTGAAGGAACGGCCCAGCGGCCGGCCACTGCCATCTTCCACCTTGATATGGCGCGCGTCCGGAAAGGCGGCCAGCGCCTCTTCAATCAGCGGCGCCGCCGCGCGGCAATGGCCGCACCAGTCGGTGCCAAAGTCCAGCACCACCACGCCCGCCGTGGCGTCGATGTCGCTGCGATCCGGCTGTGCCGGGGAATATGCTGTGCTCATGAGTCTGCTCCTGATGTCATTCGCATAAGCCTACCGCAAAACCGGGCGCATGGCAGCATGCCTCGCATGGTTTGAACCGGAAACATTGCCAATTGCCAATTGAATGGCTACAATAAACCCTTTCATAAGTAGGGTTATCATGGCGATTGAACTGTTCAATAACGGCAAGCACATCTGCCTGATGTTCTCCGACTTGGTCGATGAAGGCGAGGGAGCGTCGGTGCAGTCGAACCAGTTCCTGATCGTTCAGGACGGCACCGGCATCCTGCTCGATCCGGGCGGCGTGCTGACCTACAACGAGCTGTACATGGGCATGAGCAAATACTTTCCGCCCAAGGAGCTGCGCTACGTGTTCGCTTCCCATGCCGACCCCGACATCATCGCCTCGCTGCCGCGCTGGCTGGCCGGTTCGGATACCAAACTGCTGATCTCGTCCATCTGGTCGCGCTTCGTGCCGCATTTTTGCGCGCAAGGCAAGACGGAAGGCCGCATCATCGCCATTCCGGACGAAGGCACCCTGTTGCCGCTGGGCGATACCGAGTTCCAGATCCTGCCCGCCCACTTCCTGCATGCGGAAGGCAATTTCCAGTTTTACGATCCGGTCAGCCGCATCCTGTTCTCGGGCGATATGGGCGCATCGATGTTGCCGGAAGGGCTGGCGATGGAACCGGTGCAAGATTTCGACAAGCACCTGCCCTACATGCGCGGCTTTCATTCGCGCTACATGGTGTCGAACAAGGTCTGCCGCTACTGGGTCGGGATGGTGCGCAAGCTCGATCCGGAATGGATGGTGCCGCAGCACGGCGCGCCGTTCAAGGGCCGCGCCATGATCGCGCGTTTCCTCGACTGGATCGAGACCCTGCCCTGCGGCGTCGACCTGATGACCCAGGAGATGTACCAGGCGCCGCGCAGCATCACCGTCACCCTCTGATAATTGCCGAGGGAAAATAAATATTCCCACGACACGATTGCCGAAGTAATATCGTACTGACATGGCCGGGGAGCTGCCGCCGCTCCCCGGCCGTGCGATGTTGATGCGATGTTGTTGATCAACTGGTCCGCTGCGCGCCTTGCGCGGCGGCAGTCACTTTGGGAGTCACCCTGGAAATGCATAGTCAAAAATGGCTTGTCGCCGCTTGCAGTCTGCTGGTTTTCCACTCCGCGTTCGCCCAGCAAAAACCGTCCCAGCCTCCGCCGTCGCAATTTCCCCTGCTGCTGATCGGCGCCTCGTTCGCCGAAGGTAAAACGCCCTACCACGGTGCCGATGCGCCGCTGGGCGGCATTGCCGTCGGCTTCGGCAATTACCTGAGCTTGGGCCAGGCACTGACCCGCCACCGCAAACTGCCCGGCTATGTGATCAACGAGGCGCAAGCCGGCGCGGGCACCTTTGCCCATCCGTTCTGCGCACCCGGCGCCGCCACCTGCGGACCGGCCGGCTGGGACAGCTACCAGACCCAGCTCGACCGCGCCCTGTCGCGCGTGGCCCTGCCGCCGACCTTTACGTCGTACACGGCCAAGTACGTGGTGGTGACCACTGCGAACGATTGCCTGCACGCGGACGCCGCCGGCGTACCCCAGCCGGAATCGCAGCCATGCACGCTGGCCGACATGAACGCCAGCGTGGATCGCCTTGTTTCGGTAGGCAAGTTTGCGCTGTCGAAAGGCATCACGCCGATCTTCGATGTCGCTCCACAGTATGACAATCTGGATCTGCCGAAGTTCCAGTCCTCGTTCGGGCTGGCGTGGGTGATCGGCGAGCAGGATTACAAGCAGTTGCGCACGCTCGGCGCGACGCGCCTCAAAGCCGAGCTGCCGGGCGCCATCGTGCTCGATATCTGGAAGGATTACACGCATATCGGCGACGGCATCCATCCGGACGACGAGACAGCCGAAAAAGCGGCGGACGTGATCGCCAAGCACTTGCGCAAACTCGACCGCTAAGCGCAAGCGGGCCGGTTCAGCGCGTCAGCACCGTCGCGCCGAGCCGGTCCGCCAGGAAGTCCACCAGCGCCGCCACCCGCGGCGCCAGCGCGCCCTGCTTGTAGAACACGGCCCACACCGGCTGCGACCACGGCAGGGTGAGCGGCGCGAGCACCGGTACCAGCCGGCCCGCCGCGACATCGGCGCGCGTCAGGAAATCCGCCAGGCACGCAATACCGGCGCCGGCCAGCACCAGGTGGCGCAGCGTTTCGCCGCTCGATGCGGTCACGGCCGGCGTCACGCCGACGCCCTCCCCGCCCGCGTCCGCCAGCGGCCAGGTGTTGAGCGAGGCCGGCGCGGTAAAACCCAGCAGGCGGTGCGCACCCAGTTCCCCCACTGTGGCCGGCACCCCATGCCGTGCCAGGTACGATGGCGCGGCCAGCAGGCGCAGGGCGCTGCTGCCGAGACGGCGCGCGTTGAGGCTGGAGTCGGCCAAGTGGCCGATGCGGATGGCCACATCGGCCCGTTCTTCGATCAGGTCGACCAGCGTTTCGCCGCTGGCCAGTTCGAGCCGGATCAGGGGATAGGCATCCAGGAAGGCCGGCACCAGCGGCGCGACCAGATGGTCGAGCGCGGGCGTGGCGGCGTTGACACGCACCAGCCCGGACGGCTGGGAGCGGCGCGCGGACACTTGCGCTTCGGTATCTTCGAGTTCGGCCAGGATCTTGCGCGCGCGGCCGAGCAGCCAGTCGCCCTCTTCGGTCAGGTCCTGGCGCCGCGTGGTGCGGTGCATCAGCGTCATGCCGAGCTGGGATTCGAGGCGGGCAATGGCGCGGCTGATGCCGGATGGCGTTTGCCCGAGCCGCTCGGCGGCGGCGGAGAAGGAACCGGTATCGATGACTGCGGCAAACGCACTCAGCGCTTCGACGTCGATCATTGCTCGCTCTCCCTTGTGTGCGCCCGTGTCAGACGGGCATTGTACGGGAGAGCGGCGGCCGGACGTGTCAGGGAGCCATCGCGGGCATGGCTGCCTGCGCCGGGATCGTTGGCAGGGCAATGCTGCGCAGCGCAAACGGCCCGCTCGCCTGCCCGCGCCGCTTGCCGAACAAGACGCCAAATTGCGATTCGACGACCATCACTTGCCCGTCCCGGACGACGCCGCTGACCGGTTCGGCCAGGTTTTCTGCGAACGAGCTCAAGGTGGGCCGGGGACCGCGCAGGTCGACCATCGTCACCCGTCCGTTGCCACCGGCGATGTCGTTCTCGAAGGCGAGCAGGACGCCGGGGGCTAAGGTGCGCAGCGCATCGCCTCCCGCCAGCGGTCGCGGCAACGGCACCACGACCGGCGTGCCGGCGGCGCCATCGGCATGCAGGGGAACGCGAAGCAGGCGGCCATCCGAAAAAGTGGACAGGTACAACTTGGCCCCGTCGAGCGCCACCCCGTTGCCATTGAACCGGGCGCCGCCCAGCAAGGGGTGCGTGATCCACGGCGTCAGCGTGGACGTTGCGGGATCGAAGCGCAAGATGCGCGGCTGGGCGGTATCGCTAATATATAGCCGCCCATCGGGGCCACGCGCCAGGTCGTTGCAAAAGCCACCCTCGGGCAAGGGCCAGCGCCCCAGCAGGGTGCCTTTGGCCAAGTCGAAGGCGAGCAAGGCTGTGGGGTTCTTGGGCGTTCCGGCAACGCCAAGGTCGGCGCTGCAAGCGTACAGGCGGCCGGCCGCATCGTCCGCCAGCAAGCCCTGCACCGACATCAAGCCGCCCTCCCCGGCCGCGACGAATGGTTCGGCAGCGCTGGCGCCCGGACGGATCTGGACGATGGTCGATTCGGTCGCGCTGCCGGTGAACAAGGTGCCATCCGCGGCGATGGCCAGGCGTTCCGGGAAAAAGCGGGGCGGGAGCTGCTGCGCGGACGCGCCCGCCGCCAGGAGGAGATTGATGCCGAATGCGAACGCTGTACTGCGCGCGCGCAGCGCCATGTGGGGGAGTAAATGCATTGCCGTTTCCTTGTAAGCAGTCGATGAAGGACAGCATGACAGCTTGGGCATTCATGAAAAAGAGCTTGGCGCTCATCAGATAACTGAATATTATTCAGTAATGACCATGATCCATCTGGACGCTTTGTCCGCCTTTGCCGACATCGTCCGATGCGGCAGTTTTCGCGCGGCGGCGGCGGAACGCGCCGTCACGCCATCGGCCCTGAGCCATGCCATGACCAAGCTGGAGCGCGACCTCGGCGTGCGCCTGCTGCGCCGGACCACGCGCGCCGTGGCCCCGACCGACGCCGGCAAGCGTTTGCTGGCCCGCGCCAAGCCGGCCCTCGACGATATCGCCGGGGCGCTGGAAGAGTTGAACGAGGTGCGCGACACGCCGTCCGGACGGTTGCGCATCACCGCACCGCGCATGGCGGCGGCCACCGTGCTGGCGCGGGCGCTGCCCTCGTTCGCGCGCGCCTATCCGCGCATCGAGCTGGAGATCAGCGTGGACGACGGTTTCCAGGACCTGGCGGCGAACGGTTTCGATGCCGGCATCCGCCTGGGAGAAGCCTTGCAGCCAAACATGGTGGCGGTGCCGATCAGCGCGCCGGTGGCGATGGCCGTCGTGGCCGCGCCGGCTTATCTGGAGGCCCATCCGGCGCCCGAAGCGCCGGACGACCTGGCCGCGCACGCCTGCATCCAGCTCAGGCTGATCAGCTCCGGCACCCTGTATGGGTGGGAATTCGAGCGCGTCGCGCAAAAGCGGGTGGTCCACATCGGCGGCAAATTGATCATGGATGATCAGGAATTGATCGTGCGTGCCGCGCTCGACGGGCTGGGTCTGGCGTATTCGGCGCTCGATTACGTGGCACCGCATATCGCGCAAGGGCGGCTGCGCCGCGTGCTGGCCGACTGGACGCCCGAGGGGCCGGGGTTTTGTTTGTATTATCCAAGCCGTAAGCATTTGCCTGCGGCATTGCGCGCCCTGATCGAGCATGTGCGCTACAGCGCGTAAAGCCCCCCCACCGCCCTCCACGAGGCGCATCACTAGCGCCTCCATTCGTGACTCCCAGTCACAAGTCTAGTGTGCCATAGGGCATTTTTCTTCCTTCTCTTTCCGCGCACACTGCATGGCATCGCAAACCGCCTCACTGGAGAATCCATGCCACTCGCACTCTGGGCGCTGACACTCAGCGCTTTCGCCATCGGAACGACCGAATTCGTCATCGTCGGCCTGATCCCCACCATTGCCGCCAGCCTGGGCGTGTCCGTTCCCTCCGCCGGCCTGCTGGTGAGCCTGTACGCCCTGGGCGTGGCCATCGGCGCGCCCGTGCTGACCGCCCTCACCGGCCGCGTGCCGCGCAAGCAATTGCTGCTCGGCTTGATGGCGCTGTTCACCATCGGTAACCTGGTCGCCTGGATGGCCCCCGGCTACTTCGCCCTGATGGCCGCGCGCGTGCTCACCGGCCTGGCGCACGGCGTGTTTTTTTCGATCGGCTCCACCATCGCTACCAGCCTGGTGAGCAAGGAAAAAGCCGCCAGCGCCATCGCCCTGATGTTTACCGGCCTGACCGTTGCGCTGGTCACGGGCGTGCCGCTGGGCACCTGGATTGGCCAGAGCTTTGGCTGGCAGTCGACCTTCCTGGCGGTATCGCTGCTGGGCGTGATCGCCTTTATCGGCAGCTACGTCCTGGTGCCGTCCAGCATCGCCATGAGTCCACCGGCGAGCCTGATGACGCAACTGGCCGTGCTCAGGAAACCGCGCCTGCTGCTGGTGTACGCCATGACCACCCTGGGCTACGGCGGCACCTTCATCGCCTTCACGTACCTTGCCCCGATCCTGCAGGAAGTGTCTGGCTTTTCGGCATCGAGCGTGAGCCTGGTGATGCTGGTCTACGGCGTGTCGGTCGCATTCGGCAACATCTGGGGCGGCAAACTGGCCGACAAGAAAGGCCCGATCAAGGCTTTGCAGATCGTGTTTGCGTTGCTGGCCGTGGTCTTGCTGCTACTGACCTTTACCGCATCGAACATGTGGCTGGCGCTGGGAACGGTGCTGCTGTGGGGCGCAGTTGCCTTCGGCAATGTCCCCGGCTTGCAAGTCTACGTCGTGCAGCGCGCCGAACGCGACGCACCGCAGGCGGTCGACGTGGCATCGGGCCTGAATATTGCCGCCTTTAACGTCGGCATTGCCCTCGGCGCCTGGGGTGGCGGGCTGATCGTGACCCACGTGGGACTGATGGCCACGCCATGGATAGGCGCCATGATCGTGCTCGGCGCGCTGGGACTGACGACGCTGGCCGGCTGGCTCGACCGCCGCGATGGACTGGTGCATGTGGCGGGAACAAGCCGCGTGGTCGCGGCGCACTGAGCACCAGCGTGCGGTCACAAGTTGCGTGGTCGCGGCGCACTGAGCACCAGCGGGCGGCAGCAGGCTGCGGGCTGCGACAGAACCCGCAGCCAATAACATGTCCTCCACCCGACCGGCGCACGCCCGCCGCACTCAGCGGTCAAGCTCGGGGTAATGCCGGAAAATCCCGTCTTCATTAAACGCAATCCGGCGTTTCGACGCCAGATAGGCGGCAATATTCGGCCGCTGTGCCACATGATCATGCAGCGCGGCCAGCCCGGGATAGTCCGGTTCCAGCCGCTTCATGGCCTTGGGAAATGCATAGCGCAAGCCCTCCATCACCTGGAACATCGATAAATCCGCGTAGGACAGGCGCGTGCCCACCAAAAACCCACCACGGCGCTTGGGCTGCTGGAGCACGCCCTCAAAGTAAGACAAGAACTTCGGAATCCGGTTCCCGATAAAATCGGCGGCACGTCGTTTGGCTTCCTTTTTCTGATCCTCGTAATACAGCGACACGCCGACGGGATGATGGGTGTCGTGCGCCTCGTTGACGAGATCGGCAATGGTCAGCTGCAACTGATGCACCCACAAGCGGCCAGCTTCGGCGCGCGGCGCTAGGCCATGGCGGGCGCCGAGGTACAGCAGAATGTTGGCGGTCTGGCCGATGGTCAGCGCGCCGGCCGTCAGAAAAGGCGGCGCGAACGCTGGCGTGGCCTGGGCGGCAAGCGCGGCGGCAACCTTGTCGGCGCCATTTTTCTGGCGTCCCACGTCGATATACCCGACGCCGGCTTCCTCCAGCGCCAGGCGAATGAATTCGCCGCGCCCCTGGATCGTGGGCCAGTAGTAAAGTTCGTACGTCATCGTGCCTCCCTTGCATGGATCAGTCGTGCGGGGATTATGGCCCATCCCGCCGAATGCCCGGCGGACGGCAGCGGCGCCGTTTTCACCCTCCCTACGCAAGAATCCCCTGCTTGAGCGATAATTTGCCACCATTCGTTTGCCCATACAAGGATCCACCGTGCTCAACTTCGACTTCTACAATCCGACGCAGATCCTGTTCGGCCAGGGCCAGATCGCCGCCATCGCCAAACAGATCCCCGCGTCCGCGCGCGTGCTGCTCGTCTACGGCGGCGGCAGTATCAAACAAAACGGCGTGTACGACGACGTGCTGGCCGCCCTGGCTGGCTTCACCGTCACCGAATTTGCCGGCATCGAACCGAATCCCAGCTACGAGACGCTGATGCGCGCCATCGCCCAGGTCAAGGCGGAGAAAATCGACTTCCTGCTCGCCGTCGGCGGCGGATCGGTCATCGACGGCACCAAGTTCATTGCCGCCGGCGCCCTGCTCGACGAAGATCCGTGGACCATCCTGGAAAAGCGCGGTAACAATATCGTCGCCGCCATGCCGTTCGGCGCGGTGCTGACCCTGCCCGCGACCGGCTCCGAAATGAACAGCGGCGGTGTCGTCACGCGCAAGTCGACGCATGAAAAATTCTCGTTCATGAGCCGCAAGTGCTTCCCCAAGTTCGCCGTCCTCGACCCGGGCAAAACGTACTCGCTGCCCGCGCGCCAGGTCGGCAATGGCGTGGTGGACGCCTTTGCGCACGTGATGGAGCAGTACATGACCTATCCGGTGGGCGCCAAGGTCCAGGACCGCTTTGCCGAAGGCCTGCTGCTCACGCTCATCGAAGAAGGCCCGCAGGCACTGGCCAATCCCGACGATTATGACGTGCGTGCCAACATCATGTGGTGCGCCACGCTGGCCTTGAATGGCCTGATCGGCTCCGGCGTGCCGCACGACTGGGCGACCCACATGATCGGCCACGAGCTGACCGCCCTGCACAATCTCGACCACGCCCAGACGCTCGCCATCGTTTTACCGAGCATGCTGCGCGTGCGCAAGGAAGGCAAGCGCGCCAAGCTGCTGCAATTCGCCGAACGCGTGTGGAACCTGTCCGGCGGCGATGAAGATACCCGCATCGAGGCGGCCATCACCCGCACCGAGGAATTCTTCGAGCAGATGGGCGTGAAAACGCGCCTGGGCGACTACGGCCTGGGCGCCAAGGACCTCGACGGTATCTTGGGCGCGCTCGAAGCGCACCGCATGGTCAAACTCGGCGAGCAGCGCGACGTGACGCTCGACGTCAGCCGCAAAGTGCTGGAAATGAGCCTGTAACACAGGCGCCAGGCACGCCGCACACGCTGGCGCGGGCAGCGCCGCCCGGGCCAGCTGTGATAAAATCGACATTCGCTAGGGGTCCTGGGATTTGTTTTCCGGGTGAGAGATACCCTCCGTACCTGATCTGGATAATGCCAGCGAAGGAAAGCGCAAAGTAGTCCCCTCCTTTGTTTGCTCCCCCGTTGGCTCCGGCTTTTTCAAGCAACGCACCGCACGCCGGCGCGTAATACGAGCACACTATGTCATCGCCAAAATTCAAGCAGTCCGTCATCGCCCTGTCCATCGTGCAGGCGTTCGCCTTTTCCGCTCACGCGCAAACGACCTCGCAGGCCATGCCTGAAGTCGTCGTCACCGGCGCCAAGCAGCTCGGCGCCGGCCACGCCAGCGTGGCCGGCTTCTCCGACACGCCGCTGCTGTACACGCCGGCCACGGTGGTGTCGATCAGCCGCGAACAGATGCAGGACTACAGCATCCGCAACAGCACCGACGCCATGAAGTTCGACGCCAGCGTCAGCGATTCGTACAACGCCGTCGGCTACGCCGAGCAGTTCTCGATCCGCGGCTTCGCACTCAATAATGGCGCGAGCTACCGCAAGGACGGCATCGCCATCGCGGGCGACACCCAGATCCCGCTCGAAAACAAGGAGCGTATCGAGATCCTCAAGGGCCTGTCCGGCCTGCAGGCCGGCGTGACCGCGCCGGGCGGCATCGTCAACTACGCGCTCAAGCGCCCGACCGCCGCGCCACTGCGCTCGGTCACCGTGGAAGCGCGCGAGCGCGGCACCGTGTATGGCGCCATGGACCTGGGCGGCCGCTTCGAGGATAAGCGCTTCGGCTACCGCGTCAACGCCGCCGGCGAGCGCCTGCGCTCCTACGTCAAGGGCGCGGATGGCGAGCGTTCCTTTGTTTCCGGTGCGTTCGACTGGCAGATTTCGCCGCAGGCGCTGCTGCAGCTCGACATGGACTATCAAAAGAAAACGCAGATCACCGCACCCGGCTACCAGCTGATTCGCGGCGTCGCGCTGCCGACCAATATCTCGCCGAAAATGCTGCTCAATGAACAGCCGTGGACCAAGCCGGTCGACACCCGCACCAGCAATATCGGCCTGCGCTTCGAGTACCTGATCAACGACGCCTGGCGCACGACGATTACCGCCAACAAGCATGAATTCAAGCGCGACGACTTCACCGCCTTCCCTTACGGTTGCAGCAACGAGGGCGAGGGTTTCTATCCGGGCTACTGCTCGAACGGCGACTACGATGTGTACGACTACCAGAGCGTGGGTGAACGCAAGTCGCCGCTCGGCGCGCAGGCCCTGTTGCAGGGCAAGTTCGCTACCGGCGCGATTGGCCACGAACTGACCATCGGTGCGACGTATCTTGAACGCAGCGACAAGGCCGGCGAGTATGTGTACGACTACGTCGGCTACAGCAATATCTACAACAACCTGATCGTCCCGCCGGTGGACGCCAGCCGCACGACCGGGCCAATCACCGAACGCCTGAACGACCATGAACGCGGCTTCGTGGTGCAGGACATCCTGTCGCTGGGCGCGCAGTTCAAGCTGCACACCGGCTTGCGCTATGCGGCCATCAAGCGCAATGCGACCACAGACACCAACTTTTTGCTGCCGAACGTGGCGCTGGTGTACAACCCGACGCCTGACTGGACGATCTACGGCTCGCTGGCGCACGGAATGGAACACGGCGGCGTGGCGCCGAAGCGCACCACCAATCAATTCGCGTCGCTCGAACCGAGCCGCTCGAAGCAGGTGGAATTTGGCGTGAAGGCGATGGTCGGCGATGCGCTCAGCATGTCGGCGTCGGTGTTCAGCATCGTCAAGGGGCTGGAATACACCAACGCGGCCAATACGTTCGTACGCAGCGGCGAGCAAAAGCACAATGGACTGGAACTGGCCGCCCAGGGCAAGGCTGGCAAGGACTTGAAATACAGCGTCTCGCTGATGGCGCTCGATACGCAGCAGGAAGGCACGGGCACCGCCTCACTGGACGGCAAGCGCGTGACCAATGTACCGAAGTTCAAAACGGCGACGGTGCTGGAATATGCGGTGCCAGCGGTCGCGGGTTTGAAGGTCAACGGGATGTGGCAGTACACCGGCAAGAAGGCATTCGACATCGAGAACAAGACGATGGTGCCGGGTTACAGCGTGTTCAACCTGGGCACGGCGTACGCGACGCGATTCGCCGGTGTGTCGACGACCGTGCGCGCGACGGTCGACAACGTGGCGGACAAGTTCTACTGGCGCGATGTGACCCCGGAACTGGGTGGATATCTGCTGCCGGGTGCTCCGCGTACGGTGCGGGTATCGGCGCAGTTTGATTTTTAAGTAAAGTACCGACACCGCTAACCGGAAAACCGTCGTTCCTGCCATTGGCAGAAACGACGGCGAAGAGTTAGCGATACGCGGTAAGCAACCGTATCGCCTGCACCATCCGCTCGTCCAGACTCCCTGTCACCAGCGAATACCCGATCCCCCGCTCGTCAAGCATCTGAACCACCTGCTCATGAATCGTCTGGCGCACCGCCTCCGATTCGCGCTGCAAACCATCCGCCTCCCACGGCCCATCCGGCGCCGTCACGAGCGTTATCGCATAGTCATGGCGCTGCTCCAGCACTGACAACTGCGCATCGACCCTGTTCCAGTACCAGCGGCTATAAATAGCCGTCATCAGCGGCGTGGTATCGCAGAACAGGAAGCGGCTGGCCTGCCGTGCCGCCGCGTCTTCGCGCGCCATCTGGGTCAGCGCGATCGGAAACTGGTCGCTCTCTTGCGGCACGCGGCCGGTGGCATCGACAAACTCGCGCAGGTACTCGGGCACCCACACGGTTCCGAAGTGCGTCGCCAGCGCGGCGGCCAGCGTCGACTTCCCTGACGATTCGGCGCCCAGGATGGCAACCCGCAGCACCGGCGTCATGGCTTGCCGTCCGCAACGCGCGCCCAGGCGCGCCATCCGAAGCACGCCATCACGACAAACGCCGCATACAGCACCGCCGTCGCATGCAGGTCCTTGTGGATGTACAAACCGACATACAGCACATCGACCACGATCCACACGATCCAGTTTTCAACCTTCTTGCGCGATAAAAGCAGCTGGCCGAGCAGGCTGCCCGCCGTCAGGAAACCGTCGATGTGCGGCACGTCGGTGTCGGTCAGGGTGCGCAGCGCGTAGCCGATCGCGGCGAACAGCACCAGCCAGCCGGCGATGCCGCCAATCCAGCCACGGGGGCTCGAGCGCGTCGCCACCAGCGGCGCATGCTGCTCACCACCATGCAGCCACTGATACCAGCCCCATACCGACACGGCGATGAACACGCCTTGCAGGCCCATGTCGCCGTACAGGCGCGCGTTGAAAAAGACGACGCCGTAGACGGCCGACGAGGCGATGGCGAACAGCCACGCCCAGTGAATCTGGCGGATATTGAGCACGACGGTGATGACCGACAGGACCAGCGCCGTCAATTCGAGCCGTGTGGTGGCCAGGCCAAGCAGGACAAAGGATTCGTTCATACGGAGGGAGTGGCGGAAAGTGGCGCAATTGTAGCGTATGCGCCGCTTTCCAAAAGGTGGGAACGCGGTCCCCACCTTGAGCTCATTTATTTACGCGGGTACTTGATGGTCATTTCCTTGAGCAGGTTGTCGGCATGGTCGACTTCCTTCATCACCCACAGCATGTAGCGGATGTCCACGTGAATGGCGCGCGTGATGTCGCCGTCGAAGTACCAGTCCTTGGTTACCGATTCATAGGTCGAATCGAAGTTCAGGCCAACCAGTTCGCCGCGCTTGTTCATCACGGCGGAACCGGAGTTGCCACCCGTGGTATCGGCGCTGGACAGGAAATTGACCGGCACCGTGTTCAGCACCGGGTCCTTGAACACGCCATAGCGCTTCTCCTTGACCGCATCGAGCAGCGGCTTCGGTGCGTTGAACGGCTCGGTGGCGGTGTGCTTCTCGACGATGCCTTCGACCGTCGTGAACGGGCCCTTGACGATGCCGTCGCGCGGCGAGTACGGCGCCACCGTGCCGAAGGTCACGCGCAGGGTCGAGTTGGCGTCGGCGTAGACCGGCTTGCCTTGCGACTTCTTCCACGCGATCACGGCCGACATGTATTGCGGGATGATGCGTTCGAGGTTGCCGTCGATTTCCTTGCGGCGGTTTTCCAGCGCCATGGTCACCTCATGCAGCTTGACGGCCAGCTTGATGAAGGCGTCGTCCGATTTGGCAAACGCCGCCGCATCCTTGCCGATCCAGCCCAGGCGCTTGGCGGTGTCGCCCAGGTCCGACTGTTTGTACAGCGCGCCGACGGCGTCCGGCGCCGGCAACAGCGCGTCCAGGCCTTGCGGATGCATCTTCGCGGCCAGCTTCTGGTAGCGCTGCAAGCCGGCGCCAAAGCGCGCCTCGTCCACGCTGCCGACGTACGATTGCTCAAGGCGGATCAGGCGCGCCTTGATGAACGACAGGTCGCGCTCCTGGTAAGCGGATTCGCGCTTGGCATCGGGCTTGGCCGCTTCCAGCGCCAGGCGGTAGACGGTGCGCGCGCTTTTCAGCAGGTCGCTGTTACCAGCGACCGACCAGGCGAATTCCTGTTCCGACAATGCCATGTCGGCGGCGATGGCGGCGTCCAGGTCGGCCAGCAGCGTCGGCGACACGCCCTGCTGGTTACCCGGCTTGTTGAACCAGGCGCGGAACTCAGCGTCCTGCACATCCTTGATGGCGGCGATGTCCTTGCGTGCGAAGCCGTCGAGCAGGCCCTGGGTTTTCTTGAGCACGTTGTTGATGCCCTTGACCACGCTGGCGTAGCGCACGTCGTGGGCGGCATTGCCCCTGGTGGCGGCGGCGATGACGGCCAGGTCGGCCTGCATTTCGGCCACGCGCACCGGGAAGTTGGCGTCGCGCGCGAAGCGGATCTCGGACGGCAGCTTGTAGCGGCTGGTGCGGCCGGGGTAACCGGCCAGCAGGATCGGATCGCCATTCTTCAGGCCTTCGGCCGAGACGACCAGGAAGTCCTTGGATTTGTACGGCACGTTGTCGGGCGACGGATCGGCCGGACGGCCATCCTTGCCGACGTAAGCGCGCAGGAAGGAGTAGTCGCCGGTCTGGCGCGGCCACTCGAAGTTATCGACCTCGCCGCCGAAATTGCCGATCATGTCCGATGGCGCGTACACCAGGCGCACATCGCGGATCATCAGCTGGCGGATGCGGTAATACTCAAGGCCACGGTGAAAGCTCGGTACCGAGCAGCGATACGCCTTGTCGGTCTCGCATTCGGCGGTCAGCGCCTTGATGCGGTTCTGGACTTCCTCATTGCGCTCGCGCCCGGACATCGACGGCGACAGGCCCTTGAGCACGCGGTCGGTGACGTTTTCGACTTTTTCCGTGACATAGACCAGGGTATTCGGGCCGCCCGGCAGTTCGGCGTCGCGCGTCTTGGCGAGGAAGCCGTTGACGATGTAGTTCTTGTCGGCGGTCGAATTGCGCTGGATGGCGCCATAGGCGCAGTGGTGATTGGTGACCACCAGTCCATCGCCGGACACGAACGAGGCCGAGCAGCCGCCCACCGACACGATGGCGCTCATGGGATGCTTGGACAGGTCGGCCAGCTTCTCGGCAGGGATGGTGATGCCGATGCGTTTCAGTTCCGACGACAGTTGCGGAAGCTGGTATGGCTGCCACTGGCCTTCATCGGCATTCGCGGTAGCGAATACGCCGAGCAGGGCGACGGGTAAGGCGATGGATTTCAACAAGATATACCCCAGAAGATAAAAGCAAGCGGGGAGTATATCGCTGATGCAAAGCGGTGGAAATGATTTTGTCGGGGGCGTATTGACGGCCGGCGTACCGGAAGCGGACGGTAGTCGGCGGGCCGATGGCATCGGCAACGCCCTGCGTTACAATCGACAGTTGACAAATAATCACCTACATTCCATGTCCATGCCCTCCGTCGTCGTCATCAGAAACCCCATGAAAGCGGCGGGCGTGCCGCCCGATCTGCTGGTACTTCATCGCGGCCAGGTGCGCCAGCCTGTCCCCGCCCTGTTGCAGGTGCTCGGTGCATTTTGCGACGACGGCGACGGCGGCGCCATCGTGGCGGCAATCGCTGTCGACGGGCGCCATGGCTACCTGAACGCCAGCGGCGACTGGATCGTCGAACCCACCTTGAAAGACGCGCGTTCGTTCGGCAGCGATGGACTGGCGCGCTTTTGCGACCAGGGCCTGTGGGGCTACCGCAACCTGAAAGGCGACGTGGTCATCGCGGCCCAGTACGAAAAGGCGGAAGCGTTCAATTTCGGCCTGGCCGCCGTCAGGACCGGCAACCGTCAATGGCGCTACATCGATACCAGCGGGCAGTTCGCATTCGACGGTTTCCTGCGCCATGCCGGGCCGTTCACAGCGGCCGGCCTGGCCGTGGCGCGCGGCTCGACCTACAAAGGCGGCTACATCGACCGCAGCGGCGCGTGGGCGATCGCGCCACGTTTCGAGCGGCCGGCGCCGTTTTCAGCACTTGGCGTGGCCCCGGCCACCGAGGATGGCGAGCTGTATGGCATCATCAACCAGCAGGGTGAATGGGTGCTGGCGCCCTGCCACAGCCAGATCGACGCCTTCAACGACGATGGTCTGGCCTACTTCCAGGCTGGCCAGAATCACGAAGGCTACCTCGATGCGAGCGGCGTTCCGGTCATCCGCGACATGTACAAGCTATCGCCGAGCATGTGCGGCGGCATCGTTGTACTGAACAACCTGAGATACGTGACTGCGCGCGGCCCGCTGGCATTCGACGCTACCCTGGACTGGTTCGGCGACTTCAACCCGCACGGCTTCGCGCTTGCGCGCGCCTGCGGCGCGGCGCGGGGACCAGTGTGGGGCATCGCGCGCGCGGATGCGACCTTCGCGATGGCGCCAGCCGACATGCTTGAACCGCTGACGGACAAGGACCACAACATGGCCGGATCACAGGCCGGCACGCCACTGGCCGCTTTCCTCGCACGCGACGGCAGCATCGCCATGCTCGACCGCGATGCCCGCGTCATGTTCCGCCTGCGCGCTCAAACAGGCCCCAATGGCAGCTACGCGGCGCTGTACGACGATGCGGACCGCCTGCTGTGGCAAGGCCCGCCTTGCGCCGCGCTGCAACTGCCGCAGCCCTACGTATGCGCGTCCGCTGAGGCGCTGCTGGTCGAAGTGCGCTCCGTCGACGGGCTGGTCCCGTATGCCGAATCGATGGTCGCGGCAACCAATGCCAAACTTCACAACATCGGCGTGCTGCTGCAAGCCGTGGAAAACGGCGAAGAGGAGACAGAAGGCGCTTACGCCTACACCACCGGCTACGATGACGTCTTCAACCAGGACGACGATCCAGCCCCCGGCGCCAGGCTGGCAAGATCGCTGCGCACCAGGCGCCGTATCTTTCGCTCCTACCTCGACGAGGGCGAGAACATGCGTTTTGAATTCCTCAACGATGAGCGCCACGACATGATGACGGAGATGTACGCGCGCTGCGTGGCGCGCCTGGCCGCGCATTTCGGCCCGCCCTCGCCCGATCCCGACTACGCCGGCGCGGCGCCGGCGGCGGAGACACTGGCCTGGCGCATCGGGCAGCTGTGGCTGGGAATCTGGGCCGACAGCGAATATGGCGACGGCGACTCGTGGCAGCACATCTGGCTCATCTGCGCGCCGTCCCGCGAAGCGCTGGAAACGGCGCTGGCAAGCCACCGCGTTCCCTGAGCGTCCACTATCACCGCCCAATCGACTGACACATGCGACATATGATTACCCAGCCTGCCCTCATCCGAAACTACATGATTCGGCCAACCGACGAGTGGAACGAACTGCTCGTGCTGCACGATGGACAGGTCCACGTCGCGTCGCCCGGACTGCTGCAAGTATTCGGGCCATTTCTCGATGACGGCGCAGGAGGGACTATTGCCGCCGCGATGGCCGTCAACGGCATGTACGGTTATCTGAACGCCAAAGGCGAATGGGTGGTGGCACCGACGCTCGAATATGCGTTTCCGTTCAGCGAAGGACTGTCGCATTTCTGCGAAGATGGCTCATGGGGATACCGGAACCTGGGTGGAAAGGCCGTCATACCGGCACAGTTCATGCGGGTGGAACCGTTCCGGCAAGGCCTCGCCGCGGTTCAGGTGGGGCGAAACAAGTGGCGCTACATCGACATGAGCGGTCAATTCGCTTTCGACGCCAGCTTCGGCCACGCCAACTCGTTCAGCGTGGTCGGCCTGGCCGCCGCGCGCGGCACCTCGAGCAAATACGGCTACATCGACCGTACTGGCGCCTGGGCGATTGCGCCGCGCTTTGCACTGCCTTACGCATTCGCGCCAGCAGGCGTAGCGCCGGCAACCGAAGAAAACGACAAATATGGCCTCATCGACCAGCAAGGCAAATGGGTTCTTGAGCCGTCTTACGAGCAAATCCACGACTTCAATGACGATAATCTCGCCTTCTGCAGGGAGTCGTACAACCATGAAGGCTATCTCGACACGCATGGTGTGCTCCTCATTCGCGACATGGACCGCTTGTCGCAGACCATGCAGTGCGCAATTGCCGTCGATTCCCATCGCACGTGCATGACTGCGCAAGGCGAGCTGGCATTTGACGCGTCCCTGGACTGGTGCGACCAGTTCAACGCCGACGGCTTCGCAGTAGCGCATCTGCGCGGCGCAACGCAAGCGCCTGCATGGGGTATCGCGCGCACCGACGGCACCTTCGTCCCGACACCCGCCGACGTCATTGAACCGCTCCGGGTTCAACACGCGCATGTCGTTCCGTCGGAAGCGAACACGCCGCTGGTCGCCTTCCTGGCGAGCGACACCCGTTTCGCCCGCCCGGATGGCGCCCCGCCCGCCAGGAGCATCGTCCTGATCGACCGCGATGCGCACATCGCCTACCGCTGGTATTCCGAGCCATGCCCCGAGGGCAAATACGCAGCGCTGTACGACGGCGCCGGCCAGCTATTGTGGAAAGGAGCACCAAGCGCCGTGCTGCATGCGCCGCTGTTCTTCTTTTCAGCGTCCGCCGATTCGCTCCTCACTGAACTTGGAAAGTTCGACGAGCTGACCGGGCTGGCCGAATCGATGGTGCAGGCAGCCGAGGCCCGGCTCCACGCTATCGACGGCTTGCTGCAAGCGCTGGAAAGCGGTGAGGACGAAGAGAACCCTGTATATGAGAACCTGCCCGGGGACTTCGAAGAGTACGACGACGACCTCGACATCGGCGAGCGGCTGGCGAAGTCCATGCGCACGCGGCATCGCATCTTCCGCTCCTATCTGGACGAGGACGAGAACGCGCGCTATGAGTTTCTCGCCGCCGAGCGGCAAGCGCTGATGGAAGCGATGCACGCGCGCAGCGTGGCGCGCCTGACCGAGCACTTTGGCTTGCCGGCGCGCGACCCCGATTACGCCGGCGAAGCGGCCACCCCCGACACCATCGCCTGGTGCATTCAACTTGACCAGGCACTGGCAGGGCCGGAATCGAACCAGCTGTGGCTGGGACTTTCCACCCAGGTCGGCTATGGCGACGGCGACGTATGGCACCACATCTGGCTGGTGTGCGCGCCATCGAAAGAGACGCTGGAAGCGGCTATGGGAGGCCGCACCCTGGCCCACCATGGGAGCGACGAAGATGACAGCGATCCCGCGCCCGGCGCTGGCAACGACTGGCTGGCCCGCGTACGCGCATCGCCCGACACCATCGTCACCATGCCCGAGGAACTGATCGACGACGCAATCGCCGATGCCGCCATCGAGTCCGACATCCGGGCTTACCCGTTTCTGCCGCCGCGTTTGCAAACCGCTGCACGGCTGGAGGCGCTGATCCGGCGTGATGCGTCGACGGCGTCCAGCATCCCGCCGGTGGCCATGAGCGCCGACGGCCTGGCCCTGGCGCGCTCACTGTATGCCGACAATCCCGAGTGGAAGTATTACGACGCGCGCAATTCGGCGATCCAGCAGGAACTCGATCATGAATGCCTGGACCATATCTGGGGCTGCCTGCTCGACGAGAAAACGTGCGAGACCGCCTTGTTCAATGATGCGGATATCCGCCAGGTTCCGTGGTGGCTGCACAGCGAGAAGATCGTCGGCATGGCGTTGGCCGCGAACATCAACAACGTCTATTTCATTGCCCGTTCGGCGATCACACCGGAACTTGCCGAGTACGTGGCCAGCCGGGGCAACGCCAAGCTGATGGCACGCATCCCGCCCGCGCTGCTGACCGGGGAACTGTGCCTGCGGGCGGTTCTGAAGAACGAGGACGCGTTTTCCGCAGTGCCCGCTGCGCTCAGGGAGGCAGTGGTCCACGCCCTGATCGCGCGCGATCCGGAAGCGGCTGACGGCACTGGAAGCCGCTGGCACGCCTTGCGCGCCTGGACACATCTGGCCAACGGTGATCCCGATGCTGCCATCGCCGACGCGCAGCGCGCGCTCGGCCACACCGACGCTCCGGTGCACATGCACTTCGTGCTTGCCAGCGCCTGGCGCGGCAAAAGCGATCTTCAGCGCGCCGCACTGGAAGCTGCCAAGGTGCTGTCGCTGTGGAGCGACTACGTTCCACCGTTCGATCCGGACGCCGACATCGCCTGGCTGAACACCCTGGCACAGGGAGCGACAAGCCAGGCGGACGACGCAACGCTGCTGGAAGAACTGGCATCGCAGCCGCAGCTGCTTGCAACCATCCCGGGGCGACGCATCACGCGCGCCATGGTCGACCTGGCCGTTGGCGTCGATGCGCAAGCCGTGCGATTCGTGCCGCGACGCCTGATGACGACGGCGCTCTACGAACTGGCATTCCGGGAAGGCTGCAAGCAGTTCGAGCAGCTTCCGCCGTCGGTGATGAGCGAGGCGTTTTGCCTCTCCGCCGTGAATGCGCAAGACTACCAACTGAAACATGTGCCGCCGGAGTTGCGCACCCTTGCCTTGTGCATCGCATCGGTGCGCGAACGCAGCTGGGTCATGGACGACGTACCGGCGCCACTGCGTGAAGCCGTCCGTGACGCACTCGCCAAGCCGTCCGCCTGAACAATCACTTACATGAAAGCCGTCCACACATGATCGCGCAGCCAATCCTCATCCGAAACTACATGCACGGCCCGGGTGAAGAGCCCTACCTGCTGGTACTGAGCCACGGTCAGGTAACGCAGCCCGCCCCGGCCCTGAACCGCGTCCTGGGCGCGTTCAACGACAATGGCCAGGGCGGCGGTATCGCGGCGGCACAGGCGACCGATGGCCGCTATGGCTACCTCGATACGCACGGCACGTGGGTGGTCGAGCCGACGCTCGACAACGCGCGTACCTTTGGCGACAACGGCCTGGCGCGTTTTTGCAGCGATGGGCGATGGGGTTATCTTGACCTGACAGGGAAAACCGTCATCGCGCCGCAGTACGAAAACGCACAGGCATTTTGCGCCGGACGGGCGGCCGTGCGAACGGCCACGAACAAATGGACCTACATCGACACCAGCGGTAAACCCGCCTTCAAGGGCACCTTTCGCGAGGCCCGCAGTTTCAGCGATGCCGGTCTGGCCGTGGCGAGCACCAAGCGCGACTTGTTCGGCTACATCGACACCACCGGCGCCTGGGCCATCGCGCCGCGCTTCGCAAGCGCACTGGCGTTCGGCGCCCAAGGCGTGGCACCGGCCTCGGAAGACGGTGAGCTGTTCGGCTTGATCGGCCTCCAGGGAGAGTGGCTCTTGCAGCCTTGCCACCGGAAGATCGGCCCATTCAATGCCAACGGCCTGGCCTATTGCGAAGAAGCCGGCGAGCGCTGGGACGATGGCGGCTACATCGACGCGCGCGGCGAGCATGTGATCCGCCACAAACGGCGCCTGTCGCAGGCCATGTCGTGCGGGATCGCGGTGGAAGCCGACAGCGAGTACGTCAGCGCGCAAGGAACGCTGGACTTCGGCGTGTACGTCAGCTGGGCGCACCGTTTCAACCAGTTCGGATTCGGCACCGCACGTTTTGCCGGCGTCGAGCGAACGCCGCAGGGCGCTGTCGACCTGCCGCCGGTATGGGCCATTGCCAGGGACGACGCAAGCATTGCCATGCCGCCCGCCGGCGTGCTCGAACCGCTGACGGACGACGGCTGCATGGTCGTACCGGCCGAGGCAAACACGCCACTGGCGGCCTTCATCGCCAGCGACATGAGCATCGCCTTGCTCGATCGCGACGCCCGCGTGGCGTATCGTCTGCGCGCCGAGTGGGGGCCGCAAGGCCGCCACGCGGCACTGTACGATGCCGCCGGTGCCCGGCTCTGGCAAGGTGCGTCACATGCGACGCAGCATATGCCCCATCCGTTTTTTTCGGTGTCCGCCGATGCGCTGCTCGAAGAGATCGATAGCGTGGACGACCTTATCACCTTCGCGCAAGCGATGATGCTGAAGACGGAAGAAAAACTGCACAATATCGACGCCCTCCTGCACGCGGCCGACGGCACGGATGAAGTTGAGGATGAAGAGGACGACGAGGACGAGGACGATGACGATGACCTCGACAGCGACGAGAGGCTGGCAAGATCGGTCAGCACCTCCCGCCGCATCTAACAGTCCTACGTCGATGGACACGTGAACGCAGTGTACGAATTCCTCAGTTTTGAACGCGAGCGGATGTCCGAAGCGATGTACACACGCTGCATGGAGCGGTTGGTTGCCCACTTCGGACCGCCCGACCCGGACCCCGACGTTCCGGATGGCTCGCCGGCCGCCGGGCTGCCTGCGTGGCAGGTCGCGCTGCGCCAGCCGATTGCAGGTCCGGATGCGACCCGGCCCGAGTCGAACCAGTTATGGCTGTCCATCGAGCTGGAAAGCGACAATGGCGACGGCAACGAGTGGCACAATATCAGCCTGCTTTGCGCCCCTTCAAAAGAGACGCTGGAGGCCGCGCTCGCAGGGCGCTGTCCGGTTGCTCCGGCGCCCCCCGTCGAAGAAAAACCCGTGCCGCAAACCGCGCAGGAATGGTTTGACTGGGCCTATGGTACGAAACACGCCATCACGCACATGCCGCCGGAACTGATCGACGACGCCGTCGCGGACTACGCCGTCGAGCGTGACGCGGAAGCCCTGCAGGAACTGCCGGCGCACCTGCAAACGCCGGCCCGGCTGGAACGGATCATCAGGCATAGTGCGGATCACGCTGCCGACGTGCCGGGCAGCTGCATGACGGCCGAGGGACTGGCCCTGGCCCGCTCGCTGTACGGGGATGACGACGACTGGTGCCGGCGCGACAAGCGCAGCTCGCGCGTTCCAGCCACGTTTGACGTCAACTGCCTGTACGAGGTCTGGGGCTGCCTGGTTGACGAACAATTTTGCATGAACGCCCTGGCGGCCGGCGCCGGTCTCGGCTCGGCCCCCCTGTGGCTGCGCAGCGAAACCATGTACGCGAGGGTCCGGCTCGGCAGCAGCGCCAACCTGCGCCACGTCCCCCGTGCGTCCATCACGGCGGACATGGTCATGCGCGTCGATGCCAGCGATCTCGCGCTGATCCCGGAAGCGTTCCTGACCGCCGATGTATGCGCGAACTGGATCAAGACCGACCCGATGTCGCTGGGCTACCTGCCCGAAGGGCTGCGCAGCCCCGAGCTTTGCCTGGCGGCGATCAAGCGCAACATGCAGGCGTTTTCCGGCGTGCCGGATGCGCTCAAGGAGGTTATCGCTACAAGCGTCATCGCACGCCAGCAGGGCCCGGCCGGGACAAAGGAAACCGGCTGCCGCTGGCATGCACTGCGTGCCTGGACCCGGCTGTGGAACAGGAATTGGGAAGGCGCGATCAGCGACGCGCTGCTGGCCCTCGGGCAGGTCGACGATCCCGCGCACATGCACTACGTACTGGCCAGTGCATACCGCGCGAACGGGCAAGCGTTTCGGGCCGCCGGGGAGGCAGCAAACGTGCTGTCCTCATGCAGCGATTATGAGCCCGAATTCGGGCCGGCGGTCGATACGGACTGGCTGCGCACCATCGCGCGCACCGCTTTCAACGAGGCCGATGAGGCGACGCTGCTCGATGAACTGCGCTCCAATCCGCTGGTGCTGTCGCAAATCCCCGCGCGCCGCATCACCCGGGCGATGGTGGACCTGGCGGTCGGCATCGACCCGGAGGCGGTAGCCCATGTGCCAAAGCGCCTGATGACGGCCGCACTGTACGCGCTGGCCGTGCGCACCAATAACAAGCACGAAAGCCGGGTGCCGCCCGCCTTCCGCAGCACCGGTAAAGCTGGCTGAGGTCAGCCGGCCTTGGCACGCTTGCGCTTTTTGGGGGCCAGCATGGTGCCGGTGCAGGTGGGTGCGCCGCAGCGGCATTCAAACGCCTTTGCGCTCGCCCGTGTCTTCGGCGATCTGCTCATTGGCCGACGCCACGCGCAGTTCGGCGGCGGCGATGTCGGGTCCACTTCCATGCGCAGGCTGCCGCCGCCCAACTGCGGCTGGTGGCCGCAGGCCATGTCAGCGCTGCGGCCATGTCGACGCCCGCGGCGTATGGACCGGCACTGCTGACATGGATGACGCGCGCGGCTACTGTGACGAGGGCATGGCGCGCTTGAGCGAGGCCGTCCCGGCCCCGCTGTCGCCTGGCTTACAGACTATCGAACCATCCATCAGCGGAAGGCACGCCGACCAGCTCGATCGCCGCCGCGGAATGGCCGGCCCGCTCGGGCGCATTCAGGTCGCCCGACGTGCGTGGGGCCGAGATGGTGTTGATCGCGGCGGTGATCGGAGCGTGCATATACATGACATCCGTTTCGTTCGTGACACTGGCCAACAGCCCGCGCGCGGCGGCTGCCGCCGCACTGCCGCTGTAAGCCGCCGCCCGCTCGACCGTATCGAGAGCGAAGGTGAAGGTCGATGCCACATCAATCTTGTTTGCCACCGTGGTGCTGTCAAGCAGCCCCTGGGGCGAGGTATTCGACTGGGCACCGGCCATGATCGACAACGATGCGTTGGCACGGGTCAGTACGCCCGAGTCGATCGCCTCCGACCAGAACTTGAGTCCACTTTCGGCCGGCGCCCGGTTCAGCACATTGTGGAAAATGGCGTCAACGAAGGACTTGCTGTCGCCCTGGTAGAGAAGCTTCGATTCCGCACTCAAGCCGAAGGAATCGATCAATCCCTTGATGGCTGGATCGAGCGCATATTTCGCCGCCAGCTCATTCGCACTGCGTGGCGCGCCCATGCCGATCAGCTGGTCCTGGAAGCTTGCCAGGCCCTTGGGGTCGGCCGCGCGCCCGAAATACGCAATGTACAGCGACTGGGCCAGGTCGTTGTAGGTGATGGTGAGCGGCTTGCCGTTAAATTCGATCTTTTCGATGTTGGTCAGAATATCAAGATCGGCAAAGACTCCCGCCTGGACGCGCAGTTCGGCGCCGTGTTTGACAATCGAATACCCGACCTGCTGTACTTTATAGACCACCGTGTCGATGCCGGCACCACCGTCGATGTTTTCGTTTTTCGCAGTCGCGGTCAAGCGGTCATCGGCTGCCGTTCCGATCACATTTTCGCCCGCCGGGCGGACCGCGTCACCGTGAATAGCAATGCTTAACGCGCTCGAAAAGGGGCTTTTGTCCCACCCGGGTGTGATGTAGAACTTGCCGGAATAGGGAGCGACGAAGTCACGGACCGTATCCGTTGCAGCCAGGTTGTCGTTACTGTACGCGACAACGTTACCGAACTTGTCGTACAGTTGCAAAACGAGGAACGGATATTGGTTGTTGTTGGCGTTGTTATCGCTGGACAAGGAGTAGCTCCTGTCCTGAACGGCGTCAAAAGCAAACGTAACATGATCAAACGCGGTTTTCCCGCGGTTTTGAAAATAGGCGATGGTGTTATCCCGTTGAACAACTGACGGGTCTCCAAACGGGCCGTAAGGCTGGAACGTCAAGACATGGGCGCTGGCCATCTGCGCGGCGCTCAAATCAGGCAGCGCATCAATCGTCAAATAATGCATGAATAAGGATTTCAATATGATAAAAGTTGCTTAATTATAACACATATTTCCCAATATACTTGATGATCGATACCGCCCAAGCGCCGGACGGCGTGTAATCGATACCACACCGGCAAGCAATCAAGCGGCAAGCGGCTCAGCGACGCTTGCGTTTTTTCGGTGCCAGCATGGTGCCGGTGCAGGTGGGCGCGCCGCAGCGGCATTCGAACGCCTTTTTCACGGCCGGCGTGTGGCGCTCTTCGTAGATCAGGGCGTAGTTATATTTGAGTTCTTCGTCGCGCATGATCGGGTGCAGCGCATGGATGAATACCCTGCCCTCGTCTTCCTGCGCTTCGCAATTCGGTTCGCAGGCGTGGTTGATGAAACGCGAATCGTTGCCGCCACGGCCACCGTCGATGACCATGCCGTCGGCCAGCGAAAAGAAAAAGGTATGGTTGACCGGGCCGCCGCCAGCTTCGGCGCGCGCCGCCGATTCGTCGGACGTGATGCGCTCGCCCGTGTATTCGGCGATCTGCTCGCCCGGTTCGATATCGCGTGTGGCGAATACGCCGTTGCCGTGGATGGTGGAACGCCGTACTTCGTAGCAGGCGGGTTCGGTTGTACCGGATGTGGAGGGTGTGGTCGTCATCCGCGTATTTTACTGCGCTTGCCAGCCGCCGCCCAATGACTGGATTAACGAAATCGCGGTGCTCTGGCGGTCGCCCTGCGCCTGCACCAGCGCGCGCCGCGCTGACAGCGCACTGGCCTGGGCCTGCACCACCTCGCTGTAACCGACCTGCCCCGCCTTGTAGCGATTGAGCATCTGCGCCTCGACCTGGTCGGCCGACTCGGACGCCTGGCGCCGCAGCACCATCTGCTGCGCCAGCACGCGCGTGGCGGAGAGCTGGTTTTCCACGTCGCCAAAGGCGTCGAGCACCGTCTGGCGGTAGCGCGCCACCGCCGCCTGCTGCCCTGCTTCGGCACCCGCCACGCTGGCGCGCGTGGCGCCGGCATTGAACAGGCTTTGCGCGGCGCTCAGGCCGAAGGACCACAGCGCGCTCGAGGCGCTGAACAGGTCCGACACCCTGCTGCCCGCATTGCCCACGGAGCCGGTCAGGCCGATGTTGGGATAGTAGGCCGAACGCGCGATGCCGATCTGCTCATTGGCCGACGCCACGCGCCGTTCGGCGGCGGCGATGTCGGGCCGCCGCTGCAACAGCGCCGATGGCACGCCGACCGGAATCTCGGGCACAAAGGCTAGCCACGGCGCCGCCGCCAGGGTGAAGTCGGCCGGCGCCTTGCCCAGCAAGATGGCGATGGCGTGCTCGAACTGGGCCCGCTGGCGCACCAGCGACAAGGCGTCGATCCGGGCGTTGGCCAGTTGGGTGCTGGCCTGCAGCACGTCGGATTTGGCGGCGATGCCGGCATCGAAGCGGTTCTGCGTGATCTGCAGCAGCCGCTGGTAGCCTTCGATGGTGGCCGCCAGCAGCGCCGCCTGGGCATCGGTCTGGCGCAGCACGAAGTAATTGGCCGCCAGTTCGCCCTGGGCCGACAGGCGCGCCGATGCCAGGTCGGCGGCGCTGGCGTGGGCATTGGCGCTGCCCGCGCTCGCGCTGGCGCGCAAGCGGCCCCACAGGTCGGGTTCCCAGCTGGTGCCGATGTTGAGCCGGTAGTTGTTGTCGGCGCCGGCATTGCGCGTGCCCGAGCGCTCGCCGCTGGTACTGAGCGACACGCTCGGGAACAGGGCCGCGCGCTGCTGCTGCACCAGCGCGCGCGATTGCGCATACGCGGCTACGGCGGCGGCCACGTTCTGGTTCGAGACCTCGATCTGCCCGGCCAGTTCGTTCAAAACGGCATCGTTGAACAGGGTCCACCAGGGGCCGCGGTCGAGCGCATCGGCCGGGGCGGCGGGCGACCAGCCCTGGGCTTCCTTGAATGCGGCCGGTTCAGGCGTGGTGGGCTTCACGTACGCCGGGCCGACGGCGCAGCCGCCAAGCAGGAGAGCCGCCAGCGGTAAAAGACGAAGCAACGGAATGGCGCGCATAGGAATACTCATTGTGGATTGGGTGAGGCAGCATTGTCGGAATGATGACCAAGCTGGCGCTCGGCGGGGCTGCGGCGGCGCAGCTTGTCCATCACGACGTAGACGACGGGTGTGGTGAGCAAGGTCAGTACCTGGCTGGCGATCAGGCCACCGATGATGGCGATGCCGAGCGGGCGGCGCAGCTCCGAGCCTTCGCCAAAGCCGATCGCCAGCGGCAAGGCGCCCAGTGCCGCCGCCAGGGTGGTCATCAGGATCGGGCGGAATCGCAGCAGGCACGCTTCGCGCACCGCTTCGAGCGGCGTCAGGCCGCGCGTGCGCTCCGCTTCCAGCGCGAAGTCGATGATCAGGATCGCATTCTTCTTCACGATCCCGATCAGCAAAAACACGCCGATCAGGGCGATGATTGAAAATTCCATCTTGAACAGCAGCAGGGCCAGCACGGCACCCACGCCGGCCGATGGCAGGGTCGAGAGCACGGTGATCGGGTGCACCAGGCTTTCGTACAGGATGCCGAGCACGATGTAGATGACGACGATGGCGGCCGCGATCAGCATCGGCTGCTCCTTGTTCGATTCATCGGCCGCGCGCGCCGTACCCTGGAAGCTGCCGCGCACATTGTTCGGCAGGCCGATGTCGGCCTCGGCCTGCTTCACCGCCGCCTGCCCGTCGGCCAGGTTGCTGCCCTGCGCCAGGTTGAACGAAACGGTCGTCGCCAGTTCGCCATCCTGGTGGTTGACCGAGGTCGGCGTGGAGCTTTCGGCGAAGCTGGCAATCGCCGACAGCGGCACCATGGTGGTGGCAGCGCCGCTCAAAGCCTGGCCGCTGGATGGATCGCGCGCGGCGGTGGTGTTGGCTGGCGTGGCCGCGCCGCCGGCGCTGGCGGTGCCGCGCGAGGGCAGGTACACGTCGTTCAGCGCTTCGGGCGACTGCTGGTACTGCTTCGCCACGCCCATGATCACGCTGTACTGATTGAGTTCGTCATAGATGGTGGTGACCTGGCGCTGGCCGAATGCGTTATACAGCGCATTGTCGACGTCGCGCGGGTTGATGCCCAGGCGCGCGGCGCTGTCCTTGTCGATCTGGACGAACATCTCGACGCCGTTTTCGGCCTGGTCGGTATCGACATCGACCAGCGCGCTCTGGCGCTTCATGGAATCGGCCAGCTTGCCGGCCCACAGTTTGAGGTCGGCCCGGTTGTCGCTCTTTAAGGTGTACTGGTAGGTCGAGTTGGACTGGCGCCCGCCCATGCGCAAGTCCTGCACCGGGTTGTGGAACATCGACACGCCGGTGACCTTGGCCAGTTGCGGGCGCAGGCGCGCAATCACGGCCTGGCCGCCGTCGCTGCGTTCGGACACCGGTTTCAGGTTGATGAACATGAAACCGCCGCCGGCGCGCGCGCCACCGGTAAAGCCGACCACCGTGGCCACCGCCGGGTCGCGCCGGATGATGTCGACCAGCTGCTTCAACTTGGCCTGCATGGCCTGGAACGAAATGCTCTGGTCGGCGCGCAGGCCGCCGCTGATCTGGCCCGTGTCCTGTTGTGGAAAGAAGCCCTTGGGCGCGGCGCTGAACAGATACACATTCAGGCCGATCACGAATACGAAAATGAGCATTACCAGCGCGATGCTGCCCAACGCCCAGTCGAGCGAATGCTCGTAGGCTTTGTGGATGCGGTCGAAACCGCGCTCGGCCCAGCGCGCAAGGCGGCCGGGCTGGCGCTCACGGTCGGCGGGTTTGAGCAGCCAGGCGCACATCATCGGCGTGGTGGTGAGCGAAATCACCAGCGAAATCATCACCGCCGCCGACAAGGTCACGGCGAACTCGCGGAACAGGCGGCCCACCTGCCCGCCCATGAACAGCAGCGGAATGAACACCGCCACCAGTGACAGGCTGATCGACAGCACCGTAAAGCCGACTTCGCGCGCGCCCAGCAGCGCCGCCTTCATGCGGTCCATGCCGTTTTCGATGTGGCGGGCGGTATTTTCCAGCACCACGATGGCATCGTCGACCACGAAACCGGTGGCCACGGTCAGCGCCATCAGCGACAGGTTGTTCAGGGAAAAACCCAGCATGTACATCACCCCGAAGGTGCCGAGCAGCGACACCACCGTGGCCACCGCCGGGATGATGGTCGCGCGCACGCTGCGCAGGAACAGGCTGACCACCAGCACCACCAGCAGGATGGAGATCATCAGGGTCAGCTCGATTTCGGCGAGCGAGGAGCGGATCGAGTTGGTGCTGTCGGACGCCACTTCCAGCTTCACGTCTTGCGGCAGCTGCGCCTGGAGCGAGGGAATCAGGGAGCGCACGCCGTCCACCGTTTCGATGACGTTGGCGCCGGGCTGGCGCGTGATCAGCACGATCACCGCCGGCTGGCCGTTGAACAGGCCCAGTGTATTGACGTTTTCGACGCCATCGATCACGTCGGCCACGTCGTCCAGGCGCACGGCGGCGCCGTTGCGCCAGGCGACCACCAGGCTGCGGTAGTCGGCCGCGCTGCGCCCGCCGGTGGCGGTGCTGGCCTGCGAGTAGATTTGCAGGCGCATGCCATTGCCTTCGATCGCACCCTTGGGCCGGTTGGCATTGGTCGACTGGATCGCGGCGCGCACGTCCTCGGTCGAGACGCCGTAGCGGTTCAGCGCATACGGCAGCAATTCGACGCGCACCGCCGGCAGCGAACCGCCGCCGATTTCCACGTCGCCCACGCCCTGCACCTGCGCCAGTTTTTGCTGCACCAGGTTCGATACCGACTCGAAAATCTGGCCCGGCGACTTGGTCTTGGACGTCAGCGCCAGGATGATGATGGGCGCGTCGGACGGATTGGCCTTGCGGTAGGTCGGATTGCTTTTGAGGGTGGACGGCAGGTCGGCGCGCGCCGCGCTGATGGCCGCCTGCACTTCGCGCGCGGCGGAATCGATCTTGCGGTTCAAATCGAACTGCAGGCTCACGCGCGTCGATCCGCTGCCACTCGACGAAGTCATTTCGTTCACGCCGGAGATCACGCCCAGGCGCCGCTCCAGCGGCGTGGCCACGCTGGTCGACATGGTGTCGGGGCTGGCGCCCGGCAGCGACGCGCTCACCGAGATGGTCGGGAAATCCACCTGCGGCAGCGGCGAGACCGGCAGCACGAAGAACGCGCCGATACCGGCCAGCGCGATGCCGAGCGTGAGCAGGACGGTGGCGATCGGGCGCCGCACGAATGGCTCGGACAGGTTCACTTGGCCCCCTCGCCCGCCACGATGGCGTCCTTACGCGGCCAGCGCCGCGCCAGGCTGTCGAAGCCGAGGTAAATCACCGGCGTCGTAAACAGCGTGAGCATCTGGCTGACGATCAGGCCACCGAAGATGGCCAGGCCCAGTGGGCGGCGCAGTTCGGCGCCCTCGCCCCAGCCGAGCATGAGCGGCACCGCCGCGAACAGCGCGGCCAGGGTGGTCATTAGAATCGGGCGAAAGCGCAGCAGCGCGGCCTGCCGGATCGCCTCGCGCGGGGCCATGCCCTGCTCCCGCTCCGCCTCGATGGCAAAGTCGATCATCATGATCGCGTTCTTCTTGACGATGCCGATCAGGAGAATGATGCCGATAATGCCGATCACGCCCAGGTCCTGGCCGCTGATCATCAGCGCCAGCAGCGCGCCCACGCCGGCCGACGGCAAGGTGGACAGGATCGTCAGCGGATGCACATAGCTTTCGTACAGCACGCCGAGCACGATGTAGACGCACACCACGGCCGCCAGGATGAGCCACAGCTGGTTCGACAACGACGCTTGATAGGCGCCCGCTGCGCCGAGGAAGGTCATGCTGACCGACGCCGGCAGCTTGATTTCCAGGGCGGCGGCGCGGATCGCCTCGACCGACTGGCCCAGCGAGACGCCCGGCGCGGTGTCGAAACCGATGGTGGTGGCCGGGTATTGCGCCACGTGGGTGATTTGCAGCGGTGCCGGCTGCTCGCTGATGTTTGCCACCGCCGACAGCGGCGTGGTCTTGCCGGAGCCGGTCTTGATCGGCAACTGGCCCAGCGCGGCGATCGACATGTGCGGGTCGCGCTGGGCTTCCAGGATCACGCGGTACTGGTTGGTCTCGGTGAAGATGGTTGAGACGATGCGCTGGCCATAGGCGCTGTACAGGGCGTCGTCGATGGAGGCCGCCGTGACCGACAGGCGCGAGGCGGTATCGCGGTCGATGCCGACGAAGGCCGAGACGCCGGTGGCGCCTGCGTCGGTCACCACGTTCGTCACCTGCCTGTTCTGCTGGAGGTGCTTGACCAGCGTGGCCGCCCACTGGCTGACGGTGGCGCTGTCGGCCCCCTCGAGCGAGACGCGGTACAGGGTCGGGCCGCTTTCGGCGTCGATGGTCAGGTCCTGGGTCGGTTGCAGGTACAGGGTGACGCCGGCCACGTCGGCCACGCGGCGGCGCAGGCGCTCCATGATCGCGGCCTGGCTGGACGCCTTGTCGTGTTTCAGGTTGATCAGCATGCGGCCGGCGTGCAGCATGGTGTTATTGGCCGCATCGACGCCGACGTTGGAGCTGATCGACTCCACATCGGGATCGGCCAGGATCGCATTGCCGGCCGCCTGCTGCAGTTCGGCCATGCGGTCGTAGGAAATCGACTGGCGCATTTCCACGCGCGCCTGGAGCTGGCCGGTGTCCTGGGTCGGGAACAGGCCCTTGGGAATGAGCACATACAGCACGGCCGTGAGCACCAATGTAGCCAGCGCCACCAGCAGGGTCAGGCCCTGGCGCGCCAGTACCCAGTCCAGCGCGTGGCCGTAGCGGACGATCACGCGCTCAAAAAAAAGCTGGGTGCGTTGCGCCATGCGCCCCGGCTTCTCGTCCTCATGGCTGCGCAGCCAGCGCGCCGACATCATCGGCACCAGCGTCAACGACACCACGCCCGAGATCAGGATGGTGATCGCCAGGGTAATGGCGAACTCGCGGAACAGGCGCCCCACCACGTCGCCCATGAACAGCAGCGGAATCAGCACGGCGATCAGCGACACCGTCAGCGAAATGATGGTAAAGCCGATCTGCGCCGCGCCCTTGACGGCGGCCGCCATCGGCGTTTCGCCTTCTTCGATGTAGCGCGCGATGTTTTCGATCATGACGATGGCGTCGTCGACCACGAAGCCGGTGGCGATCGTCAGCGCCATGAGGGACAGGTTATTCAGGCTGTAGCCGAGCAGGTACATGGCACCGCAGGTGCCGATCAGCGAGATCGGCACCGCCAGGCTGGCAATGACGGTGGCGCGCACGCTGTGCAGGAAGGCGAAGATCACCAGCACCACCAGCGCCACGGCCAGCAGCAGTTCGAGTTCGACGTGGGTAACGGAGGCGCGGATGCCGGTGGTACGGTCCGACAGCACGTCGAGCCGCAGCGCGCCGGGCAGGCTCGCTTGCAGCTCGGGCAGGCGCGCCTTGATGGCGTCCACCGTGGCGATGACGTTGGCGCCGGGCTGGCGCTGCACGTTGAGGATGATGGCCGGCTTCATGTTGGCCCAGGCGCCCAGCTTGACGTTTTCGGCGCTGTCGACCACCTTGGCCACGTCCGACAGGCGCACCGGGGCGCCGTTGCGGTAGGCGATGATCAGTTTTTCGTAATCGGGCACGGTCAAGAGCTGGTCGTTGGCGTTGATCGCGTAAGAGCGCGTGGGACCGTCGAAGTTCCCCTTGGCGCTGTTGGCGTTGGCGCCCGAGATCGCGCTGCGCAGCGTGTCCAGCCCCAGGCCGTAGGTGGCCAGCGCGCCGGTATCGGCCTGGATGCGCACCGCCGGCCGCTGTCCGCCGCTCAGGGTGACCAGGCCGACGCCCGCCACCTGGCTGATTTTCAGCGCCAGGCGCGTGTTGACCAGGTTCTGCACCCCGGTCAGCGGCACCGTGTCGGACGTGATGGCCAGGGTGAGCACCGGCGCGTCGGCCGGGTTGACCTTGGCGTACACCGGCGGCGCGGGCAGGTCGGCCGGCAGCAGCGAGCCGCCGGCGTTGATCGCCGCCTGCACTTCCTGCTCGGCCACGTCGAGCGTTTGCCCCAGGCCGAACTGCAGCGTGACGATCGACACGCCGGACGCGCTGGTGGAACTCATGCGCTGCAGGCCGGACATCTGGCCGAAGCGGCGTTCCAGCGGCGCGGTGACGGTGCGCGCCATGACTTCCGGGCTGGCGCCCGGATACAGCGTCTGCACCTGGATGGTCGGGAAATCGACCTGCGGCAGCGCCGATAGCGGCAGGAACTTGAAGCCGACAAAGCCGGCCAGCACGATCGCCAGCATCAGCAGCGAGGTGGCGACCGGGCGCTGGATGAACGGAGCGGATGGATTCATCGCGCGCCCTTCATTTCGGCGTTCCTTCGCGCTGGCGGCGACGTCCGCCAGCGGCACCGGCAGCCGGCTTGTCGGTCGGCAGGGTCACTTTGGCGCCATCCTTGAGACGGTCGGCGCCTTCGGTGATCACCTGCTCGCCGGCTTTCAGGCCGGTTTTTACTTCCACCTTGTCGACCGTGGCCTGGCCGCGCGTGACCGGGCGCACCGCGACCGTGCGCTCGGCCGGATTGAGCACGTACACAAAGTCTCCCGTGCTGCCATGTCGCAGCGCGGTCACCGGCACCACCACGGCATCCTTGATGGTGCGCAGTTCCAGGCGCAGGTTGACGAACTGGCTGGGGAACAGCGCCTGGTCGCCGTTGGCGAAGCGCGCCTTGGCGCGCACGGTGCCGGTCTGCACATCGACCTGGTTGTCGAGCGCCTTGAATTCGCCTTTGGCAAGCGAGTTGGTACGGGTGCGGTCGAACGCGGTGGCGGCCAGGCTGGCGCTGTCGCGGATGCGCCCTTGCAGGTCCGGCACGCGGTCTTGCGGCACCGCGAATTCGACATCGATGGGCGCGAGCTGGGTGATCACGGCGATGCCATTGGCGTCGCCGCTGCCGACCAGGTTGCCCATGTCGATCACGCGCAGCCCCACCCGGCCCGTGATCGGCGCCTTGACCTGGGTGTAGCTCAAATTCAGGCGCGCCACGCCTTCGGCCGCGCGGTCGCTCATGGCGGTGCCTTGCAGCTGCTTGACCAGCGCGGCTTGCGTGTCGACTTCCTGGCGCGCGATCGAGTCTTGCGCGAGCAGCGTGCGGTAGCGCTCCAGCGTGACCCTGGCGCCATCGAGCTGCGCTTCGTTGCGCTGGCGCGTGCCGGAGGCCTGCATCAGCGCCATCTCGAACGGACGCGGGTCGATGGTGGCCATCACCTGGCCCGCCTTGACCAGTTGTCCTTCGCTGAAGTGGATCTTTTGCAGGATGCCCGACACTTGCGGACGCACCGTGGCCGTGGCGGCGGCGGTGACGGTGCCGAGGGCGTCGAGGATGACCGGGATGTCGGTGCGTTCGGCCGTGGCCACGCCGACCGTGGTCGCCATGCCGCCGCCGCGCCCACCACGGCCCCCGCCGCCACCACCACCGGGGCCGGATGGCGCGCCCGGCGCGGCGCCTGGGCCGCTGGCAGGGCTCTGGTGGGTCAGGTACCAGGCCAGTCCGCCCAGTCCGGCCATGGCGAGCACGGCAATCACGCTACCGATGATCTTGGCACGGCGGCTGCGCCGTGGCTGGGAAGGTGATGGGTTCATGCTTTTCCTTGTCTTGATTGCAACGATTATTCAAGGAACTCTAGCACGGACAAGGTAAACGGCATGTTTCGGGGGAGACAGCAACGGGCGCCAACAACAGGCGATTCATGGGCGGTATGGACATGCGCACGCCGCCACCGGGCGCGAACGCCTGGCGCAGGATGCCTTGTCATAGGGAGCAGAGGTACTGAAGGCGACTTTGTAACAGGCTACATGGCGTTACAAAGCCGCTACAAATCGATGGCTGGTCGGGCGGATGGGCATGGACTGCCCATCCGGATACAGCGGCAAAACGTCAGGGCGCCGTGCACATGCAGTGAGTGACCGCCGTAAATGGCTTGCGGTCCTTGGCCATGTCGGACAGCCAGCCCAGTTCCTTGCTCACTTCGGCCACGGCGCTCGATGGCACGCCGGTTGGCATCAGGCCCAGTTTGACCTCGATGTTGACCGCGTGCGCGGCGCTCACGCCGAACACGGACGTGAGCACGCGCTCGAATGCCGACACCTCGCGCTCGACGTAAGCGACGCGGTAGCCGTCGGCCAGCTTGGCGCGTTTGGCGGCCGACTTGAGCGCATCGGTGTAGCTGCCGATGGTGTCGACCAGGCCGCGTTCCTTGGCCTGCACGCCAGTCCACACGCGGCCCTGCCCCACTTCGTCGATCTTCGGCTGGGTGGTCTTGCGCGCCGCGGCGGCCTTGGTGGTGAAGTCGCTGTAAATATGGTTGATGCTGCTCTGGATCAGCTGGGCGAAGCGCGGGTCGAGCGGACGCATTGGATTGTAGGCGTCGGCCAGCCAGGTGGTGGTCACGCCGGCAGTGTGGATGCCCAGTTTGTCGACCACTTTTTCGGCGGTCGGCAAGATCGCGAACACGCCGATCGAACCGGTGATGGTGGCGCGGTCGGCAACCACTTCGTCGGACGCCATCGAAATCCAGTAGCCGCCGGATGCCGCCACGCTGCCCATCGACACCACCACCGGCTTGCCGGCGGCGCGCGTCAGTTCCAGCTCGCGCCGGATCAGTTCCGAACCGAAGGCGCTGCCGCCGGGCGAATCGACGCGCAGTACGACCGCCTTGATCTGCTTGTCCTCGCGCGCCTTGCGAATCAGGTTCGCGGTGGACAGGCCACCGATCGAGCCCGCAGGTGCATTGCCGTCGCTGATTTCGCCGGCGGCCACGATCACGCCAACGGCCTCGCCCATCAGATCCGGGGTCGTGCGCATCAGGTACTCGCCGAATGCAACCTGGCGAAAGCTCGTGCCTTCATCGTCCCTGGCGCCGCGCGCGATCATCAAGGCGCGCACTTCGTCGCGCGTTTTCAGGCCGTCCACCAGTTTGCTGGAGAGGGCCAGCTTGCCGGTGTCGCCGCCGGCTTCTTCCATCAGGGCAGGAAGGTTCTCGATGCTCTTGGCGATCCAGCCGGCCGGCAGCTTGCGGTTTTTTTCGACGTCGGCGGTGTAGCCGGCCCACAGTGCCTTGTAGAGGAAGGCGTCCGCTTCGGCGGCCTCCGGCGACGGGCCATTGCCAATGTACGGCTCGGCGAAGCTCTTGTAGGTACCGACCTTCATCAGGTTGACCGTCACGCCAACCTTGTCGAGCGCATCGCGGTAGTAGTTGCGGTAACGGCCGAAGCCTTCGATCATGACCGCGCCCATCGGGTGCAGATAGACCTGGGTGGCGTGCGAGGCGATGCTGTACTGGCGCTGGTCGAACGAGCTGCCCCAGGCAATGACGGGCTTGCCGGACGCCTTGACGCGGTCGATGGCCAGGCCGACTTCATTGAGCATGGCCAGGCCGGCGCCATCCATCTCGTCGAGCAGCAGCAGCACGCTGCTGATCTGCGGGTCCTTGGCGGCCCGATCGAGCACGGTGAGCACGTCGCGCAGCTGCACCGACCTGCGTACTTCGCCAGCGCCGGCGTTGGCCATGAGCGCCTCGCGCACGTTGCCGCTGTGCTGTTCGACCAGGTTGCCCTTGATTTCGAGCACCAGCGCGGTCTGTTTCGCGATCGGCTTGACGCCGCCGCCGCCGAACATGGCGATCAGCAGGAATACGACGATGACCAGGAACAGCACGTTGAGCACGCCCCGGCGCGTGCTGTCGACCGCTCTCCAGAACACGCCGAAACCACGGCGAAGGGAAGACAAGGGTTTGAATGACATCGGTACTCCGGCAGAAAAATGAGGGGGTTGGTAAAGGCTAAACGTCTACTGTAAGCGAAATTGCCGGGTCCCGTCCGAAATGCGGGGCGCGCCCAGGGCTGGAAATCGCCCACAAGCCGGCAAACACCAATATGCCATTAATCATGAGCAACTCAAGCCCAAGGCGATAACTTCCCAACAGCAATGTTTGATTATATTCAAGGAAAGCGCAAATGACCGGCCCGCCGACGGCCACCAGCGGCACCCAGCAGTCCCTGAGCGTGCGCCGGGTCAAGATGCCGAAGGCGAACAGGCCGAGCAGCGGACCGTAGGTATAGCTGGCCACTTTCAGGATCACGCCGATCATGCTGGGACTGTCGACCCATTTGAAGGCCATCACCAGCACCAGGAACAGCAGGGCGAAACCCAGGTGCACGCGCTGGCGCCAGCGCACCTTGTCGTGCTCCGCCAGGTCGTGGCGGCGGGTCAGGCCAAGCAGGTCGATGCAGACCGTCGAAGTGAGCGCGGTGATGGCGCCGTCGGCGCTGGGGAACAGGGCCGAGATCAGCGCGATCAAAAAGATGATTTGCAGCGCCACCGGCAAGTGGCCCATGACGATGGCGGGGAACAGCTTGTCGCCGCTGGCGGACACGCCCGCCAGCGGCGCGTACAGGTACAGCAGGCCGCCCAGGAACATGAACAGCGACAGCACCACGACCAGGATCACGGTGAGGCTGAGCAGGTTTTTCTGGGAATCGGCCAGGGTCTTGACGGAGATCGTCTTTTGCATCATCTCCTGGTCCATGCCGGTCATGCTGAGGACGATGAAGGCGCCGGCCACGATCTGCTTGAGGTAGAAGTTGGGACTGTCGAAGGACGTGGTAAATATGCGCGACAGGCCGCGCTCCTGCATCTGGGCCAGGCCCTGGCCGACCGACAGGTCCATCTGGCCGAGCAGGATGGCGATGCAGGCGACCAGCCCGAATAGCATGCAGCTCGTTTGCAGGGTATCGGTCCAGACGATGGTCTTGACCCCGCCCTGGTAGGTGTACATCAAAATCATGGCCAGGATGACCAGGGTGGTGAGCCAGAACGGCACGCCCAGGCTATCGAGGATGATGGCCTGCAAAATGTTCACGACCAGGTACAGGCGCGCGGTGGCGCCCAAGAGGCGCGAGAGAATGAAGAAGGAAGCGCCGCTCTGGCAGGCGCGCCGGCCGAGGCGCTGGTTCAGGTAGTCGTAGATCGAGGTCAGTTTCAGGCGGTAGTACAGCGGCAGCAGGATGAACGCGACCGCGATGTAGCCGATCACGTAGCCGATCAGGATCTGCATGTAGCCGAAACCGTCGCGCCCCACCGCGCCGGGCACGCTGATGAAGGTCACGCCGGACAGGGTGGTGCCGACCATGCCGAAGGCGACCAGCTTCCAGTTGCTGCTTTTATTCCCAATGTAGAAGCTGTCGTTGGTGGCGTTGCGCGAGGTGGCCCAGGCTACGCCCAATAGCAGGGCAAAGTAAGCGATGAGGATGCAAAGAAGTAAAGCCGGGGACATGACATTGCCTTGGATGATAGAACCGGCAGCAATATACACCCAGCCGGGCCGGGGCAGATGTTCAAGGCCGGGAAATCAGCTCGACGATGTTGGCCCGCACCCGGTCGCCATCGACCAGCAGTTCGGCGGCGCTGACGGGCAGGCTGAAACGGCGCGGGCCGGCGCTGCCGGGGTTCAGGTACAGCAGCGGGCCGCGCTGTTCGGCCAGCGGGCGGTGCGAATGGCCATACACCACCACCCTGACATCATCGGGCAGCGCGGCCGCATCGAGCTGGCCGATATCGTGCAGCGCAAACAGGCGCACGCCGCCCACGGCCAGGGTGGCACTGTGCGGCACGCTGGCAGCCCACTCGCCCGTGTCGTTATTGCCGCGCACGACCGTCAGGGGCGCGATGGCGGCCAGTTGCGCCAGCATGGCGGCATTGCCGATGTCGCCGCCATGCACGATAAAGTCGCTACCGGCCAGGAAGGCCAGGGCTTCGGGACGCAGCAAGCCATGCGTGTCCGATAGGACGCCGATGCGCAGCAATCAGACCCCCTTACCCGCGACACGCCGGAACGGGCCGATGCAGGCATCGAAGGACTCGGCGGCGCACATCACGAACAAGAAGCCGGATGGATGAAAACGAATGAAATTGGTGCCCGTGGCGCCGGTTTTCATGACCTTGCCCGAGCAATCGGGCTTGCCGTTGACTTTGACGTTCTTGTCGACCAGCTTGTAGAAGCCGGCGGCGCTCGGCTTCGCGGGAATGTCGAAGGTGCTTTCCGAGACCTCGGCGGCGCTGATCACGAGCGTGGTGCCGTCGCCGCGAAAGCGGTAGGTTTCGGAGCAGCTGCCGTCGGGCAGCGTCAGCTTCCAGATGCCGAGGATGGGATGGCTGGCCGCCAGCGGCGCGCCGTGGGTGGCGGGCGCGAGCACGGCCAGTGACAGCGCAAGGGCAGTGAGCATACGCATGGCGGCTTCCTTTTCGGGCGATCATGGCGACAGCTTGAAGTTTGCACCATTTTGCGATTGCGTGCAGGAGGCGAGTTTTGATGTGCGGATAGCGCGATGCGCGCTGACGAGGGACGGACGGCGCCCATCCCCCTTGGGTAAGCGGGGGGCATGGCGCCCCCGCGCTGGTGCGGATTACTTGCTCTTTGCCGGCGCCTTCGGCTTGGCCGGACGGCGGCTGCGCGGAATTGCCTTGCGGGCGGACTTGGCGGCGGCTTCCTCACCGGCCGGCAGCTCAAGCGCCACCAGTTCCGGTTCCGGTTCCGGTTCCGGTTCCGGCTGCGGTGCCGGTTCAGGCGCCACGTCGGCCTGCTTGGCAGCCTTTTTCGCCGCAGGTTTACGCGCGGGGCGGCGTTTTTCCTGCACTGGCGGCGCCAAGCTCAGTTCCGCTTCGGCCGGCTGTTCTTCTTCCTCGACCTGCGGGACCGGATCGTACCAGGCCGGAGCGGCCGTAACCGGCTGCGCCGCTTCCGCTACGACGGCCTCGGCCACCGGCTCGTTGCGGTTGCGTCCTCCGCGTCCACGACGGCGCGACGACTCGGGAACCACCGGCGCCGCATCCGCCGTTTCCGGCTGCGGGTCGTACCAGGCTGGCACGCTCGCTACCGGCTCGGCGTCCTCCGCGTCGACTGCCGCTTCCTCCGCCTCCAGCACCTCCGGCGCGGCCGCGTCGACCGTGTCGTTGCGGTTGCGTCCACCACGGCCACGGCCGCGACGCGACGATTCCGGCTTGGCCGCCGCCTCTTCGGCTACCTCGGCTTCCAGCGGGGCGTCCTGCATGGCCGGCGCTTGCTGCTCCACCGCGTGCGCATGGTTGTTGTTGGCGGCATTGCTGCTGCGGTAAACGTAGGCGCCGGATTTTTCGTCACGGCCGAATTCGAGCATGCCACGGTTCTGCGCTTCTTCCAGCAGGTTGCCGAAGGTGCGGAAGCCGTAATAGGTTTCGTTGAAGTCGGGACGGCGGCGCTTGAGCGTGTCTTTCAACAGCGACGCCCAGATCTTGCCGCTGTCGCCGCGCTCGGACACCAGCGCATCGAACATTTCGACCACCAGGTCGATCGCCTGCGCCTTGCGCGCTTCGAGTTCTTCCTTGCGGCGGTTGCCTTCGTCGGGCGAACGCTTCGGCTGCGGCTGCACCTTGCGCTCGTCGCGCTTGGCGGCCGCGCGCTTCACTTCGCGCACCAGGTCATCGTAGAAAATGAATTCGTCGCAGTTCGCCACCAGCAGGTCCGAGGTGGACTGCTTGACGCCCACGCCGATCACCTGCTTGGCGTTCTCGCGCAGCTTGGAAACGAGCGGCGAAAAATCGGAATCGCCGCTGATGATGACGAAGGTGTTGACGTGCGATTTGGTGTAGCACAGGTCGAGCGCATCGACCACCAGGCGGATGTCGGCCGAGTTCTTGCCGGACTGGCGCACATGGGGAATCTCGATCAGTTCGAAGTTCGCTTCATGCATGGTGGCCTTGAAGCCCTTGTAGCGCTCCCAGTCGCAGTACGCCTTCTTGACCACGATGCTGCCCTTGAGCAGAAGCCGTTCGAGGACCGGCTTGATGTCGAATTTTTCGTAGTTCGCGTCGCGCACGCCGAGTGCGACGTTCTCGAAGTCGCAAAACACCGCCATGCTGATATTGTCTGAGGATGAAGCCATATGATCTGTTCTCTAATAATGGTTTTGCCAAGCTGATCTTGGATTATACGCAACAACCCGATATGGGCAATTACTGCCAGCTTTCGGGTGTGGCGCGGGCGCTGTAACCGGAGACGAAGCGGGTGGCCGCGCCGCTGGCCGGGTCGTACACATGGCGCTCCACGCGGCCGATGTCGGCGCCGTACACGTGGATGCTGACCGAGACCGCGCCGGGGCTGGCATTCGAGACGCGGTGAATATCGCCCACGCTGGGCGAGACGATGTCGATCGCGCCCGCCGCCAAGTGATGGGCGCCGAGTGCGGCCAGCGGGCCGGCGCCCATGGGAGGCGCGAATTCCTCGCACTGTTCGGCGCCGCGCAGCACGCCGACCATGCCCCAGACGGTGTGGTCGTGCACCGGTGTGGCCTGGCCCGGACCACACACGAAACTCACCACCGAAAAGCGGCCGAGCGGGTCGCAATGGAGCAGGTATTGCTGATAGCGGTCGGGATGGGGCTGGGCGAAGGCGGCGGGCAGCCAGTCGTCATGCATGACGAGATCGGCGAGCAGCGCCCTGCCCTGCTCCAGCATGCGGGTTTCGTCGTGCGCCGCCGCATCGGCAAGGCGGGTAAAGGCGTGCACGAAGTCGCGCAGGCGGGCCGGGTTGTTCATCGCTTCAGCTCCAAGGTGCCCCTTCGCGCGGGGCGGGTGCGGTGAATATAACATTGTCCTTGCGCTTGACGCGGCTGGCCGCCGCTGGCACACTCCGGGCTTCTATTGACTTTCCACAGGAGACTACACCATGCATACGAATGATATTGCCCTCCTGTCGGCCGCCTGATCCGCCACAACCCGCCTGCCTGCTGTTCCTCTGGACTGAGCATCGTGTGTTGATGCGCGCCTGATCGCGCGCCGACCTCCGTTTTCCTTTGCCTGCGTGCTGTTGCGCGCGGCTTGTGCCCGCGCGCGTCGCGGGCTTGACGAATCCGGGAACACCTTCTCACCATGATCCACATCGATTTTGAATCACTGCGCACTATCGGACTGACGCAATCGGTCGCCAGCCAACTCGCCACCCTCGACGAACTGGCCGAGGGCACGCGCCTGGCGCGCGTCACTGAAATCCACCGCGACTGGGCCGTCATCCACGACGGTGCCTTTGAGTCGCGCGCGCGCTCGCTCAACCGGCTGGTCCAGTCGCTGCAAGCCGGCGGCGACGCCCTTGCCGTGGGCGACTGGGTACTGGTCGAAACCCACGCCCACGACGAGCAATGGCTGTCCGAACGGCTGGCGCCGGTCACGCATCTGGCGCGCCGCACCAGCGACGGGCGCCGCCAGTCACTGGCCAGCAATGTCGACACCGCGCTGCTGGTCATGGGCCTGGACCACGACTTCAACCTGCGCCGGCTGGAACGCTACCTGGCGCTGGCCGAATCGTCCGGCGTCGAGCCGGTGGTGGTGCTGACCAAGGCCGATATCGGCATCGACGTCGAGGAACGCATGCGCCAGCTCACGGAGCGCCTGCCGCGCCGCGTGCAGGCGTTTGCGCTCAACGCCCTGGGCGACGAGCCGGCGCGCGTGCTCGCACCCTGGCTGGCGCCGGGGCAGACGCTGATCCTGCTCGGCACCTCCGGCGCGGGCAAGTCGACCCTGACCAATGCGCTCTCGTCGAGCAGCCAGGAAACCGGCGGCGTGCGGCGCGGCGACAACCGCGGACGCCACACCACCACCGCGCGTTCGCTGCACCAGTGCCCGAGCGGCGCCTGCATCATCGACACCCCCGGCCTGCGCTCGTGGCAGCCGGATGCCGACGAGGAAGCGCTGGCGGCCAGCTTCGACGACATCGGCGAACTGGCGCAGCATTGCCAGTTCCGTGATTGCGCGCATGAAGAGGAACCCGGCTGCGCGGTGCGCGGCGCGGTCGATCCGGACCGTTTGCTGAACTACCGCAAGCTGCTGCGCGACGCCCGGCGCAGCCAGCAAACGCCGCTGGAACGCATCGCCGCCCGCAACAAGTGGAAGGTGATCATCAAGGCCCATCACGCCAAGGGCCGGCAGCAGCACGACTAAGGCGTCTGCTGGCCGACCCGCTGCTCGACTTTGGCGCGCTCGATGAAACGGGTAACGTCTTCGTCGAGCAGCAAGCCCTGGTCGCGCAGGGCTCGCGCGGCAAGCGCCACCGCCTTGGCGTATTCCAGCCGCGTGGGGTAGCGCTGCGAGAGCGCGCGGCGCGGGTCGCCCGCGCGCGGCAGCGCCGCCAACGGCACCGACAATCCATTCAGGCCGCATAGCTGGCCTTCCGCAAAACCGCCACGGCGCAGGTTCCAGCCTGCGTAGGTGGCCAGCGGCACCTCCACATCGGGCAGGCGGATGCCTGCGATATCGTGGCCGTCCACATCGGCCATCGGCACCAGTACCTGATAGCGCTTGTCCGCCGCCGGCTTGGGCGGCAGGCTGGCGTAATCGACCACCGTCAATTCATTCAACCCTTCCGGATACGTCACGCCGAGCGCGCGCAGGTCCGGAAAACCGACCGCGTCGCGCTGCGGCGGCACCAGCATGGCGTCGCCGATGCGCGGATAGCGGCTGGCCGGCGGCTCCTTGCCGCTGCGCGCCCACGCCACCAGATGATCGAGCAGCACGCGCACGGCGGGACCCTGCTGCGCCGTATTATTGGTCCACTTGCAGTTGCCGACCGTCGCCCGGCTCGCCGTCATGTGCTGGGTCGACGCCATGAGATAGGTGCGCACGCCCGGCGGCAGCGCGATGTCCTTGCCGGCGCCGTCGCTCACCACCAGCGAGGCGCGGCCCTGCCAGAATTCGGTGCTGCTGTCGACGTGCATCAGCTTCGGACAGCTGTCGCTGGCCTGGCAGCGCGCGAAGATGCCGTCGGTGGCGCCACTGACCGGATCGGTGGTGACGGCGTAACTGAATGGGAACTGGTCGCCGTAGCTCCAGTGGTTCAGGTGCTGGGTGGAGTAGCGTTCCGGCCGGCCGAAGCGGCGGTTGACGAAGCTCTTGCGGCTGCCGGCGATGAGCGGCATGGCGCCGTCGAATACCCTGCCGCCGCGCGGGTCGGCATTGAAACCCTGCCAGATCAGGTCACGCAGAAAGCGCCCCGACTGCGACACGCCCATGGCCAGCGTGACGTCCGGCTTGATGTCGGCCAGCGGATTGGGCTGGCCGGCGCCGTCGGCAAGGCTCGATTTGAGGTGGCTGGCGACGTCACGCAGCGCCGCCATGCCCAGGCCCATCACCACCGGATCAGCCGCCTCGTACTGGAACTGGTAGATCGCGCCGGCGTCAAACCCGCGCGGGCGGGCGACCTCGATCCGCGTGGGACTGTGGTAACTCCACGCGCTGGCCGGCAGGGTCACAGGCACGGCGGTGGCATGGGCGCGCACGCTCAGCACCGCCCCGGCCTGCCCGCTGGACGCCGCCGGATACGCCAGGTCGATGGTGCCGGTGGGCTTGATGTCGTCGAAGATTTTCTCTTCGACGCTCTGGCCGGTGAGCGGCTGGCCGTCCGCGCGCGCGACGGGAAAGGCGGTGCCGGCCACGTCGCCGTTGGCCGCGATGCCGATATCGCCCTGCCAGCCGATCCACGCCAGCGTATGCCCGCGCCGCATCAGGAAGCCGTTGCCCGTGTCGCCTGCGCCGGCCTCGTTGACCATCTGGAGCGCCAGCTTGCCGCCACGGTTGGGGATATCGAGCAGGAGCACGCGCGAGGCCCGGGCCGCGTCGCGCGGGCGCAGGAGGATCACGTCGGTATCGTACTTGACCCAGCCGCCGGTGGTGGGCGCCTTGTCGAGGTCGACGATGGCGCGGTTGGCCGGGTGATGCGGGTCGATGCGCATATGCGCGATGGCGACGATCTTCTCGTAGGCGCCCGCGTCCTCGAAGACCTTGCCGTCAAAGGCGGGGCCACGGCTGACGATTTCCAGGCGTTCGACCTGCGCGGCCGGCGAACCCGGACCGCCGGGCGCGGCGCAGGAGGCCAGCATGGTCAACGCGAAAAGGCAGGACAGGCGGCGCAGGCAGGTCAATTGTTGGCTCCTTGAGATGAGCCAGACGATAGCATGGCAGGCCGGGTCAGGCAAAGACCAGCGAGCGGTGGGCCGCCGTGCCGGCGCTCACGCCATCGGCGGCGGCCCAGGTGGCGTTGTGCCACATGCGCGCCACGTCGCCGGCCGCGAACACGCCGCGCACGCTGGTTTCCTGGAACTCGTCGGTGCGCACATATGCACCGAGCGGGCCTTCGTCGAACGCGCATCCGAGCTGCCGCGCGAGCGGGCTGGTTGACACCTGCGTGGCCAGGAAGGCGGCATCGGCCGGCACCAGTGTGCCATCCGCAAGGATAATCCCATCCAGCGCCGGCGCTGCGCCGCCGAGCGCCACCACCGGACTGTGTTCGATGCGGATGCCGCGTGCGCGCAGGACCTGCTCCTGTTCCGGGTCGAGCGCGATGCCGTTGGCGCAGTAGGTGACGAACGGCGACCACTCGGCGATCAGCTGCGCCATGTGGGAAGACATCGGCATCACGCCGATCACCGCGAGCTGCCGGCCCAGGAATTCGTAGCCGTGGCAGTAGGGACAGTGCAGCACCGAGGTGCCCCAGCGCTCGCGCACGCCCGAAATCGAAGGGAACTGGTCGACCACGCCACTGGCCAGGATCAGGCGCTTGCCGCGCATGCGCTCACCGCCTGCCAGGACGACTTCGAAGCCGCCGTCGACAGGGGCCGCGCTGTCGACCATCGCATCGATGACGCTGGCGCTAGGATAGGCCAGCAGCTGGCGGCGCGCATCGTCGATGATGGCGCGCGGGGCGCGTCCGTCGTGGCCCAGGAAGCCGTGGGCGGCGGCGGCGAAGCGGTTGCGCGGCTGGCCAGCGTCGATCACGCGCACCGGACGGTTGGCGCGCGCCAGTTGAATGGCGGCCGCCATGCCGGCGAAGCTGCCGCCGACGACGATAAAGTCTGTATCCATCATATGCCTTTTGGCTTGTTGGCACCCCGGCCAACTCGCCGGGATTTAATGTAACAATGATAGTTACGTTAACCGGCGATGTCAACCGGAGGATGGTCGCGAATGCGCAAGCGGCCGGGGGACGCGGTTTTTGTTACAGTAGCGGGATCATGAAACCAGAACACCTCCAGCTGCTGCTGACCCGTGAGATGCCTTACGGTAAATACAAAGGCCGCGTCATCGCCGACCTGCCCGGCCACTACCTTGGCTGGTTCGCGCGCGAAGGTTTTCCGCGCGGGGAAATCGGCGAGCTGCTGGCGCTGATGTACGAGCTCGATCACAACGACCTGCGCAGCCTGCTCGATCCCCTGCGCGGGCGGCGCTGATCCGTGCACTGACGGTCAGCCCGTCGCCGTGCGCTCCCCACGCGAGCGATTGCTGCCTGCCGCCGCGATCACTTGCCGGAAAAACGCGACCAGTTCGGGTACATGGGCATCAAAGGTGAAGAGCGCGCGCTGCGACCACACCTGCTCGCGCAGCGCGTCCATGTGCGGACGGTCGCGCAGCAAGGCGCCCAGGTGCGCGATGGAATCGTAGAACAGGCCGGTGCCGAGCGTGCGCGACAATGACTGCGTCGCGACGATGGCGCCCTCGTTGCGGCGCTGGATCATCGGCAGGCCGGCCGCCGCCAGCGTCGCCATGCGCGCCGGATAGTTCAGGTCATCCCAGTTGGCGCGCCGCAGTTCGCCCTGGTTGGTGCTGGCGAAGGCGTGCAGCCAGCCGGCGTCGTAGCGCGAGAATTCGTCGACCCAGCGCGACTGGTCGACGTTGGCGTGCAGGTGCAGGTGGCGTGGCGCCAGGCGCCGTGCGTCGGCGATCCATTGGCGCCACTGGCCGTGCGTGAAGTCGCCGTAGAAATGCAGGTGGATGCCCTGGGCCGCCAGTTCGCCGACGGTGTGGGGATGCAGGCCGATGGGGCGGCCGGGAACCACGGTGTGCAATTCGCCGTCCCCGGCGGCGGACAGCAAGGGTGTGCGCACGTCGCCGAACCAGCTCGCCTTGGGCAGGTCGCCATCGAGCACATGGCAGGGCTTGGACGTCGACAAACCCGGCAAGACCGTATCGAACCAGTCGCGCATTTCCGGGCTGCTGAAAATGCAGCCGTCGGCCAGCTCGAACAGGTCGATCAGCTGCGGCCAGCTGCCTTTTTCAAGGCAGATGAACGGGCCTTCCTTGAAGTGCCACACGAACGGCACGCCGGGCGTGGCCAGCATCAGCTCGTGGCAGAACGGCACCGCCTGCCAGTTCAGCTGGGCGTGGATGATGTGGGGCCGCAGCTGCGCGAGCGCCTCGCGCCAGCGGCTCAAGCGCACTTCGCGCACATGGCCGAAGGGCAGCGGCCCGACCGTGTTGTACCAGTACGGCGCGCGCATCCACAAGCCGTGCAGGGTGTGGCCCTGCTCTTCCAGCGCCAGCACCCGGTCGGCGTTGTAGGCCAGTTCGCCGGCCAGCAGGATGGTCAAGCCATCGTCCGCAGGCGGCGTGGGCGGGCGCGCGCGCATGGCGCGGTACTGCGCCACCTCGTCGATCGCGTTGCCCACCGTAGTGTGGAAGCGCAGCGGCTCGCGCACCCGGTAATGCTGGCGGAACGGGTTGATGCCGCCCGCCGGCTCCTGCATCAGCTTGTGGCGCTGGGCCGGGTGGCTGGTCCAGTCGCACGTTACCCGGCCGGTGCCGGTAAAGGCGCCCTGCGCGCGCAGGCGCGACCAGAACAGGCGTTCCAGGTCGTCCGATTCGAGCTCGTCGCGGTCGGTCCAGCGCAGCTCGCTCCTGCGGTACATGCACTGGACCAGTTGCAGCGCGCCGCCCGCGATCAGGCCGTCGGCTTCGCGGTTGTAATGATGGCGCACGCCCGCGTAGGCGAGAACGGCGCCGGGATGGGCGTGCAGCGCCGCGCACAGCGAGGCCAGATGGTCGCGGTAGAACACATCGTCGCTGGGCAGGCAGGCGATCAGCGGCGCGCGCGCCAGGTCCAGCGCGCAGTTCAGGGCGTTGCCCAGGCCGGTGTTGTGCGGCAGGCGCCGGTAGCGCACGCGCGCGTCAAGCAGGAACGGGGCGACGATGGCGGCCGTGTCGTCGGGCGAGCCATCGTCGATGAGGATGGCTTCCCAGTCCTGCATGGACTGGGCCAGCAGGCTGTCGAGCGCGCGCCGGATGAAACCGGACTGGCCGTAGGTCGGCATCAGCACCGTGACTTGCGGATCGGTAGGGGAAGGGATCATCAAAGCGGACTCTTCAAAGGGGTGGTTGACCTGTGAAGAAAGCATGCGCGGAAAATACGCGCCTTGTTTGATGTTGAGCAGAGGTGCGCGCGATCGGCGATGCGGCGCTTCAGCGGGTCACCATCAGCCGTTTCGCTTCGCGCTGCATGCGGGCAAACTCATCCGCGCACACCGCCTGGCTGAACAGATAGCCTTGCAGCTGGTCGCAGCCGAGGTCGCGCAAGAAGGCCATCTGCTCGGGCGTCTCGACGCCTTCGGCCACGATTTCCTGGCGCAATTGCTGGGCCATCGTCACGATCGCGCGGGCGATGGCGCAATCGTTTTCTTCGTACGGCAGGCCGATCACGAAAGAGCGGTCGATCTTGAGCGTGCTGATCGGAAATTTCTTCAGATAAGCCAGGCTCGAATAGCCGGTGCCAAAGTCGTCCAGCGCCAGCGCCAGGCCCATGGCCACCAGTTCGTTCATGATGGCGATGACGCCGTCGGTGCCGCGCACCAGCAGGCTCTCGGTTATCTCCAGCATGATTTGCGCCGGCTCGACGCGGTGCTGATCGAGCACGTCGCTGATGCGGTCCGGCAGGGTGCAGTCGAACTGGCGCGCCGAGACGTTGATCGCGATCGGCGGCATGGACAGGCCCGCGTCGTCCCACGCGCGGATCTGGCGGCAGGCTTCGTTCATGACCCAGTTGCCGATATCGAAAATCAGGCCGGTCTCCTCGGCCAGCGGAATGAACACGCCCGGCGAGACCATGCCGTGCTCCGGATGGCGCCAGCGGATCAGCGCTTCGGCACCCACGATGCGGCCGCTGCGCAGGCTGACCTTGGGCTGGTAGTGCAGCTCGAACTGGTTGCCGGCCAGGGCGTCACGCAGTTCGGTTTCCAGGCGCAGGCGCTCGCGCGCGCGCTGGTCCATCTCATCGCGGTAGAACAGGAAACCGCCGGCGCCGGATTCGCCGGCCTTGGCCAGCGCCACCTCGGCAAAGCGCAGCAGCGAGGCGGTATCCATGCTGTCGTCGAGGTACAGCGCGATGCCGATATTGGCGCTTACCTGCAGGCCGTGGCCGGCCACCAGCAGCGGCGCGGCCAGTGTCGCCAGCAGCTTTTGCGCCACGATGCCGGCATGCTCGCGCTGGCCGATGCTGGGCAGGGCAATGGCGAATTTGCTGCCGTCGATGCGCGCCAGGATATCCGGCTCGCGCAGCACGCAGCGGAACTGGCGCCCCACCATGCAAATGACTTCGCTGGCCACGTCGTGGCCGAGCGTGTCGCTGATGGCGCCGATGCGGTTCACTTCGACCACCATCAGCGCGCCGTACTCGTTGCCGCGCCGCGCTTCGTTGAGCACTTGCCCGACCAGGTGATTGAACAGCGAGCGGTTCGGCAGGCCGGTCAGGCCGTCGTAGTTGGCCATGCGCTGCATGCGCGCTTCGGCGTCCTTGTGCACGCTGATGTCGGAAAACAGCGAGAAGGTATGGGTGATCCTGCCCGCGGCATTGTGCACCACGCTGATGGTGACCGATTGCGGAAACAGCTCGCCATTTTTGCGCTTGCCGACAATCTCGCCCCGGAACGGGCCGTTGCCCTGCATGGCGGCGCGCACCTTGGCGCGGAACTCGGCGTCGTGCACGCCGGAGCGCAGCAGGTCGGGGGTCTGGCCGATCGATTCGGCCGCCGAGTAGCCGGTGATGCGGGTAAACGAACTGTTGATCGAGACGATGCGCTCGCTGGCATCGGTAATGAGCACGCCCTGGTCGCTGTCTTCGATGATGCGGGCGTACAGGCGGATCTTGTCTTCCTCGGTCAGGTGTTCGGCCAGCGGCGAGAGGTGCACCAGCATGCCGATCGCTTCGCCATCGTCATCGTGGATCAGCGACAGCGCCAGGCGCACCCAGATCACGTCACCGCTCTTGCGGCGGCGCCGCACTTCCACCAGGCAGCTGCCGTGTTCGAGGAACAGTTCGGCGATGCCGGGGTCGACTTCGTCGGTATCGTCGGCGTACAGGAACAGCACGTGCTGGCCGATCGCTTCCTCGCTGCTGTAGCCGAACACCGCCTCGGCGCCACGGTTCCAGCTGGTGAGGTAGCCCGACAGATCGAGCACGATCACCGGTTCGTCGGACGCTTCGTAGGTGTCGGCATGGTGCCGCAGCAGGCGCCGCGCCGGCGGCTGCTGGGCCTCTTTGGCCAGCAGCAGCTCGGCTTCGAGCCGCACCAGCATCTGGGTCAGCGCACTGCCCTCCATCGCGCGCGCGGTGCGCACGAGATCGAGGCTGCGGTCGAGGGCCGATTCAGCCATGATGACGCGCGCCGCTGTCGCGCAGCGCGCCCAGCATCCAGCGGTTCGCTTCGATGACGGCGCCGTTGAAGTCGCACGGCGTCATTTGCAGCGCGCCGATGCGCGCCGCCAGGGCATCGGGTTGGCCCCGTTCGGCGCTTTCGACCAGGTCCAGCAGCGCGCCCAGTTCACCGGCGCGGTGCAGCAGCGCGCCCAGGACCGCGTCGCTGATCGAGAGCGGCGCCAGGATCGCCGGCAGCGGCATGCCGAACAGGACACCGAGCAGCGAGAACATGCCGGTCATGAAGGCTTGCTCCTGGGTGAGCTTGTCCAGGCCGCGGGTGCGGGCCAGCAGTTCGAGCGCACGCGCGCGCACCGACACGCGCGCCAGCAGCATGGGCGAACGAATGTCATCCTTGTTGGCGGCGAACAGCATCAGGTTGAGCCAGCGCCGCAGTTGCTGGCGCCCCAGGATCAGCAGCGCCTGGCCAAAGCTGGTGATGCGCCGCACCACGCCCATGCCGAGTGAATTCACAAGCCGCAGCAGCTGGTAAGAGAGGGTCGGGTCGAGCCGCAGCAGCGCTTCGATTTCGTGGGTGTCGGCATCGGCGGCGACCAGTTGCACCAGTTGCAGGGCGAGCGTGCGCGATGCCGCCTGGCGGGCCGGCTCCCTGGCCGGCGCGGCCATGCACCAGTCGCCATCGATCCAGCGCGCTTCAGGGGGCAGCAGCGCCGCGCTCAGGCGCTGGTCGGCGCAAAACAGGCTGGGCGCGGCCAGCTCGGTCCAGCCCTGGCCGCGCAGCACCTCGGCCAGCCGGACATCAAGCCCGGGCCGGTACAGGCAGGGAAACTCCTCGCGCAAGGCGCCCAGCGCGGCCACGGTGGACGGCGCCATGAGCGCGTCGGCCGCTGCCGCGCCGGCCTCGATCAGCAGGCCGGAAGGCACGCCGCGGCGGTCCGCTAACACGCGTAAAACAAGTAATGGCGCCGGGCTCGAGCAAGTCATCGGGATCGAGAAGGTGGGTAACAGTGAAGTTCATGGTACCCCCGAGTTATTTACCCTCACCAACGTTTCGATCAAGAACTAAGGTGATTCGCGGAAAATTTTTCCCGTGTTCAAGCCGGTGTTGCAAATCCGCCCGGCACGAAACCGGCCAGTTGCGCAAACAGGCCGGGGCGCTGCATGCGCTCGCGCCACCAGCGCAGGGCCGCGCCCTCCTCGCCCACGCGCCAGGCCAGGTAAAAGGTTTCGGCGCCGCGTACTTCCTCGACCTGTTTTTCGATCAACAAGCCGCGTTCGATGGCGGGGCGGGCGCAGGCTTCGGGCAGAAAGCCGAAGCCCAGGCCGGCGATCTGCAAATCGTATTTGGCTTGCATGGTTGGCACGGTCAGCGCGTCCTGGCCGAGCAGCAGGCCGACCGTGCGCGCGGCCATGTTGCGTGCCGAATCGGCCACCACGATGGCACGGTGGTTCTGCAACTGGCTGCGCCCGAGCGGCTCGGGCATGGACGCCAGCGGATGGCCGGGCGCGACGGCGAACACGAAGGGCATGGAGCCAATCACGCGCGCAACGTAGCCGCCCCCGGCCGGACCGTCGCCAGCCACGCCGACCAGCAGGTCGACGCGGCGGTTGAGCAGGGCTTCCCACGGGCCAGACAAGGTTTCCTGCACGATGCGCAGGCGGGTCTGCTGGGCCACTTCGTAAAAGGCGCGGATATCGTCGCGCAGCGCCAGCGCGGAAAACATCGAATCGATGCCGATGCCCAGTTCGGTTTCCCAGCCGGAAGCGACCCGGCGCACGCGGTGTTCCAGGTCTTGCGCTGCCTTGAGCAGGTAGCGCCCTTCGGTGAGCAGCTCGCGCCCGGCCGGGGTGAGCAGGATGCGCGGGCCGTTGCGCTCGAACACTTGCACGCCCAGGTCTTCCTCCAGCTTGGCCACCGTGTAGGAAATGCTCGAGGGCACCCGGTGCAATTCCTGCCCCGCCTTGGAGAAGGAGCCACGGCGGTCGATGGCGTCGATGATCAGCAGTGCTTCCAGGCTCAGTTTTAACATTCGATTTTTTCGATCATAGAGGACGAAATTTTCCGTTTTTTGATTCGCTCGACGACGCCTATACTAGCTTCATCGGTGCAGCGAAACAGAAATCCACCGATAACGTGGATCGAAATTATTGCACATTAACCTTAAAGAAACGGAGCATATCATGTTGGAAATTCGTCAAGGCGCAGAACGTGGCAACGCAAATCATGGCTGGCTGCAATCCAAACATACGTTTTCTTTCGGTCACTATCACGATCCGAAACACGCCGGTTTCGGCCCGCTGCTGGTCATTAACGAAGACAAAGTAGCGCCCTCGCAAGGGTTTGGCACCCACGGCCACCGCGACATGGAGATTATTTCCTACGTGCTGGAAGGGGCGCTGGAACACAAGGACAGCATGGGCACCGGGTCGGTATTGCACTATGGCGATGTGCAGCGGATGAGCGCCGGGACCGGCGTGCGGCACAGCGAATTCAACGGCTCGGCGACGGAGCAGGTGCACTTCCTGCAAATCTGGATCCAGCCGAACGTGACGGGCATTGCTCCCAGCTACGAGGAAAAGCACTTCACGCCGGAGAGCAAAATCGGCCAGCTGCGCCTGATTGCCTCGGGCGACGGACGCCAGGGTTCGGTGCTGATTCACCAGGATGCCGCGATTTATGCGGGGATCCTGAATGGCGGCGAGGCAATCGAGCACACGCTGGCGCAAGGACGCACGGGCTATGTGCACCTGATCCGGGGTTCATTGACGGTGAACGGCGTGCAGCTCAACGGCGGCGATGCCTTGAAAATGACGCAGGAGAGCGCCATCAGGATCGAGAACGCCGAGGCGGCCGAGGTGCTGGTGTTTGACCTGCCTTACTAACCGGCCGTCGATGGTGCGCAGTGTGCGCTGCGCACCATCCGGGCGATCGATCGGGTGCTTGCCTGTCAGGTGGTGGCAGCGCGCAGGCGCTTGGCCACGTCCGCCAGCCTGTACGGCTTGGTGATCAGTTCGAACTGCGCGAGGCCGTTGCCGAATTGCTCGCGCAGCGGACCACTCATGTAGCCGGAGGTGAGGAGGATTTTCATCTCGGGCGCAAGCTCCCTGGCGGCCTGCGCGAGCACCACGCCGTTCATGTCGGGCATCACCACGTCGGTAAACAGCACTTTGATATCACGATGCTGCTGCAACAGGTGCATCGCTTCGGCCCCGCTGTTTGCAGCGATTGCATCGTAGCCCAGGCTTTGGAAGATGGCCACCGTCATGTCCAGCACATCGGGCTGGTCATCGACGACCAGTGCTTTATCGAGACTTGGCGCTTCAGGCTCCGCCCCCAGCTCCGCCTCCTGCGCCGGAAAGTACAAGGAAATGCAGGTGCCTTGCCCCAGCGCCGACTTGATGACCAGGTGGCCGCCCGATTGCTGCATCAAGCCATACACCTGGCTCAGTCCGAGGCCGGTTCCCTTGCCTACCGCTTTGGTCGTGAAAAAAGGTTCCAGCGCACGGGCCGCGACCTCGGGCGCCATGCCGGTTCCATCGTCGCCGACCGTAATGAGCGCATATATCCCCGCAGGGAGGTGATCGATCTCGTTATCGCCAAGGATGACCTGGCGCGTTTCCAGCGAAATGGTCCCGTCGTCATTCAAGGCATCGCGTGCATTGATCACCAGGTTCAGGAGCGCGGACTCGAATTGCGAGACATCGGTGCGCACCGTGCCGACGTGCGCTTTTTCGATCACGAATCTGGCCGAGCTGGGAATGGCCCGTCTCAGCACGGCCTCGAACGACGCGATGACGTGGTTAATGTCAAGCAGTTCGAGTGCCAGCGGTTGTTGACGTGCGAACGCAAGCAATTGGCCGGTGAGCGCGGCGCCGCGCTGTGCGGCGCGCTCCATGCTATCCATGATCCTGCGGTGCTTGGTGGTATCCGAAGGCGTCGCACGCAACAAGTCGATGCCGCTGCAGATCACGTTCAACAGGTTATTGAAGTCGTGCGCGATACCGCCGGTCAGCTTGCCGATGGCCTCCAGTTTTTGCGATTGCTGCAGCGCTTCCCGGGTGCGCTCAAGCATGAGGGCCGCCTCGCGCCGCTCGGTAATATCGCGCGTGATCTTGGCGAAGCCGATCAGCTGCCTGGCCGAGTCGAACACGGGATCGATCACCACGTGAGCCCAGAAGCGGGTGCCGTCGCCGCGCACGCGCCACCCTTCCGTCTCGTAGCGTCCGTCCCGCTCCGCCGTGCGCAAGGCTTTTCCCGGGATGCCGTTGCGTTTATCCTCGTCGGTATAGAAGCGCGAAAAATGGCTGCCCTTGACGTCGTCGAAGTCCAGCCGTTTAATGCGCCTGGCGCCCTCGTTCCAATTGGTGATCAGCCCGGCTGGCGACAACATATAGATAGCGTAATCGGTCACGCTCTGCACCAGCAGCCGGAACCGCTCTTCGCTGGCGTGCAGCGCTTCGGCCGTGCGGCGCTTTTCCGTGATGTCGCGCGTGATCTTGGTGTATCCCAGCAGCTCGTCGTCCGCGCCAAAAATGGGATCGATGACGACGCTGGCCCAGAACAGGGACCCGTCCTTGCGCACGCGCCAGCCCTCGTCTTCGAACTTGCCGGTCGTGCGGGCCTGATACAGCGCCCTGTGCGGAACGCCGTTGGCCCGGTCCTCGGGCGTGTAAAAGGCCGAAAAATGCGTGCCGATGATTTCATCCGGCGTGTAACCCTTGAAGCGTTCCGCGCCCGCATTCCAGCTCACGACCTCGCCATCGGCCGACAGCATATAGATCGCGTAATCGGTGACCTTGGAAATGAACAGGTTCAGGCGGTCGGCTTCGAGATAGGATTGAGACATGGCAACTTTATAGATTAAAATGCAAGTACACTCTTTTTTGTCCAACGGACATTTTCGTTCAGAACACCGTTATGGGGGCGCGCGTCAGGGTTTTCCCGGCCGTGTTAGAGCCCCTCCCCCAACGGCTACCCCCATTTTCCGCTACACTTGCGGCTACAGCAATAGATTTGAGAACATGGCCATGCCCTCCCCCGTCACTGAAGAACTCCTCGATTACACCACCTCGTGCGCACTGCCCACTCCCTGGGCGCAGTTCACCTTGCACGCCTTTGTCGAGCATGCAACGGGCAAGGAGCACCTGGCGATGACCCTGGGCGAGATCGGCAACGGCGCACCCGTGCTCGCGCGCGTGCACTCCGAATGCCTCACCGGCGATGTGCTGTTTTCGCAACGCTGCGATTGCGGCGCCCAGCTCGAAGGCGCGCTCAAGCGCATCGCCGAGGAAGGCCGCGGCATCCTGCTCTACCTGCGCCAGGAAGGGCGCGGCATCGGCCTGGTCAACAAGATGCGCGCCTACCGCCTGCAGGAAGCCGGCGCCGATACGGTCGAGGCCAACCTGGCGCTGGGCTTTCACGCCGACGCCCGCAATTACGAGCTGTGCCAGCCGATGTTCGCCCATTTCGGCATCCACGCGCTGCGCCTGATGACCAACAATCCGCGCAAGATCGATGCGATGGAAAAACTCGGGGTCAGCGTCAGCGAACGGGTGCCCCTGCTGGTGAACCGCAACGCCTTCAACAATAGCTACCTGAACACCAAGGAAGCCAAACTCGGCCACATGATGACCCCGCTGGCCGAGCCGGTCGCGCAAGACGGCGAACTGTAAGGGAACCCGTAACGCGCGCAAATACGCTAAGCTGGTGGCAAGATAGCGGAAACAGCTCTTGCCACCGAAGGATTGCATGAAATTTGTCAATACTGCAGTGCTTGCTTATTGCTTCGCCGCCCATGCTATCGCGGCGCCCGCGACGCCACCCGCGCCGCGCCGCCCGCCCGCCGCCCTGACCATTCCCGCCGTCGTACCCCCGCCAGCCCCGGCCGTCATTCCGCCCGGCGCCCAGCCCCCGGCCCCCGCCCCCGAAGTCGAAGACGACGCCGCCCTGCCGCCGCCCTCCTCGGCCGCGCAAAAAGTGTATTCCGCCGCCAAGGGCGACCTGTTGCAAATCCGTATGCTGCTCAAGAACGGGCGCAGCCAGTCGACCGTGGGCTCGGGCTTCATGGTCGGCACCAGCAACCTGGTGTTGACCAATTACCACGTGGTATCGCAGATGGCGCTCGACCCGGATGTCTACGTGGGCGAATATATCGATACCGACGGCAAGAGCGGCCCGGTCGAGCTGCTCGCCGTGGATGTGCTGCACGACCTGGCGGTGGTGCGCATCAACCGCAACGGCAGCGGCTTTTTCAATATCCCAGAGAAACTGGTCAAGCTGACCCAGGGCCAGTATCTGTATTCGCTGGGCAATCCTCTCGATCTCGGCTTCGCCATTTCGGAAGGCTCGTACAACGGCATCATCACGCGCAGCTTTTACGACCAGCTGATGTTCACCGGCCCGATCAACTCGGGCATGAGCGGCGGCCCCAGCGTGACCGTGGCCGGCGACGTGGCCGGGGTCAATGTCTCGAAGCGGCGCGACGGCGAATTGATCAGTTTCCTGGTGCCGGTGCGCTTCGCCCAGGAGTTACTGAAACGCGTGGCGGCGCAAACCAGCACGCCCAAGGATTTCAATCCCCTGATCGGCCAGCAATTGCTGGCCCACCAGCGCGCCATGATCGACCGCCTGCTCGATGCGCCGCTCTCGCTCAAGACCATGGGTCCGTATCAGGTGCCGGTGCGCGAGTCGGAGCAAGTGCGCTGCTGGGGGCGCTCGAACGTCAAGGCCGAAGCCACCTTCAATGCCGACACCATGGCCTGCGCGATGGAGTCCGCCATCTTCGTATCGGACTCGCAGCAGACCGGGCACGTATCGATGACGCACCAGTACGTGCGCTCGGCCATCCTAGACCCGGTCCGCTTCGCGGTGCTGGCCACGACCCTGTTCAAGACCGATAACCTGGGCAGCACCAAGGACACGCGCCTGACCGGGCCAATGTGCACCGAAAAATTCGTCAAGACCAAGTCGCTCCCGCTGCGCGCGGTGACCTGCGTGCGCGCCTACCGCAAGTTCGCGGGCCTGTACAACTTCACCCTGCTCACGGCCAGCACCGACGACGCCCGCGCCACCTTGCAGAGCCGGCTCGACGTCTCCGGCGTCTCCTACGAAAACGGCTTGCGCACCACGCGCACCTTTCTCGAAGCGCTGGCGCGCGCGACCAAGCCATGAACGCGCCCTACTTCATCGAAACGCTGGCGCGCAATGGCGACGTGCTGCACCGGCACCAGGTCCATACGCTGCCGATCCGCTTCGGCCGCGGCTACGACAACGACTTCATTCTCGACGACGCCTTCGCCGCGCCGCGCCACGCCGTGCTCGAAGCGGGCGACGATGGCCAGGTCGTGCTGCGCGACCTCGGCACCAGGAACGGCGTGATCCACCTGGGCCGGCGCAAGACCAGCCTGGTGCTGACGGGCGACACCGTGATCCGCATCGGCCACACCAGCCTGCGCGTGCGCGGGGCCGACTTTCCGGTCGGGCCGGAACTGGTCGACCGCACCATGCACGGCTGGGAGGGCGGCATTCCGGGCCTGGTCGGCCTGCTGCTGATCGGCGCCTTTGCGCTGTTTACCACCTGGCTGAACGACACCCAGTCGTTCCAGCTGATCCGCTACCTGCTCGGCCTGGCCTACGGCATCGGCGCCGGCCTGGTTTGGAGCGGCGCCTGGGCCTTCGCCAACCGCCTGTTCGGACGCCACGCGCGGCTCGGGCGCCACCTGTTCATCTTCGGCTGCGGCCTGACGGCGATCCTGGTCTACAAAATGGCGTCGAGCACCGCGGCCTACGCGTTCTCGCTCGAAGCGCTGACCGGCTACAGTGCGCACGTGGCGATCGCCATCGTGGCCGGCGTGATCTTCTTTCACCTGGGGACGGTCAAACCGCACCAGACCCGCCGCTTCGCCCTGGCCTGCCTGGTCCTGGCCCTGATCGGATCGGGCCTGACGCTGATCAGCAACCAGCAGCGCTACGGACGCATGGCCGATGAACTGTTCATGTCGGTGCTGATGCCGCCATCGACGCGCGTCAGTCCCGACCACGGGGTCGACGAATTCATGGGCGACGTCGCCGCCATGAAGGCCAGGCTCGATGCCGAGCGCGCCAAAAAGGTCAAGGGCGACGGCGGCGACGACGACTGAGGCGCGAACTCAGGTTTTCTTGGCCATCAGGGGATGCAGCGTCTCGCCGCGCGCCAGCATGGCCGCATAGGTGGCGATACGGCGCGCGCGCGTGTCGGGCTTGACGGCGGTCTGGATGCGAAACAGCACCGCATAGCGGTTCTGCCCATTGAGCGTGGCGAAGAATTCGCGCGCGCCGGGATGCGCATCGAAGGCTGCCTCCAGGTCGGGCGGCACCTGCGCCGCGCTGGCCGGTTCGTAGGCGGCGTCCCAGCGGCCATCCTTTTGCGCGCGCTCCACCTCGGCCAGGCCGGCCGGCTGCATCTTGCCCTCGGCGATAAAGCCAAGCGCCTTGTCGCGGTTCACGCGCGACCAGATGCTGCGGGCGGCGCGCGGCGTCCAGCGCTGCAGCCAGTAGTGCTGGTCGTCGCTTCTTTTCTGGCCGTCGATCCAGCCGAAACACAGCGCCACTTCCAGCGCTTCCTGGTAGGTCACGGTCGCATCCGGCGCGCCCTTCTTCGCGTGGCGCAGCCATACGCCGCGCGATGCGGCATGGTGTTCGGCCAGCCACTGCGCCCAGGCGGCCTGCGAGGCGAATGCGCGCGGGGTGTCGTCCTGCGCCAGCGCTGTTTCCATCCCGTCTTCCATCTCATCGCTCCCGATTCTTTGACATGGGACACAGAATACGCAATCATCAGCGCTTCGACCAGCCCTTCAGCCCCATCATGCGACTTGAACGTTCCACCATCGTCATCGGCGTCGCCTGGCTGCTGTTCTGGACGCTCATGGTATCGGTCGCCGTCGAAGATTATCTGCGCGATGGCGGCAAGACGATGTGGCAGCCGGTGTTGTGGGAAAGCTCCTCGATGCTGGCCGCAACGGTCCTGCTGGCGCTCCAGCGGCGCCTGACGCGCAAATACGACTATCTGCTGGCGACGCCGTGGCGCTGGTTCGGCTTGCAGACGCTTTACCTGCCGATGTACTGGATCGCGTTCGTGCCGATCGCGTTCGGCATCCGCCATGGCGTGTATGCGCTGGCCGGCTCGCACTACGAGCACGAAGCCTGGGGCCCGACCTTCTTTTACGAATCGCTCAAGCTGTCGGTGTTTGTCGGCCTGTTCACGGTCATCGTGTTCGGCATCCTGTCATATCAGGAACTGCTGGAGGCGAAGCTGCGCGCCGAGAAGGCCAATGCCCTGCTGCGCGAGGCGCACCTGCAACGCCTGCGCCAGCAGATGCAGCCGCACTTTCTGTTCAATGCGCTCAACACCATTTCGTCCTTGATGCATTCCGATGTGGCGCGCGCCGACGCCACGCTGATCCAGCTGGCCGACGTGCTGCGTGCCACGCTCGACGTCGGCGAACTGCAGGTCGCGCCGCTATCGACCGAACTGCGGCTGGTGCGCGGCTATGCGCGCGTGATGGAAGAACGCTACGCCGAACGCGTGGCCATCGAATGGCGGATCGACGACGATGCGCTGGCCTGCCCCGTGCCGGTGATGAGCATCCAGCCGCTGCTCGAAAATATCTTCAAGCACACCGTGGAGAAGCGGCGCGGGACGACTCATATCGCCATCGCCGCCAGCCGCCATGACGGCATGCTGGTGGTGACCCTGGACGACGACACCGGCACGCTGGCGCCGGATGCGCCGGCTGGCGTTGGCCTGTCCAACCTGCGCGAGCGCATGGCGGCACTGTACGGCGAGCGCGCCAGCCTGGCCCTGTCGGCGCTGGCGCCGGGGGGCGTGCGCGCGCTCATGAGGGTGCCATGCGCATCCTGATCGTCGACGACGAGCGCCCCGCGCGCGCCAAGCTGCGCCACCTGCTGGAGCAGGAAGCGGGCATCAGCGCCATTGCCGAAGCGTGCGACGGGATCGACGCCATGCAGCAGATCGCGGCGTTCGCGCCGGACGCACTGTTTTTGGATATCCAGATGCCCGAGGTGAGCGGCCTGGAACTGGCCGCCTCGCTGCCCGCGCCGGCGCCGCTGATCGTGTTCGCGACCGCGTTCGACCAGTATGCCTTGAAAGCGTTCGACGCCAACGCCATCGATTATCTGCTCAAGCCCTATGACCAGGCGCGCCTGCGGCGTGCCTTGCAGCGCCTGCGCGAACGCCTGCTGGCGCGCAGCGCACAGCCACTGCCGCCATTCGCGGGCGAGCATGCGCTGCGCCAGTTGCTGGTGACCGAACGGGGCGTCACGCGCGTGATCCGCGTCGACCAGATCGGGTGGATCGAAACGGCCGACAATTACGTGGTGCTGCACACGGCCGGCGAGCAGCCGCTGATGCGGCAAACGCTGGCCGGCCTGCTCGACAAGCTGGGACCGGGATTCGTCCGCTGCCACCGGCGCGCAGCCGTGCAGCTGGCATGGATCGAACGGGTCGAGGCGCTCGACAAGGGCGACTGCGAACTGGTGCTGCGCGACGGCGCGCGCGTACCGTGCAGCCGCCAGTACCGGGCCGCCGTGATCGCGCTGTTGTAAGGCCGCGCCCCGTTTCGCCCCACCGGGAGCCCGGCTCGCCCCATTTCGCTGGTGCGCCGGAGCGTGTCGATCCAGACTGGGGTTTTCCACTCACGAAGCGCGCGCCATGACTTCCTCCCCCAACCGGCTCTGGTTCCTCGACTGGGTCCGCATCCTCGCTTTTTTTGTACTGATCCTCTACCACGTCGGCATGTATTACGTGACATGGGACTGGCACGTCAAAAGTCCCTTCGCCAGCCATGCCATCGAGCCGCTGATGCTGCTGTCGTCGCCGTGGCGCCTGGGATTGCTGTTCCTGGTGTCCGGCGTGGCATCGAGCCTGATGCTGGTAAAGACCGGCGCCGGCCGTTTCCTGCGCCAGCGCAGTGCGCGCCTGCTGCTGCCGCTCATCTTCGGCATGCTGGTGGTGGTGCCGCCGCAGGCGTACTTTGAAGTGGTGGAAAAGGTGGCCTACCAGGGCGGCTACGGCGACTTCATGCAGTTGTACCTCGGCCGTTATCATGGATTCTGCCGGGGCAGCGACTGCCTGATCATGCCGACCTGGAACCATCTGTGGTTCGTGGCCTACCTGTGGGTGTACACGCTCCTGCTCGGTGGCCTGGTGATGGCGCTCGGCGAACGTTTCGACCGGCTGGCCGTGCGCGTCGGCGCGCTGCTGGCCGGATGGAAGATCATCGTGCTGCCGGTGGCGGTACTGGCCATCGCGCGCATGGCGCTGCTGTCGCGCTTTCCGACCACGCATGCGCTGGTGGACGACTGGTTCAACCATGCGAGCTATCTGTTCCTGTTCCTGCTCGGGGCGATGCTCGCGCGCACGCCGCAGTTCTGGCCGCGCCTGCAAGCGCTGCGCTGGCACGGCCTGGGAATGGCGGCAGCCGGCTGGGCCGCACTGACCATCTACTATGCGCTGCCGGATGAGCTGGTCTCGGCGCAGGCACAGATACCGCTGATGCACGCGCAACGCATCGTGTATTGCCTGTTTGCGTGGAGCGCGATCGTGGCCGTGCTGGGATTTGCGCACCGCCACCTCAATTGCGACAGCGCCAACCGGCGCTATCTGGCGCAGGCGGTGTTCCCCGTGTACATCGTGCATCAGACGCTGATCGTCGTGATCGCCCATGCCATCCAGCCGGCCAAGCTGGCACCGCCGCTCGAAGCGCTGGTGCTGATCGTGCTGACCTTGTGCCTCAGTTTTACTGTCGTCGACATCGTGCGGCGCTCACGCGTGCTTGGGCCGCTTTTCGGCATCGCTTCCAGCAATCGTGCAGATCCGGTTACCGAAGCGGGCAAGCAGCCCGCCCCGGCAACGATGTGACTGATTCCGGCCGGCGCCTTGCCGGTCGGACGCGCCCCGGTGCGTATTCTTACGTATTCTTGCCGGCGCTGGCGCCACCGGTTTTCGCGCTCGCGGAGCTGCCAGCCTGGCCAGCCGACGGAGCACCAGTGCTATTGCCCTGCATGCTGGCATGTTGGTCGCTCTGGCTGCTGCCGGCCGAACCGCCCTGGGCGTTGCCGCTCTGGCCGCTCTGCATGCTGGTGCTGCCGCGCACTTCGGTGCTGCCGTTGCCGCGCCATGCGCCACCATGTTGCGTGAACGGATCGCTGAACTTGCGCATGTTCTCCTGCTGGGTGCGCACGCTGCGTTCGGTTTCTTCCGACGCGACGCGGGCCACTTCGTCAGCCAGGGCGCGCGCGGTGCGGGTGGTTTCCTGCACGTGCTGCTCGGTCACGCGGGCCAGTTCGACCTGCGCATCGGCCGCCACGCGCGAAATGTGCTGCTGATAGGCACGCAGTTTTTCCGTGGCGGGCTGGGCGCGCGATACGGCTGCACTGATCACGTCGGTCTGGCGGTCGGCGGTCAGCAGCTGCTGGCTGCCGATGGCAGTCTCTTCCAGCAAGGTCTGGGTCAGTTGGATGTTCAGATTGCACAGCTGCTGGAAGGAATGGAACAACGATTTCGACATATCGTTGAGGAAAGAAACTTGTGCGTCCAGGTGGCTTCGCACAGCAGGCGTCACGGATTGTGAATATGGAAACATGTAGACCTCGTTAAAAGTGGTTGTTTCTAGTAAGCGAAGTTGCTGTATCGGGGACAAGCGGCCTGATATGCGACCCTTATCGCGCCGCCGCAGCGCAGGCGTGTGAGAACTCCTTGTCTCGTATCAAAACTTCTGCAAGATTCGTCTTCAGCACGAGCCCCAAGACTAGGGGACAAGGGCGATCAGAGTTTGATATAGATCAAACGTGTTCAAGTCGGCAACGTTCTCAGCCGCATTACTGACTTGAAACGGTGCACTCGTGCTGCAATGCACCAAAAACATGCCGATTTTGCTCCGACACCGGCCTGGCACAGGCGCTGGCAAGCAAACCCAGCCATGGCGTGAAACTTGCATGCATGGACACCCTAACAACTCGACATAGGGAGCGCTGCCATGCTGCTGAAAAATGACTTGCTCTACTACCCGGCGCAGGCGCGCACGATCCGCATCCTGTGGATCGACAGCGCCGCCAGCGCCGCTTACACCTTCGAACTGGGCGCGAAAGGTGCGCATCCCGAGCTGGCCGCGCTGTCGGCCCTGAGCGCCGACCTGCGCGAACAGCGCGCGCGCCTGCTGCCGGCCGACCCGCATGCGCCCAGCGGCGACAGCGCAGCCCTGCCCGCGCGCCACCGCCAGGTGCGCGACCGGGCCTGGACCGTGGTGCAGGCCCTGGTCGCCGACCAACCGGCGATCTACCAGGCGCGCAAGCGCGGGCGCATGGTGATGGCGCAAAGCGCGCTGCACGGGGTATCGCATCCTTCCATCTATCGCTATCTGCGCCGCTTTTGGGAGCGCGGCCAGCATCCGGATGCGCTGCTGCCGGACTATAAGAACTCCGGCGCGCCGGGCAAGACGCGCGGCTCCAGCGCCAACGTCAAACGTGGCCGGCCGCGCAAAGCGGGCAGCCATCCGGGCCTCAATGCCGACGACGGCATCCGCCGCACCTTTCACGCGGCCGTGGCGCGGTACAGCGCCACCCATGCCGAGTTCTCGCGGCGCGGCGCGTACCGGCAAATGATCCAGGACTTCTTCGAGGCCCGCGATGCCGAACTGCTGCCCACCTTCGGCCAGTTCAATTACTGGATCGGCAAGGACGTGCCCGCCGCCAGCACCTCGGCCTGAACCATCGCCCCGGCGCACCGTGCCAGCTTGGTGCGGCGCATCGGGAACGCTCGCTTGCAGCAACAAGGGCCGCCTTCGCCCAGCCCTTGTTCTATGCGGACAAGGCTTCTCCGCAGTCCTTGCAATACTTCGCTTCCGGCTCATGCCCTTCGCTCAGGCACGAAGGGCAGGTCCGGTTGGTGGGCTTCCAGTTCATGCGCTGCGATGTCATTTCCGCCGTCACGATCCCGGTCGGCACCGCCAGCACGCCCCATCCCAGCAGCATCATGAACGAGGCGATAAACCGGCCCAGGGTGGTCTGCGGGGTCAGGTCGCCATAGCCGACCGTGGTCATGGTCACGGTGGCCCAGTACATCGCCATCGGAATGCTGGTAAAGCCGTTCTTCGGGCCTTCGACCACGTACATCACGGTGCCCAGGATGAGCACAGCCATCATCACCACCGACAGGAAGATGAGGATCTTGCGTCCGCTCGCGCGCAGGGCGCGCCCAAGCCGGAGGTATTCGTCGATGTACAGCGTAAGCTTGAAGATGCGGAAGATGCGCAGCAAACGCAGGATGCGGATGTCGAGGAAGGCCGACGCTTCCGGCACCAGCAGCGCAAACCAGGTCGGCAGCACCGACACCAGGTCGATCACGCCGAAAAAGCTGCTCGCGTAGCGCCACGGATGGCGCACGCAGCACAGGCGCGCAATGTATTCGGCGGTGAACAGGAGCGTGAAGGTCCACTCGAGCACGTTGAGCGGCTTCTCGAGCCGGCCCACTACCGACGGCACGCTGTCGAGAATGACGACCGTGATACTGAGCAGGATGACGGCCACCAGCAGCACGTCGAAATGGCGGCCGGCGCTGGTATCGGCTTCAAAGATAATCGTGTAGACGCGCCGGCGCAGGCCGCTGTCCGGCTTGCCGAAAGCGGGCGGCGTGTGCGGCGCAATGTCCGCCGCCGGCGTGGTTTGTTCTGTCATCGTCGTGTGCGATCAGCCCGGCCAGGCCGGACCTTTCAGCTCGACCGTGTTGCCTTCGGGGTCGTCCAGGTAGATCGACGGCCCCTCTCCTTCGGCGCCGTAACGCGATTCGACCGCGCCGGGTGTGACGCCGCATGCAATCAGATGGGTGCGGATCGACCCGGCATCGAAGGGCTCCACCCGAAAACACAGATGGTCCATATTGCGCCCTTCGCGTCCGGGCGGCGCGCCGCCAGAGCGTCCCAGTTTACCGTCGACCGGCACCAGGTCGACCAGCGCAGCGCCAGCGCGCAGCTGCACCAGGCCTATGTCGTCCTGGCGCCGTTCGATCGTACAGCCAAGCACCTGGCAGTAGAACGTGGTCATGGCGCCGAGGTCCACCACCCGCAGGACCACATGGTCGATGTGACGTATGCGTATCATGACCGCCTCCTTGCCTTAGTCGGCGTGACGTTCGACCCAGACCGCGAACGCGTCGACGAACTTCTTCAGGAAGGCTTTGGTGCTGTCGTTGGTGAGCGTGTCGCCGTCGTAATGGCTGCCGATATTGGCCAGGTAGGCTTCGGGCTGCTGCATGGCGGGCATGTTCAGGAACACCAGCGACTGGCGCAGGTGATGGTTGGCGCCGAATGCGCCGAGCGCGCCCGGCGTGACGCTGACCACGGCGCACGGCTTGCTGCCCCACGCGCTCTGGCCGTACGGACGCGAGCCGACGTCGATCGCATTTTTCAGCGCGGCGGGCACCGAGCGGTTGTATTCCGGGGTGCAGAACAGGACCCCGTCGAATTCCTTGAGCTTGTCGCGGAACTCGGTGTACACCGGCGGCGGCGCGGCGTCGTCGTCCTGGTTGTACAGGGGCAGCTGGCCGATCTCGACGATCTCCATGTCGAGCGTGGGCGGCGCCAGCAGCATCAGCGTCCTGGCGACCTTGCGGTTGAATGAATCCTTGCGCAAGCTGCCAATGATGACAGCGATTTTTCTAGAAGCCATGTTGGTCCTTTCGGGGGGTGGTCGTTCGGTCGGCGGTGGGTGAATTGTAAATCTTAACAATTTTCACAGCACCGCGCGCGCTTTCCTGAACACCCCTCGAACGGCAACCTTAGTAAGCCACAGTGAAACGCTGGCGGCTGTGCGCCGGCTTTTCCAGTTCATCGATCATGGCCACCGCATAGTCTTCCACCGAAATGGCGCTCTTGCCGTCGGCGTCAAGCAGCAGCGCGTTGCCACCCAGGCGGAATACCCCGCTGCGCTGGCCGGGAGAAATCATGGCGGCGGGACTGAGCATGGTCCAGTCGAGCGAGGCCTCGGCGCGCAGCAGCGCGAGCGACTGGCGCGCGCCTTCGGCACTGGCGCGGTACTGCTCCGGAAAGTCCGGCGAATCGAGCAGCTGCGCGCCGGGCGCCACTTCCAGCGAACCGGCACCGCCGACCATCAGCAGGCGCGGCACGCGCGCTTCCTTGACGGCGGCGATGATGTTGCGCGCGCCGCTCACGTAGTAAGCCTGCACATCGCCCTGGGCATGGCCGCTGAAGGCCGACAGCACGGCATCGGCGCCGGCCAGCTGCGCGGTCAGCGCGGCGACATCCATCACGTCCACTGCGCGCGCCTGGAGCCGCTCGCGCGCGGCCAGCTTGTCCGGGCGGGTCGACAGCGCGCTGACCGCATGGCCGCGATTGAGGGCTTCATTAAGCAAGGCTGTGCCGATAAATCCGGTGGCGCCGATCAGTACGATGTTCATTGCGAGACTCCTGCTGTGGTTTGGATGAGATGCATGATGACAGCAAGAATTGATTCGATAAATAGCAGTTGAAAAAATTCATTGTTACTGAATTCTAATCAATTAAGGAGTCATACGCACAACGGTGCACGCCGCCGATGGCGATTGATCGCCCAAGTCGCATGGTTGATAATGGATTGATTTCAATGCCTTATCAATCCCGATGACGCCTCTCGATCAGATCGACCTGAACAGCCTGACCATCTTCGATGCCGTTGCCGAGGCGGGCAGTTTTACTGCCGCGGCGGACCGGCTGGGTGTAGCCAAGGCCAGGATCAGCGTGCAGATAGCGCGCCTGGAGCGCCAGCTGGGCGTGTCGCTGTTCACCCGCACCACGCGCCAGGTGGCGCCCACCGACGCCGGGCGCGCGCTGCACGCGCAATGCCAGCCGCTGCTGCGCGCCCTGTCCGACGCGCTGGCGCAGGCCGGCAGCGACCAGGGCGAATTGTCCGGCATGCTGCGCATCTCCACCACGGCGCTGCAGGTGGCGCACGCCATCGGTCCGGCGCTGGTGCAGTTCATGGCGCTGCATCCGCGCATCACGGTCGACCTGCGCACCGCCGACAAAGTAGTCGACATGATCGCCGAAGGCATCGACCTGTCGTTTCGCATGGGCTGGCTGCGCGACTCGACCCAGCGCGCCATCAAGCTCGGGGAATTCTCGCAGCATGTGGTGGCGGCGCCATCGTATTTGCGCCAGCGCGGTTATCCGGCCACGCCGCAGGACCTGGTGCGGCACGACTGGGTGGCGCTGTCGCTGATGCGCACCCCGCACACCTGGACGTTCACCGGAGCCGATGGCGCCGAGACCGTGGTGCAGACCAATTCGCGCATGCAGGTCGATTCGCCCGCCGCCTTGCTGGCGCTGATCGAGCAAGGCGCCGGGATCACGGTGCTGGAGGGGCAAACGCTGGCTGCGGGCCTGAAGGCCGGCGCCGTGGTCGAACTGCTGCCGCAATGGTCGCTGCCGCGCGGCGGCATGTATGCCGTGCTGCCGCCGGGACGCCAGGCGCCGGCGCGGGTGCGCGCCTTCATCGACTTTTACCGGGACTATCTGCTGCGCGCGGCGACGCCTTGACGATCGGGCAGCCCATCGTGCGGTATGATCTTCGAGGTGTTTACAGGGGGACAAGCGGCATGACTAAAAAAGATGAAGTGGTGCGGGAAATGGCCGGCATGCTGCTGGAATTCATGGCCTTGACCAGGCTCGATTGGGATGCCACCTATTTCCGCTTCGCCAGGCCTGGCGGAGGGACGACCAGCTCCGAATGGCTGTATCGAAAAGACAGGGAATTGAATTATTTCCAGGGCATGGCACAGCTGGAAATGAGATATCAGACCACGCTGGAGAAGCTGGCGGAGGATTTATCCGACGCGATGGTCAGCGAGGGGCGGGAGCGGCCTGTCGTCATCGTCGCCACGGTCGATAGCGGGAAAAATTACAATCTGAAGTTCGATTACAAAAACCCCTCCGCACTGGAGATTCGGCTGCTCAGTCTGGGAACGGCGAATTCCTATTTTGGCGATGACATCGTCATCGATAAAACCGTCGGGGAATTTCAGGAGCACTTGAAAGGCCTGGCGCCGTAAGACGGCAAAACCCCGGCGCCGGCATCGAATGAACCGGGGCCTTACAGCCAGCGGTTGACTGGGGCGTTGCGCAGGCACGCCGTCATGCGCGCTTCGTCGACGATGCCGCGGCCTGTCAGCTGCGCGCCAATCTCAAGGAAGATCGCTTGATCTTCGGCGCAGCCGGTGTTCGCGCACAGCAGGTCGAGCGCCTGTTCCAGCACCCGCGCCTGCGCCGCCTCGTGCGCCGCGACGATCAGGTCGCGCATGCGCAGCTTGAGGCGGCGGTTGGCGCGCTCGCCCTCGTCCTCGCTGCCGAAGTCAGTGCCGTAGTAGCGATCGACATCGTCTGCCAGCGCCGCCAATTGTTCGAGCAAATCCACCGCTAAATCCTGCCACGCCGGAACTCGGCCAGAAATTTCTTCGCCTGCGCGGCGCTCAGGACGACCACCGGATCGCCATGCCACGCATACAAAAACGGCGTGCCGCCCAGGCGATCGGTTAATTTGGCCGACAGCAGGAAGCGGGTGCCGGGCGGATGGAGCGCCGGGTCCACCAGCGCCCGCGCGCACTGCACGCGCAGGCTGGGGGCAAAGGCTTGCCCCGCCATCGGGCGGACGCGCAAGGCGCCGCTGCGCGCATCGACGAACGATTCGACCGCCACGTCGCGGTAAGCCCAGGTATCGCGTGCCATGCTTATGCCTTCACTGCCAGCGCCGGTGCGCGAACGACATGCGCTTCGCGGATCGGCAGGTTGATGAGGGCCGCGGCCAGGGCGAGCACGATGTCGGCGTACCACATCCAGGTAAAGTCGCCATAGGCCACGAACGAGAGCCCGCCGAGCCACGCGCCGAAGAAGCCGCCCACCTGGTGCGACAGCAGCGTCAAGCCGAACAGCGTCGACAGGTAGCGCATGCCGAACAGTTTGCCGACCAGGCCCGCCGTGGGCGGCACCGTCGCCAGCCAGGTGAAACCGAGCGCGCCGGCGAACAGGTAGAAGGTCATGGCGGTCTTGGGCGCCAGCAGGAAGGCGATGACGATCACGGCGCGGCTGGCGTACATCAGGGCCAGCAGGGACTTCATGCGGTAGCGGGTCGACAGCGCGCCGGCGGTCAGGCTGCCGGCGATGTTGAACAAGCCGATCAGCGCAAGCGCATTGGCCGACACGCCCGCCGGCAGGCCGCACAGGCCCACCTCGCCCGGCAAGTGCGTGACCAGGAAGGCGATGTGAAAGCCGCAGGTGAAAAAGCCGGCGTGCAGGCACAGGTAGCTGCGGTCGCGCAGGGCGATCTTGATCTGCGCGCCCAGGCCGATGCCGGGTGCATCAAGCGGCTTGGGCGGCGCCGCGATAGCGGGATCGGGCTTGGCCAGCCCGGCGCCCTTGCGCAGCGGCCAGGCCAGGGGAATCGTGAGCAGAGTGGTGGCCGCCATGGTCAGCATCGCCGCGATCCAGCCGGCGCTGTTGATGATCGCCTGCATCAGCGGCGCGAACACGAACTGGCCGAACGAACCGCCGGCGTTGATGAAGCCCGCCGCGAACGGCCGACGCGCGGCCGGCAAGCGCTGCGCGGTGGCGCCGATCAGGATCGAAAAGCTGCCCGCGCCCGCCCCCGCCGCCGTCAACACGCCCATGGTCAGCATCAGGCCCCACTGCGAGGACACGAATGGCGTTAGCGCCATGCCCGCCGCGAGCATGACGGCGCCGAGGATGATGACCTTGGCCGAGCCCCATTTGTCCGCCACCGCGCCGAACACCGGCTGCGCCGCGCCCCACACGAACTGGCCGATCGCCATGGCGAAGCTGATCGAGGCCACGCCCAGCCCGGTCGAGGTGTTAATCGGCGAGAGAAACAGGCCGGTGGTCAGGCGCGCGCCCATCGTGATCATCAGTATCGCCGAGGCGGCGAGGATCAGCAGCCACGCGGCGCGCGCCGTCATCTCATTCTGGGTGGGCATGGGGCAGGTCCTCGATCAGTGGAGTGAGTTGGGTAAGCGTGCTTTCCAGCTGGGCGTGCAGGGCGCGCACGGCCTCGCGCCCGACCAGTTGTTCGAAAGCGTGCTGGGCGCCGCACCACACCGGGTAGGAGGCGGCGAGTTTTTGCTGCCCGGCCAAGGTGATGGTGACGATGCGCTGGCGGCTGTCGGCACCGGGGCGCGCGACGACCCAGCCGGCTTCCATCAGCGGCTTGAGGTTGCGCGTGAGCGTGGTGCGTTCCATGCCCAGGCGTTCGGCCAGCTCGGCCACCGGCAACGCCTCGCGCGCGACGTTGGCCAGCACGCTGTACTGGGTGGTCTTCAGGCCCACGGCGGCCATATGGTGGTCGTACACGCGCGACATGGCGCGCGTGAGCTTGCGCAGCTTGAAGCAGGTACAGCCCAGCGGTTTTTCAATCGGATCGGTCATATTGTGGCGCTGCGGAAATAGGTGCAGGTACACTGATTGTTTGAAGTATATTACAATTCACGAACCGTGTGCGCATCTCCCGGCTTTTTAACCATCAAGCAAAAGGATGATCATGGAACAGCAAGACAAACGCCAGCAATGGCTGGACGAGGCCGCTGCAATGCGCGCCAGACTGGCCGCGCCGGGCGTGGCGGACCGCGCCACCTTGCGTAGCAGCAGCGGCATGGAATTTTTGGATGGCATCGGCAGCGGCGCCCTGCCCCCGGCGCCGATCGCGCACTTGATGGGGATCCTGCCGATGTCGGTGGAGCCCGGCCGCACGGTATTCCAGGGAACCCCGGAGCGGGCGCACTACAACCCGAGCGGCGTGGTGCACGGCGGCTACGCGGCGACCATGCTCGACACCGCGCTCGGCTGCGCGATCCACACGATGCTCCCGGCCGGCAAGGGATACACGACCCTGGAGCTGAAGGTGAACCATATCCGCGCGATGGCCGATACGACCGGGCCGGTGCGGGCCGAGGCGACGGTGGTCAGCGTGGGGGGCCAGGTCGGCGTTGCCGAGGCGCGCATCACCGATGCGAACGGCAAGCTGTACGCCTTTGCGACGACAACCTGCCTGGTATTCGATATCAGCGCTGGCTGATGAGGGACAGGTTGCCGCTGCCGTCTTGCAGCACGCTGGCGCTGAAGGCGTTGCCGGTTTGCCTGATGCGCGAGAAGTTGCCTGTCGTCCAGGAGAGCGCGCCATGCTGCACCGCGCTGGCGCGGTTGTCGCTGCCGGTCTGGATGATCTCCGAGACGCTGCCGTTCAAGGTCGACGTCGCCGAGGCAAGGTTCTCGTTCCCGGTCTGGACGATGGTCGAGCCATTGACCTGCCCGCTTTCATCGGCACGGGCGACGTTGCGCTCGCCCCGTTGCACGATCGATTGGTCTACCGTGAAGGTGGTGCCGTTCTGGCGCACCGAGGCGTCGTTCAGCGCGCCGGCCTGGTCGACCCGGACGAAGGAGTAGGCGGCATCGGACTGGTCGATGAGTACCTTGTTGGCGATGCCGGCCTGCTTGATGTCCGGTCCGCCGTATCCCGAAAAGTAATGTTGCACCACGATCCGGTTAGCCGCACCGGTCTGGCCCGCGCGCACCGAGAAGGTGGGAATGTCCTTCTGGTTGATGGAAGTGACGTTGGCGCTGCCGCGCTGTTCGAGGGTCAGGCTTGAACTGTTCACATTTTCCTGCCTGAACACGGCCACATTACCCTGGCCGGCCTGGAACAGCTTGTTATCGCTGCGGTCCGTATGGTCCTGCAGGATGTTGGCGTGGTTCGCCCTGCCATCCTGACGAACACTCACACGCGCCACAGTGGCGATCTGGACAATGCCACTGTCACCCATGGCCGGGTCGCCGATGACGTTGCCGGTGCCGATTTGCGTCACGTCCACCTGGGCATAGTCGTTGCTCTCGCGCTGCTCGACCAAGCTCTTGTTGCCGCTTCCCTGCTGGGTGGTGTTGACGTATGCCTGCGGCAGCGCCGGGCCGCTGGCCAACGCCAGGGCGGCGGCGAGGGCCGATAATGCGGACTTCATGATCTTTCTCCCCATGGTTGAACTTGTTGAATCAAGTTCAAGTGTAGGGACCGCGTTTTCAGGCCCGCATGACGGCGATCAAGGTTCCCGGTCGCCGGCCCGGCGGGCCTTGCCGCCGATGCTTACGCGGAGGCGGACTTGATCAGCAGGCAGATCGCCTCGGCGGCCATGCCCTCTTCCCGTCCCAGGTAACCCAGTTTTTCGTTGGTCTTGGCCTTGATGTTGACCTGCTGGGGCGACACGCCGATGTCTTCGGCGATGCGGGAAATCATCTGCGCAATATGCGGCGCCATTTTCGGCGCCTGGGCGATGATGGTCGCATCGATGTTGCCGATGGTGTAGCCGGTGGCGACCACGCGGTGCGCCACTTCGCGCAGCAGGGTGCGCGAATCGGCGCCGGCGAACATCGGATCGGTGTCAGGGAAATGCTTGCCGATGTCACCCAGGCCGGCCGCGCCGAGCATCGCATCGATGATCGCATGCAGCAGGACGTCGGCGTCCGAATGGCCCAACAGGCCCATGCGGTGCGGGATTGCAACCCCGCCGATAATCAGTTTGCGGCCCTCGACGAGGGCGTGGCAGTCGTAGCCGGTTCCGACACGGAACGGCGGGGTGGGATTGTAGGATGCCAGTGTCATGGTCTCACTCATTTCAGGTTAAGGCGCGGCCAGGTACATCTCGGCGATCCGGATGTCCGCCGGCAGCGTCACTTTTAAATTACGGGGATGTCCTTCGACCAGCTTGGGCGACCAGCCCAGGGCCTCGACCGCACTGGCGTCATCGGTAATGACGCTGGCGTCGGTGGCCGCCGCCAGTGCATCGCACAGCAGCTTGTAGCGAAACATTTGCGGGGTCTGCGCCAGCCACAGGCCGTCGCGCGCGACGGTGCTGACGTGGGCGCCGCCGCGCTTGACGGTGTCGACCACGGGCAAGGCCAGCAAGCCGCCGACCGGATCGTCGCCGACCGCGTCGATCAGCCTGGCGATCAGGGCGGCGTCCAGTCCCGGCCGCGCCGCGTCGTGCACCAGCACCCAGTCATGCGCGTGCAGCTCGCCTTCCAGCGCCCGCAGGGCGTTGCGGACCGACTCCATGCGACTGGCGCCGCCGCAGCGCAGCACGGTGGCTGCGCCGGACGGCACGATGGCGTCGATATACGCGTCGTGCGCGCTGACCACGACGTAGGTATGGGCGATCAGGGGGCTCGACACGAAGGCGTCGAGCGTGTGGCGCAGCATCGGCTTGGCGCCGATCGGCAGGTATTGCTTGGGACTGCTCGATGCCATGCGCGCGCCGACGCCGGCGGCGGGGATCAGGGCAATATAGCGCGGTGCGATCTGCTTCATGGCTGTCTTCATCTGTCTCGGTTAGCCGGTCTCACAATGGACTGTACCTCACCTGCGCAAACTTTGCTCAGGCGCGCATACTCTTGCGGCGTGTCGATGGCGGCTTGTAGAGGGTCTACTTTGGCCATCTCTTTCTGTATATACGGTGCCCAGCCGGTATTGAGTTCTTGCCGTAACAAGGCCAGGGCCTGGCCGCGCGGCGCGTACAGGGGTTTGTCGTTGAAGCGCCGGGCCAGTGCCGCGCGCACCGTTACTTCCACTTTCGGCAAATGGTCGAGATAGGTCTTGAGGTGGCGCATCTCATGCGCAAGAATCTCCTGATATGCACAAGAACCCGGGCGAAATTCGCGTCCGACATAGACCACTACCGGGCTGTACAGCAGCGAGACGGTGATCCGCACCGCCACGCACTCGTAACCGGTGACCGGGTCGACCAGCATCGGCGCGTCGAGCGAGATCGTGGAGCGCGACTCGGTCTTGGTCAGGCCCAGCACGAAGGTACCCGGCGCCCCCGGCTTCATGGCGCTCAGGCCATGGAAGGAGACCGTGTTGTTGATGGAGTAGCCGTTCGGTGTCGAGTGCAGGACCGAGATCGCCTTGGCCATCGTGTCCTCGCACTGCGCCTGGAAGGCGGAGCGCGCCGCCCAGCTGCTGTGCGAGCAGAGCAAGGCCAGCACGAGTGCCAGGATTTTCATGGCGGATCAAGCCGGCGGCCAGCTTCCGCCGAGGAGTTTGTCGAGCCAGAAGGCGCCGATGATGGTCTTCACGTCCGTGATCTGGCCAGTGCGCACCATCTCGAGCATCTCGGGCACGGTGGCGCTGAAGGTTTCCAGGAACTCGCCCTCGTCCAGGCGCGCCTCGCCGGCGGTGAGGCCGCGCGCGACGAATAGTTCAAGGTGCTCGTCCGAGTAGGCGATGGCGTTGTGGATGGTGCTGATGAATTGCCAGTCGGTTGCCGTGTAGCCGGTTTCTTCCTGCAGCTCGCGCTTGGCGCAGGCCAGCGGCTCTTCGCCGGCATCGATTTTCCCGGCCGGGAATTCGATGAAGACGCGCCCGAGCGGATAGCGGAACTGGCGTTCGAGCAGCACCCGGCCATCGCCCAGCAGCGGCAAAATCACCACGGCGCCTGGATGGCGGATGTATTCGCGGGTGGCGACGGCGCCGTTGGGCAGGCTGACCCGGTCGCGCGAGACCTTCAGGAAGCTGCCCTCGTAGGCCAGTTCGCCATCGATACGCCGCTCGGTCAGATGATCGTTGGTGAGGTGCGGCTGCATGCGCGGCTCCAATGAATTAGTGATGGCGCTTGCGCAGGTAGCGCATGACGAAACCGGGGAACGCCAGCACCACGAACAGCGGCACGGTGATCATGTAGAACTCCTTGGCCTGGCCAAAGACGTTCCCGATGCGCGCTTCAAGCAGGTAGGCGATGCCGCCGACAACGAAGTACAGCACCACCAGTTCCAGCACGCGCCACCAGCCGGCCTTGACGGCCCCCCGGTCGGCGCTTGCCTGGCCCACCGGGATGAAGCCGAACAAGCGTTCATTCATGAACGGCAGGTTGGCCCCCGCCAGTGCCACGGCGATCGCCAGCCAGCTCGATAACGACACGTCCATCAGGAACCGATAGTCTTCGTCATCGCGTTCAGGCAAGCGGCCAGCAGCGGACCGGCAAACACGCCCAGCAGCACGGCCGCGATCCCGTTCATCGAGAGCACGGCGCGCATGTCGAACGGCGCAACGATCGGGGTGGTATCAAGCGGTTCGTCAAAGTACATCACCTTGACCACGCGCAGGTAGTAGAACGCGCCGATCAGCGAGAACATCACCGCGACCACGGTCAGCCACACGGCACCGGTCGAGAGCACCGCTTCGAGCACCGCGAACTTGGCCGCGAAGCCCATCATCGGTGGCACGCCGGCCAGCGAGAACAGCAGGATCGCCATGACCGCCGCGAACCATGGGCTGCGCTTGGCCAGGCCCTTGAAGTCGTTCAATTCCTCGGCTTCGAAGCCGGTACGCGCCAGCATCATGATCAGGCCGAAAGTACCGAGGGTCGTCAACACGTAGGTGATCGAGTAGTACATGGCGGCGCTGTAGGCGGAAGCGGCATTGCTGGCGTCCGGGATGGCGTTGGCGTCCAGCGGATTGGCGACCACGCCGGCCAGCAGGCCCAGCAGCACGAAGCCCATCTGCGCGATGGTCGAATAGGCCAGCATCCGTTTCAGGTTGGTCTGGGCAATCGCGGTCAGGTTACCGATCGCCAGCGACAGCACGGCCAGGACCATCAGCATCTGCTGCCAGTCGATCGCCATCGGCAGCAAGCCTTCCACCAGCAGGCGGATGCAGATCGCGAACGCGGCCAGCTTCGGCGCGCCGCCCAGCAGCAGGGTCACCGCGGTTGGCGAACCCTGGTATACGTCAGGCACCCACATATGGAACGGGACGACGCCAAGCTTGAACGCCAGGCCGGCCACCAGGAACACCAGGCCGAACACCAGGATGTTCAGGTTGGCGGTGGACGCTGCCGCCGCCTTCGAGATTTCATTGATGTCGAGCGAACCGGTGGCGCCGTACAGCATCGAAATACCATACAGCAGGAAGCCGGACGCCAGCGCGCCGAGAATGAAGTACTTCATCGACGCTTCGGTCGAGACGGCGTGATCGCGGCGCAGCGCAACGAGGGCGTACAGCGACAGCGACATCAGTTCCAGGCCCAGGTAGATGATCAGCATGTTATTACCGGAGATCATGATCATCTGGCCGAGCATCGAGAACAGCGCGAGCACATAGAATTCGCCGCCCAGGTTACCGGACAACATGCCGCGCTCGGTCGCATAGGTGCGCGAGTAGACCAGCGTGATGCCGATGGCCAGGTAGGTGAACAGCTTGAGCAGGTTCGCCATCGGGTCCGACACGAACATATTGTGGAACGTGTAGACCGTGGTGCCGGCCGCATAGTCCGAGTAAGTCAGGGCGGCGCAGCCGACCAGTGCCGCCAGTGACAGCCAGTAGGTCAGGACGCGCTTGCCATCCTTGAGGAACATGTCGATCAGCAGGATCGCCGAGGCGGCGACCAGCAGGAAGATTTCGGCGTAAACCGGGATCAGGTTGGGATTCGTAGTCTGGATCATAGTCTTCTTTATTGCGGCAGTTTCGACACGGAGACATGCTGGAGCAGGTCCGCGACCGAGGTTTGCATCGTGTCGGTGAACGGCGCCGGGTACAGGCCCATGGCGATCACGGCGATGGCCAGGATGCCGAGCATGACGAATTCGCGCGTGTTCAGGTCCGTCAGTTCGGCGACGTGCTTGTTGGCGACAGCGCCGAAGACAACGCGCTTGACCATCCACAGCGAGTAAGCCGCGCCGAAGATCAGGGCGGTCGCCGCCAGCATGCCGATCCAGAAATTGAATTCGACGGCGCCCAGGATGACCATGAACTCGCCCACGAAACCGGAGGTCGCCGGCAGGCCGCAGTTCGCCATCGAGAACAGCACGATAAAGGCGGCGAACTTGGGCATGCGGTTGACCACCCCTCCGTAGTCGGCGATCTGGCGCGAGTGCATGCGGTCGTACAGAACGCCGATACACAGGAACATGGCGCCCGAGATGAAGCCGTGCGAGATCATTTGCACGATGCCGCCCGAGACCGACATCTGGTTGAACATGAAAAAGCCCAGGGTCACGAAACCCATGTGCGCGATCGACGAATAGGCGACCAGTTTTTTCATGTCCTTCTGCACCAGCGCCACCAGGCCGATGTAGATCACGGCGATCAGCGACAGGGTGATGATGAAGCCACCCATGTAGTGCGATGCGTCAGGGGTAATCGGCAGCGAAAAACGCAGGAAGCCGTAGGCGCCCAGTTTCAGCATGATCGCGGCCAGCACGGCCGAACCGCCCGTTGGCGCTTCGACGTGGACGTCCGGCAGCCAGGTGTGGACCGGGAACATCGGCACCTTGACGGCAAACGCCATCAGGAAGGCCAGGAAGATGAAGATCTGCTCTTTCATCGTCAGCGGCAGTTTGTGCCACGTCAGGATGTCGAAGCTGCCGCCCGACGCGTTGTACAGGTAGATGATCGCGACCAGCGTCAGCAGCGAACCGAGGAAGGTGTACAGGAAGAACTTGAACGACGCGTACACGCGATTCTCGCCACCGAACACGCCGATGATGATGAACATCGGGATCAGGGTCGCTTCGAAGAAGAAGTAGAACAGCAAGCCGTCCATGGCGCAGAACACGCCGATCATGAGGCCCGACAGGATCAGGAAGGAACCCATGTACTGGGCCACGCGCTTTTCGATCACTTCCCAGGCCGAGATCACGACGATCACGGTGATGAAGGCCGTCAGCGGCACGAACCACAGCGACAGGCCGTCGATCGCCAGCGAGTACATGATGTTGAAGCGGCCGATCCACGGCGTGCTTTCGACGAACTGCATGCCGTGCGCGGCGTTATCGAAGTGCTGGATCAGCGGCAGCGTCACCAGGAAGCTGGCGATGGAGGCGATCAGCGCCATCCAGCGCGTCAGTCCCGGCTTGTCGTCGCGGCCTATCGCAAGAATGGCCGCGCCAAGGACGATCGGGAGCCAGATCGCCAGGCTCAGATACGGAGGGAAGTTAGAAATCGTAGACTGCATCATGTTTTGTTGTCTTTGCGTGTCTGATTAAGCGTGCCAGAACGGGAGGAAGTACATCAGTGCGCCAAGCACGCCGATGATCATCACGAACGCGTAATGGTAGATATAGCCGGTCTGTCCGAGACGGACGATGGACGAGAACCAGCCAACCACTTTCGCGCTTCCGTTGACGACCAGGCCATCGATCAGGCCCTTGTCGCCGATATTCCAGAGGCCGTTGCCAAGCAGGCGCGCGCCACCGGCGAACACCACGTCGTTGAACTTGTCCATGTAGTACTTGTTGTCCAGCAGCGTATGAATGGCCGTGAACTTGGCATAGAACCAAGCCGGTACACGCGGATTGACCATGTAGCAGTAGTACGCCGCGCCCACGCCGCCCAGGGCCAGCCAGAACGGCGCGGTCTGCAGGCCGTGGATGACCATGCCGACCGGGCCATGGAAGCCTTTGGCCAGTGCCTTCATGGCGCCGTGGCTGTCGCCGACGGTGATCACACCGTCGAAGAATTTACCGAACAGCATAGGCTCGATGGTCAGGAAACCGATGATCACCGATGGAATGGCCAGCAGGATCAGCGGCAGGGTCACCACCAGCGGCGACTCGTGCGGCTTCTGGCCCGGGGCCAGGCCGTGATGCGCGTGGTCGTCGTGCGCCGCCTCTTCATGGTGCGCGTCGGCGTCGTGCGCGTGCGCATCGGCGTGCTTGGCGTCGTGCTTCGCAGCGTTCTTCTTGGCGTTCTTCTTGGCTTGCTTCGCATCGTGCTTCGTATCGTGCGCATGATGGTCATGCGCATGCGCCTTGCCGAAACGCTCTTCGCCGTGGAACACCAGGAAGTACATGCGGAAGGAGTAGAACGCCGTGACGAACACGCCGGCCAGCACTGCGAAGTTGGCAAAGCCAGCGCCCCAGATGTGGGTCGCGTGCACCGCTTCGATGATGCTGTCCTTCGAGTAGAAACCGGAGAAGAACGGGGTACCGATCAGCGCCAGGGAGCCGAGCAATGCGGTGATCCAGGTGATCGGCATGTACTTGCGCAGGCCGCCCATGTTGCGGATGTCCTGGTCGTGGTGCATGCCGATGATGACCGAGCCGGCGCCGAGGAACAGCAGCGCTTTGAAGAATGCGTGGGTCATCAGGTGGAACACGGCGACCGAGTAGGCCGACGAACCGAGTGCGACGGTCATGTAGCCGAGCTGCGACAGGGTCGAGTAAGCGACCACGCGCTTGATGTCGTTCTGGATGATGCCCAAAAAGCCCATGAACAGCGCCGTGATCGAACCGATCACCAGCACGAAGGACAGCGCGGTGTCGGACAGTTCGAACAGCGGCGACATGCGCGCCACCATGAAGATGCCGGCGGTAACCATGGTCGCGGCGTGGATCAGTGCCGAAATCGGGGTCGGGCCTTCCATCGAATCGGGCAGCCAGACGTGCAGCGGGAACTGGGCCGATTTGCCCATCGCGCCGATGAACAGGCAGATGCAGGCAACCGTGAGCAGCATCCAGTCCGAACCCGGCAAGGTCATCAGGGCCAGCGCTTCTTTTTTGGCGAAGACTTCGGTGTAATTCATGGAACCTGCGTACGCCAGCAGCAGTCCAATACCCAGGATGAAGCCGAAATCGCCGACGCGGTTGACCAGGAACGCTTTCATGTTCGCAAAGATCGCGGTCGGACGGGTGTACCAGAAACCGATCAACAGATAGGAGACCAGGCCCACCGCTTCCCAGCCGAAGAACAGCTGCAGGAAGTTGTTGGCCATGACCAGCATCAGCATCGAGAACGTAAACAGCGAAATGTAGGCGAAGAAGCGGTTGTAGCCTTCATCTTCGGCCATGTAGCCAATGGTGTAGATGTGCACCATCAGCGACACGAAGGTGACCACGCACATCATCATCGCCGAGAGCGCATCGATCTGGAAGCCGACTTCCATTTTCAGGGTGCCGACGGTCATCCAGTTATAGATGGTGCCGTTGAAGCTGGCGCCGTCGAGCACGGCCATCAAGGTCTGCACCGACAGGACCAGCGCGATCAGCACGCCCAAAATCGTGACGGTATGCGACGTTTTACGGCCGACCAGGTTACCGAAGAATTTTGTTCCGAACAAGCCCGCAATCACCGCACCAGCCAGCGGCGCCAGTGGTACGGCAAGAAGGACGTTAGGGTTAAGAAGTTGCCCCGCCATGTTGAACCTTAATCGTTATGTATTCGAGTATGAATGTAAGCGCCAAACGGACCGGATTAGCCTTTGAGGGTATCGAGGTCTTCCACATTGATCGTGTCCAGGTTACGGAACATGACCACCAGGATCGCGAGGCCGATTGCCGATTCGGCGGCGGCCACGGTCAGGATGAAGAAGACGAAGATTTGCCCCGCCGCGTCGCCCAGGTAGTGGGAAAACGCGATGAAGTTCAAATTCACGGCCAGCAGCATCAATTCAATCGCCATCAGCAGGACGATGACGTTTTTGCGGTTCAGGAAGATCCCGACGATCGAGATCGCGAACAGGATCGCGCCCAGGACCAGGTAGTGTGCGAGCGATAAGGTCATTTTGTCTCCTTGGGGGCGGCAGCGGCGTCAGGCGCCGTGGCGGCCTGGGCTTCGGCGGCGGCCAGCGCGGCCGCTTTCGATGCCGCGTCGATGGCGGGCTGGTCGACCGTGGCCATCTTCACGATGCGCAGGCGGTCGTTACGCTTGACGCGCACGGCATCGCCCGGATTGAAGGCCTTGGTATCCTTGCGGCGGCGCAAGGTCAGCGCCACGGCGGCAACGATGGCCACCAGCAGGATCGCCGCGGCGATCTCGAAGCCGAGGATGTACTTGGTGTAGATCAGCAAGCCCAATTCCTTGGTGCCGCCGATGTTCGCGCCGACCGTTTCGGCCTCCTGCTCGAACTTCATGAAACCGCGCCACAGCACCGCCGCCATTTCCAGCACGATGAGCGCGCCGATGCCGGTGGCCAGCGGCAGGTAGGACCAGAAGCCCTCCCGCATGCGGTCCATATTAATATCGAGCATCATGACCACGAACAGGAACAGCACCATCACCGCGCCGACATACACGAGCACCAGCACGATGGCCAGGAACTCGGCCTTGAGCAGCATCCAGATGCCGGCCGCATTGAAGAACGCCAGCACCAGGAACAGTGCCGCGTGGACCGGATTGCGGGCAGTGATAACGCGGGTCGCGGCGAGGATCATAATCGCCGAGAACACGTAGAACAACACAGTTTTAAATTCCATAACTAACCCAGAGTTCTTGCAATTGAATTTGCTAAATACATCGTTGGCTAACGACTAGCGGTAAGGAGCATCGGCCGCGCGCGCGGCGGCAATGTCATCCTCGTAGCGGTCACCGACAGCGAGCAACATCTCTTTCGTATAGTACAGATCGCCGCGTTTTTCGCCGTGGTATTCCAGCACGTGCGTCTCGACGATCGAGTCAACCGGGCAGGATTCTTCGCAGAAGCCGCAGAAAATGCACTTGGTCAGGTCGATATCGTAACGCGTCGTGCGGCGCGAACCGTCGTCGCGCTGTTCCGATTCGATCGTGATCGCCATGGCCGGGCACACCGCTTCGCACAGCTTGCAGGCGATGCAGCGCTCTTCCCCGTTGGGGTAGCGGCGCAGCGCATGCAGGCCACGGAAACGCGGCGACATCGGGGTTTTCTCTTCCGGATACTGCACGGTGATCTTGCGCGAGAACGCATAGCGTCCGGTCAGCGCCAATCCCTTGATCAGTTCGGTCAGCAGCATGCTGCTGAAAAAGTCTTTCACTCGTTCCATTTTGTATTCCTTACTTCCAAATGTTCCAGGATGTCTGCATCCAGCCTGCGACCAGGACCAGCCATACCAGCGTCACCGGAATGAAAATCTTCCAGCCGAGGCGCATGATCTGGTCATAGCGATAGCGCGGGAAGGTGCCGCGAACCCAGATGAACAGCGAGACGATCACGAAGGCCTTGGCGAACAGCCAGAAGAAGCCGAGGAAGCCGCCCAGTACGCCGCCCACTTCCATGAAGGCGAACGGCGCGTGCCAGCCACCCAGGAACATGATCGATGCCAGGGTGCCGATCAGAATCATGTTGGCGTATTCGGCCAGCATGAACATGGCGTAGGACATGCCCGAGTATTCGACCATGTGGCCGGCCACGATTTCCGACTCGCCTTCGACCACGTCGAACGGAGAACGGTTGCATTCGGCCAGACCCGAGGTCAGGTAGACCACGAACAGCGGCAGCAGCGGCCACACGTTCCACGACAGGATGTTCAGGCCGTGCGACACGCCCCAGCCGAGGTTCTGGCCGCTGACGATGTCGGAGAAATTCAGGCTGCCCGATACCATCAGGATCACGACCAGCACGAAGCCGATCGGAATTTCGTAGGAAATCATCTGGGCCGAGGCGCGCATCGCGCCCATGAACGAGTATTTCGAGTTCGACGCCCAGCCGGCAATGATGATGCCGTACACCTCGATCGAGGTGATCGCCATCAGCAGCAGCAGGCCGGCATTGACGTCGGCCAAAGCCACGCCAGGACCGAAGGGCACCACCACCCAGGCGGCCAGCGCCGGCATGATGGTCATGATCGGACCGAGCACGAACAGGCCGCCCGATGCCTTGGCCGGCACCACGATCTCTTTGAAGAGCAGTTTGAGCGCATCGGCGATCGGCTGCAGCAGACCCATCGGGCCGACGCGGTTGGGACCGACGCGGATCTGGATCCAGCCGATCAGCTTGCGTTCCCACAGGGTCGCGTAGGCAACCAGGCCCATCAGCGGCAGCAAGACGCACAGGATCTTGATCATGGTCCAGACCACTGGCCAGATATAGCCGATATTGGTCGCGCCCCAGGCGTTGACGCCATCAATCATTTCAGGCAGAGCCATCAGACCCCCTCCCCTGCTTTTTCAACTGTGATAGCACCGAACATCGCGCCCAGCGTGGCGGTCAGCGGGTGCGCCGAGGCGACACGCACGGTGTTCGCCGGCAGGCGCGCATCGATGCCGGCCACCAGGATGGCCGAACCGGTACCTTGCGACACCTTGACTTTGCCACCAGCCTGCACTTTCAAGCTGTCGGCCAGGGCGGACGGCAAGGTGACCAGCGGCGCGTTGGCGTCGGCGGTGCGCAGCAGCGGCTCGGAACGGCGCGCGATGGCGTCGGCGAAGTAGATCGGCACGTCGGTGACGCGCTCCAGGGCGCCGCTGGTGCCGAACGAAGCCGACTTCAGGGCGGCCTTGCCGGTGTTGTTCAGCTTGGCCGACAGGTCGGTCACGCCTTTGCCGAACAGCTCGTCGCGGATCGCTTCGGAGGTGTCGTATTCGAAACCGGTCAGGCCCAGCAGGTTGCCCATCACGCGCAGCACTTTCCATGCCGGACGGGTATCGCCGAGCGGCTTGACGGTGCCGTTGAAGCTTTGCGCGCGGCCTTCGCAGTTCACGAAGGTGCCCGAGGTTTCGCTGAATGGCGAAATCGGCAGCAGCACGTCGGCGTACTCGAAACCATGCTGGAAGGCCGACATGACGACGACCATGTCGGCGGCGTCGAGCGCGGCGCGGGCTTGCTGCGGATCGGCAGCATCGAGCTCAGGCTCGGCGTTGAGCAGCACGTAGGCTTTTTTCGGTACCGAGAAGGCCGCTGCGGCGTTCTTGGCGGTCGCGCCGACCAGGTAGCCACCAACCGTGTTTGCCGCTTCCGTCAGGTAGCCGAATTTGGCACCGGTCTGTTCAGCGATCCACTGCGCAGCCGCATGCAGCGCGGACGCTTGCGGATGGTGCGCGGCGGCGTTGCCCAGCAAGACCACGCCCGGCAGGTTCTCGTCGCCGGTGTTCAGGCTGGCGGCGATGGCCCTGGCGGCGTCGGTCGCTTCAATCCCCTCGAAACCGGCCGGTGCGGCCACGCCCTTGGCGGCGGCGACAGCGGCCACGATGCTTGATAAGGCAGCCAGCCAGTCGGACGGCGCGGCAATGATCTTGTTGGCGGTCGGGATCAAGAGCTCGTCATCCGAGGCGTGCACCAGCGACAGCTTGGCGCCGCCCTTGACCGCAGCGCGCAGGCGCGTGGCGACCAGCGGGTGATCCTTGCGGATGAACGAGCCGATGACGAGCGCGCGCTTAACCAGCGACAACTCGGCGATCGGCATGCCCAGCCATGGGGTGACCTGGCCGTCCAGCGCGAAGTCGCTCTGGCGCAGGCGGAAGTCGATGTTCTCGGAACCGATGCCACGCATGGCTTTGGCAAGCAGGTGCAGTTCTTCGACGGTCGAATGCGCGGTGGCGACGGCGGCAATGCTGTCGGCGCCATGCTCATGCTTGATATTGCGCAAGCCATGTGCCACGTATTCGAGCGCGGTCTGCCAGTCGGTCTCGGCCCACTGGCCGCCCTGCTTGATCATCGGTTTGGTCAGACGCGACTGGTTATCCAGCGCTTCGTACGAGAAACGGTCTTTGTCCGAAATCCAGCATTCGTTGATCGCATCGTTTTCCAGCGGCAGGACGCGCATGACTTTGCCGCCCTTGACCTGGACGATCAGGTTGGTGCCGAGCGAATCGTGCGGGCTGACCGATTTGCGGCGCGACAGTTCCCAGGTACGGGCGCTGTAGCGGAACGGCTTCGAGGTCAGTGCGCCGACCGGGCACAGGTCGATCATATTGCCCGACACTTCAGAATCGACGGTCTTGCCGACGAAGGAAGTGATTTCGGCGTGTTCGCCACGGCCCAGCATGCCCAGTTCCATCACGCCGGCCACTTCCTGGCCGAAACGCACGCAGCGGGTGCAGTGGATGCAACGGGTCATTTCCTGCATCGAGATCAGCGGGCCGGCATCTTTCGGCGGCACCACGCGTTTTTCTTCTTCGTAGCGCGAGTTCGATTTGCCGTAGCCGACCGCCAGGTCTTGCAACTGGCATTCGCCGCCCTGGTCGCAGATCGGGCAGTCGAGCGGGTGGTTGATCAGCAAGAATTCCATCACGGATTTCTGTGCCTGTACCGCCTTCTCGCTGTTCGAGCGCACGATCATGCCCGCCGATACCGGCGTGGCGCAAGCCGGCAAAGGCTTCGGTGCCTTCTCGACTTCAACCAGGCACATGCGGCAGTTCGCTGCGATCGACAATTTCTTGTGATAGCAGAAGTGCGGAATGTAGGTGCCCAGCTTGTTGGCTGCGTCCATCACCATGCTACCCGGTGGGACTTCTACCTTCTTACCGTCAATTTCAATTTCAACCATGAGAGTTCTCTGGCCTTAGATATAAGCGGGCACCAGACAGTGCTTGTGCTCGATGTGATATTCAAATTCTTCGCGGAAGTTCTTCACGAAAGCGCGTACCGGCATCGCCGCCGCATCACCGAGGGCGCAAATGGTGCGGCCCTGGATGTTGTCGGCGATCGAGTTGAGCATGTCCAGGTCGTCGGGACGGCCCTGGCCGTGCTCGATGCGGTGGACCATGCGGTACATCCAGCCCGTGCCTTCGCGGCACGGCGTGCACTGGCCGCAAGACTCTTCATAATAGAAATACGACAGGCGCAGCAGCGACTTGACCATGCAGCGCGTCTCGTCCATGACGATCACGGCGCCCGAACCGAGCATCGAGCCGGCCTTGGCGATCGAATCGTAGTCGAGATCGGTGTTCATCATGACGTCGCCGCGGATCACCGGGGCGGACGAACCGCCGGGAATGACCGCCTTGATCTTTTTGTCGCCGCGCATGCCGCCAGCCAGTTCCAGCAGCTTGGCGAACGGCGTGCCGAGCGGCACTTCGTAATTGCCCGGCAGGTTGACGTCGCCCGAGATCGAGAAAATCTTGCTGCCGCCATTGTTCGGCTTGCCGATGGCGGCGTACTTCTCGCCACCCATGTTCAACAGGAACGGTACCGCAGCAAAGGTTTCGGTGTTGTTGATCGTGGTCGGCTTGCCGTACAGGCCGAACGAGGCCGGGAACGGCGGCTTGAAGCGCGGCTGGCCCTTCTTGCCTTCGAGCGATTCGAGCAGCGCGGTTTCTTCGCCGCAGATGTAGGCGCCGTAGCCGTGCGCGGCGTGCAGCTGGAAGTTGAACTCGCTGCCCATGATCTTGTCGCCCAGGAAGCCGGCGGCACGCGCCTCGTCCAGTGCGTCTTCAAAGCGCGCGTATTCGGCCCAGATTTCGCCGTGGATGTAGTTGTAGCCGACCGTGATGCCCATCGCGTAGGCGCCGATGGCCATGCCTTCGATCAGCGCGTGCGGATTGTAGCGGATGATGTCGCGGTCCTTGAACGTGCCCGGCTCGCCTTCGTCGGTGTTGCAGACGAGGTATTTCTGGCCCGGGAACTGGCGTGGCATGAAGCTCCACTTCAAACCCGTGGGGAAACCGGCGCCGCCACGGCCGCGCAGGGAACCGGCTTTCAGTTCGGCGATGATCGCTTCCGGCGTGATTTTTTCTTCCAGGATGCGGCGCAGCGCGGAGTAGCCGCCGCGGTTCACGTAATCCTGCAAATGCCAGTTCTGGCCGTCGAGGCCGGCCAGGATGACCGGGTCGATGTGACGTGAGTGGAGCGATGTCATTTCTTGAGTTCCTCGACCAATGCGTCGATTTTGCTATCCGACATCAGGCTGCACATGCGCTTGTTATTGACCAGCATCACCGGCGCATCGGCGCAAGCGCCCATGCACTCGCCTTCGACCAGCGTGAACTGGCCGTCGGCCGAGGTGGCGCGGTAGCCGATGCCGAGTTTTTCTTGCAGGTAGTGACCGGCGTGCTCGCCGCCCGACAGGGCGCACGGCAGGTTGGTGCACACGGAGATCTTGTACTTGCCGACCGGCTTGACGTTATACATATTGTAGAACGTTGCCACTTCCTGCACGGCAATGGCGGGCATGCCGAGGTAATCGGCCACGTCCTGCATCACTTCCGGCGGGAGCCAGCCTTTTTCATCCTGCGCAATGGCGAGCGCCGCCATGACCGCGGACTCTTTATGGTCGGGCGGGTACTTGGCGACTTCACGGTCGATTTTTTTGTATGACTGCTCTGATAACAACATGGTTGTGCCTCAATTGGTCGACAGCTTAGCGGTCGATACTGCCGAATACGATGTCCTGGGTGCCGATGATGGTGACGGCGTCGGCCAGCATGTGGCCGCGCGCCATTTCATCCAGGCTTTGCAAGTGCGCATAGTCGGGGGTACGGATCTTCAGGCGGTACGGCTTGTTGGCGCCGTCCGACACGATGTAGATGCCGAACTCGCCCTTCGGATGCTCGACCGCGGCATACGCCTCGCCCGGCGGCACGTGGAAGCCTTCGGTAAACAGCTTGAAGTGGTGAATCAGCGATTCCATGTTCGACTTCATCTCGGTGCGCTTTGGCGGCGCGACCTTGTGGTTGTCGGTCATGACCGGGCCCGGATTGGCGCGCAGCCAGCGCGACGCCTGCTGGATGATGCGGTTCGACTGGCGCATCTCTTCCACGCGCACCAGGTAACGGTCGTAGCAATCGCCATTGGTGCCGACCGGGACGTCGAAGTCCATCTTGTCGTACACGGCGTACGGCTGCTTCTTGCGCAGATCCCATTCCACGCCCGAACCGCGCAGCATGGCGCCGGTAAAGCCCATGGCTTTTGCCGCTTCAGGCGACACCACGCCGATGCCGACGGTACGCTGTTTCCAGATACGGTTGTCGGTCAGCAGGGTTTCGTATTCGTCGACGTAGGTGACGAAACGCTTGCAGAAATCGTCGAGGAAGTCGAGCAGCGAGCCCTGGCGGTGTTCGTTCAGCTCGTCGATGGCCTTGGCGCTGCGGATGATCGAGGCTTTGTGCTTCGGCATCGCATCCGGCAGGTCGCGGTACACGCCACCCGGACGGTAGTAGGCCGCGTGCATGCGCGCGCCGGACACCGCTTCGTAGCAGTCGAACAAGTCTTCGCGGTCGCGGAAGGCGTACAGGAACGGACCCATGGCGCCGACGTCGAGCGCGTGCGTGCCGAGCCACATCAGGTGGTTCAGCAGGCGCGTGATTTCGTCGAACATGACGCGGATATACTGGGCGCGCACCGGCACCTCGATGCCGAGCAGCTTCTCGATCGCCATCACATAGCCGTGCTCATTGCTCATCATCGACACATAGTCGAGACGGTCCATGTACGGCACCGATTGCAGGTAAGTGCGGGTTTCGGCCAGCTTTTCGGTGGCGCGGTGCAACAGGCCGATGTGGGGATCGGCGCGCTGGATCACTTCGCCGTCGAGCTCGAGCACTAGGCGCAGCACGCCGTGCGCGGCCGGGTGCTGCGGACCGAAGTTGAGGGTGTAGTTCTTAATTTCAGCCAAGGTTTTTGCTCCCAGGATTCATCCCGTAGGTTTCTTCGCGGATCACGCGCGGAATGATTTCACGCGGCTCGATCGTCACGGCTTGGTAGATCACGCGCTTCTGTTCGGGGTCGTAACGCATTTCGACGTAACCGGACATCGGGAAGTCCTTGCGGAACGGATGGCCGATGAAGCCGTAGTCGGTCAGGATGCGGCGCAGGTCGTTGTGGCCTTCGAACAGGATGCCGTACAGGTCGAACGCTTCGCGCTCGTACCAGTTGACGGAACGCCACAGTTCAACCACCGATGGCAGCACCGGCGTATCGTCGTCTTCGGCGAACACGCGCACGCGCACGCGCCAGTTGTGTTCGATCGACAGCAGGTGCGAGACGGCGGCGAAACGCGCGCCATCCCAGCTGCCTTCGCCGTAGGTGGAATAATCGACGCCGCACAGGTCGAGCAGTTGTTCGAATTTGAGCGCGGGATGGTCGCGCAGGGTCTGCATCGCGGCAATATAGCCGGCGGCCTTGACCACTACGGTCACTTCGCCCAGCGCCACGGTAATAGCGGCGCCCTCACCCAGTGCGGTGCGCAGGGCGAGTTCAAGGGCTTCGAGTTTTGTCGTCATGGTGGAAACCGCTTCTTAACGTGCGATGGTATTGGTGCGCTTGATCTTGTTCTGCAGTTGCAGAATCCCGTACAGCAGCGCTTCAGCGGTCGGCGGACAGCCCGGCACGTAGACATCGACCGGCACGATGCGGTCGCAACCACGCACCACCGAGTACGAATAGTGATAGTAGCCGCCGCCGTTGGCGCAGGAACCCATCGAGATGACCCAGCGCGGTTCCGGCATCTGGTCGTAGACCTTGCGCAGGGCGGGAGCCATCTTGTTGCACAGCGTGCCGGCAACGATCATCACGTCGGACTGGCGCGGCGAGGGACGGAACACGACGCCGAAGCGGTCCATGTCGTAGCGGGCCGCGCCCGTGTGCATCATTTCGACGGCGCAGCAAGCCAGGCCGAACGTCATCGGGAACATCGACCCGGTACGCGCCCAGTTGATCAGCTTGTCTGCTGTCGTGGTGATGAAACCTTCGTTTAATACGCCTTCAATTGACATGGCTTATTCCCAATCAAGGGCACCTTTCTTCCAGATATACCAAAAACCGACCACAAACTCGGCGATGAACACCATCATCGTCACGAAGCCGGACCAGCCCAGCTCACGCATGGAGACACCCCATGGGAAGAAGAATGCCGTTTCCAGATCAAACAAAATAAACAGGATTGCCACCAGATAGTAGCGGACGTCGAACTTCATGCGCGCGTCTTCAAACGCTTCAAAGCCGCACTCGTAAGGCGACAGTTTGGCGGAATCGGGCTTGTGGGGAGAGAGCAGATATCCAAGTACCTGCGGGACGACACCGACACCGATGCCGACCAGGATGAACATCAGGACGGGGAAATAATTATCGAGGTTCACTTGATGAGCCTATATTGAACGATCGGTTAATGAAACACTGCATGTCGCAGCGCCCTACCGCACGAACCTGGCTTGAACCTTGCCACCAGGACCGAACGACTGATCCTCGCAAAAAAGCCAGCTTAGGCATAAACATATTCGCTTATGCAACCTTGCTGGCTTTTATATTCTTGGTGCCGACGGCGAGACTCGAACTCGCACAGGCTTTCGCCCACTACCCCCTCAAGATAGCGTGTCTACCAATTTCACCACGTCGGCATTGAGTCCGCTATTCTAACATTGTTACATCACTGTATTCAATGCAAAATTGCGCGAAAACAAGGATAAAACAGAAAAACTTTACTTCTTTTTGATACTGATCAATATTCGATCATGCTGCCTGCGCTAACCAATACTCTGTGCGCGGGCAGTATTCTACCAGAACTCAATTACTTTGGCACGGTATTCGCAGGTACTTCCGGCGCAGTGCTTGCCGGCGCCGCAGGGGCGACACGGGCGGCAGGAACCGCACCACCGGTCACTGGCGCATTCGGTGCCGCCACGGGAGCTGCCGGCGCGTTCAGCGACGGTGCGGTGGACGGGATCGCGCCCGGACCAGTCACTGGCGCTGGCGCCGTGATGGTGGCACGATCCATGACGCCGCCGCTGACCTGGCCCTTGTTTTTCGTGGCAAAGAACGCCAGGCCCAGGGTGGCACCGAAAAATACCGCAGCGGCCACGCCGGTCGACTTCGACATGAAGTTCGACGAGCCGGTGGCGCCGAACAGGCTGCCGGAAGCGCCGGAACCGAACGCCGCTCCCATATCGGCGCCCTTGCCATGCTGCAGCAAGACCAGACCGATAATCGCCAGAGCGGAAATAACCTGTACAACTACAACCAGATTGAACAACGTGTTCATTGCTTATTCCATTCCAAGTTTAACAACAATAATATTTCAATTGGCTGCATGAAGGATGGCAAGGAAATCTGCCGCCTTCAATGCTGCCCCGCCGATCAAGCCGCCGTCGATATCTGGCTGAGCCATCAATTCCAGGGCGTTATCGGGCTTCATGCTGCCGCCGTACAAAATCTGCACTGTCTCGGCCGCTACTGCATTCTTGGCCATCAGCTGCGCGCGCAGCTGGGCATGGACTTCCTGGGCCATGGCTGGGGTGGCGGTCTTGCCGGTACCGATCGCCCACACGGGTTCGTAGGCAACGACGATCTGCGCCACGCGCTCGCCCACCAGGTCGAGCACGGCGCCGAGCTGGCTCGATACCACGGCCACGGTCTGGCCGGCTTCGCGCTCGGCCAGCGTTTCGCCGACGCACACGATCGGGGTCATGCCCGCGTCGAGGACAGCGACGGTTTTCTTCGCCACCAGCTCGCTGCTTTCGCCATGGTAGGCACGCCGTTCGGAGTGGCCGACGATGACGTACTTGCAAGCAAAATCAGCCAGCATGGCCGCCGCGACTTCGCCGGTGAAGGCGCCGCCCGGCTGGGCCGAGACATCCTGGGCGCCCCAGGCGACCGGGCTGCCGCTCAAGGCATCCTGGCACTGGGTCAGATAAGGGGCCGGCGCGCACACGGCACAGGTGGCGCCGGATGCGTCCGCGCCCGCGACGATGCCCGCCAACAGACTGGCATTCGCGGCACGGTTGCCGTTCATCTTCCAATTTCCTACGACGAGTTTGCGACGCATAGTAGCCCAGATTTAATTAACCCGCTATTTTAACCCCCGATCCGATGTCGGTCAAACAAAGGCCGGGAGCAGTTGCCAGCCGATCACACCACCTGCAACATGATCTTCCCGATATGGGTCGAACTCTCCATCAGGGCGTGGGCCTGGGCGGCCCGTTCCAGGGGGAAGGTCTTGAAAATGACGGGACGGATCTTGCCCGCATCAAACAGCGGCCAGACGTGTTCGCGCAGGTTCGCCGCAATGGCACCCTTGAAGGCGACCGGGCGCGGGCGCAGGGTCGAGCCGGAAATCGTCAGGCGCCGGCGCAGCACCTGGCCAAGGTCGATATGCGCCTTGGCGCCGCCCAGCAGGGCGATCAGGGCGATGCGGCCATCGTCGGCCAGGCAATCGATTTCGCGCGGCAGGTAGTCGCCGCCGACCATGTCGAGGATGACGTCGACGCCCTTGTTGTCGGTAAGCGACTTGACCACGGCGGCGAAGTCTTCGGTTTTGTAGTCGATGCCGCGTTCGGCACCGAGCGATTCGGTGGCGCGGCATTTGTCGGCGCTGCCAGCGGTGGCGAACACGCGCAGGCCGAAGGCGGCGGCGAGCTGGATGGCGGTCACGCCGATGCCGGAGGTGCCGCCCTGCACCAGCAGGGTTTCGCCGGCGGCCAGTTTGGCGCGGTCGAACACATTGCTCCACACCGTGAAGTAGTTTTCAGGCAGGGAGGCCGCTTCGAGCGGGGACAGGCCGGCGGGCACGGGCAGGCATTGCTGGAGCGGCGCGGCGCAGAATTCGGCGTAGCCGCCGCCCTGGACCAGGGCGCACACCATGTCGCCTTGCTGGAAGGTACTGCCGGCCAGGTCGCCGCCGACGATTTCACCGGCCACTTCGAGGCCAGGCAGGTCGGACGCGCCCGGCGGGACCGGGTAGTGGCCGAGGCGCTGCAGGACATCGGGACGGTTGATGCCGGCCGCGTGCACGCGGATCAGCACTTCGCCGGGTTTCAGTTCAGGGACGGGACGCTCGCACAGTTGCAGAACATCGGGAGGGCCGGGTTGCTTGATTTCGATGGCACGCATGGGATGGGGCTCGCTGGAAGCAAAAGGCGATTGTACGGGAAGTGGGGTTGGGCCGTCGCTCCCGCCCGCCTCCCCCCCACCACTGTCGCCTCCCACTGTCGCCCCCTCCCCACCGTCGTTCCCGCGCAGGGCTAGGCGCCCCCACGGCAACCCAAGTTCGTGCTGTAGTCACTGGCTTATCTACGAACTTGGGTTCCCGCCGAGTGCCGCCTTGGCGCGGGAACGACGGTGGGGTGGTGCGAACGACGGAAGTGGCATTACGCCTACCCCGCCCCTCCCCCGCTACGCGACTGCCTCGGCAATGGCGTCCCCGGACGCCATGCGCGCGACAGCGCCTGCGCCTCGTCGATCTGCTCCTGCGTCATGCGCTTGGCAATCGCCGCCCTCTGCTCGGTTGCATTCGCATTGCCGCCAGCCGCCGCCAGGTTCCACAACATATACGCCAGCACCTTATCCTGCGGCATGCCCGCCGCGTGATACCGGTACATCAGCCCCAGCGCATGCTGCGCCTCCGCGTGGCCCTGCTCGGCCGCCTTGCGGAACCACGCGATCGCTTCCTTGTGATCGAGCGGCACCGCATTGCCGGTGTAGTACATCGCCCCCACCACATACTGCGCATCGGCCTTGCCCTGCGCGGCCGCCTTGCGGTGCCACAGCATGGCTTGCTTGTAGTCGCGCGCCACCCCGCGTCCCATGTAATACATGAGGCCGAGCAAATGCTGGGCCTCCATATGCCCCGCCCGCGCCAGCGGCGCGACTTCTTTCAGCGCGCGCGTGTAGTCGCGCGCATTGTAGGCGTTGGCGCCTTCGGTAAAGCCGGCCAGCGCGCTGCCGTGCAGGCCAAGTGCGACGATCATCGCAACGAATAATTTTTTCATGGTTCGCGTATCGCACCAAGAACGGCTTGCCCGTCCTGTTGATCCAGTCGTCCGTCTCATGTGAAAGCCATGACGGTTATTTCCAGCTGACTTTGCCAAGGCCGTCGACGCTGACGCTGCGGTTGGGCGGCTTGCCGTACACCGTCACCGAACCGAGCCCGCTCAGGCGCAAGGTCGCACTCTGGCGCGCCATCACCGCCGCATTGCCCAGCCCGTTCAAGTCGAGAGTCACGCTGTCGACCTGGAAGTGCTGCGCGTCGAGGCCGCCGAGCCCGCCCAGATTGGCCTTGAGCCACTTGGCGCCGCCGCTCAGGGTCGCATACCCCGCCCCGCGCAGCACCAGCTCCACGCCCTCGCTGGCAACGCCCTGCAGGTTCAGGCTGCCCACCCCGCCCAGGCTGGCGCTGACGAGGCGGTAATTGCAATTGACCTTCATCGAACCGGCCCCTTCCAGCGACAGCTCCAGCTCGTCGCCCGAAAAACCGCTGACATCGGTCCAGCCGATGCTTTCGGAGGCCACTTCACGCAAGCTCGGCAGGGTCAATTCGGCGCGCACGCTGCTGCCGCGCCCTTCGCTGCCGATGGACAGCGTGTCGCCGTCCTGCTCGGTGGTGATGGAGCGCACCAGGCGCTGGTCGCCGCTGATGACCAGGCTGGGCACGGCGCCCTGGCGCAGGCGCAGGTCGATGGCGCCGTCGAGCCTGACCCGCTGCGCCCTGGCGTCGACCATGCGCGTTTCGGTGACATTCCCGTCCGAGGCGGCGCTGGCCGGGGCAAACAGCGTGCACAAGGCTGCCGCCAGTGCTCCGGCGTGGAAAAACTGATTCATTGCGCGTCTCCAGATCTTCTTATCGGTGCCGGTCCGGCCGGCCGGTACATACACTACCAGCAAGCAGGCCGGCCTTCCAGCTTATTGTGGCAACTGCGCCTTTTCAGCGGCGCTCAGGCGGCGCGCACTGACGACCACCACCGGCATCGCGGCGCCGCCGGCAGCGGCAACAGCGGCCACCTCCGGCGCGCTGCGCTGGGGCGCATCACCGGCCGTGGCGAAGGTGGTGGCGCCGATCACGGCGACAACGGCAAGAAAGATGGCTTCCATGTGTTTGGCGATGTTCATGATGCGCTCCTTGGCTTGGGTTCGATGACGTGGCGGTATGGTGTAACTTTAACCACGCGCCGCGCGCGCTTCCAGCGGATTGCGACGAACTGCATTTTTCGCCACCTGTTCGCACAAATCGGCGCGATGGAACGCATTGCGATTGACGCGCCCGCCACGGCGGCCGATACTCGGGCCCATGTCCGACTCCCCCCCCCTCGTCCGCCGCGCGCGGCACGCCCTCGCACGACGCGATCGTCGTCGGCAGCGGCCCCGGCGGCGCCAGCGTGGCGCGCGAACTGGCCAGCCGCGGCCTGCGCGTGCTGATCCTCGAACAAGGCAGCGCCGCCCCGCTCAGCGGCACGCTGGGCCAGATGGCGCGCATCGCCGCCATTCCGGGCAAGGGCGCCTTCATCCACCGCGACGGTTCGCTGCTGGTGCAGGGCATCAATGCCGGCGGCAGCTCCAGCATCAATTTCGCCACCGCCGCCGATCCGCCCCTGGCCCGCTTCGCCGCGCACGGCATCGACCTGGCGCCGGCCCTGCGCGCGCTGCGCGCCGAGCTGCCGATCGGGCCGCTTCCCGATGCGCTGGTCGGCCCGATGGCGACCCGCATCATGCAGGGCGCCCGCACGCTGGGCATGGATTGGCAAAAGCTCGACAAGATGATCCGCCCGCAGCTGTGCCGCAGCGCTTGCTGGCGCTGCGTCTATGGCTGCCCGTTCGGGGCCAAGTGGAGCGCGCGCGACTTCATCGACGAGGCTTGCCGCCACGGCGCCATCTTGATCGACGCGGCGCGCGCCACGCGCGTACTGCTGATGCACGGCGAGGCGGCGGGCGTGGAGTATGTACGCGGCGGAAAACTCCAGCAAGCGCTGGCGCCGCTGGTGATCCTGGCCGGCGGCGGGGTCGGCAGCCCGCGCCTGCTGCACCAGAGCGGCTTGCGGGCGCAAACCAGCAGCCTGTTCAGCGATCCGGTGATCGCCCTGATGGGTAGCGTGGACGGCCTCGATGGCGGTGCCGAGGTGCCGATGGCGGCCGGCATGCGCCTGGACGAGGCCGGCATTTCGCTGGCCGACATGACCTTGCCCAAGCCGATGTACCAGTGCTTCACGGCCCAGGCCGGGCGCTTCGACCGCCTGTTCGCGCATCGCCGCACGCTGTCGATCATGGTCAAGATCGGCGACCAGGCTGGCGGCGCGGTGGGGCCGCGCTGGGTCGACAAGACGCTGCACCCGGCCGAGCGCGCCAAATTCGGCCAGGGCGAAGCCATGGCGCGTGCGATCCTGGCCGCCTGCGGCGCCACCCACGTGTTCAAGAGCCGCCATTTTGCCGCGCATCCGGGCGGCAGCGTGCCCATCGGCGACGGCGTCGACGGCGAGCTGCAAGCCGGCGTACCCGGCCTGCATGTGTGCGACGCCTCGGTCATTCCGGGGCCGTGGGGCTTGCCGCCGACCTTGACCTTGCTGTGCCTGGGCAAGTGGCTGGGCCAGCGCCTGGCGCGCTGACGCCCTCCCCGCCCGGTCTCAGCTGGCCAGCGCGCCGTTCAGCGCCTGGTGCACCAGATCGTCGATTTCGCCGGTGATCAAGGTCATGCTGCTGGCCACCACGGAAAACTCCTTGCCGGCCTGGCCGGCGCGCGCGGCGACGATCTGGGCGTTGAAGGCGACCATGCGGGCCTGCTTGGCGATGGTCTGGATATCGCCCATCATTACCTGGAGCTGGCGCTTTTGCAATTGCGCGTGGCGCTTCGATTGTTCCTCATACACCAGGGTCAGGCCGTTGAGCACGCTCAGCAGGGACGTGGTGCTGCGCACCAGCTCGTCGAGCAGCGCGGGTGCGCCGCGGCCTTCGCCGACGATGGCGTCGAGGGTCGATTCGGCCAGGGCAATGAAATCGCGGATCACGCGGTCGCCCTGCAGCACGCCGAAATAGGCGTCGCGCAGCTGGGCGCAGAACACGCCCGGCAGGCCGCCCTTGCCTTCGACCAGGGTGAGATGGGCGTCGCGAAACAGCGCCAGCGTCGCGCGCGCGGTGGCGGCCGCGCCCTCGTGGCCCATCGAGGCCAGCACCGCGTACAGGACCACCCGCTGCGACGTGAAGCGGCGCCGGCCCGACAGATTGATCAGCGCGCCAAAAACGTCGCCCGACAGCTTGACGCCGTCAAAGCCATCGTCGCGCGGGCGTTCCGCGATGCTCGCATCTTCCAACATGGTGCTCTCCTTCTTCATGCCGGCGGCGACTTCGCCATCCGGGCAAGAAAGCAGGTGCAGAATCCGTGCCAGCTGCGGGGGCCCATGTCGGCGGTCCGCCTCACCAAAGTAGCGCAATGCAGCACAGGCGCAGCACCAAGACGGCGAGTCGCACACCAGCATGATGCGAAACCTGGGTGTTAAGCCACCTTAACAGTGCGGCAACTTAGGATTTACTTAAAGCCAACCTTCCTAAATTTCTCGCCTTCTTGTAGGAATAGGACTACAAACAGAAATGATATAAACACCAATGGTGCTGTGCAGCAGACTTTAAGCGAGCTCTTCACTATGAAGATGGGTTTGTCATAGGGCATTCATATCAACTAAACGTTCTGTTTAGCAAATTGCAACGAAATGTAAAGAGGCGGCCTCATCCTTACTACTGTCACATGCCGATGTTAGATTGGGCCCTCGCGTCCACACACGCGATTCAAGCCCCAATCCGGCCTTAACAAAAGGCAACTTTAATAGGTGTTTTATGATGAAAAAATCCAAAGTTTTCCTGTCGGCCATCGCGCTGGCATCCGCTGCACTCGTGTCGAGCCACGCATCCGCTGTCGAAATCGTCAATAACTCGACCCTGGAACTGGTAGACAACTTCGCTGAAGCCGATGGCTTCTTCACTGGTGGCAACAAAGGCAATACCTTTGTTGACAACTACAGCTTCACCCTGTCCCAGGCTGGCGAATTCGCCGCTGGCGTCCTGTCGATCACCGGCAACGCCAAGAATGGCCTGGACATCACCGGTTTCAACCTGATCGACAGCACTGGTACCCTGTTCGGCGGCACCCTGCTGTCGACCGGCGCGACCGACCAATGGTCGCTGTCGACCGCCAGCCTGAGCGCTGGCGCCTACACCATCCAGGTCAAAGGCAGCATCCTGTCGAACGCCGCTGGCCGCTACTCGGCAAACATCGCCCTGGCACCAGTACCTGAGCCAGAAACCTATGCCATGATGCTGGCCGGCCTCGGCCTGCTGGGCTTCACCGCACGCCGCCGCAACAAGAAGGCAGCAGCAGCCGCACTGGCAGCGTAAGCACTCACGCGCCCTGCATAAAACCGTCGTAGCTTCGCGCTACGACGGTTTTTTTTCGCATGCATATGTTTGTTTAAAAACCAACGTACGTTAAGATACTTCGCCATGCAGCGGGTCCCGCCCCTGCGGCCAAGGTCGTTTCCCAGGTTTTTATCATGAGGTCTTTCATGCGCATGCGCCAACTCCCCGTTCTCATCGCCGGACTTTCCCTGTCGCTGACCGCTTTTGCGGCCGCCAGCGACAGCTGGAACATCCCCGTCAACGTCAAGAAGCTCGATAACGGCCTGACCGTGATCGTCTCGCCCGACCATACCTCGCCCACCGTCGGCGTGAGCGTGGTGTACCACGTGGGCATGCGGCTGGAACCGAAAAACCGCACCGGCTTCGCCCACCTGTTCGAGCACCTGATGTTCCAGGGTACGCCGAACGCGCCCAAGGGCGTGTTCGACAAGGCCATCACCGGCGGCGGCGGGCGCAACAACGGTTCGACCCGGCCCGACTTCACCAACTATATAGAGACGGCGCCGGTATCGTCGATCGAGTCGATCCTGTGGCTCGAAGCGGACCGCATGAAAACGCTCGACTTCAACGAAAAAACCCTCAAGAACCAGCAGGACGTGGTCAAGGAAGAAATCCGCGTCAACGTGAAGAACCAGCCGTACGGCGGCTTCATGTGGATCGACATCAACCAGCAGGCGTTCCAGAAATGGGAAAACAACCACGACGGCTACGGCAGCTTCCAGGACCTGGAAGGCGCCAGCCTGGACGACGTGCGCAATTTTCACCGCGATTACTACGGTCCCAACAATGCAGTGCTGGCGATCTCGGGCGACGTGACCCCGGCCCAGGGCTTCGCGCTGGCGCAAAAATACTTCGCCGCCATTCCGAAACGCCCAACGCCGCCAACGACCGACTTCAGCGAACCGCTGGGCACGGCCGAAAAACGCATCGAGCAAAGCGACGCGCTGGCCCAGGTGCCGGCCATTGCCGCCGCCTGGAAGATGCCGGCGCGCGGTAGCCGCGACCTGGCGCCGATGGCGGTGCTGGGCGAACTGCTGGCCGGCGGCGACGCCTCGGTGCTGTACCAGGGCCTGGTCAAGGGGCGCGAAGTGGCGCTCAACGTCGACTCCCTGTACGGGCTGACCAGCCCGTGGGAATTCGACGGCCCGACCTTGTTTACCGTGTTCGCGCTGTACAAGCCAACCAGCAGCGCCGACGCCATGCTCAAGGGTATCGATGACGAAGTCGCGAAGATTGTGGCAGGCGGGGTCGATGCGGCCACGCTCAAGCGGGTCAAGACGCGCATGCTGGCCAACTGGTACAACACGCTGGAAAGCTTCATCGACCGCGCCGACACCCTGGCCAAGCTGCAAACCCTGTGGGGCGACGCCAACGTGGTCAACCAGATCCCGGGCTGGATCGACGGCGTGACCTCGGAAGACATCCAGCGCGTGGCCAAGACCTATCTGACGCAAGCGAACCGCACCGTCATCGACCGCAAGCCGGTCGTCAAGACCGCCGCCGCCGCGCCCGCCGCCCAACCCGCCGCCAAGAATTAAGGAGAGCCACCATGAAAAGACTGATGCTGGCACTGAGTATTTCCCTGCTGTTCGCGCCGGCCGCCTTTGCCGCCGACAGCGCCAAGGCCGCCACTGCCAATACCCTGCCCCCGTACGGCAAGGACAAACCGATTCCGATTCCACAGATCTTCAAGCAAACCCTGGCCAATGGCTTGCAGGTATGGGTCGTGCCGCGCCAGGGCTTGCCGCGCGTGGACTACGTGCTGGCCGTGCGCGGTGCCGGCCTGGCCGCCGACGACAGCGCGCACCCCGGCTTCGCCAACCTGCTGGCGAGCCTGCTCAATGAAGGCAGTACCAGGCGCGACTCGCGCGCCATCGCCGAAGCGGCCCAGGGCCTGGGTGGCGAAGTCGGCGCCGGCGCCAGCCACGACGGCATCGTGGTCTCGGCCAATGCCCTGACCTCGAACGCCGGCCCGATGCTGCAACTGCTGGCCGAAGTGGCGCGCCTGCCGGCCTTCCCGCCGAAGGAAGTCGAACTGGGCAAGGGCAATGCGCTGGAGGGCTTGAAAGTGTCCGAAACCAGTCCGGGCTTTCGCGCCGACCGCGCCCTGAACAAGGTGGTGTTCGGCCCTCACCCGTATGGCAACACCAGCCCGACCGTGACATCGATCACCTCGGTCACGCCGGAATTGCTGCACGCCGAGCACGGCAAGCGCTTCCGCCCCGACCGCAGCCTGCTGGTGATCACCGGCCGCATCGGCAACGCCGAGGCGCTCAAGCTGGCCACGGCCGCCTTCGGCGACTGGAAGGCGGACGGCCCTGCCCTGCCCGACACTCCGGGCGCGAGCCTGGCCGCCAAGCCGGTGCGCCTGATCCTGCAGCGCGACGGCAGCGTGCAGTCGACCATGCGCCTGGGCAGCCCCGGCATGGCCGCCAGCGCCACCGACTACGTGCCGCTGCGCCTGACCAGCACCATCCTCGGTGGCGGTTTCAGCAGCCGGGTGAACCTCAACCTGCGCGAGGAAAAGGGCTACACCTATGGCGCCTCGGCCGGTGCGCGCATCTTCCGCAACGGCGGCAGCATCGTCGGCGGGGCCGATGTGCGCAATGAAGTGACCGGCGCGGCGCTCAAGGAATACCTGCACGAGTACACCCGCATCGGCAGCGAGCTGGTCCCGGACGCGGAATTGAGCATGAACAAGCGCTACGTGGCCGGCGGCTACCTGATCAGCAACCAGATGCAGCGCGCCGTGGCCGGCACCCTGGCCAACAACTGGCTGGTCGGCTTGCCGCCGGAATTCCTCGGCCAGTACGTGCCGCTGATCCAGAAAGTCACGGCCGCACAAGTGCGCGAGATGGGCAAGAAGTATTTTGCTCCAGAGCTGCAATCGGTGATCGTGGTCGGCGATAATGCCGCCGTGGCCGAACAATTGAAGCAATACGGGGAGTTCACCGTCCAGGAGAAGTAAGCCGGGGACGGCAGGACAGCCCGCCAGGGCGCCTGCACCGGATCGATTCGCCCGCAAGCCGCCGCTGCGCAAGCACCGGCGGCTTGTTTTTGCCCGCTTTTCCAAACATTATCCGCCGGCCCAGCCGCCTATCTGACATGACCATCAAAACCTGTGCCCTGCCCGTCCTGCTGGCAGCCTTGACCGGCTGCGTTACCTACGCGCCGCCGCCCGACGGGCCGACAGCGTCCCTGGGGGACGTACTTCGACACCGATTCAGACGGCCACATGCGTACCGGATTGGCAACAGTGTTTGCCAATCCGGCCTGCGACAGCATGCCGTCGGGCGGACGCATCGGTACCACCATGGGCATGGACGAGCGTCACGAATTTCCGACCCAGAAAATCGCCGCAGGCCAGGAATTCACCTTCGCCCTGGCGGTGGTCGAGGTACTGAACAAATCCAATGCAGGCTGCTCCGTGACCGCCACGTTCCTGCCCGAACCCGGCGCAACGTATGAAGCGCGCTTGTATATTCGCGGCAATACGGCACGATGCGAGATGGTGATCGTCGACGGCCAGAACCTCGCTGTTCCATTCACAATGCCGAAATTTTCCTGCATGGGCGGCTTGAAAGGTAAAACCAGAAACGGCGTGGGCTGGTTCGGCTCCCTCAATATTATTGGAGGAATCCGATAGTGAGGCTAAAGATCCCTCTGAAATAATCGTCGTTCAAGACATCGTTTCAGGGAAATCCCCCAAGTTGCCCGCACGGCACGCGTGCGCAGCATGCAGGCGTGCGAAAAACCCAGGCCGCCTGCCTCCACAGCAGGCGGTTTTATTATGCCGCTCACCATCTGTTAAGCAAACCGTGTATGCGATCTGCAAATCGGACAGCCAGGGCACCGAAAAGGAACAAGCCATCCCGCTCAAGTAAGTGCTCGGGCAAGTGCGCCTGCGGCGCTGCATCCGGCCATGCAGGGCCGGATTCAGGCGTAGACGTCGATGATATTGCCGGAGGAAGTGGCAGACGGCGCGCCGGCGGTGGGAGTCGCGGCCGTGGCGGATGGCGCGCTGGGAACGGCCGCCGCCGGCGTGGCGGCACTGCCACTTTCCTGGTCGATGCGCTGCCGCACCTGGGTGATGCGCGCAGAGATCGCCTGGATATCGGATTTGCCCTGCGGCGTGTCGGCGCTGGCGCAATTGACGCAGTCGGACAACTGCTGCTGATAGCGCTGCAATTGCGCTTGCAGGGTCACGGGCGACGGTTTCGCGGCGCCATAGGCATACGCGGCGCTGCTGGTACTGCTGGCGATGGCTTGCGTCATACGGCCTCCTGGAAACGCCCGGCGCTGCGGCCGGGCACCACGTTTACTTCTTCATCTCGTCCTTGGCCATCGCGTCTTTCTTCATTCCATCCTTGGCCATCGCATCCTTGCCCATGGCGTCTTTCTTCATGCCATCCTTAGCCATGTGATCCTTCTGCATGGCCGGCTTGTGCATGGCATCCTTGCTCATGCCATCCTTGGCCATCTCATCCTTCTTCATGGCATCCTGAGCATACACGGAAGAGGACAGCATCAGGCATGCGGCGATCAGGGCGGTGGTAACGTTTTTCATGGTATTTCCTTCAAAGTGAGTGAACAGGATAAGTACTGCTTGCGGGTGGTGCGGGACAGCGATCGGAAACCGGTCAACTGCCGCCGAACCAGTTATACCCCTGGTTTTCCCAGTAGCCGCCAGGGTAGGTATTGGTCACGAAAATGGCCTGGATATGCTTCGGATTCTTGTAGCCGAGCTTGGTCGGCATGCGCAGCTTCATCGGAAAGCCGTAGCGCGGCGGCAAGGGCTGGTCGTCGTAGGTCAGCGCCATCAGGGTTTGCGGATGCAGCGCCGTAGCCATGTCGATGCTCGTGAAATAATCGTCGGCGCATTGAAAGCCCACGTATTTGGCGCTCAGGTCGGCGCCCACATGGCGCAGGAAATGCCCGAACGACACCCCGCCCCATTTGCCGATCGCGCTCCAGCCTTCCACGCAGATATGGCGCGTGATCTGGTCCTGCTGCGGCAGCGCGCGCAGCCGGGCCAGGGTCCACGGCTTGCGGTCGGCCACCATGCCGCCCAGCTCCAGGCGCCAGGCCTCGCCATCGATCTCGCGCACCTCGTCCTCGCCATAAAAGGCATTGAAGGGAAACGGCCGCGTGATCATGCTGGCCGGATAAGTAGGCGCCAGACGCGCCGGATCGAACAGCAAGCCCTGGACCCGGTCGTTGAAGCGCGAGATGCCCGTCAGCGCCTGCTCGATGCTGTCCTGGTCGCTGGTGGAGCAGCCGGTTAGCAAGCTCAGGCCGCCCAGGGTCAGGCTGCGCTCCAGGAAGGCCCGGCGCGATGGCTGGGCGATGCGCTTGACGGCATCGGCCAGCATGGCGGCACCCTCGGCGGGAATGGCGATGTCGCGTGGTTTGAACAGTGTCATGATGGAGTTTTCCTGAACGGTGATTGTTAGCGGCCGCGCAGCATGGCCAGCAGGGTGCGCGGCACCAGGGCCACCATCGCCACGTGCACGACGATGAAGGCGCACAGGCCGCCCATCGCAAAAAAATGCACCAGGCGCGCGCCTTCATAGCCACCCATCAGCACGCGCAGCAGGGGAAACTGCACCGATTTCCACAGCACCAGCCCGGACAGCACCAGCACGATGCTGTCGAGCATGACGAACAGGTAAGCCAGGCGCTGCACGCTGTTGTAGCGGCGCGGATCGGCATGGGCCAGCTTGCCTTTCAGCGCAGCGCCCATGTCGAGCAGCAACTGGCGTGGCGAAATCGGGAAGAACTGGCGCCGCAAGCGTCCCGACACCAGATTGAGCAGCAAATACAGGATGCCGTTGGCCAGCAGCAGCCACATCGCGGCGAAGTGCCATTGCAGTGCACCGCCCAGCCAGCCGCCCAGGGTGATTCCAGGGGGAATGGCAAAGCCGAGAAAGGCGGTCGCGTTGTAGATGCGCCAGCCGCTGGCGACCAGCAGCACCACGGCGAGCGCATTGAGCCAGTGGGTCAGGCGCAGCCAGAGCGGATGGATGGTGCGCGCATCGCGCCTCATCGCGCGCCCCCGGCGGCCGCACCCTTTTTGACTTGGCGGCAAGAAGCGGCATATGATGCCGGCGCGGCGCCGGACCTTGTCAATACGGTGAAGGTGGGAAACGGTTTCATGGACTTTGCCTGTTTATGAATGACACTGACAGGTAGTTCGCAACGCGCCCGGGATTGGTTACAGCCCAGGAAAAATATGTCGCAAAATAATTTATATCGATCAAACGCTGTTACTAAAGGCCCCGATGGAACGAATACCTGAGGTAAGCAGCTTGCGCAGCACGGAATTGCGCTTGCACGCCCTGTTCTTGCAAGGACTCGACGGCGACGCCCAGGCCTACCGCGTCTTCTTGCAGGCGACGGCGTCGCATTTGCGGGCCTTCCTGCGGCGGCGCCTGAACCGCTGGCCGGACGAGGTCGAAGATCTGGTGCAGGAATCGCTGCTGGCGATCCATAACCAGCGCCTGAGTTACGATACCGGCGTGCCGCTGACGGCGTGGATGGTGGCGATTGCCCGCTACAAGCTGGTCGACTGGATGCGCCGCCATGCGCGCCGCGACGCCCTGACCGAGCCGCTGCCCGACGAAGACGCTTTCTTTTCCAGCGCCGACGCCGATGCCGGCGAGGCGCGGCGCGACCTGGGCAAGCTGCTGGCCACCCTGCCGGTCAAGCAGCGCGAGGCGATCGTCTACACCAAGCTCGACGGCCTGTCGGTGCGCGAAGCGGCCGACGCCCTGCAAATGACCGAAGCGGCGGTCAAGGTGTCCGTCCACCGCGGCTTGAAAACCCTGGCAACCCTTTTGAAGGATGCGCTATGAACACAGATGACTTGATTGACATGCTCTCCAGCGGCCCGGACGTGCGCGTGCAGGCGGCCCCGGCCCGCACCGCCCTGCTGCCGCTGGCCGCCGGCTTGCTCGCCAGCACCTTCATCGTGCTGGCCGGGCTGGGCCTGCGCGCCGACCTGGCCCAGGCCGCCACCCTGGCGCCGTTCTGGACCAAGCTTGCCTTCTCGCTCGCCTTGGCAGCGGCCGGCGCGCTGGCGCTCAAACGCCTGGCCACGCCGGGCGCGCGCACCGCCATGCTAGCGCTGCTGCTGAGCGCGCCGGTCGTGCTGATCTGGTGTCTGGCGGCAATGATGCTGTGGCAAGCGGCGCCCGAGCTGCGCGCCGAGCTGTTCTGGGGCCGTACCTGGCGCAGCTGCCCGCTGCTGATCGCGCTGATCTCGCTGCCCCTGTTCGGCACCGCGCTGCACGTCGTGCGCAACCTGGCGCCCACCCGCCTGCGACTGGCAGGCGCGGCCGCCGGATTCGGCGCCGGCGCGGCCGCCGCCGCCGTGTACTGCCTGCATTGCCCCGAGGCAAGCGCGGTATTCGTCGGCTTCTGGTACCTGCTCGGGATGCTGATCCCGGCGGCCGTCGGGGCCCTGATCGGCCCGCGCGTGCTTGCATGGTAGTTTGCATTTTCCATGCCATGTCGCGAACTCGTGCGCAACAAAATCAGTATTGAGCTAGATCAAAGTTTGTGCAGATAGGAGCACGTATAGTGATTTATATCGATCCGGGCTCAACGAACATTTGAGCCTTGTCAAACATTGTGCAACTTTCTTTGACCGGGAGAATGACGCGCATGCTAGCCCGACTGGCCCTCCCACTCTGGATCCACGCGTTTGAACCGGTCAGTGCGGCAGTGCGCGCCAAGGTGGCGGCGGCGCTGGAACAGGCCGGGCTGGAGCCGCAAGCGGGCGGCGCCCTGACGGCCGGCTTCGGCCTGGTCTTGATCGATGGCGTCGATAGCGCCGTGCTGGAGCGGGTGCGGCCCCTGGCCGCCGGCGCCAGCGTGCTCGCCATCGCCGTGGGTGCGCGCGCGCCGGCCACGGCCGACATGTGGGCCCTGCTGGACGCCGGCGTCTTCGATGTGCTCAGCTGGACCGATGCCAGCGGCGACGCCGCCCAGGTGCGGGCCCGCCTGGAGCGGCGCGACGCCCTGCAGCGCCTGGCCGACTCGCCCGCCGTGAGCAATTGCCTGGTCGGGGTCAGCCCGGCCTGGCGCGCGCTGGTGCACAGCGTGGTCGAAGTGGCCGCCTTCACCGAGTCGCCGGTGCTCATCACTGGCGAAACCGGCACCGGCAAGGACCAGATTGCGCAACTGATCCACCGCCTCGGCGGGCGCGGCGAGCTTACCGTGCTCGACTGCACCACCCTCACGCCCGAGCTGGCCGGCAGCGAGCTGTTCGGCCACGAGCGCGGCGCCTTTACCGGGGCCGCCAACGCGCGCGACGGCGCCTTCGCGCTGGCCGACGGCGGCGTGCTGTTCCTCGACGAAGTGGGCGAACTGCCGCTGCCGCTGCAAGCGCAATTGCTGCGCGTGCTGCAAGAACACACCTATAAACGGGTGGGCAGCAATACCTGGCAGCATTCGCACTTCCGGCTGGTGTGCGCCACCAACCGCAGCCTGGAAGAGGAGGTGGCCAATGGGCGCTTCCGGGCCGACCTGTACCACCGCATCGCGGCCTGGCGCTGCCGCACCCCGCCCCTGCGCGAACGCAGCGACGACGTGCTGCCGCTGGCGCGCCATTTCCTGGCGCTGCTGGCCGGGCCGGGCGTGCCGTGCGAATTCGACGACGCCGTGCGCGAATTCCTGCTGCTGCGCCAATACCCCGGCAACGTGCGCGAGCTGCGCCAGACCGTCGCGCGCCTGTGGTACCGCCACAGCGGCCCGGGCCCGATCACCATCGGCGACCTCGCGCCCGACGAGCGGCCCGCGCGTGGCGGCATGGCGGCCTGCTGGCCCGATGTGCGCTTCGAGAGCGCGATCCGCGAGGCCATCGATTTGCGCATCGGCCTGGCGCGCATCAGCCAAGCCGCGGCCGACATCGCGATCCAGCTGGTGCTGGAACAGGAAGGCGACAACAACCAGCGCGCCGCGCTGCGCCTGGGCGTGACCGACCGCGCGCTGCAAATCCGGCGCAAGGCGTGGGCCGATGCGCACTGACGCCGGACGCGCTTCAATGCCCGATCAGGCGCAGCAGGTTTTGGCCCAGCACCAGCGCCTCGTCGTCCCGCGCCAGGCCCAGCATGCCGATCTTGGCCAGCTCCACGCCCGGATGCAGCCACGGACCGTCGGAGCCGAACAGCAGCTTGTGCGCGCCGGCGCGCCGCACCGCCATCTCCAGCAGGTCGAAGCGGCGCACCCCGGCGCTGTCGGCGTAGATGTTGCGGTGGCGCGCCAGATGGTCGACCAGCGCCAGCTGCGCGCTCCAGTCGTCGGCAAAGCTGCCCAGGTGCGGCAGGATGAAGTTCACGTCGGGGAACTGGCTGGCCAGCAGTTCGGCCACCGCCACCTCGCCCGTCACGTCGTACAGCACCGGCAGGCGGAAGAAGCGCGCGGTCTCGCACACCTCGCGCGAAATGCGCGCGTCGTGCCGGTGCAGCTTGATGCCCACGAAGCCGTACTCCTCCACCGCCACCCGCACCATGGCGCGCACCCGCCCGCGGTCGCGCTGCGCATGCACGAAGGCGAAGCCGTAGAAGCGGCCCGGGTCGGCGGCCACGATGCGCGCCACGCTGCGGTTGGCCTGCGCATAGTCGGAGTGAAACGCGGCCAAGAGCACCGTGCGCGCGATGCCGGCCTGGCGTGCCCGCGCCAGGTAGCGTTCGAGGCCGGCGTCGCTGTCCCACGGGCCGGAAAAGCCGTCGCCCTCGCCCGCATGGCAATGGCAGTCGATGATCATAGATCGAGCACGATGCGGCGGCCGCCCTGGCGCCGCCATGTGCCGCTGCTGCCGCCACCGCTGCTTCTGCCCCGGAGGGCAGGCGAGGACTCGCGCAGTTGCGGCATGTGGCAGCGCAGCGCCGCATCGAGCGCCTGGCGCGCGGCGCGCTGCGGATCGGCACCCTGCCCCGCCAAGCCGGCCTGCTGCGCCGCCGTGCCGGCGATGCGCACGAAGCGGCGCGCCATTTCCAGCTCGCGCTCTTCGCCTTCCAGGCCGACCGTTTCCATCTCCAGCGCCTTGGCCAGGGCGCCGCCAAGCGCGCCGCCGATGGCCGTGCCCACGCCAGGAATCGGAATGAAGGACCCGAGCGCGCTGCCCACGAACGGCAGCGCGGTCTTGGCCAGGCCCTTGAGCATGCCGCCGAGCGGCTTGGCGACCTTGCCGATGAAGGAGCCGACCTTTTTGACGCCCTTCCAGATCCCCTTGAACATATTGCCGAGGAACTGTTCGAGTTCTTCCTCGCTGGCGACCGACATCAGTTCCATCGCCAGCGCGATTTCTTCCTGCTCCCCGAAGGGACCGGGCACTTCGAATTCGAGCATTTCCAGTTCGCCCATCTCGGCCTGCTGGCGGCATTTGGCACAAGCACATCCTGACCCTTGCATGATATTCTCCTTCAGTTGATGAAGCGTTGGCGAACGTTAGCGCCAGGATTCGCCGAACAGCTCGGCCTCCAGCTCGGTGCGCGTGTTGGTCAGCGTCGGGTTTTTCGTGGCGTTCGGTCCCGACTTGACACCCATATTCTTGTGCAGATCCTTTTCCACGGCGCGGCGCTGGTCGTCCGTCAGGGCGGTTTTGGCGACGAAGACCGTATGCTTGGCCACGTCCAGTCCCAGCATGGTGGCGCACAGGAGATGCTGCTGGAGCCGGCGCTTCACGCTATCGCTCTGGCCGCTGTAGGCGCGCTTGCCTGTCGGACCATCGAACTCGATCAGGTAGAGGCCCGCCACATTGGCGTCCGGCGAGCGCACCGCATCGCGCAGCGAGCCAATGCGTTTGTACTGTGGCGCGCCGCCCCCCATCTTGTCGAGTGCCGGTTTGATGGTCTTGGGTGTTTCATCCTGCGGCTCGTCGGCGTCGGCGTCGGGCGCAGGGCCGTACCCATACGGTTCCGGCCAGGGAGCCAGCACCGGGTAACGCCAGCCGCCCCACGCCGGCCCGCGTGGCGCTGGCGGCCTGGCCGGCCAGGTGCGCCCCATCGGGGGCCGTGGCGCGCGCGCCGGCGCCCCACGGCGCGCGCCGCGCTCTTGTTCCATCCCGAATTCCAGCATTTCAAATTCCGTATTCATACTCCCTCCTTGTGTGTTCGACTGAACCTGTCTGCGCGCGCAGGCAGGCCGCCAGCAGCGCCAGTGCGCGTTCGATGTCGCCCGGCGCATGGCGCGCCGTGACGATGAAACTGAGCGTGGCCTGCGTGCCCGCCCGCTGCAGAACCGCATCGACGCCGGCGCTGCGCAGGCAGGCGTGCAGCGCCACGCCGTCGGTGCGGCTATCGAGCGCCAGCGTCTGCACCGGAAAGGCGCTGGCGCGCAATGCGATGCCGTGCCTGGCCGCGCCGGCGCGCCACTGCGCCACGCGGCACCACAAACGCCGCCGCAACTGGTCGCCGTGGACGCGGTTGATGCGCAGCGCCGCCAGCGCGGCCCGGATCGAGGCCACCGATGGCGGGCTGGAATGCACGCGCGCCTGGCTCGATTGGCCGAAGCGCCGCACCAGGTCCGCGCTGGCGCACAGCACCGCCAGCGGCGCGCCGAAGGCCTTCGACAGCGAACTGCCGACCACCACGTGCGGCCCGTTGACGCCGTGCCGGCGCAGCGAACCGCCACCGCCGCTGCCAAACAGTCCGATGACCTGGGTGTCGTCCAGCACCAGCCAGCCGCCCGCCTCGCGCGCCAGCGCCGCGTATGCGGCCAGCGGCGGCGCCTGGGCCGCGCCGGGCGAGTAGCCGTCGGCCAGGATCAGCGGACGCCTGCCCTGGCGCCGCGCCGCGGCGGCCAGTTGCCTCAGCGCGCCCAGGTCGGCATGGGCGAACACCGTGAGCGGCGTGCCCCTGGCCGCCGCGCGTTCGGCCCCGGCCCGCGCAATCGGGTAGCTGGCGCCGTCGACCAGGATCGCCACCCGGGCCTGCGCCATCAGCTCGAACAGATCGCAGAACAGGTGCAGGGTCGATGGCAGCAGGGTCGCCGCCTCGCAGCCGCACAGCAGCGCCAGCGCGGCCGCCAGCTGCGCCGCGCCCGGCGGCTCGCTGCTGGCCGCCGGCCGTCCCAGGGTCAGCGCATCCCACTCGCCCAGCGCCGTGCTGGGATGGCGCAGGCCCAGGTACAGGGCGTTGGCGAAGTCCAGCATGCCGCGCGCTTGCTCACGCCATCCGCGCCTGCTGGTCCAGGCGCTGGCGCAGCAGGATCGAGGGCAAGGTGCCTTCCGCCTTGGGATCGCGCGCGTCGACCGTCAGGTCGACCCCGGTGGCGGCGCGGTAGGCGTGGATGTAGCCCTGGATCTGCGGACGCCAGAAGCGCGCCCAGTTGAAGGCCTGGGTCGGTTCGTAGATATCGCTCCAGGCGCCGTAGCGCACCGACAGCAGCACCTGTTCGCCGAACATGGCCAGGCTGCGGAAGTGCATCACGCTGGTGTCCGACCATCCCTGCAGCTTCTTCATGGCGTCCACCCGGTCCATCCACGGTTCCGGATAGGCGACCATGATGCGGGTCGGGAGAAACTCGCGGAACTCGGGCCGCGCCAGCATCCACTGCTGCATCAGCATTTCGATGCGCGCCGTCGACGGCAGGTCGCCGAACTGGTTGTGCGCGCCCTGCGACAGGATCAGGTGCACTTCCTTGAGGCCGTTCAAGACCGGGAAGGCGTCGGCCTTGACGGTGGTGTCGTCGTCCTGGCGGTAGAAGGAGGTGCACAGGCGCAGCAGGTAGTGGAAGGCTTCCAGGAATTTCGAGCGCGTGTCGGCCGGGCGGAAATGCTGGACCGCCTTGCCGTCGAGCCGCACGCCGTAATGATGGTCGTACTCGTAATTGCGGCGGACCACGGTGAGGCGATGTTGTTCGTCCTGCGTGTACCCCCAGATCAGGTTATTCAGTGGGCGCAGGGGATCGATTTCAAGGTTCGCCAGCGGGTCGGCGCGGCCCAGCGCGCGCACGTTCTGGAAGCGCTGGGTGATCGCATTCATGGTCTGCACCAGCATCCCCTCTTCGTGCCAGTAAGACCAGATCAGCTCCAGCAGGCACGGGTTGGCCAGTTTTTGCTGGACGATGCCGAAGCACATATCGGCCTCGCCCTCCTGCCCGCGCAGGAGGTGGATCGGCACGTCGGGCAGCTTGCGCCGGATGATCGCCAGGTAAGGCAGCACCTTGGTGCCGTCGACCGTCTCTTCGAGGTAGTCGGTATTGAAAGTCCGTTCCAGGTCGCGCGTGGCGGGAATGTCGCGCCGGTCCAGGTAAGCCTGGTCCTCGACCGGATTGAAATGCGTCGGCTGGCTGAGCACCCCGCAGTTGACCATCACGAACGCCTCGGTGGCGACCTTGAGCACGCGGTAGGCTTCCGAATCGTTGAAGGGCAGCGCGCGGCGCTGGCGCAGCTGCTCGAACAGCGCGCTCTTGGCCTCGAAACCGGGGCCGCGGTTGCCGGGGGTGCAGAACAGCGCATCCATGAAGTTCAGGTAGTTCGTAAACGACATCGCGTCGGTGCTGTTGCGGATCAGGGTCCACAGCGGCAGGTCGTCGGTCGGCTCGGTCTCGGTGCGCGTCATCGACACGCCGATGTTGCCCGAGATCGGGCTTGGGGTGCGTTCGTCGGCGACAAAACCCTGGCGGATGCCGATCAGGGCCGGCGGCGCCAGCGCCAGGTCCATTTCCGCTGCCGGTACGGCCACCGCACCGGCAGCGGCGACTGCGGCGACCGCCCCGGGAGCGTGCATAGCGAGGGAGCGCCGCGCCAACCCCAGCACCGCCTCGAACTGCTGCGGGCCGGCGTAGTTCACCACGCGCGAGAATTCGTACGGGTCTTTCTCGCTCACGTTCCACCCGGACGAGGACACCACCCGCACGTACGGCTTGAGAGCCTTGTTTTCATTGTTGCTGAAGCAGATCTTCGCCACCGCCCGGTCCGACACGCGCGCCGCGTTGCAAGGGGTGAAATGGCAGTCGACCGCCTCGAATCTGAGTTCGGCCTTCAGCTCCAGCGCCAGCTGGAAGCAGACCACGGCGCGGCAGCCGCCATCGACCTGCACCAGGCGCGGCGCGACCACCGGGTGGTGTTCGTACGCCACCACGTAGCTGCCTGGCGCCAGGTTGGCGACCGTGACCGCGCCGGCGCTGCCGGTGACGGCAAGCGCCTCCAGCTGGGGCGGCGACGTCGGCCAGTTGGACGCATCGAAACCTTTTTCGCCGGGCGTAAATCGGTAAATGCCGACCGTCGCATTCGACACCGGCGCGCCGCTCTGGGCCTCGTGCACGGTCACCTCGAGCGACCCCGCGCGGGCTTCCTTCACATTGTTCTTGCTGCTCATGTCAATCTCCTTAGTGGAAAGTCAAAGGTGCCCGGGGAAGCGCCGGCGCTCGCGCGTCCAGCGAGGCGCACAGGAAGCTGGTATCGAGTGTGCTGCGCAGCGCCCAGTGCGTCAGCAGTTTGGCCAGCAGGACGTTTTCGTCCTCCGGCCCGACCAGGCCATCGGCGCGCGCCTGGCCCAGCACCGCGAACACCAGCGACGGCGGGGCGCGGTACATCTGCGCGGGCGCGCCCTCCCAGCGCCGGTACAGGGCCGAGAGCGCGGCCGGCTGGCGCCGCGCCACATCGAGCACCTCGGGCAGGGTCTTGCCGCGCAGCGCGGCCGGCCGGTGCCGCACCAGGAGCGCGACAAAGTCGCGCATGCCGCGCCGCAGCCGTCCCAACAGGTCGACCGTTTCCGGCGCCAGGGTGGCGCTCGGGTAGTAGTCGTGCCACACATTGGCCAGGCGCTCCCACTGCGGATGCGGATACAGGGCCTGCCCCATCGCGCAACTGAGCATCACGCGGATCCACGGGATCGGATGGGGATCGTCGGGACTGAGGCGAAACACGAACACGCGCGGCAGGCTGACCACCCCGATCAGGCCCAGGGTCGAGACCACGCCGACCCGCGCCACCGACCAGAAATCGGCCACGATCTCGGAAATCCAGCGTTCCCACCACTGCCATACCTCGCGCTGGGCCGGGTCGCTTTGCTGCATCGCCTGCAGTTCGGGGCGCAGCGAATTGACCAGGTCGAGCAGGGCCGCGCCCTGGTGTCCGACCTCGTGGATCAGCGACGAGGCGATGCCGCTGCCGATCATGCGTTCGCGCGGCACCCGCACCACCGCCACCGGGTTCTCGCCGCCGCCCGGCAGGCGGGTGCGCGCGCGCCGGATCGCCGCGCCCGGCCCGCGGTCGAGATAACAGACCACCGGCGGCAGGCGGTAATAGTCGCCCGGCAGGGTCAGGGCGTCGGCCGCGACCGCGTCCAGGCCGGACAGCCAGACCCCGTTTTCGTGCTCGCTGCGCTGGGTGATGACATCGTTGAACAGGTCGAACTGGGTCAGCGTGGCATTGAACTTGAGGCGCAAGAAGGTGAAGCGGCGCTGCGCCTCGGACGCGCTGGCGGTGTCGCGCGCGCCGGCCAGCCAGTGCTGGAAGGCCGCGACCAGCGCCTGCAGCTCGCGCCGCCCCGTGACCAGATAGCGCTCGAGCGCCGCCTGGGCCGACGGCAGCAGCGCGGCCGCCGGAACCATGGGCTCGATCAGGGCAAAGGGGCGGACCCGCGCCAGCCTGGTTTGCAGGGAGCGCGCTTCCTGTTCGAGCAGCGACGAGGCATACGGGCTCATGACAGTCAGGCGCCGTAGAGGACGATCTTGTTGCCCTGACGGCTCCAGCGGCCGCTGGCGCCACGTCCGCCGCCGCTGCCCATGCCGCCACCGGAGGACATGCTGGCGCCGCCCAGTCCCGCACCAGCGCCGCCACAGCTCCCGCAGCCGCCGCCGGCCGCGCCGCGTCCGAGCAAACCTGGCGCATGCTGGCGCGCGGCGGCCGTTGCCGCATTCTGGGCGATGGAGCGCGGGTCGCCCGAGGCCGGCGCCTGCGATGCTTTCTGCACCGTGTCGGCGGCCAGGCGCACGAACTGGCGGGCGCCTTCGAACTCGCGGTCTTCGCCGCTCATTTCCCCTTCCAGCCCGAGCGCGCCGCCGGCGGCCGAGGCCAGGCCGCTGCCGATCTTGGCGCCCAGCGGGCCGCCGAAATAGCCGCCGATGGCGCCACCGGCGAGCGGCAGGGCTTTCTTGGCCACGCCTTTGAGCACGCCGCCGACGGCCTGCCCGATCGGCGAGCGGATCACGCGGCCGGCCGTGGCGCCGACCTTGCGAATGAAGTCGCCCAGGAAGCGGTCAAGCTCCGCTTCGTTGTTCACGTTGAGCAGCTCTTGTGCGAATTCGGCTTCCTGCTGTTCGTTCAAGCCCGATTCGCCGCTCCACTCTCCCTGGCCGAATTCGAACTGTTCGCCCTCGTAGCTGGTTTCCTGGCCATATTCCATTGTCGTGCGGTCGATGTCATGCATGATGCGCTCCCAAAGAAGAGTGAAACAACAAAATGCCCGGATGGACGATCCGTCCGGATCAGCAATCGTGAACAATCAGCTGGCCCGCCTGGCGGGTCCAGCGTCCGTGCGTGGCCGGCGGCAGCGCGATGCGCGGCAGCAGGCCAGGTGCGTGTTGACGCGCGGCGGCTTGCACGGCGGCGCGCGCGTTCTGCGGCGATGGATGACCACCCTCGCCGGCCTTGCCGGCGTGGCGCGCGGCTTCGTCGGCAAGGCGTACCAGCTGGCGCGCCAGGATGAATTCCTTGTCCTCGGGGCTGAGGCCTTCGAGTTCGAGGCCGAGCATGCGTGCACCGAGGTTGATGCGCACGCTCTTGCCGTGCGCGCTTGCCAGGCCGGGGCGCAGCGGCGTCAGGATCGGCTGCAAGGCGCGCACAAGTTCGGCGACCAGCAGCGGTCCCATTGGCGAACGCGCCACGCGCGCACCGAGCACGCCGGCGCCGGCGATGGCGCGGCCCAGCACGCGCCGCAGGTCGGCCGGCTGGTCCGCTTCGAGCAGTTCGGCGGCCAGCGCCAGGTCGGCGCTGTCGTCGGAGAGCGGGCCGGCCTCGGATTCCTGCGCCTCGGCGCGCGGCGTGGCGTTGGTGAAGATGTCGAAGACCGGACTGTATTCAAGCAGGCGACGGTTCACGGGCGACCTCTCTGTGTAGTGGCGGATGCGCGTGGAAGAAAGGTTGATGCTGCTGCGCGTCCTGATCCATCTATTGCAAGGGCTGTGCCAGCGCGCGCAAGGGGCAAACGGCCAGGCGGGCGGCAGTGGCGGCGAAATGCGTTTCGTACAAGCCGCCGTTAGGGGCCGGCGTGGCGAAAAGCGTTTCGCATGCGCCGCATGCACCCATTCCTGCGAGGGGCCTGCCGGACGTATTTGCGTGGAACGGGTATAGTGATATCAATAGCGCAACAAGCGTTTGGTGATTGCGCCGGCCCGGTTTGACATCCACAAAGGAGAAATGATGCAAGTCAGTAAAGACATTCTGTTCCACGCACTGCACGCCGATGGCTTGCTGATGCTGCCCAATTGCGCTGACGCGGGCAGCGCGCGCATCGCCGCGGCGGCAGGCTCGAAGGCGCTGGCCACGAGCAGCGCAGCGGTCGCCTGGTCGCATGGCTTCGCCGATGGCAGCACCTTGCCGCGCGAGCTGCTGATGGCGTCCGTCAAGGCGATCCTGCGGGTCAGTTCCCTGCCGCTGACGGTCGATGCGGAGGATGGCTATAGCGCCGATCCCGCGCAGGTCGCCGGGCTGATTGGCGAGTTGATCGATGCTGGTGTGGTCGGCATCAATATTGAAGATGGCACCGGCGCGCCAGCGCTGCTGGCGGAAAAGATCAGGGCGATCCGGGCAGTTGCCGACGCGCGCGGCGTGAACCTGTTCATCAATGCCCGCACCGATGTCTATTTGCACGACCAGACCACCGAGCGCGTGCGTGAGACCATCCGGCGCGCCGCCATGTACCAGGAAGCCGGCGCCAGCGGCCTGTTCGTGCCCTGCATTACCACCGAGGATGACATCGCGGCCGTGGCCAAGGCAACGCCCCTGCCGCTCAATGTGATGGCGTGCGATGGCGTGCCGGCGCCGGCCCGCCTGGTGCAACTGGGCGCGCGGCGCCGGAGCGCCGGGTCGGCCCTCTCGGCGGCGATGTTCGGCTGCGTCGATACCCTGGCCCGCCCAGTCCTCGCCAGCGGCACGGTCGCTGTCGCGCCATATGCGCCGATGGACTATTCAGCGCTGAACCGGCTGATGACGCAGTAAGGCCAGCCTAGAACGCCGACTTGCCGAAGCGCGCCACGCCCTGGTTCAGGCCGGGCGGGTCCAGGGTTTCCAGCTTGAGCGGCAGCGGTTCGCCGATCCAGTGCGCCAGGGTGGTGTGGTCGGCCAGGTCGTCGTCGGTCAGCGGGTGCACCAGGGCGCGCAGGCCGGACGCGTCGAGCAGCGCAATGACCGCCGGCAGTATGGCGGCGCTGTAGTGGATCTCGTATTCGGGCAGCGGATGCGGGCCGGCCGCGTGGTCGCTTAGTTCGCCGACAAAAAACAGCTGGGCAATAGCGCCGGACTGTTTGGCGTCGAGCAACCGCTGGCGCAAGGCCAGTGCCTGCGGGCGGCTTGCGGCGTCGTAGTAAATGTGGGCGTGGTAGGGGGCGTTGAGGTCATCCATGTGCTTCATCCTTTTTCATGTGGCAGCGTGAAAAAAACCGCCAGGGCTTGCGCGCTGGCGGTTTTCAAAGGCGTTACTTGACAACGATTACTGAGCAGCCGCTTCCGCGCCTTCAGCAGCTTTCATCGACAGCTTGAGGCGGCCGCGGTCGTCGGTTTCGAGAACCTTGACGCGCACTTGCTGGCCTTCTTTCAGGTAGTCGGCAACCGCGTTCACACGCTCGTTGGCGATCTGCGAGATGTGCAGCAGGCCATCCTTGCCTGGCATGACCTGGACGATCGCGCCGAAGTCGAGCAGCTTGAGCACGACGCCGTCGTAGGTCTTGCCCACTTCGACCGAGGCGGTCAGTTCTTCGATGCGACGCTTGGCTTCCTGGCCGGCGGCGGCGTCCACCGACGCGATGGTGACGATACCTTCATCGCTGATGTCGATCTGGGTGCCGGTTTCTTCGGTCAGCGCGCGAATGACTGCACCGCCCTTGCCGATGACGTCACGGATTTTCTCAGGATTGATCTTGATGGTGATCAGGCGCGGTGCGAAATCCGACAGTTCGGTTTTCACGTGCGGCATGGCCTTCTGCATTTCGCCGAGGATGTGCTGGCGGCCTTCTTTGGCTTGCGCCAGTGCCACTTGCATGATTTCCTTGGTGATGCCCATGATCTTGATGTCCATCTGCAGCGCGGTAATGCCATTGGCGGTACCGGCTACCTTGAAGTCCATGTCGCCCAGGTGATCTTCGTCGCCCAGAATGTCGGACAGGACGGCGAACTTGCCGCCTTCCTTGATCAGGCCCATGGCGATACCGGCCACGTGCGCTTTCATCGGCACGCCCGCATCCATCAGCGCCAGGCAGCCGCCGCAGACGGAAGCCATCGACGAGGAACCGTTCGATTCGGTGATTTCCGATACCAGGCGCACCGAGTAGCTGAAGTCTTCCGGGTTGGGCAAGGCGGCGATCAGCGCGCGCTTGGCCAGGCGGCCGTGGCCGATTTCGCGGCGCTTTGGCGTACCGACACGGCCGGTTTCGCCGGTGGCGAACGGAGGCATGTTGTAGTGCATCATGAAGTCATCGGTGTACTCGCCCATCAGCGCATCGATCTTCTGGCTGTCGCGCGCGGTGCCGAGGGTGGCCACGACCAGCGCTTGCGTTTCGCCGCGGGTGAACAGGGCCGAACCGTGGGTGCGTGGCAGGATGCTGGTGCGGATCGCGATCGGACGCACGGTGCGGGTGTCGCGGCCGTCGATGCGTGGCTCGCCGTTGAGGATCTGCGAACGCACGACCTTGGCTTCGATGTCGAACAGGACGTTGCCGACGTCGACATTGTCGGGCTGAGGTATGCCGGTGGCGGCAGCGTCAGCGGCCAGGGCGGCGTAGACTTCCTGGAACGAGGCTTTCAGCTTGGCGGTACGGGCAACCTTGTCCTTGATCTGGTAGGTGTCGTTGATGTTCGTTTCAGCCAGTTCCTTGACGCGGGCGATCAGCGCTTCGTTCTTGGCCGGGGCGGTCCATTCCACTTCCGGCTTGCCGCCGTCGCGCACCAATTCGTGGATCGCATCGATCACGACTTTCATCTGGTCATGGCCGTAGACGACGGCGCCGAGCATGATTTCTTCGGACAGTTGCTTGGCTTCCGATTCGACCATCAGCACGGCCGTTTCGGTACCGGCGACGACCAGGTCCATCTCGGATGTTTTCAGTTGTGTCGTGGTCGGGTTCAGGATGAACTGGCCGTTGGCGTAGCCGACGCGCGCGGCGCCGATCGGGCCGCTGAACGGGATGCCGGAGACGCACAGGGCAGCCGAAGCGCCGATCATGGCGGCGATGTCCGGATCGATCTCAGGATTAACCGACAGCACGTGGATGATGATCTGAACTTCGTTCAGGTAGCCTTCCGGGAACAGCGGGCGGATCGGACGGTCGATCAGGCGGCTGGTCAGGGTTTCTTTTTCGGAAGGACGGCCTTCGCGCTTGAAGAAACCGCCTGGGATTTTACCGGCTGCGTACGTTTTCTCGACGTAGTCGACCGTCAGCGGGAAGAAATCCTGGCCTGGCTTGGCGTCTTTGCGCGCAACCACGGTAGCCAGGACGACGGTGTCTTCGATCGACACCATGACGGCGCCGGAGGCTTGACGGGCGATTTCGCCGGTTTCCAGGGTAACTTGGTGTTGGCCGTACTGGAAGGTTTTCGTAACTTTATTAAACATGGGTAATCCCTTTCTATTTGCCGACAGATTTTCAGGCGCTGTCGTCCACCTCACCACAGGCAACATTGCTTGTTGCCTTTACTACTTTTTCGGGACTAGAAATGCAAAATGCCCGCAACAGCAAGCTGTGCAGGCATTTCTTGATCAACTTGAATCGGCAAAAATTACTTGCGCAGGCCGAGTTTAGCGATCAGATCGCGATAACGGGTTGCGTCTTTGCTTTTCAGGTAGGACAGCAGGCTCTTACGACGGTTGACCATCATGATCAGACCACGGCGCGAGTGGTGATCTTTAGCGTGAGCTTTGAAGTGGCCGTTCAGTTCGTTGATGCGTGCGGTCAGCAGAGCGACCTGAACTTCAGGGGAGCCGGTGTCGTTTTGCGCACGGGCGTTGTCCGCGATGATCGCGGCTTTGTTGATGTTTTCTACGGTCATGATGATACCTTTCACATGCGGTGCACGAGTCGCAACCCGACACACCGTGAACTTCGATTGATGAACCGGCCAAAACGGCCAGACCCGCAAGTATATGCGAAAACCCGGCGTGCTGCCAGTGATGCTTGCCTGCGACTGGTGCATGATGGCGTTTTGGTCCTTTCCATGGTGGTTTTTATGCAAAAACTAGTCAAAGTAACAATCCTGAGCGCGCTGCTGGCCTTGGGCGGCTGCGCCGCGATGATGCGCACCCCGCCGCTGCCGGGCGACACGCTGGAGGTGGTGCGCGCCAAGTTCGGCGAGCCGACCGCGGTGCATCCGCTGCCAGCGGGCCAGGTGCTGGAATATGCGACCGGGCCGTTCGGCCAGTTCACCTGGATGGCGCGCATGGGGCCGGATGGCAAGTTGATCGCGTTGGAGCAGGTGCTGGGCGATGTGGGGTTCGGGCGCATCAAGATCGACAAGGCGAGCAAGGCCGATGTGATGGCGACCGTGGGCCGCCCGGCCGAGCGCTCCTACCTTTCGCTGTCGGACCTGGAAGTGTGGTCGTACCGCTATAAGGAGAGCGGCGTATGGAATTCGATGATGCACGTGCATTTCGACCGCAGCGGCATCGTCAGGAAGATGATCAGCGGGCCAGACCCGATGTACGAAGAGAGGCGCGGGTTTTTCAGGGATTGAGAACGGCGTAGCGAGGCGCTGGCAGCGCCGCTGCCCGGAATGCGGACGCCGGTCCGGAAAGCTTGCGGCCCGGCGCTGCGCCTCATGGCGTCAGGTGGAATTCAAACCGACGCATTCCCCCGACCGGGTCTTGCACCGAAAGAATTCCGGCAAGGTCCTTGCCGGTGGACATGCGCTCCCAATCCGGATCACGCTGCGCAACGCCCCAGTCGTGGTAATGCTCGACCCGCAAGATTGCGGACTCGGCGGACAAGTCGACGACCTTGTCGTAAGCATTCCTGTCCGCCCAGGCAGGCGGGCTTCCGAACGCCAGGAAAATAACAAGGGCAGCCATGAGCTGCCTGCGATGGCCACGATATGTCGTCAACGATCCTCCCGTCAAGTCAGTTTCCCGCCGCGAATTTACATTGAACCCGGTCCTGGCCGCATCGCGGCGAGCACCGGCGGCCTCGCACCTACTTGCCGGCCGTCGCCGGCGCGTGCTTGTCCGTCACACGTGGATGCGGCACCAGCCAGGTCCGGTCGCGCCTTAGCGCTTCGAGCGCGCCCTGCAGGAAGCGGTACAACTCGGGTTTGTCGAGCGGCACCAGCATGCTGCGCTCGTACGATGCCGTCCTGGGCCGGCTGGCCACATGCAGCAGCGCCGCATCCATGAAGGGATCGTTCCTGAGCGCTTCCAGGGCGGAACGGTCGACAATGGTAAAGTCCAGGCGCCGGTTCGAGACGAGCATGTGCAGCGCATTCTTGATCTGCGGCACATCGACGCGCGTGAGGCCGCCTGCGGCAATGAGCGGCTCCAGATCGGGAAAGCGATGGCCGCTCGGGGCGCCGAAGCGCTTGCCGCGCAGGGAGTCCGGCCCGTCGTACTCCAGCGGCGCCGCGCGTGACGACACCACCAGCGACTCATCGTCCATCAGGGCGCCGGTCCAGAGATAGCGCGTGCGTCCGGGATCGTCGAAAAAGCGCGGATGCACCCACGGCACGACCAGCGTGACTTTTCCGTTCTGCAAAAGCACGTCGAGCCGCCGGCGCGGAATGTAGACCGATTCAAAACGGTAGCGCCCCCCGGCCAAGCTGTTGAGCTTGCTGGCCAGCCGCGCGTTGAGACCGGCTGAAGGCTGGCCCGGCACGAACCAGGGCACGTAGTCGTAGTAAGTGGCCAACTGCACGGTTTCGGCGCCCTGCGCGAAGCGCAGCACCAGCGCCGGCAACAGCAGCAGATATTTCAACCGCATGAGCACGCCGTTATCGACATCGTCATCCGCTCGCCACTCCCCAAGCCGCGTTCAAGGGACAGAAATTCACCGCCCTATTTAACCACGGTTATGCGGCAAGCCGATTACCATCTTTTGCGTCCGAGTCATCCAGTGCTGTCGGCATGATGCAGCGCTCACCACAGGGCAGTTCGCCAGGCGGCCCACTCGGTACCGCCAGACGCGTCTTTCGCGAAGAAATGAAAGCAGGAAAGCACAGTTCTATTGCTCCTGCAAAACCTTGTCTATACTTGCGGCCATGGTCCTCGCCTTCCCGCCACCGCCAGACAAACGCCACTCCGGCGCATTCGCGCTGACCTTGCTCGTGCACGCTTTGCTGATCGTGGGCTGGCAATATGCGCGCCGCATTCCGCCTGCCGAGCACGGTCCGGTCCGCACCATCCAGTGGGTCACGATCGCGCCACCAGCGCGCAAGATCGACGCGCCGGCACCAGCGCCGCTGCCGCCGGAAATGAAAAAGACGGTCAGCGCGGCCGGCGCGGCGCCACGCCCGGCCCCGGCGGCGGCACCACAGCAAGCTCCAGCCCGCCCTGCGGCCGAACCGACGGCCGAGGTGGTGGCAGCGGACGCGCCATCCACGCCAACCCCGAGCGCGGCCGAGATCATGCGGCAGGCCAGAAGCAGCATCGGAAAAATCGATCAGGATTTACGCAAGGCCCATCCCGGCCAGCCCATCACTGCGCCCGTGAGTAACGGGGCAAGCCGGCTGGCCCAGGGTTTGCAGGCGGCGGCCGACGCCGCCCCCAAGCGCTGGTACGAGGCACCCAAGGTCACCGAGATCATCGATCCCGGCCCGTACAGCAGGCGGCGCTACCGCGTGGTCGGCGCCAACGGCACCTATTGCATCACGGTCGAATCGAACCACGCGCCCGATGGTCTGGACATCATGAAAAACGGCATCCAGCACAAGAAGACCAACTGCGAAAAAAGCGAACAGGCGGCCACCGAGCAAAAATGGTAACGCGCCTCAGTCCAGGTGCGCGAGCAGCGCCGTCCGCGCAGCCTGGCCCGTGCCGGCCAGCGTGCGCGTGCGAAGTCACGACGTCGGTTTGTAGCACATGGTCCAGGGCAGCTTGGTCAGGGACTGGCCTTCGATCGTGGTCCAGCCGGCGCCTGCGGCAAAGCTGACCCAGAGCCTGTTGGGTCCGGCGTACGCCATGCTGCCGTCGTCGCCGATGAAGAAAGCGCGCGCGCCTTGCGTCACTGCCTCGTCCAGGTCGACCAGCTTCTCGGCGCGGCCGGCGCTGGCGCGGTACAAGGCGCTTGGGCGCACGGGCCAGGCTTGCGCATCGGCGCCGCCGATGAAGTACAGGGTGCCTTGTTGACCGCCTACCAGCACGGCGTTGTACGGGGCGGGAGTGCCGGCGTAATCGAGTTCGAGCGGTAACCAGGGCGCGCCCGCAGCGGCCTGGCGCACCAGACGGCGGCGGTGATCGGTGCTGCGGGTGGCGTACTGCGCGCCGTCGCTGCCGGTGTACGCGAACGATTCACCGGCACCTGCGGGGGCCGTATCGCGGCGATCCGCAAGCGGGCCGGTCACGTCGCGCCATGTCTTTCCACGATCAAGGCTGCGCACGGTGCCGAAGCTCGCGCGCACCAGGATCTCGCCCGTGGCGCTGGTGCGGGCCCAGTGGATTTTCTGGAAGGTGCAGGAACTGGCCTGTACGCCGCCGGCGGCGGTGCACAAACCAGCGACCAACAGTGCGGACAAGCGCATGCCGGCTACTGCTGCGGGTTGACGCGCTCGATCTTCGAGTGCAGCTTGTTCAGCCCTGACAGATACGCCTTGGCCGAGGCGACGATGATGTCCGGATCGGAGCCCACGCCGTTCACAATCCGCCCCGCGCGCGACAGGCGCATCGTGACCTCGCCCTGCGACTGGGTGCCGTTGCTGATCGCGTTGATCGAAAACAGCACCAGTTCGGCGCCGCTGGCCGCTTCCTTTTCGATGGCGTTGACGGTGGCGTCGACCGGGCCATCGCCCTCGCCTTCGCACGCGAACTCCTTGCCGCCGATGGCGAACACCACTTTGGCGGTCGGGATTTCACCGGTTTCGGAGCGCTGCGCGAGCGACACGAAGCGGTAATGCTCGTCTTCCTGCGCGTGTTCCTCGTCCGAGACCAGGGCCATGATGTCTTCGTCGAAGATCTCGGACTTGCGGTCGGCCAGTTCCTTGAAACGGGCAAAGGCGGCATTGACTTCGGCTTCGGATTCGAGTTCGATGCCCAGTTCGCGCAGGCGTTCCTTGAAGGCGTTGCGGCCCGACAGTTTGCCCAGCACGATCTTGTTGGCGGCCCAGCCCACGTCTTCGGCGCGCATGATCTCGTAGGTTTCGCGCGCTTTCAGAATGCCGTCCTGATGGATGCCGGATGCGTGCGCAAACGCGTTGGCGCCCACCACGGCCTTATTCGGCTGCACGGCGAAGCCGGTGATCTGCGACACCATCTTCGAGGCCGCCACGATCTGGGTGGTGTCGATGCCGAGTTCCAGGCCGAAGTGGTCGCTGCGGGTGCGCAGCGCCATCACGACTTCTTCGAGCGCGGTATTGCCGGCCCGTTCGCCCAGGCCGTTGATGGTGCATTCGATCTGGCGCGCGCCGCCGATCATCACGCCGGCCAGCGAGTTGGCGACCGCCAGCCCAAGGTCGTTGTGGCAGTGGACCGACCAGATGGCCTTGTCGGAGTTGGGGATGCGTTCGCGCAGGCGGCGGATGGTGGCGCCGAACACTTCGGGCACCGCATAGCCGACCGTGTCGGGGAAGTTGATGGTGGTGGCGCCTTCGGCGATCACCGCTTCGAGCACGCGGCACAGGAAGTCTTCGTCGGAGCGGCTGCCGTCTTCGGGCGAGAACTCGATATCGTCGGTGTACTGGCGCGCGCAGCGGATGGCGATTTTCGCCTGTTCGAGCACCTGCTCCGGCTCCATGCGCAGCTTCATCTGCATGTGCAGCGGTGAAGTGGCGATAAAGGTGTGGATGCGTTTGCGTTCGGCCGGCGCCAGCGCTTCGGCGGCGCGCGCGATGTCGCGGTCGTTGGCGCGCGAGAGCGAGCAGATGGTCGATTCGCGCACCGCGCTGGCGATGGCGCGGATGGCTTCGAAGTCGCCCGGCGAGGCGGCCGCGAAGCCGGCTTCGATGACGTCGACGCGCATGCGCTCGAGCTGACGCGCAATGCGGACCTTTTCATCCTTGGTCATCGAGGCGCCGGGCGATTGCTCGCCGTCGCGCAGGGTGGTGTCAAAAATGATCAGGCGATTCGAATTCGTCATGGCGGCTCCATTGGGCTAGTGTAAGGGCGTGCGCCGGCCGCCATCGAATCGCATCGATGGTCAGCGGCGTTCGCTCGGGTCGGCAGGGTCGTCGTCGGTCTGCACGATGCTCACGGGCTTGCCTTTGGCAAGGCGCCACGCGTACACGGCATAGCCGGACAAACCATAAATAACAAACAGTGGCATCAGTACTTTTGGCGGGTCGATCGAGACCAGCGCCAGCGCCAGCGCGATCAGGAACACCACGATGAACGGTACCGATTTGCGGAAGTTGACGTCCTTGAAGCTGTAGAACGGGACGTTGGTGACCATGGTCAGGCCGGCGAACAGCGCGATGCCCCACGAGATCCAGGGCAGCTCGGCGCCGGAAAATCCCAGGTCGGTCATCATCAGCACGAAGCCGGCCACCATGGCGGCGGCGGCCGGGCTGGGCAAGCCCTGGAAGAAACGCTTGTCGACCACTTCGATATTGGTGTTGAAGCGCGCCAGGCGCAGGGCGGCGCCGGCGCAATAGACGAAGGCGGCCAGCCAGCCGAATTTGCCGAGGCCGCGCAGCGACCATTCGTAGATCACCAGCGCCGGCGCTGCGCCGAAGGAGACCATGTCGGCCAGGCTGTCGTACTGGGCGCCGAATTCGGATTGGGTGTTGGTCAGGCGGGCGATGCGCCCGTCCAGGCCATCGAGGATCATGGCGATGAAAATGGCCCAGCCGGCGTGCTCGAAACGCTGGTTCATGGCCATGACGATGGCGTAAAAGCCGCAAAACAGGGCGGCGGTGGTGAAGGCATTCGGTAACAGGTAGATTCCACGGCGCCGCATCGGGTTGCCGTCGGCATCGACCCGGCGGCCAATCTTGCTGAAGCGGGACAGCTTGCCACCCTTCGCTTTCGGGACTGAGGGCTTTCTGCGGCGTGGGAATGTGGCCATATGTTTCCGTTTCAAGTAATTGGATCGCTTCGTGCGGCCGCGTCCGAAAGTGGACGCGGCGGGTTTGCCACTTATTATAGTGGGAGCACCGTCAACTTAGCGATCAGATACTTTTACCTGAACTTCACCTTTCCAACAAGACGCATTTGCAGCGTGGTTTCGCCAGGCTCGAAGCTCGGTTCGGCCACTTCGACCGATTCCGCCTTGGCGGCGCGCATGAACTGCGGCGCAGCATCTTGCTGGCCAGCATAGTTACCGGAACCTTCAAAGTCCACCGTATCGACCACCGCTTCGGCCAAGGTACGGCCCATGGCGCTGGCGATCGCGGCGACGCGTTCGTTCAGGTTCTTGTAGGTGGCAATGAGGCGCTGGGCGTCGAGCTTGCGGGTGGTGTCGGGCGAGAGGCCGAAATTGAGGCCGTTCAGGGCCAGGATCTTTTGCACGGCGGCCGTCATCTTCGGCAGGTTGGCCAGGTTGGTGGTTTTCACTTCCAGATACTGGCCCACGCGCCAGCCGGTCGGCACGAGCGGACGAGGCTGCGGTTGGCCATCCGGACGCGGCACCACTTCCGGATAGATCGGGTAGGTATAGTAGCCGACCGTTTTGAGGATCGCTTTCGGATCTTCGCGGCGCACGATCTCGGTGCCCTGCTTCATCTTCTGGTTCACGCGCGAGGCGGCGGCGGCCTTGTCCTTGTCCTGCTCTTCGATAAAGAAGGTGGCGACGACCTGGTCGTTCGGATGGGTGACTTCACCGTAGGCGGGAACAATCACCATCGCGCCGGCGGTCGCAAGCTGCGTTTGGGCGTGCGCTTGGGTGGCGAGGGTCAGGGCGGCGATTAATGCAATTTTTTTGAGGGACATGATTTTCTCCAGGTGAATGACAAGCACATGAGGCATTTCTACCTCATCAGCTTGGTTAACCCGGACGATACCCGGAATCGGACGGACCACGTACCGTTGTAATCAAAATTTGCAAATTTGAGAAGGTTGATTACATCTATTCATTCGTCGTTCCCGCGCAGGGCCATGCGCGGGAAAGACGGTCTGAAGTGTAACGGTACGATCCACGTGTACCGTTACGCCAACAATTAGTTCTTCGACTGATCCACCAGCTTGTTCTTGGCGATCCACGGCATCATCGCGCGCAGCTTGGCGCCGACTTCTTCGATCGGGTGCTCGGACGTCAAACGGCGGCGCGAGATCAGGGTCGGTGCGCCTGCCTTGTTTTCCAGGATGAAGCTCTTGGCGTATTCGCCGGTCTGGATGTCTTTCAGGCACTGGCGCATCGCCTCCTTGGTGGCCGAGGTCACCACTTTCGGACCCGTCACGTATTCGCCGTACTCGGCATTGTTCGAGATCGAGTAGTTCATGTTGGCAATGCCGCCTTCGTAGATCAGGTCGACAATCAGCTTGAGCTCATGCAGGCACTCGAAGTACGCCATTTCCGGCGCGTAGCCCGCTTCGGTCAGGGTCTCGAAGCCAGCCTTGATCAGCTCGACCGCGCCGCCGCACAGAACCGCTTGCTCGCCGAACAGATCGGTCTCGGTTTCTTCACGGAAGTTGGTTTCGATGATGCCGGCACGGCCGCCGCCGTTGGCCATGGCGTACGACAGGGCGATATCGCGCGCCGAGCCAGACTTGTCCTGGTAGACAGCGATCAGGTGCGGCACGCCGCCACCGGCTGCGTAGGTACCGCGCACGGTGTGGCCCGGGGCCTTCGGCGCGATCATGATCACGTCGAGGTCGGCGCGTGGCACGACCTGGCCGTAGTGCACGTTGAAGCCGTGCGCGAAGGCCAGCACGGCGCCCTGCTTGGCGTGCGGCGCAACGTTCTCGGTGTACACCTGGGCGATGTTTTCGTCCGGCAGCAAGATCATGATGATGTCGGCCGCTTTGATCGCATCGTTGACTTCCGCCACTTTCAGGCCAGCCTGCTCGACCTTGGTCCACGACGCGCCGCCCTTGCGCAGGCCAACGGTCACGTTGACGCCCGAATCGTTCAGGTTTTGTGCGTGCGCATGGCCTTGCGAACCGTAGCCGATGATGGCAACGTTCTTGCCTTTAACGAGGGAGAGGTCGCAATCTTTGTCGTAAAAAACGTTCATGTTATTTCCTGTAATTTTTAATGTAAGGGCGTGCTCGTGGGCACGGATTAAACTTTGAGAATGCGTTCGCCGCGGCCGATACCCGATCCACCGGTACGTACCGTTTCGAGGATGGAGGCGCGGTCGATGGAATCGATGAACGCGTCGAGCTTGCCCTTGTTGCCGGTCAGCTCGATCGTGTAGGTCTTTTCCGTGACGTCGATAATGCGGCCACGGAAGATATCCGCCGTGCGCTTCATCTCTTCGCGTTCCTTGCCGACCGCGCGCACCTTGATCAGCATGAGCTCGCGCTCGATATGCGCGCCCTCGGTCAGGTCGACCACCTTGACCACCTCGATCAGGCGGTTCAGGTGCTTGGTGATCTGTTCGATCACATCGTCCGAGCCGCTGGTGACGATGGTCATGCGCGACAGGGTGGCGTCTTCGGTCGGCGCCACGGTCAGGGTTTCAATGTTGTAGCCGCGGGCCGAGAACAGCCCGACCACGCGCGAGAGCGCACCGGCTTCGTTTTCGAGCAGGACAGAAATGATATGGCGCATTACAAGTCCTCCGAGCCGAGCAGCATTTCGGACAAGCCCTTGCCGGCCTTGACCATCGGCCAGACATTTTCGGACTGGTCAGTAATGAAGTTCATGAACACGAGGCGGTCTTTCATGCCGAAGGCTTCTTTCAGTGCACCGTCGACGTCGCCCGGCTTTTCGATCTTCATGCCGACGTGGCCGAACGATTCGGCCAGCATCGAGAAGTCCGGCAGCGAATCCATGTAGGACTCGGAATAGCGCGAACCGTAATCGATCTGCTGCCACTGGCGCACCATGCCGAGGAAGCGGTTGTTGAGCAAAATGATTTTCGGCGTCAGGTGATATTGCTTGCAGGTAGCCAGTTCCTGGATGCACATCTGGATCGAACCTTCGCCGGTGATGCAGGCGACCGTGGCATCGGGATTGGCCATCTGCACGCCCATGGCGTACGGCAAGCCCACACCCATCGTGCCCAGGCCGCCGGAATTGATCCAGCGGCGCGGCTTGTCGAACGGGTAGTACTGGGCCGCCCACATCTGGTGCTGGCCGACGTCGGAGGTGATAAAAGCGTCGCCCTTGGTGATTTCCCAGACCTTCTGGACCACCGATTGCGGCTTGATGACCAGGTCGGAATCGGCGAATTTCAGGCAGTCGCGCCCGCGCCATTCGCCGATCTGCTTCCACCAGTCTTTCAAGGGGGCGGCATTGACCTTGGCGTCGGCGGCGTCGAGCTGCGCCAGGAATTCGATCAGCACGTCCTTGACGTTGCCGACGATGGGAATATCGACCTTGACGCGCTTGGAAATCGACGATGGATCGATGTCCACGTGGATGATCTTGCGCGGATTGGAGGCGAAGTGTTTCGGGTTGCCGATCACGCGGTCGTCGAAGCGCGCGCCGATGGCGATCAGGACGTCGCAGTGCTGCATCGCCATGTTCGCTTCGTAGGTGCCGTGCATGCCGGGCATGCCGACGAAGTTGTCGCTCGACGCGCGGTAGCCGCCCAGGCCCATCAGGGTGTTGGTGACCGGGAAGCCGAGTTTGTCGACCAGCTTGTTCAGCTCGGGCGAGGCATTGGCCAGGATCACGCCGCCGCCGGTGTAGATCATCGGACGTTCAGCCTGCAGCAGCAATTGCACGGCCTTGCGGATCTGGCCCGAATGGCCCTTGTCGATCGGCTTGTACGAGCGCATCTCGATATCCTTCGGATAGTCGTAGACGCATTTGTGCATGCTGATGTCTTTGGGGATATCGACCAGGACCGGACCGGGACGGCCGGTGCGCGCAATGAAGAACGCTTTCTTGATCGTGGCGGCCAGGTCTTTCACATCCTTCACGAGGAAGTTGTGCTTGACGCAGGGTCGCGTGATGCCGACGGTATCGCATTCCTGGAAGGCATCCTGGCCGATCGCAGTGCTGGGCACCTGGCCGGAAATGACGACCATCGGAATCGAATCCATGTACGCCGTCGCCAGGCCGGTGACGGCATTGGTGACGCCCGGACCGGAGGTGACCAGGGCCACGCCGACGGTGTTCGAGCTGCGCGAATAGGCATCTGCCGCATGCACGGCGGCCTGCTCATGGCGTACCAGGACGTGTTGGAATTTGTCTTGCTTGAAGATGGCGTCGTAGATATACAGTACGGCGCCGCCTGGATAACCGAAAACGTGTTTAACGCCTTCTTCCGCCAGACAACGGACAAGTATTTCGGACCCCGTGATGGTGGCCGATGATTCGTTGTTCATGATACATTCCTTTCAAGACCCATTGGGAGGTGATCGGATGCTCTTTCCTAACGAGATACACGTGTCGCGACAGTGCTCAGGCTTCCCTTCTTTCTGCGGTCACGTCGATCTTTCACGTACCCATAGATACGTTACGAACCGGCGCTAAACGCAACTCGTTTGGCGTGAGTTTCTGTAGCGATTACTGCGAACCTCTCGCGCTTGTGGCGCGGGTTAGAGCAAACTGCCTACATATGAAAGCGCGTCACGTCGATGTTGGCCTTGTGTGGCGTTTTCGACTTGACCATACAGCTTCGGGGTTGCAAAGCGTCATATACCTTACTGCGTTGCACCATTGCGGTCAAGTTAAATCGGCCCGGCACGGCTGCTTTCGTGGCATTCCGCAGGGCAATCACAGTAAATACCATGCAAAAAGGCGCATTCTTTGCTAGCATGCGTCAGTTTTCTCCAATGCCCACAGGCTATGTACCTGAGGTGCTTCAAGGTTCCGTCACATCCCACCCCTGTTCGCATGGCCACAGACAAAGAGTTATCCGATTTTCTTGAGAATGTCGAGCGGCGCGCTTTCAAGCAAGCCGTGTACGCCGTCCGCAAGGATGAAGCGGCGCTGGATATCGTGCAGGACGCGATGATCAAGCTCGCCGAAAAATACGGAGACAAGCCGGCCGCCGAGCTGCCGATGCTGTTCCAGCGCATTCTCCAAAACACCATCCTCGATTACTTCCGGCGTGAAAAGGTGCGTAATACCTGGGTCAGCCTCTTCTCCGGCATGGGTAAACGCGAGGGAGAAGACGAAGAATTTGATATACTGGAATCGCTGGAGGCGGAACAGGGTTCGGCCTCGGCGGAATCGAGCGCCGACCAGGTCGAGCGCCAGCAGACACTCAGTCTGATCGATGCCGAAGTACAAAAACTGCCAGCGCGTCAACGGGAAGCCTTCCTCATGCGTTACTGGCAGGACATGGACGTGGCTGAAACAGCCGAAGCGATGGGGTGTTCGGAGGGAAGCGTCAAAACGCACTGCTCGCGAGCCACCCATACCCTCGCTGAATCGCTGAAAGCCAAGGGAATAAAATTATGAACACCGACGATCTGAACTTTGCGTACAAGGTACGCCATGCCCTGAACGAGCACCTCGACGACCTGCCGGCGTCGACCAGCGAGCGCCTGGCCGCCGCGCGCGCCGCCGCGATGGCGCGCAAGAAGCCGCACGCGCCCGTCAAGGCCGCGCAAACCCAGCTGGTCGGCAATATCGGCGCCCTGTTTTCATTTTCCTCGCTCGGCCGCATGGGCGTGGCGCTTCCCCTGATGGCGCTGGTGGCGGGCCTGGCCGGCGTGTATCAGTACGAAGAGCAGCAGCGCATCGCTGAAATCGCCGAGCTGGACGCGGCGGTCCTGTCCGACGAGTTGCCGCTGACGGCGTATCTGGACCAGGGTTTCAACGCCTACCTCGCGCAGCGCGGCCAATAAGGATGACGCGCGCGATTCCATCGTCGACATCCCTGGCGCTCGCCCTTGCCTTGTTGGCAACAACCGGCGCGGCGGGCATCGCCACAGCCCAGACCGGTGCACCGCCACCCGCAGGCCCGCCCTTGCAAGCGCCGGCAGTCGTTCCGGGGCAGATTGTAGCGCCCGTCACCGCCCCCATTTCCAAGCCCGCACCGACACTGACGCCGGTCGTCAAGCCGGCGCCAGCCATGGCCGCGCCCGTGGCGATCAAGCCGGCGCCGATGGGCGACAAACTCCTGTGGAAAGACCTGTCGCGCCCGCAGCAGGTCGCGCTCGACCCGCTCAAGGCCGAATGGGACCACATGGAAACGGTGCGCAAGCAAAAGTGGCTCGATATCGCCAACCGCTATTCCTCAATGAAACCCGATGAGCAGTTGCGGGTGCAGGAACGCATGCGCGACTGGATCAAGCTCACCCCCGAAGAGCGGCGCCTGGCGCGCGAAAACTATACCCTGAGCAAAAAGATCGACAAGAGCAAGAAGTCGGTCGAATGGGAGAAATATCAGCAGTTACCCGAAGAAGAAAAGAAAAAGCTGGCACTTGACGCCGCCGTCGCCAAAAAGCAGGTCACCAACCTGCCGCCGACCACGCAGACCAAGCCGCTGGCACCGACCAAGCCGCCTGCCGCTTGTCCGCCAGGCACGATCCGCAACGCCCCGGCTGCCGTGCCGCGCTGCATCGTCAGCTCGTCCGCAGGCGCGCCGCTGGCCGTGCCGGCCACGCCGCCGGCCGTTACCACTCCACCCATGACACCGCCGGGCAATCCGGCCGCTCCCGTATCCAATGCAAAATAGCAAGACCCTGGTTGCCACGCCTACCCTGAAACGTCGTTTGATCTGCCTGGTGTACGAGCTGTTCCTGCTGACCGCCGTTGTCATGTTCGGCCTGCTCATCTTCCTGCTGGTGACCCAGAAAATGAGCCACAGCGTGATCGAGCATGGCCGCACGGTCGTGCTGTTCCTGGTTCCAGGCGCCTATTTCATCTATTCGTGGACCGGTAGCGGGCATACGCTGGCCATGAAAACCTGGCGCATCAAGCTGGTCAAGGTCGGGCACGCCAGCGTGCCGCTCAAGGCCGCTGTCTTGCGTTACCTGCTGGCCTGGGGCTGGGTGTTGCCGGCCCTGGTGATTTGCTGGCGTTTTCATTTGACCAGCAAGACCGAGGTGGCGAGCGCGCTGGCGATCAACGTCGTGGCGTGGGCGATGACCGCGTTTATCTACGAGGACCGGCAATTCCTGCACGACAGGCTGGCCGGCACCCGGCTTATTTCCTTGCCCAAGCCGGTCAAGGCCGGCAAGGCAGCCAAGCCGGCAGAGGCCTGAGCACGGAGCGGATGAGCGACGCCGCATGCCCCCTGTGCGGCCGTGCGCTCGGCAAGGCCCACGTCGACCGCCATCACCTGATTCCCAAGACCTACAAGGGACGCGAGCAGTTCGACATTCACAAGATCTGCCACCAGAAAATCCATTCGACCTTCACCGAACATGAATTGTTCAAATCCTTCCATACCTGGGAGGCATTGCGGCAGCATGAGGATATTCGCGCGTTTATCGCCTGGGTCGCAAAAAAGGATCCCGCTTATTTCTCGCGCAACGTGCGCTCGAACAGCAAACGCAAGCGATAAACCGCGCGTATTGAGTAATCCATAATAATCGGTTAGTATTTGCTTGAGAAGGCTCAGGCCGGGCTTCCTTCTACCCCTGATTCAGTCTGGCCGATTCCCTTCTCACCTTTCAAAAACGGATCATGGCGCGTGCCTGCATCCGTTTTTTTGTTTTGGGGACCCACTATGTCTGTCGATTTTAAAGAAACCCGGGCGCTGCTGCTGCGCCGCCATGCCGCTGTATTCGCCCCGGACCGGACCGCCCAGCAGCCCGACGCCTGCATGCAGCTGTTCGATATCGACCTGGCCAAGCTCGGCTACGCGCTATCGCAGCGCCTGCGCGCGCGCCTGCAAACGCTCGATTCTGCTTTGCTGAGCGCCATGCAAGAGCACATCTGGGAGACACTGGCGGCGCAGCTCGGCGGCAATCGCCAGCACACGCCGCTGTTCCGGCGCTTCCCCAACAATATCCCGTCCAACACCGAGGCGCTGTGGATGGACCGGGTTTTGACCCACTTCATGCAGGCACCCGACCAGCCCTGCCTGCACTGCGCCCGCACTGGCACCACCCATGTGCTCAAGCCGTGCCGGCACGTCGTGTGCGATGCCTGCTTCGACGGCGGCAATTACAGCGCCTGCCCGATCTGCAACCGCCACGCCGACCGCGACTCGCCGTTCTTCCTGCCCGACCCGGGGCAGAAGCAAAAGGCGGCGGTACACATGCCGCTCAAGCTGCTCGACCTCGGCGCCAGCATGGACGACGCGGCGCAGGTGCTGGTAAGCGCCCTGTGCGCGCGCAAGCAGGCCATGTCGCCGGTCGACACGGACGACTTCAAGACGCTCGCTGGCGAGTACCGCCTGCGCCTGCTGGCCTGGATTCCCGAACAGATCCCGGTGCGCGAAAATATCGCGCTGCTGTTCGGCACCCTGCTCAAGCACTGCGAGCCGGCCGCCGTGCTGGCCGCCGCCGCTGCGCATATCGGCACCGCGACCGACGTCATTCGCCTCGTCGCCGTCTACTCCGGTGCCGACCCGTCGCTGCAAGGACAAGTCGTGTATCGCCAGGTGCCGATCGCGAAGGCGCGTGGCATGGCGCGCTTCAAGACCTTGTTCACGCCGGGATCGTACTGGAACAAGCAAGCGAGCCTGCCGCTTCCCGTGACCATCAAGCGCTTCAAGATGGCCAAACTGGGGCGCCCGCTACGCCGTGCGCTGCTCGCCCTGCTGGAGAGTTTTCATCCCGACTCGCTGACCGAAGACATGCTGCGCCACCGCGCGTACTGGGTCTGGCTGGGCGAATTCCTGCATCCGCACGAATACCACAAGCGCTATCCGAAGGTGGCGTTTGCGTTCGGCGTGGTGCGCAAGAAGGGCCCGGACGGCACCCCGGGACCGCAGTTCGAGACCTTTTACGCGGGGCTGGAAAAGGCCGTCATGCGCAAGGATGCCGTCGCCATGGTCGCGCTGCTGCGCCAGCGGCCGGGGGAACTGGCACGCCGCTTCGACCACGCCCTGCGCGTGGCAGATGGCGACAGCACCGCCAGCAGCGCGGTGCTGGACGCGTTTGCAAGCTGCGCGCCGCAGTTTGCCACCCCGGTACTACTGACCTTGCTCGCCCTGCTGCCAAACCGCCTGCACGCCGGAGAGACGCGCCTCTACTGGCCCAAAGGGTCCGTGGCGACCGGATTCATGGCGCCCGACCAGCGCGCCCCCCTGCCGCGGCAGACGGTGGACCAGGCAGTGGCCCTGGTCGAGCGCGAGCTGCTGGCGCGCTTTTCAAGCAAGCCGCCCGTGGGCGAGTGCTTGATCGATACCGCGCTGGCCGACATCATGGTACCGTTCAACGAACGCACCGCAAGCCGCTCGGCCATCCAGCTGCCGCGCGGCTCGGTGCTGCCGGTCCCGCCGGGCAAAAAGGCGCGCCTGTTCCTGCACTGGTGCCAGCCGGAGAACGGCGGGCGCAGCGACCTGGATCTCTCGGTCGCGTTCTACGACGAACAGTGGCATTTCCGGGGAGTCTGTTCCTACTATCAGCTAACGTGCAAGGGAAGCGATGGCAGCATCATCGCCACCAGTGCGGGCGACCTGACGGACGCGCCCTTCCCCGACGGCGCCAGCGAATTCATCGACCTGGACTGCGACCTGGCGCGCCAGAACGGCGTGCGCTATGCGGTCGCGGTGCTGAACAATTACTCGGGGATGCCTTTCGAAGACCTGGAACATGCGTTCGCCGGCCTGATGTTCCGCGACGACGTGCAAGGTGCCCACTTCGATCCGCGCACGGTGGCGCTGCGCTTCGACCTGGCCGGAACCAACGGCGTATTCCTGCCGATGGTGTTCGACCTTCAGGAAAACCAGCTGCACTGGCTGGACCTGTATGCACCGGGCGGATTTGAATTCAATAACGTGGAAACGTCGACTGCGACGATCAGTGCCGTTTGCCCGGCCATGATTGCCTACTTCGCCAGCAGCATCCGCATGTCGATGTACCATCTGGTCTTGCTGCATGGGGCGGCGCGGGCGCAACGGGTGATCTTGCGGGGTGATGGCACGCTGCGAGCGCTGTCGCGCCAGGAGGGCGAAGATAACGCCAGCTTCCTGGCACGTCTGCGCAGGTGGAATCCGCAGGACGTCGACAACGCGCCCGTCATGCACGAAGCGCCGCTGTTCGCGGCCTTGCTCGACGCCGATATCGCGCTGCCGGAGAACAGCATCGTGTATGCGCTGCGGCCCGGCGTGAGCGCGGCGACCATCGCCGCCAGCGACCTGATTTCGTAACCCTGGCGGCGCCGGGTCAGAAGCGCTCGTAGTCGTGCAGATAGCGCCACTGCCCTGGCGCCAGGCTGGCCATCGGCACGCGGCCGATGCGCAGGCGCTTGGTGCTGACGATGCTCAGGCCCACCAGGCGGCACATGTGCATCAGCTGGCCGGGCTTGACGCCCTTGAGCGCAAAGCGCAGGCGCGTTTCGTTCTGCCAGCTCACCTTCATCGGCGGGATTTCCTTGCCGTTGAAGGTCAGGCCGTGATTGAGCAGCGCCAGGCCGCCTTCGCGGATCGTGCCTTTGACTTCCACCACGAACTCCTGCTCGACGCGCGCGCCTTCGTCGACCAGCTTGCGCGCCACGCGGAAGTCCTGGGTGAACACTACCAGGCCGCTGGCCTTGGCCTCTAACGGCGATGTCAGCGTCAGGTTGGCCAGGTGGCGCTTGAGGAAGCGCTGCTTGCCATGTTCCGCCAGCAGCAGGTTCTCTTGCGTGAGCAGGTTCAGGGCCGGTTCGGCATCGGCGTCCGCACCGGCGCTGTAGCCGGCCGGCTTGTGGAACAGGATGGTGACGGGCGTCAGTTCGACCAGTGTGGCCTCGGGATGGATGACGACGTCCTGCTCGTCGGCCACGCGGGCGCCGGCTTCCTCGACGACGACGCCGTCAACGCTGATCCATCCTCCCGCGATGTACTTGTCGGCTTCCGCGCGCGAGCACGGCATCATTTCGGAGACGCGCTTGGCGAGGCGGATGGTGGAATCGTTCATGAAGCTTGGTGCCAGTCTTTAAAAAATGCGGTGAATACGGCGACGACACGTTCGACGTCGGCCGCGTTGATGTTGAGGTGAGTGACCAGGCGCGTGTGCTGGCCCACCGTGGCGCGGATATGCTCGCGCGCGAGCGTGGCGCGCAGGGCGTCGCAGGCGGCCGGCGGTACCTCGATGTAAAAAATATTGGTCTGCGGCGTGGCGACCTTGAGCTGGGTGATCTGCGCCAGCCCGCGCGACAGGTTGGCCGCGTTGCTGTGGTCATCGGCCAGGCGCTGCACATTGTGTTCGAGCCCGTACAAACCCGCCGCCGCGATCATGCCGGCCTGGCGCATGCCGCCGCCGAGCATCTTGCGCCAGCGCTTACCCTGTTCGATGAAGGCCTTGTTCCCCAACAGGACCGAGCCGACCGGCGCGCCCAGGCCCTTGGACAGGCACACCGAGACGCTGTCGAAACCGGCGCAGGCGGCGCGCAGGCTGATGCCCTGCTTGACGGCGGCGTTACAGATACGCGCGCCGTCGAGGTGCGTGACCAGGCCGCGCGCATGCGCGAGCGTGGTGGCGGCCGCCATGTAGTCGGCGCCCAGCACGCGCCCGCCGATGGTGTTTTCCAGCGCCAGCACGCGGGTGCGGGCAAAGTGCATGTCGTCCGGCTTGATGTAGCCCTCGATGTCGGCCAGTGCGATGCTGCCATCGGGCTGGTTGGCGATCGGCTGCGGCTGGATGCTGCCCAACACTGCGGCGCCCCCGCCTTCGTACTTGTAGGTGTGCGCCTCCTGGCCGACCAGGTACTCGTCGCCGCGCGCGCAGTGCAGCAGCAGCGCAATCAGGTTGCTCTGCGTCCCCGACGGCGCATACAGCCCGGCCTCGTAGCCGAACATCTCGGCGGCCGTGTCCTGCAGGCGGTTGACGGTGGGGTCGTCGCCGTACACGTCGTCGCCCACGGGCGCGCTGTGCATGGCGTCACGCATCGCCTCGCCCGGTTGGGTGACAGTGTCGCTGCGCAGGTCAATCCAGGAGGGGGCGTCGTGGCTCATGTCGTCGATTCGGCTTCCGCTAAATGTTGAGTGTAGAAACGCTCGCCCATTTCTTCCAGGCCGAGCGTGGCGAGGACTTCCTGCAAGCGGTCGGTCGGACGCTTGCGCGGCAGGTTCTTGTAGCTGGCGATGATCAGTTCATTTTTCATCGAATGCTCCCAGCCCACCAGCTCCGTCACGCTGACCTGGTAGCCGTGCGCTTCAAGCTGCAGGCAGCGCAGCACGTTGGTGACCTGGCTGCCGAATTCGCGCGTGTGCAGCGGGTGGCGCCAGATTTCGGTCAGCGCGCTCTTGCCCAGGTCCTTGCCCTTGTTCTTCTTGAGGACCGTGGCCACTTCGGCCTGGCAGCACGGCACCAGCACCATGAACTTGGCGCGCTTCTTGAGCGCGAAATCGATGGCGTCGTCGGTGGCAGTGTTGCAGGCGTGGAGCGCGGTGACGATATCGATTTGGTCCGGCAGCTTGTCGGAGCGGGTCGATTCGGCCACCGACAGGTTCAGGAACGACATGCCCGGAAAGCCCAGCTTGTGCGCCAGCGCGGTCGACTTTTGCACCAGTTCTTCGCGCGTTTCGATGCCGTAGATGCGCGAACCGTCGTCCAGGCCCTTGAAGAACAGGTCGTACAGGATGAAGCCGAGGTAGGACTTGCCGGCGCCATGGTCGACCAGCGAAATGGCGGCGTGGTCCTGCTGGATTTCCTTGAGCAGCGGTTCGATGAACTGATACAGGTGATACACCTGCTTGAGTTTGCGGCGGCTGTCCTGATTGAGTTTGCCGTCGCGCGTGAGGATGTGCAGCTCCTGCAGCAGCGCGATCGACTGGCCCGGACGGATTTCGGGCGCCAGCGTTTCAGCCGGCTTGGCCTTGTCGGCGGTGGTATCAGCGCGCTTCATCGATCCACGCCGCCTGAATCGCTTCCAGTACCTTCTCGCCGCCGCGGGTGCGGTCGTCGTCGAAGCCGTCGAGTTCAATCACCCAGTTGTGCAGGTCGACGAAACGCAGCGTGGCCGGATCGACCTCGGGGTGTTTGTCGAACAGCGCCTCGGCGATGGCCGTGATGTCGCTCCATTTCATGGCGCTCTCCTGATCAATGGTTCTTTTCGGCCGCATGATTGATCGTGTACTTCGGAATCTCGACCACCAGGTCTTCGGTTCCCACGATCGCCTGGCACGACAGGCGCGAGACCGGTTCAAGGCCCCAGGCGCGGTCGAGCAGGTCTTCTTCTTTTTCTTCCGGCTCGTTGAGCGAGGCGTAGCCTTCGCGCACCAGCACGTGGCAGGTGGTGCAGGCACAAACGCGGTCGCAGGCGTGCTCGATTTCGATATCGTTTTCGAGCATGACGTCGCACACCGACTTGCCGGCGGGCGCCTCGATGACGGCGCCTTCAGGGCAGAACACGGGATGGGGAAGGAATACGATTTGTGGCACGGTGATTGTCCTGGTAGTGTTTCTTAAATTTCGTCGAGCGTTTTTCCGGCCAGCGCCGAGCGCACGCTCTGGTCCATGCGGCGCGACGCGAATTCTTCGGTGCCGTGGGCCAGCGCATCGACCGCTGCGTGCAATGCTGCCTGCTTCGGTGCGGGCTCGCCGTCCTCGACGTTCGATGCCGCCAGCGCGGCGCGCACGCCGTCCATCAGCGCATCGACCGAGGCGCGTTCCTCGCTTGAGAGCAGGCGGGCGTCTCCATCGAGCGCAGATTGCGTGGCCAGCAGGATGCGCTCGGCCTCGACCTGTTCTTCGCGCAGCGCGCGCCGCACCATGTCGCCTTGCGCCGAGGTGTACGAATCCTGCAGCATGCGCGCCACTTCATCGTCGGCCAGGCCGTAGGATGGCTTGACGGTGATCGACGCTTCGACGCCGGAACGCGTTTCGCGCGCCGACACCGACAGCAAGCCATCGGCATCGACCTGATAGGTGATGCGGATGCGGGCGGCGCCGGCGACCATCGGTGGAATGCCGCGCAGCTCGAAGCGCGCCAGCGAACGGCAGTCCGATACCAGTTCGCGCTCGCCCTGCAGCACGTGCACCGCCAGCGCGGTCTGGCCATCCTTGAAGGTGGTGAATTCCTGCGCGCGGGCGCATGGAATGGTCGAATTGCGGGGGATGATTTTTTCGACCAGGCCGCCCATCGTCTCGATACCGAGCGAGAGCGGAATCACGTCGAGCAGCAGCCAGTCGTCGCCAGCGGCGCGGTTACCGGCCAGCAGATTGGCCTGGATGGCGGCGCCCAGCGCCACCACTTTGTCCGGATCGATGTTCGCGTGCGGGATGGTCTTGAAAAATTCGGTGACCGCGCGCCGCACGTGCGGCATGCGGGTGGCGCCGCCGACCATCACCACACCGTCGACATCATCGACCGACACCGAGGCGTCGCGCATGGCTTTTTTGATCGCGGTCATGGTCTTGTTGACCAGGTGCCTGGTGATGTCGGCAAAGACTTCGGCGCTGATTTTCACGTGCACGATCTCGCCGGAGTTCAGCATGGCGTCGATGGTGGTGTCGGCGTTGGTCGAGAGCAGTTCCTTGGCCTGGCGCGCCTTGACCATCAGGATCGCGGTGTCTTCGTCGGACAAGGGGGCCAGCTTGGCCTGCTCGCACACCCAGCAGAACAGGCGGTGGTCGAAGTCGTCGCCGCCTAGCGCGGAATCGCCGCCCGTGGACAGCACCTCGAACACGCCCTTGGACAATTTGAGGATGGAGATGTCGAAGGTGCCGCCGCCAAGGTCGTAGACGGCGAACACGCCTTCGGAACCGTGATCGAGACCGTAGGCGATGGCCGCGGCAGTCGGCTCGCTCAAGAGGCGCAGCACGTTCAGGCCGGCCAGCTGGGCCGCATCCTTGGTGGCCTGGCGCTGGGCATCGTCGAAGTAGGCGGGCACGGTGATGACGGCGCCGACCAGCTCGTCGCCGAGCGAGTCTTCGGCGCGCTGGCGCAGCGTGGCCAGGATCTGGGCCGAGATTTCAACCGGGCTTTTGATGCCAGCCACGGTTTTCAGTTGCACCATGCCGGGCGAGTCCTGGAAATCGTAGGGCAGGTTTTCAGCGTAGGCGATGTCGGCCAGGCCGCGTCCCATGAAGCGCTTGACCGAGACGATGGTGTTCTTCGGATCGGTGGTCTGGTGGGCCTGGGCCTTGTAGCCGATGTTGGCGTGGCCGTTCGGCAGGTAGCGCACGATGGACGGCAGCAGCGGCCGGCCCTCTTCGTCGCTCAATACTTCGGGACTGCCGCTGCGCACGGTGGCGACCAGCGAATTGGTGGTGCCCAGGTCGATGCCGATGGCCAGCCGATGCTGGTGCGGCGCGGTCGACATGCCGGGTTCTGAAATTTGCAAAAGTGCCATGTAAGTACCGATTTCTTTTTATATGCGAGTGCCCGCGTCGTTCCAGCCATTGGCAGGAACGACGCGGGCACGCCTGGCGCAAGCGTCCAGACCGTTCTTATTGTTCGAGCGCGTCGAAGGCGAAGCTAAGTTCTTCACCGAATTTTTCCAGAAACATCAGCGCCCTCACCCCTTGCGCGGCCTGTTCGTAATCGCCCGCGTCAAGCTGCCCGCCGATCTGCACCAGGCGCGAGGTGCGTTCCTGCTTGACCTGCTCGTCGAGCGCTTCCAGCGCGTCCAGATCCTTGGCCGCGCGCGCGTCGCCGAGCGCTTCGCGCCACGCCATCTGCTGCATCAGGAATGCCATCGGCATGGCCGTGTTCGACTCGGTTTGCAAGTCGACGCCATTCTGCTCGCACAAATACTGGGCGCGCTTCTGCGGGTTTTTCAGGGTCTGGTAGGCTTCGTTGGCGCGTGTCGCCCATTGCATGGCGACCCGTTTTTCGGCGTCGGTGGCGTTGACGAAGCGGTCGGGATGCACCTGCCCCTGGACGTCGCGGTAAGCGGCGTCGAGGGCGCCCGTGTCGAGCGTGAAACGGGGCGGCAGGTTGAAGAGATCGAAGTGATTCTGCATGGGTGCGGCTATCCGACCGAGGTCAGATGCGGAAGCTTTCGCCGCAACCGCACTCGTCCTTGACGTGCGGATTGTTGAAGCGGAAGCCTTCGTTCAAGCCCTCGCGCGTGAAGTCGAGCTCGGTGCCATCGATGTACGGCAGGCTTTTCGGGTCGACAAAGACCTTCACGCCGTGCGACTCGAAGACATTGTCTTCGGCCGCCGCTTCATCGACATATTCGAGCTTGTAGGCCAGGCCCGAGCAGCCCGTGGTGCGCACGCCAAAACGCAAGCCGACACCCTTGCCGCGACGTTCGATGAAGCGGTTGATGTGCTTGGCTGCTTTTTCGGTCAGTGTGATTGCCATGTTTCCCTCCGCGTTTACTACGCTTATTTCAACTTCAGGCGACGGCCGGATGCTTGGTCTTGTAGTCCAACACGGCCGCCTTGATCGCGTCTTCCGCCAGGATCGAGCAGTGAATCTTGACCGGTGGCAGGGCCAGTTCTTCGGCGATCTGGGTGTTCTTGATCGACAGCGCCTGGTCCAGCGTCTTGCCCTTGACCCATTCGGTCACCAGCGACGACGAGGCAATCGCCGAGCCGCAGCCGTAGGTCTTGAATTTTGCGTCTTCGATCAGGCCATCGGCGCCAACCTTGATTTGCAGCTTCATCACGTCGCCGCAGGCCGGCGCGCCGACCATGCCGGTGCCGATGGTTTCGTCGCCCTTGTCGAAGGCGCCGACGTTACGTGGATTTTCGTAGTGGTCCAACACTTTGTCCGAGTATGCCATGGTAAAACTCCTGAATATTCAATACGGTTAGTGGGCTGCCCATTGGATCGAACTGATGTCGATGCCTTCTTTGAACATGTCCCACAGCGGCGACAGTTCGCGCAGCTTGTGGACTTTCGACTTGAGCAGGTCCACTGCGAAGTCGATGTCGGCTTCGGTCGAAAAACGGCCGATGGTAAAGCGGATCGAGCTGTGCGCCAGCTCATCGCTGCGGCCCAGGGCGCGCAGCACATACGATGGCTCCAGGCTGGCCGAAGTACAGGCCGAACCGGACGACACGGCGATATCCTTGATCGCCATGATCAGCGACTCGCCTTCGACGTAGTTGAAGCTCACGTTCAGGTTGTGCGGCACGCGGTGTTCCATGTCGCCATTGATATAGACTTCCTCGATCTCTTGCAAGCCCTTGGCCAGACGGTCGCGCAGCGCGGTGATGCGCGTGATTTCGCTGTCCATCTCTTCCTTGGCGATGCGGAAAGCCTCGCCCATGCCGACGATCTGGTGGGTTGGCAGGGTGCCCGAGCGCAAGCCGCGCTCGTGACCGCCGCCGTGCATCTGCGCTTCGAGGCGCACGCGCGGCTTGCGGCGCACGTACAGGGCGCCGATGCCTTTCGGGCCGTAGGTCTTGTGCGCGGTGAAGGTCATCAGGTCGACCTTGCTGTTGGCCAAGTCGATATGCACCTTGCCGGTCGCTTGCGCCGCGTCGCAATGGAAAATGATGCCTTTCGAGCGGCACAGCGCGGCCAATTCTTCGATCGGCTGGATCACGCCGATTTCGTTGTTGACCAGCATGACCGACACCAAAATCGTGTCCGGGCGAATCGCCGCTTCGAGCTGGGCGACCGTGATCAGGCCGTTATCTTGCGGCTCGAGGTAGGTAGCGTCGAAACCGACGCGTTCGAGTTCGCGCACGGTGTCGAGCACGGCTTTATGCTCGGTCTTGACGGTGATGATGTGCTTGCCCTTGGTCTTGTAGAACTGGGCAGCGCCCTTGAGCGCGAGGTTGTTGCTTTCGGTCGCGCCGGAAGTCCAGATGATCTCGCGTGGATCGGCGCCGACCAGGGCGGCCACGTGGGCGCGCGCTTCCTCGACTGCCGCTTCGGCGGTCCAGCCGTACATATGGCTGCGCGATGCCGGATTGCCGAACTGCTCGCGCAGGTAAGGAATCATTTTGTCCGCCACACGCGGATCGATCGGCGTCGTCGCCGAGTAATCCATGTAGATCGGGAAATGCGGGGCAGTCACGAAAGTCTGCTCGAGGTTTTTGTCCAAAGGCGCGTTCATCAAATCACTCCAATATGCTTCAATTTTGTCCGACGGCGGCGTGCGGGCGGTGTACGTGCACGACGTTTTGTTCAGAATTCTTTTGCTTTTGCTGGTCGACCAGGTCTTGCAGCGAGACCGAATCGAGATAGTCGACCATCTTTTCGTTCAGCGTGGCCCACAGTTCATGCGTCATGCAGCGGGTACCGGTGGCCGCATCGGCGCCGTGGCAATTTTCCTTGCCGCCGCACTGGGTCGCGTCGAGCGGTTCATCGACGGCGATGATGATGTCGGCCACGGTGACCTTGTCGGCGCGGCGCGCCAGACTGTAGCCGCCGCCGGGGCCGCGGATCGACTCGACGATTTCATGGCGGCGCAGCTTGCCGAACAATTGCTCCAGGTACGAGAGCGAAATGGCCTGGCGCTGGCTGATGCCCGACAGCGTGACAGGGCCCTTGCCCTGTCGCAGGGCAAGATCGATCATCGCAGTTACAGCAAAACGGCCTTTTGTGGTCAGACGCATCACAATCCCGGTCACAGTGGTAAAATATTGCCTCAATTCAATCAACGAGGTCGATGCATCCTGCCATCAAAGACCGTATTAGTTGATCGAATTAGTCAAGTATATCAAATACGGGGCATCTTGTCTTGGGAGCCCCTGTTTTCCCCCAGGGCTGCCAAGCCCGACTTCAGGGCACGAGCCCGGCATTGCACCGGGCTGCGGCAGCATCCGCTCATCCGGCATGCATGGAACGGTACTGCCAAGATAGTCGGGCTGCCGGCCCTTGCCGCATGATGCGTCCCTGGCCGACACTGCGCAGGCGCACATCCAGGTTCGAGAGCGCCTGCGCTCCGGCGGCTATTGCCATCGGCTCATCATCCTGGGCGGCGCTGGCAAGCCGGCATTGTCGATACTCAACAAACCAAGCGCGAGTCATACCCTGACCATGCCAGACATCCATTTTTCGCGGGCTTGATCAAGCCCGGCCGGTCAAAGTCCTGCGGCGCGCAGCAAGTGCATCGGCCCGAACAGGGCTTGCATTCCGGCATGCTGGATAAACGACAAATTATACGGATGCTCGGAGCTCAGCTGCGGAAAACTCTTAGTTTCCGGCAATTTTTGTAATTGTTCCGCAATTTTCCCCCACAGCACCAGCGTGGGAGCCTGTTGCCGGGCAGCCAGCGCGGCCATCACCGTTTGCAGGAATGGCAGCCAGGCACGCGCATCGATCACAGGCGCCACATGGGAACGGAACACCAGCGAGGCGTTGAGCAGCAGAAACCCTTGCTGCGTCAGCTTGTGCTGCAACTCGGCCAGGGTCTGGATGCTGCCGTTGCTCGCCGCAGCGGCCGCTACCGGCGCCAAGGCCGCGCCGCCGGTATCGCCGGCTTGCAACTGCCCATCGGCCACCAGCAGCATTTTCATGAAGTTGCGCAGCGAGGTCGCCTTGTTGACCGGCTTGGACAGCCCGCTCTCGCACCATAGCTTGCCCACAGCCCCATCCATGAAGCAGACGCCGGTGGCACTCTCGGCGCGCGGATACGGCCCCTCGCCCACCAGCACATAGCGCACCTGGTCGAGCGGCAAGGCAAAGGCGGCGAACAGGCGCTGTTCGGTGGGCAGGTAGTTATCGGCGGCCAGGGTCGGCAGGTAGAGGGGCTCGGCGCGCATGACCGCGTCCAGTCCCTGGCGCAGGATCGGCTGCCAGGATGGGTCGGCACGCGAGACGGCGTCGAGAATGGCGGGAGGAATGGGTTGGACGGACATCGGGACCTGCCGGTGAAAAAGGGAGGATTGTAGCCGACCGGGCTTGCCGCCAGCACGCCGGATGATGCAATTTCAACCACGCGGCGCTTTTTTTGGAATCCGTGCATGATGCTGCCAACCCGATTGGGATGACGTAGCAACAACTAACCTATTCAGCTTTGGAGACTTATATGCAAACCATTCAAAATGTCATGACCCGCGACGTGCAACGTGTTTCGCCGGAAGACAGCGTTCACCGCGCCGCGCAGATCATGAAAGAATTCAATATCGGCTCCGTTCCTGTCGTTGACGGCGAGAAGCTGGTCGGCATGATCACCGACCGCGACATCACCGTGCGCTCCACCGCTGCCGGCAAGGCCCCGGAAAGCCACCGCGTCGGCGACGTGATGAGCACCGAAGTGCGCACCTGCTTCGCGACCCAGTCGGTCGATGAAGTCCTGACCCAGATGGGCGACGTGCAGATCCGCCGCGTGCCGGTTGTTGACCAGCAATCGCACTCATTGGTCGGCATCGTGTCGCTGGGCGACATGGCGACCAAGCAAACCACCGGCGTCGGCGAGGCCTTGCAAGAGATTTCGTCGCCAACCGATGGTGCGGCAAAAGCGAACTAAGCACAGCAGACGATCACCGCAGGCGGGGCCACGTGCCTCGCCTGCAAACATGCGGGGCCGCCTGGCCCCGTAGCAAAGCCAGCCCTTCTCACCGCTGCGACCCCATTGCAGAACATCAAGCCGCACTGCGCCCCATCGCAGAACATCAATCCGCACTGCGCCCCATCGCTTCGAGCGCGCCAACCCATTTGTCCAGCGCCAGCCGTTCCGGATCGCCGACCATGCCGATCAGGGTATCGCGCACCGGCGCCACGCCAACAAACCCCAGGATATTGCGCTTGAGCGACTTGACGCTGTGCGCCCGGAAATACCAGCGATACAGCAGCGCCGGCATGCCCATCGTGACCACCACGCGCGCCGAGCGTCCGGACAAGCCCTTCTTGGCCAGCGGATGCATGCGGTCGCCCGGAAAGGCAAAACCCGGCCGCGCCACCTGCTCCAGAAAGCCTTTTAGCAAGGCCGGCATGTCTCCCAGCCAGAGCGGGAAGAAAAACACCATGTGCTGGGCCCAGCGGATATCTTCTTGCGCCTGCTGCAAGCCGGGCGGCAACGGACCGTGCTCCCACTCATCCTGGCTGCGGAGGATAGGAAAGTCGAGCGCGGCGACCTGCGTTTGCCGCACCTCGTGCCCCGCTTTGGCCGCCCCAGCGCCGTAGGCGGCCGCGAGCGCGTGACACAAATGCCCCTGCGCCGCATCGGGATGACCCTGGATTAACAGAATGCGCTTATGCATGGCATGCCTTCCGACAGAATCGCATTGTCATACGCCCCCTCGGCACGGCGAGCGCACATGGCTTACCTGTTTATTTATATGACAGGCCAGCGCCGGCTTGGTTCCCCATCTTGATATGGTATTGCGCATGGGTCTGCTCCTGTTTTGTGCGAACCAGGGCAGCTATGCTCAGGGGAATCGGGGCGTGCGCCCTGCCGGACTGATCGAAAGAGGAACAGCATGTCGGACACGAATCTTACGCAAGGCACTCAACGGTCGTTTTTTTCGACCCTGGCGGCGATCGCCTGGTCGTTTGTCGGCCTGCGCCGCAAATCCGACTTCGACCGCGACGTCACGGCCCTCAATCCCGCGTACGTGATCATGGCCGGGCTGATCGGCGTGGCGCTGCTGATCGCCACCCTGCTCGGCGTGGTGGCGTTCGCTACCCGCTAAGGACCTGTTCCATCGAGGAGCAGGCCCAGGGCACGCTTATTCGGCGTCGGGCTGGCGCGATGGATGCGCCTCGGCAAAAGCCGGCAGCGCGGCGCACACGGCGTCGATGCGGGCAATGGTTGGATACGGCGCCAGGTCCACGTGAAAGCGGCGCGCATTGAATACCTGCGGCACCAGGCAGCAATCCGCCATGGTCGGCATGTCGCCGTGGCAAAAACGGCCTGTGTCACGCGAATGCGCCAGGTGCGCTTCCAGGGCGGCCATTCCTTCGCGCAGCCAGTGCACATACCAGCCGGTTTTGGCTTCTTCCGACAAACCGACCTCATTCACCAGATGGCGCAGCACGCGCAGATTGGTCAGCGGATGGGTATCGCAAGCCACCATCAGCGCCAGCGAGCGCACCCGGGCGCGCCCGAGCGCATCGCGCGGCAGCAAGGCCACCTGTGGATGCACCTCTTCCAGGTATTCCAGGATGGCCATCGACTGCGTCAGCGTGGCACCCTTGTCCTGCAGGCTGGGCACCAGGGCGCTGGGGTTGATCGCCAGATACTCGGGCGCCAGCTGCTCGCCGCCATTGCGCAGCAAATGCACGGGCACCGATTCGTAACCCACCCCTTTCAGGTTGAGCGCGATACGCACCCGGTACGCGGCGGAACTGCGGAAGTAGGTGTACAGCTTCATGGGCGACGCTCCTCATAGACGGCTACGGTCTGGTCGATGGCGCCGAAGATGCTGGCCCCGGCGGCATCGAACATCTCGATGCGCACGCTGTCGCCGAATTTCAGGAAAGACGTTGTCGGCGCGCCATGCTCGATCGTTTCGTACATGCGCACTTCGGCCAGGCAGCAATAGCCGACGCCGCCGTTATCGATGCTCGACCCGTGCAAGTTGCCCTGCTTGTTCGACACCGTGCCGGAACCGATGATGGTGCCCGCCGCGAGTTCGCGCGTTTTGGCCGCATGCGCGACCAGTTGCGCGAAGTTGAAGGTCATGTCGTCGCCCGCGTTCGGCTTGCCGAACGGCCGCGCGTTGATCTGCACGTTCAGCGGCAGGCGCAGCTTGCTATCCTGCCATGCGTCGCCCAGTTCGTCCGGCGTGACGCAGACCGGCGAAAACGCGCTGGCCGCCTTCGACTGGAAGAAACCGAAGCCCTTGAGCAGCTCGTTCGGAATCAGGTTGCGCAGCGAAACGTCGTTGACCAGCATGACCAGGCGCACGGCCGCGGCGCTGCGCTCGACACTGGCGCCCATCGGCACGTCGCCGGTGATGACCGCCACTTCCGCTTCGAGGTCGATGCCCCACTCTTCCGACAGTGCGTAGATCGGATCGCGCGGACCGATGAAGGAATCCGAGCCGCCCTGGTACATCAGCGGATCGGTGTAGAACGACGCAGGAACCTCGGCGTTGCGTGCTTTTCGCACCAGTTCGACGTGGTTGATATAGGCCGAGCCGTCGGCCCACTGATACGCGCGCGGCAGCGGCGAATGACACAGTTCTTGGTCGAAGGGCTGCGCATCCCACGTGCCATTCTGGTTCAGGGCGATGTAGACGGCCTGCAAGCGTTCGACCACATCGTCCCAGTTGTCGAGCGCGAACTGCAAGGTCGCGGCAATCTTGGGAACCTTCTGGTAACGCGACAAGTCGCGGCTGACCACGACCAGCGAGCCGTCACGCCCGCCTGATTTCAATGTTGCAAGTTTCATGTGTGCCTTATTGTTGGTCCGCTCGGGGGTTTTCGTGCATCCAGGCCGCGTGTTTCGGCGCCTTGCGCGTCTCGGACCACTCGTTGAGCATGTCCCATTTGACGGCGTCGAGCTTCTGTTTCATCTCTGGCGTGGCCGTGTTGACGGCCAGCTCCAGGCGGTGACCGTTAGGATCGAAGAAATAGATCGACTTGAAGATGGTGTGGTTGGTCGGACCGATGACCTCGATACCGTCCGCTTCCAGGCGCGCCTTGGCGGCCAGCAGCTCGTCCATGGAGCCGACTTCCAGCGCCAGATGCTGCACCCAGGCCGGGGTATTCTCGTCGCGGCCCATCGGCGCCTGGCTCGGCAGCTCGAAGAATGCCAGCACATTGCCCATGCCGGCATCGAGAAAAACGTGCATGTACGGGTCGGGCGCGCCGGTCGACGGCACTTGGTCTTCGGCGATGGCCAGCACGAAGTCCATATTGAGGTAGTTGACGTACCACTCGACTGTCTCTTTGGCATCCTTGCAGCGATAGGCTACGTGGTGAATCCTGGTAATTTTCATGCTGTGCTCCCCTGTTGATTCCCCTATTAGAGTGCAAAACGAACTATCATTCAAACAATATTTTCAACGCGACTTATCAGATTAAGCTATGAATCCCACCCTGCGCCAGATGCGCGCCCTCGTCGCGCTTGCCAAGACCGGCAGTTTTACCCTGGCGGCCGAGTATCTCCACGTGACCCAGGCGGCGCTATCGGGGCTGATCAAGGAGCTCGAACTGACCCTGGGCGTGCGCGTGGTCGACCGCAGCACGCGCCGGATCGCCCTGACCGAGGTCGGGCGTGAGCTGACGCCCCTGTTTTCCAAGATGATAGATGACCTCGACGGCGCGCTGCTCGACATCGCCAGCCAGACACGGCTGAAAAAAGGCGTGGTCCGGATCGCGGCCCCGCAGTTGATGTCGTGCACCTTGCTGCCGCAGGTCATCGCCGCCTACCGTAAGGTGTATCCGGAAATCCAGGTGCGCCTGGTCGATTGCGCGGTCGAAAACGTGACGGCGCGCGTGTTCAGCGGCGAGGTCGACTGCGGCATCGGACCGGAACGCGATCCCACCGCGCAGATCGAGGCGGTGGTGCTGTTCGAGATGCCCTTCGTGCTGGTGTTTCCGCAGCAGCACCCGCTCGAGCAGCGCGAGCGCGTGACATGGTCGGACCTGGCAGCCTACCCGTTCATCTCGCTGCAAGGGCAGTTCACCGAGCGCCTGCTGAGCGACATGCACCATTCGCTGCGCGATGTGCCGCTCAATCCGGTCAATGAAGTCACGTTCATGACGACCGCGCTGGCCATGGTCAGCGCCGGACTGGGCGTGACCGTCTGCCTGCCGTATGCCGAGCCGCTGGTACGCTTGCATCAGTTGCACATGCGCCAGTTGCACGAACCGGAACTGACGCGGCGTTTTTTCGTGTACACGCGCGACAAGCGCTCGCTGTCGCCGGCGGCGGAAAGCTTTATGGCCTTCCTGTTCAAGTTCGTCGAGTCGCATGACTGGAACATTCCCATCGCGGTAGGTCAGGAGCCTGCGCAGTCTTGAGCCGATCACATGGCGCCATAGCTTGCGCGCATAGCGCCATGTGATCGGCTGCGGACGGTCGCAATACGCCATCGACCGCGGACGCGCCAAGGCGCCATCGATCACCGACGTGCAGACGACGCCATCGATCGTGAATGCACAAACGACGCTATCGATCGTGGAGGCTCAACACCCGCAGCAGGCCACGGACGCTGCGAGCCGCCATCTGCCGGGCGCGCTCACGAAGCGTCATGGACAGCGCGCCTTGCCGCCGCTGCGCCGGTGGCGCGCCGCCTCTATAATTGATGCTCGCCTCCAACGGATACTACCCATGTCACACAACACCATCGCCATCAACCAGCGCATGGATCAATTCGACGGCCACCATCGCGTGTGGCTGTTCGGCTATGGCTCGCTGATCTTCAAGGCGGACTTTCCGTACATCGAGCGCAAACCGGCGACGATCAGCAATTGGACCAGGCGCTTCTGGCAAGGTTCACACGATCACCGCGGCACGGAGACTGCCCCGGGCCGCGTGGCCACGCTGATTGCGCAGTCCGGCGCCGTCACCGCCGGCATGGCTTACCTGATCACCCCCGAAGTGTTTGCCCATCTGGACCACCGCGAAAAGAACGGCTATCTGCGTCTGGCAACCGACATCCGCTTCGAGGACGGCGGCAGCGAACTCGGGCTGGTGTACATCGCGACCGAAGACAATGCCGCCTTCCTCGGCGAGGCGAGCGAGCGTGATATTGCCCGTCAAATCGCGCGCTCGCACGGCCCGAGCGGCGCCAACCGCGATTATCTGATCGACCTTGCCCACGCGCTGCGCGAACTGGGCATGGAAGACGCGCACGTGTTTGAAATCGAGCGGTATTTAACTGACCTGCGTGAATAAGCACGGCTAGCGAGCCGCGAAAAATGTTTTATCGAGCGCCTCCTATCCAAACAAATCCAGCTGCCCTGTCGCGTTGCCGCATTGCTTGGCGGGCGCTGTCGGCACCACCAGCGGCCGCTTGAACCGTGCGGCATCGAGTTGCGCAAAGCGCCCGCTGGTCGCGTTCATGCCCAGCCGCTCCACCGCCTTGACGAAACGCTGGCGTATCAAATCCGCCCAAACGCCCTCCCCGTGCATGCGCTTGCTGAAGTCGCTGTCATAGTCCTTGCCGCCACGCAGCTCGCGCACCCGGTTCATCACGCGCTGCGCCCGCTCGGGAAAGTGCGCTTGCAACCATTCCTGGAACAGCGGATTGACCTCCCACGGCAGGCGCAGCACGACGTAGTGCGCGCTCACTGCACCGGCATCGCGCGCGGCTTCCAGCACCCGCTCGAGCTCGGGCTCGCTGATGAAGGGAATCACCGGCGCGACGCTGACCCGCACCGGGATGCCCGCGTCCGTCAGCCGCCTAATCGTGCGCAGGCGCCGCGCCGGTGCCGCCGCGCGCGGTTCCAGCGTGCGCGAGATTTCCGGGTCGAGCGTGGTGATGGTAACCGCCGCAATCGCCTGGTTCTTGGCCGCCATGGCCGAAATGCTACCGGTGTCGGTGGAGGCGGCGCGCGACGCCGGCGCCGTCAGCGCGCATTACGTCGTGCTGCGCTTGCCATGGGAAGTCAATCCCCTGTTCCAGCAATGGCTGGAGGTGCATTTCCCCGAGCGCGATATGCGCGGCGGCAAGGAGTACGACAGCGACTTCAGCAAGCGCATGTCGGGCGAGGGCGTGTGGGCCACCTTATTCGACAGCGTTTCGTCAAGGCGGTGCAGCGGCTGGGCATGAACCCATGTCGTTATACACATCTTTTTTTATAATAAAATCAACGACTTGCGCCTGACATCGCTAGGGCGCCGTCGACATGAAACGACAGAGAATCAGTGCGGTTGATCTTAAAATACCCGCATTTCGCTTAATTTTTAGGCAAAACCTCATGGAAATCGCCGCCCCGGGCTGAAATGACGTTGCGCGGAAAAAGATGTGTATAACGATATGGCATGAACCTGAGCAGCGGGCGCTTTGCCGAGCTTGATACATCGCGTTTCAAGCGGCCGCTGGTGGTGCCGCCGTTGAAGGCCCAGCAATTCGGCAAGGCGGCGGGACAGTTGGATTTGTTTTCGTAGGTCCCCCTGACGGGGTTTGCCACTGCGAGGTTTTTGCCCTTCATTGACCGCGCCATGCGGGGTGCATAGTCACGAAATATTTTAGAGGATGCACACAAAACATGATCACTTACATGAGATATTATTTGCTAATATTGCAAAAAACATTAAAACGAAACGTTTTGATGTGGGCAGTATCCAGATCGAAAAACGGGGGAAGCAAGTGTATATATGGTTACGCATGCTGTACGTGTTTATCGTTGCCCGGTTCCTCAAACCGCTGGAACGCAGGAATTCAACCTCCGGGTTGAAGCTGTTCTGTAACGGCTGCTGCCTCGCCAAGGCCGACTCAATCAGCCTCGACCTGTTTCTGCGCACTGGGCTGTTCTTTCACGCCCGCGCAAATTTTGGCTCTATGACGTTTTCGGTGAAACTTGACGACCGCCACGGTATCGCCTAATTGAAACCGACCGCTTCGCGGCGGCCTGCAAGGGATTGACGGGTAAATGAGCGAGTTTGGACATGCGCAGATAGGC
>NZ_WHJG01000030.1 GCF_011682175.1 Massilia frigida
ATGCGCCCTGCATGCCGTCAAGGGTGCGCTACGCCGGCACGCGCGCAGCGCGCGCCGCCCTTGACCGCACTCCGGGACGGTAGAACCTCACAGCATAGCCGATGTCAAGTTTCACCGGAAACGTCATTGGGCCAAAATTTTGAAATTAATAAAAACCCTAGCAGCAAAAAGAAAGCGGCGCCAGTCCAGGAAATAACGTCAATGCATGTAGAGTCGAAATTGCACATTGTCTTTAGCGGTTGGCTTCGTGGGGCTAAGCCCAACAGAATCGCTATGACCATTCCCCAAGTCACGCGGAGAGTCCGGCCGACACCGTTTGCAGTCCATTTCAATTCGGTCGAACATTTTCGACAGACAAACGTTCTTTGAACTGAATAACGAGAAAAAAATATTTTCTTGGGTACTGGAGTACCACAAACCGGACAATTTTCAGATTCCATCATCTTAACCTTACTTAATCGTACATATCTCCGCTGCTTTGCATTGGTTGATACAAGCAGCGTACCCAACACCGCACGCTGCGTCTATGCGTTTCCCAGCAAAGTAACCCGCCCCCCACCAATCGCACCACCAATACCGGCGCCGATCGGGCCGCCAAACGATCCTATGCCTACTCCGGCAGCGGCTGTCCCGACCACCGCGCCGGTTCCGCCAACTTGCTCGCAGGTTTGCTTCGCGTCTTCACATGCCTGACAGTTTTTCGGTGCCGGCTTTATGGGCTCAATGCCGTTTATAGTGGAACTTTACGCGGCGGCGGAAACGTGATGTTGCCAAACTGCGTGGATTCCCCACTCCTCGCCCCGCCCCCAAGGGCGGGGAAGTCCTTGCCGCCGGACGGGCTCGCGGGCCGGATGCCAACCCCGCATCCAACCCTAAGCCCTTGAGCGTAAAGGATTTTTCAGTGCCGTCAAGGGTTCGCTGCGCCGGGCTATGCCCGCCCTTGACTGCACCGAAAATGCCGTTGCGGTTGGGCCCCTCCAACCGACAACGCCCCCAGAAAGGGCAAAGTGCGGCTTGTCAACTTCCACTCGAAACGACATTGGGCCACGTGCGGGTCGGTTGACGGGCACGGCGATTAAATCCACACCCTGTTAAGTCCTTGAATGTAAACGTATTTTCAGGGCGACCGGCACGGCACGCAGGACTTTTGTATAACGAGGTGAGTTTAAGGTGGAAACCGTCCCACTACCGCAATATATATAAATAAGAAAAATCCAAGCGGCAACGTAAGAAGGATCGCTAGGGCCGTATCTAACGAAACCGTCCGAGATTCATTGAAAATGGAAATTATAAAATATATCCATATCACTCCTCCAGCTATTCCAATGACCCCACAAACCAAGCGTTGAAAGACGCTAGCTTTATCTTTCTCCCTTTTCGTGCTGTTCATATTCCCTACTTATAAGCATCTGAACTGCGTTGACAGGCCATAGCGCAGCCGACTGCGGTACCAACTCCCCATGCACCCATTACTCCTCCTGCCCAAGTACACGCAGTAGTGGCTTTCTTGCTCGAGGCTGCTGCTACCCCAGCAATACTAACTGCTCCCCCTGTAGGGGTAGACCACCACGGGTTGAAGGCGCCAACGCACGCGTTCATGCATGATCCCCACGTCGGACTTCCAGGCGGCTTAGGTGCGTTCCAGCAGATTTCGCTATAACATTCCTCTCCGCATCGTTTTCCATCGCAGTACCAAGTATCCTTGAGCCCAAATGGATCTTTTCTTGTAAGGGGTTTGTTCATAACGTAAGTGTACGTATTAATACCCCCTTTCAGTCCGATAGGATCTGACTGCACGTAACGCCCCGTCTGCGGATCATAATCCCTATGGTAGTTGTAAAACAGGTTAGTAGTTCGATCATAATATTGACCTGGCATCCGCAAATTGAATGTAAAAGTGCCTAATCCGCTGAAATTTTCGGTCGGCGGTGTCAGTCCGAACGGATCGCCATTGTCCCAGCGCCAGACAATCTTGTTGTCGAGCGGGCGCGTGATCATCCGTGGCGTTCCCATATGATCCGGATGAATATGGAACACGTTAACCGCCGTGCTTTGGGCGGGTGCCGTTCCCGTCACTGTCTGGGTCAGCACTGCCACCGGCAGGTTGCCCAAATACACCGTCTCGCGCGACGCCTTGCCGTTGACATAGTTGTACTCACCTACCAACTGTCCTTGTTCATCATAGACGAATATGCCGCCACCGTTAGTTTGGAAGACACGCTGATCCAAACCGTTGAACAGCTGGTGGGCGGTGACCGCACCATTCTGAAGGCGATACGGGCGGCCCCGTCCACTGTAAGTGACGACGAGCGTGCCATCAGTCGTCAGATCACCCGCGCCATTATAGGTATTCGTTTTGGCCGACCCAGGACCGGTGGTCGCGCTCAGCTTATTGCTGAGAGGGTCGACCGTGTTCGTGTAGCTGTTCGCCCCGAAGCCAGCCTTGATGCGGTTACCGGTAGCGTCATAAGCGTAGGTCTGAGTGGTGCCGTTGCCGCTGTAGCTGGTCAGGCGATCCAGTTCGTCGTAGCCGAAGGTCTGGTTCAGGCTGGCAGGGCTGGGCGCTGTACCGCTGCCGGTATGGGTGTACCCCTTGATGCGGCTGGCGGCATCGTAATTGACCGTGCGTACAACGCCGTTCGCCGAAGGGCTTCCCAAGGTATAGCTGCTGATCCGGCCATCGAGGTCGTAGGTGCGCACATGCGCGTACTGGTTTGCTGGAGCGCTATTGCCCCATGTCCAGCCGGTGGTGCCGCCAAACGGTGCGTAGGTGATATTGTTCAGCAAAACAATGTTTTCGGTGCTCGTGTCGGTACCGTTGGCTTTCACCGGGTTCAGCGTGATGCTGGCGACCTGGCCCACATCGTTGTAGCTATAGTTAACCCGGTTCCCGCTCGGGTAGGTCACGCTCGCTTGCCGGCCGGCCGCATCGTACGCATAGACAAGCGTATGCGTGTTGGTGTAGCTGCCCAAGCCGGTCGTGGTCTGGGCTTTGGTCGCGAGCCGCCCGAATGCGTCATAGGTATACGTCGTATAACCCGATTCATCCGTCATCCGCGTCATTTTCCCGGCCGCATTCGGGGTCGGGGTAGCACCGCCGTCATATTCGAACGTGGTGCCGACGGTGCCCGTATAGACGATCCGGGTCAGGCGGTTGAGCGCGTCGTAAGAATACGTATTGAGCATACCGCGACCGTCCGTGCTCGTCTTCAGGTTGCCGGCAGCGTCGTAGGTCGATTTTGTGAGGCCCGTGTCGGGGCTTCCCAGCTCGCTGCGGTTGCCCAGTCCATCAACAGAGTAACGCGTCTCCAGGTTGCGCGGATCGGTGACCGTCGCCACTTGGCCGATGCCATCGTAACCGTACTTGATGGTCGGACGTGCGCCGTTAGTCTGCGGCTGCTCCACCTGCTTTACACGGCCGAGCGGGTCGTAGGTCTGGTTGGTCACACGGCCGAGCGGGTCGTTAACCTCCGTCAGGTTACCGCCCAGGTCGTACTTGTAGCCGGTGGCCGCTGCCGGCACCGACTGCGCTGAGGCGACGGTTCCGGTATAGGCACCCAGCAGTGGGGTATAAGTCATGACAACAATTAATGCGCCGGACGTCAAACGGCTGAAGATACGGCGAGTCATTGTGCAGCTCCGGTTTGGCTCGTCAGACGGCCGATAGTGTCATACGTACGGGTAATCTGGCGTGCAAGGTTACCCTTGGGGTCACGCACTTCTTCCTTGATCCTGTTGCCCGTGAGGTCGAGCGTGTACACGATGCTCTCGCCGCGGTTATTGGCGACGGAGGTGAGCCGGTGGGCCACGTCGTAGGTATAGGTCGTGACGCTGTTGTCGGGGAAGGTGACCGTCCTGACCTCGCCCGAAGGGGTGTAGTCGTACGTCGTGGTCTGCGTGGTCGTGCCGTTCGATACGGCTTGCGAAGCGACCCATCCGCGCGGGGTGTAGCTCAGCGTGGTCGTGACGCCGTTCGGCGCGCGAATCGTGCGAACATGGCCATGACCGTCGTAGTCCGAGAATGTCGTCTCCTGTTTGGCGGCGTTGGTTACCTTGACCAGATAGCCGGTGAGCGCATCATAGTCATACTTGGTGAGGTCGACGATATCGGTACGCGGGCCGGTCACGGTGTGCAATTGCCCCACATTGTTGTACGTGTATGCCCATTTCCGGGCGCTGCCGGTCAACGGCGCGTTCAATCCTTGCGCACCCGTCAGGTCAGTCGTGGCCTGCTCGGTCTTGGTGAGAACATTGCCGGACGCGTCGTATTCGTATTTCGTAACACGCTTGGGTTCGGCGATGGCTTCCGGCTGCGTGAATTGCGCGTGCCATTTGGTCGTGGTTTTACGCATTGGCAACGCGAGCGTTTGCGCGCTCAGCAGCGAGGTGCAAGTGGCCGTCGAAACGCCTTCAATCCGTGTCGTTTCAAGATTGCGTGCGGTATCGTATGCGAAGCAGCTGTAGTTGCTGTTGAAATCCTTCGTCATCGTGACGTTACCGGTGGTGTCATACACACGTTCGGCAATCGTGCCGCATTCGACGCACGGCGCGCTAATAGCCGTCAGTTGGGCAATACCTAGCATATATTTCTTACTGTAGGTACGCTCCGTCGTCCGCACATTCTCGGCCGGGCCGACATAATGGGTTACTGTTGCAGGTGTGTCTTTACCATCGACATAGGCAACCGTTACCTTTTCAATGCCCTCGCCCAGTTGCGACGAAGTCGCCCGGCCCCCACAGTCATACGTCCAGTTGATGTGGCGCTGGTCGTTTTCATCAACCAAACCGGTCATCATATTGGAAAACACCTCGTGACCGAAACCATTTCCAATGACCGCCCAACGAAGATCGCACGCCTTGCCGTTATTAATTTTACTTGCTTCATTGTAAAAATAAGTTTGACTTTTACCATCGGGATAAATCACCTTGGTCAGATTGTTTGCCCTGCACGCTACGGTCTTTTCATTGCCGGGAACGCAGCCGCCCGATGGGCCATCATATTCGTAAAGATAAGATTGCTTCGCCGGATCGATCATTTCGCCAACCCGCCCTCCCGCATCGTATCGGAACTGAAGCTGGAGGCCCCAATGGTTGGTAACACACAGCAAGCGACGTGCTGGGAGAACGGCACCAGGATGGGCGTTCGCGCATTCAGGCGCGCTAGCGGGAAAACGACTGACTGCGGTGTCGTTGCTGACGCCGTCACTGTAGGTCAATTTTTTTGTCAACCCAGTGCGCTCGGTGATCGAAAGCAGCAGTCCAGATTTGTCAAACCGTTCGGTACTGTCGTTTTTGGCGTTGTAAAGAACCCATTCCTGGACAGCGAGATTGTCCGGCGACATGACTGCCGAGAGCTTGTCGCTTACGTCTGCAGTGCTTTTATAAGCGCCGGAGGTGTCACGCGTGAAAACAAATCGCTTGCCATCTGAACTCTTGATTGCCATCTGCTGAGGAATTGGATTGACGTTATCCACATAGAAGCTGCAATCGACCAGACCAAAGGTAAATTTCCAGCATTTGTACATCGTTTGCTCGCTACGCGGCTCTTCTGCCTTGAGCGATTTATTGTAGGAGTGCGTCCACCTAACGCCGAATCCCCTGACAGAAAACGGGTCCGTCAAGGTTAGAGAACTATTATAAATACGCTCCAGCGTCAGATCACTTGACGATTTGGGCGCTTGATAGTCGGTGATCGCATGCCACATATTCCCGTTAACCGGAGTGATCGGTTGGCCGACACACCCCTTGCAATTTTGCCCTACATTACCGCCATTTGCGCCCTGATTCTCAAAAAACTCACCGCTTTCACACTTGTCAGTCGGTGGATAATAACGCAAATTGTGTATCTCAAGACACACTAGCCGGCTACGCATCATTTCCTCGCCATAGCCAGCTTTCCTCACACACTTTCCCTCAACATTCATAAAACCTGGATCGAGTGATCTGGTCTTACCTTCCGAGCTAACGATTCCACCAATAGAGCTTCGATGTGCCCATGCGGAACCTGCGCCCCACGCATAAGGACAGGCAGCATTTTTATTTGCTTCCGCGAGGCGAAGATCCCATGCGGGTGCCTCATCTGAAAATATGTTTTTGGTTGAAATATAATATTTGTACGGCCCAACATAATTCTTTATTTGGGCGTGTGCACTGGCTGGAAAATAAAAAAACAGGACCCCGATGCATCCGTAAAAAAATCGACGCATCAGAGTTCGCGCGTCATACGACACGCCATCAAGAGAGAAAAGCATTTCATTCCCACATCTATTAACAAGATAACATTATCCCATAGATAACAGAAGATGGTTCGTTTTGGAACTATTTTTTGCCTTAAATTATTACTGTTGTTGATTGGCTACACGGCAGGAGCAGAGCCGGCTGATCTCAGGGGCAGCGCAACCAATGGGGAAGGGAAGGCAAACAGGGCGAAAAAGCGTAGCGCCTTCCACCGTTGAGGAGTATGACGGGCGTACCACCCCGGCATACGGTGAAAGGCGCTCCGCTTTTCCGCCCAAGGGCATGGCCCGCAGACGTGGCGCCAGCGTCGCGGCGCACTTGCTCACGCTCGGGCGCCGGGGAGGCGGCAAGCGGAACAGCAATTCAAAGAAATTACCTAGTCATCGTCCGGATCGCGCCCCTGCATCGCCGCCCTGACCGCGCGCTGGGAAAAACCCCGCTGCATCAGGAACCGCATCTGCTTGTTGCGCTCGGCGGGATCGCTCGCCACCGTGCCGAATTTGCGCTGCCACACTTCGCAGGCGCGCGCCGTTTCGCTGTCGGCCAGCCCGGCCTTCAACTCTTGCAAGGCTTCGCCCTTGACCCCGTGACTTTGCAGCTCGGCCATGATGCGGCTGTTGCCGAAGCGCGCGGAGCGGCGGTGAATCAGGGATTCGGAAAAACGTTCCTGCGACAGCCAGTTGTTTTTTTCGAGGAAATCGAGCAGGGCGTCGACGTCGTCGCCCTCCTCCGCATGGCGCGCCAGCTTGCGCCCCAGTTCAAGCCGGCTGTGCTCGCGCATCGAGAGATAGCGCAGGGCACGGCCTTTCAGGCTCAATTGGGGTGCTGCCATCGTTGCCGCCGCCGATTACTCGGGGACTGCTTTCAGTTTGGCGACCTTGACTGGCTCCTCGCCAGGCACCGGCGGCAGCTCGCGCACGCCCAAGGCCACGCGCACCTTGTTTTCGATCTCGCGCGCCAGCGCCGGACGCTCCTTGAGGAAGATGCGCGCATTATCCTTACCCTGGCCGATACGTTCGCCGTTGTAGCTGTACCAGGAACCCGACTTCTCGACGATCTTGTTATCCGCACCCAGATCCAAAATCTCGCCTTCGCGCGACGTGCCTTCGCCATAAAGGATGTCGAAATGCGCTTCCTTGAACGGCGGGGCGATCTTGTTCTTGACGACCTTGACCTTGGTTTCGTTACCGATGACTTCGTCGCCGGACTTGATCGAGCCGGTGCGGCGGATATCCAGGCGCACGGAAGCGTAGAACTTGAGCGCGTTACCACCGGTGGTGGTTTCCGGGCTGCCGAACATGACGCCGATCTTCATGCGGATCTGGTTGATGAAAATAACCAGGGTATTGGTGCGGTTGATCGAACCGGTCAGCTTGCGCAGTGCCTGGGACATCAGGCGTGCCTGCAAACCCGGCAGGGAATCGCCCATGTCGCCTTCGATCTCGGCGCGCGGGGTCAGGGCCGCCACCGAGTCGATCACGACCAGGTCGACGCTGCCCGAGCGCACCAGCGCATCGGTGATTTCCAGTGCCTGCTCACCCGTGTCCGGCTGCGAAATGAGCAGTTCGGACAGGTTGATGCCCAGTTTTTGGGCGTAACCGACGTCCAGCGCGTGCTCGGCATCGATAAAGGCGCAGGTGCCGCCCAGTTTTTGCATTTGTGCGATGGTCTGCAGGGTCAGGGTGGTTTTACCCGACGATTCAGGACCGTAGATCTCGACCACGCGGCCGCGCGGCAAGCCGCCGACGCCCAGCGCGATGTCGAGGCCGAGCGAACCGGTCGAGACGACCTGCACGTCTTCCACGGGCGCATTGGCGTCCATGCGCATGACGGAGCCCTTGCCGAACTGCTTTTCAATCTGCGCGAGAGCGGCGGCCAGCGCCTTGCCCTTCTCGCCAGCATTTAATACGGTTTTTTTATCATCCATAATTTTCTTTCAGTCCAGAGAATGGTCCAGATCACGGGCAGAAGTCACGTCACAGACACCACTGTACAAATAAACAGTGGTTTATGCAAGCGGCACGTGACCCCGATTCAAAAAAATTCCCGGCGTTGCGCCAAATGAAACACAATAGCCCTTACTTAGACGTTCCGGTGCCCCCATGCGTATTTTACTTGCCGAAGATGATAGCGTGCTTGCCGATGGATTGACGCGCTCCTTGCGCCAGTCCGGCTACGCCATCGATTGTGTGAAGAACGGACAAGAGGCCGATACCGCCCTGTCCACCCAGGAATTCGACCTGCTGATCCTCGACCTCGGCCTGCCCAAGCTGTCCGGGCTGGAAGTGCTGCGCCGCCTGCGCGCGCGCGCTTCCCTGCTGCCGGTGCTGATCCTCACCGCGGCCGATTCGATCGAGCAGCGCGTCAATGGCCTCGACCTCGGCGCCGACGATTACATGGCCAAGCCCTTCGCCCTGTCCGAACTCGAAGCCCGCGTACGCGCCCTGACCCGGCGCGGCGCCGGCGGCGGCGCGGCCGTGGTGCGCCATGGTCCGCTGGCCTACGACCAGGTCGGTCGCAGCGCCTATATCAATGACCAGATGCTCGACCTGTCGGCACGCGAACTGGGCCTGCTGGAAATCTTGCTGGCGCGCGCGGGGCGCCTGGTATCCAAGGAACAATTGGTCGACCACCTGTGCGAATGGGGCGAGGAAGTATCCAACAACGCCATCGAAGTGTATGTGCACCGCCTGCGCAAGAAGATCGAGGTCGGCGGCGTGCGCATCGCCACCGTGCGCGGCCTGGGCTATTGCCTGGAAAAATACGCCGACGCACCCCGCGCCAGCCTCGACGCGGGCGTGGAATCGAAGTGAGCGTGCGCGACGCCTCCCCGGCCGCGCTCGATCCACCCGACGCCCTCTATGTACCACCCGGCGCCGAGCCGGACGAAAACATCCAGCATTCCCTGTTCGGCGAAATCCTCGACTGGATGCTGGCCCCGCTCCTGCTACTGTGGCCAATGAGCATCGCCATCACCTACCTGGTGGCCAAGTCGATCGCCAACGAACCCTTCGACCGCGCCCTGGAAGACAGCATCACCGTGCTGGCCCAGGAGGTGCGCGAAATTGACGGCAAGGTGTTTTCGCGCCTGCCCGGCAGCGCGCGCGACATCCTGCGCGCCGACGATGTCGACCAGGTGTATATCCAGATCATCGGCCCGCGCCGCGAACACATCGACGGCGACCGCGACCTGCCGCTGCCGCCCGACGAGGAACGCCTGCGCAACGGGCGCGTCCATTTCCGCAACGAGCTGATGCACGGCACGCCGGTGCGCATCGCCTTTTCCTACGTCAACCTGCGCCCGCTGGCCAAGCGCGGCGACGAGCCCTACGCGGCGCTGGTGCAGGTGGCCGAAACGCTGGACAAGCGCGCCCAGCTCGCCAATGAAATCATCAAGGGCGTGATCCTGCCCCAATTCATCATCCTGCCGATCGTGCTGGCCCTGGTCTGGCTGGCCCTGGCGCGCGGCCTCTCGCCGCTGGCCCAGTTGCAGGAACGCATACGTGCGCGCCGCCCGGACGACCTTTCGCCGATCGATTCGCGCCAGGTCCCGGAAGAAATTTCGCCCCTGGTCGGTTCGCTCAACGACATGCTCGAACGTCTGTCGCAAACCATCGAAATGCAAAAACGCTTCATCGCCGACGCCGCCCACCAGATGAAAACCCCGCTGGCCGGCATGCGCATGCAGTCCGAACTGGCGCTGCGCCAGCTCGACCCGGAAGAAATCCGGCGCTCGCTCGAACAATTGGCCAAAAGTTCCGAGTCGGCCACGCGCCTGGTCAACCAGCTGCTGGCCCTGGCGCGCGCCGAAAACCAGCCCAACGCCGGCCTGGCCTACGAAGAACTCGACCTGTGCGAGAGCGCGCGCGAGACCGTGCAGGACTGGGTGCAAGCCTCGTTCGCCCATCGCATCGACCTGGGCTTCGAACAGCCGGAGCAGCCGGTGCTGATCGCGGCCAACCCGATGATGCTGCGCGAACTGCTCTCCAACCTGATCGACAACGCCCTGCGCTACACCCCGGCCGGCGGCAGCGTCACCGTACGCGTGCGGCGCGAGGCCGAGCTGGCCATCCTGGAAGTCGAAGATAGCGGCCCCGGCATCGCCCCGGACGAACGGGCCCACGTGTTCGAGCGTTTTTACCGCATCCTCGGCAACAGCGCCCCCGGCAGCGGCCTGGGACTGGCCATCGTGCGCGAAATCGCCCAGCAGCACGGCGCCACCATCGACATCTTCAACAATCCGCGCAGTGGGCAAAAAAAGGCGCCCGGCTGCCAGTTCCGCCTGAGCTTCCCGCCGCCGCGCGTCACCGACGAGGAGGGCGACTGATGGAAACGAACGCCCTGGCCGAGCAGCGCCGCCGCCTCGTGGCCGCGCGCCGGGTGCACTGGCGCCGCACGCGCCGCATCACGGCCATCCTGCTGCTGCTGTGGCTGGCCAGCGGCTTTTGCACGGTTTTTTTCGCGCGCGAACTTGCCAACTGGTCGCTGTTCGGCTGGCCGCTGTCGTTCTACCTGGCGGCCCAGGGCGCTTCGCTGGTCTACCTGGCCATCCTCGGCATCTATGTGCTGGCCATGCGGCGCGCCGACCGCCGTTTCGTCGCTGCCCTGAAGGATGCCGCATGAGCGCGCCCAATTCCCTGTTCCGGCGCCTGAGCCGCTATTACCTGTGGTACACGGTGTGCTTCATCGCCTTCGTGCTCTCGCTGGCCCTGCTCGAACGCGAAGGCATGCCGCGCGTCTGGCTCGGCTACCTGTATATGTTCGCCACCATCGTGCTGTATGCGGCCATCGGCGTCATCAGCCGCACCTCGAACGTGACGGAATATTATGTGGCGGGGCGCCGGGTGCCGGCCCTGTTCAACGGCATGGCCACCGCGGCCGACTGGATTTCGGCGGCCAGCTTCATCAGCCTGGCGGGCGGCCTGTACCTGCACGGCTTCGACGGCCTGGCCTACATCATGGGCTGGACCGGCGGCTACTGCCTGGTGGCACTGCTGATCGCGCCCTACCTGCGCAAATTCGCCCAGTACACCATCCCCGACTTCCTGGCGGCGCGCTACGGCGGCGGCGCCGGCGGGCGCGGCGGGCCGGTTCGGGTGATGGCGGTGGCCGCCACCATCATTGTCTCGTTCACCTACGTGGTGGCACAGATTTACGCGGTCGGGCTGATCGCCGCGCGCTTTACCGGGGTCGATTTTTCGGTCGGTATTTTCCTGGGACTGGCCAGCATCCTGGTGTGCTCCTTCCTGGGCGGCATGCGCGCCATCACCTGGACCCAGGTGGCGCAGTACATCATCATTTTGGTGGCCTTCCTGCTGCCCACCATGTGGCTCTCGCTCAAGCATGCCGACAACCCGGTGCCGCAGGTGGCGTACGGCACCGTCTTGCCCAAGCTGGCCGCGCGCGAGGCCGAACTGGAACGCGACCCGCGCGAGCGCGAAGTGCGCGCCATCTTCGCCCAGCGCGCCGGCTACTACCAGGCGCTGGCGGCAAGCCTGCCCGCCTCATGGGAAAACGGACGCCAGGATGTGCAGCGCCGCCTCGACGCAGTGCGCCTGCGCAATGCCGCGCTGGGCGAGATCCGCGCCGCCGAACGCGCCGTGCTGGCCTGGCCCAAAAGCGCGGACGACGCCGCGCGCAGCTGGAATGCGGCGCGCGCGGCCAACCTGGCACGCGCGCGGCCGCCCCAGCCGCACGCCACGCCCTTTCCCGGCGCCGACCGCGCCGCCTCCGACATCCGCCGCAATAACTTTTTGGCGCTGGTGTTTTGCCTGATGCTGGGCACGGCCGCGCTGCCGCACATCCTGATGCGCTCCTACACCACCGCCTCGGTGCACGACACCCGCGTGTCGGTATTCTGGACCCTGTTCTTTATCCTGCTCATTTACTTGTCCATCCCGGCGCTGGCGGTGCTGATCAAGTACGACCTGTACAGCGCGCTGGTCGGCACCAAATTCACGCAGCTGCCCAACTGGATCAGCTACTGGGCCAATGTGGACAAACTTAATCCCCTCATCAGCATTGCCGACATCAATGGCGACGGCATCGTCCAGCTGGCCGAAATCGCCATCGACGGCGACATGCTGGTGCTGGCCACGCCCGAAATCGGCGGCCTGCCCTACGTGATTTCAGGGCTGGTGGCGGCCGGCGGGCTGGCCGCGGCCCTGTCCACCGCCGACGGGCTGCTGCTGGCGATCTCGAACGCGCTCTCGCACGACTTCTACTACAAGGTGATCGATCCGGGCGCCTCGACCCAGAAACGGGTCACCATTTCCAAGCTGCTGCTGCTGGGGGTGGCCTTCATCGCCGCCTACGCCGCCTCGCAGAAGCCGGCCGACATCCTGTCGCTGGTGGGCGCGGCCTTTTCGCTGGCGGCCTCGACCCTGTTCCCGGCACTGGCGCTGGGCGTGTTCTGGAAGCGCGCCAACCATGCCGGCGCGCTGGGCGGCATGGCGGCCGGCTTTTGCGTCTGCCTGTACTACATGCTGCACACCAACCCCATCCTCGGCGGCAGCGCGGCCGGCCAGTGGTTTCATATCGCGCCCATGTCGGCCGGCGTGTTCGGGGTGCCGGCCGGGGTACTGGTACTGGTCGTGGTCAGCCTGCTGACCAAGGCGCCGGACGCCCGTTCGGACGGCCTGATCGACCACTTGCGCGCGCCCGAATGACGAATTGTCGCGACAACGCAGCGCCGTCGCGAAGCGCACTGGCACAGCCCCCGGCAAGCGGCTAGGATTGAGGGCGCGGATTCGTTTCGCCCTCCTTCACGCTTCCCAGTCTATCGAGGCACCATGTCGAACACCCTCCTGCCCTTGCTGCGCGCCGCGCTGCTGTGCGTGTGCGCCCTGACCGGCCCCGCCTTCAGCGCCGATGCGCCGCCGGCGCCACCGCCGATCGCCGACTTCTTCGACAACCCGGCCTTCAGCGATGCCATTCTTTCGCCCAACGGCAAGTTCCTGGCGGTGCGCTATTCCAACGACAACAAGCGCGACCGCCTGATCGTGATCGAACTGGCCACCAACGCCGTCAAGGTCGTGGCCCAGTTCACCGATCGCGACGTCGACCAGTTCGAGTGGATCAACAATGACCGGCTGGTGCTCGATTCGACCGACAAGACCGTCGGCCCGGGCGACGCGGTCTACTGGCCCGGCCTGTTCGCGGTCAACCGCGACGGCAGCAATTTCAGGCAACTGGTGCAGGTCAGCGGCAGCTTTGTCCAGGAGCACGGCGTGGCCCGCAACGTCTTGTCGGCCAACCATTTCCTGGTCAGGCAAAAAGGCGCGCAACACTCGGACGATGTGTACGTCATCAATTCCAAGCGCGACGGCATCGATGAAACCGGCGACCTCAAGTACGTCAACCTGATCCGCGTCAACACCGTCACCGGGCGCAGCGAAACGGTGCGCCGTCCGGGGCTGGCGCGCGGCTGGCTGCTCGATCACAAGGGCGAGCCGCGCATCTGCGTCACGCTCGACAAGAATACCGAAGCGGTCTGGTATCTGGAGCCGTCCAGCAAGGAATGGCGCCAGATCGCCGCCTTCGACGCCTACCTGGGCGGCAAGGATGCCTTCTGGCCGCTCGCCTTCGCCCCCGACGGCACCTTGTACGTGCTCAGTGCAAAGGGCAAGGACAAGCAAGCGCTGCATACCTTCGATCTGACAACCGGGCAGCTCAGCGCCGAGCCGCTGGTGGCGCTGGCCGATTACGACTTCAGCGGCAGCCTGGTCACCACGCGCGACAAGCTGCTCGGCGTGCGCTACCTGAGCGACGCGCGCGCCACGGTGTGGTTCGACCCCAAAATGAAAACCCTGCAAGCAGCCATCGATGCCGCCCTGCCCGCCACCGTCAACCTGATCGACGTGCCAGCACGCGCCGAGGCGCCCTGGGTCCTGGTGCGCTCGTATTCCGACCGGCAGCCCGACCGCTACATCCTGTACAACCTCGATAGCGGCAAGTTCAATCCCGTTGGCAGCACCCATGAACGCATCGTCCCGGCCCGGATGGCCGAGCAGGAACTAGTGCGCATCACGGCGCGCGACGGCTTGCCGCTGCCGGCCTGGCTGACCGTGCCTACCGCTGTGGCTACCGCTGCGCCCACCGCCGTGCCTACCGCCGTGCCTACCGCCGTGCCCACCGCCGTGCCTACCGCCGTGCCTACCGCTGTGCCTACCGCTGTGCCTACCGCCGTGCCTACCGCCGTGCCTACCGCCGTGCCCAATGGAAAGCGCAAGAACCTGCCGATGGTGGTGCTGGTCCACGGCGGACCTTACGTGCGCGGCAACGAATGGGCCTGGTCGCCCGACAGCCAGTTCCTGGCCTCGCGCGGCTACGCGGTGCTCGAACCCGAGTTTCGCGGCAGCACCGGCTTCGGCACGAAGCACTATCGGGCCGGCTGGAAGCAGTGGGGCTTGAAGATGCAGGACGATATCGCCGACGCCACCAAATGGGCGATTGCCCAAGGCATCGCCGACCCCAAGCGCATCTGCATCGCCGGCGCCAGCTACGGCGGCTACGCCACCCTGATGGGGCTGGTGAGCGATCCGGCCCTGTACAAATGCGGCATCAACTGGGTCGGCGTGACCGACATCAACCTGCTCTACACGGGCCACTGGAGCTTCACCTCCGACATGAACAGCGCTTACCTCAAGTACGGCGCACCGACCCTGATCGGCGACCCGGACAAAGACGCGGCCCAGCTGCGCGCCACCTCGCCCCTGCTGCAAGCGGCGCGCATCACCCAGCCGCTGCTGCTGGCCTACGGCGCCGCCGACCGGCGCGTGCCCCTGTACCACGGCAAGAAATTTGTTGAAGCGCTCAAGGAACACAACCCCAACGTCGAATGGGTGGTGTACCAGGAAGAAGGCCACGGCTGGTCCCTGCCAAAAAACCGTATCGACTTCTGGGGCCGGGTCGAAAAATTCTTGCAGCGCCAGATCGGCACGCCCTGACACCGGCGCAGCGATAAGGCTGGCGTCAACGTTGGCAAAACGATAGTATTGACAGACTGGACAGGAAGCAACTGTCCGCTTTGCTTCCATCCTATCGAGCCGCCCCCATGTCCACCCGTTTTTCGTCCACCCTGCGCATTGCCGCCCTGCTCGCCTGCGCCCTGGCCATGCCCGTCTTCGGCGCCGAGGCCGCCCCGCCGGCAGCGCCGCCGATTGCCGACTTCTTCAACAACCCGGCCTTCAGCGATGCCAACCTTTCGCCCAGCGGAAAGTTCCTGGCCGTGCGCTTTTCCAACGACAACAAGCGCGACCGCCTGATCGTGATCGAGCTGGCCACCAACGCCATCAAGGTCGTGGCCCAGTTCGCCGATCGGGATGTCGACACCTTCCAATGGGTCAACGACGAGCGCCTGGTACTGGACACAACCGACAAGAGCATCGGTCCGGGCGACGCCATCTACGGCCCCGGCCTGTTCGCGGTCAACCGCGACGGCAGCAGTTTCAAGCAGCTGGTCCAGGTCAGCGGCAACTTCGTGCAAGAGCACGGCGTGGCCCGCACCACCTTGCCGGCCGACCATTATCTGGTCGAGCAAAAAGGCGCGCAGGCATCCGACGATGTCTACGTGATCAACCCGAAACGCGACGGCCTCGATGAAGCCGGCGAAATCAAGTACGTCAACCTGCTGCGCCTGAACACGCTGACCGGGCGCGCCGAAACGGTCAAGCGGCCCGGACCGGCCCAGGGCTGGCTGCTCGACCACAAGGGCGAACCGCGCCTGTGCATCGCACTGGAAAAGAATATCGAAACCATCTGGTATCTCGATCCGGCCAGCAAGGAATGGCGCAAGATCGCTTCTTTCGATGCTTTCCTGGGCGGCAAGGAAGCCTTCACGCCGCTGGCCTTCGGTCCGGACGGCACCCTGTACGTGCTGAGCGACGCCGGCAAGGACAAGATGGCGCTGCACACCTTCGACCTGGCCACCAACCAGATCACCGAAAAACCGCTGGTGGCGCTGGCCGATTACGACTTCAGCGGCAAGCTGATCACCTCGCGCGACAAGCTGCTCGGCGTGCGCTACCTGAGCGACGCGCGCGCCACCGTGTGGTTCGACGACAAGATGAAAACGCTGCAGGCCACCATCGACGCCGCCCTGCCCGCCACCGCGAACATGATCAATCCGCCCGCACGCCCCGATAGCCCGTGGGTGCTGGTGCAATCGTATTCCGACAAGCAACCCGAGCACTACGCCCTGTACAACCTCGATACCGGCAAATTCACCAATGTCGGCAGCACCCAGGAACGCATCGTGCCGGCCCAGATGGCCGAACAGGAACTGGTGCGCACCACGGCGCGCGACGGCTTGACGGTGCCGGCCTGGCTGACCGTTCCGAATGGAAAGCGCAAGAACTTGCCGATGGTGGTGCTGGTGCACGGCGGCCCTTATGTGCGCGGCAACGAGTGGCGCTGGTCGGCCGACAGCCAGTTCCTGGCCTCGCGCGGCTACGCGGTGCTCGAACCCGAATATCGCGGCAGCACCGGCTTCGGCAGCAAGCACTATCGGGCCGGCTGGAAGCAATGGGGCTTGAAGATGCAGGACGATATCGCCGACGCCACCAAATGGGCGATCGCCCAGGGCATCGCCGACCCCAAGCGCATCTGCATCGCCGGCGCCAGCTACGGCGGCTACGCCACCCTGATGGGCCTGGTGAACGATCCGGACCTGTACAAGTGCGGCATCGACTGGGTCGGCGTGACCGACATCAACCTGCTCTACACCGGCCACTGGAGCTTCACCTCCGACATGAGCAGCGCCTACCTCAAGTACGGCGCGCCGACCCTGATCGGCGATCCCGAAAAAGACGCGGCCCAGCTGCGCGCCACCTCGCCCCTGCTGCAGGCGGCACGCATCACCCAGCCGCTGCTGCTGGCCTACGGCGCCGCCGACCGGCGCGTGCCCCTGTACCACGGCAAGAAATTTGTCGACGCGCTCAAGGAACACAATGCCAACGTCGAATGGGTGGTGTACCAGGAAGAAGGCCACGGCTGGTCCCTGCCAAAAAACCGTATCGACTTCTGGGGCCGGGTCGAAAAATTCTTGCAGCGCCAGATCGGCACGCCCTGACACCGGCGCGGCGATAAGACTGGCGTCAACTTTGGCAAAACGATAGTATTGACAGACCGGACAGGAAGCAACTGTCCGCTTTGCTTCCACCCTATCGAGCCGCATCCATGTCCACCCGTTTTTCGTCCACCCTGCGCATTGCGGCCCTGCTTGCCTGCGCCCTGGCCCTGCCCGCTTTCGGCGCCGAGGCCGCGCCGCCGGCGCCGCCGCCAATTGCCGATTTCTTCGACAACCCGGCCTTCAGCGATGCCGTCCTTTCCCCCAACGGCAAGTTCCTGGCCGTGCGTTATTCCAACGACAACAAGCGCGACCGTCTGATCGTGATCGAACTGGCCACCAACGCCATCAAGGTCGTGGCCCAGTTTGGCGATCGGGATGTCTACAGATTCCAATGGGTCAACGATGAGCGTCTGGTACTGGACACAACCGACAAAAGCATCGGCCCGGGCGACGCCATCTACGGCCCCGGCCTGTTCGCGGTCAACCGCGACGGCAGCAGTTTCAGGCAGCTGGTCAAGATCAGCGGCAACTTCGTGCAAGAGCACGGCGTGGCCCGGGCCAGCTTGCCGGCCAATCACTACCTGGTAACGCAAAAAGGCGCGCAAGCGTCCGACGATGTCTATGTGACCAATCCGAAACGCGACGGCCTCAATGAACGCGGGGAGATCATGTATGTCAACCTGGTCCGGCTCAACACGGTGACCGGGCGCACCGAAACGGTCATGCGGCCCGGGCCAGCCCGGGGCTGGCTGCTCGACCACAAGGGCGAGCCGCGCCTGTGCATCACACTGGAAAAGAATATCGAAACCGTCTGGTATCTCGACCCAGCCACCAAGGAATGGCGCGAGATCGCCGCTTTCGACGGCTACCTTGGCGGCAAGGAAGCATTCAGGCCGCTGGCCTTCGGACCGGACGGTACCCTATACGTGCTCAGCGGCGCGGGCAAGGACAAGATGGCGCTGCACACCTTTGACCTGGCCGCCAACCAGGTCAGCGCAGAACCGCTGGTGGCACTGGCCGATTACGACTTCAGCGGCAGGCTGATCACCTCGCGCGACAAGCTGCTCGGCGTGCGCTACCTGAGCGACGCGCGCGCGACCGCATGGTTCGACCCCAAAATGAAAACGCTGCAGGCGACCATCGATGCCGCCCTGCCTGCCACCGTGAACATGATCAATCCGCCTGCGCGCCCCGACAGCCCTTGGGTGCTGGTGCAATCGTACTCCGACAAACAACCCGAGCGCTACACCCTGTACAACCTCGATACCGGCAAATTCAATTCCGTTGGCAGCACGCACGAACGCATCGTACCGGCCCAGATGGCCGAACAGGAACTGGTGCGCATCACGGCGCGCGACGGCTTGACGGTGCCAGCCTGGCTGACCGTCCCGAATGGCACAGCGGTAGGCACGACGGTAGGCACCGCGGTAGGCACAGCGGTAGGCACAGCGCCAGGCACGGCGGTAGCCAAGCGCAAGAATCTGCCGATGGTGGTGCTGGTGCATGGCGGCCCTTATGTGCGCGGCAACGAGTGGCGCTGGTCGGCCGACAGCCAGTTCCTGGCCTCGCGCGGCTACGCGGTGCTGGAACCCGAATATCGCGGCAGCACCGGCTTCGGCACCAAGCACTATCGGGCCGGCTGGAAGCAGTGGGGCTTGAAGATGCAGGACGATATCGCCGACGCCACCAAATGGGCGATTGCCCAGGGCATCGCCGACCCCAAGCGCATCTGCATCGCCGGCGCCAGCTACGGCGGCTATGCCACCCTGATGGGCCTGGTGAACGATCCGGCCCTGTACAAGTGCGGCATCGACTGGGTCGGCGTGACCGACATCAACCTGCTCTACACGGGCCACTGGAGCTTCGCCTCGGACATGAGCAGCGCCTACCTCAAGTACGGCGCGCCGACCCTGATCGGCGACCCCGAAAAAGACGCGGCCCAGCTGCGCGCCACCTCGCCCCTGCTGCAGGCGGCACGCATCACCCAGCCGCTGCTGCTGGCCTACGGCGCGGCCGACCAGCGCGTGCCCCTGTACCACGGCAAGAAGTTCCACGAAGCGCTCAAGGAGCGCAATCCGGATGTCGAATGGGTGGTGTACCAGGAAGAAGGCCACGGCTGGTCGTTGCCAAAAAACCGCATCGACTTCTGGGGACGGGTTGAAAAATTTCTGGGGCGCCAAATTGGCAGCCCTTGAAACGGTTCCACTGTCATGAACACGCAACAGTTACAACAACGCTGCCGCGAATTTCCGCATGCAACGCAATCCTTGCATCCGAGTCCAAGCAATATCCTGGTGTATGAGGTGGGCGGGAAAAAGTTTGCCTACTTCAAGACCAGTGAACCGGAAATGGGGCGTTTCAGCATCCGCGTCGCGCCCGACCAGTTCCTCGGACTGACCGGCATGCCTGGCGTGAAGCCGGCCCGCTACATGGGGCGCTTTCATTGGGTGACGATCGTCGACGTGCGCACTTTTCCGGCCGATTTCCTGGCCGAATTGCTGGCATGGTCGTACCAGAAAGCCCGCGCTGCGCTTAGCAAGGCACAGCTCGCTTCTCTGGAAAACGCGGCACGGTAAGGCGGGCGCCGGCGCCGGCCGGCTCCCCATTTCTACCACGCCCGCAGCAGTGGTGCAAAGTTATTATTTCTACAATTTTGATGTAATTTCGATATAAAATATCGCACTGCTGCGCCATCAATGTATCCAACACGAGACCGACATCTACATGACCATCCCATTCAAGACTCCCCACGCGCCGCGTTTGCTGGTGCTGGCTGCCGCTGTTGCCCTCGCCATGAGCGCCGGTTGCAACAACGAAGACAAAAAAGACGATCCCAAGAAGCCGAACGACCCGGCGCTGAAATACCAGGCCGAGATCAGCCGTACCTCGTTCGGCGTGCCGCACATCAAGGCCAACGATGAAGGCAGCCTCGCCTACGGCGTCGCGACCGCCTACGCGCAAGACAATGTCTGCCTGATGGCCGACGAATTCACTACCGTCAGCGGCGAGCGCTCGAAATACTTCGGCCCGACCGCGACGCGCCAGACCTCGGATATTCCGAACCTGCAGACCGATTTCTTTTACCGCATCATCAACGATGCCGACGCCGTCAAGGCGGCCTGGGACGCCCATGCGGCGCCCATGAAGGCGATGATCGAAGGCTACGTCGCCGGCTACAACGATTACCTCGACAAGACCGGCATGAACAACCTGCCGGACGCCTGCAAGAACGGCGCCTGGGTGCGCAAGGTCACCGAGGCCGACATGGTCAAGCTGCTGCGCCGCTACGCCGCCGAAGCCAGTTCCGGCCAGTTCATTCCCGCCATCGTGGGCGCCGCGCCGCCGGGCCAGAATACCTTGACCCCGGCCATCCCACCCAAGGCCGGCATGCATCCGATGGACCCCGACTACTGGACCGCGATGCGCGAACGCACCGGCAGCAATGCCGTGGCGCTGGGCAAGGATGCCACCGACAATGGCCAGGGCATGCTGCTCGGCACGCCGCACTTCCCGTGGCGCGGCGCGCTGCGCTTTTACCAGCTGCACCTGACCATTCCCGGCAAGCTCGACGCGATGGGCGCCGCCCTCGGTGGCATGCCGATGGTCAATATCGGCTTCAACCAAAACCTGGCCTGGACCCACACGGTCAACAATTCGGCCCACTTCACCGTGCACGCGCTGCCGCTGGACCCGTCCGACCCGACCAAGTACCTGTTCGACGGCAAGCCGCAGAGCATGGAGCGCAAGACCATCAGCATCGACGTCAAGGGTCCCGACGGCGTGGTGCGCCAGCAGTCGCGCACCTTTTACAGCAGCCAGTTCGGCCCGATGGTCGTCATTCCCGGCCAGCTCGACTGGACCGGCGGCATGGCCTACGCCATCAACGACGCCAACCTGGGCAATCACCGCATGCTGGAACAGTGGTACGGCATGAACAGCGCGCGCAGCCTGGATGAATTCAAGGCCTCGATCGACCGCACCGTCGGCCTGCCATGGGTCAACACCCTGGCCGTCGACAAGGAAGGCAGCGCCCTGTTCATGGATGTCACGGTGGTGCCGCACGTGAGCACCGCCAAGCAGAACGCCTGCGTGCCCGAGCCGTTCAAGCCGCTGGCCGCGCGCGGCTTGTTCGTGCTGCTCGGCGCCTCCAGCGCCTGCGCCCCCGGCACCGACAGCACCGCGCCCCAGCCCGGCATCTTCGCCGGCGCCAGCCTGCCGCGCCTGACCCGCAGCGACTACGTGCAAAACTCCAACGACAGCGCCTGGCTGTCCAACCCGCAAGCGCCGCTGGCGGGCTTCCCGGCCATCGTCAGCGTCGACAATGTCGAACAGTTCGGCCGTACCCGCCTGGGCATTTCGCAGGTGGAAAAACGCCTGGCCGGCACCGATGGCCTGGCCGGGCGCCGCATGACGGTCGCGCAGCTGCAGGGCCTGGCCCTGAGCAACCGCGTCTACTACGCCGAGCAGATCATGGACGACGTGCTGACCCTGTGCCGCGGCGACAAGGACGCCCAGGCCGCCGACGGCACCAGCGTCGACCTCACCAGCGCCTGCGCGCGCCTGAACCAGTGGGACCGCACCGTCAACCTCGACAGCAACATCGGCTACCTGTACTTCACCGGCCTGTGGGAGCGCATCGTGCGCGTGCCGGGTGTCTGGGCCGTGCCGTTCAACCCGGCCGATCCGGTCAACACCCCGCGCGGCCTGAACCTCGATAACATGGCCACCGCCAACACGGTGCGCCGCGCGCTGGCCTCGTCGGCGCTGGACGTGGCGCGCATGGGCGTGTCGCAAGACGCGCGCTGGGGCGACGTGCAGGTGGCCACGCGCGGCACCCGCCAGATCCCTATCCACGGCGGCAAGGGTACCGATGGCGTGTACAACGCGATCGGCACCGTCCCGGGCACCGACGGCAAGCTGGAAGTGATCTACGGCACCAGCTACATCCAGACCGTGTCCTTCGACAAGAATGGCCCGCAAGTGCAAGCCATGCTGGCCTACTCGCAATCGACCGATCCGGCCTCCAAGCATTACGCCGACCAGACCGAGCGCTTCTCGAAAAAGGAATGGATCACCCAGCCGTACACGGAAGCGCAGATCAAGGCCGATCCCGCGTTCTCGAGCATGACGGTGTCGCGCAAGGTGGTCGCCACCCCGAACGGCAAGCCATAAGCGGTCCGGCGTAAGGAAACCGGCAGTCTGCCGCCATGGCGGTAGACTGCCTGCAAGCTGCTTGTTTCACACATCAAGGAGATGCACATGTCGTCAGGCAAAATTCTGGTCGCACAGGGAGGCGGACCTACCGCCGTGATCAACCAGTCGCTGGTCGGCGTGGTGCTCGAAGCACGCCGCTTTCGCAACGTCACCCGCGTCTACGGCGCCATGCACGGGGTGCGCGGGATCGTCGACGAAGACTTCGTCGACCTGACCCAGGAAACCAGCCACAACCTGGAACTGGTGGGCAAGACACCATCGTCCGCGCTCGGTTCGACCCGCGACAAGCCCGACCTGGCTTACTGCCACAAGATTTTCGAGGTGCTGCGCGCGCACGAGATCGAGCATTTCTTTTACATCGGCGGCAACGATTCCTCCGACACGGTGCGCATCGTCAGCCTCGAAGCGCAAAAAGCCGGCTATCCGCTGCGCTGCATCCACATTCCCAAAACTATCGACAACGATTTGGTCGGCAACGACCACACCCCCGGCTTTCCCTCGGCCGCGCGCTTTGTCGCGCAAGCCTTCGCCGGCGCCAACCTCGATAACGCGGCCCTGCCCGGCGTGTACGTGGGCGTGGTGATGGGGCGCCACGCCGGCTTCCTGACCGCCGCCGCCGCGCTCGGCAAAAAATTCCCGGACGATGGCCCGCACCTGATTTACCTGCCCGAGCGCACCTTTGTCATCGAGCAATTCCTGGCCGACGTCAAGGCGACCTACGAGCGCTACGGGCGCTGCGTGATCGCCGTCTCCGAAGGCATCCACGATGCCTCCGGCGCAGCGATCGCCAGCCTGCTGTCGAGCGAAGTCGAACGCGATGCGCACGGCAATGTGCAGCTCTCCGGCACCGGCGCCCTGGCCGACCTGCTGTGCGACGAAATCAAGGCCAAGCTCGGCATCAAGCGCGTGCGCGGCGACACCTTCGGCTACCTGCAGCGCTCCTTCATCGGCTGCGTCTCGGACGTGGACCAGCGCGAGGCACGCGAAGTGGGCGAAAAAGCCGTGCAGTTCGCCATGTGGGGCGAGCGCGACGGGTCGGTGGCGATCAAGCGCACCGGCTACTATTCGGTCGACTATGAACTGGTGCCGCTCGACAGCGTGGCCGGCAAGACGCGCGTGATGGACGACGCCTTCATCAGCGAATGCGGCACCGATGTCACCGATGCCTTCCGCCTGTACCTGCGCCCGCTGCTCGGGTCGGGCATGCCGGACGCGTTCCGCCTGCGTCCGGCGCCGGTGGCCAAGATCCTCAACAAGCAATAAGCCGCTCGCGGCTAGCGGCCAGGTACCGTGAGATGCGCCGCCCGGGGGCGTGCGCTTATCCTTTTGGCATTTTGATTGTTTTGGCAACGTTAATTCGCAACACTGCGGTCCCGTCAACCTTACGACACCCGGACCGCCATGACCCCACGCTTGCCTGTTTCACCCGCTCCACTGCTGCGCGCCAGCAGCGCCGTCCTCCTGCTTGCGCTGTCCGCCTGCAGCAACGACAATCACCCGTCCGAACCGGCCGCGCCGCGCTACGCCGCCGAGATCCGGCGTACCGCCTACGGCGTCCCGCACATCAAGGCCGATGACGACGCCGGCCTTGGTTACGGCATCGGCTACGCCTACGCCCAGGACAATATCTGCCTGATGGCCGCGCGCATCGTCACCGCCAATGGCGAACGCTCCAAGTACTTCGGCGCCGAGGCGCGCGGCGTGACCGAAGACGCGGTCCCCAACCTGGCCTCGGACTACTACTATCGCCTGATCAACGAACCGGAAGCGGTGGCCACCGCCTGGCAGCAACAGCCAGCGCCCATGCGCGCCCTGGTCGAAGGCTATGTGGCCGGCTACAACCAGTACCTGGAGGAGCGCGGCAAGGCCGGCTTGCCGGAAGCCTGCAAGAACGCCGCCTGGGTGCGCAGCATGAGCACCGCCGACATGATGAAAATCGTGCGCCGCTATGCCGCCGAAGGCGGGAGCGGTCATTTCATCGACCTGCTGGTGGCCGCCGCCCCGCCGGGCACGGCCGCGGCAGCGGCGCCGGCGCCACGCCGCGCCGGCCCCAGCCCGATCGACCCGGAATACTGGAAGCGGCAGCACGCCCGCATCGGCAGCAACGGCGTGGCGCTGGGCAAGGATGCTACCGAGAATGGGCAAGGCATGGTACTGGCCAATCCGCACAACTTCTGGAAGGGCGACCTGCGCTTCTACCAGCTGCACCTGACCATCCCCGGCAAGCTCGATGTGATGGGCGCCTCGCTCGGCGGCATGCCGATGGTCAGCATCGGCTTCAACAAGGACCTGGCCTGGACCCACACCAACAATACCTCCGCCCACTTCACCTTGCACCAGTTGCAGCTCGACCCGCAAGATCCAACCCGCTATGTGGTCGACGGCCAAGTGCGCAGCATGACGCGCAAGCGCATCGATGTCGAGGTACGCCAGGCCGACGGCAGCCTGGTCACCCGCAGCCACGATTTTTACCAGACACCGCTGGGCGTGGTGATGCGGGCGCCGGACGAGCTGGAGTGGAACCGCAAGGTCGCTTACACCATGCTCGACGCCAACCTGGGCAATCACCGCATGCTGGAACAATGGCGCGCCATGAACAGCGCGCGCAGCCTGGACGAACTGCGCGCAGGCATCGACCGCATCGTTGGCCTGCCTTGGGTAAACACCGTGGCGGCGGACAAGGATGGCAAGACCCTGCTGATGGATGTGACCGTGGTGCCGAACGTGCCGCTGGCCAAGGAAAAAGCGTGCGTGCCGGACAGGTTCAAGGACGCTGCCGCCAGTGCCATCCTGGTGCTGGACGGCTCGACCAGCGCCTGCAGCCCCGACAACGATCCGGCCGCTCCCCAGCCCGGCATCTTCGCCGGTGCCAGCCTGCCGCGCCTGGAACGCAACGATTTCGTGCAAAACTCGAACGATAGCGCCTGGCTCACCAATCCGGCGGCGCCGCTGACCGGCTTCCCCTCGATCGTCAGTATCGATGCGATCGAACAAGGCGGACGCACGCGGATTGGCATTGCCCAGTTGCAAGCGCGCCTGGCGGGCACGGATGGCATGGCGGGCCGGCGCATGTCGGCTTCCCAGTTGCAGGGACTGCTGTTCAGCAACCGCGTCTACTACGCCAGCCAGAACATGGACGAGGTGCTGCGCGCCTGCGACGGCGCGCGCCAGGTGCAGGCCACCGACGGCACCACGGTCGACCTGACGCAACCGTGCGCCAGCCTGCGCGCCTGGGACCGCAGCGCCAACCTCGACGCCAATATCGGCTTCGGCTATTTTAGCGGCGTGTGGGACCAGTTGTATGAAGCCGACCTGCTCTGGGCCGTGCCCTTCAACCCGGCCGATCCGGTCAACACGCCGCGCGGCTTGCGCCTGGACGATGCGGCCCGCGTGAACAGCCTGCGCACGGTGCTGGCCAACGCGGTGCTGGCGACGCACGCGAGCGGCTGGCAACCCGATGCCACCTGGGGCCAGGTGCAGCAGAGCGAGCGCGGCGGCAAACGCATTCCGATCCACGGCGGACGCTACGAGTACGGGATCTACAACGTGATTGCCAGCGAAGCGCGCGCTAGCGGAGGCCGCGAACCGACCGAGGGCAGCAGCTACGTGCAGACCGTGATGTTCGACCGCAACGGTCCGCAAGCGCAAGCGGTGCTGGCGTATGGCCAGTCGGTCGACCCGGCCTCGCCCCACTATGCCGACCAGACCGAGCTGTATTCGCGTAAAACCTGGCCGACCCTGCCCTTTACCGAAACCCAGATCACCTCCGATCCGGCGTACAAGCGCATCGCCATCAGCCGCAAGGTCCAGTGACCGCAGTAACGGGCAAACAACACTCACGCCGCTTGGCAAACATTAAATGTTTTTAAAAAGGCATTTTTGCTCGGGCTGTGCTAAGTTATGCTTACTTTCATTGACTGGAACGATGATGAAAAAGCGACGCATGGCGTGTGTGTGTTTTCCCCTGCTGCTGGCCGCCTGCTACGGGCCGCTCGACGTCACCCTGTCCGACAGCGGCGACCCGGTCAAGGGCAAGGCAGTCAAGGAAGCCTTGTCGCCGGACGAGGCCGAACTGCTCGTTTCCTACGTGGCGCAGCACACGATGGCGCAGGACATCGATTACAAGATGACCGTCAAACAAGCCATCGCGGCGCGCCGCAAGGAACTCGCCGGCAAGCAAAAGTAAGCTCGCCGGCCGGACCGGGGCCGTCCCTGGCGGCCCCGGCGGGAATCGCCGATCATGCCCGGGCGCGCCTTGTGCGCGCCCGCGGCGCTCCCCTGTGCACCTCCCTCACCGGGAAACCCCATGCGTTTTCTTGCTTTATTGTTCGCCATCAGCCTGGCCGGATGCGGCACCATGCAGATCGAAGAGAAAAGTTTCATCCATCCCGACGCCAAGGATGCCCCCGCGCTGCCACGTGTCGACGTCACAGCGCTGCCGTCCGCCTACACGGTGACCGACGAGACGGTGGTCACGCCCGACGGCGCCACCCTGCGCGGCGTTTATCTGGCGCGTGCCGGCGCACCCACCACCCTGCTTTACTTCGGCGGCAACGCCTTCCATATCGACCAGCATGCGCGCGAAGTACTGCCGCTGCTGGCGGCCTGCGGCGGCAATGTGGCCGTGTTCGACTACCGCGGCTATGGCCGCAGCAGCGGTGTGCCGACCGTGGCAACCATGCAGGCCGACGCGCTGCGCATGTTCGACCATGTCAACGCCATCCATCCGGGCAAGGTGGCCGTGCATGGCCAGTCGCTGGGCAGCTTCATGGCCGCCTGGGTGGCGAGCCAGCGGCCGGCTGCGCGCGGCATGGTGCTCGAAGCGACCGCCACCACCGTGCAAGAATGGAGCGACGCCAATGTGCCCTGGTATCTGAAGCTGTTCTTGAAGGTGGAGGTGGCCGACACCCTGCGCGGCGTCGACAACCCGGCGGTGGTCAAAGCCTGGCACGGTCCCAGCCTGGTGCTGGCGGGCGAGCACGACAAGCTGATTCCGCTGGCGATGTCGCGCAAGGTGTACGACGCGATCCCGGGCGACAACAAGCAATGGCATGTGGCCAAAGGCGCCAGCCACAATGGCATCCTGTCCGATCCGGATGTGGGCCCCGTGCTGTGCGGCTTTGTGCGCAAGCTGTAGGCGGACGCAGGCGGCAATGACGCCGCCTGCGTCCCGGTCAGTCCGGTATCAGGCCAGCAATGCCTGTACTTGACGGAATAACGCAGGCTCGATCTGCCGGGCCTGTATGGCGAAATTAAGCTGCTTGGCGATCGACGCCACCTCCAGCGTGCCCGGCTCGATCGGGTATGTCCCGCGTGGCATCATCCAGCGAAGTACATCGTCGAGGTGCCACAAGGTCGTACTTCCTGCATGCACCGGTACGGGAAAGGTGTCGGCGTTGTTGTATGCCAGCTTGCGCATGTTTTGGCGACTTACTTCGGCAAACTCCGCAATGTCAGTGAGTCCCACGATATCGGGGCGTACTTCAATAAGCTCTGCTGTGGGAATGGCACGCTTGACGTCGGCAAGCGCACTGGTCATGGCGGCAAACGCGCTGTCGGCTTCACGACTAAAATCGAGGGCGATACGTCCGGGGTGGCCGATACCGACCAAGGCATCGGTACATCCCTCTTCGCCCAGACGACCAACAATCTCATCATGATTGTCATCGTCGCTGGACAATTGATAAGTCAGCTCAAAGATGAAATACATAGCTACTCCTTCGAAGAACCATCATCGTTGTGATGCTTGTTGGCGGTGCAATTATCGACAGCCCGCTTCAACGTCCCTGCATGTTGGCCAGCATTCTTCGGGGTGCTCCACACCGAAGTGATGCAATATTTGCCGCCTCGGCATCCTGCGTCGTCGGGACAGTACATCTTTCCCCAGGCATGGCTGGCACCGACTTTAATGCGCCAGCCGTTTGCTTCAGCGTGTTTCAGGGCCTGCTCAATCTCCTTTTTGGGGTGGGATGTGCGCGCCATCTGTCTCTCCTATTGTCGTCACCAAAAATCCGGTTGTCAAGCGACAACCAGCTTTTGATTCGCTGCGAACGCCCTGCATGTGGCGCACGTCAGGATCAAGCCTGCGATGGTGGCATCGGGCATGCGCGATTCGGCATGAGACAGATCAAAAAAAACGGACGGGACCCGAAGGCGCCGTCCGTTTTTTGATTGACCGCAAGCAGGTCAGCTGACGATCGTCTGGTGCTCGTCACCTTCGCGCGCGCGGATGACGCCGATGCGCGAGACCTTCTCGCCGGCTGCCTGCAATTGGGCAAACGCCGCATCGGCATTTTCTTTCGACACGATCACGATCATGCCGATGCCGCAGTTGAACACGCGGTGCATTTCAGCGTCGGCCACGCCGCCGTGCTGTTGCAGCCACTGGAACAGCGGCGGCATGGTCCATGCCGTCGAATCGAGCACCGCCGTCAACCCTGGCTGCAGCACGCGCGGCACGTTTTCGACCAGGCCGCCGCCGGTGATGTGCACCATGCCTTTGACTTCCATCGATTCCATCAGCGCCAGCAGCGGCTTGACGTAAATACGGGTCGGTTCCATCAGCACGTCGGCCAGCGGACGGCCGTGGAAGTCGGCGTTCAGGTCCGGCTTGGCCACTTCGATGATCTTGCGCACCAGCGAATAACCGTTCGAGTGCACGCCCGACGAGGCCAGCCCCAGCACCACGTCGCCCGGGGTGATCTTGGTGCCATCGATGATTTTGGATTTTTCCACCGCGCCGACCGCGAAACCGGCCAGGTCGTACTCGCCGGCCGGATACATGCTCGGCATTTCCGCCGTTTCGCCGCCGATCAGGGCGCAACCGGCCTGCTCGCAGCCCTGGGCGATGCCCTTGACGACGGCGGTGGCGGTCGGCACGTCGAGCTTGCCGCAAGCGAAGTAATCGAGGAAGAACAGCGGCTCGGCGCCCTGCACCAGGATATCGTTGACGCTCATGGCGACCAGGTCGATGCCGACCGTGTCATGGCGGTTCAGTTCGAACGCGAGCCTGAGCTTGGTGCCCACGCCGTCGGTGCCGGACACCAGCACCGGCTCCTTGAACTTCTTGCTGATCTCGAACAGCGCGCCGAAACCGCCGATGCCGCCCATGACGCCTTCGCGCATGGTTTTCTTGGCAAACGGCTTGATCGCTTCGACCAGGGCGTCTCCGGCATCGATATCGACACCGGCGTCGCGGTAGGAGAGGGAAACATTAGAAAGTTGGCTCATGGTGTATTTGGCAGCGGAGGCGGTAAAATAGAAGGCGGCGAACCGATTCGAGCCGCGGACGGCCAAAACTGGTCAATCCGCTATTTTATCAAAATGCCCCGTCCTAAGCCGATTTAACCCACATTACAACAATAAGATGCTTTTTTCACAGCCACGGCACCCCGGCACAGCGTCGGCACCCTGCCAGCACCATCACCACCACCACGATCTGCGTGGCAGCTTCTATAATGCCTGATGTACACGACGGCGCAAGAATGAACTCATGAAACAGCTGGTACTCGATTTGGGCGCAGAGCAGGCGCACAGCCTCGATACCTTCGAGGTAGGGCAAAATGCCGAACTGGCGCATCTGATGCACCAGTTCGCGGAGCGTCGTTCGCGCGAACATTTCGCTTACCTGTGGGGCGAAACCGGCGCCGGCAAGACCCACCTGCTGCAAGCGCTGGCCGCCACGCCGTGCTCGCGCTACATCGCCTGCGACGCGTCCGAGTGCGAATTCACCTACGCGCCCGAGACCACCCTGTACCTGCTCGACGACTGCGACAAGCTCTCGCCGCAAGCCCAGATCGACGCGTTTGCCCTGTTCAACCAGATCCGCGAACATGGCGCCTACATGGTCAGCACCGGGCCGGTGCCGCCGGTGGTGCTGCCGGTGCGCGAAGACCTGCGCACGCGCATGGGATGGGGCCTGATCTACCAGATCCACGGCCTGGCCGACGAACAGAAGATCGCCGCCCTCACGCACGCCGCCGAAGCGCGCGGTTTGACCTTGTCGGCCAGCGTGTTACCCTATCTGCTGTCCCATTTCAAGCGCGACATGCGCTCCCTGTCGACGATGCTAGACGCACTCGATCAGTATTCCCTCGAAACCCAGCGGCCGGTCACCCTGCCGTTGCTGCGCGATTTACTATTACAAGCCAACCCGCAAGCGGACACCAAAGAATGAAGAACCTGGCGCTGTTTGACCTGGACCACACCCTGCTGCCGATTGATTCGGACCACGAATGGGGCGAATTTTTAGTCCGTACCGGCGCCGTCGATCCCGTCGAATTCAAGCGCCGCAACGACCAATTCTATGCCCAGTACCAGGCCGGCACGCTCGACCCGGTCGACTACCTCGACTTTGCGCTCGGCACCCTGGCGCGCTTTCCGCGCAAGGAACTCGACGCCATGCACGCGCAGTTCATGGCCGAGGTGATCGAGCCGGCCATCCGGCCGCGCGCGCGCGCGCTGCTCCAGCAGCACATTGATGCCGGCGACCTGGTGGCCATCATCACCGCCACCAACCGCTTCGTCACCGCGCCGATCGCCAAAGCGCTGGGCGTGGAACACCTGATTGCCGCAGTGCCCGAAGAAGACGCCGACGGCAACCTGACCGGCAAACTGGTGGGCGTGCCCACATCGGGCGCCGGCAAGGTCAGCCACACCCATGCGTGGCTGGCGCAGCTTGGCACGCCCCTGGATGGCTTCGGGCGCAGCCACTTCTACAGCGATTCGCACAACGATATTCCCCTACTGTCCGTCGTCACCCATCCTGTCGCGACCAACCCCAACGCCGTGCTGGCGACCCACGCCACACGCCTTGGCTGGCCTTTACTCCATCTATTCAATGATTAAAAAATTCATCCGCAAAATGCTCGGCGTCAAAGAGAAGCAGCCAGTGCGCGACCTGACCGAACCCATCATCCTGGGACCGGCGGAGCACGGGATCGATCCCAAGCTGCTGTCGTCGAACGCGATCCGCGTGACCCAGACATTGCAGGAGGCGGGCTTCAAGGCGTTCGTGGTGGGCGGCGCCGTGCGCGACCTGCTGCTGTCGGTCAAGCCGAAGGACTTCGACATCGCCACCGATGCCACGCCCGAACAGGTCAAACGCCTGTTCCGGCGCGCCTTCATCATCGGCAAGCGCTTCCAGATCGTGCACGTGATGTTCGGCTCCGACCTGCTGGAGGTCACCACCTTCCGCGGCGCCGGCGAATCCAACGCACCCAAGGATGAACACGGACGGGTGCTGCGCGACAATAACTTCGGCCCCCAGCACGAAGACGCCATGCGGCGCGACTTCACCATCAACGCCATGTACTACGACCCGGCCACGCAAGTGGTGCTGGACTACCACGGCGGCATCGCCGACATCCGCGACAAGACCCTGCGCATCATCGGCCAGCCCGAAGCGCGCTACCGCGAAGACCCGGTGCGCCTGTTGCGCGTGGTGCGCTTCGCCGCGCGCCTGGGCTTTACCATCGAGCCGCACACGCGCGAACCGATTCCGGTCATGGCGCCCTTGATCAACAACGTGCCAGCAGCGCGCGTGTTCGACGAAATGCTCAAGCTGCTCATGAGCGGCCACGCGCTGGCCTGCCTCCAGCAACTGCGCAAGGAAGGCCTGCACCATGGCCTGCTGCCGCTGCTCGACGTGGTGCTGGAGCAGCCGATCGGGATGAAGTTCGTCACCCTGGCGCTCGAATCGACCGACAACCGCATCAAGGCCGGCAAGGGTGTCTCGCCGGGCTTCCTGTTCGCGTCCCTGCTGTGGCACCAGGTGGTGGAAAAATGGACCGCCTACCGCGCGGCGGGCGAGTCGCCGATTCCGGCGCTGCACCTGGCGGCCGACGACGTGCTCGATTCGCAGACCGAAAAACTGGCCCTGCAACGCAAGATCGGCTCGGACATGCGCGACATCTGGTCGATGCAGCCGCGCTTCGAGCGGCGCAACGGCAAGGCCCCGTACAAGCTGCTGGAACACCCGCGCTTCCGCGCCGGCTACGACTTCCTGCTGCTGCGCTGCGAGTCGGGCGAGATCGAGATGGAAATCGGTGAATGGTGGACCGCCTTTTATGAAGGCGACGCCATCGAACGCGAAACCCTGCTCACCACCGCCGTGGCGGCGCCGGCCGGCGCCAAGCGCAAGCGCCCGCCGCGCCGCGCACCGCGCAATCGCGGCACCGGCGAGGGCGGCGACAGCGCCACCACCAGCACCACCGGCAGCACCAGCGGCGACGAATGATCGCGTACATCGGCATCGGCGCCAACCTGGGCGACGCGCGCGCCAACGTGGCCGACGCCCTGGCGCGCCTGGCCGCGCTGGACGGCAGCCGCCTGCTGGCGCAATCGTCGGCCTGGCGCACCGCGCCGATTGACTCCTCGGGCGACGACTACATCAACGCGGTGGCCTGCATCGACACCGCCATGAGCGCAGCGGACTTGCTGGCCACGCTACAGGCGATCGAACTGGCGCACGGGCGCGAACGGCCCTACCGCAACGCCCCGCGCACCCTCGACCTCGACATCCTGCTGTACAACGATGAACGAATCGACACGGCCAGCCTGCAAGTGCCGCATCCGCGCATGCGCGAACGCGCGTTCGTACTGGCGCCGCTGCTGGAGATCGCCCCGCACATCGAGCTGCCCGGACATGGTCCGGCGCAGCGCTTCCTGCCCGCCGTCGCCGGCCAGGCCATCGCACGACTGGACTGACATGCAGATTCCCGTTTTCCTCCAGACCACCGGCCTGCTGATCCTGTCGAACGTATTCATGACAATCGCCTGGTACGGCCACCTGAAGAACATGTCGAGCAAGGCCTGGTGGTACGCGGCGCTGGTCAGCTGGGCCATCGCCCTGTTCGAATACCTGCTGCAAGTGCCGGCCAACCGCATCGGCCACACGCAATACAGCCTGGCGCAACTCAAGATCCTGCAGGAAGCCATCACCCTCACGGTGTTCGTGCCGTTCGCGATGTTCTACATGGGCGAGCCCTTCAAACTCGACTATGTCTGGGCCGGGCTGTGCCTGGTGGGCGCGGTCTACTTCATCTTCCGCAGCTGACCGGGCACGTTCCGGCGGTTCGCATTACACTATGCGCCGTTGCGACCATTTTGATATCAAAGGACTATTATGAGCGGTTATCTGCAGGGTAAGGACATGGCGGGCGGCGATACTCCGGCGCCTGTCAAACCGGTGGTGACGAAGGCGGTAACGATTCCTTCGCTGAACGCGATGCGTGCTTCGGGCGCCAAGATCACGATGCTGACCTGCTACGACGCCAGCTTTGCGACCTTGATGGACCGCTGCGGCGTGGAAGTGCTGCTGATCGGCGATTCGCTGGGCATGGTCTGCAATGGACATCAATCGACCTTGCCGGTCACGGTGGCCGAGATTGCGTACCACACCGCCGCTGTCGCGCGCGGCAACAAGAGCGCGATGGTGCTGGCCGATATGCCGTTCGGCAGCTACGGCACGCCGGAAGCGGCGTTCAACAACGCGGTGCAGCTGATGCAGGCTGGCGCGCACATGGTCAAGATCGAGGGCGGCGCGTGGCTGGCCGAGACGATCCGCTTCCTGACCGACCGCGCGGTGCCGGTGTGCGCGCACCTGGGGCTCACGCCGCAATCGGTGCACCAGCTGGGTGGTTACAAGGTACAGGGCAAGACCATCGAAAGCGCGGCGCGGCTCAAGGCCGATGCGCTGGCGCTGGAAGCGGCCGGCGCGTCCATCGTACTGTTCGAGGCAATTCCAAGCGCGGTGGGCAAGGAATTGACCGAGGCGCTGAAGGTGCCGACCATCGGCATCGGCGCGGGGCCGGATTGTTCGGGCCAGGTGCTGGTAATGCACGATATCCTGGGCGTTTTCCCGGGGCGCAAAGCGCGCTTCGTGAAGAACTTCATGGAAGGGCAGACCAGCATCGATGCCGCCGTGAGCGCGTACGTGAACGCGGTCAAGGATGGCAGTTTTCCGGCGCTGGAACACTGCTTCTAAGCCCTCGTCGTTCCTGCCATTGGCAGGAACGACTTCCCGCCTGCGCGCGAACGGCGGGTTAGCGTAATCCGTACCGCTTCATCTTGTTCAACAGCCCCACCCGCGAAATCCCCAGTTGTTTGGCCGCGTGCGTGTGATTGTGCGCCGTCTCGTCGAGCGCGGCGACGATCAGGCGCTTTTCCAGCGCCGCCACCTGCGCATCGAGCAAGCCATCCCCTTCCACCGCCAGCGGCGCGGCCGCTTCGCCGCAGGCCAGCGCCAGGTCGTCGACCGTGATCACATCGGCGTTGCCCGCCAGCGCCGCCGCCGTCGACACCGAGTGCTGCAGCTCGCGCACATTACCCGGCCAGCTCCTCGACACCACCCACTCCAGCGCGTCCGGCGCCAGCCGCTTGGGCGGGGCCAGCCTGGCCGCCACCGCCTGCACGATCAGCGCCACATCCTCGGCCCGTTCGGCCAGCGCCGTGGTCCTGACCTGGATGCCTTTCAAGCGATAAAACAGATCATCGCGAAACGACTTCTCCTCGACCATCGCCGCCAGATCGCGGTTGGTGGCCGCCACCACGCGCACGTCGACCCGCGTTTCGCTGCGCGCGCCGACCGCGAAAAAACTCCCGGCCTGCAAAAAGCGCAGCAGCTTGACCTGCATCGATAGCGGCATGTCGCCGATCTCGTCGAGAAACAGTGTGCCGCCGTTGGCCGCCGCGATCAAGCCGATGCGGTCGCGGTCCGCCCCCGTGAAGCTGCCCTTGCAATGCCCGAACAATTCGCTCTCGAACAGTTCCGCCGGAATCGCGCCGCAATGCACCGCCACGAACGGCTTGGCGCTGCGCTTGCCGTTGGCGTGCAGCGCGCGCGCCACCAGCTCCTTGCCGGTGCCGCTCGGCCCCGTGATCATCACCGGCACTTCGGTTGGCCCGATGCGCCGGATCAGCGCGCGCAGGTCGCGCAGGTCGGCACTGATGCCGATCAGGCCCATGGTGGCGTCGTCCGGCTCGGCGCGCGCACGCCACTCGGCCAGCTCGCGCTCCAGGCGGCGCTTGGTCAGCGCGCGCTCGACCACCACGCGCAGCAGGTCCGGGTCGAGCGGCTTGGGTAAAAAGTCCCAGGCGCCGGCGGCCATCGCGCGCAGGGCCAGTTCGCGGTCGGCGTGGCCGGTCATCACCACCACCGGCGCCGCCGCCAGGCCGGGCAGCAGCGCCAGCCCTTCATCGGGGCGGAACGACGGCGGCAGCGCCAGGTCCAGCAGCACCAGGTCGAAGCTGTGGTCAGCGCACAGCGCCAGCACCTGTTCGCTTGACGCCGCGACCTTGACATCGTAGCCAAGGCTGGCCAGCCAGTTGCCGCACAGGCGCTGGAAGGCGGGTTCGTCGTCGACGAGGAGAATGCGTTCGGAAGTCATGGCGAGCCTGGTAAAAGAAGTTCAAAGCAGCAGTTCCAGCCGGCCCGTTCGCCCAGCCTGACGCTGCCGCCGTGGGCCTCGACCAGGCGCCTGACGATCGCCAGGCCAAGGCCGGTACCGCCGGGACGGCGCGTGGTGAAGGGCTGGAACAGGTCTGCGGCCAGATCGGCGGGCACGCCCGGGCCGTTGTCGCACACGCGCAGCAGCACCTGGCCGTCAGCCTGCGCTTCGGCGGCGACCAGGATGCGCGGGTCGCTGCGGCCGCGTAGCATGGCCATGGCGTTGCCAATCAGGTTGCCGAGGATTTGCTCGCCGCGCATCGGGTCGATGTGCAGGCACAGGGCCTGGTCGACATCGACATCGATGGCTTGCGATGGATGGCCAGCGGCGACCCGCTGCACCAGTTCGGCCACGGGCATGCGCTGGCGGTTCAGGCGCACTTCGCCGGAGTAACTGAGCAAATCCTGGATCAGATGGTCGGCGCGCTCGATCTGGGCGCGGATCTCGGCGCGCACCTCCGGCGGCGCCATCACCGCAGCCATGCTGATGATGTTGAGCGGGTTGCGCAGCTCGTGCGCCACCGTCGCCGCCAGGCCGCCCAGTTCCAGCAGGTGCGCTTGTTGCAGGCGCTCCTTTTCGTGCTCCGCATAGCGCAGCAACTGGTCCAGGCGCGCCGCCGCAGCCGCCAGCAGGGCGCCGAATACCTCGCCGACGCGGGTCACGCTGGGGGTCGCGCCTTCCCATTCCATCAGGTCACTGCGCCAGTGCGGCGCCTCGCCGTCCTTGCCGGCGGCGAGATAGCAATGCACGCCCGGCTTGCCCGCGCCGTCGCCGGCCGGCCTGGCGTCGCCCAGCACCACCCGCATCGGCTGGCGCAGGTGCGCACCCAGCGTGGACGCGGCGATGCGTTCCAGCTCGGGCCAGCTGCTGGCGGCGTCGAGCCGCAGGCGCCAGTCAGCCAGCACGCCCGCTTCCAGATGCGCGCCGGGGAATACCAGCCGCTCCATGGCACGGCGCGATGGGCCTTCCAGCACCAGCATCACGCCCAGCATGGCGGTGCCGAGCAGCCATAGCTGCCACAGTGGCATGGCGGCCAGCGGCGCGAAGCCGGTGCGCGCGGCCACGCTGAGCAGCAGGCTGGCCAGGGCTACCGCGATAGCCATCAGGACCAGCCACGCCAGCAGGCGATTGGCCCACAGGTTCACCACCATCAGGTCGTAGCGCAGGATGCCGAACACCAGCAGCAGCGCGTAGCCCGGCAGCAGGATCACGCTGTACGGGAAGATGTCGATCCCGAGCGAGGCGTTGAGGAACATGAGCGAGGCGCCCGATCCCCACACGCCGGCAAACCAGATCGCCAGGATCTTGCCGCGCTGTCTGGGTGCGGCGGCCGGCCATGCGGCCAGCAGCAGCAGGTAGGCCCAGACGCTGATCGAGCTGACGATAATGCCGGGTATCGAGCCCCATACCGGGAAAAAGTAGTAGCGCCGGAAGCCGAGCCAGGGCGCCAGCGTGCCCATGTCGAGTAGTTGTATCAGCACGAGGGTCACGATGCCGAGCAGGTAGACCGCCAGCAGCTGGCGCGGGCGCTCGCGCCGCAGGAAGCGGAACACGAAGTGCAGGAAGAACACCGCGTTGATCGGGCCGCAGTTGACCAGCCGTTTGCCCAGCGCGGCTACCGCATCGCCGCCCAGGTGCATGCCCAGCTGCCCCAGCGCCCAGCAGCCGATGCCGACGCAAAACAGCGCCAGCGGCTTGATGCCGCTCTGGTGCGGCGCCTTGGCCCACAGCCAGGCCGCCAGTCCCAGGCTGATGCAGCCCTGGATCACCAGGGAGAAATAGTAAACGCGGTAGATGTCCATGCGGGCGCGGGTGTAAGCCAACTTGATAGTTGCAACAGGCTAACTATATAGCAAGTTGACACCCAGCGCGTATTCGCTGGTAATTTTCTCTTTAAAAACAGCAGCTTAGAATCGCGGCGCGGGTGGCACACGGCTTGCGTATTGATGAGTAGGACGGCGCAGGCCGGGACGGCTCAGCAAAGGCATCGACGCATCATGAATACACTGCATTTCCCCGACATCAACGCACTGATGCCACCCAAAATCATCTGGATGCGGGTCAACCGCGTGCTGGCGTGGGCCTTGATCGTCTCGCCGCTGGCGCAATGGGCGCTCGGAATGGCGTTCATGCGCGGGCTGGCGCTCGACTTCGTGATTCTGCTGGCACATGCGGCCATGTCGCTGGCCTTGTTCGGCATTCCCAAAACGCCGGGGCGCCGTTTCAGCGTGGCGATGCATGTCATCGGCTGGCGACCGGCGGACCTGAGCCCGCGCAACCGGTTTTTGTTGAGCGGGTACCGGGTCGGACTGACACTGCTGGTGTTGGCGCTGGTGCCGGAGGTGATAGCGGCGCTGAGCCCCAGCCCCGTTCCCACCAATGTCGCTTACGTGCGATTGCTCTGGTTTCCGGCCACGGCGCTGCTCGTGATCGCCTTTTGGGCGCTCCTGCGCCTGCCGATCACACTGTTCCAGCACCTCCATCCGTCCATCTTCCAGGCGTTGCGGCGCTGGGGCATGCGCGAGAACGCGGGCAGCGTGGCTACCACGATGGCCGCCGTCTTTTTCGTCCTGTCCTTCATCAACCTGATCAGGTAGTCGCCATCATGTTTGCCTTCACAGCAGCACCAAGCCACTTCGTTTTCCCGTCACTGACGCGGCGTAATGCCGGCATGCCGCAACTGGGCACGCTCGATGGCGACCTGCTGGCGGTCGCCACGTGGCAGCGCATTGCCCTCGCCGCCCTGCCCGCGCTGACGCTAGCTTCCTTTGCCGCGCTGTACGCGCACGGGTCTTATCTGGCGCTGCCGGTGGTGATGCTGATGCACTTCGTGGTCACGGTGGCCTACATGCACGACGTGGCGCACGGCTCGGCGGGCCTCGATGCCCGCGCCACGCACTGGGTGCTGTTCATCGTCAGCGTGCTGGTGCTGCAAAGCGGGCATGCGTTCCGCTACTCGCACCTGCACCACCACGCCCACTGCCTGGAAGATGACGATCTGGAAGGCGCCCCGGCGCGCGGCGGCCTGCTTGCTGCGCTGCTGTGCGGTCCACTGTATCTGCCACGCCTGTGGCGCGAAGCGTTCCGCAAAATCCGCCCGGCGCGCGACCGGCGCTGGATGATCGCCGAACTGGCCACCGCGCTGGCGCTGGCGCTGCTGGCCTTGTGGCTGACACACTGGAGCAGCGGCCCGCTGGTCTACGCCGCCATGGCCTGGATCGGCGGCTGGTTGTATCCGCTGGCGACGGCTTACCTGCCGCACTACAAACCGGGCAGCAAGCCGCTCGAACAGGCCCGCACCATGCGCGGCGCCATCGTGCCGGCGCTGTTCTTGAACCTGACCTACCACCTTGAGCATCACCTGTATCCACAAGTGCCGACCATGAACCTGCGGCGCCTGTCGCGCCGGCTCGACCCGCACTTCAAGGCGCGCGGACTGCGGCCTACCCAGGTGTATTGAGCCACACAAGGCAGGTATAGTGTGTTTTCCATGCAGGTGGCGCATGGACTTTAGTGAAAGATAAAACAATGAGTCATGCGGACGAACGTTGGTTGGATATTTCGGTCAAAGCCAAGGTGGCCCTGCTAGCCCCGCCCATGGGCCGATCCTCGCCCATCCAAACCGGCTATCGCCCGAACCATCAACTCCCGAGCGGGGATTTTTGCATGGGGATTTTCACGTCAATGGAAGGCGGGCAGATTGCTCCCGGCGAGTCGGCACCCGTCGAGATCCTGTTCATGGTGGTTGAACCGTTGCGCGGCTTTTTTGAAGCCGGCTACGTGTGGAATATTTACGAGGGGTCGCGCAAGGTGGGATCAGGCGAGATCCTGGCGGTCACTGAAGTAAGGCAAAGCCGTTAATCAGGCGCTGAGCCGGCCGTTGCCGGCGCGATCAACAATGCCGCCAGCATCGCCGATACCGATTCAAACTCGTCGACCGGGCCATGCGCGCGCAATACCTCGACCGGCGCATATCCCCACGCCACGGCGCCGAACGCCACGCCCGCCTTGGCCGATGCCTCGGCATCGGTGCCCTGGTCGCCCACGTACAGCGCTTCGCCTGCGCCAACCCGGCTTTGCTTGACCACCTTGCGGATGCGCGAAGCCTTGCCGAACACCGACATGCCGCACTCGAAGTGGCTGAACAGGCTACTCAGCCCAGGCCCCAGCACGCGCCGCACGTTCTGCTCCGAGTTGGACGATACCACCGCCAGCACCACGCCGGCGTCAAACAGCGCCAGCAAGGCGTCGGCCACGCCGTCGAACAGGGCGATGCTGGCCGCGTTCTCGCTCATCATGCCGATGAAGCTTTTCGACACCACCGGCATCTTCCAGGCCGGCATGCCGATGTAGCGCATGATCTCGCGCGTGCCCATGGAGCGCAACTGCGCGGCCTGGTCACCTTCGACGCGCCTGAGGCCGTGCTTGTCCGCCAGCCCGTTGTACACGCTCTGGAAGAAGGGGAACGAGTCGGCCAGGGTACCGTCGAAGTCGAAAATGACCAGCTGGTACTTCAGGCGCGGCGCTACTGTGCGGTCATCCAATCTGGATCCATGTGGTTTTGAGTTCCGTGTACTTGTCGAAGGCGTGCAGCGATTTATCGCGCCCGTTGCCCGACTGCTTGACGCCGCCGAACGGCACCGTGATGTCGTCGCCATCGTACTGGTTCACGTGCACGGTGCCGGCGCGCAGGGCACGCGCAGTCTTGATAGCGCGGCTCAAATTGGCCGTCCACACCGCCGCCTGCAAGCCGTACTGGGTCGAATTGGCCTGGCGCACGGCATCGTCGATGTCGGTAAAACTGAGCACCGACAGCACCGGCCCGAATATCTCTTCGCGCGCGATGCTCATGCTGCCGTCCACCTGGTCGAACAGGGTCGGCGCCACATAAAAGCCGCCGCTGTCGGTGCGCGCGGCATCCCCGCCCGCCAGCAGCCTGGCGCCGGCCTGCTTGCCCTGCTCGATGTAGCCCATCACGGTTTTCATCTGGGCCGCATCGACGATGGCGCCCATGATGGTGGCCTCGTCGAGCGGGTCGCCCGGCGCGAAATCGGGCACCAGCGCCAGCGCTTTTTCGAGAAACGCATCCTTGATCGAGGCTTCCACGAACAGGCGCGAAGGCGCATTGCAGCTTTCGCCCTGGTTGAAGTAGATCGACCCGATGGCCGCGCTCACCGCCGCATCGAGATCCGGACAGTCGGCACAGACGATGTTGGCCGACTTTCCGCCCAATTCGGTCCAGGCGCGCTTGAGGTTCGATTGCCCGGCCATCTGCAATATCTGCTTGCCGACCTTGGTGGAACCGGTAAAGCCGATGCAATCGACATCCATGTGCAGCGCCAGCGCCGCCCCGGCTTCATGGCCGTAGCCGGGAACGACGTTGAACACGCCCGCCGGCAGCCCGGCTTCGAGCGCGATCTCGGCCAGTCGCAGCGCCGTCAGGGGCGATTTTTCCGACGGTTTCAGGATCACGCTGTTGCCGGCGGCGAGCGCCGGGGCGATCTTCCAGGCCGCCATGATCATCGGGTAGTTCCACGGCACGATGGCGGCCACCACGCCGACCGGCTCGCGCGTGATCAGGGCCAGGCTGTTCTCGCCCGTGGGCGCGATCTGGTCGTAGATCTTGTCGATCGCCTCGCCATACCAGCGGATGCAGTTGGCCGCCGCCGGCACGTCCACGCTCTGGCTGTACTTGATCGGCTTGCCCATGTCGAGCGTCTCCAGCAAGGCCAGCTCCCCGGCATGCGCCTGGATCAGGTCCGCGAACTTGATCAGGACGCGCTTCCTCGCCGCCGGCGCCTGGCCGGCCCAGCGCCGGTCGTCGAAGGCCGCGCGTGCCGCCACCACGGCCGCGTCGACGTCAAGCCCGTCGCAGCGCGCGACAAGGCCCAGCTGGCGGCCATCGATCGGCGAGAGGTTGTCGAACCGCTGTTCCGAGCGCGCCCAGACGCGCTCGCCGCCGATGAATGCGCGTCCGTCGATGCTCAAGGCTACCGCCCGTTCGTGCCATTGCGTGTTTCCCATGCCGTGCTCCCTAAAAACTGACTACTGTCGATACGCCGATAACATGATTGTCGCGGCGGTACTGTCCGTCAAATGTCTTGAACACCCTGGCCGTGGCGTAGTCGTAGCGGTATTCGCCCTTCACGCTCACGCCCGGCACAAGCAGGTACTGCGTGCCCACCGAAAGCGTGCCGCGATTGGCGCCGCGGGTAGGGTCGATGACCAGCCATTGCCCGCCGCGCAAGACCATGCCGGAACCGAAGCCGTTGCGCCCGTCCGGACAATTCGCCGCGAATCCGGCCAGGTCCTTGCAGCCGGGCGCCAGGGTCGCTCCGAACACACCGCCACCGCCGGTGCCGTTGAAGATGTAGTCGAGGCGGGCGATGGCTTCGAGGCGCGGCATGATCTTGTACGACACCAGCGACGACAGGCCGTACCAGCGCTGGCGCGCCGCGCCATAGAGGTTGGCGGCCGTGGCTTGCTGGCCCCCGTAGCTTAACTGACCCTGGATATTCCAGTCGCCACGCGTGTAAAAGCCGTCCACTTCCATCAGGTCGACCCGCCCGACAGCACTGTCATCGTCGAAACCGGCATGGGTGCCCGACAGGCCGAAGCCTGAAAATTCTCCCCTGGCGTAGTCGACGCGGTAAAACACACCCGGGGTTCGTTCGCCGCCGTCATCGACACGGGCGCGGTTCATATTGCCGATCATGATTTTACTGTCCCACTTGCCGCGCACCAGCTGCAGGCCCGCGCCGGTGTAGAAATTGGCCGCTGAAAAATCGAACAGCAGGTTGTGGGTGAGGAGCTTGTTCTGGGTCGACGGGATGTACTCGTAGCCGCTCCAGTCGGGTATCTGGCCGAGTAACAGGCGCGTCGACTGGTCGCCCAGCGGAATCGAGGCCGACGCCTCGTGTACCAGGTTGCCGAAGTTGTAGCCGGAGGCTATACCCTTGCTGGGCATGAGCGAGATTCTCAGCCTGGTGCCGCCTTCGAGCTCCTTGTCGAGGTTGAACATGCCGCTGCCGAAGGTGGTATTGTCGTAGCCGAAGCTCTCGCCGGAACCGTTGATCGAACTGTTATTGTTCAGGAAGACAAAGCTGGAGGTGCCGGCGTTGCGGTTGCGGATATAGCTCGGGTCGATGTAGCCGGAGATCTTCAGGCCCTTCAAGCCGCTGGCTTCGGCGGCATCGTCGGCAGCGTCAGTCTTGACGCGCAGGCGCGCCAGCTCGGCCGAGTCGTCCGGCTTCGACTGGCCGGCCTTGTCGATCAGCGCTTCGAGCTTGCGCACATGCGCCTTGAGGGCGTCCAGTTCAGCCTTGAGTTCCTGGGTGGTCTGGGCTTGCGCGATGACGGGACAAGCTGCGGCAAAGGCGATGACGGCGTTGCGGTACTCGTTCATGGTTCACTCCTCGGGCCAACGGTGAGGGCGGCGGGCACGCCGTGCCCACCACCGTAAACAGCGGCCGAAGAGCGTGCTATGACTTGACTGCGGCCGCCACCTGCTTCTGGCGCTGCCGCTCGGCGCGCGCCATCATGATGGCGGCGACGATCACGCCGGCCGACACCACCAGTATCGTCAATGCCGCCACCGCGTTCACGCGCGGGTCCAGGCCCAGGCGCGCGCGCGACATGATCACCAGCGGCATGGTCGTCGCGCCCGGACCGGACAGGAAGTTCGACAGCACCACATCGTCGAGCGAGAGCGTAAACGTAAGCAGCCAGGCCGAGGCCAGCGACTGCGTGATGTTCGGCAGCGTCACCAGGAAGAACACCTGGTGCGGGCGGCAGCCAAGGTCCATGGCCGCTTCTTCGAGCGAGCGGTTCATCTCGCGCAGGCGCGCCTGCACCACCACGGCCGCATACGCCACGCCGAGCAGCGTGTGGCCCATCCAGATGGTGAAGGCGCCGCGCTCGGGAAAGCCGAAGATCTTCTGCATGGAGACCATCATCAGCAGCAGCGACAGGCCGATGATCACATCGGGCATGACCAGCGGCGCGCTGACCATCCCGGAGAACAGCAGGCGGCCGGGAAAGCGCTTGTAGCGGTTCAGGGCAAAGGCGGCAAAGGTCCCCAGTACCACGGAAGCCGTGGCGCACATCAGGGCGATTTTCAGCGACAGCACGAAGCCGCTGACCAGCTCCGCATCCTTGAACAGCTCCGGATACCACTGGGTCGAAAAGCCGCTCCACACCATGTCCTGGCGCGAGCTGTTAAACGAAAACACGACCAGTACCACGAGCGGCAGGTACAGGAACAGGTAGCCCAGCGAGAGCCATCCGCGGCCGAACCAGCGGGCCAGCGCGGTCTTGTCCATTCGCTTGTTCATTTGCTTGCTCATTTGCTTGCTCATGCGCGGCCCTCCTCTTCCTGTTCGGCCTTGTACTTATTGAAGACAGCCATCGGCACCAGGATCAGCAGGATCGCCACCACCGCCAGCGCCGAGGCGCGCGGCCAGTCGGTGTTGATAAAAAATTCGTCCCACATCAGGCGCCCGATCAGCAGTGTCTCGGGGCCGCCGAGCAGTTCGGGAATGACGAACTCCCCCACGCCCGGAATGAACACCAGCATGGCGCCGGCGATGATGCCGGACTTCGAGAGCGGCACGGTGACGCGCCAGAAGGCTTGCCACGGTGTGGCGCCCAGGTCGGCCGCTGCTTCCAGGAAGCGCACATCCATCTTCACCAGGTTGGAGTACAGCGGCAGGATCATGAACGGCAGGTAGGCGTAGTACATCCCCAGCACCAGCGCGAACGGGGTGTTCATCATTTTCAGCGGTTCGGTGATCACGCCGAGCCACATCAGCAGGTTGTTGAGCAAGCCCTGGTTGGCCAGGATGCCCTTCCAGGCGTAGATACGCAGCAGGAAGGAAGTCCAGAACGGCAGCATCACCATCATCAGCAGCACCGGACGGTGCGCCGGTTTGGCGCGCGCCATGAACCAGGCGAAGGGGTAGCCGGTCACCAGGCACAGGACCATGGTCACGCCCGCATAGGCGAGCGAGCGCAGGAAGGTCCACAGGTAGTTGTCGTCCTCGGTCAGGGCGACGTAATTGACGATCTTGGCCTTGATGCTGATGACCCCATCGCTGAAGGTGAGCAAGGGGCCGAACGGGCTGCCGCTGTCGTCGAGTTCCGCAAAACTCATGCGCAGCACGATCAGGAACGGGATCAGGAAGGCGATCGTCAGCCAGACGAAGGGCAGGCCGATGACGAAGCGGCGGCCGGCCGCGGGGGGGCGCAGGATTGTGCTCATGGCCGCCTCAATTGGTCAGGACCACGATGTCGCTGCCGTCCCACCATGCGACGACGCGCTGGCCGCGCTCCATGCGGGCCTCTTCATGGCGCGCGGCGTTGGTGCGCGCAACCTTGAGGATGCCGCCCTGCGCCATGCGCACCTGGTAGTGGGTCTCGTTGCCGAAGTAGGAGACGTTGACGATCTCGCCGGCCACGCAGTTGTAGCCGTCTTCGGCGGCCGAGGCGCGCTGCTCCACGCCAGGCATGTCGCGCTGCAGGGCGATTTTTTCGGGCCGCACCGCCACGCTGACCGGCATGTTGTTGGTGCCGCTGATGCCGTGGCTGACGTAATGCCGGCATTCGGGCGTCTCGACGATGACGTGGTCGGGCTGGTCGACCCGCACATGGCCGTCGAACATGTTGACGCTGCCGATGAAGTCCGCCACGAAGCGGCAATTGGGCGTTTCGTAGATGTCGCCTGGCGCGCCCACCTGCAAAATGCGCCCTTCGCTCATGACGGCGATGCGGGTGGCCATGCTCATGGCCTCGTCCTGGTCGTGGGTGACCATCACGCAGGTCACGCCGACCTGCTCGATGATGTTCACCAGTTCCATCTGGGTTTGCTCGCGCAGCTTTTTGTCGAGCGCGCCGAGCGGCTCGTCGAGCAGCAGCAACTGGGGACGCTTGGCCAGGCTGCGCGCCAGCGCCACACGCTGCTGCTGCCCGCCCGAGAGCTGGTGCGGCTTGCGCTTGGCGTAGGCGCCCAGCTGCACCAGCGCCAGCATCTGGTCGACCCGTTCGGCGACGGCCGCCTTGGCCAGGCCGTCGCGGCGCAGGCCGAAGGCGACGTTGTCCCACACCGTCAGGTGCGGGAACAGCGCATACGACTGGAACATCATGTTGACCGGGCGCTCGTAGGGCGGCACGCCGACCAGGTCCTGCCCGGCCAGTTCGATGGCGCCCGAGGTCGGCGTCTCGAAGCCGGCCAGCATGCGCAGCAAGGTCGACTTGCCGCAGCCGGAGCTGCCCAGCAGCGCGAAGATCTCGCCCTTGTTGATGGCGAGCGAAATGTCGTTCACGGCGCGCACGCCGTCAAAGGCCTTGACGAGGTTGCGGATCAGGAGAAATGGCTGCGGGCTTGCGGGTTGTGCAATCGTCATATGAATGATGAAAGAATAGGCAAAGCCGCAATTTTATCGGACATACGCCGGTATGCAGGCAAAATGATTACATCCCGGTCTTAAAACGCGTAAATACGCGCGTCATGGTGCGGCGCGCGTCGGCGTTCAGGGGCTCGGGCACCACCATGCGCTGCTTGTCGGCGTCGGGCAGGTAGACCGTGTGGTTGCCGGCGATGTCCGGCCGCACCAGGCGCGTGGCGGCCGCATTCGGGTTGGCGTAAAAGACCTTGTTGGTCAGGCTCGCGTGCACCTCGGGGCGCAGGATGTAGTTGATCCACAGGTGGGCGTTGCCCGGATGCGGGGCGTCGGCCGGAATGGCCATGGTGTCGAACATCAGGGTGGCGCTCTTGGGCACCAGCGCCACGATGTTCTGGCCGTTCTTGCTGTCGATGGCGCGCTGGCGCGCGATGTTGATGTCGCCCGACCAGCCGAGCGACACGCACAGGGCGCCGTTGGCCAGGTCGTTGATGTAGCCGGCGGAACTGAACAGGGTCACCGATGGACGGATCGCCTGCAGCATGCGGGCCGCGTCCTGGTAGTCGGCGCTGTTTTTCGAGTAGGCCGGCTTGCCGATGTAGAGCAGCGCGGCGGGCAGCACCTCGGACGGGGAATCGAGAAAGGAGATGCCGCACGATTTGAGCTTGCTGGCGTAGCGCGCATCGAACACCAGATCCCACACATTGTCGGGCATCGGCAGGCTGCCCAGGGCCGCCTTGACCTTGTCGACGTTGATGCCGAGCGTGGTGTAGCCCCACAGCCAGACCACCAGGTGCTTGTTGTCCGGGTCGAGCCGTTTGACCAGCGTTTGCAGCGCGGGGTCGAGATTGGCCAGGTTGGGCAGGCTGGCCTTGTCGAGGGGGCGCAGCAGGCCGCCATCGATCTGCAGGCGCGCCCAGTGGGCCGTGGGGACCACGATGTCGTAGCCGGTTTTGCCGGCGCTCAGCTTGGCGTGCAGGACCTCGTTGCTGTCGAACAGATCGTAGCGGACCTTGATGCCGGTTTCTTTTTCGAAGTTGCGGACCGTGTCCTCGGCGATGTAGTCGGACCAGTTGTAGATGTTGAGGATTTTTTCTTCGGGCGGGGCGGAACCGGCGGGAAGGTGGAAGCTGGCGGCGACGGCCGCGAGGCCGAGGATGAAGCACTGTGCGATGCGGCGTATCGTCTTCATCCTGCCTCCCGTTTAACGTGAATTCAAGTGACCCATCCCCGCTGCTGCAAGTCGATCAGGGTGGCCTCGAGGCAGTACCTGATCTTGAAAATCATTTCGTCGATCTGCGCGCGCGTCATCACCAGCGGCGGCGCGATGATCATGCGCTCGCCCACGGCGCGCATGATGATCCCGTTGGCGAACATGTAGCCGCGGCAGATCATGCCCACGCCCTGCTCCGGATCGAAGAACTCGCAGTCGTGCACCGTTTCAGCCTTGGTGCGCACCAGGTTCAGCCCCGCCACGAAACCGCAGCTGTCGGCGTAGCCCACCAGCGGATGGTCCATCAGGGCCGCGAACTTCTCCTTGAGGTAAGGCCCCGTATCTTGCGCCACCTGCTGCACCAGGCGCTCGTCGATCAGGATGCGGATATTTTCCAGCGCCGCCGCACAGGCCACCGGATGGCCCGAATACGTGAATCCATGATTGAAGTCGCCGCCCTCGTGGATCAGCACGTCCGCCACCCGGTCACCGACCAGCACGCCACCTAAGGGAACATATCCCGAGGTCACACCCTTCGCGAATGTAATCAGATCAGGTTTGATCTGCATCAACTCGGAGCCAAACCATGTACCAAGACGGCCAAAACCGCAAATGACTTCGTCGGCGATCAGGAGCACGCCGTACTTGTCGCAGATGCGCTGTATTTCTGGCCAGTAGGTCGCCGGCGGGATGATCACGCCGCCCGCGCCCTGCACCGGTTCGCCGATGAAGGCGGCCACCTTGTCGGGGCCGACCTCGAGGATTTTGGTTTCCAGCCAGCCGGCGGCCACGATGCCGAATTCGTCGGCGCTCATGCCGCTGCCGTTTTCCAGGTAGTTGGGCTGGCCGATATGCTCGATCCCGGGGATCATGCCGCCCTGCTCGTGCATGCCCGCCATGCCGCCCAGCGCCGCGCCGGCCACCGTGCTGCCGTGGTAGGCGTTGTAGCGGCTGATGATGGTGTGGCGCTGCGGGCAGCCTTTCAGGTCCCAGTAGCGGCGCACCATGCGCAGGTTGGTGTCGTTCGCTTCCGAGCCGGAGCCGGTGAAGAACACGTGGTTGAACTGGGGCGGCGAAATCTCCACCAGCAGCGCGGCCAGGCGCGTGGCCGGCACGTTGGTGGTGTTGAAGAAGCTGTTATAGAAGGGCAGCGTCTGCATCTGGCGGTACACCGCGTCGGAGATGCTGGTGCGGCCGTAGCCGACATTCACGCACCACAGGCCCGACATGCCGTCGAGGATCTTGTTACCTTCAGAATCCCACAGGTAGATGCCGTCGCCGCGCACCATCACGCGCGCGCCGCGCTCGCCCAGCGCCTTGTGGTCGGTGAAGGGATGCATGTAGTGCGCCGCGTCCTGGCGCTGGATTTCGGCGGTGTCGTAGACGTCGTGGGTGGCGGCCTTGATCGACGCGACCAGCGCGGCGCTCGGGACCATGGGGTTGGCTGTCATGATGAACCTCGTTCTGGTTATTATTGGTGGCGTGATGCTTACACGTGCAGCAGCAGGTGCTCGCGTTCCCACGGGCTGATGACGGTCATGAATTCCTGGTGTTCGAGGTCCTTGATGGCCGCGTAGACGTCGATGAAGCGCTCGCCCAGCACCGTGCGCAGCTTGTCCTCGGCGCGCAGCAGGTGCAGCGCTTCGGGCAGGCCCTGGGGCAGCTCGAACGGCATTTCGTAGGCGCTGCCGTTCATCATCGGGGTCGGTTCCAGCTGCTCGGTCATGCCAAGGTAGCCGCAGGCCAGGGTCACGGCCAGCGCCAGGTAGGGATTGGCGTCGGCGCCGATGATGCGGTTTTCCACGCGCCGGTCCTGCACGCCCGATTCGGGCACGCGGAAGCCCACCGTGCGGTTGTCCAGGCCCCACTGGATATTGATCGGCGCAGCCGTGTGGCGCACGATGCGGCGGTACGAATTGACGTACGGCGCGACGATCGCCATGGCCGACGGCATGTAGCGCTGCAAGCCGCCGATGTACTGCTTGAACAGGGGCGAGGCGGAACCGTCTTCGCTGCTGAAGATATTCAGGCCGGTCTTGGTGTCGACGACGCTCTGGTGCACGTGCATGGCCGAACCGGGTTCGCCCGCCATCGGCTTGGCCATGAAGGTGGCGTACATGTCGTGCTTGAGGGCCGCTTCGCGCAAGGTGCGCTTGAAGAAGAACACCTTGTCGGCCAGGCCGAGCGGATCGCCATGCAGGAAGTTGATTTCCATCTGGCCGGCGCCGATCTCGTGGATCAGGGTGTCGACGTCGAGGTTCATCAGTTCGCAGTAATCGTAAATGTCCTCGAACAGCGGATCGAATTCGTTGACGGCGTCGATGCTGTAGACCTGGCGGCTGGTTTCGGCGCGGCCGCTGCGGCCGATCGGCGGTTTCAGGGGCAGGTCGGGATCGATGTTCTTGGCGGTCAGGTAAAACTCGAGTTCGGGCGCCACCACCGGCTTCCAGCCTTTGTCGGCGTATAGTTTCAGGACCCGGCGCAGCACCGTGCGCGGGGCGAAGTCGACCAGTTTGCCGTCGGCGAAATAGCAGTCGTGGATCACCTGCGCGGTCGGGTCGACCGCCCACGGCACCATGGTGATGGTGGTCGGATCGGCCTTGAGGATCATGTCGCGGTCGGTGGCCGAGATGGCGCGGTCGTAGGCTTCGTCATCCAGCGGGTAGTTGCCGGTCACGGTCATGCCCAGCACAGCCTCGGGGATGCGCATGCCGCGCTCCTGGGTGAATTTGCCGCGCGGGAGGATCTTGCCGCGCGCGACCCCGGTCAAGTCGGGGATCAGGCATTCGATTTCGGTGACCCGTTTCTCGTTGAGCCACAGGTCCATGTCGGTATAGGTGAAGTTTTCGCGAATTGCCATGATGTTCTCTCTGTAGTTTGCGCTCTGTGTTGCTCGCACGCGCGCGGGCAGATGCCGCCGGCGTGCTGTGGAAGCGGGGATGGAAAGCGGCGCTACGGCACGCAGCGCAAGGCCCACTTTTCGTAGTGACTGGTGGCGTGCGTCTTCATGCACTCCCCTCGCGCCTGGCCTGGAAGGCGCGGCAAGCCTGGCCGAAGGCGCCGAACATCGTCATCGAATCGGGGTTGTCGAGGATCTGCCATTCGGGGTGCCACTGCACCGCCAGCGTAAAGCCGGGCGCGGACGGCACCGAAAACGCTTCCACCAGGCCGTCGCGCGAGACCGCTTCGATGGCGATGCCGGGCGCGAGCCGGTCCACGCCCTGCCCGTGCAGCGAATTGACGGCGATGCGGTCAAGTCCGCCGAGCATGCGCTGGAAGGCGCCGCCGGGCGTGAGCATGACGTCATGGGCCGGGCCGTACTGGTCTTCGATGGCGGCGTCGGGGTCTTCGCGGTGGTCCATCTTGCCTTCGACTTCCTGCACCGCCTGATACAGGCTGCCGCCCAAGGCCACGTTCATCTCCTGGAAACCGCGGCATACCGCGATGATGGGGATGCCGCGTTCGAGGGCGGCGCGGATCAGCGGCAAGGTGGTGGCGTCGCGCGCGCGGTCCTGCGGCAGGCCCGGGTCGAGCACATCCTGGTCGTAGTAGCTCGGATGCACGTTCGAGGCCGAGCCGGTGAGCATGATGCCGTCGCACACGGCCAGGGACGCCTCCAGGTCGAGCGCGGCGCCGAGCGCGGGCAGGATCATGGGAGCGCAGTCGGCGCCGAGGACGACGGCGTCGACATATTTGAGCTGCGCGGCGTGATACGGATGAGGTCCGATCTGGCGCGTGCAGGCGGGAACGAGAACGATAGGGCGGCGCATGATTGTCGGTATAGGAACGAATAACGCACTCGTTTCATCATAATGGCTAATCGGCCTGATGGCGAGTGCTGCTTGATCCATCTCAAATGGACGACCTAGGCTGGACGCAGGTCAATGCATCGCGCCACCGTTAGAGCTTACCGGCAAGTTGTCAAACATGCCAACACGAACTACCTGTACGAAAATATTGCACAATGGAAACTAATTGCTTAACCGAGGTCAGACCCCGGTTGAGCAAGCGTTAGCGGCGCGAGCGCACGCCCGCCAGCGCCAGCCCGGCCAGCAGCATGGCCCAGGTAGCCGGTTCCGGTACCGGCAACATGTTGGCCGGGTCCAGCCGCAGCATGCCGCATACCCCCAGCCCATCGTGGCAACCACTCGCGGCAATCTGCCCCAGGTCGTTGATCGCGCCGGCATCGTTCAGGTGCCAGCCCGAAGCCGGGTCAATCAGCGAATCGAGATTGCGTACCGCCCCGCCCTCCCATAGCACCGCTTCATTCACGTCCCAGCCCTGATAGGACTGCCCCACCACCTGCCCCCGGTTGTTCATCCCGCGCGCGGCGCTGCCCATGCCGGAGAGCGCGCCCAGGTCGCTCATCACGCCATTCACGTACAAAAAGGCGTGCTCGCCCCCTCCCTCCAGCGACGAGGAGCCGGCGATGTGTCCGGCGTCGTTGATTGCGGCGGCGTCCGACCATTCCCCGCCCAGGGTGCCGAGGTCGCGCATCGTGCCGTTCTCGTACAGGAAGGCGCTTGTGCAGCCACAAACGCTTCCGCGCGCAGGACGTGCGGCCTGCGCCGGGTCAAGACGACAGTGGCCGGATGCTGCCGGTTGGCATCATCCGGCGGGTGCGCGCGCTACCGGGCAATCGATGGCAAAAAACGCTAAGATGGTTGCCCGGCCTTCGCGCCAAGCCTTTGACGAAAGCACCCCTATGTTGAATCTGAAAGACCCTGCTCTGCTGCGGCAGCAATGTTTTATCGATGGCGAATGGTGCGATGCGGACAATGGGGCCACCATCACGGTCACCAATCCGGCCACCGGCGACACGCTGGGCACGGTGCCGCGCATGGGCGCCGCCGAAACGGCGCGCGCGATCGCGGCAGCCAACGCGGCCTGGCCGGCCTGGCGCAAGAAGAGCGCGCGCGAACGCAGCGTCATCCTGCGCGATTGGAACGACCTGATGATCGACAACGCCGACGACCTGGCCCTGATCATGACCGCCGAACAGGGCAAGCCCTTGCTCGAATCGAAGGGCGAAATCGCTTACGCGGCCTCCTTCATCGAGTGGTTCGCCGAGGAAGGCAAGCGCATCGAGGGCGACACCTTGCAGTCGCCCTGGGCCGACCGGCGCCTGGTGGTGACCAAGGAGCCGATCGGCGTGTGCGCGGCGATTACGCCGTGGAATTTTCCAGCGGCGATGATCACGCGCAAGGCCGGCCCCGCACTGGCGGCCGGCTGCCCGATGGTGGTCAAGCCGGCCGAGCTGACCCCGTTCTCGGCCCTGGCCCTGGCCGCGCTGGCCGAGCGCGCCGGCATGCCGAAGGGCGTGTTCAGCGTCGTCACGGGCGACTCCAAGGCCATCGGCACCGAAATGACCGGCAATCCGCTGGTGCGCAAACTGAGTTTCACGGGCTCGACCCAGGTCGGCCGGGTATTGATGGAACAATGCGCGCCGACCATCAAGAAGCTGTCGCTGGAACTGGGCGGCAACGCGCCCTTCATCGTGTTCGACGATGCCGATCTCGATGCGGCGGTCGAGGGCGCCATCGCGTCGAAGTACCGCAACGCCGGCCAGACCTGCGTATGCGCCAACCGCCTGTATGTGCAGGATGGGGTGTACGAGCAATTCGCCGAGAAGCTGGTGGCGGCGGTGGGCAAGCTCAAGGTCGGCAATGGCCAGGATATGGGCGTGACGCAGGGCCCGCTGATCGAGGAAAAGGCCGTGCAGAAGGTCGAGCAGCATATCGCCGACGCACTCTCCAAAGGCGCACGCCTGCTGACCGGCGGCAAGCGCCACGCGCTGGGGCACAGCTTTTTCGAGCCGACCGTGATCGCCGACCTGACATCCAGAATGCAGGTGGCGACCGAGGAAACCTTCGGCCCGCTGGCGCCGCTGTTCCGCTTCGATACCGAGGATGATGTGATCGCCATGGCCAACGATACCGAGTTCGGGCTGGCGGCGTACTTCTATTCGCGCGACATCGGGCGCGTGTGGCGCGTGGCCGACGCGCTCGAGTCCGGCATGGTCGGGGTCAACACGGGCCTGATTTCAACCGAAGTGGCCCCGTTCGGCGGCGTCAAGCAGTCGGGACTGGGGCGCGAAGGCTCGCGCTACGGCATCGACGACTACCTGGTGGTCAAGTACATCTGCATGGCCGGATTGTAAGCGTCGCGGCCGTCCCCCGCCGGCTCAGTCCGGCGGGTATTCGTGGTATTTGCGCGCATCGCCGCGCACCTTGTCGGCCGGGTACTTGGCGCGGTTGAGCGCCATCTTTTCTTCCACCGCCGCGCCCAGGTCGACATCGAGCTGGTCCGCCAGCAGCACCAGGTAGACCAGCACATCGGCCATTTCGTGACGCACTTGCGTCAGCTTGTCCGCGCCCAGCTCTTCCTGCGTGCCCGTCTTGAGCCACTGGAAATGTTCGAGCAGTTCGGCCGCTTCCACCGACAGCGCCGACGACAGGTTCTTGGGCGTGTGGAACTGGCCCCAGTCGCGCTCGGCGACAAAGGTGCGCGCCACGGCGCGGATCTCATGCAGGTGATTGTTTCCGTAATTCAAATTTCTGCTCCCTTAAGTATTTTCCACACTTGGCCGGCGCGGCCCCGAATAGCATCTTGTTGCATCTTTGCAGCAGGGGCTGGCTTTGTTGTATTTACCCGCCCCAGGAAAAGATATGATGACGGCGCAGAGCGGGCGCGACGGCGCCACTCCGTTACGGTACCCCATTCGACCACAAGGAAAAAAACATGATTACACGCATGACCGTCGTTTCGCTGGCGCTGGCTGCGCTGCTGCCACTGTCCGCCCAGGCACAGCATACCAGGCATGAATGGACTTACACGGGTGCCACCGGACCGGCGAAATGGGGCGGCATCAAGTCCGATTATGTGACTTGCAAGACGGGCCACCAGCAGTCGCCGATCGATATCCGCACCAGGGCGACCACCAAGGCCGACCTCGATCCGATCACCTTCGAGTACCAGCCTTCGCCGCTGAAAATCATCGATAACGGGCACACGGTCCAGGTCAATCATGCGCCGGGCAGCGGGATGTCGATTGGTGGCGTGCGTCATGAATTGCTTCAGTTCCACTTCCATACGCCAAGCGAAGAGCTTATCAACGGCAAGTCGTATCCGCTGGGATTGCACTTGGTGCACAAGAATGCGGACAACAAACTGGCCGTGGTCGCGCTGCTGTTCAAGCTGGGCAAGGAAAACCCGGCGCTGACCAATATCTTCAACAATCTGCCCAAGAAAGCCGAAGTCGAGCAGGCCGTCGAGGGCGTGACGATCGACATGATGGGCATCCTGCCGCCGACCCAGGGCTATTACAATTTCCCGGGTTCGCTGACCACGCCGCCGTGCAGCGAGGAAGCGAACTGGTTCGTGCTCAAGACGCCGGTGGACATATCGAAGGCGCAGCTGGCGCAGTTTCACAAGCTGTACAAGCACAATGCGCGTCCGGTGCAGCATCTGAACGGGCGTGTGGTAAAAGAAAGTAAGTAAGGCGGCAATCCTAAAAACCGTCGCCCCCGCGCAGGCGGGAACGCATGCGTTCCCCCCAAGTTGGCTCCGCAGCCAGCAACTGAGCTGAGAACTTGGGCCCCCGCCGAGTGCCGCCTTGGCGCGGGGCCGACGGTTTAACAGTTATTCCTGATACTCCAGCAAGCGCGACGCCAGCTTCGGCGCCAGCTCATCGGCCCCGCTCACGCTCATGCCCAGGTCGCGCAGCAAGCCGTCGTGCAAGCCATACACCCAGCCGTGCACGGTCAGCGGCTGTCCGCGTTCCCACGCATCCTGCACCACCGTCGTCTGCGCGGTGTTGACCACCTGCTCGATCACATTCAATTCGCACAAGCGGTCCGCGCGCGCACGCGACGGCAAGGCATCGCCCAGGTATTTGTCATGCTTTTGCTGCACATCCTGCACATGGCGCAGCCAGTTGTCGGCCAGGCCCACGCGCTTGTTGATCATGGCCGCATGCACGCCCGAGCAGCCATAATGCCCGCAAATAATCACATGCTTGACCTTCAACACGTCGATGGCGAACTGCAGCACCGTCAGGCAGTTCAGGTCGGAATGCACGACCACATTGGCGATGTTGCGATGGACGAACAGTTCGCCCGGCGCCAACCCCAGCAATTCATTGGCCGGCACGCGGCTGTCGGAACAGCCGATCCACAAATACTCCGGCGACTGCTGGGCAGTCAGGGCCTTGAAGAAGTTTTCATCCTTGGCCACCATGGCCGCAGCCCAGTCGCGGTTGCGTTTGAATAGCGCGTCGATATCTTGTTGTACTGGAGTCATGTTAGTCCTGTCTGCTCGAAAAAAAACCGCTGAGAGGCCCATGGGCCCAATTCAGCGGTTCGGATGAAAAGGCATGGCTACGCCCGCCTTATTCGAAAAAATCTTTCACCTTGTCCATCCAGCCCTTGCTCTGCGGGCTATGCTTGCCGCCGCCTTCGACCGTCAGGCGCTCGAATTCGCGCAGCAGGTCTTTTTGCTTGTCGGTCAGCTTGACCGGCGTTTCGACCGCCACGTGGCAGAACAGGTCGCCCGCGTAACCGGAGCGCATGCCCTTGATGCCCTTCGCTTTCAGGCGGAAGGTCTTGCCCGATTGCGTGCCTTCAGGAATCGTGAACGAGACCTTGCCGGACAGGGTAGGCACTTCGATGTCGCCGCCCAGGGTCGCCTTGACGAAGGAGATCGGCATTTCGCAATGCAGATCGTCGCCTTCGCGCTGGAACACCGCGTGCGGCTTGATGTGCACTTCCACATACAGGTCGCCCGGCGGCCCGCCGTTGGTGCCCGGCTCGCCGCTGCCCGTGAAACGGATGCGCATGCCATTGTCGATACCGGCCGGAATATTCACTTCCAGCGTCTTGCTGCGCTTGATCCGGCCTTCGCCGCCGCAGGGCGCGCATGGATCGGCAATGACCTTGCCGTTGCCATGGCACTTGGGACAGGTCTGCTGGATGCTGAAAAAGCCTTGCTGCATGCGTACCTGGCCGTTACCGCCGCAGGTGGTGCAGGTCACCGGCGAGGTGCCCGGCTTGGCGCCGCTGCCGTGGCAGGTGTCGCACTTTTCCCAGCTCGGTACGCGGATGTCCTGGGTATGGCCGTGCGCAGCCTGCTCGAGCGTGATCTCAAGGTTGAAGCGCAAATCGGTGCCACGGTACACTTGCGGGCCGGAACTGCGTCCGCGCGCGCCACCGCCGAAAATATCGCCGAAGATATCGCCGAAACTGTCCGCGAAGCCACCGGCACCGGCGCCGCCGAAGCCAGCGCCGCCACCCATGTTCGGATCGACGCCCGCGTGACCGTAACGGTCGTACGCTTCGCGCTTTTCCGGATTGGTCAGCATTTCGTACGCTTCTTTGACTTCCTTGAACTTTTCTTCCGATTCCTTACTGTCCGGATTGCGGTCCGGATGGTATTTCATCGCAAGCTTGCGATACGACTTCTTGATCTCTTCCTCAGAAGCATTCTTGGCGACCCCGAGGATCTGGTAAAAATCACGCTTTGCCATTTGTCGGCACCTTGCTGTCTAGCTACTACGCTACTGTTTATGCAAAAAAACCGAGCCGCTGGGGCTCGGCTTGTCGTGGCCTTTGCTCGATCCGGTGCCGGCCGCTTACCTGCAGCGGCCCGCACCCAGCTCCGGCATTACTTGGCGTCTTTGACTTCCTTGAAGTCGGCATCGATGACGTCATCCTGCGCCGGCTTGCCTTCATTGCCGCCCGACTGCTGGCCGCCTTCGGCGCCGCCCGCAGCTTGCTTGGCTTGCATGTCGGCATACATCTTCTCGCCCAGCTTCTGCGAGACGGTCGACAGCGTTTCGATCTTGGCATCGATCTCGGCCTTGTCGCCGCCCTTGATCGAGGCTTCCACTTCAGCGATCGCCGCTTCGATGGCTTCCTTCTCGCCCGCTTCCAGCTTGTCGCCGTATTCGGTCAGCGACTTGCGGGTCGAGTGCACCAGGCCATCGGCCTGGTTGCGCGATTCGGCCAGTTCCTTGACCTTCTTGTCTTCTTCGGCGTTGACTTCGGCGTCTTTCACCATCTTCTGGATTTCCGCCTCGGTCAGGCCGGAGTTGGCCTTGATCGTGATCTTGTTTTCTTTGCCGGTGGCCTTGTCTTTGGCGCCGACGTGCAAGATGCCGTTGGCGTCGATGTCGAAGGTCACTTCGATCTGTGGCGTGCCGCGCGACGATGGCGGGATGCCTTCCAGATTGAATTCGCCCAGGCCCTTGTTGCCGGACGCGATTTCACGCTCGCCCTGGAACACCTTGATGGTCACCGCAGGCTGGTTGTCTTCGGCGGTCGAGAACACCTGGCTGAACTTGGTCGGGATGGTGGTGTTCTTGTGAATCATCTTGGTCATCACGCCGCCCATGGTTTCGATACCCAGCGACAGCGGGGTCACGTCCAGCAGCAGCAAGTCCTTGCGCTCGCCCGACAGCACGGCGCCCTGGATGGCGGCGCCGACAGCGACGGCTTCGTCCGGGTTCACATCCTTGCGCGGATCCTTGCCGAAGAATTCCTTGACCTTTTCTTGCACCTTCGGCATCCGGGTCATGCCGCCGACCAGGATGATGTCGTCGATGTCGGAGACCTTGACGCCGGCATCCTTGATCGCCATCTTGCATGGCTCGATGGTGGCCGCGATCAGTTCCTCAACCAGCGACTCGAGCTTGGCGCGGGTCATTTTCAGGTTCAGGTGGACCGGCGCGCCGTTCGCCATGGCGATGTACGGCTCGTTGATTTCGGTTTGCTGCGAGGACGACAGTTCGATCTTCGCGCGCTCGGCCGACGCCTTGATGCGCTGCAGGGCGATCGGATCTTTTTTCAGGTCCAGGCCGTTGATCTTCTTGAATTCGTCGATGATGTAATCGATGATGCGCTGGTCGAAGTCTTCGCCGCCGAGGAAGGTGTCGCCGTTGGTCGACAGCACTTCGAACTGCTTTTCGCCATCGACGTCGGCGATTTCGATGATCGAGACGTCGAACGTGCCGCCGCCCAGGTCATACACGGCGATCTTGCGGTCGCCCTTGTCGGTCTTGTCCAGGCCGAATGCCAGCGCGGCCGCGGTCGGCTCGTTGATGATGCGCTTGACGTCCAGGCCGGCGATACGGCCGGCGTCCTTGGTGGCCTGGCGCTGCGAATCGTTGAAGTACGCAGGCACGGTAATGACCGCTTCGGTCACTTCTTCGCCGAGGTAGTCTTCGGCGGTTTTCTTCATCTTGCGCAGGACTTCAGCGGAAATTTGCTGTGCCGCCAGTTTCTTGTCGCGCACGCCGATCCATGCATCGCCATTGTCGGCTTTGATGATCGAATACGGCATCAGGCCGATATCTTTCTGGACTTCTTTTTCGTCGAACTTGCGGCCGATCAGGCGCTTGACCGCGAACAGGGTGTTCTTCGGGTTGGTGACCGCCTGGCGCTTGGCCGGCGCGCCAACGAGGATTTCGCCATCTTCTTGGTAAGCAATAATGGAAGGCGTCGTACGCGCGCCTTCTGCGTTCTCGATTACCTTTGGCTGACCGTTTTCCATGATGGCCACGCAAGAGTTCGTCGTGCCCAGGTCAATACCGATAATTCTGCCCATGATGTTTTCCTTTTAATTACTTAGTTTCAGATGACTTGAATATGTGGAAAAACTGCGCGCTTTCAAGACCTTGCAAGAGAGCACGCTGTATTTATTTTGCTTGCGCCGCAGTAACGATGGCAGGACGCAACAAGCGGTCGGCGATCATATAGCCTTTTTGCAGCACGGTGACCACGGTATTGGCTTCCTGGTCGGCCGGCACCACGGCGACGGCCTGGTGCTTCATCGGATCGAGCTTGTCGCCCTGGGCCGGCAGCACTTCGACCAGCTTGTTCTTCTCGAACGCGGAGGTCAGTTGCTTGAGGGTCATTTCGACGCCTTCTTTCAGCGACTCGATCGATGGGGTTTCGACCTTGAGCGCCATTTCGAGGCTGTCGCGCACCGGCACCATGGCCTCGGCGAAACTTTCGATGGCGAATTTGTGCGCCTTGTTGACATCTTCCTGGGCACGGCGGCGGATGTTCTCGCCTTCAGCCTTGGCGCGCATGAAGGCGTCGTGCATTTCGGCCAGTTTGGCTTCGGTGGCACTCAACTGCTCTTCGAGGCTCGGCTCGCCGTTGACCGGAGCTGCCGCCTGCACGGCGTCGTCGGATGGTTGTTGCACTTCCTGATTTTCTTGGTCTTGCATCGGAAAAACTCCTGGAATCAATGACTTAGCGATTTGTTTGACGTGTCTTGCTAACCACACAGCCACCCAGATGGGGCTATAAGCACCATTTTCAAGGGGAATCCTGAAGCGTTGCTTTTTCATGCAATGTTACAAATCTTACCAATAAGGAGATTCATTTCAGGACGGCCAGGACTACCATGAAGTCATTCAGCCTGCATGCGCGAACACCGCTCGCGCGAAGCTGTTTCAGGGAGTTCGACATGAAGTTGCCGTTGATTGCCGCCAGCGTCGTTGCCTACACCGTGCTTGCGCTGGTCATGATCTGCTACGCCGGTCTGAGTGGGCACGGCTCGCTATTTTAACAGGCGGCAAATAGCGCCTGTCAATTTCGCGCCCGCGCGGCGCGCCGGGCTCAGCTTGCGCCGAGCGCGGCGGCGCTGCGCCGTCCCGCTTCCTTGTCCTGCTTGTCGGCCGCGCGCTGTGCCGGCGTGGCCTTGGTGTCCCAGCCCCCCAGGTGTTGCTCGGTGATGTCGGCCAGGCCGGCAATCCACGTCGGCGACTCGTTCAGGCAAGCGATGTAGTGGAACTCGCGTCCGCCCGCCGCCTCGAAATCGTGCTTCGCTTCCATCGCGATTTCTTCCAGCGTTTCCAGGCAATCGCTGGTAAAGCCGGGGCAAATCAGGTCCACGCGCTTGAGGCCGTCCTTGGCCATCTGCACCAGGGTCGGCGCCGTGTAGGGCTGCAGCCACTCGGCCTTGCCGAAGCGCGACTGGAAGGTCACCAGGTATTGTTCGCTTGAAAGGCCCAGCTTGGCCGCCAGCAGGCGCGCCGTCTTGTGGCACTCGCAGTGGTAGGGGTCGCCCAGCATCAGGGTGCGTTTCGGCACGCCGTGAAAACTCATCACCAGCTTGTCGCCGCGGCCATTGATTTTCCAGTGCGCCAGCACGCTCTCGCGCAGGGCGTCGATGTAGCCGTCCTGGTCGTGGTAATGCTTGATCATGCGCAGTTCCGGCACGTTGCGCACCCCGCGGTAGTGAGCGAACACGGCGTCGCTGATGGAGCCGGTGGTGGTGCCCGAATATTGCGGGTAGGCCGGCAAGATCGCGATGCGCTCGCAGTTCTCGGCCTTGAGCTGGTCCAGCACTTCAGGCAGCGAGGGCGAGCCGTAGCGCATCGCCATCACCACCTTCACCGAATCATGGCCGCGCTCGCCCAGCAGGCCGCGCAGCAGGATCGCCTGTTTCTGGGTGTGCACCTTGAGGGGAGAGCCTTCCTTGGTCCAGATCGAGGCGTACTTGGCGGCTGACTTGCTGGAGCGGAATGGCAGGATGAGCAGGTGCAGGATCATCCACCAGATAGCGCGCGGAATCTCCACCACGCGCGGGTCGGACAGGAATTCCTTCAGGTAGCGCCGCACCGCCGGCGTGGTCGGCGCGTCGGGCGTGCCCAGGTTGACCAGCACCACGGCGTTGCGGGTTGGCGTGCCGTGGGTGAAGGGGGGTTCTTTGCGGAAGGACATGGGAGCGGCGATCGTGAGCGGGAGAGCCGATATTATAGGGTTCTGGGTTAAATCCCAGTACTATTTAGCGTGTGTTGAACCGGTTTTAGGAGGTGTGACCCGGTGGCACGACAACCACCGACCGCCGAACTAAGCCCCGTCGTTCCCGCGCCACGGCGGCACTCGGCGGGAACCCAAGTTTTTCGCGCACAGATAACGGCTCCGGCACGAACTTGGGTTGCCGTGGGGGCGCCTAGCCCTTCGCGGGAAGTCGTTTCTGGCAGTGCCAGGAACGACGGCTATACGGTCGGCGGTCGGCGGTCGGCGGTCGGCGGTCGGCGGTCGATCGTATTGTGGAACTTACAGCGCCAGCAACTCGCGCGCATGCTTGCGCGTGGTCGCGGTAATCTCCACCCCACCCAGCATGCGCGCCACCTCTTCCACCCGTGCCTTGTTGTCGAGCACATCGATATGCGAGACGGTCTTGCCCTCCCCCGTGGTCCCCTTGGCCACCTGGAAATGCTGGTTGGCCTGGCTGGCCACCTGCGGCAAGTGCGTCACGCACAGCACCTGGCGTTCCTGCCCCAGGCGCTTGAGCAGGCGTCCCACCACTTCGGCCACGGCGCCGCCGATGCCGCTGTCGACCTCATCGAAAATCAGGGTCGGGGTGGTGGTCGCATTCGAGGTAATCACCGAAATGGCCAGCGCAATACGCGCCAGCTCACCGCCCGAAGCCACCTTGGCCAGCGGACGCGGCGCCACGCCCGCATGCCCCGCCACCTGAAACTCCACCTGCTCGACGCCATTGCTGGTCGGCTCGCAGGGATTCAGCCCGACCACAAAACTGCCGCCGGTCATGTTCAGCTCCTGCATGGCCGCCGTCACCTGCGTGCCCAGCAGCTTGGCCGCCAGCGCGCGCGTGGCCGACAGGCGCGCCGCCGCCGCCATGTAGCTGGCCTTGATTTTCTCTTCCTGCTCGCGCAAGCCGTCCAGGTCGCTGGCATCGGCCAGTTGCTGGAGGCGCTCCGACAGGCTGGCGAATTCATCCGGCAACTCGTCGGGCGTGACGCGGAACTTGCGCGCCGTCGTGTGGATCGCTTCCATGCGCGCGTCGACCTGGCGCAGGCGCTCGGGATCGAGCTCGACCCGGTCCAGGTAGTTATTCAGTGCATACACCGCTTCCTGCAACTGGATGCGGGCCGGTTCCATGCAGTCGAGCACGCTCTGCAATTGCGCATCCACGGCCACCAGCTTGCCCAGCTTCTGGTTGAGCGAGGACAGCTGCGACAGGATCGGATGGTCCGATTCGGAGATCGCGGCCAGCGCTTCCTGCGCGCCTTCGAGCAGGCTGGCGGCGTGCGACAGGCGGCTGTGCTCGTTGGTGATCTCGCTCCATTCGCCCGGTTTCACGGCCAGCTTGTGCAGCTCGGCCACCTGCCATTCGAGGCGTTCGCGCTCGATCAGCACGTTCTTGGCATTGGTTTCGAATTCCTCGCGCTGGCGGGCCAGGGCACGCCAGGCCTTGTAGGCGGCGGCCACGGTGCGGGCGTCGGCGTCCGCCCCGGCATCCTTGAAGCCCGCCTGGTTATCCAGCAGCGTGCGCTGGGCCTCGCTTTTGAGCAGCGACTGGTGCGCGTGCTGGCCGTGGATATCGACCAGCATGTCGCCCAGGTCGCGCAGCTGGGCGGCGGTGGCGGCGATGCCATTGATGAAGGCCTTGGAGCGGCCGGCATTGTCGATCACGCGGCGCAGCAGGGCCCCGCCCTCCTCGACCGCGAATTCGTTCTGTTCCAGCCATTCACGAGCTGGGCCCACCTCGCTGACCGAAAAATCGGCCGTGATGTCGGCCTTGGCCGCGCCCTCGCGCACCACGCTGGCGTCGCCGCGGCCGCCCAGCGCCAGTTGCAGCGCATCGATCAGGATCGACTTGCCGGCCCCGGTCTCGCCGGTAAACACGGAAAAACCGCTGGAAAACTCAAGCTCAATGGTATCGACAATGACGAAATCACGAATGGTAAGGGTACGCAGCATGAAGGTGTGTCAGTCCAGTATTCAAACGGGGAATGGCGTGCGGGACAGCGCTGTTAGCGCAGCTTGCCCTCGCCCGACGGATATTCGTTCCAGTGCAATTTTTCGCGCAGGGTGTCGTAATAGCTCCAGCCTTCCGGATGCAGGAAGGTGATGTGGTTGGGCGAGCGCGAGATGACGATCTGGTCGCCATGCGCGAGGCTGGCGAAGGTTTGCATGTCGAAATTGACGCTGGTGTCGCGCCCGCCGACGATCTCGATCACGATTTCGCTGCTGTCGGGCACCACGATCGGCCGGTTCGACAGCGCGTGCGGGGCGATCGGCACCAGCACGATGCCGCCCAGGCTGGGATGGAGCAGCGGGCCGCCGGCCGACAGCGCGTAGGCGGTCGAGCCGGTCGGGGTCGAGATGATCAGGCCGTCGGAGCGCTGGTTGTACATGAAATTGCCGTCCACGGCCACTTTCAGTTCGACCATGCCGGCGCCGGCGCCGCGCGCCACCACCACATCGTTGACCGCCAGCCCGCAGGCGATCATGGCACCGCCGCGCAGCACCCGTCCTTCGAGCAGGGTGCGCTTTTCGGCGCGCGCCTTGCCGCCCAGGATGTCGCCCAGCACCGGGAGCATGCGCTCGACCGGGATGTCGGTCATGAAGCCCAGGCGCCCCAGGTTGACGCCGATCAGCGGCACGTCGAAGGGCGCGAGCTGGCGCGCGATGCCGAGCATGGTGCCGTCGCCGCCCATGACGATCACGGCGCAAGCCACCGCGCCGATGCCGCTCACGCTCATCGCCTCGATCCCGGGCAGGCCGAGGTGGGCCGCGGTTTCGCTCTCGAACACCACGCGGTAGCCGCCGTCGCGCAGGAAGGCGAGCAGGCGGGCGACCGGCTCGCCGATCCCGTCCGTGTTGTGCCGCACGACGAGCGCGATGGTTTGTTGCGATTCTGGCGTAGCTGGCATGGACTTCTCGGCGGTTGAGGGGCGACACGCAGGAGATTACCCCATAATGCCTGCTTCTGCTACATGGCCGCCATCGGCGGCAGTACTGTATGCATTTACAGTGGCGCAGTATAAGTGCGACTGGGCGCGCGGGCAAGTCAAGCGTGCATGCAATGCGCATCGCTGCCCTCTCCGGGCGTGTCAATTGAACGGCCACCTTCCCGACGAAGCGATACCATTTGCACAATGAGACATCCACAGGGAGCCGCACCATGGTAACTGAAACACAGGACCGTAAAATCAATACCGACGCCAAAATCCATGACGACGACGTCAAGCGCCTGCCGCACGAGCGCGACGAATCGCCCGACGGCCACGACAAGGAGCCGCGCGGCGTCATGAAGCAGGCCGCCGACGACCTGGCCCAGGGCCTGGTCGATACCGATATGCACGGCATGCGCGGGGTCGAGAAAGTCGCGCCCACCAGCGCTTCGGGCCAGGCCCGGCCCAAGGCGGACGCCGGCAGCGGCATGCGCCATCACGAACCGTCCGACCAGACCAAGGGCAAGGACCAGGAATGAAGCGCTCCCGCCTGATGGTGGCGGCCGGCCTGGCCGCTGCCGCGCTGAGCCTGCACGCGCAGACCATGGCGCCCGGCTTTGGCCCGAATCCGGCGCTGCCGGCGCCCTCGCGCTCGCTGCTGCCGACCATGAACATCGCCCCGGCCGATCCCTGGCCCAAGGGCAGCAAACCGGTGGTGGCGCAGGGCTTGGCGGTGGCGGCCTACGCCAGCGGGCTGGAGCATCCGCGCTGGCTGTACGTGCTGCCCAATGGCGACGTGCTGGTGGCCGAATCGAACAAGCCGCCCAAGCCCGACGAAGGCTTCAGCCTGCGCGGCATGGTGATGAAGCATGAAATGAAAAAGGCCGGCGCGGCCGTGCCGTCCGCCAACCGCATCACCCTGCTGCGCGGCACCGGCCCGACTGGCGAGGTGGTCAACCGTTCGGTGTTTCTCGACGGGCTGTTCTCGCCGTTCGGCATGGCGCTGGTCGGCAACGACCTGTACGTCGCCAATGCCGACGCGCTGCTGCGCTTTCCGTACCAGGAAGGGCAGACCCGCATCAGCGCCAAGGGGGTCAAGGTGATGGACTTGCCGGCCGGGATCAACCACCACTGGACCAAGAACGTCGTGGCCAGTCCCGACGGCAGCCGTTTGTATATTTCGGTCGGCTCGAACAGCAATGCCGGCGAAAATGGTCTCGACAAGGAAGAAGGGCGCGCCGCGATCTGGGAATTCAACCCGGCCGATGGCAAGTCGCGCCTGTTTGCGACCGGCTTGCGCAATCCGGTGGGCATGGGATTCCAGCCGCAAAGCGGGGCGCTGTGGACCACAGTGAACGAACGCGACGAGCTGGGCAACGACCTCGTGCCCGACTACATGACCTCGGTGAAGGATGGCGGCTTCTACGGCTGGCCGTACAGCTACTTCGGCCAGAATGTCGATGCGCGGGTGGAACCGGCGCGGCCCGATTTGGTGGCCAAGGCGCTCACGCCCGATTACGCGCTGGGCGCGCATACGGCCTCGCTCGGGCTGGCGTTCTATAACGCCGACCTGATGCCGGCGTTTAAGAATGGCGCGCTGATCGGCCAGCATGGTTCGTGGAACCGCAAGCCGTATTCGGGCTACAAGCTGATTTATGTGCCGTTCACGGACGGCAAACCGAACGGTCCGCCGCAGGATGTACTGACCGGATTTCTCAGTGCCGAGGGGCACGCTTTCGGGCGGCCGGTCGGCGTGGCGGTGGACCAGGGTGGCGGCATCCTGGTCGCCGACGATGTCGGCAATACGGTCTGGCGCATCACGCCCACCGGCAAATAGCTGCGCCGCGGCATTGCTACAGCTTCATGGTGCGCTGGCGAACAGATGGACCGGTGGTCGCGGCGCATGATGGGTTGATTGAAATTAAACAGATTTAAGGAGAAACACCATGATCAAACGTTCAGGAAGCGCTGTCTGGAGTGGCGGCATCAAGGATGGCAAAGGCAGCATTTCGACCCAGAGCGGCGTGCTCGACAATACTCAGTACGGCTTCAATACCCGTTTCGAGAATGGTCCGGGGACCAATCCGGAAGAACTGATCGGCGCGGCGCATGCCGGCTGCTTCACCATGGCCCTGTCGGGACAGTTGGGCGAAGCCGGCATGACGGCGCAAAAGCTGATGACCACGGCAACCGTATCGCTGGACAAGACCGATGATGGCTTCACGATCTCGGCCGTGCACCTGAATCTGGTAGCGACCATTCCCGGTGCCAACCAGGAAGCGTTCGAAGCGGCGGTACTGCGCGCGAAAAACAATTGCCCGGTGTCTAAGCTGTTGAATGCGGCAATTACGCTCGATGCCCGCCTGGAAGAGGAGTAATCGGCACATCGGCTCCGCCTCTGGCGGCGCCGATGCCGGGCCTTGCATTTCCGCATATACAAACGTAAAAACAATCGTTCGCGAGGTGTTTGCTTGTTGGTATCATTGATTTTTGACTACCAAAAGCACCTCAATGAAAATCACGAATTTGAAATTGACGCCCCTGGCGGCAGCAGCGATTACCTTGCTCTGCGGCGCGTCCCAGCAGGCGCACGCGCAAACCACCGGCGCCGGCGAACAGGCCACCCCCACCTCCGTCGTCATCACCGGCTCGCGCATCGCGCGGGCCAGCGTCGAGGGCCCGTCCGCCGTGGTGGTCATCAGCGGCGAGGAAATCACCAAACAAGGTTACAAGAACCTGTTCGATGCCCTCAACAACCAGGCGCAGAACAGCGGTTTTACCACCGGCGCCGATTTCGGCAATACCCACACCCCATCGGCCAACACCATCAGCCTGCGCGGCCTGGGCCCGAACCATACACTGATCCTGCTCAACGGCCGCCGCCTGGCCGACTTCCCGACCGCGTATGAAGGCGCGATCAACTTCACCAACCTGGCCAATATCCCGTCGAGCATCGTCGAACGCGTAGAAATCCTGAGCGGCGGCGCCTCCGCCGTGTACGGCTCGGACGCCATCGCCGGCGTGGTCAACATCATCCTCAAGAAAAAGGCCGACGGCATCGACGTCAACTTCAAGGGCGGTACCACCTCGCGCGGCGGCGGCGGCGACCGCCGCCTGCAAATCAGCGGCGGACGCAGCTTCGAGCAGCTCAACACCGTGTTCAGCCTGGAAGTGCTGGACCGCGAGCCGCTGTGGAGCAACCAGCGCGACTTCATGGCCGTGCGCGACGGCACGCCGAGCAATACCTTGTCGCGCAAGAACATCAACACCGGCAACTTCTACGACCTGGGCGGCGCCTGCAATGCGCTCGGCGACCTGTTCGGCGGCAGCGAATTCAAATACACGGCGAAAAAGGGCAGCTATTGCGCCAGCAACAAGGTCAGCCCGACCTACTGGACCACCCAGACCAAGAACCGCAGCACCAATCTGTTCGGCAGCGCCAACTATGCGCTGTCGCCGTCGACCGAGCTGTTCGCCGAATTCCTGCTCGGCCAAAACAAGACCGCCAACAACACGCGCGGCCCCACGTGGACCTCGTCCTCGACCAACAACAGCTATTTCCTCAACAAGAACAGCGGCGTATACGAAGCCTGGACCAAGTACATCTCGCCCGAGGAAATGGGCGGCGTGAACCGCTACAACCGCACCTGGGATGACCAGGCCAGCTCGGTCTCGCTGGGCGCCAAGGGCGATATCCCGGGCACCAGCTGGCGCTACGAAGCCGGCTACAGCGCCGCGTTCTACAAGAGCGAAGGCCATGTGCAGCGCGCGCTGGCCAATATCGACAGCTTTTTCCTGGGGCCGAAACTGGGCATGGACAGCGAAGGCATCGCGGTCTACGCCCCCGACCCGGCGCGCCTGACCCAGCGCCTCACGCCCGAGGAATTCAACCGCATCACCGGCCAGGCCAACAGCGACGATACCTCGCGCAACCAGACCCTGAGCCTGGTCGCCACCGGCGAACTGTTCAACCTGCCGGCCGGGCCGGTCAAGCTGGCGACCATCGCCGAAGCCGGCCACCAGCGCTTCGTCAACAAGCCCGACCCGCGCTACGCCCAGGGCGCGTTCAACGTCGTATCGAGCAGCGATATCACGGCAGGTTCGCGCCGCCGCTACGCGCTGGGCGTGGAAGCGAGCGTGCCGCTGCTCAAGGACCTGAACTCGACCCTGGCCGGCCGCTATGACCGCTACAACTTTGCCGGCCGCAACGAAGGCAAGCTGACCTACAACGCCGGCCTCGAATGGCGTCCGCTCAAGCCGCTGCTGGTGCGCGGCAACTACGCCACCAGCTTCCGCGCCCCCGACATGAACTACATCTTCAAGGCGCGCGGGACCGGCTATTACGCGTCGACTACCGACTACTACCGTTGCGCCAAGACGGGCCAGGCGATCGACACCTGCGAATTCGCCAACGTCTCGCCGGGCAACGATTACGTCCAGACCGGCAGCAAGGACCTGCGCTCGGAAAAAGGCAAGTCCTACGGTCTGGGTGCGGTATGGTCGCCGAGCGCGGACTTCGACGTGTCGGTCGATTACTGGAACATCAAGATCGACGATCTGGTCACCAACCTGAACGCCGACACCTTGCTGCGCACGGAATCCGACTGCCGCATCGCCGGGGACCTGAGTTTGCCAACCTGCCTCGATGCCATCAACCGCATCCAGCGCTATGCCGCGACGGCGCTGAACAAGCCGGGCGAGATCCGCGAAATCCGGGTCAACCCGATCAATGCCGCTTACCAGGATGCCAACGGGATCGACCTGAGTGCGCGCTATGTGCTGCGTACTGGCGGCGGCTGGGGCCACTTCACGCTCAAGGGCAATTACTCCAGGACGCTCAGCAAGAACTCGCGCCAGTTCGCCGGCGACACGCTCAAGGATGAGCTGGATGACTTGAGCAGCCAGGATTGGCGCGACAAGCTCAACGCCAGCTTGAACTGGAACGTGGGCAACTGGTCGAACACCGTGTTCGCCCAGCGCTACGGCAAGGTGCCGAATGCGGGGCAGACGGCCTTCCTGTCGCCGACCACCCTGGTCAACCTGTCGAGCGTGTACAAGGTCACCGAGCGCGCCACGGTCTCGGTGGCGGTCAATAACGTCAACAACCGCATCAAGCGCGACACCACCGGCGGCTGGCCGAACTACCCGGTCGGCAACTACAGCCCGGTCGGACGCCAGATCTGGCTGGAGCTCAACTACCACTTCGGTTCCTGAGCAGGATGAGCCGGCCGCCGCCGCCGCACGCGGGCGCGGCCGGCAGAGAATCGGTGAAGCGCTTAAAATCGTGGCTTGATTTGATTACCAAGGATTACGATGCGCATTCTGCACACCATGTTACGGGTCGGCGACCTGCAGCGCTCGATCGATTTCTATACCAAGGTGCTGGGCATGACCCTGCTGCGCACCAGCGAGAACGCCGAGTACAAGTACACGCTGGCGTTCGTCGGCTACGGCAGCAATCCGGAGCATGCGGAACTGGAACTGACCTACAACTGGGGCGTGGACAAGTACGAGCTGGGCAGCGCCTACGGCCACCTGGCCATTTCGGCCGATGACATCGTGGCCGCCTGCGACGCGGCGCGCGCCAATGGCGGCAACGTCACGCGCGAGCCGGGCCCGGTCAAGGGCGGCAGTACGGTGATTGCGTTCGTGACCGATCCGGATGGCTACAAGATCGAGCTCATCGAGCGCAAGGATGGCGTGCGCGCGAACGGCTTGAACGAGTAAGGCCGCCGCAGGCCGCGCAGGTTCACCACAAAACGCCTCGCACGAGGCGTTTTTCATTGGCGCCGGCTTATTTGAGCGGCGCCGTGGCGATCAGGGGAATCTGCACCTTGACGCTGGTGCCTTCAAGTTCGGTCGAGCTGACCCAGATTTTTCCGCCATGGGCGATGACGATCTCATGCGTGATGTAGAGGCCGAGGCCAAGATTGCTGGTCTGGCTGGCGCTGCGTTCGCTGGTACTTTTCATGGCAAAGCTCTTGCCCGGATCGAACATGGTCCTGAGCTTGCTTGCGGAAATGATGTCGCCTTCGTTCTGGACCACCATCACCACATCCTCCCCCTGACGGCCGAGCGTCACCCAGACCGGACTCGTCGCCGATCCGTGCTGAACCGCATTCGCGATCAGGTTCGACAGGGCCTGGCTCATGCGGGCGCGGTCCCAAGCCACGCTGATGCCATCTTCGATGTCGACCCTGAAATCGCGTTCCGGGTGAAACAATTTCATCTCCTGGACCACCGACCGGCTTTCTGCCGATACATCGTATTCGGCCAGCGTGACCGGAATGCCTCCCCCCAGGTGGCTGGTGGAATAGTCCAGCAGGTCGGACACAATCTCCGTGACCCGTTGCGTGCTGCGCAAGACCTGCGCGGCTACCTTCAGGTGCCGTGGCGGCAAGCTGGTGTCCTGCAAGATCATCTGGGTTCCCATGCTGATCGCTCCCAGCGGATTGCGCACGTCGTGCCCCAGGATGGCGAGGAAGACGTTCTGGGAATCGCGCAGCATGGCGGAAAACTGCGCCAGCGATTCCGTCAGGGATTGATCGACCGCCTCGTTGAAGCGCAGCATGTCCTGAAGGTCGGACTCATCCGCTGTCCTGACTTTGGATTGCCAGAGCCTGAGCACGCTGGCACGCAAGGCACGGAATTCGGCCATCAATTCCTCGACCGTAAAACCGGCCTGCAGGCGGTCGATGGCATGCGCCTCGGCCGCCGTTTCGGCGGCCACCTCAGGGGCGTTGCCCTTCGATTTTTCGATGCCTTCCTCGACGCTCTGGGAGGAGTCGAGATCGAGGCAAATCACCGCGAGGATGGCTTTCGCGTGGTCGCGCAGCTGTGCTTTGGTGGAGGACGTCAGCGGATGCAGCGTACCGGCGAAATCTTCCCACTCCTGCAAGATCACTTCGGTATTGGTGCTGATGAATTTAGAAAGGCGCATGACATCCTGGTGGGTGCGGAAAAACAGTTCTTGAAAAAAATTGCTGCGCGACTAACCTTGAAGAAAGTACAGCAAAGCGACACCGCGTCCCAGGAGAGTCCCGATGCACGCTACCACAGTCTACGCCTGTTCGGATATTGTCGTACTTCTACGAACATTGCGGACGCTGGCGACAGTGGTTGCTGCGCTTGGGCGCGATGGCGCTCGCGGCCAGGGGCGGGAAAGCGTAAGATTGCTGGATGGATATTGGATATCGAGGGGAGAAGTAATGGCTGCCGAGTTAGTGTTCGAGAGCAGGTTGAGCTACCACGTGCTGCGCCAGGAGGGGGCGGTCGAGATCGAGCCTGCCATCTCCTTGCAGCTGGAACTGACGGGCGGACCTCAAATTTACGCGTCGGATACAGTGATCATCAACAATGCCGCCTGGAGCATGACGATCCGGCGCCGCAGCCCGGCCATGCCTCCTGCCCCGCACCCGCCGGATGCGATGAGCTACACACGGGCCACGGACAAATGGCGCTGCGTCATCGACGTCCACCAGTCGCCCGAGCGCTTTGCCTCCCTGCTGGACATGTTCAAAGGCGGGCACGCATCCGAAATCACCGTCGTCGTCGATCATTTGGCCGACATGGGGGATTACAGCAAAAAATGGGATACGGCGGCGCACCCGAGCATGCCGGTCAAGTCGATTTGCTTCGAGTTTCCGCTGCCGCAAAGCGAGGCTTGAGGCGCCGGTAGGCAATGGATTGCAGCAGCGACCCAGCGCCACGCCGCTCCGGAAAAACTCAGTCCCAGCGAAGGAGCCGGTACTCGCTGGCCTGGCCGTTGGATGTCACGCGCAGGCTGACGTCGCTCGGGTGGCTCCTGGTCAGCGCAAGGCCTGCCACGTTGTCGTCCCCAACACCTTCCAGTGCATTCGCCTTGCTATAGGCTTCGATGGTGGACCTGAATTCGCGCAACTCGCTTTTCAGATGGACGGGGAACAGCGCGGAATGGCCTTCGCATTCGCGCAGATCGCGCGCGTCCCTGAGCAGGAACACAATATGTTCGCCAAATTGCGGATGGATTCGGCCCGCCCATGCCCAGGGCGGCAGAATGACCGCCGTCACCGCGTAGTAGCTGCCGGACAGATTGAATTGGGCGGGCAGGGAGCCGTTCGAGTAGGTATACCAGGCGACCGGGTTGCGCCGCTCCGGCGTATCCCATTGCAGGATGGGACGGGCATCCGCATGCACTGCCGAGGTGAAGACAATGAATGGCTGCCTGCCGGTCAGCGCCGCCATCTCGATGCGCTCGGCCGCCGGCAACACGGTGCGCCGGAATGTGTCGAGCGTCATCACGATCGGCGCCGCCGGCACACTTTCCGCATGCGGCTGGACGCCGGCGGCGCGGCCGGCATCGGCCGGCGCGGGCGGCAGCCAGACGGTTTCCTGGATATCGGCCATGGTGGCGAAGCGGCGCTGAAGCGCGCTGGCGGCCCCCACTTTCTCTAACGCAGCCTCGGCTGCCTTGATGGCGCCCGCCGGCGGCGCCGCCTGCGGCCGCAGATACTGCAGCACATCCATTTTGGCGGCCCAGCTGGCGGCCAGCTCCGCGCTGCTTTTGCCCGCGATGATATCGTCGAGCAAGGTGGCGATCATGCTCGAACGTGGATGGCAAAAGCCCATCGGCGCCGTTGCCACCATGCGGTACGTCAGGTTGTCCTGATGCTGGCCGCCAACCGCGTCGCGCGCGGTGTGCAGGTCGACCAGGAACCGGGCCTGGCCCAGCGCCGCTTCCGCATTGAACAAGGTTTCCGCCTTGAGCAGGCGCAGCGCCGCCGCACAGACTGGCGCGCTGTACTGGCGCATGGCACGCTGCACCGAGGCGAACGCTTCGCGCCTGGCACAGGCCGTCTGCCAGGCGTTATGCAGTCCGGCGCTCTTGAACACGGTGGCCGGTTCGATGGCCAGGTGCTGCCATGGGCCATTGGCCGGCTTGCCGTAGCGGGTCTCGCTCGACAGGAATAGCATGGCAATGCCGGCCTGGCTGACCCGGCGCGCCAGCGCAGCGACCACAGCGCGGTAAGGCGCTGGCGCCGCATCGGCATCCCAGATGGCCGACACCAGCACACCGTCGTCGCCGACCGTGGCCAGGCCGCCGAAGCGCTCGATGAAGGTGCGGCAGCAGTTGCAGCTGTGCTGCTGGCGCACGCCAAGATCGGTGAAGGAAGCCAGGTACGTCTCGTACAGGCCGCTGGCATCGGTCCGGAAGACCGGACCGGCCAGGGAATTGAAGCGTTGCTTGATGCCTCGGACCAGCGCGCCATAGCCGTCGGCATGGCGCATCGCGTGAACATGATCTGCGGCCACGCCTGTCCTGCCCGCCTGCACGGCCGGCTTACTTGACCAGCAAATCGTTGACCGGCACCAGGTCCGCTTCGCGCAGCGATCCGGCCGCCGATTTCAGGCGCAAGCCGTTCAGGATGGTGTCGTAACGCGCGCGCGAGAGGTCGCGGCGGGTCGAATACAGCTGGCGCTGCGCATTAAGCACGTCGATATTGATGCGCACGCCCACCTGGTAGCCGAGCTTGTTCGATTCCAGCGCCGAGTTGCCCGACACTTCCGCCGCCTGCAAGGCCCTGACCTGCGCCAGCCCGCTGTTCACACCCAGGAAGGCCAGGCGCGCGGTGTTGGCCGCGTTGCGGCGCGTCGCTTCGAGGTCGTTGCGGGCCTTGTCTTCGAGCGCGATGGTTTCGCGCACGCGGCTGGTGACAGCAAAGCCGCTGAAGATCGGCACGTTGTACGCGATGCCAATGCCCTTGTCGTCCGACCTGCCCGACTGCTGGGTCTGGCCAGTCATGCTCTGGCGGCGGACGCTGGCGGTCAGGTCCAGGGTCGGATAATGGCCGGCGCGGCTTTTCTGGATTTCGCGCTTGGACAGTTCGTAGCTCAGCTGGGCACCGACGACGCCGTAATTCTGGCTTTCGGCGGACGAGACCCAGGGGTCGATCACGGCCGGCTCGGGGGAGGCGAGCAGCACGCCCGGTTTCAGCGTGGCCAAGCCGGCCGGCGCGCTGCCGATGATCGCTTGCAGCGCGCTGCGCTTGTTTTCCAGGTCGTTGATGGCGGCAAACTCCTGCGCCACCACCAGGTCGTAGGCGGCCTGGGCTTCGTGGGTATCGGTGATGGTCTGGGTGCCGACTTCAAAGTTGCGCTTGGCCGAGGCGAGCTGCTCGGTGGTGGCGGTTTTCTGGGCGCGGCTCAGTTCCAGCGTGTCCTGCGCGGCCAGCACATCGAAGTAGGCTTGCGCCACGCGCGTGATCAGGTCTTGCTGGGCCTGGGCGAACTGCGCTTCGGCCTGGGCTTGCTGCAGCTTGCTCTGTTCGTAGGATTGCCAGTTAGCCCAGCGAAACAGCGGCTGGGTCAGCGACAGGGTATGGGTGGTGGTGCGCTCATTGGCGCCGCCGGTGGTGACCGGGACCTTGCCGCCGTCGGGCAGGTTGATGGTCTGGCCGATATTCCAGGGCCTCGTTTCGCCATCGTTCTTGATGATGCTGCCGTTCAGGCCCACGGTGGGCAGAAGCAGCGCGCGGCCTTGCGGAACCCGCTCCATGCCGGCGGCCAGGGCCGCGCGCGCGCTGGCGAACGCGGCGTCATTGGCCAGCGCTTGCTGGTAGACCTGGATCAGGTCTGCCGCCTGTGCATTCAAGGAAAAAAATGCGCTGGCGATCAGCACGGCCATGAGGGGTTTCTGCATTGCATTCTCCATTGGAGTCATCAAAAAAAGTTATAAAAAACTGCAGCCCGGTGGTGGCCGACACCGCCGCCGCGCGTACTTCCATCTTGGGATCAGTACTTCGGCATGCTGCTGTCGACCTGCACCGCCCAGGCGTGGATGCCGCCGGTCAGATTGGTCATCCTGGTAAAACCGTTGCGTTCCAAAAAGGCCGCGACCTGCATGCTGCGTGCGCCGTGGTGGCAGATACAGACGATCTCGGCATCCTCGTCGAGTTCCTCGATGCGCGCCGGAATCGTGTTCATGGCAATCTGGGTCGAACCCTCGATCTTGCAGGTTTCAAACTCCCAGTTTTCGCGCACGTCCAGCAACAGCGGGCGCGGGCGCGCGGGGTCGGCCAGCCAGGCTGCCAATTCGGGGGCGGTGACGTGATCCATGCCGTCCCCGCTTTAAAAGGTGAAATGCGAGGTCTTGACCGACGTCGACAGCAGCTTGACGTTGGTTTCGAAAACCTTGACCGTGTCGTACGCGGTCTCGGACACGCGCGTGATCACGTGCGCCGACATGACCGGCGCCTGGCCGACGATGGCGGCGATGCGCCCGCCGACCTTGACCTGCTTCATGAACGCTTCCGGCACGGTTTCCAGGCCACCCGAGATGACGATGACGTCGAACGGCGCGCCCTTGTCCCAGCCTTCGGCGCCATCGCCCAGTTCCACCGTGACATTGGTCACGCCGGCCTTGGCCAGGTTTTTCGCAGCCAGTTCCTTGAGTTCAGGATTGATCTCGACGGTGGTGACGTGGCGCGCCTTGTGCGCCAGCAGGGCCGCCATGTAGCCCGAACCGGCGCCGATTTCCAGCACATTTTCGTGCTTCTTGACGGCTACCTCTTGCAAGATGCGCGCTTCGATCTTCGGCGTGAACATCGCTTCGGCGCCTGGCAGCGGGATTTCGGTATCGACAAAGGCCAGCGTCTTGTAGGCGGCGGGCACGAAATCTTCGCGCTTGACGACCACCAGCAGATCGAGCACGTCCTGGTCCAGCACGTTCCAGGGACGGATCTGCTGTTCAATCATGTTAAAACGGGCTTGTTCGATATTCATCTTGTGCTCGGTGAGGAAAAATAATAATCCGATATTTTATCGTTGAACGGCCTCAGAACACACATCTTAACGACCTGAGGCCCCGGATCGCGAGAAATTGCGACAGTCTGCAGTTTAGAGGGAATGAACGCCCCAAAACGCCGCTCTGGCGCTTTTGACAAGTCACGGCGCGGCCGCGCACAGGTCCGGCGCACGCGGCAGCAAGCCGTTGAGGGTCATGGTGAGGAAGGAATCGATGAACGCCAGCGGGTCGAGCTCGGCCATGTCGCAAGGGCCGATCGAGTGCTTCCACAGCATCAGCATGAGCATGGGGGCGATCAGGATCTGGGTGGTGAGAAAGACATCGAGCGGACGGAATTCGCCGCGCGCGACGGCGCGTTCAAGCAGGCCGCTGATCATGACGCTGCCGCGCTGGATGACTTCTTCGCGGTAGAAGACGGCAATATCGGGGAAGTTGTTCGATTCTGCCATGACCAGCTTGATCATGCCGGAGGACTTGGTGGCACCGGCGTTTTTCCACCAGTCGAACAGGACGGCGCGCAGCAGCTCGGCGCTGCTGCCGTCGAAGCTGGCGATCATGTCCTCGGCCGCGCCCAGGGCCGGCACGATAGTATCGCGCACGACAGCCTTGAACAGCTCTTCCTTGTTGGTGAAATACAGGTACAGGGTGCCCTTGGACACGCCGGCGCGCTTGGCCACGTCTTCCAGCCGCGTGGAGGCGAAACCGCGCTCGACGAACAGGTCGAGGGCGGCGGCGAGCAATTCCTGGGGTCGCGCGTCTTTACGGCGCTCCCAGCGCGGCTTCATCTCAAGGGGACATTGCATGGGGTCTATTCCGTAACTTACTTGCGAGTCATTAATATAGACCGATGGTTTCACCCCGTCAAGTTTGCATGCATTGTTCCGTGGGAATAGAGCCTTGAACAAAAGAATAGAAACTTGAACGCGAACCGGAGACGAAATAATAAAGCCTTGAACGCGACGCCGGCAGCGCGCGAGGCCGTCGAGTTGCGTTGAATGAAATGCGAAGTGCCGAGTGAATTCGGTTGACAAAGGAAAAACCATGTCCATAATACATCTGCATCCAGCCCTTTTTACTTCTGAGTTCGGTGTATGAGTCCATTTTCGGCAGCCTTTAGAGAACTTAGAATATTTTGCGGACTCCGCCAATCAGAGTTTGCCGCTCGACTCGGCTATGAACAAAGCTACATATCGGCAATTGAACTAGGAACCAAGGGACCGCCTACCGACGCTTTCATAGAGCGGTTGGTGGAACGTCTTGAGTTAGACGAGGCATGGCGCGGAAGACTGTGCAGTGCGCTGGAGGAATCGCAGCGCAAGATTGTTCTTCCCAGCGAAGCGACGGAAAGCGTCTACAAGATGTTCAACGAGCTGAGGCGGCAACTGGGCACGCTTCACCCTGCCCAGGTCGAGTTGATGCAAATGGCGCTCAAACTGCCTGAGTCCATGTCGAAGCAAGCGGTGAGAGCCGCGCTGCCGGCGAAACGCAAGAGTGAGCGAGTAAAGAACAAGGCGGACACGCTGGGCTGAGTTTGCGCGCGGTGGTCGGCCAACGGAAGCGGATATTGTCGTCATGACCTTGCGCTTCCCTGTATTTGTAGGGGTTCCTTTGCCTGTTCCGTGAACTTGCCGGATAGCTGCGCAAACTGAACTACTTACCTCTGATTTTCGAGCTATCGGCACCACGCTTGGTAATTTTTCTGGCGATGCAGCCGGTATCACCGATGACCTAGAGACGGAGCGGCCATGGCTGCAGTATTTCGTGAGTACGCAAGTGTTGCGCAAACTGGTACATCGGACGATATCGCTCTGCCCATGGAGCCTTCGCCGAAGCGACGCCGCATGCGGGGAATGACCCATGCCAAATTATGCAAACGTATCCTGCTAGGCCATGGCACTGGTCACCGGGAAAAGTACCTGCCCTGGCTGACATTACGCCGTAAAAACCCGTCGCCGCGATCCAACCAGGTCGTATCGTGGATGCCTCCGCTAAATCGCACTGCTCACTATTTTTCGCGCGGCGAATTTCATACGGCATTGCTGCTCCTCTGGCTGGGTGTGCACGATCTGCGCGAACAGTTTCCGCTCTGGCCCACGCCGCATCCCCACCCCCTCGATGGCTTGCCCCACGCGCCCGACAAACCGCATCATTGGTCGCGGGGCCTGCTTGCGATCGCCACAGAAGCGAATATTGTCCACGGCTTCGAAGTGGGAACGCGTGTCCCCTATATCGCCAGTCTGGATCTGCTCGCGACGGTTTCCCTCCCCGGCCGGACAGCGTTGGCGGCATTTTCTTCCAAACCCATCAGTGATCCAAATGACGAGATCGGGTGGCGGACACTTGAGCGGCTTGAGCTGGAGCGGCGCTATACCGCCGACATTGGCGCCTTCTATTTTGTATCGAGTTCCGCGCTCATCCCGCTGTTGACCGCCGGCCAGCTGGAAACATGGCTCGACGCGTCGACGTTACACTGCGCCCCCCACCTCCTGGCGTCGTCCAGGGAGTTTGCTGGCATCTTCAACGACTGCACCAATCTCCAGATCAACGAAGCGGTCGGCCTTGCCGCAGCTTCCCTGTCACTCCCGCTGGACGACGCCTGGCTCCTGTTCCGCCACTGTGCCTGCACTGTGCCTGGACACAGGACATCGACATTGATCCATCGACCCGCATCCTAACGTCCCGACCAGTGGTGCCCGGAGGACGTCGATTGCGCGACGCGCTCCGGCAGCGGCTGTTCGGGGAAACCTGGTGATGACCGGCGCAACCATCGAAGTTGGCGATGTCATCCTCGTGGCATCGGATGAATCCACCCCCATGAACGGGCCGTATCGCGTCCTGGAGGTCTTCCCGAAGCGGGATCGCGTAACGCTGATTCCGATCCCAACCGGCCCCAGAATACATCCTGGACGAAAACAGGCGAGCTACTACGCGAAGGGCTTCATCTCTCACAAACTTTCTCAGCTCGAATTCTGGCTTGAGACGAAGCGGCTTCAGATTACCACCCTGGAACTGCCGAGCCACTGGCATCTCAGCGATGTCCAACTGCGGGAACTGTTCCCGCCTGAGGAGTGCGACGACCTTGCTCCCGAAGACCGGGGCCGCTCGCCCCTGGAGATCAAACGCGACTTCAGATGGATGCTGATCGCCCCTATGGTCGAATCGATGGAGGCCAGCACAGGCACACGGCCGCCCGACCTGACCTGCCTCGATGCGCAGGTGCGGGAGCGTGCGCGCGAGCTCAAGGTCAGCGCCGGCCAGGTCTACAACGCACTCCACCGTTACTACGCATTCGGCGGCATGAAGAACTCCTTACTGCCGGATACCACCGCGCGGTCGGGAGCACCGGGAAAGCCGCGCCGAGGGAAAAACGGAGTGAAGCTGGGCCGCAAAAACGCGGCGGCCAAAGCGGGGGACACCGAACGAGCGGGGTTTATCCTCACGGACAAGGACGTACAGAACCTGGAAGATGGCTACGCCACCTTCGTCGTGCCGGGTACGGGAGTCAAGCAAGCTTACCTGTCCATGAGCGCGGCGTATTACAGTACGGGCCACACACTCAAACACGGTCATCTGGTAACAAACCTGCTCGATGCACATCTCCGGCCCACGAAAAGCGACTTCATCTATCACGGTTCGCGCGCACAGGATGCTGGTGGCGCCGCCCGCAGATTGATGGGCGAAGGGGTCTGGGCGCGTAACTATCGACCGCTGGTCGGCACGGCACGCGACGGCATCACGACCATCGGCCAGGTCGGCTCGCTCGATGCGTCGCCAGTCGATGTGAACTTCGTCGCGTGCGGCGATCCACTGCAGCCGATCGGCGTCGGTCGCGGCCTGTTCGTGCGCGACGCATGGCTCGGCCTGTATCTTGGATGGCGCGTCGCGATCAATGGCCTTGGCACCGACGATGCGAAACTGGCGATTTTGCGCGGGGCGACGGACAAGGCATCCATGCTTGCACGCTACGGCCTCGATCTGCCATCCGACGATTTCCCGTCCATGTTCTGTTCAAAATACTTTGCCGACAATGGTGAACTGCGCAGTTTCGACGGGATTGATTCCGTCGTTAAACAACTATCGTCGCGGATCGAGTTTATTGCCAGCGGAAGGGCCGACCGCAACAGTTCTTCCGAATCCGGACATCACGTGCGCCACCGGAGCCTGGATCATCACATCACCGGCACGACCAAGGGACGGCCATCGAAGCGCGGTGAACCACTGGCTATCTCGAAAGCGCTGATTTCACGGTTCGCTTACGAGCGACTGCTCATTTTATGGATCCACTGGGCTAACACGCAGCAAGAATTGCCGCTGCATATGGTCCCGGCAGAGATGCGGCGGGAATTCGCTGCCGAAGGAAAAACGGCCGGGCGCACCAGGATCGCGATCTATCGATGGGCCAGGAAAAATGGCTACGTCACGGGCAAGCCGATGGACCCGAGTTTCCTGCGGTCCCATCTTTTGCCACGGTTTACCGCGAGCGTACAGCGCGGAGGGCTGGTGCTCCACCGGCCCAATACCGGCAACACAGTCGAGCTGCTTCACGGTGCGCGTTTCAATCACGACTACCTTGCGCAATCCGGGATCATTCGCGATGCCATCAGTAGCGGAAAGAAGCACATCGAAGTACGTGTCGATCCGGACGATCTGAGCCACCTCATTCTCGTCGACCGGCACGGCGCGCATATCATCCCCAACATCAAGGACGACGTGATCCTGATACAGGAAGGAGGAGTGCCCGATCTCTGCGCGCTCAACGATGCTGAAAAGATGCATGGGGTCGTCGGCGCGACCAGCAGGGATCAAGCCGATGTTGAACAGCAGTCGTTCAGAAACGACGTCGAAGCGGTCGCGCGCGAAAAGCAGGCTGCGGCAAGAAAATCCCTTGGATCGAAGGCGTCACCAAACGCCAAGCGCGCAGGTGTGCGCGCAGCGCAAGCATTGGAACAACGGCGCGAGCTGGACGACGAAGCTCGCCGGGTCGCAGAACTGCGCGAACCGCAAAGCGATACCCCGCCCGAGCCATCTCCGCGCACGGCCGAACAAGCCTGCGCTATCCTTCATGCGCCCGTGGAGGATGGCGTGAATCGATTGATGGAACTGAGGAAAAGCCGATTATCCCGCTTTCATAATGAGAGGAAGCATTGATGAACCTGACCGCTGCGCATCTGTCCCTGTCGTCCGTTGGAAACCCGTTCCTTGAGCCCTTGGAAACACTGCTGTCGACCGATCATCTGGAACTGCGCCTGCAGAACTGGCCGCTCGCCGGCCTCGATACGAGCGGCCTCGACAACCAGGCAAGACATGACTTGCTGGACCGGGTTCAAGAGCAAATGTTCGAGCCGACACTGTCTTCCATCGACACCACGACCAGACTCTATCGCATGATCCGACGTGGCTATCTGGGCCGCAATCCCTCATGCGTCTCCACGCGGTCGCAATCGATGTCGATTGCGCGCTGCGCGGGGAAGGCGATGAAGGACCTGCCGTGGCTGCCCAGCTCCGCCAAAGGCATGCGCATCAGCGGGATCACCGGCCTGGGGAAGACCTACGAAATATTACGCGCGCTAAAGCAGTTACCTCAGAAGATATCGCATGGATTTTCAAGGAGCGCCGATTGGAACCACATGACCCAGGCGACCTGGCTTTACGTAGCGATGAGCCATGACGGGTCGTTGGGGGGACTGCTACTGCAGGTGTTGACTGCGCTCGATCGAGCGATTGATACGGGCTACGCGGAGGACCGCAGCCTTACGGGGTTGAGCAACGAAAAGCTGGCGGTCCATGTCGGCATCATCCTGGTGAACCACGGCGTCGGCGTGCTGGTGATCGACGAACTGCAAGGACGTAACTTTTCTGGCGGCGCTCGTGGCGGCCTGGCCGCCACCTTCTTCCTTCGCCTATTGAATTTCGGTATCCCGCTTGTACTGCTGGGTAACCCATTGGGCATGGATGCCTTGGATTCGTTTTCCCAGGATATGCGGCGGGTAGGATCGGGAGGCAATATCGAAATGCATCCGATGGACGATGATGAATTCGACTTCACCAACGTCCTGGCGCCGGCACTGTGGCGCTACAACGTGATGCCGGAAGCTTCGCCGATCGACGACAAGGAGGGTGTCCTTCTCTTTCACTACTGCGGCGGCATTCGGGACTATGGGGCGCGCATCCGCGTTTGTTCGCAACGTCTGGCACTCGACCAAGGTGATCTGTATGTTACCGAGGCACACATGAAGCAAGCATTCATGGGGCCCGATTTCAGCCCGAAGGAGCGCGACCTCATTGCCGGCTTCAGGGACAAGAATCCGATTCTTTTGCAACAATTCGATGACGTTCCTTGGGCGAAGTATGCCGTGCGGTGGGGTTTGTATCCCGACTGCTCGAACAGCGGTCCGACTGCCGCCCCCCCAGTCGCGGCGACCGGGGACACGACGGCGGGAACAAAGCCGCGCAAGTCCGCCGCACAGCTCGCCGGTGAAACGGCGCAGCGCAAACGAACACGAAAAGCGAACCAATCGATAAAAAATACGGAGATGCGCGCCACTCTCGACCCCGAAGACATGCGTAACAGAGGATTGCAAGAATATCTCATCAGCGGACTGGAGCAGTTGAAGGAAAACGACAACCGTACGGCATCGAAACCATAATAGGAGTGAATGCATGTTTGCTACTGCCAGCGCCCGCAAAGACGACTTTCTGCCCTACTTCCCCGCCGGTTTTCCTGACGAGACCATTGGTTCGCGCGTCAGTCGCTACCATATTCTCCGTGGCCAGCCAACGATGCACGCGACCTACAAGCAGCTGTTCGACCGCGTTCCCTTCAGTCTGGGCGGGATGGTCCAGCGCCACCTCGAAAACCTGGCCTCAAGACTTCCTGGCTCGTCTGCGCAAAATCTCATTGCACTTCAAAACGACAGTACATTGCAGCCCTTGTATCTACGTTTCTGCGGAGATGGCCCGCACCCAGGCAACGCGGAGCGCGATCGCACGGGCGGGCAAGTCGTACTGCCCCGACGAATGTCGGGCGACAGCCGGTTGACGCATATGTGCCCTCAGTGCCTGGCCGAGGATGAAAATGAACATGGCTGGGCATACCTGCATCGCTCCCATCAAATTCCCGGCGTGACCACCTGTTGGAAGCATGAAACCAAGCTGCTGGACCGCTGCCCATCCTGCAATTGCCCATTCGCCCACCCCAGCCAATTGATTCTCTCCGCCTGGCTGGGCTGTGCGTGCGGCGTCTCGATCGCGGTTCACGAGCATTCCAGCCCGGAGTTGTCATCGATACGTGAAAAGGAGTTCGCGCGTTTCACCCGCCAGCTCTTGATCGCCGGGCCAGTTCAACTGACAACAAGTCAGCTCATCACCATGTACAAACAGCGTGCCGCCGAATGCGGCTATGCATGGGGCGGCGGCCGCGTGAACAGAAAAGCGCTGTTCGAAAAGATCGAAGAATTCTTCGGTCCTGTGTTGCTGGCCAAAATGGACCCCGCCTATGGAAAAGGGAAAACAAGCGGCTGGTTCCATGTGCTGTCTCCGTCCGCATGCACCGAAACGCCCTTGAACAGACATCTCATCGTTTCCTACTTTCTGTTCCGCGACGCCGAGGTCTTTTTGACGCATGCAGTGGCAGCGGCAGCGCGGTTGCCGACTGACGATGCCGCTGCCGGTGCGGGCGTGACGCTTGAAACTGTTGACGGTTCAACAGAGGAGAACCGCAGGTCGGCGGAACTGCTTGACGAGCTGCTCCGCATTGCTCAACGCAGCGATTACGACACAGAGCAACTGTGGAGGTATCAGTTTTCCTCCATGACGCGTTTGGTAAAACTACTCCCCGACGCCTGCCATGTGTTGGATATGCAGATTCGGCGAGCGGCGGCGAAGAAAAAGCGCGATGCCGCAGGCGCCTTAAAAATCCTTGAGCGGCTCACCCAGCACGACGCCAAATGGGCGGCCGCAATTTCATCGATTGCCCACAATGTCTATTCGGAAGACAGTAGACCAGTCAAGGTCACCATGAAGCGTCTGATCAAGGCGGCCGGCGTTCCCGGCGTGAGTTGGCCAACCCAATCGAAATACCCCTTGGCAAATCTGGCTGTCAATGCGAAAGCGGAGTCTACATGGCACTTTTATGCCCGACGATTGTTATGGACACTCCAATCGCTCCATCCGGACACCCCGGTTCACTTGGTCATCATCCACGCGTCGCTGGAGGTGTACAAAGCGAGGGCGGTGCTTGCGCTTTTTCCCGATGTCGCCCGTGGCGCTGGCCCATCAATCAAGGTCATCATGGCCATTCTGAGCTCTCGGTCTATCTCGACGAATTGGGAAGGACCGTGTCCGGAGCAGGAATTTTACAAGGCGGGACGGGCCTACCGGTTGCGGACCTCGCGCAGGGGCCCCATTGGCGGCCGCGCAGGGGCGCCCCACCTCTCCCCGGAGCGGTCTTGAAATTCTTTTAGGCAGCAAGAACGATACCGTAGAAGCGGCCATGCTGATCACTCGTCTGCCTATAGCGCACAATGATGAAACGCTCTACAGTTTCGCGGCGCGGATTCGCGTGTCGAACGCGGCGCGCGATGATCGTTCTGCATGCCGGGGCATGTTCGGAAGCGCTGCGCACATGCGCGTCGCGGAGTTCCCGGTGAATCTGGTGCATTTTTGCCGCGTAACCCAAGGCGTGATGGGTACACCCGAAACAGTGCTGGCCGAGATGACCCTCGCCAATTTCTTCGGCCGCATCGGTGGGCATCCTTGGCATGCCGGCAGTTCAGCACAACCTGTGGCGACGGCTGGTTACGGTCTGTCCAGCCTGTCGAACGGCAGTGTCAGCACGTGGCGGGCCTGCCGCCAATGCTTGCGATCCGATCTGTCCGCGTTCGCGACCGGGCATTGGCGGCGGTCGCACCAGCTGCCGACCGCGTTCTTCTGCTTACAGCACGGCACGCCGCTCAGCCAGTCCCTGGCCCCGGCCCACGCGTGGCACAATCGGTTCATGCTCCCGCAAGACACTGCCCTGCGTGAAACTGCGCATGGCTTTGATGGCGCCGCAAACGACGAGGCGCTGCTTCGTTTGACACAGCTTGCGGTCGACGCGCTATGTGATGTAGGCCCATCCGTCGTCGGTGATGTGACGTACGCCACCATGTGTCGCGCCCTCGGCGACAGGGGGATGCTGACGCATAGTGGAGCGATCCGACGCGATGCGTTTTGCAGCGAGCTGTTGCGGCATTACGGCTTTCTGCGCGAGTACCCGGATTTTGCCGCAGCTGTCTCGGCAAAGGGGCTGGACATACTTTATCGAAGCGTGCGATGCGTCGGACAATGGCGGCGGCCATTGCATAATCTGTTGCTGCTCGACTGGCTGTTCGGGTCCTGGAAGTCTTTCTGCGAACAGAGCGCGTGGCAATCGGTCATGGGATGCCCCAATTTGCTTGCTGAAGCCGCGCCGTCCCGTTCCGACGTACCGCCTGCAGTAGACCACGCCATCGTGAATGATACCGGCGATCGCGTCCGTGAAATCCATCGGCGGAAATGCGTCGATTTTTTGGAACGCAACACACATGCCGTCCGTAGCCGATTTGCGCGCGCCGAGCCGAAATCGTGCCGATGGCTGCTGGCCAATGACATCGCCTGGTTCGACCAGTATTGCCCGATTGACCAGCGCGACAGGCCCCAGGCGAACCTGTTTTGATTCGCCGACCTATGTCTCAATGTCTGTGGCGATGGTGAATATCGGGGTAATGTGGATGGGCATGCCTTTGCGGGACATGTTGATGCGGATGGGCGTGCGGCTCGCTTCCATCCCATTCGAAGTCGTGTTCATGCTGGTGATGGCCATCGTGGCTGTGCGCGTGGAGGTGCTCCATTGCCTCGTGCTCGTGTTCATGCCCATGCGATTCCGTCAGGTGCAGCCAGATGCCGCCTCCCATCAGCGCGGCCGCGATCCAGAAGGTCGCGCCAGGCGCCTCCGCCAGCATGATCAGCGAGATCGCCGCGCCAACGAAAGGGGCGGCGGAAAAATAGGCGCCGGTGCGTGCCGTGCCCAGGTGGCGCAACGCCAGCACGAACATGACCAGGCTCAGTCCATATCCGCAAAAGCCGACGGCGCCAGCCGCAAGGGCGGTACCGGCGCCCGGCAAGGCATAACCGAAAGCCAGGGCAATCGCGATATTCACGATGCCCGCCACCAGCCCCTTGACCATGGCAATCTGCAGCGGATCGCTGGCGGAAACTTTTCTGGTCAGATTGTTGTCGATCGCCCAGCACAGGCAGGCGCCCAGAATGGCAAACGCTCCCCACGGCACGCCCAGGACGGGCACCTGCTCCCAAGACAGCAGGGCGCCGGCCGCGACGATCAGGAGCATGCCGATGAAAATCCTGCGATCAAAATTTTCCTTGCAGACGAACCACGCCAGCATGGCCGTCAGCACGCCTTCCATGTTGAGCAGTAGCGATGCGGACGAGGCCGGCATCATGCTGAGACCGACCATCAGCAACACCGGGCCGGCCACACCCCCGGCGGCGATCGCGCCGGCCAGCCACGGCAGGTCTGGTTTGGTCAGGGCGACCGGCTGGCCCACCTGGCCGCGCTGAACCAGCGCGCGGACCAGGAAGCAGGCGAGGAGGCCGACCCCGCTGCCGAGATACAAAACGCCGGCCAGCGAAACCGGCGCCACCTGCCCGACGAACACCTTGGCAAAGGGGGTACTGGCGCCGAACAGGGCAGCCGCCAGCATTGCGTACAGCACGCCCTTGTGAAGACCCGGTTCGCGCGTCGAAACGTTTTTCATCCCCAGCCTTTCAATGTACGGATTGCGGCGCCAGCCTTACTTGATCACGAATTCGCCGGTGGCAACCGACTTGTCGGCCAGCATGATCGTGGCCTGTGCCTTGCCACCCACCGCCAGCTTCGTTCCTGCCTTGGGCGCCATCGCGTTCTCGCCGCTCGGTACCAGCTCGACATCCTGCTTGACCTTGCCCTTGACCACGGTAAGCTTGCCGGTGGCGCCGGCGGTCGCGACCTTTTCATTGCCTTTGGTGACATATACCAAGGCGCCGTCCTTGTTCTGGACCAGTTCCGCTTTCAAGACCACTGGCGGCGCGTCGTCATGCTCCGGATGGGCGACTGCAAAATTGGTGAGGGACATTGCCGTCAGCAAGCTGGCCAGTACTGCAATTTTCTTCATTGTGTTCTCCATGATTGCGGCGATATGAAGGTGGCCTCGCCGCTTCGGCCACTGCACACTATTTTTTGAAGATGTCGGTATAAAAACCGCTGGCCTGCAGCACCACGGTGACCGGCGCGTCGGTCTTGTTCTTCCAGTACCAGCCGTGCACGCCAGTAAAAGGCGCAATCAGGGCGCCGCTGGACTGGCTCACGTCGTTCTCCAGGATAAAACTCTCGAATTCGTCGCCCTTCGCGTTGACCGGCTCGCCATGAAAATCGTGATTGAGCGCTTCGCCTTTCGTGGTCTTCCAGGAAAAGATCAGGGTTGCTCCCTTCGCCAGATGGGTCTTTACTTCCACTCCTTTGCCGGGCGCCAACGTGATCTCTTGGGTGTCCGCCCGGTAGGCAACCGTCTGCTTCGACGCGATAGTGAGAGCGCGCACCTCGCCCGGGGCCGAGACGGTCGATCCCTTCGGCGCCGGCGCCACCGTGCCGGCAGCCTTGGCTGGTTCCCCTGGGGGCAGCGCGGCGCTGTGCAATTTGGTCAAACCAAGGGCCTTGCCGGCGCCGGTCGGGTCGATGCCGTATTCGGCAGGCAGGACGGCAACGGTGAGCAGCACGGCGGCCACCGCGGCGGCGATCAGGCAACCGCGCAGGAGTTCTTTTTTGGGCGCGACGGCGCCGGCGTTCGTTGAAGGCAGGGTCATGGTGTTTCCTATTGACTGATATAGCCGGTGAACTGGAGACCGGCCAGCACAAAACCGGCGCTCATGAGCGCAAAATTACTGGTTAAGGCGTGGCGGGCGAAACTGGCGGTCGTTCTCCAGTAGCGCATCAGGACCAGGATCATGCCGAGCGCAAGCAGCTGGCCCAGCTCCACGCCGATATTGAACGCGATCATGTTCGGCACCAGGCCGTCGGGCGACAGGGCGAAATCCTGCAGCTTGGTCGCCAGGCCCAGGCCGTGGAAGAAGCCGAAGATCAGCACCGCCGCCTTCTTGTTCGGCTGAAACCCGAACACAGTACCGAATCCGCCCAGGTTGTCGAAGGCGCGGTAGACGATCGACAGGCCGATGATGGCGTCGACCAGATAGGCATTGATATGCCAGCCGTTGAGCACCCCGAGCAGCAGGGTGGTGCTGTGGCCGAGCGCGAACAGGGTCACATAAAGGCCGATTTCCTTGATCCGGTACAGGAAGAAGATCACGCCGCACAGGAACAGCAGGTGGTCGTAGCCGGTCACCATGTGCTTGGCGCCCAGATACAGATAGGGCAGGAAATGCACGCCCGTGGCGCCCTGCAAAAAACCCTTGTCCGACTCGGATACCCCGTGCGCCCAGGCCCCGGCCGTCATCAGGCACAGCACCATGCCCAGCAGCCAAGCAGGGACGGCGTCGCCCCGATCATTTACCAACATAACTTTGTTCTCCTGGTTGTCCGGAATCCGGTAGTTGCTTGTTTCCCGCTGTTGCCCTGTGGCTGCCGAAGCGCAGGTACAACGCCGGCACCACGAACATGTTCAAGGCGGTCGAGGTCAGCAGGCCGAACAGGATCACGACTGCCATCGGCGCCTGGATCTCGCTGCCCGGCTTGCCGGCCGACAGGGCCAGCGGCACCAGCGCGAGGCCGGCCGCCAGCGCCGTCATCAGGATCGGCACCAGCCGTTCTTCGGCGCCGCGCCGGATGGCAGCGATTGGCTCCGTGACGACCCCGGTATCGATCAGATGGCGGATGTGCGAGATCATCATCACGCCGTTGCGCGTGGCAATGCCGAACAGCGTGATGAAGCCGATGATCGCCGCCACCGACAGCACGCCACCGGTGACATACACGCCCACCACGCCGCCGATCATGGCCAGCGGCAGGTTGACCATCACCAGCAGCGCATCGCGGGTGGAACGGAAGGCCATGAACAGCAGCAGGAAGATGCCGACCAGGACGGCCGAACCGAGCACCAGCAGGGTGCGGGAGGCGCCTTCCGCGGACTCGAACTGGCCGCCGTACTCGACGTGGTAGCCCACCGGCAGCTTGACTTCGGCCTGCACGCGGCGCCGCATCTCGTCGACCACGCCGGCCAGGTCGCGTCCGGACACATTGGCCATCACCACGATCTTGCGCTGCACGTTTTCGCGCCCGATCAGATTCGGTCCACGGTCCTTGCGGATATCGGCCAGGGCCGACAGCGGCAGGCGCGCGCCCGACGGCGTGGTGATCAGGGTGGCGTTGATTGCTTCCAGCGAGGCGCTGACCGCCGGATCGTAGCGCACGGCCAGATCGAAACTGGTCTGGCCGTCCAGGATGCGCGAGACGACCTGCCCGCTGAACGCCGTTTCGATCGCTTCCGCCACCGACTGTACCGACATGCCGGCACGCGCCAGCGCGTCGCGCTTGAAGCGGATGTTCACGAACGGGATATCGATCTGCTGCTCGACCGATACGTCCACGGCGCCAGGTACCGTTTCGGCGACCGCCTTGATCTGGTCGCCGGCCTTGCGCAGTTCGTACAGGTCGGCGCCGAAGATCTTGACCGCGATGTTGGCGCGCGTGCCCGACAGCATGTGGTCGATCCGGTGCGAAATCGGTTGCCCGATCACGACGTTCATCCCCGGCAGGGTCGCAAATTCCTTGCGCAGAGCGGCCAGCAACGCGTCCTTACTGCGATCTTTCATGCTCAGGCTGACATCGATCTCCGACGCATTGATGCCCTGGTCGTGCGGATCGAGTTCGGCCCGCCCGGTGCGGCGCGCGGTGGCGGTCACTTCCGGCTGGCTCATCAAAATCTGTTCGACCCGGCGTGCCAAGCGGTCCGATTCGTCCAGCGCAGTACCGGGCAGGGTGACCGCCGACACCGTCAGGCTGCCTTCATTGAAGTCCGGCAGGAAGGCACGGCCCGTAAAAGCCAGCGCGACCAGGGCGGCGGCCAGCAGCGCGCCGCTCACCACAGCTACGGATTTCCAGCGCAGCAGTATGCTCGACAGCAGCTGCCCGTACCCTTGCTTGAGGCTGTGTAGGAAGCGCGGCTCCTGGTCGCTCGTGACGATCTTGGCAGTCGGCAGCAGCCACAAGGCCAGCACCGGCGTCACCGTCAGCGCGACTCCGAGCGAGGCGGCCAGCGCGACCACGTAGGCATAGCCCAGCGGGACCATCAGGCGCCCCTCGACGCCGGTGAGGAAAAACAGCGGCAGGAACACCAGCATGATGATCAGGGTGGCGAACACGATCGAGCCCTGGATTTCCCGGGTTGCATCGAGCACCACGCGCGGGGGCGCCAGCCGGGCGGCCGGAGCCAGCAGATTATTTTCGCGCAAGCGCCGCACGATGTTTTCGACCACGATGATGGCGTCGTCCACCAGGGCACCGAGCGCAATGGCCAGCCCACCGAGGGTCATGGTATTGATGGTCGCTCCCATCGCCTTCATCGACAAGGTGGCCACCACCAGCGACAGCGGCAGCGCGATCAGGGTAATGGCCGTGGCCCGGGCCGACAACAGGAAGCCGAATACGATCAATACCACCAGGATGGCGCCGTCGCGTAGCGCGGCCATCAGGTTCTCCACCGAGGTCGAGATGAAATCGGCCTGGCGGAAGACGCGGCTGTTGATGGTCATGCCCTTTGGCAGGGCCGCCTGCATGTCGGCAAAGACCACGTCAAGGCGGCGCGTCAACTCCAGGGTGTTCGCGCCGGGCTGCTTCTGGATGCCGAGGATGACGGCCGGCTTGCCGCTGAACGAGCCAGTGCCGCGCTTGGGCGCCGCGCCGATTTTAACGCTGGCAAGATGGCGCACCAGCACCGGTTGCCCGTTGCGCATCGCCACGGCGGTGTCGGCAATGTCTTCCTCGCCGCGAATCCGTCCCAGTCCCTGGATCAGGTATTCCTGCGCGCTTTCGGTATAAAAGCCGGCCGAGGCGTTCTGGTTGGAGGCGCGCAGCGCGGCCGTCACGTCGGCCAGGGTGATGCCGTAGGCCGCCAGTTTGTCGGGCTGGACGATTACCTGGAACTGCTTGGTGTCGCCGCCGATGGGAATGACTTCGGCCACGCCCGGCACCGCCAGGATGCGTTTTCTGAGTACCCAGTCGGCCGTGGTTTTCAGCTCGGTGCCGGGGTGATGGTCGGAGGTGAGCGCGACGAACATGATTTCGCCCATGACGGACGCGACCGGCGCCATGACCGGGGGGGGAATGTCGGGCGGCAGGGCCGAACGGGCCAGCTGCAGCTTCTCGGCGACGATCTGGCGGGCCAGGTAGATATCGGTGCCCCAGTCGAATTCGACCGTCACGATCGAAATGCCGACGTCGCTCACCGAGCGCACGCGGCGCACGCCGGACGCGCCGTTCATGGCGGTCTCGACCGGGAACGTAACCTGCGCCTCGACCTCGGTCGGCGCCATGCCGTGCGCCTCGGTGACGATGGTGACGGCCGGTGCGGTCAGGTCGGGAAAGACGTCGACCGGCATGCGGGTCGTCTGCCATCCGCCCCATACCAGCAGGATCAGACCGGCCAGCAGGACGAACAGGCGGTTCTTCAGCGACCATTCAATAATTTTCGAGATCATACCGGCGCCTTAGTGAACATGGCCTTCGCCCATCGCCGCCGGCGCAGTCGCCGCCAGCCTGACCTGGTACGCGCCTTTCGACACCACCCGTTCGCCCACCGCCACGCCGGAGCGTATCTCGACCCATTCGCCGTCGCGCATGCCCAGCTGGACAGCGCGCCGCTCGAATGCTTCGCCGCCGCGCTGCACGTAAACCACGCTTTGGCCGTTATCGTCGATCAGCGCCGTGGCCGGAATCGCGATCACCTCGGTCGCCTTGCCCGAAAACACGCTGGCGCGCACCGCCATGCCGATGCGCAGGCGCTGGTCCGGATTGGCAAACTCGAACAGCAGAGGTGCGCTGCGCGTCACCGGGTCGATGACGTTGCCAAAGCCGACAACGCGCCCGCCGCTGCGCTCGCTCACCTCGAACGGCGTCTCGAAACCGTCCACGCTGAACGATGCGCCGCTCGGCTGCCCTATGCGGCCCAAGTCGCTTTCGGCGACACGCACCTCCAGCCACAGGCGCTCCGAGTCGGCAATGTGCAGCAAGGGCTGTCCCTCGTTGATGTAGCCGCCGGGCGCCACGCTCACTTCGGCTACGGTGCCGCTGATCGGGGCACGGATCGCAATTCCGGCGCCGCCGGCGCCACCCTTGCGGTACATGCCCAGGCGCCGTTCGGCGCCCGCCAGGTCGGCGCGGGCGAGGCTTTCCTCGCTGCGGGCCGTGCTCACGCGCTTTTCCGGCACGGCTTCCTGCTGGTACAGCGCTTCCAGGCGCTCGCGCTCGCGGCCGGCGGCCTGCGCCGCGATGCGCGCCTTCTGTGCCGCCACCTCCAGGGTGGCGACATCGGTGTCGCCGCCCAGGCGCGGCACCAGGTAGGCCAGCACGTCGCCTTGTTTGACTTTCATCCCCACGCGCGGGAAACTCCCCGCCGCCGACACCTGGCCGGCGGCGATCGCCGTCAGCTGCGCGTCATGACTGGCCGGGGCACGCAAGGTACCGGTTGCGGCCACGGCTGCGCGCAGCGGCCGCTTGGCCACCGCAGTCAGGCCATAGTCGGTTTGCCATTGCTGTTCTTTTAGGTAGGAGATAGCGCCCGGGCCGTCCGGCTTCTCGGCCGCCTGCGCCTTCATCGCCGCCTCCTTGCTGGCATACACGGTCACCGGACCGACCTCGTGCACCGAAGTGAAGGTGGGCGTCACCAGGCGGAACGTGACATTGCGTTGGCCGACGTGGCGCGGGGTGGCGACAGGACGGAAAATGCCGGCGCGCGCGGGCGCGTCGACCGTGAACGTTTCGTCGGGTTGGCCGGCGCCCGACAGCGTGATTGTCATCTTGCCGGCGCTGACCGGTTTGAAGTCGGACAAGGTCGTCATGTGGGCGGCAAACGACGACTCGCGACCGACTGCCAGGCGCACGAATTCGACGAACAGCTCGGTCTTGTCGCTGAAGTGGGTAATGGCGAAGGCGGTTTCCTCGTCAGCGGCGGCGGCTGCCGCCGGCGCGTGGCTGCTCTCGTCATGTTTGTTGCAGCCGCTGATGAACAGCGTGGTGCCGAACAGCGCGGCCAGCACCAGGGTGCGGACCTGCCGGTTGTGTCGATACGTCATGGTTTTTCGTTCCCTACAATGGTGTCCAGTTCAATCGCGCCCTGACGCGCGCTCCAGCTCAATTCAAGCGCCCGCATCCTGGCCTCGTGCGTCGCGCGGTAGACGTCCAGCAATTCGAGGATGCCGGTTTCGCCGCCCCGATAGGACGCCTCCGCGATGCGGGCCAGCTCGTCGGACGCGTTGGCGGCCTGGGCCTGGTAGTCGCGCGCCGTCGCGCTGAGCTGGCGCACCTGCTGCCACGCACCGCGCAGCTCGCCTTCAAGCCGGCTGCGTTGCAGGCGCGCTTCGGCGCGCGCTTCATCCGCTTGCGCGCCGGCTTTTCCCGCGCCGGCCTGGTCACGGTCGAAAATCGGCAGCGGCACCGATACCGACAGCACCGTGCCACGGTCGCGCGCCACGCCGCTGTCGACGCTTTTCGAACCGATGCCGACGGTCACGTCCGGCATCCAGCCGCGCTGGGCGGCCTTGCGTTCAAGGGCATGGGCGTCGGCGCGGCGTTCCAGCGCGCGCAATTGCGGGCGCTGGTCGAGCCGCGCCAGCAGGGTGTCGAGCGGCGGTGCGTCGGGCGGCAGCAGTTCCCCGCTCGGCGTCGCTTGCGCGGCGCCTGCCCCGAGCAGGGCGGCGAGCTGCTGCCATGCCTTGTCGTAGTCGGCTTGTTCGGCCCGCAGGCGCGCTTGCGCCGTTGCGCGTTCAAGTTCCATGCGCCGCTTGTCGTAGCCAGCGACCTCTCCCCCCTTATGCAATTTCTGGACCGTCGCCGCGATCGGCGCCATGCGGCTATCCCAGGCACGGGTCGCTGCGACCAGCTCGCGCCGGTACAGCACTTCATAGAAGCGGCGCCGGATCGCGGCCGCGATGTCCTGACGCCGCTGGTCACCATCAAAAGCCGCCGCCAGCACGCGCTCGTTGGCGGCGTTCTTGCGGATGCCGCGTTTTCCGGACAGGTCGAATTGCTGCGACAGCAGATAGGTGCGTTCGGTCGCGCTGCCCAAGGCCCCCGGCACCGATTCGTGCTGCAGTTCCAGGGTGGGATTGGGCCAGCGCCCGGCGGCTGCGGCATCGCTGCGTGCAGCCGCTTGTGCCGCCTCGATCACGCTGGCAATGTCGGGCCGGGCGAGCCCGATCCGCACGCTCTCCTGCTCCGTCAGGGAAGTGGGCTGGGCAAAGGCACTCAACGCGCACAAAGCGGCGGGAAGAATGGCAAAAAGCCGATGGCGAATCGGTTTTTTGCCCGGCAAAGCGTGGTAAAGACGATTCATTGCGGGCGTCCGATATCAGTGGAAGATAAGGCCGAGAATTGACTCGGTCGTGTGGTGAAGCTGGCCGCCGAACGCCGCCAGCAGCATCAATGCCAGCGCGCCTGCCGCCCAGGCGCTGCGCGGCAGGCGGGCGCCGTCGCGGCGCGCGTCGAGCATGGCGAGGACGCGCTCGGCAACATTGCTATCGGTGAAATGGCTGGTGCCGAACAGGGGAAGATCGGCGGACCGCTCGCGTTTCGCAAACAGTTTTTCGACGGCGACAATCGCTTCCGCGACAAGCAGGCGGTCTCCCGTTGCCGCGCACGCCGCCTCGTCGCACGCCTGTTCGGCCGCGAGTGCGAGGTCGGCCAGCATGATCCGGCGTGTCGCAGGAAGATGCAGGCGCGACAGCACGCTGGCGATCATGAAAGTAAGGGCGTCGAGGCGTACCGCGTGGGCGCGCTCGTGGGCGACGATAACGTCGATCTGCGCGGACGAGAGTTGTTCGAACATGTGGCGCGACAAGAACACCTGCGGCGTACGCAGTCCGGCGGCGAAAGCGAGCGGGGCCTCTGTCGGCACGACGTGGACGCCGCGTACGGGATCGCGTTCGCTCATGCGCAGCAGCTGCGCAAGGCGCTGTCTTGTTTGGAGGCAGCGCAGCAGCCATGATCCGCCGATGACGATGGCCAGCACCGCCGCGCCCGAAAGCACGGTAAGTGCAAACCCGCTGTGCGCCAGCTGGGGCGGATGCAGCAAGCAGAGGTGAGGATGATCGGTATGCAGGTGGCAATGATCGGCCACGCCGTCGGCCCAGCTCAGCAAGGAGGGGACAAAACTGGCGAGAAGACCGGCGCAGGCGCCGACGAAGGGTACGCCGGACAAGGCCAACAGCAACCTGGCGCGGCTGGCCGGCGCTATCCTGGCAGTCGCACGGCGCAGCGGAGGGTAAGCAAGCGCGGCGAGCAGTGCCAGCGGGATGGCGAACAGCAGGCATGCCACGACCGCCGCCTGCGCCAGGTCAAGGTATGACCCGGCGTTACTCATTGCGGTTCCTCACCAGCAGATTGGCTGGCGCGGCGCGCGGCGATCAGGGACTCAAGGCGGTCGAGGTTCGACTGGTCGGCACGCACGGCAAAATCGACGAAGGCGGACAGCATCGAGCCGGATTGCGCTTTTCCGAGCGTGCCGACCAGATCGGCAATCATCGCCCCCATCAATTCTTCGCGCTGCACGCGTGGGCTGTACACATACGCGTGGCTAATTTTTTCACGCGTCAGCAAGGACTTGCGGTAAAGCCGCTCCAGGGTGGACTGCACCGTATTCGGTGAAATGCCCCTGGCTACGCCAACGCGCGCGTGCACTTCCTTGGCGTCGCCCGAGACGTGGCTCCACAGATCGTCGAGCACGGCTTTTTCGAGGTCGCCCAAGGCGGGAAATTGGGAAGACAGCACGTTGAGGTCCGGAGGTGGCAAGGGAGGAATTGGAACATTCTAGCAAAAAACCGATCAGCCGTCGGTTTTATCAAGAACTGTTGTTTTGCGGATTTTTGACTAGAAAATTGGCGCTACACAATTTGCAGTGATAATGACATCGTCCGTATGGTCCGCTCAAGAAATTGTCTCTTCCGAACTGGCTGTTACTCTTCGTCAGCCTCCCACCGAACAGCGCGACTGCGCACCCTAAAAATGCTCGGTTGTGCTGCCCGACGGCGGGCAGTTCGCAGGCCGCCCGCTCGCATCGAAAGGGGAAGCGCCATAAAATGGACCACCCGCGATTCCCCGAATATCGACCACGTCACCTGTCCACACGTGACCGCAGCATCCGGCCAGCCCTGCCTGGACGCCCACTACGCCGGCGGGTTCATCTCTTGTGAAAAAAAGTGCTTGCGCTGCACCCACTTGAAACCCTCATGTTTGGTAATGACGGCGATTTCAATCGGACCGCCTACCGTCTTTGAACGTAAGTGCCCCATGAACCCCAGGCTGTTCAGGGAACCGTTTCGCTGGCTAAATCATGGCTATGCAAATTCCACGGCAACAGCGCCTCCACCTCGTCCACCGTCGTCGCCAGCGGCAAGCTGCGCAT
>NZ_WHJG01000031.1 GCF_011682175.1 Massilia frigida
TATCTGCGCATGTCCAAACTCGCTCATTTACCCGTCAATCCCTTGCAGGCCGCCGCGAAGCGGTCGGTTTCAATTAGGCGATACCGTGGCGGTCGTCAAGTTTCACCGAAAACGTCATAGAGCCGCCACGACCAAGGCCTCGCCCTATCGCATCGACTTCCAGGCGGCCCGTGACGTGAATGGCGATAGCCGCCAGCGCCCTTCCCCGGTCCAGGTCAAGGTATATGCGCTGCGTTCGCCGGCCAGCTTCCAGTCGGCCGATTTCTTTGCGCTGCAAAACCAGGCCGAAACGGTGCTGGGCAAGGATCTGGTGGAAATCGAACAGATCGTGCTGGCGCCAGGTGGAAGCCGATCAATCAAAAAACCGGGCAATCCTGAGGTCACCGCCATTGGCATCGTCGCTGAATACCGGCTATTGGAAAAGAATAAGTGGCGCGAAATAATTACCCTGCCAGATCCGAAACAATTGAATGCCTTTAAGTTCTGGCAAACCTTGCCCGATCAGTTCCTCTTGCAGGTCGGAATTAACAAGGGCGGTATCGCATTGATTCAAAAAGCCAAATGAAACCATATTCACCCAATCCGAATATCGCCAGCAGCATGCATCAACGCATAGTCTGGACCGAAGGCATGTTTCTGCGCCCGCACCACTTCCAGCAGATGGAGCGCTACCTCGAAAACTTCGTGCAATCGCGCGTGCTGCCTATGCAGGGTTTTCACTGGGGATGGTCACGCCTGGTGCTGGACCGGGACGCGCTTGCACTGGGAAAGCTGGCCATCGGCAGCGGCGCCGGGGTCATGCCTGATGGGACGCCGTTTGCATTTGAAGCGGACAATGCCCCTGCCATGCTGGACGTGCCGGCGCAGCTCAAGGATCAGGACATCGTGCTGGCCTTGCCCTTGTGGCGTGCCAACCGGCCCGATTTTTCCTGGTCCGATGAGACCCCGCCCCAGGACGGCGCCGGCAACCCCGGCTGGACCCGCCATGACATCGGCGAGTTCGAGATTGAAGACGCCAACACCGATGCCTTCGGCCCGGCCGTGCTGCAATTTGGCCGCCTGAACCTGCGCCTGATGCCCGCGTCCGCGCTCAATGCGGACTGGCAGTCGGTGGGGGTGGTGCGCGTGAACGAACGGCGCAACGATGGCCAGGTGCTGCTCGATGAAAGCTACATCCCGCCGATGCTCGCCGCCACTGCGCATCCGGTGCTGGAACGGTTTGTCTCGCAGCTGCACGGCCTGCTACAACAGCGCGGCGACGCCTTGGCCGAGCGCTTGTCGCAGCCTGGCAGCAGCGGCGTGGCTGAATTTGCCGATTTTCTGCTGCTTGAAGTGATCAACCGCTACACCGGCGTCACCTGGCATGCGGGTCAAAGCAGTCGTTTGCATCCGGAGATGCTCTACAAGGACATGCTGAAACTGGCTTGCGACCTGGCCACCTATACCTCCGACAAGCGCCGCCCGACTGTCTATCCGCCGTATCTGCACGACGACCTGCAAGCCACTTTTACGCCACTGATGCTGGAACTGCGCCGTGCGCTATCCATCGTCCTTGAGCAGCACGCCATCGCCATCCCGCTGCAAGAACGCGGCAATGGCATTCGCGTCGCGCAGATTCCTTCGCTGGAACTGATCCAGGACGCCGGGTTTGTGTTGGCAGTCAATGCCGATATGCCGTCCGACCTGCTGCGCACGCGCTTCCCGGCGCAACTGAAAATGGGCGCCGTCGAGCGCATCCGTGACCTGGTGCTCCTGCAGCTTCCCGGTATCGGCGTGCGCCTGTTGCCGGTGGCGCCGCGCTATCTGCCGTACCACGCCGGCTTCACGTATTTTGAGCTCGACAAGACCGGCGAGTTCTGGAAACAGCTGGAAAAGTCCGGCGGCCTGGCGCTGCACGTGGCCGGTGATTTCCCCGGCCTCTCCATGGAATTCTGGGCCATTCGTCAATGAACACCACCAACACCCTCGGTTTCGATCCGCTCAGCCAGCTGGGCCGGCGCGGCGAGCATTTTGTCGCCCCCAATCCTGGCGGCGCGTCCACCACGCCCGGCGCCGGAGCCAATGCCGCCGCTGCGCCGCCTCCCGGCCAACGTATCCACAGCGGCAGCAACCCGCTGGTGGCGCTGGCCAACCCGCTGCTCAATCTCATTCCACAGATTCGCACGACCGTGCATCACGCCGATCCGGCCATGCTGCGCGAGCAGTTGCTGGCCGAATTGCGCCAGTTCGAAACCCGCGCCCGGGAAGCGGGCATTGCGAACGAAACCATTATCGGCGCACGCTACTGCCTCTGCACCACGCTCGATGAAGCCGCCACGCTGACGCCTTGGGGCGGCGGTGGCGTGTGGTCGGCCAGCAGCCTGCTGGTGACGTTTCATAACGAAACCTGGGGCGGAGAGAAGTTCTTCCAGTTGCTGTCGCGCCTGGCGCCCTATCCGGCCCAGCACATTGATCTGCTTGAACTTCAATATTTCTGCCTGATGCTTGGCTTCGAAGGACGCTACCGGGTGCTCGACCAGGGCCGCTCGCAGCTTGACCTTCTCAAGCAGCGCCTGCTGCAACTGATCCGCACCCAGCGCGGCGAGCATGCCAGCGCCCTGTCGCCGCATTGGCATGATCCGGTCATGGCGGCGCGTGCGCAGCGCAGCGTGCCGCTGTGGGCAGTCGCCAGTCTGGTGGCGCTGGCCTGTATCGGCTTGTTCATTTGCCTGCAGTGGTCGCTGTCGTCGCGCTCCGATGAAGTCTATGCCGCGATCGACCAGTTGCGCGTCCCGCGCGTGCTCGCCAGCGCCGCCAAGCCCTCCCCTGCACCGCAAACGCGCCGCCTGGCGCAGTTCCTGGAAACGGAAATCGCCGAAAAGCTGGTCAGTGTGCTGGACCTGAGCGACCGCAGCACGATCATCATCCGCGGCGACAGCTTGTTTGAGTCAGGCGCCGCAACGGTCAGCAACAGCCCGGCGCACGCGGCCTTGCTGGAGCGAATCGGCAAGGCGCTCAACGCTGTCCCTGGCGCCGTGCTGGTGGTCGGTTACACGGACGATGTGCCGACCCGAGGCTTGCGCTTTGCGTCCAACTGGGAGCTGTCGGTGGCGCGCGCCGGGAGCGTCAAGAACGTGCTGCAAGCGCTGCTCGATCAAAAAGACCGCCTGCGAGCTGAAGGCCGCGGCGCTGCCGAACCGGCCGTGCCGAACGACAGCCCAGCCAACCGGGCGCGCAACCGTCGCGTCGAAATTACCTTAATGGTGCCGCCGTCGGCACCGGCCACCGGGTCCGCACCATGAATGTTGTTATGAACCTGTTCGGCAGCGTGGCCGGTGTCGTCTTCGGTCGTCAGCTGTGGATATTTTTTGGCCTGCTTGCCTTGTGCTGCATGGTCTGGCTGCTCGGGCCGATCATCGCCATCGGCCAGATGCGCCCACTGGAGAGCGAACTGGCGCGTTGGTGCGTGATCGGCCTGGTGTTTGCCATCTGGCTGCTGCGCGCGCTGTACCGCAACTGGCGCGCGGCCCGTCTGAACTCCCAGCTGCTGCGGCAAATCCGCACGCCCACCGCACGCGCCAATGCCGCGCCAGTCGCTGCCAACCCGCACCTGGATGAACTCAGCCAGCGCTTCCAGGACGCGTCCGAAAAGCTGCGCACGGCCAGGTTTGCCACCGACGCTGGCCAGGGCAAGCTGGCTTTCCTGCAGCGGTTCTCGGGCCAGTATCTGTATCAGCTACCGTGGTACGTCTTCATCGGCGCGCCCGGCTCCGGCAAGACCACGGCGCTGGTCAATGCCGGCCTGGAATTTCCGCTGGCTGAACAATTTGGCAAAGCCGCCATTCGCGGCATCGGCGGCACCCGCAACTGCGACTGGTGGTTCACCAATGAAGCGGTGCTGATCGACACGGCCGGCCGCTACACCATGCAAGAGAGTCATCGTGAACACGACCAGGGCGAATGGCAGGGGTTTGTCGACCTCCTCAAGAAATTCCGGCCGCGCCAGCCACTGAACGGCGCCATTCTCACCATCAGCATCGCCGATCTGCTCGGCAGCAGCGAGCAGGAACGCGCGCTGCATGCGCTCACCTTGCGCAAGCGCCTGCACGAACTGCGCGATCAGCTCGGCATTCAATTCCCGGTCTACGTCCTGATCACCAAGGTCGATCTGCTGGCCGGTTTTACCGAATATTTTGCGCAGCTGAGCAAGGAACAGCGCAGCCAGGTATGGGGCCTGACCTTCAAGCTGGACGCCGTGCGCGATAGCAGCTTCGATGTGCCCGGCGCTTTTTCAGCGCAGTACAAGCAACTGCTGGAACGCCTGTATGCCAGCCTGCCCGAGCAACTGCTGGCCGAGCACGACCCGCGCCAGCGCGAACTGGCCTACCTGCTGCCGCAGGAATTTGCCGGGCTGGAGGGCATCCTGAGCGAGTTCCTGGCGCACGTCTTCGTCTCGTCCAAATTCGAGTCGAATGCCTTGCTGCGCGGCGTGTACTTTACCAGCGGCACCCAGGAAGGCACCGTGTTCGACCGGGTCCTCGGCGGCATCAAGAACTTCTTGCAGATCAATACCGGCCAGCGTTCGCCGCAGATCGGCGAACCCGGCCGCAGCTTCTTTCTGCGCAGCTTATTGCAAGACATCATTTTCAAGGAAGCCGGCCTGGCTGGCATCAATGAACGCTGGCAGAAGAAGCAAACCTGGCTGCGCGCAGCCGGCTATGCCGCCACCGCCGTGCTGGCGATCGCGATCTCGCTCGCATGGCTGAATAGCTACCGCGCCAACCAGGCTTACGTCAACGATGTCGCAGCGCGCCTGCCGGCGCTTGAAAAACGCCTCGGGGCAGTAAAACTGAGCGACCGTGAACAGATCACCACCGTCATGCCGATGCTCGACGCCTTGCACGCCGTGCCCGTCAGCACTGTGCTCGACGTGGAACATCCAGCGCTGGGTTACCAGTTGGGCCTGTATCAGGGCGGCAAACTGCAAGCGGCGTCCACCCGCGCTTACGAACGGGCGCTGGACGACATGTTTCTGCCGCAACTGGCGCGCCGCCTGGAAGACAGCCTGCGCCAGGCCCCGAGCGGCGACGTGGAACTGAGCTACAACGCGCTCAAGGTATATCTGATGCTGTTCGACCAGGCGCATTACGACGCCGATTTCCTTCAAGCGTGGCTATCGCTGGACCTGGAACGTCAATTGGGCAAAGCCCTGTCAAACACCCAGCGCGACGAACTGCGCGCCCATCTGAAGCGCTTGCTTGCGCAACGGATCGTTGCGTCACCGTTTGCGATCGATGAGCCACTGGTGGCGCAAACACGTGAACGGCTGCTCACGCATACCCTGGCACAACGCGCCTACGGTTCCATGAAGCGCATGCTGCAAGGCAACAAGCAACTGCCGACGTTCAATGTTGGCACCGTGGTCGGTCCGCAGGCACCGCTGGTGTTTCGGCGCGCCAGTGGCGCCAGCCTGAATCAGGGCGTGGCCGGCTTGTACAGCTATCGCGGTTACTGGGAACTGTTCGCTCCCGGCCTGGACGCGCGCGTCGCCAAGCTGGCGGAAGAAGAGAAATGGGTCCTGGCCCAGCCAACAAGCGCGCCGGCGCGCGGCGATCACCTGGCCGCGTGGAGCGCCGAGGTACGCCGCCTGTACCTGACCGACTATATTCGCGTGTGGGAAGACTATCTGGGCGACCTGCGCCTGAAGACGGGCGGCACCCTGGCCCAGAACATCCAGGTCGCGCGCATCCTGTCGTCCACCGATTCACCGCTGGTGCGCGTCATGAACGCCGCAGCCAGGGAAACCACGCTGGTGCGCCTTGACGAGATCAACGGCGCCACCATCGTCGACAAGGCCAGAGACAAACTCGACAGCACGCGCTCGTCCCTGAGCCAGATCTTTGGCCAAAGCGAGCTGGCCAGCGGCAAGCCGGAGGCGGCCGCCGCGGAACGCGTGGAAATGCTGGTCGATACGCGCTTCGCCGCGCTGCGCGAATTTACGACAGCGCGCGCAGAAGGCAGCAAGGCCCCTATCGAAGGCATTGTCGAGACCATCGGCGAGCTGTACGCCCAGTTGACCGCCACCGAAACCGCGCTGCGCGACGGCGCCACGCCGCCACCGAATCAAGTGCTCAGCAAAATCCTGGCCGAAGCCGGCCGCCTGCCGACCCCGTTTCGCGGCATGCTGGGCGAACTGGCCAATTCGTCCGGCAACAACGTGACCCAGGTGCTGCAACAGCAGCTTGGCAAGAATGTGGCCGCCAACGTGGGCCACTACTGCCAGCAAAGCGTGGCTGGCCGCTACCCGTTCGTGCGCGGCTCCTCGCGTGACATGGCGCTTGGCGACTTTGCCCAACTCTTTGCGCCCGGCGCCCTGATGGACGAGTTTTTCCAGAAGAACCTGGCAAACCAGGTTGACACGGCAGTACGGCCATGGCGCTTCAAGGGCGAACAGAAGGCCCGTGCCGGCTACCTCGATTCCTTTGAGCAGGCAGTCGTGATCCGTGATGTGTATTTCGCTGGCGGCGCCCGTACGCCCACCATCCGGCTCGATATCAAGCCGGTCCGGATGGACGCTTCCATCGCCCAGTTTGTCATCGACATCGACGGCCAGGCAGTGCGCTACGCCCACGGTCCGCAAGTGTCGACGCCGGTTCAATGGCCGGGCCCGGCAGGCCGCAACCAGGTGCGCGTGCAGCTTACCGGCAGCAACGGCAGCAGTGCTTCCCTGATGACCGAAGGCGCCTGGGCGCTGCACCGCATGTTCGACCGCGCCAGCCTGGCGCCACAGCGCGACGCGGAAAAAATGCTGGCAACCTTCGACGTCAACGGCGCCAAAGCCGTGTTCGAAGTGACCGCCAGCAGTGCGCGCAACCCGTTCCGCCTGGCCCAGCTGGCCAGCTTTTCCTGCCCGGGAGGGGTGTGATGAACGGCCCATTCAACACGCTCGTCCACGGCACCGCAAGCGCGCCGGTCGGCTGGTTCGGCAAGATCCCGTCGGCTGGTGATTTCGTCCGGCAGCAGTTGCCTTACGCTCTGCTGGGCGATTGGGAGCACTGGCTGCAAAACGGTTTGGCGGCCTTGCAGCAAGCCGGCCCAAACATGCTGGCCACGCACTATGCCGTGGCGCCGCTGTGGAATTTCCTGCTCCCTGCGGGACTCGGCCACGACTCGGTTCAGCTCGGCGTCCTGGCACCCAGTTGCGATCGGGTTGGCCGCTACTACCCGGTCGCGGCGCTGTGGCCGGTGCCGGTAGGCGCCTTCCATAACGGCATGCTGGAGCGCAGCGATGAATTTTACGGTGCGCTCGGCCAGGCGCTGCTGGAGGCGATCCGCCACGGCCACGCCATCGACCGCTTGGGCGCTTCCCTGGCGCAGGTCAATACCGCGCCGATGAGCACCCGCGCCGCCGTGGAGCGGGACGCGTTTTGGCGCCAGGCACAGGCCGGCGCCCGTCAACACGCCAAGTCCAGTCCCGACCTGGCGCTGTATTTCGACGCCGCCAGCGCCACCAGTTTCTGGTGGACCAACCAGGGCGATGGCTCGCCCCTGAAGACCTGCACCCACACCGGACAGCTGAACAATGCCCTGTTCGCCCGCCTGTTTGGTCCCCAACAAGGATCCGTATGACCGATTTTTCCAACGCCAGCGTCCTGATCGAACCGGCAGCAGCGTCGGGTGCCGACACGCGCCCGCTGCCCAACGGCCACCGCATGGAAGAATTCGAAATCACCGGCGTGCTCGGTATCGGTGGCTTTGGCGTCGTGTACCGCGCTTTCGACCATGCGCTCGCGCGGGTGGTGGCGATCAAGGAATACATGCCGGCCATGTTGGCGGCGCGCCAGGGCGACCTGAGCATCGCGCTGCGCGGCGAGCGTTTCGCCGCCACCTTCAAAAGCGGCCAGGCAGGCTTTATCAATGAAGCGCGCCTGCTGGCCAAGTTCGACCATCCGGGCCTGATCAAGGTGCTGCGTTTCTGGGAAGCCCATGGCACCGCCTACATGGCCACGCCCTGCTACGAAGGCCTGACGCTCAAGCAGCGCCTGGCGGGCGGGCGCGCCCTCAGCGAAGCGGACATCATGCGCATGCTGGCGGCCCTGCTGGGTGCGCTTGAAACCTTGCACCGCACCCAATGCTTCCACCGTGACATCGCCCTCGACAACATCATGATGCAGCCGGACGGCACCCCGGTCCTGCTCGATTTCGGCTCGGCGCGCAAGCTGATCGGCGACCTGGTCGACGACGCCAGCATCATGCTCAAACCCGGCTATTCGCCGATCGAGCAATATACCGACGACCCGGCCTTTCCCCAGGGCCCGTGGACCGACATTTATGCGCTCGGCGCGGTCATTCACATCCTGGTGTCGGGCCAGCTGCCGCCAGCGGCGGTCGTACGCAGCATTTCAGACAACTACCAGCCGCTTGAAGGCAGCACCCAGCGCTACAGCGCCACCCTGCTGCGCGCCGCCGATGCGGCGCTGCGCCAGCGCATTGAAGAGCGGCCGCAATCGGTCGGCGCGTTTGCGGCCCTGCTGGGCCTGACGTCGGCCACGCCTGGACACTACAGCGCTGTCGATCCGGTGGCGCCGGTGGCGAGCGTTGCGGTGCCAGCGGCAACAGAAGCCGCGCTTCCAGCCAGCCCGGCACCCCCGCCAGGCGCGCCACGCGACGCACTTGTCAGGTCCGCGTCGGCCACGCCGCATAGGTCGTCCGGCGAGCGCGCCGCGCCAATACCTAAAGCGCGCTGGTGGGTGCTCGGCGCAAGCGCATTGGCAGTGGCGCTTGTTGCAGTGCTGTGGCTGGTGAACCTTGCGCCGGCCCCTGTGACGGCAAGCGCGCAGCTGCCGCAATCCACAGCAGGCATGAACGCTGCGGCACCGTCACGGATGCCCGCAACGCCAGTCGTGACGACCTTACCAGAGCCGGTAGCGCCTGCGCCCGAGGTCAACAGCAGCGAGGTATCGGTATCCCCGCCGCTGCCAGCGCGGACAAGCGAACCCGAAGCCCTTGCGCCGGCGGTGGTTGATGCCGAGCCCGCGCCCAGGCTTCCTGCCGCGCCAGTGCTCAAGCCAGTGCGGGTTGCGCTGCGTATCAGCCCATGGGGCGAAGTGTATGTGAACGGTAAAAAACGCGGCGTCAGCCCGCCCATGAAGTCACTCCAGCTGATGCCCGGTGACTACAAGATCGAAGTGCGCAACGGAGCGCTGACACCGCACCGCCTGCAACTGAAGGTGACGGCCGGCACAGCCGCGCCCGATGTTGTCCACGCTTTCAAGTCGGGCCAGCCATGAACCTGCTTGATGCTCCCTGCGCCGAGTCAGCCCTGCTCGGCACCTTGCTCGCGCCGGTCGATGAGGCATCGCCTTGCGGCCCCAACCTGGAATATGCCGCCCCCTTCCTGGCGCTGATGCACGCCGCGCAGCCGCGCGCCGAGCAGCAATACGGCGACACCATCATCGCGGCCGAGGCGCCGGACTGGCGTGAGGTCGCGCGTCAGGGTGAGCAGCTGATTTTGCAAAGCAAGGACCTGCGCATCGCTTCCCTGCTGGCGCAAGCCTGGACCAACCTGCAAGGCATGCAGGGCTACGCCCAGGGCTTGCGCCTGGTGGCAGGGCTGCTGAGCCGCTACTGGAGCGATCTTTACCCGCGCCTGAAGGACGACGGCGAGGACGACGAGGACATCGACCCATTCCCGCGCACCAATGCGCTGGCGCCGCTGTTCGAGCCACTGAGCGTGCTGCGTGACTTGCGCGCAGTGCCGCTGCTCGGTCCCGGCGCCCTCGCATTGCGCGAGATTGAATCGGTACTCAATCACAGCGCCCCGGAGCATGTGAACTACGCGGGTGGCCCTGACCGCCTGCGCATGGAACTGACGCGCGCCCGCCACGACCATCACCCTGCCCTGCTGGCCGTGGACGAAGCGCAGTGGGCGCTCGACACGATTGTCGCGCTGCTGCAGGAACACCTGGGCGCGGAATGGCTGCCGGAACACCAGCACGTCAGCAAACTGCTGCGACGCCTCACCGAAACCAGCGGCAGCGGCCACGCTGCCGTCGAGATCGCGCCTGAGCACGCAGCTGGCCAGCCTGCCGCGCCGTCAGCGCCGGGCACGCGCGCTCCAGACTGGCGCACACAGGAGCCGGGCAGCCGCGACGACGTGCGCCTGATGCTCGAAAAAATCTGCTTTTATCTGGAAAAGCACGAACCGAGTCACCCGGCGCCGCTGTTGCTGCGGCGCGCGCAACGGCTGATGCAGATGAATTTTTACGACATCATGCGCGACCTCGCGCCGGACAGCGTCAGCCAGATCGACCTGCTGATGGGCACCCAGACATGACACCGCAGCCCTCCCTTTTAGCGCATGTGCACACCGTTTTCGTCCAATTGACAGCTTTCACAAGGAGTTATTTCCATGGCTAACCCACGGGCCGCAAGCAGCGGCCAGAAATTCATCGCACGTAACCATGCACCGCGCGTGCAAATTGAATACGACGTCGAAGTGTATGGCGCCGAACGCAAGGTGCAACTGCCGTTCGTCATGGGCGTCATGGCCGACCTGGCCGGCAAGCAGCTGACCCCGCTCCCAGACCTGGCCGAGCGCAAATTCCTGGAAATCGACATCGACAATTTCGATGAACGCATGAAGTCGCTGCAACCGCGCACCGCTTTCCAGGTACCAAACACGCTGACCGGCGAAGGCATGCTGCAAGTCGACCTGACCTTCAACAGCATGGATGCCTTCTCGCCGGCCAATGTGGCGCGCAATGTGGATTCGCTGGCGCAGCTGCTTGACGCCCGCACCCAGCTGTCCAACCTGCTCTCCTACATGGACGGCAAGAGCGGCGCCGAGGAACTGATTAGCAGCGTGCTGAAGAATCCGGCACTGCTCGGCAGCCTGGCCGCCCGCCCGGCCAATGACAGTGTGGCCGGCCCCGCGGCCGTGCAGGGAGACGCGCATGAATGATTTTTCCGCCCTGCTGGAAGCGGGCGCCCCACCGGCCCACAGCACCAGCGCCGACAGCGACTTTGCGCTGCTGCTGCAAAAGCAATTCAAGCCGACGAGCGAGCACGCCAACCAGGCGGTGCAAAACGCCGTGCGCACCTTGGCCCAGCAAGCGCTGGCGCACACGGTGACGATGTCGTCGGACGCTTACAGCTCAATCCAGGCCATCATCGCCGAGATCGACCTGAAGCTGTCGGAGCAGATCAATCAGATTTTGCACCACGCCGACTTCCAGCAGCTGGAAGGCGCATGGCTCGGTCTGCATCACCTGGTCAGCAACACCGAAACCGACGAACTGCTGAAGATCCGCGTGTTGCCAATTTCGAAAAAAGAACTGGCACGCAACCTGAAACGGTACAAGGGCGTGGGCTGGGACCAGAGCCCGCTCTTCAAGAAAGTCTACGAAGAAGAGTACGGCCAGTTCGGTGGCGAGCCTTTCGGCAGCATGATCGGCGACTTCCACTTTGACCACAGCCCGCAGGACGTTGAAACGCTGGCGGAACTGGCGCGCATCTCGGCGGCCGCACACTGCCCGTTCATTTCCGCCGCCGCCCCGACCTTGCTGCAGATGGAATCCTGGCAGGAACTGGCCAACCCGCGCGACCTGACCAAGATTTTCCAGAACACGGAATACGCCGCCTGGCGCAGCCTGCGCGAATCGGAAGACGCGCGCTACATCGGCCTGACCATGCCGCGCTTCCTCGGTCGCCTGCCCTACGGCGCACGCACCAATCCGGTCGATGAATTCAGTTTTGAAGAAGACACCGACAGCGCATCGCACGAGCGTTACACCTGGGCCAATTCGGCCTACGCGATGGGCGTCAACATCAATCGCTCGTTCAAGCAATTCGGCTGGTGCACCTCGATTCGCGGTGTTGAATCCGGCGGCGCGGTCGACAACCTGCCGTGCCACACCTTCCCCACCGACGACGGCGGCGTGGACATGAAGTGCCCGACCGAAATCGCCATCAGCGACCGGCGTGAAGCGGAACTGGCCAAGAACGGCTTCATGCCGCTGGTGCACCGCAAGAACTCAGACTTTGCCGCGTTTATCGGCGCCCAATCGTTGCAGCAACCGGCCGAGTATTTCGACGCCGACGCCTCGGCCAACGCGCGCCTGTCGGCCCGCTTGCCTTACCTGTTCGCCTGCTGCCGTTTCGCGCACTACCTGAAATGCATCGTGCGCGACAAGATCGGCTCGTTCAAGGACCGCGATGAAATGACCAGCTGGCTCAACAGCTGGATCATGCACTACGTCGATGGCGATCCGGCCAACTCGTCGCAGGAAACCAAGGCGCGCAAGCCGCTGGCCGCCGCCGAAGTCCACGTGGAAGAACTGGCCGATAACCCGGGTTATTACGCCGCCAAGTTTTTCCTGCGTCCCCATTACCAGCTGGAAGGCCTGACCGTCTCCCTGCGTCTGGTATCGAAATTGCCGTCGCTGAAGAAAGTGGATGGCTAAGCAAGCACCAACCCTGCAAGTCTTTTCTCAATTTAGGAGTTTTACATGGCAGCAATGATGTTTATGAAAGTAACTGGCGTCACCGGCGAGGCAACCGATGACAAGCACAAGGAATGGAGCGACATCAAATCGTTCTCGTGGGGTGCCAGCCAGCCAGGCGGCATGGTCGTCGGCGGCGGCGCGGGCCGCGCCAGCTTCAATGACCTGCAAGTGGTCGCCTACATGGACAAGGCCACCCCGGCCTTGATCAAGAACTGCGCAAGCGGTTTGCGTCTCGGCAGCGTGATTGTCCACGTGTGCAAATCGACAGGCTCGAAAAAAGAGTTTTGCGTCGTCACGCTGGAAGATGTGCTGGTGACGTCGGCCCAGATCATCGGCGTCGATCCACAAGACACGCTTGAGCGTCTGGTCATGAACTATGGCTTCCAGGCTGCAAAAGTGCGTCAGGCTTATACCGACAAGCAAGGCAACGGCGCAAGCAGCCCAATGGGCTGGAACATCACCGACAACATCGAAATGTAATGTGCGGGGTTCATTGCGTCAAGGCGCAATGAACCCCATCTCGGCAAGGTTGAACATGAATCGAAGCGCGATCGCTGAAGTAGCAAGTCTGGATGAAGAACATGCGCAGCTCAAGGAGCGCATCCGGCGCAAACCGGAAGACCCGGACCTGCGGGCGCAGCTGTTCCAGGTGCTGGCATTGCGCGGCGACTGGCTGCGTGCGCAGGCGGCGTTGACAATGACGCTGGAACTCAATCCCAACGCCGATTCGCTGGCGGGAACGTACCTGCGGCCGCTCGCTTGCGAACTGATGCGCGCGGCGGTGTTCGCCGGCGCCCGGCGGCCCGAGGTCTGCGGAGCCGATGCGGCAGTGGAGCGCCTGGCCGACGCCTTGCAACTCGACGCAGGTGGCAGCGATGCCCAGGCTGGCGCGGTGCGTGCCGCCGCCATGGCCGAGCTGCCGGCGCGCAGCGGGCACGTGCGGCTGCACGGCAGCGATACACGCGTCCCGTTCGCCTGGCTGGCCGATGGCGACAGCCGCTTTGGCCCGGTGCTCGAACTGTTCGCAGGCGAGCGCTATCTCTGGCTGCCACTCGCGCAGGTACAGCGCATTCGCCTGGTGCCGGCGACCAGCCGCTGTGCGCTGGTCTGGTCCCATGGCGCCATCGATCTCGTGACCGGCAAGAAAATCCACGGCGCTGTGCCGGTGCGCTACCCCTTGCCTGCCGTAGCCACCGACCAAAAGATCCTGACCGCCGCTTATACCGAATGGCAGGCGCTGGCGGGAGCCGACCAGTACCTGGGAATCGGCCAGCGCATGCTGGTGACCGACCAGGGCGAATACGCCCTGCTCGATATCGCCGAAATTGTGTTCGAACTTGACGACGCGCAGGTGAGCAATGTTTAAATCAGGCAATCAGATCTCGCGCGCCCTCCACGGGCGCCACGACGACGCCGAACGCCTGCGCCTGGGTGCGCGCGACCGCCTGCGCCCGGCCCTGCTGGAACGCCTGACCGACCACGACCGGCTGCAAGCCATCGAAATGGAGCCGCCCGGCACGTCCAGTGCGGCCCTGCGCAGCGCCGTCATGCGTGACCTGGTCTGGCTGCTCAATTGCACGGCCATGGCTGCCGACGTCGATCTCGATGCTTACCCGCAGGTGCATCGCTCGGTGCTCAATTACGGCATCCTTCCGCTGTCGGGCAAGCATTTGTCCGAGCTCGATAGCCAGGAACTGGCCGGCAGCCTGCGCCGCGCGATTCTCGCATTCGAGCCGCGCCTGCTGCCGGACACGCTCCAGGTGCATTGCGTGTCCGATCCGGACAGCCTGTCACTGCACAACGAACTGGCGTTCGAGATTCGCGCCCAGTTATGGTCGCAACCATATCCGGTGGAATTCCTGGTGCGTTCCGACGTGGACATTGAAACCGGCCACACCAAACTGCACGATCTGGTGGCCGGCTGATGGATGCACGGCTGCTGGACTACTACAACCGCGAACTGGGCTACCTGCGCGAGATGGGCGCGGAATTCGCGGAACAATTTCCCAAGGTCGCTGGCCGCCTGGGCATGCACGGCATTGAAGTCGCCGATCCCTACGTTGAGCGCTTGCTGGAAGGCTTCAGCTTTTTGACGGCGCGCGTGCAGCTGAAAATGGATGCGCAGTTTCCACGCTTTACCGAGCAGCTGCTGACGTCGATCTACCCTGGCTATCTGGCCCCGAGCCCGTCGATGGCGGTGGTGCAGCTGCAGCCGGACCTGACAGTGGGCAGCTTGGCGTCGGGCTTCACCTTGCCGGCCAAGACCTCGCTGCGCGCCGGTCTGGCGCGCGGTGAGCAGACTGCCTGCGAATTTCGCACCGGCCACGCCGTCACCCTTTGGCCGCTGACTCTGGAGCAGGTGCGCTTCGGCCCTGCTCCAAGCGATGTGCCGGCACGCTTGCGCCACCGGGCCAAGGCCGCGCTGCGCATCAACCTGCAATTTGGCGGCGGTCAGCGCTGCGAAGTGTCGCCGCTCGACAAGCTGACCTTCCATGCGGCCGGTCCCGAGCAGCGCGCCTTGCGCTTGCTGGAACTGGTGGCAGGTCGCACCGTCGCCGTGCTATGCCGGCAAACCGACAGCGGCAATGGGGCCAGCCGTCCATGGGGCGAGGTGCTCGACGCCAGCGCCGTGCGCCATGAAGGCTTCGATATGGAGCAGGCCCTCCTGCCGAGCGACCAACGCCACTTCCAGGGCTACCGGATCTTGCAGGAGTATTTTGCCTACCCTGCCCGCCTGCTGTTTTTCAGTATCGCCGGCTTGCAGCGCGCCTTGCGCGGTGTGACCGGCACGCACTTTGAAATAACGATCCTGCTTGACCAGGATGACGCAACGCTGGAGCGACTGGTTGGCACGGGCGACCTGGCCATGCACTGCACGCCGGTGGTGAATTTGTTTGCGAAACGTGCGGACCGGGTCGTGGTCACGCCCAAGGTCAATGAATACCATCTGGTGGTCGACCGCAGCAAGGCACTCGACTTTGAAGTCCATAGCGTGACGTCCATGCTTGGTCACGGCAGCGGCGACGAACGCCAGTTTCGGCCATTTCATGCATCGTTCGCACGCGACCCGCGCGACCATGGCGCCTACTACTGCCTGCGGCGCGAAGCACGCCTGCTGTCGCAGCGCGCCCGCCAGCATGGGGCGCGCACCTCGTATAACGGCAGTGAAGTCTATATTTCGCTGGTCGACCAGCGCGAGGCGCCGTTTGCCGACACGCTGCGCCAACTGTCGGTCGATACGCTGTGCACCAACCGCGACCTGCCCTTGCTGCTCAGTACCGGCGGCGACAGCGACTTTACGCTCAACGTGTCCGCCCCGGTGGGTGCGATTACGACCGTGCGCGCGCCTTCGCGTCCGCGGGCGCCACTGGCCGATGGCAAGCTGGCCTGGCAGCTGATCAGCCACCTTGGCCTGAATCAGCAGGGCCTGTTCGAGCAAGACGGCGAGCAAGGCGCGGCGATCCTGCGTGAATTGCTGGGTCTGTATCTGGACGACAGCCAGGCTGGATTGCAGCGCCAGGTCGAAGGCGTGCGTTCGGTGGTGCACCAGCCGCTGTTCCGTCGCCTGCCCCAGCCTGGCCCGCCGGTGCATGGGCGCGGCGTGAAGATCGCCGTGACCATCGATGAGCAGGCCTTCTCCGGCGACAGTCCGTATTGTTTCGGCGCGGTGCTGGAACAGTTTTTCGCGCGCTACGTGTCGATCAATCTGTTCGCCGAGCTGGAGCTCCATAGCGGCAAGCGGGGCCGGGTTGCCAGCTGGCCTGCGCGCCTGGGCAACAGGCCGCTGTTATGAACGCGGCCTGGACCAGTCAGGCGCCGTGGCGGCAGCTGCGCGAGGCGCCGTACGAGCACGATCTGTTCGCGCTGCTGCGCTGGATCGATGCGCGCGCAGGTGCCGCGCAGCTGCTCGGCCGGACCGGTCACCCGACCGAGGAACCGGTGCGCCTGGCGCAAAAGGCGTCACTCGCCTTCGCGCCCGCCTCGGTCGCTGGCCTGAGCGAGCCGGAAGGCCGCGCGGCGCAACTGAGCATTTACGGCTTCGGCTTGTTTGGACCGAACGGCCCGCTGCCGCTGCACCTGACCGAATACGCGCGTGAACGCGAGCGCATGGCGGCCGATCCGACCTTGGTCGCCTTTGCCGACCTGTTTCATCATCGCCTCATAACGCTGTTTTACCGGGCCTGGGCGGATAGCCAGGTGACCGCCACGCTGGATCGTCCGGGCGAGGCGCGTTTCGATGCGCATCTGGCCAGCTTGCTGGGCATGGGACTGCCGGCGCAAAAACGCCCTGGCGCCATCGGTCTGCATGCGCGCTACTGCCAGGCCGGCCATCTGGGCCGGCAAAGCCGCAATCCGGAAGGCTTGCGGGCCATCCTGCGCAGTTATTTTGAGATCCCGGTCAACGTCATCGAGCATGTGACGCACTGGGTCCGGCTGGCCGACGCGGACCGCCTGGCGCTCGGTAACGCGGGCATGGGCTTGGGTCAAGGCAGCACGCTTGGCGTGGCCGTGCGCGACGCCCAGTCGCGCTTCCGGCTGGTGCTGGGGCCGCTGACCCTGGACGACTACCGGCGCTTTTTGCCGGGCGGAGAGCATGTCGCCGCGCTGGTGGAATGGGTGCACGAATTTGTCGGCATGGACTTGAGCTGGGATGTCCAGCTGGTGCTGGCGGACGAGCAGAAGCCCATGGCGGCCCTGAGCCAGATGCAGCCGCTCGGCCTGTCGACGTGGCTGGGGAAACGGCCTGCCAACCCGGCGCGCGCAACGGGCGCTCACCTGCCGCGCGCGACGGACGCACACCTGCCGCGCACAAAGGGCGCACACCTGATTCTCGATTACACCGCACGCGCGGCCAACAAGCGTGCCGCGCCGCGCCCCAACGCTCACCTTCAACGAGGAACACTTCATGTCTGAAATTAGCCGCCTGGCCCTGTTCGGCAAGCTCAATCCCACGCTGTACGCGGCACTCGAAAGCGGCACCGCGTTCTGTCGCCTGCGCGGCAATCCGTACGTCGAGCTGGTGCACTGGATCCATCAGCTGTGGCAGGCGCCCGACGGCGATCTGCAGCACGTCGCCAGCCACTTCAATGTGGACCAGGACCAGTTGACGCGCGACTTGCTGGCGGCGCTGGAACGATTGCCGCGTGGCGCAGGCGCGGTGAGCGACCTCTCCGGCCATATCGACGACGCCGTTGAACGCGCGTGGGTCTACGGCAGCCTGACGTTTAACGCCGAGAAGATTCGTGGCGCGCATCTGTTGCTCGGTTTGCTTAAAACCAGCAGCCTGCGCCATGTCCTGACCGGTATCTCGCGTCAGTTCGAGCGGGTCTTGCCGGACGTCCTATCCGGCAGCCTTGAGCAGATCCTGGCCGGCTCGCCGGAACAAGCCAGCGCCGCAGCCGCGAACTCAGCCGGAAGCCCGGCCGACGCCCTCGACGGCTTGCGTCCGGCCGGCAGCGGCAAGGCCCTCCAGCTCTACACGGTCGACCTGACCGCACGCGCACGTGCTGGCGAGATTGACCCTGTCACCGGGCGCGATGAGGAAATTCGCCAGATGGTGGACGTGCTGCTGCGGCGCCGCCAAAACAATCCGCTGCTGGCCGGTGAAGCCGGGGTCGGCAAGACCGCCGTGGTGGAAGGCCTCGCGCAGCGCATTGCCAACGGCGACGTACCACCGCCGCTGCGCGATGTTGACCTGCTGCTGCTTGACATCGGTCTGCTGCAAGCTGGCGCCAGCGTCAAAGGCGAATTTGAAAAGCGCCTGCGCGAATTGATCACCGAGGTGCAGGCCAGCGATCGTCCGGTCATCTTGTTCATCGATGAGATTCACACCCTGATCGGCGCTGGCGGCGCGGCAGGCACCGGCGACGCCGCCAATCTGTTAAAACCCATGCTGGCGCGCGGCGAACTGCGCACCGTTGGCGCCACCACCTGGGCCGAATACAAGAAATATATTGAAAAAGACGCCGCCCTGACCCGCCGTTTCCAGGTCGTGCAGATCGCCGAACCGGACGAGGCGCGCGCCGTCACCATGATGCGCGGCCTGGCCGACAAGCTGGCCACCCACCACCGCGTGCTGCTGCTCGATGATGCCATCGTGGCGTCGGTGGCGCTGTCGCACCGCTACATTCCGGCGCGCCAGTTACCGGACAAGGCCGTCAGCCTGCTCGACAGCGCGTGCGCCCGCGTGGCAGTAAGCCAGCACAGCCAGCCGCCCATGCTGGAAGACTGCCGGCGCCGCATCGACGCCATGCTGGTTGAGCAGGACATCGTGACAAATGAATGCAATCTCGGCGCGGGCGATGCCAGCCGGCTTGAACCGCTGGCGCGGCGCATCGCCGCCGAGCGGCATGAGTTCGACACCATCAGCGCGCGCTGGCACGCCGAGAAGCTGATGGCGGAGCAAATATTTACCTTGCGCGTAGCGTTGCAGGCGGCCGCTCCGGGCGAGCGTGCCGCGCGCCTGACCGAATTGCAGGCGGTACTGGTGCAGCTTGAACTGCACCAGGAAGAACAGGCGCTGATCCACACTGCGGTGGACGCCCATGCAGTGGCCGCAGTGGTTGCGGACTGGACCGGCATTCCGGTCGGACGAATGGTCGGCGACGCCGTCGAAGCGGTGCTGGAGCTGGCCAACACGCTGGGCCAGCGCGTGATCGGCCAGCAGCATGCGCTTGAAGCGATTGCGCGCCGCGTGCAGACCGCGCGCGCACGCCTGGACGATCCGAACAAACCGGTGGGCGTGTTCCTGCTGGCCGGCCCGTCCGGCGTCGGCAAGACCGAAACCGCGCTGGCCCTGGCCGAAACCCTGTACGGCGGCGAGCAGAATCTCATCACCATCAATATGAGTGAATTCCAGGAAGCCCATACCGTCAGCACCTTGAAAGGCGCGCCGCCAGGGTATGTTGGCTACGGCGAAGGCGGTGTGTTGACCGAGGCGGTGCGCCGGCGTCCGTACAGTGTGGTCCTGCTCGATGAAATCGAAAAAGCCCATCCGGATGTGCATGAAATTTTCTTCCAGGTGTTCGACAAAGGCTGGATGGAAGACGGCGAAGGCCGCTACATCGACTTCAAGAACACCGTCATCATCCTGACCTCGAACGTCGGCAGCGATCTGTTGATGCGCCTGTGCCAGGACCCGGACTTGATGCCGGACGTGGATGCGCTGGCCGGCGCGCTGCGCGAGCCGCTGCTGAAAGTGTTCCCGGCCGCCCTGCTCGGCCGCCTGTCGGTGGTGCCGTACTTCCCCCTGTCGGACAGCATGCTCGCGCGTATCGTCGCGCTGCAATTTGACCGCATCCGCAGCCGCCTGCTGGCCAATCACAATATGGTGTTCACCTATGAAGACGGCGCCGTGGCCCTGCTCGGTCAACGCTGCACCCAGCTCGAATCCGGCGGGCGCATGGTCGACGCGGTATTGACCCAGACGGTGCTGCCGCACATCAGCCGCGAGATCCTGCTGCGCTTGTCGGCGCCCGAAAAACTGACGGGTGTGACGATCGGTGCGCAGGGAGGCGAGTTCACGTATCGCTTCGAGCATGCGCACGCTGCGCCGGCCACCCCGAGCACGCGGGCCGACGACCTGGACGTCGAACTGTCGGCACTCCCACACTGACCTTGCCTCACCTATGACGAAAGATTATTTGATGAACCGTATCTTTAACGCTCGCCCTCCGGTATCCATGTTGACAACCGCTGCCTTCAAAGCTGGCGCATCGGTGCTGGCTATCAGCGCCCCGCTCTGGCTGAGCGCGTGCGCCAGTACTGACAGCGCGCCGGTTGCCGCTCCCGAGCCAGCGGCCAGGCCCGCCGCAGTCATATTGAATGCCATGGAACAGCGCGCGCAGGTTGTCATTGCGGAAGCTAACAAGCAATTTACGGCCGGTGACTTCAAGGCAGTCATCGTTAACCTGAGCACCAGCAAGGCCATCGATTTTTCAAGCACCGCAACCCAAGTCCAGGCGCACAAGCTGCTGGCGTTCAGCTACTGCATCACAAGGAAAACCGCGCCTTGCAACGCCGAGGCGGAGCGCGTGATGCTGCTCGATCCGGGCTTTCAGTTGTCCGAAGCCGAGCGTTCGCATCCGATGTGGGGGCCGGCGTTTGATGCCGCCCGCAAAAAAGTCACGCTTCCAGCCAAGCCATAACCAGGATCACGCATGCGATTCACCATCCTCGAACACGGCGGACAGCCGCTACGTGCGCCGGTCAGCAAGGACTTTTCCCGGCCTGGCGCAACCATTGGCCGGGGCGCGGACAACCATCTGGTGCTGGTCGATGACACCAGGCAGATTTCGCGCTTGCAGGCATCGGTGCGCATCGATGACAGCGGGACGTATCTGGCCAACCTGAGTACGGTCTGCCCGGTTGAAGTGAATGATGCGGCATTGACGGGCGACCAGCCCTGGCGCCTGCGGGATGGCGACCAGGTACGGATTGGTTTGTATCTGCTGCAGGTTGGCGAACAGCAGGCGGCAAATAGCGGCGCTAACCCGCTGCCGCCTGTGGCCGACGTGGAGATTGCGCCCGTGCGTGTCGCGCTGGCGCCGGCTCCGCCAGCGGCGACGGTGGCTCCCGACGACGCGTTCTGGGACAACCTTGTGTCCGACTTTGCGCCGGCGCCGAGCGCCAGGCTGTTTGCCGCGACCGCGCCGGTGGCAGCGCCGCTGGCGGTCGCGCAGGCGGCAGCGCCAGAGGTGCTCTTGCCGGATGACGCCCTGGCGACGCTCAGCAATCCATCGGTCGATCCGCTCGATTTCTTTGCCAATCCTGGCGCGGAATCGCACAGCAATCTGTTCGCCGACAATGCCAGCGCTCTGCCCGACACCAGCACTGCGTTGCTGGAATTGGCGCAGCAAGAACATGCGGCGAGCGCCCCCTTCGACACCAGCGCCTTGTTTGGCCGGGCGATTGGCAGCGGCGTGCAAGCAGAACCCGCGCCAGCCCGGTTCGCTGCTGACATGGCGTCGTCGCCTATCCAGACTGCGACGCGGCCCACGGCCTGCGACCCGGCGCCACCAACGCCGGACGCCGCCAACATGGTCGCAGCGTTTCTGGAGGGCGCCGGCTTCACGCCAAATGAAGGCAGCTTGACCGAGGCGCACTTTCATCAGGCCGGTCGCCTGTTGAGCAAACTGGTCGGAGGCTCCATGAACCTGTTGACCAGCCGCACGATCATCAAGCGTGAAGTCAAGGCAGAGCTGACCATGATGCTCGACAAGGAAAACAATCCGCTCAAGCTGCTGCCGGACGCCCAGACCGTACTCAAACAAATGTTCGGGCCATCGTTTTCCGGTTTCATGACGTCCGAGCGCGCCGTCGACGATACCTTCCACGACCTGCAAGCCCATCAGATGGGCATGCTGGCGGGCATGCGCGCCGCGCTCAATCAGCTGCTGCGCAATTTCAGTCCGGAAGTGGTGGACAAGCAGATGGGCGCTGACGTCTGGTACGAGCGCCTGATGCCGAAGGGGCGCGACGGGCGTGCGTGGGTGCGTTATCGCGCGCTGCACCAGGCGGCGGTGACCGCCGTGGAGGAAGACTTCCATACCGTATTTGGGCAGGTGTTTTTGTCCGCCTACGACGCCGAGGTCGAACTGTACCGCGCACAGAGGGTGCAACAGGCATGCTGACCTTGACCACGGCGCAATGCTCGCATCAAGGCAGCCGCGCCAGCAATGAAGACGCCTTGGGTTTCCGGGTGCGTGATGACGACGCCTGCTTTGTGATCAGCGACGGCGTGGGTGGCCAGGCCGGCGGCGCCATCGCATCCAGGCTGGCGGTGCACTGGAGCTTGCAGCAACTCGATGACAAGCAATCGTACGGCCTGCAAGCGATGACGCACGGCAGCGTGGATGCCGCCGACGCTGCCATCGTCGCGGAACAACGGCGCAACCCCGAGCGGGCGCGCATGGCAGCGACCGTGGTGGCGCTGTTCATCGACCGGCGCGAACGAATGGCGCAGTGGATTCATGTCGGGGACAGCCGCCTGTACCTGTTCCGGCGCGGGCATCTGCTGCGCCGCACGCAAGACCACAGCCTGGCCGCCCAACTGCAACAGGCGGGTTTGTCCTGCGGCCCGGACAAAGCGCATTTGCTCAGCCACGCGCTGGGCCAGGCCGATACCGACAACATCGAGCCAGGAGCGGCTTGCACGCTTGAAGACGGCGATGCCTATCTGCTGTGCACCGACGGCTTCTGGAACGGGCTCGACGACGCGGCGATGCAGCGCTGCCTGCAAGTGGCAGGCAATGTGGCGGATTGGGTCACCCTGCTTGCCGGGCACGTGCGTCAACACAGCGATTGCGACGGCACGCAAGACAACTACTCGGCGCTGGGCGTATGGGTCGGCGATCCGCAATTGGTAACCCGCGCACATCGCGATTGATAAGCGCCCGATTGCAATCCATACGATATTTATATTACCTGTTGATGACCTAATTAATATATTTAAAACTGTGGGGAATATTATTGACCGGGCCGCGCCAATAACGTTAGCATGGCTCGCCAATTAAAATAGTTGCAATACTTTATTATCAAATTTTGATTCATAAATATCGCGCGATCTATATCTATTCTAGTTCCAGCGTCACCGGATAAACAAGCAGCGTATGAAGATCATCAAACCGATGCGCCTGGGCGTCATGCCCCGGCCCTTTACCTGGCAGAACAAGCATTTTTTATGCGTGACGGCGTACGCGCATGTCACCTTGAGCCCCAATCCCCAACTATTGAATGAACAAGGATTGTGGCCGATGCTGGCAAGCGAGCTTGGGGGAACCAGCGTCCTCGACCTGGGCTTGCCAAAGCAATATCCGGAGTTTCTGGTATCCGGTTTTGGCTATACCCATCATCAGCAAGACAAAACCCGTTGCGCCGTCTCCGCCCAGGTTGGCGATATAGAAAAACGCCTGACTGTCTTTGGTGACCGCTATTGGATCGCCGGCGGCGCCAGTGCGCCGACGCCGTTCGATGCCATGCCGCTGGACTGGACGCATGCATTCGGCGGCGCGGCCTGCGCTGCCAATCCGCTTGGCCGGGGCATGGACGCCGAGGATATTGGCGGTCAAAAGGTGGTGCGGCTGCCAAACGTCGAGCTGGCCAGCGAACTTTACCGGGCGCCAGGCAGGCCACCATCGGCGCCGGCTGGCATGGGACCGATCGACGTGGCCTGGCAGCAGCGCCAGGCGCGCATGGGCGTGCACGACCAAAGCTGGTTCGAGAATGATTTCCCCGGCCTTGCCCGCAGCATGGACTGGCGCGCATGGAACGCCGCGCCCGACGATCAGCACTTCCCTGCCAGCTTTGAACTTGCCGGCGCGCCTTACACGCTGCGCAATATGCACCCGGAGCACCCGGTGCTGAGCGGAACCATTCCCGACTGGGTTGGCCGTTGCCTCGTGGTGAAACGGCGGAATGACAAGCATGTTACCGCCGACATCGACTTGCGCCTGACCACCGCGTGGTTCTTCCCGCACCGGCTGGAAAGCGTCCTGATTTATCACGGCGTGGTCGAAATCGACCAGGACGATGCCCACGACGTTATGCAACTGATGCCCGCGCTGGAGCATCGCCATGCGAAACGCGATCACGCCTACTTCCTGAAGGTGCTCGCACAGCGGCTCGACAGCAAGACTGGCAGTCACTACGCCTTTCGCGATGGCGACCTGTTGCCTGAAGGCGCGGCGCTGGGCCTCCTGTTTCCTGGGGAGGACACCATGTTCGACAAAGTGCCAGGCCCGCTGGAACGCAATCAGCGGCAGCGTATGCAAAACCAACGCGACAAGAGTGCGCAGATGGCGCGTGATGAAGGGCTCGACCCGGACGAGATACTTCCTCCAATGAACGCCGCCCCCGAGCTGCCGCGCCGCCTGGAAGATTTACCGCAATTTATGGAAAAGGTGGATCGGCTGCACGCCGCCGACATGGAGAAAGCCCGGGCGTCACTCGCGACGACGCGTCGGGAAATGGCAAGCAATCTGCCGCCCGAACACCAGGGCCAGCTTGCGATGCTCGATCAATTGGCGCCCCTGCTCGACGGTCATGCCGGCATGAAACACGCGCCGCCGGCACCCACCCACAGCTTCGCCGAGTTCAGCGCCAGCCACGCCGACATGGCAAGCGAGGCAGAATCATTTTCCGGTATGCCCATTCCCGAGATCATCCCGGCTGCGGAGCTGAAATCGACCATGCACAAGATGTACTTGCACGGCGCGACCAGTTTCGCGCCAGCCGCCGTGCTGGTCGGCGACGCAGCCCGGCGCGTGCGCGACCATGTGGCGGCGATCTACGCCAGCACGCGCGACTTTGCCGGCCTGGACCTGACTGGAGCGGATCTGTCAGGCATGGATCTGCGCGGTGCAAATTTCAGGGGCGCCATGCTGGAAAGCGCCGACTTGCGCGGAACAAAACTGGACGGTTGCGACTTGACGGAAGCGATTCTGGCGCGCACCTCGCTGGCCGGCGCCAGCTTTGCGCACGCCAGGTGCGATGGCGCCAGCCTGGCGCAAGCGGACGCCCGCTACGCCTCGTTTGCGCACGCCGTACTGAACAAGTGCACATGGGAAGAAGCCCGGCTCGATCATGGCGACTTCTCCCACGCGCAGATCGGTGACGTCATGCTGACAGAGATGCAGATCGCGTCGGCCAGGTTCGATCATGCGCGCTTTTTCTCGCTGACTTTCTACAAAATCGGCATGCGCAATTGCAGCTTCCGCCATGCGCATTTCGAGAAATGCGTCTTTATAGAAGGCCGGCAAGAAGATCTGTGTTTTGACCTGGCCACCTTGCAAGACAGCGCATGGGTCACGACGGATGCGGCACGGCTGAGTTTTCGCGGCAGCGTCCTGCGCACCTGCGCGGTCACCGACAAGACCGCACTGGACGAAGCCGACTTCACGGATGCCCAGCTATCGCAATGCAATTTCCGTGAAATCAGCATGCAGCGAGCAAATTTCTGCGGTGCGACAGCGGCGATCACGGATTTTTCCGAAGCCAATCTGAGCGGCGCCAACTTGCAGCGCATGAACGCCAGCGGCAGTTTTTTCACCCGCGCCATCCTGGTCGCCAGCGACCTGCGCGACGCCAATCTGATCGGCGCAAGCCTGGTGAAAGCCGACTTGCGCTCGTGCGACCTGCGCGGCGCCAACCTGTTTCGCGCCGATCTGGCGCAAACCTTGGGCGACGGCGGAACCCTGTTCGACCAGGCCTACCTGGAGCAGACCAAATTCTTGCCCCGGCGGGTACTTGACACCGCCTTGGCCGATTGAGGCCGATGTATTTCTTACACTTTCAGCAGGATAGCCCATGTTTTTGAAAACCCAGCTTGGCCTGAGCCTGGCGCCGGTCGATGCGAAGATTCCCATTACCTCACCCAATGCGGCGCCGGCACCCATGCACATCCCGAATGCCTTCAACATCTTGGTGGGCGGCACCCCGGCCCACAACCTGGCCACGTTTGCGCCGATGACCATGACCTTGCCCGGCGTTGGCGTGGCCAGCGGTACGGTCATGGGACCGTCGCGTGAAGTGACCGGCAAATACAATTTGCTGATCAAAGCGACGCCAGCGACGCGCATGACCAGCATGTCGATTCAAAATTCCACCAACGCACCGGGTATCTATCTGGTGCCAGGGCAGTTCAAGGTGCTGGCATTTTAGCCATGGCCTGCCGAAAGGGTTTTTCTTGAATTACCGCAGCGTCGTCGCCAGTCCGGCCTATTGCCCTGCACCCGGGCGGGCCAGCCGCATCCTGCATATTGCTTCGCGCGAGGCCGAGCCGGTCATGATGGTGAGCACCTTGTACCTGCCCTGCGGGCCGGGCCCTTTTCCTCTCTGGGTATTTAACCACGGCAGGAATTTCGGCAATACCGTGCATCAGGCGCGCAGCCGGCCAGACGCCCTGGCCAAGGTGCTGCTGCGCCAGGGCTATGCAGTGCTTGCGCCCAACCGCCGGGGTTTTGCCGACTCAGGCGGCCGGCATCTGAGCCACTGGGCCAACCCGCTGGCCGGCTCACTGTGCTGTGCGCGTGACATCGAGACCGTGGTGCTGGCCATGTCCGGCAAGCCTTATATCGACGCCAGCTGCATCATCGTCAGCGGGCACTCGTATGGCGCGCTGGGGACGCTGGCCTACGGCATGAAGCCGCACGCCGGCGTGCGCGCCCTGGTGAACTTTGCCGGCGGCCTGCGCGGCGAGTCGGACCAGGGCTGGCAGCAGCCGCTACGCGAAGCGTTCCGGTATTACGGCCGGCGCGCCAGGGTGCGCTCGCTGTGGCTGTACGCCGACAACGACAGCTTTTGGCCGCTGGACTATGCCAAGTCGCTGCATGACGCCTACTGCGAGCACGGCGCCAGCGCTGAATTTGTCAACCTCGGCCACTTCAAGGAGTGCGCCCACCGCTATGTGCTGGACCCGGATGGCGTCGACTTCTGGTGGCCGAGGGTGGCTGGACTATTACGTGGAATCGCAGCATGAGCGACTGTCCGCATCCGGACATTGTGTTTAAGCCTACAAGGAAATTGATATGGAACGCATTGTAAAAGCCCACACGCCACTCGGTGACGAGGTGCTGCTCTTTAGCGCCCTGCGCGGTACAGAAGCACTGTCGCAGCTGTTTGAATTTGAAGTGGACATGATTGCCGATAGTAACGCGCTGGACTTGAAAGCGCTGCTGGGCCAGCCATTGACGGTGGAAGTGCAAACGCGCGACGGTGCAGTGCGCTACCTGAACGGCATCGTCGGGCGCGGCATGCTGGTGGGCCGGGAAGGGTCGACCGCGCGCAGCTACCGCTACCGCGCCATCGTGCGCCCTTGGTTGTGGCTGCTTACGCAAACCAAGGACTGCAAGATCTTCCAGAACAAAAGCGTCGCCGAGATCTTGCAGGAAGTACTCGGCGAATATGGCTTTGCCCTGGAACTGAATCTGACCGGCAATTACCGCACATGGACCTATTGCGTGCAATACCAGGAGACCGACTTCGACTTCGTCAGCCGCCTGATGGAGCACGAAGGCATCTATTATTACTTCAAGCATGCGCTGGGCAGTCATACCCTGGTGCTGGCCGATGATATTGGCGCGCACGAGGTCTTGCCAGGCTACGCCTCGATCCCGTTCTTCAAGGCCGAGCGCGTGGCCACGCCCCAGGAAGAGTTCATCGACCGCTATCACGTGGCGCAAGAAATCGCGCCGGGCAGCTACGTGACGGACGACTTCAATTTCACCAAGCCGCGCGCCAGGTTGCAGAACCAGCGCGCCAATGCCGGTTCGCACCAGCATGGCGACATGGAAGTCTACGACTGGATGGGTGGCTACGCCGAGATGGGCGATTCCGACCATTACAGCCGGATTCGCCTTGAAGGATTGCAGTGCGAGCGTGAACGCGACCATGGCCACGCCACCGTGCGCGCCATGGCGCCCGGCTACCGCTTCAACCTGAGCAACTGCCCGCGCGACGATGCCAACCGCGAGTATTTGCTGGTGAGCGCGACGTATCGTTTTCAGGAACCTTGTTACGCCAGCGACCCGACCCCGGCGTGCTACGAATGTGATTTCGTCACGCAACCGGCCAGCCTGCCGTTTCGCCCACGCCGTGTCACGCCCAAGCCGCGCACCAGCGGGCCGCAAACGGCGACCGTGGTCGGCCCGGCAGGCGAAGAAATCTGGACCGATGAATACGGCCGCATCAAAGTGCAGTTTCGCTGGGACCGTTACGGCAACATGGACGAAAACAGTTCCTGCTGGCTGCGCGTGGCAACGAGCTGGGCTGGCTCCAATTTCGGCACCTTGTACATTCCGCGGGTGGGCCAGGAAGTCGTGGTCGACTTCATCGGTGGCGAAGCCGACCGGCCGATTGTCATTGGCAGCACCTACAACGCCGACCAGATGCCCCCGTTCGGGTTGCCGGGCGCCGCCAGCAAAAGCGGTATCGTGTCGCGCTCGACCAAGGGCGGTTCGCCCGCCAATGCCAATTCGCTGGAGTTCGAGGACGCCATTGGCGCAGAAAGGTTGGCGCTGCATGCCGAAAAGGACATGCTGATCGAAGTGGAAAACAACAAGACCAATACGGTCGGCGTCAATCAGGTAGAGACCATTGGCGCCAACCATACGGAGTCGATCGGCGCCAACGCGACCCAGGCGGTGGCGGCCAACCTGACTGAAAGTGTCGGCGCCAATAAAGCGACGGCGATTGGCGCCAATCATGTCCATGCGGTTGGCGGCACCAGTACACGCACTGTTGCGGGAGCCAGCACTGAGCAGCATCAGAGTGGCCATGCGCACAAAGTTACCGGGGACCACGAGCATATCGTCACAGGCGACTACAACGAAACCATCTATGGCAATCACAATTACGTGCTGCATGGGGACCATAATTACACGGTGCATGGACATCGCAATTACGATTTGCATGGCAACCAGGCACACAAGCTGAACGGAAACCAGGAACAGAATGTCATCGGCGATTATTTGCGCGCGGTCAGTGGGAACCAGGACCACATCGTCGATGGCAGTCACGTTCACGTTGTGCATGGCGGACATAAGGTGACCGCCAACAATGCCGATTACCATACGAGCGGCGTGCATAATATTTTTGCCGGCGACGTGTTCATCAAGGCGGGCGGCGGTGGCGGCGGGGCTGCCGGTGCAACTGGTGGCGGCACATACGACAATAAATTCGGCATTACTGCCACCTACGCGATCGACGTGGTCGGGATGGTCAAATTCTCCTACGCGACGAGTGCGGTATCGGTCATTCCAATTAATCTGAACTTCCGGATGCTGCATTCTTCTTTCAACATCAAGGCATTAAGCTTTTTTGTTTTCAAGACCGACTTCTGCGTGTTCAAGCGCGATGTCAACGGTGCAAAAGTCGAAGGCAATGTCATGTTCAACCAATCCAGCGCGGTAGAGACGGTTAACGGTGGCGTAGCTGTTCACAACAGATTCATGAACCTGATTTTTTGAGCTGCGCCATGTCTTCCACCACTTTCTCCAGTACAGCGCGCCCGATGATGTCGGCGCAAGAGCTGCAATCGAAAATCCGAAACGGCGAGGGCGTGGAAAAATGCGACCTGCGCGGTGCCGTGCTGACCGGGCTCGATCTCTCGGGTGGCCAGTTCGACCGGGTCGACCTGCGCGGTGCCCAGCTCGGTGGTGCCGATCTGAGCGAGTGCGACTTCATGCACTGCCAGTTCGAGCAGGCCGACCTGCGGGGCGCCAGGCTGGCTAAAACAACCTGGCATGACTGCAATGTGAGCCACGCCCTGCTTGAAGGCGCGGACGCCAACGGCGCCGGCATGCTCAATTGCGATCTGCGCTCTGCGCAGCTGCATTCATCGTGTTTTAGCAATGCCACGCTCCTTCGCTGCAAGCTGGACGATGCCAGCCTGGCGGGGCTCAGGGCAGAGATTTTATGTGTCACTGAATGTTCGGCACATCGCTGCGATTTCTCCGAAGCGCTGCTGGAAAAAACCGTGTTCATGGAGGTCGATTTCGCTGGCGCCCTGTGGCGCGCGGCCAGCTTGAAGAACGTTGTTTTCGCCAAAGCGAAGCTGAGCGGGAATGTATTTGCCGGACTGGCGATGCCGATGTGCCAGTTCGTTGAAAGCGATCTGGCGGAAGCCGATTTCACCGGGGCCAATATCGCGCACTGCATGTTCAAGGGTGCGCAACTGCCGGGTGCGCTGCTGCGAGACGTCCAGGCACGCTTTGCCTTGTTTGCCGAGGCCAAGCTGGACGGCGCCGATCTGTCCGGCGGTTTTTTTGAACAAACGCTGTGGCCGCGCGCAAGCCTGCGCAAGGCCAACTTGCGCGGTGCCAGGCTCGCTTACGCCAATTTCCAGGCGGCGTGCTGCGAAGGCGCGGACTTGCGCGACACCGAGCTGCGCTTCGCCGATTTTTCCTATGCCGATCTGCGCGATGCCAGCTTCAGCCACGCCGGCTTCGACCATACCCGGCTGCATCGCAGCACGCAAGATGGTGCGACATGGACCAGCCGGCGCGGTGTCATCGAACACGATGAGCCACTCCTGCAAGCCGAACTCTGGTCGCGTTGAGCCTGCCCTGGCGATTGCCTCCCCTATTTTTTAAAGGATGTTCACGATGCATACCGTACTCGAACACGCCAGCGCCCTTGACGCGGCCATTCACGCCATTGCCACGGTCGTCGCCGATCTGGGCCATGGCAATTTTTTGTTGGACCTGCATGGCGGCACCCTGACCTGCAAGCGCGCCGCCAGTTGCCTGCTCCATCCGGAAACTGGCGACAAGGTGCTGGTCTCCGGTCCGAGCCGCCAGCAAAGTTACCTGATCGCCGTGCTGGAACGCGATAGCGCGCGCACCGCCCGGATCGGCGTCGAGGGCGCCATGGCGATCGGGTACGGCGGCGCGGTGCAGGTCCTCAGCGACGACGCCATCAGCCTGGAGAGCGCAGCGCTGTCCTTGACATCGGGGCAGTTGGGCATCCGCGCCGAGAGCGCCGTCGTCGTCGCGCAGGAACTGAGCTATCAGGGACGGCAGTGGCAAGGCGCACTGGGGGTGCTGCGGCATACCGGGCAGGCGCTGGAAATGCTGTTGGACAAAGTACGCCAGGTCACGCGTGTCTGCTATCGCCAGGTCGAACAAACCGACCATCTGCGCGCAGGTCAGCTCGATTATCAGGCCAGGGACTATCTGCGGCTGCATGGCGACCACGTCATGGTGACCAGCGACAAGCTGTTGAAAATGGATTCAAAACAGATTCATCTGGGCTGAGGCATGAGCGACTTTGCCTATATTGCGATCGCAGCGGTGGTGGTCGTGCTTGTTGGCGGGCATACCGCCTGGCAGATCCGTGGCTTGTTTCGTGCACAGGCAGCCGACGCCAGGCTGCTCGCGCACGGCGCTATTTGCTTTGCAAAGGTGGTCAGTGCGCGCCAGAGCGGCACCCTGATCAATGACCAACCGCTGTGCGTGGTGCACCTGGTGGATGTGCAGGCGCCTGCAACGCAGCGCGACATCGCCCAGCCCATCGCAGCGATCCATCTTCCGGCCATACAAACCGGCTGCACGGTCGCCTTGCGGGTAGACCGTTCAAGCGGGCGGGCACTGATTGATTTTTCCCGCTCCTGAACCTGGCGTCGATCATCCGACTTGGCGAGCGTGGTCCGTTCCGTCGCTATTTCAGTGGTAGCCGCCAGGCTGCAATAATGTGTCGTTGGTCGTCAGGTTGTTCCCAACAAGCTTCGAATCGGTACTGCAATGGATAGCGCCGAAGGCCGCCACTCGACCGGCGGATGCCGCCGTCGGCAGCTTTGGCCCGACAGCGTCACAGCTGCACCAGCGCCTCGCCATCCCATTCGATATCGCGGGTGGCCACTTCGCGCAGCGTGCAACGCTGGCGTAGCGAGAGCATCAGATAGGAGCCCATGTCTGCCACGGCGCCCGCCATGGGGCGGCGGTCACCGCCAACGCCGAGCACATCGTCCGCCGCCAGGAAATCGCGGCGCCAAGTGTTGACGCGACCGTTCGCCAGCGCCTGGGCCAGGCCGACGCTCACCATGATAGGGGCGATCATCCGCGCACGCAGCATGGATGGCGTGACCAGCCTCGCCGCAGTTCCGGCCAGGGCAGCAGGCAGCAAATCCCCGGTACCGAACAGATGGACGCCGCTGATGGCCCTCGGATTACATTCGATCACCGCCGGGCTGTCGTTACCGGCGTCGATCCAGTCGAACGATATCTGCCCGGTGAAGTGGTGCCGCGCGACGAAGCGTGCGGCGAACGCCGCGATGCGTTCTGAAGCATGGTGCGCAAAATAGTAGCTCGAACTGCGCTTCAGACGGTACTTCGGCAGGTACACGGCATGGGCGAGCAGGCGCCCCTGCTCGGCGACACTGTATGAGCACAGTTCCTGCCCGTGGAGGTAGTGCTGCGCGACCCAGCGGCCCATGTTCGCCAATTCGGGGGCGTCAGCCGGAATCCCGTCGGGATAGAGTCGTACGTGGACGCCGAAGCGGGAAAATTCGGGCTTGAGCACCACCGGCGCGCCATTCGCCCAATCTTTCGCTTCACCGATGCTGCGCACCAGCGCGCTGGCCGGCGGGTTGCCACCGCATGCGGCAGACAACTGCAAAAACTCCCATTTGCTGTGCAAGGTGCGCAGTTTGTCGAAATCGTCCGTGAGAATGCGGCATGACGATGGCAGTGCGTGCCGGTAGCGCGACAGGTAAAACACTTCTTCGCAGGTGGGGATGACGAGATCGATCGCGTGCTGGCCGATGGTACGCGACAATCCGGCGATGAAGGCCGCCGGATTGAAACGCGGCGATGGCAGCTCCACTGTTGACTGTACCGCATGCGACCATCCCGAGATGCGGCAGGGGATGCTGTCGCCGATATGGACAGTCCAGCCTTGACTGGCAAAGCGCCGGGCATGATCCGCGGCGACGGGCGCGCGTCCTCCCAATATCAGTACGTTAGGCATGGTTTTCCTGGTTGGTTGCGGGGCGCCCGACACAGCGGATGCGCCTGCGTTTGACATGGGCATCGGTGTCGGCGAACGGCATGCGCTGGAAGACCGGCGGCGTCAATGCGTGGCGTGCGGCCAGGCGCTGCAGCGATGCCGTCAACGCCGCATGGGATGCCTCTGCCTCGTCCGCGACGGCGATGCGCCATGCCATGCCATGCTGTTCAATGCGGTAGTCCGGCAGGGCCGCAGGTGCCGACGTTACCGCCTGGCGCACCATGTCGGGATAGAGCGCCACCAGGGCACCGTGATGTGCGCCAGGCAACCAGAGTACATCGTCGCAACGCCCTTCGACGGCCTCGATTGCGCGGCCGGCGGCGCCACAGGCGCAAGGCGTAAGGCGCACGCGCAGCACGTCATCGAGCCGGTAGCGCACGATCAACTGCGTGGTACGCGAAAAATCGGTGACGATGGGGACGAAGCGCGTCCTCTCCTTGTCCAGCCATTCCGGCTCGATGTGCACGAATTCCTCATTCAGGTGCAGCACACCCGCCTCGCAGGTGTAACCGAGAAATCCTTCCGTGCACTGGTATAGCTGGTGGACGTTCATCCCAAATGCCTGCTCGATGCGTGCTTTGTCGTCGGCTTCCAGCACTTCGGCCACGGAGATGATGCGCTGCGGCCGGATTGGCAGCGCGCCGTTCGCCGCGTGTTGCGCAAGCCGGGCCAGGATGCTGGCGGGAGCGACCACGAGATCCGGCTGCTGTTCGATCAGCGCAGGCAGATGGCAATCCACGCCCCGCAGCAGATCGTGAAAACGGAAATCCACACGGCGGCTTTTTAAGGTGGTGTAAAGATTGCTGTTCGCCCGGAGGAAAAACGCGACTTTCACGGGTCGTGCACCGATCAGCAGCCGGCGCATCAGTGCGTTCGGCAAGGTGCGCGCCATCATGATGCCGGCCCAGCGCGCGCGTTCCTCGTGCGCCACCAGGAACACACCGCGTGTTCCCTGTGTGCCGCTCGACAGGCCGACCGTCATGCCGCGCAACTCGGGCGCGAAATCACGCGTCGTTTCGGCGGCCAGGGCGACACGCGTCGCTTCGTCCAGGCTGACGCCGGCAGTGTTCATGTCGTCGAAGCGCGCCAGCATGGTCTGCTTGTCGATGACAGGAAGCGCGGACAGCGGCTGGCCCGCGTAGTCACGATAAAACGGGCTGAGCGGCAGGTGCTTGTCGAGAAAGCGCTGCACTTGGCGCCGCTGCCAGTCGTCGAATGCGGCGCGGTTGCGAAAACGCAGCAGCCAGCGCGTGCGCGCCAGATAAGCGCCGAGGCGCAGCGTGTCAGCGAGTCTCATTGAGCCAGGCCTCCCATGTCCGTTCGCAGTGCGAGGGCACGATGGCGACCTCCGTTCTGCCTGCGGCGAGCTCGCGCAGCCTGCCGAAGGTAGCGGCGTAATCATGCCGGCTGTCGAACAAACGGCTGGCAATCCAGGTGGGAAGCCGATGCTCGTCGAGTGCGTTGCGTGTCCAGCACGCGTCTGCCACCAGGAACACGTGCCGGCCGTCGGCGCGGCAAAAGGCGAGTCCCATCTGGCCGGTCGAGTGACCAGGCAAGGCAATGCCGGCCACACTTGCGTCGCCGAACAGGTCGAAGCCGCTGTCGAACGGGTGAAATTCGCGCGGCAGCGCCATGCGTTTCGCGTCTTCAGCAAAGTCCAGGCGCGTCATGAAATCGGCCGGCAACAGGGCGGGCAAGCAACCATGAACCAGGTTGCCAAAGCGAGAGCGCTTGCGCAGTGCGTCGTAGTCGGCCCGGGTCGACCAAAAGCGCGCCTGCGGAAAATCTTTCAGGCCCGCGATATGGTCGCCGTGGTAGTGCGAAATGATGACGTGCCGGACCGCGCCGGCCTCAATACCCATGCGCGCCAGTTGGGCCACGAGCGCCTCCTCTGGCGCGAGCGTGGGGGGCGTGACCCAGCGGTAGGCGCGTTCCGGAAACGGCTGCGTCGCGTCGAAGAAGTGCGAACTATATCCGGTATCGAACAGGATCACGCCACGTTGCGGGTGCTCGATGACGCCGCACAGCGCCGGAAAGCGCAGGCTGGACCAGCGTCCGCCACGCATGGCGATGCATTCGGGATGCGAGCAGTGCCCGGCCTTGAGCAGATGGAATTTGATTGGTTTCATGTCGGGTGCTGTCCCATTGTTTCACGCCACCAGAGGCTGGTACGGCGGATGCCTTCATCGAGGCTCACGCGCGGCCGATAATCGAGCAGCGACGTTGCGCGCGACAGATCCAGCGTTTGCGAAAAAGCGATGGTACCGAGCGAATAGCGCGTGAAAGGCGGCTCCCAGCCTGGCACCAGGGGCGCGCAGGCTTCGAGCAGACGTGCGACCAGGTCGGCAACCAGATAGGGCCGCGGCGCTGTTTCGAGCGGCAAATCGAATGCTGTTGAAATGCGGGCAAACAGATCCCCGATCTCGACCGGCTCGCCGTTCGAGATATTGAAAATCGGATCCACGCCGGCCGGGTTGGCTGGCAGCGCAAGAGAGGCCTCGACTGCGTCCACGACATTGTCGACATAGGTCAGGTCGATCAGCGCCCGGCCACCACGCAGCAGCGGCACACGGCCCAGGCGGATGAGCCGAAGCAGGCGCGGCAACAAGGCATTATCCCAGGGACCGAAGATGGCGCGCGGCCGCAAAATGATCGAATGCGGCAGTCTAGCTGCGAGCACCAGTTCTTCCGCAGCGCGCTTGGTGCGGGCGTACTCGTTCACCGGCCTTGGCAAGGGGCTGTCTTCGTGCACCTGCAAACGGTCGGTGTAGTCGAAGTAGATGCTGGGGCTCGATATGTGAACGAGCCTGGCGACGCTGCGCTCACGACAGGCGGCAAGCACCTCGTCCACCGCACTGAGGTTGCTGCGCTCGAATGATCGCTTGCTTCCCCACGGCGCGGCCAGCGCCGCGCAATGCACTATGGCATCCGCCCCGCGGCAGCAAGCCGACAGCCTGGCGCGCGCCGCTTTGGCGCCATGGTCGACCTTGACGAAATCGACATCGGCACCGGCCAGCGCTTTGACCGACGCCGCTTCGTGGGTATTTCGGCCGGTGAACACGATACTGTGTCCACGCGCGGCAAGGCGCCACACGACATGCCTGCCGAGGAATCCGGTCCCCCCCCGTGACGACGATATTCATACGGTCAGTACCATCCCGCCCATCGTCAGGCCGGCTCCGGTACCGAGCAGCATAATCGTGCTTCCACGCTGGAAGCGCCCGTTCGCCAAGCCGAGGTGCAAGGCGGTGGGAAGCGATGCGGCGACCTGGTTGCCGTAATCGGCGAAGATGTCGACCAGTTGTTCGGACGAGATGTCCAGGCGACGGGAAAGATGGGTCAGCGCGAGCTGGCTGGCCTGGTGCGGGACCACGGCTGTCAGGTCCTTCATCCGTACACCGGCATCGGCGAGCAGCTTGGCCGTAAAATCCGGCAGCGCTTCGTACGCCAGCTTGAACACGGCCTTGCCCTCCATATGGAAGACGGTAAGCGGATCGAAAGGCACGTCCAGTAGGCGGCGCGGGTGGTAGCGCGAACCGCCGGCCGGAATGCGGCAATGGTGCACGCCGGCGGACAGGGTTTCGAGCTTCGACGACAGGATGCCAGATGCCTCGCCGGCGTCCGTGCGGCGCATAACGGCCGCCGCGGCACCATCCCCGAAAATGCCGCCCTCGCGCAGATCGGTCCAGTTGATGCCGAAGGTAGCGATATCGCACGACACCAGCAGGATATTTCGATAGCGGCCGGCCTCGACGAGATAGCTTATCGTGTCCAGCGCTACGAGAAAGGACAAGCAGCTTGCATTGATATCGAACGTCGTCGTACGCTGTTGCGACAGCCCCAGCTCGGCATGGATCAGGGCAGCATTGTAGGGCAGCGCCTGATCCATCGTGGCCGAAGCGGCAACGATGCAATCGATATCGCCCCAGTCCAACCCCGCGTTCGCGACTGCATCGCGGCAGGCCTTGGCGGCGAGCTGAGCTGTGGTCTCGGTCGTTGACAGGAAGCGGCGGCGTATGCCCGTCTGCTTCAAGCTCGTTCCCGGCGCCAAGCCCAGCCGATCGTCCAGTTGCTGGCTGCTTGTCGACTGCGCCGGCAACGCCATTCCTGTACCGGCAATTTGTATCCGTCTCATTTCAAGCACCCTTAGATTGTTCCTGTATTTACTATTTGTTGCTTATTGGAACGTATCATAGGGTACTGAAGCCGAAACAAAAATTCCTATGGGAAAGTTGTTGTATATTGAGCCGCCGGGTATCATTTTGTGATACTCGCCGCACATCGACGGCCAGATTCTAAGTTGGCAGACGGGCAATGCGTCGTTGATAGAACAGTCAGGCGATGCCAGACCCTCATGCAAACATGATACGAGCGAGTCGGTCCATGTCACTCACGCCATAAAAAGTCTGAGGAAGCGCCGATTGATTCGGCCCCACCCGTTTCCCGGGCCTGAAATATCACGACTGCAACGACAACCTGTACACCGTGGTCTGCCGATACACCTGCCCCGGCCGGAGAATCACCGCCGACGCGCACTGCCCGTTCAACTGATCCGGATACGCATGCGCTTCCAGGCAAAACCCGTCGTGCCGCGCGTACGGCCGTCCGGCCCTGCCCTGCACGCCGTCGAGCCAGTTGCCGCTGTAGAACTGCAACCCCGGCTCGGTGGTCGACACCTGCAAGCGCCGTCCCGACCCCGGGTCATACACGCGCGCCACCTCGCGCAGCGGCCCCGCCCTGCCCATCGCGTGCGGCTGGATGCAGTAACAGTGATCGAAGCCGCCCGCCAGGCGAATCTGCGCATCCGGCCAGCCCAAACGCGGCCCGATGGCGGCCGGCTGGCGGAAGTCGAACGGCGTGCCGCCCACCGCCGCCACCCCCACCGGAATCCCGCCCGGGTCGGTCTCCAGGTAAAAATCGGCATCGATCTGCAGCATGTGGTCGCCCACGTCGGCGCTGCCGCCATTGAGGTTGAAATACGGATGCGCAGTCAGGTTGACCGGCGTCGGCGCGTCCGACACCGCCTCGAAGTCGATGGTGAGCCGGCCTTCGTCATCAAGCCGGTAATGCACCTGTACGTCGAGCTGGCCGGGAAAGCCGCCGTCGCCGTCGGGCGAGCTAAGGCGCAGCGACACGCCGGCGCCCGATGCGCTCAGCGTCCAGCGCGCCTTGTGAAAGCCATCGTCGCCGCCGTGCAGGTGATTGCCGCGATCATTCACGGCCGCCTGCACCGGCGCACCGTCGAGCATGAAGCGGCCCTGCGCGATGCGGTTGGCCCAGCGTCCGATCACGGCGCCGAAATAGGCGCTGTTGTCCGCATAGCCGTGCGCATCGCGATAGCCGAGCAGCACGTCGGCCACCTTGCCGTAGCGGTCAGGCGCCCACCACGACACCAGCGCCGCCCCGCGCTCGCTGATCGTCAGGCGCATGTCGTTGGCGTTGCGCAGGGTGAACAGCTGGTCGGCGCCGCGCAGCGCAGGTGTGGCAAGGATTTGCTTGGTCGTCATTACGCATCTGCAGGTTGATATTGGGGAGCCGGCGCCGGCTCGGCCTGGCCTTGCAGGGCTTGATCCTGATAGGCGCGCGGGGTGCAGCCAAGCTCGCGCTTGAACACCGAATGCATGTACTGGCTCGACGTGAAGCCGCAACTGAGCGCCACATTGGCCAGGTTGCAGTCGCCGCGCCCGAGGATCGCGATCGCCGTGTCCAGGCGGAAGCGCAGGATCTCGTCGTGCACGCTGCAGCCGAGCTCCTGGCGGAAATACGATTCCAGCGACGAGCGCGAAATGCCGACGTAATCGGCCACCTGCCCGGTCTTGATGCCCTGGCAGGCGTACTGGCGGATGAAGTGGCGCGCGCGCATCACGTGCGGGTGCTTGGCCGGTTCGTGCTTGCTCGACGCCAGCACGTTGATGCCGGCCGGCGGCACCAGGATGCGCGTATCGGCCAGGCGCGCACCGTGCAGCATCTGGTCGAGCAAATGGGCGGCGGCGCGCCCCATTTCCTGCGCGCCCTGGATCACGGAACTGAGCGGAATGCGGGTCAGCATGCGCGCCAGCGGGTCGTTGTCGATGCCGATCAGGGCCACCTGCTCCGGCACTTCGATGCCGGCGATCATGCAGGCCTGCATCAGCTGACGCGCGCGCGCATCGGTCACGGCAATGATGCCGCAGGGTTTGGGCAGGCTGTGCAGCCAGTTGATCTGCTGCTGCACCGCTTCATCCCACGAGGGCGCGCTGGTGCCCTGGCCACGGAAGACCTCGGCTTCCATGCGGTCGCGCCGCATCAGGCTGCGAAAAGCGTTTTCGCGTTCCTGGGCCCAGCGGTTTTCCTGGGCTTCGGGCAGGCTGAACAGGGCGAAGTGGCGCAAGCCGGCTTCGATCAGGTGCTCGTAAGCCAGTTTGATCAGCTTGACATTGTCGGTGGCCACGTAGGGCACGCCGGCCGGATAGGCATTGACGTTTTCGTAGGAGCCGCCCACCGCGACCACGGGAATGCGGCTGCGCGCGAGCGCGGAGGCAACCGCCGGGTCGTCGAAATCGGCGATCACGCCATCGCCCTGCCAATCTTCGATGCCGGGCAGGCGCAAGCGGAAGTCTTCTTCGAGGAACAGGTCACACGAGCTGCGCGTGCTTGACAGATAGGCGGCGATTCCTTCAATAACTTCACGGTCGAAAATCTTGTTTGCGTTAAACAGCAATGCAATTCGATGCGATTTGGGCATCAACATGGTGGATGGTCTCCTTAGGCCCCGCCGGCGCCCCTCTTGATCGGGAGCGCTTCCTTTATTTATTGTATAACTAAAACTAATTGCTTTAGTATCAATGAATTGGACGGTGTAGCGGGGCTGCGGATCATTCTGCAAGCAACGGGTCGCAGTTTCAATTATGAAAATCAGCAAGCGGCGTAGCGATTCTCGGTGAAGGCCGCGCGTCGCATAGCGCGTCGCATAGCGCGTCGCATGGTTGGCGGGATGGGATGGGATGGGATGGGATGAGATGGGATGCGCAAGCGCTAGCCGCCTGCGGGGCGGGGAACTGCGCACTACAAACAACTGCGCGCAGCCTCAGTTGTCCCCATGCCGACGCTTGGCCAGGACGCCTATGGCAGTTTGGCGCGCACGACACCCTTGTCCACCGTCACATACAAACGGCCCTCCGCATCCATCGCCAAGCCCATCGGCGCTCCCAGCCCACCGGGCAACTCGCCGGTTTTGGTCTGCGCTTGCCCGGCCACGCCCAGGACCGTGGTGACCACGCCGGCGGGCGTGATCTTGCGAACGGTCGCATTGCCGCGGTCGAGCACGAACACATTGGCGGCCTTGTCCACCACTAACTGGGTCGGCTGATTGAAGCGTGCAGCCGTACCGGTGCCGTCGGCGCTGCCCGCCTGCGTCACGGCGCCGGCAAACATGCTGGCGCTTCCGGTCGGGGTGACCTTGATGATGGCATGGCGGGCCGTGTCGGCGATGTAGCCATTGCCCACGCTGTCGACGGCCAGGCCGCCATCGTTACGGCCCAGCCGTCCCGCTGTCGCGCCAAGATCGGCGGGATAGGTATAAGTAAATGGGCCACGCGGGTCGTACCCGCCGGTCCTGTGGCCCGATTCCTGCGAATACACGACCCGCCCGCTGCCGTCGGGATTGACGGTCTGCCAGCCATTGAAGCTCACGCCGAAATAGCCCACGCCGGGAGTGCTGGACGGGGCATAGTCGCCGGTCCCGTAGGCATGAAGCGCGCCGTCCGGGCCGATTGCCAGCGCGACCGGACGCTGCGCGATGGTGGTGGGCAGTTGGCTGTAATTCGCATGGGTCGGCGTATCCGCCAGGAGGATCGTGCCGACCACGCCAGCGGCACTGATCGAACGGATGACGCCATGAGAATAGGACGAGTCCATACCGGACATCTCGAGCGCATACAGGGTCTGGCTGGTGGAATTGAAAACCAACTGAACGACTTCTCCCGGAGCCACCGCGGCACCCTCGCCGATATAGGTGCTGGTTCGATTGATGAAGGGAGAAACCGTACCGGTTTGCGACATCTTCACGACTTCAATGACTGCCCCCGTGATGACCGAGGATGGCAGTTGTTCCGGCGAACCGTTGCCGACGTAAATCGTGCCCGATGCATCGACCGCAATACCACCCGGCTTGAACTGCTTGCCGACCATGCTTTCGCCCAGCAGCTTGACTGGTGGTTCGGGCGGCGGCGGCGGTGGCGGGACGGGCGCAGGTGTGCTGTCGGAAGAGCCATTGCAGGCGCTGAGCAAGAGGCCCGCAATAACCAGGCACAGGGGATGGATTCGGAAGGAACGAAGGATCGGGAACATGGCTGCCATCTGAAAGGTTTTAGGAAAATCATTATTGCATGATATATATCAATAAACCATGCGCCCGGTCCGATGATCCTCGCATTCTTCATACATCGCTCTCTGGCGGTGCCCGACAAACTGCCCGATTACCCAAGCCGCATATGCTCAAGCACGCCCCCATCCGTATTCTCGGCACAATCGCCCTCCTCGCCGGCGTCATCGCCGTGCCGCTGTACGCCAGCGACAAGCCCAAGCACCCGCAAGCGCCGTCGGCAAGCGTGCCCTACTCCCAGACCACAGTCACTTTCGCCAACCCAGGCGGCCCGGACCACCTGGCCGGCACCCTGACCGTGCCTCCCGGCACCGGTCCGTTTCCGGCCATCGTCATCGTTCCCGGCTCCGGCCAGGTCAACCGCGATGGCGAGCTGTTCGGCCACCAGTTCTACCGTGTCCTGGCCGACGACCTGACCCGGCGCGGCTTTGCCGTGCTGCGCAGCGACAAGCGCGGCGTGGGTGCATCGAACGGCAGCTTCGACACCGCAACCACCGCCGACTTCGCCTCCGACATCGAAGCGGGCGTGGCCTTCCTGCGCAGCCGCAAGGACATCAACCCGCAGCGCATCGGCCTGGTTGGCCACAGCGAAGGCGGCATCATCGCGCCGATGGTGGCCGGCAAGGACCCGCGCATTGTGTTCGTCGTGATGATGGCCGGAAACGGCATTCGCGGCGACCAGATGCTGCTCGACCGCACCCGCAAGCGGCGCATGGCCGGCAAGAGCGCCACCGAGACCGAGCGCGAACTGGCCCTGCAAAAGGCCGTCTTCGCTGCCGTGACCGCCGACGCAACGCCCGCCGAGCGCGAGAGCCGCGCCCGCCAGTTGTATCTGGACGCGCGGAAGAATTACGGCCGCGCCTGGTCGCCGGACGAGCTGGCACCCCTGCTCTCGCCGTGGATGCGCAGCTTCCTGGCATCGGACCCGGTGCCGGTGCTGCAGCGGCTGCGGTGCGCCATCCTGGCCCTGGTCGGCGAAAAAGACCAGGTGGTCATGGCCGACGAAAATATCCCTGCGCTCACCCGTGCGCTGGCCGGCAACCCGAATGCCAGCGTCAAGCGCCTGGCGGGCTTGAACCATTTCTTCCAGAGCGCCGGCAGCGGCGCGTTGTCGGAAGTGGCCGGCATCGAGGAAACCATCGCCCCAAGTGCGCTGGAGCTGATCGGGTCGTGGGCCAGCCTGCACTCCCAACCCTAGCCATCACGGCCGCCTGATGCCAGATCCGGGTCGGCGTCGAACAGCGCCGTCAGCCAGCCGGCGAACGCGGCCAGCTTGGGCGCCGCCATCCGCCCCTGCGGGTACAGCAGCGACACCGGCATGGGCGTGGGCGGCGTGTCCGCCAGCACCTGCACCAGCGATCCGTCAGCCAGGTGCTTGCGTACCTGGTAAGTGGCGACCTGGGTCAGCCCCAGCCCCTGCAACGCGCAGATGAGGTTGGCGCCGGCATCGTTGACCGCAATCGGGCCGCTGATGGCGATGCGCGTCACCGCCTCGCCCACCACGAAATCCCAGTCGAAGGGCCGCCCCGTGCGCGCCGAAAAATGCACCACGCTGCGATGCGCGTGCAGATCCGCAATGCTCTGCGGCACGCCATGGCGCGCCAGATACGATGGCGCGGCGCAGGTGACAAAGCGCATCTCGCCAATCTGGCGCCCGATCATCGAGGAATCCTGCAATTGCCCCACCCGCACCGCGCAATCGATGCCATCCCGAATCATGTCGACCAGGCGGTCGGTGATGCTGATGCCCAGTTCGACTTCGGGATACGCCTCATGAAAGGCGGCAATGTGCGGCAAGATCACGTGCCGCGCCACCGCCGACGGCAGGTCGATCCGCAGCTTGCCCTTGGGACGGGTCGAGCCGGCGCCGAAAAACGCTTGCTCGGAGGCGTCGATCGCGGCCAGGATCTCGATGCAGTGGGCGTAGTATTGCGCGCCGTCGGGCGTCAGCGAGAGCTTGCGCGTGGTTCGCTGAAGCAACTGGCGGCCGAGAAAGGCTTCCAGGTTCTGCATCGTTGCCGTCAGCGAAGCGCGCGGCAGGTGCAGGCTTTCGGCCGCCCGCGAAAAGCTGTTCGCCTCCACGATCCGCACGAAGGTTTGCATTGCTTTGACCTTGTCCAAGCGTGTTCTCCGGTCGATTGTTCACATAATGTGAAAAGTATAGGCGCATTATGCGCATATAATCGGCCGGACGGTTTTGTCTACAATGTCTTCAGTTCAACGCAAGTTGATTTTTGAGGATGCAATATGAAACCGAACACCGAACACGCAGGCGATATCTCGTCCGGCATGGTGCTGCTGCTGGCCGTCGCCGCCGGCCTGATCGTGGCCAATCTGTATTACGCGCAAACGCTGGTGGGGCCGATCAGCCGCGCCACCGGCCTGTCCGCCGGGGCCGCCGGCCTGATCGTCACCCTCACCCAGATCGGCTACACCGTCGGCCTGCTGTTCATCGTGCCGCTGGGCGACGTGCTGGAAAACCGCCGCCTGGTGATCGGCGCGCTGCTGCTCACCGCCATCGCCCTGCTCAGCGCGGCCTTCAGTACCACCGGCTGGGTGTTCCTGGCGGCGGCGCTAGCCATTGGCCTGGGTTCCGTGGCCGCGCAAATCCTGGTCCCGATCGCCGCCCACCTGTCGCGCGAAGCGACGCGCGGGAAGGTGGTGGGCAATGTGGTCAGCGGGCTGCTGCTGGGCATCATGCTGGCGCGCCCGGTCGCCAGCCTGGTGGCCGACGCCAGCAACTGGCATGTGGTGTTCGGCGGCGCCGCCGTGCTGATCCTGGTGCTGGCCGCCGTGCTGCGCGTGAAATTGCCGCAACGCATGCCGACCTCGTCGCTGCCCTACGCGCGCCTGATCGGCTCCATGTGGACCCTGTTCAAGACCACGCCGCTGCTGCGCCGCCGCGCCGCGTATCAGGCTGGCTTGTTCGGCGCGTTCAGCCTGTTCTGGACGGTGACGCCGATGATGTTGGCTGGCCCGCAATTCCAACTGTCGCAGACGGGCATCGCGATCTTTGCGCTGGTCGGCATGGCCGGCGCGATCGCCTCGCCGATCGCCGGGCGCCTGGCCGATGCCGGCAAAACCCTGCCGGCCACCGGGGTGGCATTGACGCTCGGGGTGATTGCCTTTGCCCTGCCCTTGCTCATTCCGGCTTCGCGCGACGTGGCGCTGGCGGTGCTGGTGCTCGCTTCGATCATCCTGGACATGGGCGTGGCAGCCAGCCTGGTGCTCGGCCAGCGCGCGATTTTCAGCATGGCGCCCGAGATGCGCAGCCGCCTGAACTCGGTGTATATCGCGCTGTTTTTTGCCGGCGGCGCGCTCGGATCGGCGCTCGGCGGGTGGGTGTTCGCCGCCTATGGCTGGCACGCCGTGTTGCTGGCGGGGATGGCTTTTCCAGCGCTGGGGCTGGGCTTGTGGCTGTCGGAACTGCGGCCGCTCGCGCTCGCCGAAACGGGCAAATGACCCATGGCCTACCACAAACCTTGCGCGCAGGCGAGCTAGCGCGATAGACGCAGATCGCGTCGCGTGCGCGCCAGAGGCCTACGCTGCGGGAGTACGCCGCCTTTGTTCCTGCGGCGACAGGCTAGTCCGGTGGCCTCAACACCGGGCACCAGTCCCCCTCCCCCGTATCAGTTGGCCGCCGGCGTGACGTGGTCGTTCATGTACGGCATCGGCACCCAGCGATAGCCGTTGCCATCGGCGCGCAGGTGGCCCACCCCCGGGAAGGCGATGTGGTCGCCCGCCACCCAGTATTTCTCCCTGGCCGCTTCGGCAAACGCGCGCTTGCGCTCGGCCGCTGCCGCCACCGGATCGACATCGAACACGATGGTGACCGCCGGGTCCGGCAACTGCACTTCGGCCACGTGCAGCAAATCGCCCCAGAACACCAGCTTCTCGCCGCCGCTTTCCAGTGCGTAAAAACTGTGTCCCGGCGTATGGCCGTAGCTCGGCACCGAGCGCAGGCCGGGAGCGAGCTGGGTAGCGCCGTCGAAGGCCTTGACCTTGCCGGCATCGACATACGGTTTCACCTTCATCAGCGCTTCGTCGAAGTTCTTGCGCTTGCTGTCGGGCGCCTTGGCGCGCTTGACGGCGCTCATCCAGTAGTCCAGCTCGCGCGCATCGAGGTGCAGCGTGGCGTTGGGAAACACCATGCGCTTGCCATCCATCAGCCCACCCGTGTGGTCGGTATGGATATGCGTGATCAGGATATCGGTGATCTGCCCGGGCTGGTAGCCGACCGCCTTCAGGGAGTCCACCAGTTTGTTCAGCGTCGGGCCGTACAGCTCGCCGCTGCCGGTGTCGACCAGCACCAGCCGCTTGCCGCTCTCGATCAGGTAGGCATTCACGGAAGCATGGACATGCGTGGATTGGAAGGTTGCCGCCAGGCTTGATGCGACCTGCCCGGGCGCCGCGTTGGTCAGCAGGTCGCCGGGCGGAATCGCCAGGGTGCCGTCGGACAAGGCCGTCACGTTCACGGTGCCCACCTTGAAATGGTAATAGCCGGCCTGGGCCTTCGTCATCTTGCTCACTGGTGCGCTCTGGGCCATGGCGTGCGGCGCCAGCGTGCCGAACGCAAGGAGAGCGGCGGCGATATAGGCGGTCATGGTGTTTCTGTTCATGGTGCATCCTTGAAAGTATCGAAGCGATCGATTATATTTATTTCACTTTCATTGATACATGGGCTAAAAATACAATGTCTCTCTTCGCAGCGTTGATAATCCGATGATCGACAATATCCTCGACCTCAGCATTTTCGCGCGGGTGGTGCAGACCGGCAGCATGACCGACGCCGCCGGCGAACTCGACTTGTCGCTGGCGGTGGTCAGCAAGCGCATGGCGGCGCTGGAAGACCGGCTCGGCGTGCGCCTGCTTAACCGCACCACGCGCAAGCAAGCGCTCACACAGGAAGGCGCGCGCTTCCACCAGCGCTGCATCCGCATCCTGGCCGAGGTGCAGGATGCCGAGGCCGACATGACCGACAGCCGCACCAGCATCGCCGGCCTGCTGCGGGTGGGCGCGCCGCGCGGCTTCGGGCGCCGTTACCTGAGCGGCATCGTGGCCGCCTTCCAGCGCCAGCATCCGGCCCTGTGCATCGAACTGAGCCTGGACGACGCCTTCGTCGACCTGGTCGAGTCGTCCATCGACGTGGCCCTGCGCTTCGGCAACCTGAACGATTCGAGCATGATCGCGCGGCCCATCGCCACCGGCAACCGCATCATGTGCGCCTCGCCCGGCTACATCGAACGGCACGGCGAGCCGCTCGTGCCGGACGAGCTGGTGCGGCACGCCTGCATCGTGTACCGCGCCGATTCGACCCGGCATTGGGTAGTCGAGCGCGATGGCAAGCCGGTGACGGCGGCTATCACGCCCACTTTCTTCTGCAACGATGGCGATGCCGCCCAGGCCATCGCGCGCGAAGGCGGCGGTATTTTCTACAAAGCGCTGTGGGATGTAAGCGCCGACCTGGACAACGGCTCGCTGGTGCGCGTGCTCAAGGACTACAGCGCGCCGGGCGAGCCGCTGCAAGTGGTGTACCCGCACGCGCTGCACCTGTCGCCGCGCGTGCGCCAGTTCGCCGACTTCGCCATCGAACGGCTGCGCGCGGAGCTGCCCTGAGGCGGCCTGGCGCAAGCCGGGCGGTGCTTGCGGCGCGGCCTGTGCCCGGCCATCTTGATTATTTGCCAAGCCGTGCGGGTAGAATGCATGAACGGCAAGCGCGTCGATGCGCGCCCGCGCGTCCAATCCATCTTCTTTAATGAAAGCATGCCATGCGCACTCTCCTCAGCTGTTCCCTGCTTGTCGCGGCGGCCTTGGCCGGAAGCGCCTGCGCGCGTGCCGCCGCGCCGCCCGCCGCCAACGAGCAGGCCAATCTGGAGCGCGATGCCCAAGGCAAGGTCGATACCGACGCCATGTTCGCCTTCATGCGGGCCCGCAGCGCGAGCAAGGGCCAGGCGCTGAGCGACAAGAAGGTGGCGTGTTACGGCATACCGCGCGCGCAGTTCCTGGCGGCGGTCGATGCCTCGCTCGTGACCTGCTATGCGCAGATCGCGCCGCAGCACAGGCCGCGCATCCTGCCCGAAAATGCCATTCCCGCAGTCGGCCTGTGCGCGCGCAAGGCGCTGCTGGCAGGACTGAAACTGGACCCGGACACGGCTAACGCCTGCATCGCCACGTCAGATTAAGCCGCCTCCCGGCCGACGCCAATCGGCCGGCGTGCTCAAGGAAAGCGCAAGCAATGACGATAACACGCCAGGCGGCGCTGCGGCCGGATGTTGCAAATTTGGCCTCGCCATCAACATTTGTCACAAGATTGAAACTATTGTCATGCATACTATTTGTTGCCATGAGCTTGAAATCAGAAGTCAATTTCCTGCCATCACCGCTCTCTGATCGACCAGTGCACAAATGGGTGCCGGCCCACCCGGCACCTTCCCTTGAGGTATGAAACAGGAGAAGTAAATTGACCAAATTACTCTTTGCTCTGCTTTTGTTGTCCCAGTCGCTGTGCGCATTCGCTTCCGAGCAGTCCAGCTGCACGGCGAACAAGGGGGCCTATATCACCGGCACCGTGATCAGCGCGCCCAAGTTCGCGGCCGCATCGAGCACCATCGACGGCGTGAAACTGTCGCACACCCGCCTGAACCTGCGTGCCGACCAGGATGGCAAGACCTACGATGTGGCCATGGATAATGTGTACGCCATCGACTACGTGAAAAACGCATCCACCATGCCGACCTCGCTCGCCGCCATCAAGGTCAACGACCGGCTCGGCCTGTGCGGCAAAAAATACACCAGCGGCACCGGCATCCACTGGGTGCACAGCAATTGCGGCGACGTGCCCAGCAGCTCGGCGCCGAACGGCTGGGTGAAAGTGATTGCGGCTTCCGGTTCGGTCAGCGCCAGCAAAATGCGCAGCCAGAACTATTGCTACCTCTGGGATTGAAGTACCAACCCGCTGGCGCCGTGCGGACCGTTCCGCATGGCGCCGGCATCGTCGAGTGAGCTGATGAATGCACGCCTGCCCCTGTTGATCTGTCTCGGCCTCGGCGCCGCCAGCCTCGGCGTCTGGCTGGCCACCGGCATGCCGGCTGACAACGCCGCAACGCCGGTGGCGGCCGCCCGCCCCGCAGCGACCACGCCGGCCCAGCCGCGCTGGTTTGCGGCGCTGCCCGAGGCGGGCGCTGCGCGTCCGGGACCGGGCATGCTGGCCGATAAAAAGGCCACCGTCTACGGCCGCAACGGCCGCATCGTCGACCTTGGCGGCTTGAGCATCGCCCAGTACATCGGCACGCGCATCGCGGCCGCGCGTAGCGGCGACGCCAGGGCCGCCTACGATGTGTACCAGGCCGTATCGGTATGCGCAGCCAACGACGATCCGGTGGCCGACTACAACGATCCGGCCGACCTGGCCGCCTTCCAGCGCGAGCGCAAGGAGCTCACCGCATTGTGCGCCGGCATGTCGCCGGCCCAGGTACAGGAACGGCTGGGCTTTCTGAACCTGGCGGCACGCTCGGGCAACAAGGCGGCGCAGATCGATGTGTACATGGAAGGCCCGTACGGACGCAGCGTGGACCTGACGCAAAACCCCGACGACCCCATCGTCAATCAATGGAAAGACGATGCGCTGGCTTACCTGAAACAGGCCGGCGACCAGTGCGACCATTTTGCGCTGGCCTTGCTGTCGACCGTGTACGACGCCGGCCAGATCACGGCGCGCGACTTGCGCACCTCGATGGCCTACAGCATTGCCGCCGCCATACCGCGCCAGCGGCCGGTGACCCAGGAACAATTGCGCGACCGCTTTGGCGAGGGGTTGTCGGCCGACGATTTCTCCGGCGCGCTCGCGCTCGGGGAACAGCTGGGAAAACAGGCGTGCCCGGCGCGGTAGCGCGCGTGCTGCCGCAGCGCTAGCGGCTGTCCTTGACCGAGATCTCGGCCAGCGTCTTGCCGTCGGCGCTCACCAGGCAGCGGGCCTGCAAGGTCGAGGCAATATTCATTTCGTTCTTGGCGGAGAATTTGAGCGTCACCTCCAGTTGCCCATTGGCGCCGTGCGTGACCGGGCTCGGTGCGTCGCTGACGTAGGAAATCGATTTGCTGTTGGTAGCGCGCGCCTCGATGGTGTCCATGCAGGTGCGGCGGGCGGCGGCCTCGAGCGGGTTTTCCGCTACGGCGCTCTTGCCGCAGGCCACAAGGGCCAACATGATTGGTAGCAGCTTCAGTATGTTCATCGTGTCCCCGTTAAATTGAAAAAATCATACATGACCCTGCAAGCCGCCGGCAAGTCCCCGCCTTGCCCGCCGGCCCTGTGACGTAAAGACAATCACCACATGTGACGGAAAAGCACGTAGAATTGCAATTTAATCAATCAAGATCAATTCAACAACCTTGAAAGTCCATTCTGTATGAACCACGCCCTGATCCGCCGCCTGCTCGCCATCGCACTGACCACGGTTTTTGCGAGTGCACAAGCACAACAGCCCGAGGCGACGCCGCAGGAACTCGCCGACCTTGAGAGCGCCGCGCCAAATCTGGTCGCCGCTATCGAATGCAAAAGAAAGCTGGTCTATTCGGATGCGGTAAAGGCGTTCGTCAAGGATCCGAACAGCTTCGAGAACATTATCCTGCCGGCGCCCGTGAGCATTTTCGGACTCAGGACCGTGGTGATCGGTGTGACCGAAGACGATGGTAACGGGGGCGGCGGCTACGTTGCCAAGTTCAGCAACGTGTCGCTGAAAGAAGTCGCCAAGGCGGCCAGGGTCAAGGCGCCGTCCTATAAACGCGTCGTCAAGGGTGGCGGCATGATCGAAGTGGGCAGCGAAGACAATGAAACGGTCTACATCACCTGCGTGCGCGGCGCCAGCGACGACTGATGTCGCGCCCTCAGGCGCACGCCACGCCACCCCCGCCCGAGAATGCGCGCGAGCTGCTGCGCGGGCGCGATGCCGATGTCGAGGACCACGCCGGCTTCGTCGGCCTGCAGTGGTTCGAGGTCGCGCAACTGGCTCTCGAGCAGCGATGGCGGCATGTAGTGACCGGCGCGCGCGCGCATGCGCCCGGCGATCAGTTCGCGCGCACCGTCCAGGTGGACGAAGCGCAGCGCCGGATCGCCCTGGCGCAACAGGTCGCGGTAGCGCCGCTTGAGCGCCGAGCACGACACGACCAGGCCGGCACCGCGTGCGCGGGCCTCGCCAATCTGCTCTTGCAGCGTTCCCAGCCAGCCGGCCCGGTCGTGATCGTCGAGCGCGATGCCGGCGGACATCTTGGCAACATTCGCGGCCGGATGAAACTGGTCGCCCTCCACAAACGGCACACCGAGCGCATGCGCCAGGGCTTGCCCGAGCGTGCTCTTGCCGCAACCGCTCACCCCCATCACCACCCAGCGCATCGCCTTGCCGTGCTTGCCGTCCGCATTGATCATTTTGCTGCCCAGGTAACAGTTAGCGCTAACATAGCACTCAAAGTCTAGCGAAACGGGGGAATTTGTAAAGCGCTTTTGCTCCCGAACGCAATTGCCGCCCTCCTTGTCCAGGCCAAACGCTGTCGCGATCTCCCTAGTTGTAAACAAATTCTGTGGATAAGTGTGTTAACAAGCGCCGCGTGAGCGCGCCAAGCCATTGCTTTTAAAGGGAAAACTACCCATTGCGTGCTTTTTTGGCAGTGTGGGCAGGCGAGCCATCACGGCAAGTTGCAAACAGAATCTGTGGATAAGTTTGTTAACAAGCTCGCCCGCCCTGCCCTAAGTCCTTGTTTATGAACGAAAGAATGCCGCTGCGCGCTTTTCAGGCAGGGTGGGAAGAAGATGTTTCGAGTACAACTTGCAAACAGAAACTGTGGATAAGTTTGTTAACAAGCCGGGCGCACGCGCGCTAAGTCCTTGCTTTCAAACACAAATATGCGCGTGCGTGCTTTTCGGGCAGCGCTTCAGTTTGCCAACTGCAAGGGCAACACCGGACCGACTGTCATCCCGCCTGCCTTGATGGCGGCGTTGAGCGTATCGATGCGGTCCTGCATGGCCGGATGCGAGGCCGCGTGATGGGACAAGCCGGCGAAGGCTTGGTCCTCGTCCTTGAGGGCGGCAAACAGCTCGGTGGCGCCGCCGGCGTGGCCGTAGCGGCAGTTCAGGATGCGCAGGGCCGCGGCATCGGCGGCGGCTTCGCGCGTGCGCGAATAGCGCGCCTGCCCCAGCTGATTGACGGGCGCCAGCAGGTCGCTCAGGCCCGAGTCGCTCCCCGTCAACAGCGTCGATATTCCGAACAGCACGATGCCGCGTCCCATCGCCCGCAAATGGTCGCGCTGGGTGATGTGCGCCAGTTCGTGCGCCAGCACGAAGGCCAGCCCGTTCTCCGAGCGTACCTGCCCCAGCAAGGCGCTGAAGACGATGATATTGCCGCCCGGGACCACCGCCGCGTTGGGCGTGTCCGACTTGGCCAGGCTGACCTTGGCCGGCAGGCGCAGGCCGGCGCAGCTGCGCATGCTGTCGACCAGGGCCTGCAGCTGCACCTGCTGCGCCTGTTCGGCGGGGGCGGTGTCCATCACCTGCGCCGGCAGCAGCGCATACAGGCGCGCCTCGCTTTCGTGGCTGAGCCGGTCGACCACGGCGTCGACCGCCAGCCCGAGCAGCCAGAACAGCAGCACCGTGCCCGCCAGCAGCCAGCCCGCGATGACGGCGAAGTCCTTCAAGGGGTGCTCGGTCGACACATTGTCGTTATGTTCGGGCAGCGAGGGCTGGTATCTCATGGCGTGCTCTTACTTGGCAAAATAGATGGCGGTGCCGTAGGCCAGCATTTCCACCGAGGCGACGCTGCCCGGCGTCTTGCCGGAAATCGCCATCGCTTCCAGGCGCAGGTTGACGATCTCGTGCGCGTCGGGACAGCTTTCCTTGAGGCGCAGCACCGCTTCGCGGCGGGCGCGGTCGACCAGCGTTTCGTGCGACGTGACCGCACCGCCGATGAACGAGCGCAAGCCCAGCACCGCTTGCTTGAAGTAATCGATCGACACGACCACGTTGCCATATACCAGCTCGCTGCGCTCGACCGGACGGGCCGGGTCGAGCAGGGTCTTGAGCGAGGTCGATGGCAGATGCAGCCAGGCTTTTTCGCGGCTGAGGATGGAGCGGTAGTGCTTGGCCTCGGCGGCACGGCCGAAGATATAGCCGATCACAACCAGCCCCAGCCAAAATCCGATGGCGACTAATTCACCCATCGTGTCAGCCCACGGTGACGGCGGTGCCGTACACATAGATTTCCGCAGCGCCGGCAGCAACGGACGAGGTCGAAAAGCGCACGTTGACGATGGCATTCGCGCCCATCTGGGTAGCCTGTGCCTGCATGCGTTCGATCGCACTGTCGCGCGATTCGTTGAGCAGTTCGGTGTAGCCCTTGAGCTCGCCGCCGACGATGTTTTTCAGGCCGGCCATGATGTCGCGCCCGACGTGCTTGGCCCGCACCGTGCTGCCCGATACCACGCCGTGGCAGGTAAGGATGGACTTGCCCGGGATGGTTTCGATATTCGTCATTAACATAAATTAACTTTCTAGCTACTTTGAGTGGACGCCAATTATAGTTGCAAACTTGCTAATTTGAAAGCTTTTCGGCATCGCCCCCTACCCAAGGCGCATGCGCGCTGGGCAAAAATGCAACAGCTCCGATGCGCCACCCAGCGCCGTCCGCCGTTCGGGCGCAGCAGCTTATGCGCACCACATGCACCGGCGTTGCTGGCCTGGCGCCTTGCGCCCCTGCCGCCACGGGGGCGCCGCAGCGCCCTGCGCCCGGGAAGTCGCGCCGCCAGCTGGCACAGGAAACTATTGAGCTTTCGCCACGTTGTGCGTACAGTGGAAAACTTGTTAAATACTCACATGCGTCAGACAGGGAAAACAACATCCATTATTTACCCGGACGACCTGCCAGCCTGCCCTGCCCTGGCGCCCCGCGCCGGGCGCCAGGCGCCTGTCCACCCGCCTGCACCGCAATCCCCCGTCATCCCCTTATCCCCCACGGAGCCTCCAGCATGCGCAAGCCCTATCGCCAGTACTGTCATCCCCTTCCCGTTGCGCGCCTGACGCGCGCCGTCCGGCTGGCGCTCCATGCGGGCGCCGCCGCCGGCCTGCTGGCCCATGGCGCCGCGTCGGCCCAGGCGCCCGACGCCCCGATGCAGAAGGTGGAAATTACCGGTTCGGCGATCAAGCGCATTGAAACCGACACCCCGCTGCCGGTGCAGATCGTCACGCGCGAAGAAATCGACAAGGCCGGCGTCACCACCGCCGCCGAACTGATGGCGCGCATCTCGTCCAACGTGGGCGGCCTGACCGATGGCGCCAGCATCAACGTCGGTGGCGACCAGCGCGGCTTTAACAGCGCCAACCTGCGCGGCATCGGCACCTCGTCCACCCTGGTGCTGCTCAACGGCCGCCGCATGGCCAACTTCGCCTCGCCCGGCGACGATGCCGGCGTCGACCTGAACAACATCCCGGCCGCCGCGATCCAACGCGTCGAAGTGCTGCTCGACGGCGCCTCGGCCCTGTACGGCACCGATGCGGTCGGCGGCGTGATCAACTTCATCACGCGCAAGGATTTCCGTGGCGCCGAGATGAACGCCTACGCGCTCGGCACCAGGGAAGGCGGCGCCGGCAAGCGCGCCGCCACCCTCAGCCTGGGCTCGGGCGAACTGGAAAAAGACGGCTACAACGTGTTCGCCGTGCTCGACGTGCAAGGTACCGAACGCCTCAACACCTCGCAGCGCAAGTTCGTCAGCGAGCTGCAGATCCCGCAGCGGCTCGGCCATCTGCTGTCGAGCTTTACCAGCCCGGCGAATATCCGCCTGACCCCGGCCCAGCGCGACCACCTGCAGGAAACCGGCTTCCTGCTCAACGGCCGCCCGATCACCAACCGCCAGATCAACCTGTCGATCCCGAGCTGCGCGCCGCAAGCCAATCTGTACCTGCCGGCCGGCAGCGGCGGCGTCGATGCCTGCACCTACGACTACATGGGCGACACCGAGCTGTATCCCAAGTCGACCAAGCAGAACCTGCTCAGCCGTGGCGTGATCAAGCTCGGCGCCGACACCCAGGCCTACGCCGAAGTGGCGCTGAGCCGCTCGCGCACCAACTACGTCGGCTCGTCGGCGCGCGTGATCGGCTACATCGATTACCGCAAGATCCCGGCCCTGGCCAATAGCGGCCTGGACCAGCTCGATGACGACATCCCGGGCGAAATCCAGCTGCGCATGCGCCTGAACGAAGCCGGCATGCGCACCAGCGAACTGACCAGCGAAAGCCAGCGCTACGTGCTCGGCGTGTCCGGCAGCGCGGCCGGCTGGGATTACGACGCCGGCTACAACCACAGCGTGAGCACGGTCAAGGACAAGGATACCCACGGCTATGTGCTGTACGACCAGCTGCTGGCCGGCATCGCCGACGGCAGGATCAATCCCTTCGGCCCGTCCAGCGCCGAAGGCGTGGCCCTGCTCAACAATATCCAGGTCAACGATGTGGTGCGGCGCGCGCGCGGCACCATGGATTCGTTCGACGTCAAGGCCTCGCGTTCGCTCATGACCCTGGCCGGCGGCGACCTGGGCGTGGCGGTGGGCGCCGAAGCGCGCCGCGAGCGCACCGATTTCCGTCCATCGGCCTTGCTGATGAGCGACAACATCAACAACGATGCCGCGCCCGAAGGCGGCAAGGCCACTAGCGACCGGCGCAAGGTGGTTGCCGTGTTCGGCGAAGTGCTGGCGCCGTTCAGCAAACAGTGGCAGGGCCAGCTCTCGGCCCGCTACGACCGCTACCAGCAGATCGGCGGCGCCCTGAGCCCGAAAATCGGCCTGGCCTATACCCCGAACAAGGCGCTCACGCTGCGCGCCTCGGCCGGCAAGGGCTTCCGCGCGCCATCGATGTCCGACCTGTACCGCCCGACCGTGTACGGCTATACCGCCATCCTGCCCGACCCGGTCGTCTGCGCCACGGTCGAGAACAATTACGCCGACTGTGCCGACGCCTGGGATACGCGCCGCTACAGCAATGTGAACCTGAAACCGGAACGCAGCCGCCAGTTCTCGGCCGGCCTGGTGATCGAGCCGAGCAAGCACTGGAACGCCAGCCTGGATTACTGGAAAATCAAGCGCACCGATCTGATCAGCGAGATCGGCGACGATATCATCCTGGGCAAGCTGGGCAAATACGGTAACCTGGTGCACCGCGACGAAGACGGCGACATCGATTACATCGAGATGCACAAGGAAAACCGCGGCGCCCAGCTCGCCAGCGGCCTGGACCTGGTGGTCAACCTGCGCGGCGCAAATACCGGCCTGGGCCGCTTCGGCGGGCGCCTGAACGGCACCTACGTGCTCAACTCGAAGATCCAGACCAGCCCGGGCGACCCGTACATCAGCAACCTGGGCAAGTTCGTCACCGACAGCGTGGTGCAGCGCTGGCGCCACACGGTCAGCATGGACTGGGAACAGGGGCCGCTGTCGGCAACGGTGTCGAACACCTTTTCGGCATCCTACGACGACCAGAACTCGGCCATCAACATCGACGACGGCAGCGTGGTGGCCGCCAACCGCGTGAAAGCGTACTCGCTGTGGGACATGTCGCTGGCCTATGAATGGGGCAAGAACCTGAAACTGCGCGCCGGCGTGCAGAACATGTTCGACAAGGCACCGCCTTACTCGAACCAGGCCAACTTCTTCATTTCCGGCTACGACCCGAGCTACACCGACCCGCGCGGACGGCGCATTTATGCGAGCGTGAACTACGCGTTCCGCTAGCACGTTGCGGCGCACGCGGTAGCGCCCCCCGCCGCCGGGCGGCGCTACTCAGAATGTCAGTTCCAGGATGGCCCGCAGCACCGTGTAGCTGGGGGACGTCACCGTCTTGGTTTGCCACAGAGTATCGCCAACGTAGCCCGTGCGCTTGACATCGTCTTCATGCAGAAGGTTCGATCCGCTCAGGCGCAGTTGCGTCTTGGGCTGGAGTTTCCACAGCAGATAGCCTTCGAGCACGCGCTTGTTGGACTCGGCGGACGTCTCGAAGCGCGACAGGCGCACGCTGCCGTTGCGGATAAAGCCGAGCGTGGCGCCGGCCGACACGGGAACCGACTTGAAGGCGTAATCGGCGCCGACATTGACCGACAACGGCGCCTGGCTGCCGAGCCGGTTGTCCGGCCCCGGCACCGCGTCGACCGACGACCAGGTGCGCGAGAGCGCGCCGCGCAGCTCCACCGCGGGCGCCCCGCCGGCCAGCTGCGGCAGCTTGAACCTGGTTTCGAGCGTGATGCCGCGCGCCAGCGCCTGCCCGCTGTTGGTGGGACGGGCTACCCAGCGCCCCTCCTCGCGCACGGTCCGGGTCAGGGTCACGTCATCGATCCGGCGCGCGAACAAGCCCAGGCTGACCAGGCCATCCTGGCTCAGGTAGTGTTCGTAGGCCAGGTCCAGTCCCAGCGCCCGTTCCGGCCGCAGGTAGGGGTTGCCGCTGGTGTCGGGCCGGGTCACCGTATTGATCACCGCCAGGGTGCGTCCGGCGATCAGGCTGTCGGCCTGGGGCATGCGCCAGGTACGCGCCAGCCCCAGGCGCAGCTGGTCGGACTTGGTATCGGGCAAGCGCCAGACTGTCTGCAATACCGGGCTCAGCATCGCCTTGGCGTAACCGGCTTCCCGCCCCAGGTTGTTGGCGCTGTGCAGCGACACCCGCTCCCAGCGCAAGCCGAGGTAAAGGGCCACGCGCGGCGCGATGTCCCATTCATCCTGGGCGTACAGGGCATGGCGCCGGCTATTGACCCGGAAATTGTTGCCGGTCTGGTCCAGCCGCGAGACGGCATCGATCAGGTCGCTGCGGTCGACCTGGTCGCGCTCATGCTGGACCTCGATACCGCTGACGAAGGCATGCTTGTCTGTGTAGGCGTTGCGCAGCTTGGCCGAGGCGCTCAGGCTGCGGTTGCGGTTATCGCGCGCGAGATCCTGGCGGTTCAGCACGCGGCCTTGTCCATCCACAAAATCGACCGCGCTCGATCCGTCCGAGCGGACCAGGGTCGCGCCCGCTTTTACTTCCAGCTTGCTGGTGGCGCTCAAGGTGCTCAGCCAGCTCAGGTTGTTGCGCACCGTCAGCGAGGAACCTTTGCTGGTGTAGTCTTCGTTGGCCAGCGCCGTCGGCGGCCCCTGCAAAAAGGCGGTGCGCCCGTAGCCGGCGCTGTCGTAGACCAGGCCCGACACATAGCCTTGCCAGGTCAGCGCGTCCTCGCCGCCGAGCTTTTTGGTGACGCGCGGCGCGACGCTCCAGTTCCAGCCGCGGTCTTCGTTGTACTGCTCCAGCCGGCGCAGGATGGGGCCATCCTCGCCACCGCCCCCGGTGCGGGTCAGGAACGGTTCATCGGCGCTCATGCGCCGCGCCGACGCCGTCACCAGCCATGCCAGCGATTCCTCCTGGTCGCCATAGGTGGCGGACAGCTGGGGCTTGCTGCGGTCGTTGTCGTGGAATACGCCGGCGCGCAATTGCATCTGGCGTTTGCCGCTGCTGCGCTTGAGGATGATGTTGATGGTGCCGGCGATGGCCTGGGTTCCCATGTCGACCGTGGGCACGGTCATGATCTCGATACGTTCGACCACATCGGGAGACAGATTGTCGAGCAAGAAATTCGGCGGGGCCGGGTCGCCATTGAGCAGGATCCGCACATGGCCGCTGCCCAGGCCGCGCATGCTCAATTCGCCGCCCTTGCGTCCGGGCACGCCGCTGACGACGATCCCGGGCTGGCGCCGCAGCACGTCGAGCACGCTGCCATCGCCATAGCGCACCAGGTCGGCCGTGCCGAGGACCTGGCGGAAAGTGCTGGACTGGCGCCGCTCCTCGTTGCGGCTGGCGGCAATGTCCACCTGCGGCACGGGGCCGGGCGCGGCGCTGACAGGCGTGGCGGGGCCGGCAGGCGCAGCGGCGGCGGCGTGCGCCTGTGCCGCGCTGCACAGCACCATGGCCGCCAGCACGGGCGGGCGGAGGAATGGAGAAAACATCATGATCGTCATGGCAAGCCAGGTAAGAGATGTGTCAGCGCTGTCGCGTCAGATACTGATAAATAAAGGCGAACACGAAAAACACGACGCCGATGGCCGCGCCGATCTGCGGCGCCAGGCTGGTGTCGAACAGGTCGCCGTGCTTGCGCGACATCGCGGCCACCAGCACCCCGGCCACATAGCCGCCTGCCGCGCTGAGCGCGCCGCCGAACACGGCCATCAGGGCCGGCAGCAGCGTCAGGCCGGCGAGCAGCACGCTGGTGGGCACGCGGCGCCGGGAAGGGGGGGGCTGGTCTTCATCTGTCATGGGGCGGTCCTTGAAAATGCCGACATCATACCGGCACCATGCTCGATGCCGCCAGCCTGGCGCAGCCGGTGACCAGGATCAAGCCCTTCTCCATGGCCAGCGCCATGCACGCGCGCAGCATCGCGCCGCTTCGGCGAATCGCCTTGTTCACGCCATCTCCTATTGTGCGCGGGGGAGATTGCTATAATAATCGCCCGCGGTGCCCGACCCTGCCGCACTGTCAATTCATGGAAACTCCGGCATGCATATTCAACGCCGCAATAACGTCAAGGTGTGCGGGCGCGGCCCGGTCACACTCGTCTTCGCCCACGGCTTCGGCTGCGACCAGTCCATGTGGCGCTTCCTCGTGCCCTCGTTCGAAGCGCACTACCGGATCGTGTTGTTCGACTCGGTCGGCAGCGGCGCATCCAACCCGGCCGCGTACGACCGCGTCAAGTACGACAGCCTGCATGGCTACGCCGACGACCTGATCGAGATCGTCACCGAGTTCGGTTCCGGCCCCGTGGTGTTCGTCGGCCATTCGGTCGCGGCCATGGTCGGCCTGCTGGCGACCATCAAGGCGCCCGCGCTGTTCGCCGCCCAGGTGATGGTCAGTCCATCGCCCTCGTACATCAACGATGGCGACTACATCGGCGGCTTTTCGCGCGAGGATATCGATGAACTGCTCCAGACCCTGCAAGACAACTACCTCGGCTGGTCGAGCAATATGGCGCCGGTCATCATGGGCGCGCCCGACCAGCCCGAACTGGGCCAGGAACTGAGCAACAGCTTCTGCCGCAACGACCCGGACATCGCCGCCCATTTCGCGCGCGTGACCTTCCTGTCCGACCACCGTGCCGATCTGCCGAAGTCGTCCACGCCGGCGCTGCTCCTCCAGTGCACCGACGACGTGATCGCGCCCGTGGCCGTGGGCGACTACATGCACCGCATCCTGCCGTCGAGCGTGCTGGCGCTGATCGACAATATCGGGCATTGCCCCCACATGAGCGCGCCCAGCGCCAGTACGGATGCGATCACGGCGTTCCTGGCCAGGGCGCTGGCCTGACGCCCATGCCCGGCCCCGCCCTCCCCGCGCCGGAGGACCTGTTTGCCCAGGCCGCGTGCGGCCTGATGCTGACCGATGTCGGCGGCAACATCTTGCGCGCGAACCAGACCCTGCTGGCGTGGCTGGGCTACAGCGAAGCCGAGATGACGGCCGGCATGCGCCTGCAAGACTTGCTCAGTGTTGGCGGCCGCGTGTTTCACCAGACTCACTGCGCGCCGCTGCTGCAATTGCAAGGCTCGGTCAGCGAGGTGCAGGTCGACCTGGTGCGCAAGGACCGCAGCCGGGTGCCGGCCCTGCTCAATATCGCCAGGAGCGGCGCGGGCGACGGCATGCTCGACCAGGTGGCGGTGTTCATCGCCAACGACCGCCGCGCGTACGAGCGCGAACTGCTGCGCGCACGCAGCGCCGCCGAAGCCGCGCTGGCGGCGCAGACGGGGGCCGAAACCATGCTGCGCCAGGCCAACGAACAATTGTCGCTGGCCGACCGCCGCAAGGATGAATTCCTGGCGACCCTGGCCCATGAGCTGAGAAACCCGCTGGCCCCGATGCGCAGCGGCGTCGATCTGCTCAAGATGAATATGCGGGACGACGCGCCGCACCGGCGCATCGTCGACATGTTCGACCGCCAGCTGCGCCAGATGTCGCACCTGGTCGACGACCTGATGGAAGTGGCGCGCATCAGCCAGGGCAAGCTGGTCTTGCGCACCGAGCCGGTCCGCCTGAACGACATCGTCCAGGCCGCCCTGGGCGACATGCATGCCCAGATCGCGGCTGCGGGCCATGCGCTCACCGTCAACTTGCCGGCGCAGCCGCTCAGCGCGCAGGGCGACCCGACCAGGCTGACGCAGATGCTGGTCAACCTCTTGACCAACGCCTGCAAATACACGCCGGCGGGCGGGCGCATTGCGCTCGACATGCGCGACGATGCCGGCATGGCCGTCATAACCATCAGCGACAGCGGGATCGGCATTCCGCGCGAGGCGCTGGAGCGCGTGTTCGAGATGTTCTCGCAACTCGAACCGGCGCTGCAACGCGCGCACGGCGGCCTGGGGATCGGCCTGGCGCTGGTCAAGGGCCTGGCGCAGCTGCATGGCGGCAGCATCCGTGCCGACAGTGCGGGGCCCGGACAAGGCAGCACCTTCACGGTCCGCCTGCCGCTCGTGGCGCCGGCGCCGGCCACGCCGCACGCGCCCGTCGCAGCGCGGGCCGGCGCGCCGCTACCGGTGCTGGTGGTGGACGACAACCGCGATGCCGCGCAGATGCTCAAGGCCATGCTCGACCTGAGTGGCTATCCGACCAGCGTCGCCTTCTGCGGCGAAGACGCCACCCGCTATGTGCAGACGCATGCGCCGCAGGCATGCGTGATGGATATCGGCCTGCCCGACATCAACGGTTACGAGCTGGCGCGCCGGATCCGGGCGATGCCGCTGGCCAGGCAGCCCATCCTGATCGCCCTGACCGGCTGGGGGCAGCCAGCCGATATCGATGCCGCCCTGGCCGCCGGCTTCGATCACCATCTCGCCAAGCCGGTCGAGTTCGCGACCTTGCAGCAGTTGCTGGCCGAGGTGGCGCCGGGCTGAGCGTCACGCCGGCACCAGCCAGGCGGATACCGGAAGCGCAATCGCCGCGCCCAGGCCGATCCCGGCCAGCACATCGCTGGGATAGTGATGCGCCGCGATCAGGCGGCACAGCGCCAGCAGCGCCAGCGCGCCGGCCACGAGCGGCAGCGTGGCGGGCGCCGCATGGGCGATCGGCACCAGCGCGGTGGTCAGGGTCATGCAGTGCCCGCTCGGAAAGGAATACTTGTCCAGCACCTTGGTCAGCGATTGCAGCGCCGGGTCGCGGTCGAACGGGCGCAGGCGCGCCACGCGGTGCTTGAGCACACGGTAAAACAGGTGCGCGATCAGGGTCGACAACAGCGCCGCCTGCAACACCGCCAGCGGATCCCGGATCTGTGCAAGGAAAATGGCGCCGGCCAGCGGTGCATACACCCAGCCGTTACCTAGCAGATTGATGATGTTCGTTGTAAAGCGGACGATGCGGTAGCGCGCAAGCGGCGCGATGCGTTGTACAATAATTAACTCCAGCCGCCCTGCCCGCAGCAGGGTGCAGCGCCAGCGGCTGGTGGGTGCCAGCACGATTGTTTCCGAAGTTTGCGATTGCTTGGGCCGACGAAAAGGAAGAGACATGTTGACGCATCCTCACAAAGAAATGGAACTGCAAGACACCCCCGCCAAGGCCTGGTCCGACCCCACCGGCCGGGCCTACAGCCAGCGCTTCCACATCGCCCTGGACGGCAATGGCGCCAACGGCCTGGAAGGCATGGCCGGGGTCTGCCTGTTCCTGTTCGACCAGGTGTCGCAAGGCTACGCCTACAAGGTGCGCTACTACGACGGCATCGCCGCCGGCCACGCGGTGTCGGTCAACCCCTCCGGCACCATCGGTTTCCTGGGCAATGCCGGCCAGCACCTGCTGTTCTACGACGCCCACACGCTCGACGAAATCGGCCGCGTGTCGACCCTGCGCTATGAATGCCCGCCCTCCTCGCTGCAAGGATCGACCCATCTGGTCTGGATGTCGGACACGGATTTCATCACCGTGATCGGCGCCCACTTCTACCGCTTTTCCATCGATGCGCTGGAGCACGGCGAACGCCTGTGCGCGCACCAGCTCAAGCTGCCGCACGGCATGAAGCGCAGCGCATCGGGCCGCTACATCGTCTACGGCTCGATGGACAGCCCGCACGACGGCCGCGATGGCGAGGCTTGCCACGTCGCCATCCTCGACCTGGAATCGATGGCGGTGCGCGTGGTCGATTTGCCGGCCACCTGCTGGCATGTGGCCGCGCATCCGGGCGAGGACCGGTTTTACGGTGTCTCGTTCCGCGTGCTGCCGCAGGATCATGTCGATTATCACGAGTGGGCCATGGCCTTTCGCAAGGAATATGCCTTTGAAATCGACGCCGCCAGCGGCCAGGTGCTGCGCCACTGGGCGGCCGGGCGCGAAATACCGGCGCACATCAATTCCGACGTCTGCCTGTCCGATCGCGAACTGATTTTCTGCAACGGCGGCAGCCAGAACGTGATCGCCATCGACCTGGCCACCTTCGCCAGCTACCGCCAGCTGGTCGACGAACGCCCGGACGCCGCGGCGCAGCTGAACCGGCCGCGCGAGGTGGCGTCACAGGTCGCCGACGTTTTCACGCGTGGAAATTTCTTTTCGAATAGCCAGCACTTTCTCGGCGCGCTGCAAGTGTCCCGCAAGTCCTTGCTCGATTCCATTTATGGCTGCCAGTTGTCGGCCGGCCAGTCGCTGCTGTTCACGGCCAACCGCGGACTGAACCACATCACGATCTACGACTACCCTAGCGGAACCTTGCGCCTGCGCGTTGAGATGCCCCCGCTGCAAACGTATTTTTCGTGGATGTCGGCGCTGGCCGATCCGCGCCTGGGCTTCCACCACGCCTGGCTGCTAGGGTGAGGCCGGCGGCGCCAGCGCCTGGCCAGGCGCTGGCGAAGCGCTGAACTCGCCGGCGGCATTGATGGCCTTGGACAAATTGCGGGGGATCAGGGTCGACACGATATTCTCGACCAGGCTCAGGATCGCCGGCTCGAACGCGGCCGGCAGGCGGTTCAAAAATCCCGGTTTGAGCGTGAAACTGCCGTCGAAGGTCACGCGCGTGCCGCGTCCGGCCATGGCCGGCTCGTAGCGCGTGCTGCCCCGGCATTCGATGTGCTCGGGCAGCACCGATGGCGTGATGGCCCATTCGCAGACGTGGGCCGCGTCATCCCAGCGGGCGCGGTCGACCCAGGAAATCACGTCGCCGCCAAGCGCTCCGCGCAGCATCGCCGGAATGGTTCGCCTGGCTTGCCAGCGGTTGACCAGCAGCAGGCGGCCATCGCTGCCGGTGCTGCGTTCGAGCTGCACGATGGAATCGAGATCGTCCAGCTGGACCGCCAGCTCGGCCAGGTGATCGCGCATCACCAGCCAGATCTGGTCGACCGGACGCTTGACCATGGTAAAGCTATGAAAAGGTGTCATTGCAACTCCTGGGTGGATGGCAAGCCGGCGCGCGCACGGTGCACCTCGCCGGCCAGGGTCATCGAGGTGCGCACTTCGCGGCTGATGTGCGGGCTGGCCGCCAGCCAGGCGCAGGCCTCGGCCAGCGCGGCGCGGGCCGGCATGGGAGCGTAGCCGAGCTGCGCGATCTTGCCATGCTCGTACCAGTAATAGCGGCCGATCATGCGCGCCTGTTCGCGGCTGGTCAGCGCGGCGCGCCCTTGCAGGCGGGCGCGCACTTCCTCGTACGAGGCCGCCAGGTAGGCCGCCGTGTGGTTGACTTCCAGGCGCGGGCTGTCGACCCCGCACAGGCCGGCAATGGCGGCGTGGATCGCGTTCCATTCCTGGTTTTCGGAGCCAAGGATGTAGCTCTGGCCCGGTGTGCCGCGCGTGGCGATCAGCCAGTGGCCGTGCGCCACGTCGCGCACCGAGACGATATTGCAGCCGCCCGCATAGGTCAGGCGCAGCGGATCGTTGAGGTAGGCCACGATGACCCCGTTCGACGGCCCCAGCACGGTCGCGTGCGGGCCGACCGACATGGTCGGGCAAGCCAGCAGGATGTCGACCCCGCGTTCGCGCCCGAGGGCGAGGGCCAGCCGGTCCTGTTTGATTTTCGACTGGATGTAGGGCGGCTCGACAAAGCCGTCGTCCGGGCCACCATGCTCGTCGCGCGCCAGCGGCGCCGTCGACGCGCCGAACACGACGGACGACGAGGTGATCACCACGCGCCCCACGCCGGCCACGGCGGCCGCCGCGATCATATTGCTGGTGCCGCCCACGGCCGTACGATCGAGTTCGGCCGCGCTGATGCCGCTATAGGCGAAGCGCGCCGCCGCGTGAAAGACGACATCGCAGCCGGCGCACAGCGCCGCCAGGCTGGCGGGGGTAGCGAAAATATCGCCCTCGACGTGCTCCAGCGCCAGGCCGTGCAAGGCGCGCCGGTCGCTGCCGGCGCGCGTCATGGCGCGCACCTCGCATCCGCGCAGCAGCAGCTCGCGGCACAGATTGGCGCCGATCAGGCCATTCGCTCCGCTCACCAGTGCGCGCATGGCGCCCTCCCCTCAGGTGCGCGGCCAGAGCGCGTGCACGCTCTTGCCGAGATCACGGGCGAGCGCCTCGCCATAGCCGTGCCAGAAGCCGCCCACCCAGGCGCTCAGCGCGTTTGGCGGCTCCGCTATGGCGGCGGGCGCGTCGAAATGGGCAAAGCCATCGCCGTCGATGCGCGGCTTGCCCTGCGCCGCGTGCGGCTGCAAGCCACCCGCCAACACGGTGGCGGCAAGCTCGCCCAGTTCAGTCGCCAGCTTGGCCAGCGTGTCCACCGGGCGCGGCGCGCTGTCGTGCGGCGTGGCCGGCACATGCCAGGCCACGCCGATGGCGATCTCCCGCCCTTCGAGCAAGGCTTCGAAATTGGAAAAGGTGCGCGCAAAAAAAGTGCTGTAGGCGTGTTCGGTCAGGTGGTCCCTGAGCTCCGCATAGCGCTCGAGCTGCAAGCTTTCGAGCAAGGGCGGCAGGGCAAACAGCTGGCGCCCGAACACGCTCACGCGCGTGCCGCCGGCGCTCGCGGCAAAGGTGATGATGCCGTCGTCGTACAGCGCCGACGCGTTCTCGGAATACACCGTTTTCCAGGCCATGCGCTGCTCGTCGTCGCCGTAGTGCACGCTTTCGATCTTGAAGACATCGATTTCCTTGCCGCCCCACCAGGCCACGTAATTCGGCTGCGGCAGGTAGACATTGCGTTCGGCCTGATGCAGCGGGCGGCCCTGCTTGTCGCGCGTGAGCACGCGCAGTTCGCCGCCGATGTAATCGTTCATGTACCCGATCGCGCGGGCGATGTCGAGCCGGCTGGCAAATTCGGCCAGCGGCACGGGGAACTCGCGCTGGTACTCGAACACCACCGCCTGCTCGATGCGGCGCCAGCGCAACGGCCCGGCGGCGTCGGGCGGCGTGGCCAGCCAGCCGCGCAGCTCATCCAGTTCGCGCTCCATGGCCAGGAAATCGGCATCGCTGCAAGCGAGCGTGGCGGCGCAAATGCGCGCTTCCTTGCGCAGCAGCTTGTCCTTGGCGCCACTGATGCGCGCGGCGTCCAGCGCCTCCGCCCACGCGCCCAGGATCCCATTGGCGTAGACCAGCAGCGCCCTGGCCGACGGGTCGTCGTCCAGGCGGCCCAGGCGCGGCGCGATGGCCTGGTTGCATTTGGCGTCGAGCGCATGCTGGAAGGGGAACAAGGAGGTGTCCACCTGTTGCAGCCACGGGGCGGTCAGGCGCAGCAAGGTGGGCGAGCGCTGGCGCTGGCGCGTGGCTTCGACCAGCATCGGATCGGGCAACAAAAAGCCGGGAAACGGCGCCAGCGAGCCGGCCAGGCCCGACAGCGATGGGCGGCCGACACGCGCAATCAGCGCCGCGATCAGCGGCGAACTGGCCGGATCGGCGCCCATCTTGATGGCGCTGGCGCAATCGACCGCCAGCACATCGTTGCCGGCGATGATGGCGTGGGTCGCCAGCGCGCGCGGCGCCTGCGACCCGCCCGAACCGTGCGCCGCGCCGCAGGCGTCGACGATGGCGACATGCGGCGCGCTGGCCTCCAGCACCGGCAGCAGCGCCAGCCAGGGATCGGTGCGCAGCCGGTAGTGATCATCCTTGTCGGCCAGCGGCAGCGCGTACAGCAGGGTATTGAGGCACAGGGCGACGTTATCGTGCTGGTCGGTGCGGCATTTGGCGAACACGATGCGCAGGTCCGCCCCGGTCCAGGCGCGCGACAGGCGCCCGTCCCACGGGTCGCCGGCGGCCGCCGCGTCGGCCAGCTGTTCCGACAGGTCGATGATGTCGTAAGGCGTGCCGTTGGCGGTGACGTACTGGTAGCCGAGCAGGTCCGCCAGCACGGCGACGTCGCGGTTCGCCAGCCAGGTGCTGGCGCTGTCGGCACTGGACGCGATCGCCAGCTTGCGCCAGCCATCGGCGGCCAGCAGGTCGAGCAGCGCTTCCACCAGTTCGCGCCCGACCACCACCGGACTGGCGGGCGCGAACGCGGCCAGGTCGAGCAGGATGAGCGCACTGTTCTTGTTCGCGTCCGGCGCGGCCGGCAGGCAGCCCGGCTGGCGCAGCGCCAGCCGCAGCAACTCGGCCGGGCTGGCGCAAGCGTCGTCGGCAATGCTGAGCACCGGCGCAGCGGGCGCCGGAGCGCTTTTCCTGGCCATCGGCGCGTTACCCGGCCACGTCGGCCGGCGGCGGCGCCTTGACAGGCGGGGCCACGCCGGTCGCCGCCAGCGCATGGCCGATGCCCACCAGCGCATACGCCCAGTTCACATACGCGGTGCCGAAGCGGACGGTGTCTTCCACGGCGCCCATCGCGCCGCGCAGCGCCAGCTCGACGCCGGCTTTCGCCACGTCGCCGGCGCCGCAGTTGCCGCTGCCGAAATCGAGCAAGGCATGGCCATATTCGACTGCGGAGCGCCCATAGCGGTTGGCGGAGTTCTGCAATGTCGTTTTTGCGGCATTCTTAATTTCATCAAGAGCGACGGCCATGATGCTCTCCAATATCAAATAGGCGACCTGATCGAAGTGAAGTATTAACTCGGCGTAATAAGCATGCGCTGCTTACATGCTATCGGAATTCAGGCAGCGCACTCGCAGCGGATTGATGTCGATGAACAAGCGTTGATCTATCTCAAATCCTGGCTGATTTCGCTGTCAGGCCAGTTGCGGATAGCCACAGGCGCGCGCCTCGGCCGCGAGCGCGCCGATGCGGGCGTCGTCGTCGTCGCCGCATGGCGCGAAGGCGCGATCGACAGTGCCGCCATCAGGCTGGCCAGTTCCGGCGCCGGCGCCAGCAGGGCGCCGCGCAGGCACGCGCGCACGGCAGCGGGAACGGCGGCGCCGCTCACGAACGGCAAGGCCGGCGATGGCGCCGAGTGGCACAGGATCGCCAGGCCATCCAGGCTGGACGGCTCGTCGCGGCGCAGATAGCCGAGCGTCACGCAATCGATGGCCGCCAGGTCGGCCGCGCCACTGCGCACCAGCGCCAGACTGGCGCGATGGCTGCCCGACCACCTGAGCGCGCCGAAGAAGCGCCCCTCGCGCGCCAGCGCGGCCACGGCATGGCGCAGCGCGTTCATGCCGCTGTTGGAATCGATGTCGTTGACGGCGGCGATGCAGCCGCGCGCAGTGCGCCGCGCAGCGCCTCGAACAGGGCCTCGTAGCCTGCCCTGATCCCGGCCGACAGCTCATACATGGGGAACGCGGCTTTCCACGTCATGGACTGGACTCCGGCATATGGGGATGAACGGGGGCGTCGACCGGCCTCACCCCGAAGCGGCGCACATAAAACCCGCCGCTGCGCGCAATGTACGCGGCGCGCCGCGCGTGATACACCCGCCCCAGCAGATACCACGGCAGCGATGGCACATCGTGATGCACCAGATGAAAATTATTGCTCAAGAATAACAGGCGGAACACAAATCCCGCTTCATTGAGCACGATGCGCTGCTTGTGCTCTTCGGCCGGGCGGTGCTCGTAGAACGAGCGGATCATCGCCAGCGACTGGGCCGGGTAGGAAATCGCCAGCACATAATAGAGCGCCGCCGCGCCAAATACGGCCTCGACCAACCACAGCATGGCGCCGAGCATGGCCAGGTGGCCCAGCCACATCGGCACGTTCGTCCAGTTGCCCCGCAGCGGCTCGCGCACCGCTTGCGCGCAGGTGGCGCCAATCGCCATGGCCGGCCCCACCGGCATCCGTCCCCAGAAGGTCTTGTTCAAGCACAGCAGCGAGCGCATCGGCTTGCCCAGGCCGGCCCAGGTGGCCGGCGACACATAATGGCTTTCGGTATCGAGCGCCGGCATGGTCAGGTGAAAATCGACGTGATGGCGCAGATGGCTGTAGCGATACAGGCGGTAGGGAGACCACACGGCCAGCGGCACGGTGCCGATCAGGCGGTTGAGCGCCGGCCAGCGGGTGGGATGGCCGTGGATCAATTCATGCTGAAGCGACATGTACCACGCGCACCACCAGATCATCAGCGCGGTCGCCCAAGGCGCGCCCAGTTCGCGCCAGTACGCCAGCGTGGCCAGCCAGCCGCCGTGGATCACCACGATCAGCAGCCAGGTGGGCCACTCGGCGCGCCACAGCCAGCGCGCGCGTTCGCCGCTGATTTGCCCCTGCTGCGCCGCATCCACGTAGATCGGGGGCGCCTGCCGTGCCAGCCGTGATTGCATCAGTCATCTTTGATTGCCGGTACTGGCATTGTGGGTGGCCGTGGGCGGCCGGATGTTGATGCACGGCAACGTCATGCCATCAGAACCGCGATTTGACGCGCAGGCCGACTGTCCGGGGACGCGCCATGAACAAGGTATCGCCGGGCTGGATGGCGATGCTGTTGGTGGTGACATCGCTCACCTTGTTGCCGTTGGTAAGATTGGTGCCGAACAAGCCCACTTCGATGCCGCCCGTGAGGTAGCTCACGCTGGCGTTGAGCGTGTTCGACGATGGAATTTCCGCGTAACTGCCCTGGGCGGCGGCAAAATTGGTGTAGGCCCGGCCCTTGTAGGCATAGCTGGCCGCCAGCCCGATCGCATCGCTGCCGGCCAGCGGAATGCGGTAGCTGGCTGTGGCGCTGGCCGCCACGCGCGGGGCGTACGGGGTGCGCGCGCCGGCCGGGATGTTTTGCGCCGCGATGCCGGTGATCACGGCATCTCTGGCGTAAGCGTGGTTGTAGGCCGCATTCACGCCGATGCTGGCGTGCCGCGTCAGCTTGACCGATGTGTCCAGTTCCACGCCTTGGCTGCGGATCTTGCCGGCGTTCTGGGTGAAGTAATACGTGCATGGCAACTTGTTGAACACCTGCACATCGTTCCAGTTGCTGAGGTAAGCGTTCACATTGAGCGTCATGCGCTGCCCGAACAGGGTGTTCTTGGAACCGGCTTCGTAGCTCCACAGGCTGTCCGGCGCAAAGGTGGCCGGCGCGTTCACGCCGCAGAAATTGAACGGCACCGGCTGGTTGTTGCCGCCGTAGCGGAAACCCTTGCCCGCATTCGCATACAGCATGTGTTGCTGGTCGATGCGATAAGCGGCCGCAAAGCGCGGATTGGCGCCCTGGGCGGTGGCGCTGCTGCTGCTCGTTTCCGGGCTGCCGGTCGGGGCGGCGGGCGTCGCGCCCACCAGGTTGCCGAACAGGCCGCTGAAGTGCAGGTCGAAATCCTGCGTGCCCTTGAACAGGCGCAGCCCGGCGGTCAGGTCCAGCTTGTCGAACACGGTGTAGGTGCCTTCGGCAAACAGCGCGGCCTGATGCGAACGGGTGTCTTGGCGGCCCGAGAAATAATTGTCGGGCGTCGTCGCCAGGTCGTTCGCCTGCGAGCTGTAGCCGGGGAAATTGCGGGTGTCGCCGAAACGCGCATCGAAGCCGGCGGTCGGCTGTTCCTGGCGCAGCTTGCGCTTGCCGGTTTCAAGGAAGGCGCCGGCGGTCCACTTGAACGGGCCGCCATCGCGCGAATTGAGGCGCAGTTCCTGGGCAAAATCGGTGACGGCGTTATCGATCGTGTACGCCGACGCCATCAGGGGATTCTTGCCGCCGAAAATGAAGGCGGTGGCCGGATACTGGGCTGCCGTGGCGTATTGCGTATCGCGCTGCAGGTAGGAGCTCGACGACACCAGCTGCGCGCCGCCCAGGTCATAGTGCACGGCGAGGTTATACAGTTGCAGCGCATCGTTGCTCTTTTGCGGCAGCAGCGCATACGTGGTGAACGGCGCCAGCTTGCCGTAGGCATCGTTGATGCCGCCCTTGATGTTGGAGGCGGTGACGCTGGCGTCGATCACCAGGCCGCTCTGCGCGCGGATGCGCAAGGCGGCGCGCCCCTGGTTGGTCGAGACGGCGTTGGTGGTGGCGCCATTGAAGTCGTTGCGGATGTAGCCCGAATCGGCGCCGCTGTAGGCCGTCAGGCGCAGGCCCGCCACCTCGTCCTTGAGCGGCACGTTGAGCATGCCGCGCAGATTGTGGTTATTGCCACCGAAACCGCCAGTGCGCGACCCGACCGCTTCGACCGAACCGAACAGGTCGTTGGTATCGGGCTTCTGGGTGATCTGGCGCACCGCGCCGGCCATGGCGCTGGCGCCGAACAGGGTGCCCTGCGGGCCTTGCAGCACTTCGATGCGTTCCAGGTCCAGCACCCGCAGGTCCGGATTGCCCGATTTCAGGGTGACCGGCATCTCATCCACGTACACCGCCACCAGCGAGGAATCCTGGATTTCCGATGGCACGATGCCGCGCACCACCAATCCGCGCATGGTGATGTTGTTCACGCCCGGCCCCTGCTCCTGCACGCTCATGGCGGGTACCAGGCGCGCGATATCGCTCAGGTTGCCCAGCCCGAATTTGGCCAGCCCTTCCGGCTGCAATACCGTGATGGCCGCCGCCACCTGCTGCACGTCGACCGCGTTGACGGCGCGGGTGGCGGTGATTTCGACGCGGTCGACCTTGTCGGAATCGCTGTTCCCGGCGGCCTGGCGCGCCGCGGCGCGCGCGGCGGCGTCCGTGCCCACCTGCTGCGCCTGTGCCGCGCCGATCACGCCCAGCGACCACATCGCCAGCGCTGCATGTGCAATCAACTGCTTACCCATTGCTATTGTCCAATCTGTTTTTTGATACTGCATGAAAAAAGTATATCGATGCCATCCATGCCTGAACACGAAGATTACCGACTTTAGTTATCTGGAAATGTGAGCCAGGACTGCGGGCGCACGCCCGCAGGCGGCAATGGCGGCGGCCGGCGGACCTGGAAAGGCGGGGGGCATCGTCATCGCGGGCCGGGGCTGGAGGCGGGAACGGGCGCGCGCTGCGCGTGTCCTTGCCTGCCGCCGGGAATGAGGCGCCGGAATGATCGATCATTTTGACAACAATGTCAATTTCCCAGCTGTGCGCACGCATGCAAAAGCAATGCGAGTTGGTTCTTATTTACATGGTTTTTACGGCAAGGTATGCTGTTTCGCAACGGACACGTTTGACATCGATCGTCCGCCGGGCCGCCAGTCTGCGGTCGGTTTTCCATCAACAAGGACACCATGCAAAAATCGCCCTCCCTGCCAGCCCCGTCGAACCAGGATGCCGTGCAGCGCAGCGTGGCCGACACGCGGCAAGAGGGCCAGCCTGGCGCGGCCGGCACGCTGGCCGGTCCCCAGACGGAGCGCCTGGGCCAGCTCGCCGAGCTCGCCAACGCCAGCGCGCAGGGCGCGCTGCAGCGCCGGCTGGCCGGGATGGCCCAGGCCAGCGCGCGCACGGTGCACCGCAGCGGCTTGCCGCACCAGTTAAAGAGCGGCATTGAAGCGCTGTCCGGCATGTCGATGGACCAGGTCAAGGTGCATTACAACTCGGACCGGCCGGCCCAGCTCCAGGCGCTGGCCTACGCCCAGGGGACCGACATCCACCTCGCCCCCGGCCAGGAACAGCACCTGCCGCACGAAGCCTGGCATGTGGTGCAGCAGGCGCAGGGCCGGGTCGCGCCGACCCTGCAAATGAAGGGCGGCGTGTCCGTCAACGATGACGCCGCCCTGGAGCGCGAGGCCGATACGATGGGGCTCAAGGCACTCCAGGCCCCGCAGGCGAGCTCCGCCTTGCGTCCGCTCTCGCTGCAAGGGCGCAAGCCGGTGCAGCGGATTGCCACCCAGGTCGTACTGGGCGCCACCAACACCGTGACGGTGCACATCGTCGGACGTCCGCCGAATGCCTATGGTTCATCGTCGGGCGACCACCTGACCGCCTTCTCGGCGCGCCAGTTCGGTGTCGTGATCGCGCTCAACAATCAAAATTTCTGGCAGGCGCTGGCCCGGCTCGACGAATTCATCAACGGCATCCAGGACATGCCGGGCTTCAAGCTGACGGTGAGCATGCCCGCCGCCCAGCGCGCCAAGCTGCTCAAGGCCTGGGCGCGCATGCGGACCTTGCGCAACGATCTGCCCTCCCCGCTGGAATTGCTCGATGTCAAACCGGACCAGCAAGTCGGCGCATTCGCGCTATCGCAGATGCAGGAACTGATATCGACCTACCTGGACGTGGTCGAACTGATTCCCCTGTCGACCATCAACGTGGCGGCCAAATACAAGGCGGGCGCGGGAAAAGGCAAGGGCGAGTCGGCGCCGCTGGCGGTGATACGCGGCATCGAATCGGCTTTATCGGACGGCACGGAGCCGGGAGTGGACATGCCAACGTTCAGCGCCGCTTTCCTGGGTCTGTTCGATGCCAGCGCGGCGGCGCTGGTGGCGGCCGAACTCGATCAGACCATGCTGGAAAACACCGGTTCCGGCTTTGCCCACGGCTCCTCCCCGTTTGCGCGCGTGCGCTCGATGATCGAGCACCACCTGGTCACCATGTACCAGAGCTTCCCGCGCACCATGGCAAAACTGGGGGAGCGCGACGCCCTGAAAGCGGACATGACCAAAACCATCCTGCCACGCATGCTCCAGGAATGGGAGGGCGACATTGCCTTTCTACAGGAGCGGATCGCCGCCAAGCGCGCGGTTCAGCTGACACAGCAGCAGGATCTGCTCGTCCAGAGAGGCAACGCGACCAAGCAGCGGCGCGAAATCCGCGGCCGCATCGCCGCCGCCGTGGAAGAGGTAAACAGCGCCATCAAGCAGATTACCGCCATCCGCAAGTACATCGCGGAACTCAAAAAGGACCGGGTCGGCACCGATGCCCTGGCCGCGCCGCTGGACACCACGGTGCGCGTCCACGTCGACCCCGACGCCAGCAGCAAAGACGTGGACGAGGACGAGGACCAACAGGACGCGGACGAGGACCAAGTCGAGGAAGAAGAAACCGACGTCGTCACCTGGGGCGGCCCGGCGGTACAGGTCCGGCTCGACAAGAAGGACGTGATCACCGATATCCGCTTTGCCGGGCGCAGCGCCTCGCCACTGATCGGCGGCTCGATGGGCGCCCACACCACCGCGTGGATCGCCCACCTGGACCGGATCCGCGCCGCGCTGGTGAACAGGAGTTCGGACCAGTGCCGCGACATCCTGCGGACCCTGTGGAGGGAAGCGGTCGCCAGCAGCACGCGCATGCAGAGGGCGTTCAGCGATACCAGCGCAGGCAAGGCGCAGCGCGACGCGGCCCGCAAGGGCTTCAATCAGCACCTGGCCGGCATGGCACGCGCGGCGACGCCGGCACTGCGCATCTCGCTGGTCCAGCTGGCCTTGCAGTCGCTGCTGAACTACACCAACAGCATCCCCGGCGCGACGCTGGAAGCGACCGATACCGGCGGCAAGAGCGAGGGCAAGGCGCGCGGCTTTCTGCTCGGCTACGAACGCGGCAAGATCACGGCCAGCGCCAGATCGCTCGCGGCGGCCCTGATCGCCCTGCTCGATGTGAAGGTGGTCGCGTCCGATGCCTTGCTGACCGTGGTCGCCAACCACCTGGAGGTCGTCCAGCGGGCGTATCCGCTGAGCTGGAAAGCCAGCGGCCTGGGCAAGAACACCAAACTGGCTGCCGCCAACAGCGTGGCGGCCGAGCTCGCCCGCCTGAAATCGGGCACATTCAGCCGCGTCCTGGACGTGCCGGAGGCCGACAGCGGCAAGCCGCTCACCAGCTTCGACCTGGCGCCGTTTTCGCTCGGCGACAAAGGCGGCGCCAAGGGCGACAAAGGCGGCGCCAAGGGCATCAAAGGCGGCACCAAGGGCGCCAGCGGCGGCCCGGTCAAGGCCGCGGCCAACGCCGATTACCAGTATGAAGACGTGGACATGTACCGCATCCTGGATGCGGAAGTGGCGCGCCTGGCGCTGCCGGGCATCACCATCGTTCCGCCGACCGACAATATGCATCCCGGCCAATTGCAGCAGCGCCTGAGCGAAACCACGCCGGGCAACCGCGCGCTCGACCGCACTATCCTGGTACCATTCAATATCGGTAACTACCACTGGGTCGGCATCGTGATCGTGCTGGGGCGCGATATCGTCGGGCCGCCGCCGGCCATCGTGCGCTACCTCGATCCGCTGCGCGGCTTGCGCAGCATCGATGGCGCCGTACTGGCGGAAATCCGCGCCGTGTTCCCGGGCGCCGAGGTGGAAGACGCCGGCCGCGTGCTGCAAATCGACGGCACCAGTTGCGGACCGCTCACCATCGTCAACCTGCTGCGCCAGGGACAAGGCGAGGGACTGACGCACAACGTGGTGTCCACCGCCAGCTACACGGCGGCGCTGCGCGAACAGCATATCGCCCTGCTCGAACAGGTCCAGCCGGGCGCCAACTTCCGCGCGCGCCAGAGCGAAGGCGGCACGGTGAGCTCAAGTTTCGACTCGGCCCGCTATCTGGGCAAGAAACTGACCTACACCCGCAAGGGCACCGAGCGCATCCTCGCAATCGCCCACACCATCCGCACCCTGCCCGATCCGGTACGGCAACCGATCCGGAGCGCGTTTGCCGAGATCGCCAAACTCGCCAAGAACCTCTTGCGCGACGTGTCCCACGATTACGCATTGCTGCGCAAGGGCTTTAGCAGCGCGCGCCTGGCCGTGGGCACCCTGCACCATGCCGACCCCGCCGTGGAGCAATTCGCCACGCTGATGACGCGCCTGTGGGGAGCGGAACCGAGCAAGTTCGGGGAGAATTTCGATAAGCTCAAGATTGCCGACTTCGATGAACTGATGGTGATCATCGGGCATGTGCTCGGCACGGACGATCTTGCCAAGCCGCTGGCCGCCTTGCAGGAAGGCTTGAAAAACGACGAGGCCGAGGTGCGCAAACTGGCCGACGCCGGCAAGAAATAAGGCCGGCGGAGGTGTCCACGGTAGAATGGACCGAGCGGCGCGCGCCGGACGGCCCGCAGCGGCCAAGGAGAAACGCGCCCAATGCAGATCAGCCAGCATCCCACCCATACCCTCGACCTGCGCGTGCGCGAGTTGCGCCAGTTGTTCAACTCGCTCGATCCGGCTCCCTTCCTGAACAAGGACCTCGACCGTGCGTGCGAGGCCTACATCGAGAACTGGGCCCTGTCGCTGCCGCACGATAGCCACATGCACCTGACCATCCATGTCGAACAGCTACCAGGCGAGAGCGACGCGGGCGCGCTGGTGGGCGATGCCATCCACAATTACTACGGTTACAAGATCGAACTGGTCCGGGGCGAACTTGGGCAACTGCTGCGGCTGGGCCGCCTCAGCCTGGGCGTGGGCCTGGTCTTCGTCATCGCCTGCCTGCTGCTGGCCGAAGCCATCACCAGCTTCCTGCCCGGCCCCGGGGCCAAGATCGCCCATGAAAGCCTGACCATCGTCGGCTGGGTGGCGATGTGGCGTCCGGTACAGATTTTCCTGTACGACTGGTGGCCGCTCAAGGGGCGCATCAAGGTGTTCGAGAACTTGCGCTTTGCGCGCGTGAGCGTGGTTCAGGCCTGAGCGCGCCAAGCCCTCAACAATGTTGCATGCATGTTGCCTTGACACATAGGACAAGGCCGACATTGCGATACAGCAATGCGCGTCTTCGGTGCCAGCGGCTTGAAGCGCAGCAAAAAAACTTGCAAAACCTGCCAAATGGAAAAATATTCAACTAGTCAATTTGCAAGCCCATCGTGCCGGTTTATAATGTTTTCATGCAAACAACAATTTGTTGTGAGAACGCTCGAATCCACGTGGAGAAACACTTGAAAGCCAGATTACTGCACACTGCCGCACTGTTCATGTTGACCCTGCCCGCCAGCGCGGCCAGCCCCGCCGCGGCCGGGGAACCGGCGGAACTGTACACCCGCATGGACCGCTATCACGTCAAGTATTCGCTCAACAACGACTACACCAGCACCGAAACGCACGACTGGGCCATGACAGTACTCAAGGAAAAAGCCCTGGCCAGCGCCAAGGAAGCCTCGATTTCGTACAGCACCAGCATTGAAAAAGCCGAAGTGCTGAGCGCCTACACCATCAAGGCCGACGGCCGCCGCATCGACGCGCCCAAATCGAATTACCAGGTGGTGACCAACACCGGCAACGCCAAGGATGCGCCGGTGTATTCGGACCGCACCACGCTCACGGTGGTGTTCCCGGAAGTGGCGGTTGGCGACACCGTCGGTTTTTCGTACAAGCTGACCCAGACCGAACCGATGTTTCCGAAGCAGTACTCGATGGTTCACTATTTCAGCCGCGCCACCGCCTACGACGACGCCAAGATCACGCTCGACTATCCGGCCACGCTCGCGGCCCAGCTCGACGTGCACGAACTGACCCCGGCTTCCAGCACCGCAACCAACGGCCGCAAGGAACTGTCGTGGACCTTCAGCAACAAGGTACCGCTCAAGGACAAGCGCAACGACTACTCGGTGTTCGACGTCGACACCCTGCCGGGACTGGCGTTTTCGACCTTCACCTCGTATGCCGACATCGCCCAGGCCTACGGCGCGCGCGCCACGCCGAAAGCGGCCGTCAGCGAGGAAGTCCAGGCGCTGGCCGACGACATCGCCAAGGACCAGAAGACCCCGCGCGACACCGCCCGCGCCCTGTACGACTGGGTATCGACCAACATCACCTACGCCGGCAATTGCATCGGCACCGGCGCCGTGGTCCCGCACGACATTTCCTTCATCCTGAAAAACAAGATGGGCGATTGCAAGGACCACGCCACGCTGCTGCAAGCGCTGCTGGCGGCCAAGAAGATCGACAGCACGCAAGCGCTGATCAACGCGGGCAGCGGCTATCGGCTGGCCAAGGTGCCGGTGGTATCGCGCGTCAATCACGTGATCAACTACCTGCCGGCGTTCGACCTGTTCGTCGACTCGACCTCGGACTCCACCCCATTCGGCATGCTGCCCTACAGTTCGCAGGACAAGCCGGCCTTGATGGTCGACGGTTTCAAGGAAGGACTCAGGACCCCGGCCGCGCCAGCGGGATCGAATCTCCAGACCATGAAAACGCGCATCAAGATCAACGATGACGGTTCGGTCACCGGCAGCGTGGACGTGGCGCTCAAGGGCCAGTACGCCCTCGGCCTGCGCGAGGGCTTGCGCGGCGCCGGCAAGGAGACCATGGAAAACATGGTCAAGAACGTGTTGAAGGGCATGGGTTACATCGGCACGGGCAAGTTTGAAAGCGACGATCCGGCCGCCTTGATCAATACATTGAACTACAAGGCCAGTTTCGAGTTCAAGAATTTCACCCATGTCCCCGGCGCCGGCGCCTTTGTCATTCATCCGGTGTTCGTCAGCAGCTCGCCGGTGGCGCGTTTTGTCGGGGGCGGATCGGACGATGAAGAAACCCCGACCGAGTTTGCCTGCTCCAACGGGGCCAGCGTGGAAGAATACGTGTTCACCTTCCCGAAGAAGATGAAAGTGCTGGCCGTGCCCGATAACCTGGCGGTCAAGTCGGCCAACATCAGCTACAAGGCGAGCTATCGCCTCAAGGGAAACCAGCTCACGGTCACGCGCGAGGTGGACGACCACACGCGCGGCAATGTGTGCGCGCCGGCCATCGCGGCCGAGTACAAGGCGTTTTCCAAGAAAGTGCTGCCGAACCTGAAGGCGCAAGTCGTCTATAAATAACTGGCGGCCATCGCGGGGCGGGACAGGCCGTCCGCACCGGTTTGCGCAGGTCAAAAAACGCTCACGGTCAGGAATGACGGTGAGCGTTTTTTTTGTCCGTTCCGGTTGCGCTGTGCCAGGCCGACGCGCGTTGCATGCCGGACTTATCCGGCATGGCCCATCGTGCGCCATGCAATATCCGGTTTTTCTACTTCCAGGAAATCGCGGGCGATCACATACTGATTCATTTTTTCGCAATACTCTTTTGCCAGATCGGCCTGTGCCGCCAGATTCAGATTCCTCACCGATTCATACACCTGAATTTTTTCCCTCAAAAATACAGCGTGATCGGGATGCCTCACCGGATATCGTTGCATGACGGCTTCGTGCTTCCTGACCTCCTCGTTCAGGTGCACATGCATCAATGCGGGCACCTGTGCACGTAACTGCGCAGCCGCAGCGATGACGTTAGCGCTGTCGAAATAGCCCAAAGGCCGCGGCGCGTTCGTCTGGCCGATTGTCTGCGCCCCGGTTTTCATTGAATCGGCTTCATATCGTTTTCCGATCTCAGCGACGGCGCCGGCATCGGACCGGCAAGCCAAAAAGTGAAGTTTCCATTCAAGACCGGCTTCCTCGATGAGTTTGGAGGAATCCGAGGTCAACCTCCTGCTTCTGAGAACATTCAAGAGCACGCCAAGGCAGCTGCGCGATTTTGCTTCGAGGGTGATGATTTCTATTCGTTCGCCGGCCGGACAATCCCGGTTTTCCAGGCATGTGATGGCAGCCTCACTTTGCTTTTCGTCAAATGACGAGAGCTGGTAGATCCACACTTCACCGCCCCACAGATCGACGTGGGCAGCTTTACCTGGGTCGCGCCAATAACAGGGTAGATTTCCAGAGCTATCCACATAAAGTGCCCATGCATGGTGTAGAAGTACAACGGAAATTCAGGCAGTGTCCAGGTGACTGTGCCATGTTTTTTCGCGTAAGCGCCATGTGCAACGATATAAGACGTGATCTTCGTCGATTGTTCACTGCCGATATGGTAGCTGCGCCAGCCTTTGCCTAGCGTCGTCCGTTTTGCTTTGGGCATGTCAATTTCTCCAAAGTGATAACAGGGCCGGCGAGAGGTCCGGACACTGCCCCGCCCCTTCAGCACATCCGTACCCAGCGGATCAACATTAGCTGGGCCGGTCAGGACGGCGAAGGATAATTAGAAAAATTAGCGCACTGCCAGGGCCACCTCAGGAAAGCGCCGCCGTGTAATGCACCACGACCAGCAGGTCGTCGATCAGGTCCGCCCTCAGGCCGGCGACGCTGCCGGCGGGGTACGGTCGGAACTGGAGTCTGGTGGCATCGCTGGCAATTCCCATGCTGATCGGGTCTGCACGCCCGGCGCATCGCGGACGTGCATGTGGGAGCGCCGCGGCCCCCTGCGCGGTCGGGCGCGTCACGGGAACACGGGCTTACAAGGAAGCGGATAGTGGACGCGGGCGCGCGTCAGCCGGCCAGCCGGCGCTGTCGTCGGCAGGCCGGCGGAGCGGCGTGGTGGATCAGGAAGTGAATGTGGACGGCGTGCATCCGGAGCGCTGGCTGAGCCATTGCAACCCTTCTGTTCTGTACTTGCATTTCGATCTTCTATCCGCGCTGGGCGGATACCACGAATCTACAAACAAAGCGAACTTAGCTGCAATGCTCGGCATGTTCAGCATGTAACAATACTAAACATTAAATTTTTTTGCAACTCAAGAAGTGTACGAAACAGTTATTTTCTTGTCAATCGGAGATTTTGTAATCTCATGGTTTTCAATTTGGGCAAGGCATGCCAGGCTCGAAAGCCGCAATCACGCAGGCGTGCCGCACCAGGACACCACGGAAAAATCGTTATGCGATGCAATTTGCGGCATGTGCGAGAGCGGGCGGACATTGCGGTCCGCCGCGGTCCCGGGCTTCAAAGACCTCGTCGTGGTGGCCCGCCACTACGTCGGCAGACGCACGCCGGTGCAAGCGGCCGCCATCCGCACAATGAGCGGCGCCGCTCATGGCGCGCCGGGGGACGGGAACGATGTCGCCTTCAGTGCCGGCATCGCAAAGAACACGCGCGCGTGCCGTACGCCTGAAGCCAGGCATGGCAATTGCAGCAATGTTCCTGCGCAAAAAGGGGACCTCGCTAAACAATCCCGAGCGCAGCAACTGTGGAAAAGGCGCGCCTGCGTTCCGCCTGCGGCGGCGCGCACGGCCGGGAAGATGCGCGTGGCGACGGCCGGTCGTGGTTTTTTTGACTCACTCATCAGAAACCTGCCGAACGCCGTGAACGATCTTGGTATAGTCGACCAAGTGTCGCCAAAAAAGCACTGTTTCGGGCACTGCCGCGTTGCGGCACGGCGCTGTGCGCGTCCCCGCAGGCTTGGCGATGTAACGGGTTGCCTGTCCGCGCCAACCCGTGATGAGCGCAGCTCCCAACGTCACGAAAGGCTACGGTGTTGACACTCTCACAGCTGCAACGTTTGCTTGGCGCTTTGGTGCTGCTCTTGGGCATCGCCGTGATCGCAGGCTGGGGCCTGCACTCGAGCGTGCTGGTGCAGCTCGTCCCCGGCGCCATCGCGATGGTGTTCAATACCGCACTGTGTTTCGTGTTTGCCGGGGCCGCCCTGAGTGTTGCCGGGCGGCGCGCGCGGATGGCACGCACTTGCGCCGCCATCGCCATGCTGGCCGTGGCCGGCGTGGTCGGCCTGCAAAACCTGATCGGCGTGAATTTGCATGTCGACACGCTGTTCGTCGACGTGTGGCTGAGCGACCCCAACCCGCATCCCGGACGCATGTCGCCGCTGTCCTGCGGCGGCTTCTGGCTGGCCGGCGTCTGCCTCCTGCTGCAAAACCGGCAGGACGCGAACGGCGGCCCCGACCGCCTGGTCCAGCTGCTGTGCCTCGCGCTGGTTGCGCTCGGCATCGTCGGCGTGACCGGCCACTCGCTCAAGCTCGACCTGCTCTACGAGTGGTATCGCTTCGTCGGGATGGCGCCGCACGTGGCTTTCGGCTTTCTGCTGCTGGGCAGCGCCCTATGGCTGGGCTGGTACCAAAGCGTCACGGAGCGCAGCGCCAGCCGCGAACGCGGCGACGCGCGCATTACCGCGATCGCCACCATCATCCTGCTGTCGATGGCGCTCGCGGCCGGGATGACCAGCTCGGTCATGTCGGCCCACCGCACCGAAGCGGCCTTGCACCTGAACATGAGCGCGGCGCATTCGAATCGCGCCCAGCTATTGAATTTTGTGCTGGAAAACACGATTTCACAGACCCGTTCGCTTGCCAGCGACCCCGCCCTGCTCAAGGAATACGCGCGCCTTCCCGGCGCGGCGGATCACGCGGCGAGCGCGGCCGACCTGGCGCAGCATTTGCTCGGCGACGGATACGCCTCGGTGGCCGCGACCAGCGCCGACGGCACCATCCTGCTGCGCGCCGGCGCCCCCGATACCAGCGCGCCGATCAGCCTGCGCCTGAACGATGAGCAAGAACTGCTGTGGTCGACGGTCCCGATCCTGAAAATCGCGGTGCCGGTGCGCAAGGATGGCGCCGTCATCGGCACCATCCTGGCCGAGCGCAAGCTGCCCATCGTGCAAACCCTGCTGGCCGATGCCGCGCTCCTGGGAGACAGCGGCGATATTGCCATTTGCGCGGCGGCGCCCGGGCAGCGGATGAGTTGCCTGCCGAGCCGCCTGAACGCGCATGGCTTTAGCGGGACCTCGCGCATGCGCAACGACCAGGACCTGCCGATGAGCAATGCCCTGAATGGCAAAACCGGCCTGATCGCGGCCAAGGATTACCGCGCACGGATGGTGATCGCCGCCTACGGGCCGATCGGCTCCACCGCGCTCGGCCTGGTGGTGAAGCAGGATGCAGTCGAACTGTACGAGCCGATCCGCACCCAGATCTCGACCATGGTGACGGTGCTGGCAGTGCTGTTCATCTGCGGCATGTTGCTGCTGCACTGGCAAGTCTCGCCCCTGATCGCGGCGCTGCTGGCGGCCAGGCAAGCGGCGCGCGCGGGCGAAGGCAAGCTCCAGGCCGTGGTCGACAACATGGCCGAAGGCTTGCTGACCATCGACGAGAACAGCAACATCAGATCGATCAACCCGGCTGCGGCCGCCATGTTCGGGCATGCGGCGCAGGAGGTCATCGGCGCGCCCCTGACGCTGCTGATCCCCACCCCGCCGGACGGCGCCCACGGCGCGCAGGTGGCCGCGCAACGCAAGGATGGCAGCCTGTTCCCCCTGCATATCGCCGTGCGCGAGGCGCGCCACGAAGGCGGCCGCATGTCGGTGGCGATCCTGCGCGATGTCAGCGACGAGCGCAAGGCATCCGAAGTCAGTTCGCGCTTCAGCGCCTTCCTCGATGCCACGCCGAACCTGGTGGCCTTCGTCTCCGGAGCGCAGCGCATCCTCTATCTCAACGGTGCGGGGCGTGCCTTGCTCGGCATCGGCGCGGACGAAGACTGCGACGGCTTGTCGATGGCCGGGTTCACTTGTCCCGGTAGCGATACCGCCCACTTGCCGGATATATTCCTGGAAGCATCGACAGCGGCCTGGCGCGGTGAGCTTGACTTGTGCAACCGCGCCGGCGGCATGGTCCCCTTTCTGTTTTCCGTGGTCCGGATCGCGCACCAGGAGGGCGAACCGAGTTCGTATGCGATGGTGGGAGTCGATGTCAGCGAGCGCAAGCGCGCCGAGGATGACCTGCGCAAAACCCTGGAGCGGTTCAACCTGGTCGCACGCGCCACCAACGATACGGTCTGGGACTGGGATTTCGGCACCGACCAGATCTGGTGGAACGCCGGCATCACGCATACCTTCGGCCACACCGTGGCCAACGACATCTCGCCGGCCCAGTGGTGGGTCGACCAGATCCATCCCGACGACCGCGACTGGGTTACCAGCGAGGTCGAGCATGAAATCCACACGGGCGGGCGCTACTGGACGGGCGAATACCGCTTCCGGTGCGCCGACGGTACCTACGCCCACGTGCACGACCGCGGCTACATCATCTACGACGGCGCCGGCGCGGCGGTGCGCATGATCGGCGCCATGATGAATATCAGCGAGCGCAAGCATGTCGAGGAACACATGCGCCAGCTGGAAGAACGCTTCTCGAAGATTTTCAGCATGAGTCCGGTGGCGATCACCGTCAGCAGCATGGCCGATGGCCATTTCCTGGAAGTGAACGATGCATTTTGCGAGCTGATCGGGCAGGAGCGCGGCCTGCTGCTGACCCGTCCCGCTTCCCTGCTCGATTACTGGCCGGCGCCCGACGTCCATCAGTCGATGATGGCGCGGCTACGCCAGGAAGGATCGATCAACGACTGCGAAGCGGCCATGAAAACGGGCGCCGGCGCCGAGATCAGCGTGCTGTTTTCGGCCGACCTGGTGGAGCTGTCCGGCGTGCCCCACCTGCTGTGCTTATACAACGACATCACCCATCGCAAACAGACGGAAGACCAGCTCAGGCTGAGCGAGGAAAAATTCCGCTCGATTGTCGAGACCACCAAGGACTGGATCTGGTCGCTCGACAGGAATGGCCGCATCCGCTATTCCAACCCGGCGGTCCAGGCCATGCTCGGCCACGAGCCCGACGAACTGACCGGCAAAACCATGCTGCGCTACGTGCATCCGGACGAACGGGCCATGGTGGCGGAGCGCTTGCGCCAGCTGCAGCGGCACGGCGAGGGCTGGAGCAGCTGGCTGATCCGCTGGCGCCACCGGGACGGCAGCGACCGCTATCTGGAATCGTCGGCAGTGCCGGTACTCGACCGCGACGGCACCTTCCTCGGCTATCGCGGCACCGACCACGACGTTACCTCGATCAAGAAATTCGAAATCCAGTTGCAGGAAGCCAAACACAAGGCGGAATCGGCCAACGAAGCCAAGAGCGAATTCCTGGCCAACATGAGCCATGAAATCCGCACGCCGATGAATTGCATCATCGGCTTCACGCGGCTGGTGCTGAAAACCGGACTATCGATCCAGCAGCGCGAGTATATGGAATTGATCCAGTCGTCCGCCGACTCCTTGCTGCGCCTGTTGAACGATATCCTCGATTTTTCCAAGATGGAGGCCAAAAAACTGGTCCTGGAAAAAGTCGCTTTCGACCTGCGCGAAGAAATCGCCAATGTATTCCGGACCCTGGCGGCGGGGGCGGCGGAAAAGCGGCTGGAACTGGCCTTCGACATCGCGCCCGAGGTGCCGGCCATCATCGTCGCCGATAAAGGCCGGCTGGTCCAGATACTGATCAACCTGACCAGCAACGCCATCAAGTTCACGGCGCGCGGCGAAGTGGTGCTGACGGTCAGCCAGCACGCGCGCCATGCCGGCTACGCCGAGCTCGAGTTCAGCGTGCGCGACACCGGGATCGGCATGTCGCGCCAGCAGCAAGAGCATATCTTCGAATCGTTCGTCCAGGCCGATGCCTCCACCACGCGCGAATACGGCGGCACCGGGCTGGGACTGGCGATCGTCTCGCAGCTGGTCGCCCTGATGGGCGGGCAACTGTGGGTCGACAGCGAACCCGGGGTGGGCACGCAATTTCATTTCACGGTCTCGGTCCAGCTTGCGCAGCGCCCGGCGGCGCCGGACCAGGGGCCGGGCGACGCCGGGCTGCAGCACAAGCCGGTGCTGGTCATCGACGACAATGCCACCTCCGGCCAGATCCTCGTCAACCTGCTGCACAGCTGGAAAATGCGCCCGGCGCTGGTGCGGGGCCACGCCGAACTGGCGCGCCAGCTGCAGCGCGACGGTGCGCACGACGAGCCGTTTTGCGCAGCCATCTGCAGCGCCTCGCTGGCGGCCGGCGGCGCCGCGCCGCTGACCGCCACCCTGGGCACCGCCGGGCTGGCGCCCACCTCGATCGTCGTCATGTTGCCTCCGCAAGACGACGGCGCCGCGCTGCAAGCCGGGCTGGCGGCCGGCTTGACGGCATTTATCACGAAGCCAGTCAGGCATTCCGAGCTGTTCAACGCGCTGATGGGGATCGTCAGGAGCGGCGCCGCCGGCCCCGCCGCACCCGGCCCGCACGACATGGCGATGGCGATGGCGGCGGCGGTGGCGGCGGTGCCGCCCGCGCACAAGCGCCTGCGGGTGCTGGTCGCCGACGACCATCCGGTCAACCAGATGCTGGTTACCGAGCTGCTGCGCAGCCGCGGCCACACCTTTGCCGTTGCCGGCAATGGCGTCGAAGTGCTGCGGATGCTGGACGAAGACAGCTTTGACGCCATCCTGATGGATGGCCAGATGCCGGAAATGGATGGCTACCAGACCACTGCCGAAATCCGCCGGCGCGAGGCTGCTTCCGGCGCGCATATCCATATCGTGGCGGTGACTGCCCATGCGATGGAGGGCGACCGCCAGACCTGCCTGGCGGCGGGCATGGATGACTATCTGTCGAAACCGATCGAACCGCTCGATCTGTATACCTGCCTCGAACGCCCATGGCCGGGCCCGGAATACCCGCCCGGGCCGGCAGCGCTGGCGCCGCAGCACCCGCAGCCGGCATACGGGCAGCCGGCATACGGGCAGCCGGCGTACGGGCAGCCGGCGTACGGGCAACCGGCATACGGGCTTCCGGCCGCCACCGCCATCTTCAACCGCGAACTGGCGCTGGAACGCGCGCGCGGGAAACGCGACTTATTGATTCTCATGGCAAAATCGTTCATCGATACCGCGCCCGAACTCGTGCGCCACCTGCAAAGCGGCGATGCGCACCTGCTGGAACGCACCGCGCACCGCGTCAAGGGCGCCGCCGCGACGCTGAGCGGGGACGTCACCGTGCAGGCGGCAGGTGCGCTGGAAAGCATGGCGCGCCCCGGCAGCGGCGCCAGCGCCGACAGCCTGGACGGCGCCGCACGCTACCTGGCGCTGTGCATCGATGAATTGTCCGCCACGCTGACCACGACCCTGGAACTGAAGCAATGAAAGTGCTTGTCGCGGACGATGATCCGATTTCCGTCTTGTACCTGCAGGACGTGCTGTCCGAATGGGGCTACCAGGTGGTGGTCGCCGCCGACGGCCTGACCGCCGAAGCGATCCTGCGCCAGGCCGACGGCCCCTTGCTGGCGGTGCTGGACTGGATGATGCCGGGCCGCGACGGCATCGACGTCTGCCACAACATCCGCCAGGCCGGCATGGAGCGCTATGTCTACATGATCATGCTGACCTCGCGCACCGAGACCGAATTCATCGTCGCGGCGATGAACGCCGGGGCCGACGACTACATCGCCAAGCCCTTCATCGCCGAGGAAATGCGGGTGCGGGTGCGCGCCGGGCGCCGCATCGTCGACCTGGAGCAGGAATTGCGCAGGCAAGCCACGCGCGACGCCCTGACCGGCATCTTCAACCGCGGCGCCATCCTCGACCTGCTGCAAAAGGAAATCGCACGGCGCGCCAGGACGCCGGAATGCTTATCCGTGATCTTCGCCGATCTCGATCATTTCAAGCGCATCAACGATACCTACGGCCATCTGGCCGGGGACGAGGTGTTGCGCGAAGCGACGCAGCGCATGGCAGCGGCGCTGCGAACCTACGACGCCTTCGGGCGCTATGGCGGCGAGGAACTGCTCGCGGTGCTGCCCGACTGCGATCCCGAAGGCGCCCTGATCGTTGCCGAACGGATGCGCAGCGCCATGGCCGATGCCAGCGTGCCGACCGCGTATGGCGAGATCGCGGTCACGGTCAGCATCGGCATCGCCTCGGTGAGCCATGCCGGTGCCGCCGACATGACCGGCCTGCTGCACCGCGCCGACGGCGCCTTGTACGCGGCCAAGCTGCGCGGGCGCAATTTCATCGCCGTGGCGCCCTCCTAGTTCGCGCCGCCAGCGCCCAAGGCCGCCGCGAGCACGGCCTCGATATCGATCCGCTTCAAGCCCGCATTGACAATCGTGCGCACCCGCTCGCCCTCGGCGTTGGGGCGAAAGCAAATATAGAGCTTCTTGTCTTCCAGCAGGCGTGGATGGAAACGCAGCAGCGGCGCCAGCGGGCGCAGGTCGGCGTCGTTGAGGACCAGATGCGCGTACACGCGCCGGTCGATCAACACCAGCGGCACGCGCCCGGCGGCGAGCTTGCGCAGGTTTTGCTTGTCGTTCACGGCGGGATCGACCATTTGCTTTCCCTGGCGCACCCGCGTGTCGAACTGCTCCGTATTGACATAGCCTTCGACGACCCCGATCCGGTACTTCGACAGGTCGGCCATGCTGTCCCAGCGGACCGGTGCGGCGGCGTGGTAGGCAAAGCCGAGCGGACCAGTGCCGATCGGGTCGGAAACGAGAAACTCGCGGGCCAGGTCGGCCGAGAGATATTCGGGGTAATACCCGGCAAAGGGAGAATCGTGCCGGACCAGGGCGGTGGCCCGGCTCCATGGAAAATAAGCCACTTCCAGGCGGTAACCCATGCTGGCCAGCGCGGCGGCGATCACCGCCGTGGTGGCGCCATGGCGCGGCAGCGACGCGCCGGTGTAGGGCGGCCATTCGAGCGAGGAAAGCCGGATGACGCGGGTGGGATCGGCGGGCACAGGGCTGGCGGAGCCTGCGGCTGCCGCGCCGCAACAGAGCAGCATGGCCAAGCCGCCCACCCACGCCGCAAGAAAATGTACGCCCGGCCGCATTGTCGCCACCACTGATCAGGACAAGGTTCTGTCAACAAGAAATGATACACCCAAACAGTTTTATTTCCCCATTGGAAATTAATTTACCCGACCATCCGTGCACACCTTGCGCGCGCAAGCGCGGCGCGGCCCCGCCGTGGCGTGATTTGCCCGGACATTTGCGGCCGGGTACGCAGCCATTGACCCGGGCGCTGGCGCGATCGGCTACACTCGGAAGCCTACGCGTACTTACCCTGGAATAACAAATGATGAAAATTCTCGCAGCGGCCATGGCCATTGCCACCCTTGGCTTGATGACGGGTTGCGCCACGCCGGTGGCGGACGAGCCGGCGCTGCTGACGATCGATGGGTCGCGCTTGCCGCCGGCCAATGTCAGCATGAACATTCCCGGCCTGAGCCAGTGCACCGACAGTGGCGACCACACCCTGAAACTGAACGCCCAGCAACCGGTCACCGTACTGGTGCACGGCTGTTTCAGCTCGGCCGGGCGCTACCGGGGCATGGCCCAGGTGCTGGCCTTTCACGGCCAGCAGACCGCGTGTTTCACTTACAACGACCGCGACAGCTTGCGGGTCAGTGCCGGCCAGCTCGATGCGGCGCTCGGCCAGTTGGCGCGGAACATGGAAAACAAGCAGATTACCGTGCTGGGCCACAGCCAGGGCGCCCTGATCTCGCGCAACGCGATGTCGGTCAGCAAGCCCGATGCCATCGAGGGCAAGGATCTGCAACTGCGCCTGGTGACCGTCTCGGGACCGTTCGGCGGCATCGCGGCGGCACGCCATTGCGGCAGCCCGCTGTGGAAGACGCTGTCGCTGGGACTGGTCGGGCCGGTCTGCCAGATTGTCACGGGCGACAAATGGTCGGAAATTACCTATACGTCGCCCTTCATCCGCGAACCCGGCGCGCTCGATCCGCGCGTCAAGGACTTTCTCAAGATCATGACCGATGAAAGCGGCAGTTGCCGGCGCGTCAGCAACGGCGTCTGCGTCGAATCGGATGCGATTTTTTCGCTGGCGGAACAGCGCAACCCGGCCGTCGACAGCGACCCGCGGGTCAGTATCGTCGAGGTCAAGGCAGGCCATGTCGAAATCGTGGGCAACAACCGCACCGGGCCGGTCAAGCTGATTGCCGTCTTGCAGGAACACGGGGTGATCAAGCCGACCCAGCCGGATCGGCTGGAAAAGTTCGGCCAACTGCTGACGCGCTTGTTCGGAGAGGCGGCCCGCTGAGGCGCGCGCTGCCGCCTTAACCCGGAGGCGGAAAGACCGCGCGGCGTCCATTCACGGCCAGCACGCGCGGCAAGTCCGGTAGCAGTGCCGCCATGGCGCGACGCCAGGTGAGCCAGTCGGGCAAGCAGAGCGCCTCGCGCTCGCCCCAGCCCAGGAGGTGGCGCGCGCTTGCGTCGGGCCAGTTCGCGTGCCATCCAGCCCAGGTCGTCGACCTGGCTGTGCAGCACCACCCCATCGCTCACCGCTTCAAGCACGCTGTGACTGGAAAACGTCATGGCGCACGGCAAGGCGGCGAGCGCTTCGGTCAAATAGGCCAGCGCGTCAAACCCGACCGGCCTGCCAAAACTTGCTGGCAGGACGGAGAGAGTCTCGATGCGATCGAGCCGGAACGAACGCCGGTCCTGGCGCAAGTGGCAATAGCCGACGGCGTACCAGTTGCTTTCCCAAAAAGCCAGTCCGTAGGGATTGACCTCGCGTTCAGTTTGCACCTGATTTGGCACGCGGTAGCGCAGCCGCACACGCTGCTGTGGACCCTGGGCCGCGACGCCCAGTGCAACGAGGATTTCCGGATCGCCCGCCGCGTTGGCGCGCTTCATGTTCAAGGTGACGACTTCGCCAATGGCGCGCATGCGCTGGCGCAGGTGCTCGGGCATGACGCGCTCGAGCTTGGCAAGCGCACCGGCGCCGGCCGATGCCGTCTCCGCCAGGCCAAGATTGCGCGCGGCGAGCAGACCGAGCGCCAGCGCTTCATCGTTGCTGAACATCATCGGCGGCAGCTTGAAACCCTTCATCAGCCGATAGCCGCCGTCGCGGCCACGGTCGGCCAGCATCGGGATGCACAGCGATTCGAGCGCAACGATATAGCCGCGTACCGTGCGCATTCATGCGCTTACGCGCGGTCATCCAGAATGTATGCGAGCTGCCCGTCTCGTGCACAGGCACGATAGGACAACCGTGCCTGTACACGAGGTCACAAAGAAATTGGAATCCATATCCCCTTCTCCTCATCTCCGACTTGATCTTGACGTCGTCGAGATAGATGCGATCACGCGCCGCCGCGTGATCGCTTACGTTTGACAACCTATTCGGATCGTCTGGGCCACGCCGTCACGAGATAGTGACGGCGGCACCTCAATCAACAAGCTTCAGAATGGCGCCCAATAACACGTCGGATTGTTATTCGAGTCCACTTCGATCAAAATAGTACAGTTTGGCGAGTTTTGGCTGGCGGGGAAATTGTATCCGTCAGCATAATTCGATGTTGGACTCCAGCATACTTCGCCGCTACTTTGATCATTATCCCAAAGGCTGACGCTCCAACTGCCGTCGTTTGCGCTGATTGAAATATGATGATCCGCAAAATACTGGCTTCCTGAACAATCTGGCATGCGGATGTAGTCGCCGTCGCTTCCACCCGTGTGGGTAATGGCGTTGGCCGGTAACGCACCTGTATCCCCGTTTGTGCTGGAGAACGACGCAGCAATGTTCGAAGCATTCCCAATTGCCCACAATCTTACATTTGACATTTTTATCACCTTAGTTGATTAAGATTTAACGACGCCCTGCCAATCTCGAGGATGGCATGAGACGGGCCGACAGAGCATCTTCGCTCCCTGGAACCATCCTGCTCATACTTTTGTAGACAGGATGTTTCGAAATGAATGGTAGGAGTATGCAGTTACGTAACACAAGTAACAACCGCGTACCAAGAGTCGGATTCGCTTCGCCGGCAATGCCGCGTTAGCTCATGCACAGACGGCCTTCGCTGCTGCCAGATCGTCGAACTGGTACTGTTCCAATTTCAGTGCGTTCATCGCCCGCTGTTTGGCGAGCACAGGATGCCTAAACACGAACCGACCCGTAGCCGAGTCCCAGTCGAAACGATTGGCGGGGACGTGCTCATGGCCAAGCTTGTACTTTGTCCGATGGAAGCTTACCGCTTGCGCATCCACCACACGCATTGCAAAATCCCCGTCGCGCCCCTTGTTAGCGGCAATGGCGAGGAGGTCATTCTGTGGTGTGTGAGTTTTCGCTCCTCACGCTCGATGCCGAGACGATGTTAACTCTCCCTGAGCGTTTTTTGGCAAGGCTGCTCCCGCAACCCAGTCCTTGCTGGCGGGTGCCGGCTGCAATGCCCGGCGTATGCTCCGCCTCCCGTCCGGCTGGCAAACAGGCTGGCATGATGGACAAGCCCATGGTCAGAGCACAGCCTCGGCAACCGAAGATGTCCAGGCAGTTGTGCGAACAACTGGAGCAGCAAGCCAGCTAAGCCTGGCATGGCTGGTGATGGCATAGCGGCTTGACTTTCGATGGTGCCGGGAACCGCCGCCTGCCGCGCCGTGTATCTGCCACGCAGCGTCCCGTAGCGCGACCGCGTCGCGCGAAATTTTTGTCAACTGCCTGGCGCTACCGCTGCCGCGCCAATTCGGCTCCCGCCATTGGCGCAGTCGGAGCTGGAACGGCGCGTTGTGCCCGACGTGCTCAATAGCCCGGGCGTCGCCAATTGCGTGCCGGCTGCAATCCACCTGCAGTTGCTCGACGAGCGACGTTACATCGGGCGGTGCGCCACCCAAATTGCACAGGGCGCACCCGCCTGCTTGCAGCGATAAACCGGCCTATCGTTCGATTTTAGTTACAGCGCATTTCGCCCCAATCGTCGGCGCGTAGCGATTGAGCCGGGTCAGGGCCGCCGTCACGGCCGGCCGCTTGTGCTTGACGATCGGCGAGCCGAGCGCCTTGAGCGCGGTTTCCACCGCGCTGGCCCTCTCTATGTAGCCTTCCACCACAAAATCGGAACTGGCTTTGGTCAGATCTGCATTCTGCTGCGCAAGTTGGACCTCGAGCGCGCGCTGTGGGTCGCCGTCCGGCGCTGCAGCCAGCGCAGCCTTAGAAGTGAGCAAATCCGTCGCTTTCAAAATGAGCTCTGCCCGACATTGACCTTCCAGCGAGATTTTGACCGGCTTCACTATATCCTTTGACGTGGCAATATCCTGCTTCCATTCAGGATCGCTTTCAAATTCTTTCGACAGCGCCGTCAGCGTATCGGATCGCCGCTGCAAGCGGATCAGGCTGGATTCGAAATGGTCCAGCAACGACTGTGCGCCGCCTTTTTCTTCGGCCCCGGTTGCGCCCAGTGGATTGCCTGCCAGATAGCGCTCGGCCGGAACGATGTTCTGCCATTTGGTCAGTTTCTCAATGACCTCATTCGCATTTGCACCCTGCAAGTCGACCAGCATCTTGGAACGGGCGATCGTGCGTGAGGCGGCGGCCAGTCCAGGCTCATTGTAGTAGCGCACGGCTTCCCCCGCCTCCTGCAGGCCGGCTACGGTGGAACATAAGCCGTGGTAGCGAATCCCATCCTTGACGGCCGCTTCGAGCGGATAACCGACTAAGCTGTCCTTGCGTGCGAGCAGGATCTGTTCGTACGCAGTGCGCCGGCGCGAATCGATACCGGCGACGACCACCTGGATCGCAGCATTGGCAAAGAATGCCTGGCTGTACTCCGCACGGTAGCCGCTGGCCATGCCGGCAATGCCAGCGAGCAGCTTGGAACGATCGATGTTGGTGACTATCGTCGCGGCAACAGACGAACCGGTGGCTGTAAGTCCGGTGAGGAAACTGACGTTCGCCTGCTTCTTTTGCAGCAGCGTTTTAAAATCATTGCAGCGCTGGTCCGAGGCACCGAGGATGCGTTCCTGGATTTCGTTGCGGCGGGCACGTCCGACGTCACCCGTATTCCGGTTCAGTTCGGCGAAGTCGCGGAAGGTCCCATCGATTTCGGCAGCTGCAGCATCGTCGTCCCTCATTTGTTCGAGCGCGCTCATCTTATGGATTTTGCGTACACGCCCTTCCGTTCCGCGAATCAACGACACAAGATTGATCGGCTCAAACTTGGCGCGTTCGACCAGCTGAAATGCGGAGTGTTTGTCCGCGTATTTGTCGTAATCGTCATCGGTGGTGCTGCAGGCGGCAAGCACCAGGCAAAGCAGGAGAGGAGCAAGTTTCACGGGCACTTTCAGGCAAGATTGGAAATGCATCAGTTTGCAAAGACTTCAGGTGAACAACTGTTGGCGACACGCTTTCGGAGGTCGACCAGGCCGAACATACATGTCGTCAGGTCATCATTGGCGAAGTAGTGTGACAAGCCATGTTTTGCGCCGTGCGTAAATTCAAATGCGCGCAGGCGAAAATTCTTCCTGTCCATCTTGATCTGGCGGCGCACATAGTCGACATCGCTGCCAAGGTTTGACGCGCCATACATTTCGGCGGGGAACAGGCCAAGTTTCGAGGTCGCAAAGTCGCTTCGATTGATACCGGCAAACAGCTCCACCGGATGCCTCGTTAGCTGCTCGTTGAGGTCGCAATCGAGATGACCGTTACCGATTGCCGGTGCAAACGCCGCAATTTTGATCGATCGTATATGCGGATTGTGCAGGGGCGCGGCCTGCGTGCCGTAGATATGCCTGTCAAAGACAGGATCGGCCAGCGCCGACAGAACAACGCCGATGCCGCGCGAGTGCGTGACGAAGCGTACATCCACGTCCTTGTCGACGCCATTGAGGATAGTGCGCAATCCATGAATGCCGGCCCTGTTCGAATAGGTCAGCGCCTTGCGCCAGAAGCTCACCGCTGTCATCTCCCACAGCCCATCACGGCGGGGATCGAGCCCGTCCCAGAATACTTCAAGCAGCGCTGCCTGTTCGCGGACGGCCGGATCGATGCGCGCGTTCATCAGGCCAAAGTTAGCTGCGGCGAAGCTGAAATCGTTGTTGAAGCCGTGTACGAGCACAATCAGCATTTTTTTCGATTCCAAACGCTTGTTCAGCCGGGTAATGATGTCGTTTGTAACCGACATTTCCAGCGGTGCGTAGAGTTTGACACCCTTGCCTTCCAACGCGGTCAGCTGAAATCCATTGCCGAGAAGAGGCTCCCAGAAGGGCTGCCGATAATCCACCCAGTCGATCAGGTCTGTCGTGCGGGGATAGATGTTTCCATCCTGATCGAACACGACGCGCAGAGCACTGCTCTCGGGCGCGTCAGCATAATCGCCAGGTGGAATGAGGTGGGTTCCAGCGCAGCCACCAAGGACTGCGGCGGCGACAAGGGAAGCAAGGCGCGCTACGGCGCGGCCCTTGGTATAACGCGCCAGTTCCATAAATTCTCCTTAGTTATATTTCTAATTCGGAGTCATTTGCTGTGGAACTATTCTGGATGAAATAAATGCCAAAAATCTAACGAATTGTCACTTTTGCACAAATTGCGCATTTACCCAAATCGCATTGATACGCTCGGCACCCAGTCGACGGTCCGACTGACAACTGCCGCGCTGTCTCAACGGCTGCCACTCGCCGATCCGGCACAGCATGACTGACGTATCCAGTCGCGCAGCACCTAGGAGTCTGCGCGGCAGAAACTTGATATCATCCATGTCAACCGAGCAAACGCATTTTTGACCGATGACATCAAGCTATCTTCCCTACGAGCCGCAGCAGCAAATGCTGCTGCCCCACGCACTGCA